>NZ_JAPCHW010000007.1 GCF_026107515.2 Glutamicibacter sp. MNS18 | reverse complement strand
GCCCCGGCCCGCTGCAACAACGACCGGATAATGAACTGGGCCCGCTCGGTCCCCTGCGACTCGATCAACGAATCAAAAGAATCCAACCATTCCTGGGTCTCTTCCGGATCCCGATCAGAGAGCTGATACGTCAGACCACTACGGATCTGGGAGATATGTTCCTCGATAGCCACGGTTACTCCTTTTATTGAAGCGGCTACATGCCGGCGGTGAGTTTCAGACACCGACATGAGTGGGATTACAGACAGGTGCGCACTGGAGTGGCGTGCTTTGTCCGTTCACCTTCAACTCTAGTTCGACTTGTCGTGATTTGTGGACATGATTTCGTCGCCGGAAGCGAAAAATGACCAAAATTGAGTGAGCTATACAACAACGACAAGGTGTATCTTTATAGATGCACCTGACATCGAGATATGTAACACTCGGAGGTCAAGGGAAAATACCGGCGTGTTGTATCGCTAGCGCTTGAATGGGCAGGCAAAAGCGTGTTTCGTTGGTACTAACGCTTTGCACCAGCAGGAGGAATGAAGTGAGCGACGCCGTATCGGCAAATGTGGAACCCGCGAAGAAGTTGGGTTTCAAAGATGAAGACCTGGTCCAGGAATTGGGATATGACGATGACGTGGACTACGACCTTCGTGAGTCCATCGAGGATTTGATTGGCTCTGAACTGCTCACGGAAGAGGACCATGACGTTGTAGATGCCGTGATCTTCTGGTGGCGCGATGGCGACGGGGACCTGGCCGACGCGCTAATGGATGCACTGTCGAACCTTGAGGACAATGGTGTTGTCTGGCTATTGACCCCCAAGCAGGGACGTGATGGCCATGTCGCACCGAGCCTGGTCCAGCAGGATGCGCCTACTGCCGGCTTGCATGTCACCAGCAGCGAAGGCGTCTCCAGGGAGTGGTCCGCTACTCGACTGGTCCAGCGCCGTAAGAACTAATCCATGAATATCGGGGAACACCTCCCGGTGTTCCAACTAGAGAACCAATACGGGGAACGCATCTTGTCGACCGATCTATCGGTTGGCAAGGTGTTCCTTGTTTTCTACCCTTGGGCATTTTCCCGGGTCTGTGGATCCGAACTGGCTCAGTTGCAGGCAAACCTGCAACTATTCCATGACCGCTCGGTGCGCTTGCTAGCAGTATCCGTCGACCACAAGTTCGCGCTACGCTCCTATGCCGAGCAAGAAGGCATCGACTTCGAACTACTGGCGGATTTCTGGCCCCATGGCGGGGTGGCATCACTGCTTGGTGCCTTTGATACCGAACGTGGAGTAGCCCGTCGTGTCAGCCTGTACATCAAGGACGGCATCATCATCCGCGGGTTCGAAACCGGACTGGACCAACCGCGAAGCCTGGAACAATACATTCACGCCATGGAAACCTAGAACCAGCAAGAGAGCCAGATCACTGCGTTGCGATTTGCGCGCATGAACAAAGATCAGTAAAGTTATTCCCTGTTGGCAAGGGATAATCCCTCAGGCCGGCAAGGTTAGGGCCTTTAGCTCAGCTGGTAGAGCGTCACGTTTACACCGTGAATGTCATCGGTTCGATCCCGGTAGGGCCCACCAATAAGTAACCCGCTCTGACTAGTCTGAACAGACTGAACAGAGCGGGTTTTCTGCTGGTTCTGGCGGGTGTCACAAATGACCCAATGAGCGCGTATTAGCACGCTTTGATACGCCTTGTGCGATCCATACACCTAAACAGACCGTACATAACGGGCTCTACGGATAGGCGATGCCTTGCACACCGCCCAGGGGTCGGCACTTTTTTCAATCTTCTTGCCGCGCTCAGCGGGCCGCTGCTACCTCTATATGGGTACTACTGAACACTTTGATCGGCCCCGTGGACGACCCGTGATCTTTGCGTGTGCACTGAGGCAAAGCTTGCCGAAGAAGGCCCGGTTGGCGATGCGCCGCAGGACATCATCGATACTCACCTACAACGTGAATCCGATCACTTGTTGACATTCGACATCGGCAGGTTCTGTTTCAGTCCTTGGACGACAGGACAAGTTTTCGACTGCCGAAGGTAGCTGTGACTTCGAGGTTGCCACCAAGGGCTTCGACGTAGGCCTTCAGCGTGGCGAGGCCGGAGCGCTCGATATCACCGGCTTCGAGGGCGGATATAGTGGGCTGGGTGAGTGCCATGCGGTCGGCGAGTTCCTTCTGGGTCACACCCTGCTCTTCACGGATCTCGCGGAGCCGGTAGGCTCGTTCCTCAGCCCCCATCCGGGCGACATGCTTGGCCACTGCGACTTCGTCGACCGGGCGTTGGGCGCGCACGTCGTTCCACGACACGGTATTGGCATTGCTCATTTCATTCCACCTCACCGTCGAGCCACTCATCGAATCGTTCATCGGCTATCGGGATGTTCTGTTCGTACCATTGCTTCCACCTGCCCGTCTTGTCTCCTGCGACCAACAGAATGGCTCGGCGTTTAGGGTCGAAAGCGAAGAGGATCCTAACCTTGCTGCGTCCGGCAGAACCGGGGCGAAACTCCTTCATGTTGTGGTGGCGAGAGCCTTTAATCCGGTCTGCGGTCAGCCTCCCACGTGCGGGCCACTCGGACTCCAACCGGGATCGCCGCGGCGACCAGATGGTAGGTCTCATCATCGAACTCAAGGACCCACGAAGCCACGTCCTTCCAAAGCCGCACATCCCAGTGCACACTCTCATAATAGACCGTGTACGATATTGCTTTAACTCTATATGCGTCGGGATGCCCAGATCGGCGCGACCAGCACATGGTTGAGACTTCCCCAATGTCGTCGTCAGACACGCCTGCCATCAGGCGTGGACACACCGACTTCCTTGCGGCCAAGTAGTACCCCAGAGGCGATCAGCGACCTGACCCTAGGCCCGTCCATGTACGCCATCCAGGCGTTCAACTCGACTCGAGACACACCACGTGTTCGGGCTTTCGGCAAACCTGGCCGGACCAGACCGGACTGATCGGGAGAAGTAGCTCCCTCGGGTATCCCCGGCGTCCGGAATCGGCCTTTATCCGCTCCCGCCATTGGGCCTACACTGGGCGTCACCCCGGTCGTGGGCGATGGCTCCCGAAACCGGGAGGCCATCCTCCATAGTGGGAGTGAACATGAACCGGATCTACTCGCAGCTGAGCATCTCGGATTCAATCCGACTGGACTACGTGGTTCAGGGGTCATGCCACGCACCAGCCGTACTGTTGCTTCCCGGCCCAACGGATTCCTGGCGCAGCTATCATCCGGGGCTGGATGCACTACCCACCTCGGTGCGAGCCGTGACCATGTCACCTCGGGGACACGGAAATTCGGACAAACCCGCCGACGGCTAGGGCATCCGGGACCTGGCCGCCGACCTGTCCCAGGCGCTGGCGATCCTGGATCTTCAACAACCAGTGCTGGTAGGGCATTCGGGTTCCTGCCTGATGGTTCGCCGACTGGCCCTGGATTCTCCACGCCACGTGGCCGGATTGATCCTGGAAGCCTCCCCCGCCGCCATGGTCGAGCACCCGGCATTTGCCGACTTCGTCACCGGATCGCTGGCGCTGTTGCGTGATCCCATCGATCACGATTTCATTGCGCAATTCGTCCGCAACGGAGCCACCAGCCACGCCGAGACCCGCCGCGCCGAGGAAGAGATCAACGACGTGGCCAAGGTCCCCGCCCACGTCTGGCAGCGGCTGTCCACCGGCATGCTGGAATACGACGACCGCGCCGACCTGCCGCGCATTACCTGCCCGGTGCTGCTCCTCTGGGGTGATGCCGACCCGCTGGTGGATGGCAGCGTACAGCAACGGCGCTCCGCCCTGATGCCCAGGGCGCGACTGGTCATTTTCCCTGGCGCGGGACACAGCCCCCGGCTCGATTCGCCACAACGTTTCGCCGACGAAGTGGCCCACTTCATGTCACAGCTGGACCGTTAAGCTGTTCGCGCCCCAGTGAGTATGCTCTTAACCATGAACGACAAGGCCGAAGCCGTCTCCGCCCGGACCCGGAGCAGCCGTCTGGCCAAGCCCAGCCCGGAGACGATCAAACGGCTCAAATCCCATCTGGGCGTGCTGTCCACGACGGCGCTGAAATACCTGGACCAGTCCCTGCCCTGGTACCGGTCCCTGGAACCCGAGGAACGGGCAGCGCTCGGGTTGGTGGCGCAAAAGGGCATAGCCACCTTCGTGAACTGGTACGAACACCCCGAATCCACCCCGGCCTGGGTGATGACCGACGTCTTCGGCGCCGCCCCCACCGAACTGACCCGGTCGATCAGCCTGCAGAAGGCGCTGGCGCTGCTGCGCACCATCGTGGAAGTCGTCGAGTCCCAGGTCCCGGACATCGTCGCCGAATCCGAGCAGGGGCAGTTGCGCGAGGCGGTGCTGCGCTACTCCCGCGAAGTGGCCTTCGCCGCCGCCGATGTTTACGCCCGGGCCGCCGAAACCCGCGGTGCCTGGGACTCGAGGCTCGAAGCCCATGTGGTGGACGCGGTGCTGCATGGTGAATCGCAGGACTCGCTCTCCAGCCGGATCGCGGCCATCGGCTGGAAGTCCCAGCAGAACATCCGGATCATGGTGGGCACCACCCCGGCTTCCCCCCCGGTGAACTTCGTCTCGGCCCTGCGCCGGGTGGCCGTGCGCTTCGGACGGGACTCACTCATCGGCATCCTGGGCGACCGGGCGATCCTGATGCTCTCGGACACCCGTTTCGAGGACACGGACCTTTCGCGTTTCGTCAAGCTCTTCGGCCCGGGCCCGGTGGTGTACTCGCCACTGGCTCCCACCGTGAAGGAAATGCACTACGGTGCCGCCGCGGCGATGGCCGGCTATTCCGCGGCGGCCGGCTGGCCCGAGGCCGAGCAACCCGTGGCGGCCGACGACCTGTTGCCCGAACGCGTGGTCAACGGGGATCCGCTGGCCGCCGACGCCCTCTATGAGCGGGTCTACCAGCCGTTGCAGCAGGCCAGCAACGCACTGACCGAAACCCTGGCCAGCTACCTGGCCCTGGGGCATTCGCTGGAGGGCACCGCACGTGAGCTCTTCGTACATGCCAATACGGTGCGCTACCGGATGAAGCGGGTTAGCGAGGTCACCGGGTGGGATCCGCTGGTCCCCAGGGATGCCTTCGTGCTGCAAACCGCGCTACTGGTCGGACGCCTGCGCGAGGCCCGCGGCTAGTGCTCCCGAGACGGTTTTTGGAGGGTGCGCACAGTATGCTGGAACACAAAGACGTGGTTTGATGGGGTTTTCTCGACAGCCCGACGGAGATCTTTGTAGAATTCCTACAAAGAGGTGCCGCGAGCTTGGTACTGAAATAATGAGCGAAACCCTCCCCTTATTTGGAAAGCTGGAAGAGTGCTAGCAATTGTATGCCCGGGACAGGGCTCCCAGACCCCAGGATTCTTGACCGACTGGCTTGACGTGGCCGGTGTACGCGAGCACCTGGGGGAGCTTTCCGAACTGACCGGACGCGACCTCGTGGCCCACGGGACCATCTCCGATGAGGAGACCATCAAGGACACCGCGGTGGCCCAGCCACTGATCGTGGCCGCCGGCTTGGTGACCGCCCGGGCACTGTTCGGTGCGCAGCTGCCGGCCAACTCAGTGCTGGCCGGCCACTCGGTCGGTGAGATCACCGCCTCCGCGCTGGCTGGCGCCCTGGGCGAAGCCGATGCAATGGCCTTCGTGCGCGAACGCGCCAACGCCATGGCCCAGGCCGCCGCCGTACAACCCACCGGGATGGCCGCGGTACTGGGCGGGGATGCCGACGAGGTACTCTCCGCGATCGAGGCCGCCGGGCTGACCCCGGCCAATATCAACGGCGGGGGCCAGGTGGTCGCCGCCGGCACCATCGAGCAGATCGAGGCGTTCACCTCCAACCCGCCGGCCAAGGCCCGGGTGATCCCGTTGAAGGTCGCCGGCGCCTTCCACACCGCGCATATGGCTCCGGCCGTGGGCGTGCTGGAGGAACTCTCCGGCTCACTGGCCCCGCAGGACCCGGTACGTCCGCTGCTGTCGAACTACGACGGCCAGGCCGTGACCGATGGCGCTGCGAACCTTGAGTCCCTGGTGGCACAGGTTTCCCGTCCGGTGCGCTGGGACCAGTGCATGGACCAGCTGGCAGGCCTGGGAGTCACCGGCCTGCTGGAGCTGGCCCCGGCCGGCACCCTGGTGGGTCTGGCCCGCCGCGGCCTGAAGGGTGTGAAGACCCTGGCTGTCAAGACCCCGGCCGATCTGGAGGCCGCGAAGGCCTTCATCGCCGAACACACCGCCTAGCCCACCCACGCCCCACCCGCGAGGCACGGATTCAAGGAAAGAAGCAACCATGAGCGCCGTACTGAACCAACTCACGCCCAATGCCCACAGCCGCATCCTGGGCACCGGCTCCTATCGTCCGGACGTGGTGGTCACCAACGAGGATGTCTGCCAGTGGATCGATTCCTCCGACGAGTGGATCCAGCAGCGCACCGGCATCGTCACCCGCCACCGGGCCGATGAGAACACCTCACTGCTGGACATGTGCGAAAATGCCGGACGCTCGGCGATCAGCGACGCCGGGCTGGAACCGGATCAGATCGGCGCGGTCATCGTCGCCACGGTGACCTTCCCGCACGCCACCCCCTCGGCCGCGGCCGCGGTGGCCGACCGGCTGGGGCTGACCCCGGCCCCGGCCTACGACATCTCCGCGGCCTGCGCCGGCTACTGCTACGCGGTGGCCCAGGCCGACGCCCTGGTGCGCGCCGGGCTGGCGCAGAACGTGCTGGTCATCGGCGCGGAGAAGCTCTCCGACTACATCGACAACCACGAGCGCACCATCTCCTTCCTGCTCGGCGACGGTGCCGGCGCGGTGGTGGTGGGGGCCAGCGACACCCCCGGCATCTCCCCCTCGGTGTGGGGTTCGGATGGCGGGAAGTGGTCCGCCATCGGGATGACGCACTCGCAGCTGGAACTGCGCGATGTGGTGCTGGACGCCGAACAGGCCACCGCGGGCGATTCGGTCATGGCCTCCAGCGAGGCCAAGCTGTGGCCCACCCTGCGCCAGGACGGGCAGACCGTCTTCCGCTGGGCCGTGTGGGAAATGGCCAAGATGGCCCGCAAGGCCCTGGAGGACGCCGGGATCCAGGCCTCCGACCTGGCCGCCTTCCTGCCGCACCAGGCGAATATGCGCATCATCGACGAGATGGTCAAGCAGCTGAAACTGCCCGAGTCGGTGCTGGTGGCCCGGGATATCGCGGAGAACGGGAACACCTCCTCGGCCTCCATCCCGATGGCGATGGACCGGCTGCGCCGCGAACACCCGGAGGTCTCCGGCGGGCTGGCCCTGCAAATCGGATTCGGTGCCGGGCTTGTCTTCGGCGCCCAGGTCGTCCTCCTGCCATAAACTAAACACTTGACGGCGCAGTGAAATTTTCACCAAGCCGGGCGTACCCCTCCTCCCCGTGCGGGAAGGAATCGCGCCCAGATCATCGTCGGTATCACCGGCACAACACAAGAAAAGGAGCCATCCATGGCTAGCAACGAAGAAATCCTGGCGGGCCTCGCCGAAATCGTCAACGAAGAAACCGGCCTGGACGAAGCAGACGTGCAGCTGGACAAGTCCTTCACCGAGGACCTGGACATCGACTCGATCTCGATGATGACCATCGTGGTCAACGCCGAGGAGAAGTTCGACGTGAAGATCCCGGACGAGGAAGTCAAGAACCTCAAGACCGTCGGCGACGCCGTCAGCTTCATCGTTTCGGCCCAGGGCTAAGCACCCGGCCTTCCGGGACCGGAGATCCGGCCCCGGAGAACACCCCGAAGCCTGCATGGTCCGGCGGCATAGTTGCAACCTGCCGGACCATGCGCTTCACCGTGCGGATCCCGCACCGGTGGGACGCCCAGGCGCCCACCACCCCAAGATTTTGATTCCCGCCCAGTAGAGAGTTAGACGATGGCGCGCAAAGTAGTGATCACCGGTCTCGGAGCCACCACCCCGATCGGTGGAGATGTCCCCACCCTGTGGGCCAACGCCCTGAAGGGTGTATCCGGAGCAGCCACCTTGACCGACGAATGGGTGGAGGAATTCCAGCTTCCGGTGACCTTCGCAGCCCGGGCCTCGAACCCAGCCAGCGAGACCCTGTCCCGCGTGGAGATGAAGCGCATGGACCCGTCCACGCAGTTCGCCGTGGTGGCTTCCCGCGAAGCCTGGAAGGACTCGGGCATCGAGGAGGTGGACAAGGACCGCCTGTCGGTGGCCTTCGCCACCGGCATCGGCGGGGTGTGGACCCTGCTGGACGCCTGGGACACCCTCAAGGCCAAGGGCCCGCGCCGCGTGCTTCCGATGACCGTGCCGATGCTGATGCCCAATGGGCCGGCCGCCGCGGTCTCCCTGGACCTGGGCGCCAAGGGCGGGGCACATACCCCGGTCTCCGCCTGCGCCTCGGGCACCGAGGCCATGCATGTGGGACTGGATCTGATCCGCTCGGGCAAGGCCGACGTGGTGATGGTCGGTGGCGCCGAAGCGGCCATCCACCCGATGCCGATCGCCGCCTTCGCCTCGATGCAGGCGTTGAGCAAGCGCAATGACAACCCGGCCGGGGCCTCTCGGCCCTACGATGTGGACCGCGACGGCTTCGTGATGGGCGAAGGCGCCGGTGCCTTGGTACTGGAAGCCGAGGAGCATGCCCTGGCCCGCGGGGCGCGTATCTACGCAGAGCTGGCCGGGTCCTCGGTCACCGCCGACGCCCACCACATCACCGCCCCGGACCCGGAGGGCCTGGGTGCCACTCGTGCGTTGAAGGCCGCCATGTTCGACGGGCGGATCCAGCCCGAGGATGTCGTGCACGTCAACGCGCACGCCACCTCCACCCCGGTGGGCGACGTGCCGGAGTACACCGCACTGCGTGCCGCCCTGGGCGACGCGCTCGATGACGTGTGGGTCTCGGCCACCAAATCGCAAATGGGCCACCTGCTCGGTGCCTCCGGCGCCGTGGAGTCGGTGCTGACCACCCTGGCCATCTACAACCGCACCACCCCGGTGACCATCAACCTGGAGAACCAGGATCCGCAGATCCCGCTCAAGGTCGTCACCGGTGAGCCCAAGGAGCTGCGCGAGGGATCGATCGTCGCGCTGAACAACTCCTTCGGTTTCGGCGGGCACAATGCCGTGGTGGCCATCCGCAGCATCTAGGTTCCGCACCTAACTTCCTGTGGCGGCAGCCCCCGCATTACCGGTGGGGGCTGCCGCCACAGACCCGGTTAAGCCCGTCGATGCCCCGCGAACCCTTTGCAAGCACAGCCCGTCACGGTAGCTTGGAGGAAACCGAAGAGTCTGCGGAAGGCACACCATGCGCACCCTGATCGTCACGGCATTCATCTCCCTGGACGGCGTCGCGGAGGCTCCGGGAGGCGAGGAGGGCTACCGCAATACCGGCTGGACCTTCACCGAGGTTGAACACCTCGATGCCGTCTACGAGCTCAAGGCCAGCGAACAGTCCGAATCCACCGGCATGCTGCTGGGCCGCAAATCCTATGACTCCTTCAGCGCCGTCTGGCCGGATATGGACGAGGAATTCGCCGATTACAACGACCAGCCCAAATTCGTGGTCTCCAGCACGCTACAGGAACGGGACCTGCACCCCGGGTGGGGTCAGACCAGTATCCTGCGCTCCATGGCCGATGTGGCCCGGCTGCGTGCTTCGGACGGCGGGCCGATCACCGTCCATGGCAGCCTGGAACTGGTTCACTGCCTGCAGGAGCACAAACTGGTGGACCGCTATCACCTGCTGGTTTTCCCGTTGCTGCTTGGAGAAGGCCGGCGGCTGTTCAGCAGCGCCGAACTGCCGACCCAAAAACTGGATCTGGTTGAGTCCGAGTCTTATGCCAACGGGGTCCAGAAAATGGTCTTCGACGTGGTGCGTTAGCACGGGCGGAGCACCAGCCCTACTACGCCGGCCCTGGCCTGGAGCCCGTGGCTACCTGGATTGCCGGGCAGAGCAAAGGGGCCCGGTGGGGCCCCTTCACCTATTGTGGTAACACCCCGCACCATGTGGGGCATCAACCGAGTGGCTCGTGACAACTCACTCGGAGACTTGATGACTATTGGCTAAACCACCTGGTTGAGCCAGCGCACAGGAGCTCCTTCACCTGCATGGCGGAAGGGTTCCAGTTCCTCGTCCCAGGCTTCGCCCAACGCGATGGACATTTCCTGGTAGAACACCGAAGGGTTGCCATCGCCCTTCTCATACGCCCAACGGATACGGTCCTCGCTAACCATGATGTTGCCGGCGGTGTCGACGGTGGCATGGAAGATCCCGAGCTCGGGGGTGAAGGACCAGCGGCTGCCATCGCAGCCGCGGCTGGGTTCCTCGGTGATTTCGAAGCGGAGGTGTTGCCAGCCGCGCATGGCCGAGGCGAGAATCGCCCCGGTTCCCTGTGGGGCATTCCACTGCATTTCTGCGCGACGAAGCCCGGGTGCGGCTTCCTGCTCGGTCCAGTCCAATTTCACTGGACGTTCGAGCACCGACCCGATGGCCCACTCCAGATGCGGGCATAGCGCAGCAGGGGCCGAGTGAATGAATACTACTCCCCTGGTTATCGACGCAGACATGCCATCCTCCGTTATCGTGTTGATCGTCTTCCCCTACGTCAACCACAACAGAATCCAGCTCGCTGAGCGATGTACTCCTATCTTGCCTGACAACGGGGTGCTTTCGCCAGCTGAAAGGGGATTTGCCCCAAACATTGGGTGAATGTTCAGGCTCGCGGATGGGCCTGCCGATAGCTCTGGCGCAAGCGGTCCACCGATACATGGGTATACAGCTGGGTGGTGGCCAGTGAGGAGTGGCCCAGGAACTCCTGCACGGCGCGCAGGTCCGCACCGCCATCCAGCAGGTGGGTGGCCACCGTATGGCGCAATGCGTGCGGTCCGCTGGCAGCCGTGTCCCCCAGCTTGTGCAGGGCCTTGGCGATCACATCGCGGGCCTGACGCACGTTCAACCGTCCGCCCCGGACTCCCAGCAACAAGGCACGGTCGCTGGCGTCGGTGGCCAGCACCGGACGCGCATGGTCCAACCACAGTTGCAGCGCGCGTTGCGCCGGCAATCCGAACGGCACCATCCGTTCCTTATTTCCCTTGCCCAGCACGCGCAGGGCACGGCGCTCGAAATCCACGTCCGCCACATCCAGTGTCACCAGCTCGCTGATACGTAGCCCACTGGCGTAGAGGATCTCGCCGATGACCTGGTTGCGTACCGCCACGGCGGCCTCGCGTTCGCTGGGCAGGTCAGCTGCGCCGCCGGATTCTGCGCGGGCAACGGGTTGCGGGATCTTGATGTCCCGAAGTAGTCGTTCGACCTGGCTTGGCTGCAATACCTGCGGCAGCCGGCGTTCCTTCTTGGGCGCCTGCAGACGCAGGGCCGGATCCTCGTCGAGGAGCTTCTCACGCAACGTCCAGGCGAAGAAATTCTTCGCGGCCGAGATCTTCCGGGCCATGCTGGTTCGACCCAGCCCCGCATCCTGCAAGTGCCCCAGCCAACCGCGCAGGTGCTCGATGCGCACCTGATCAAGCCCAGCCGCGCTCCGGCCGGCCAGATAGCCCAGTAGCGAGCGCAGATCCGATTCGTAGGCACGCACCGTATTCTCGCTGCGGCCACGCTGGTACAGCAGGTAGCCCAGGTAGTCCTCCAGCACCTGCAACTGCTCCGGGCCGATCTCCGGTGTACCGCTATCGGGGTGTCTCGTACTCATCACCTTCAATCTACCGTGTTGTACCACGTGTGCGGCTCAGAGCCCCACCCTTTTCCACCCGCTGTCTTCGGCCGTCGCCTGCCCCCGGTGCTGCAACACATGCAGTGCCCGCAGGGTTTGCATGGCCGGCACGCCGCTACGGGCGCAGAGCTCATCGACCACCGCGCATCTGGTGCGCGAAAGCACGTCCAGGATCAGGGCCTGTTCGGAGCTGAGCCCGTCGGTGGCCCGTGCGGCCTGCGGGACCAGTTGCGGTTGGGCATCCTGCACGAGAACCCCGGGCAGCAGTTCAAGGGCATCCTGGACATTGGTGATCAGCCCGGCCTCCCCCGCACGCAGCAGCCGGTGGGTTCCCACGGAGTTCGGGGAGAAGACGCTTCCGGGGATCACCGCCACCTCCCGGCCCAGTTCCACCGCCTGCCGGGCGGTGTTCAGCGCGCCGGAACGGAATCGGGCCTCGGTGACCACAATCAGGTGGCAAAACGCCGCGATTAGCCGATTCCGATTCAGGAACCTGAAACGTGCCGGAGTGGTTCCCGGGGGAGCTTCCGAGAGCAGCACCCCACGGTCGATGACCTGGTTGAGCAGGGCGCTGTTTCCCGCCGGGTATAGCCGATCCAAGCCGCCGGCCAGGAAAGCGATGGTCGGGGCAGCCGACAGGTCACTCACCTCGGCCTGCAGCGCCGCATGGTGGGCTGCGGCATCGACTCCGTAGGCACCGCCACTGACGATGCACACGCCGCGCTGGGCCAGCCCGAGTGCCAGTTCACGGGTGACCTGGTTGCCGTAGTCGCTGCTGTCCCGTGACCCGACGATGCCGACGTTGCGCCCGAGCTGCTGGCCGGCCAGCCGTTGCGGATTGCTGCTGCGCCACCACAGGCACAGGGGTGCACCCAGTCCCAGGTCGTCGAGTTGTGACGGCCAGAGATCGCTCTGCGGGGTGAGGATTCCCCCACCGACGCGGCCGATGCCATCAAGCAAGGACTGCGGATCCGGAGCGTACGCTATCCGGCGGCGCCAGCGCTTGAGTGCCGTCGTGAAGTTGATCTGGTTCCCCGCCGACGGGCAGATGCCCAATTCCTCGCTGACCTGCAGGTCCAGGTCCGCCGGGTACCAGTCCGGTCGGTGGATCAGTTTCAGTAGCTCCTCGGCGCCGATCAACTTCATCAGCGCCCCGGCCACGTAGTCATTGGCTTCGATCAGGAAGCTCAGCTGGGTGTAGAGACGTTCACGCGAATCGGGGGCAGTCGAGAGTACCATGATGCTCAGCTTTCGATGTTCTGCCGCAGGTACACGGCCAGGTCCAGGTCTTCGGTGGTGGGTGCGGGGTGCTGGTTCAGATCCGAAATACTCCAGGCCACGCGCAATACGCGGTCGATGCCGCGCGCCGAGAGTTCGGCCCGGACAGCCAGATTCCGCAGGTGGCCCATCGTTCCCGGGGCGTAATCCAGCTGGTGGCGCAGAATGCTGCCGGGCACCCCGGCATTGCAGCTGATCCCCCATGCCGCCAGACGGCCCCGAGTGCGTTCACGCGCCGCCAGGACACGGGCACGCACCTGGGAACTGGGCTCGTTGCGTTGCCTGCCAAGGATCTGGCTGGCCGACACCGGGGTGATCGCCAGCTGCAGGTCGATCCGGTCCAGGATCGGACCGGAGAGCCTGGTGAAATATCGCCGGCGTTGCATCGGTGTGCAGTCGCAGCCGCTCCCGCTACCGTAATTGCGTCCGCAGGGGCAGGGGTTGGCGGCCAGCACCAGCTGGAACCGGGCCGGCAGCCTGGCGTTGATCCGGGCGCGGGCCACGCAGACCTCCCCGTCCTCCAGCGGTTGGCGCAGCGCGTCGAGCACCCCGGAGGAGAATTCCGGGGCCTCGTCGAGGAACAGTATGCCGCGGTGCGCGCGGGTCACCGCCCCGAGCTTCACCTGCCGCGTGCCTCCGCCGAGCAACGAGGCTGTTGATGAGGTATGGTGCGGGGCGATGAACGGCGGCTGGCTGTCCAACCCGGTGACCGGTGCCGGCCCGTTCGCGGTCAGCGAGCGGATGGCAGCCACCTCCAGCGCGTGCTGGGCCTCCAGCGGGGGTAGGATCCCGGGCAGGCACCTGGCCAGCAGTGTTTTGCCGGCTCCGGCCGGGCCGGTCATCAGCAGGTGGTGACCTCCTACCGCGGCCACTTCCAACGCCCAACGGGCTTCGTGCTGCCCATTGACCTCGGCCAGGTCCGGGGGTGGTGGTATCGGCGGCGCCTGGTCCTCGGTACGGGCGGCATGTCGCAGGCTCGGACGCAGTCTTTCAGCCGGTGCCCCGAAGAGTTCGAGCACCTGGGTCAGGTGGGCGGCGGAGCGCACTTGCGCCCCGGGAACCAGGTTGGCTTCGGCCTCGTTGGCCTGGCTGACCAGGAAGCTGGTGGCCCCGGCGGCCATTGCCACCAACATGGCCGGCAGGATCCCGGGGATGGGTCGCAGGCTGCCATCCAAACCCAGTTCGGCCAGGTACACGGTCCGGGCGCAGGGCCTGATCTGCTGGTCGGCGCCGAGCGCGGCCAACACAATGGCCAGGTCGAACCCGGATCCGTATTTCTGCACGGTGGCAGGTGAGAGGTTCACGGTGAGTTTGCGGTTTGCCAGCGGGATCCCACAATTGCGGGCCGCTGATTTGATGCGCTCCCGGGCCTCGCGCAGGGACGCGTCGGGCAACCCCAGGATGATGAATCCGGGGATACCCGATCCAAGGTCGGCCTCGACCTCCACCAAGGTCCCGCCCAGTCCGTCCAGCCCGACGCAACGGGTTCTGGCAAGCGTCATGATCCCACCTGCCGGTGATGCTCGATCCGCCAGCCAACGTTCTCCTTGTAGATGCAGAGCACATCCACTCTGACCTGCATGGTCATGAGGTTGTTTTCCCTCGCCCACTGCCGGATCAGCCGATGGATTCTCCGGAATTTCGCGGCGTTAATCGCCTCGAATGCCGTCCCGAATTTGTCACTGGTCCGGGTCTTGACTTCCACCGCTATTAGCTGCTCCCCGGCTACCGAAATCAGGTCCAATTCCCCCGTACTCGTACGCCAATTCCTAGCCAATATCCGGTGTCCGATGCCGGATAAATATTCGGCGGCCACCTCCTCGCCGGCCCGTCCCAAGCGCTGTTTGTGCTGCCCCATGTCCCAACCCCTACCTGAATTCCGCATTTATCCCGCCAGTATCGCCAGTGAATTCAGGGCTCGAACGCTGATTTGGGCGCTTTGTGGACAGCGACGCATAACATTTTCATAACTTCGCCGATACCCCCGGGATCATGCGGCAAATTCGCCCTAGACTTGGAGCAATTCTGAGAGGATTGATGCGTGTGAATGTGAGAACCGACCGCCGGTGTTGTTAGGCTGGGATTCCGGCGGCGACGCGTCCGACACGACCGCCAGCAAAGAAACCAAGGACCACACGCGGTCTAGAAGTTGCTCCTTTGGATCGCGTCAGCCAGGATGAACACTCGCTACCAGTTCCGTTCGGCTACGAGTCGAGCGCCAAAAATCCTGCCGGTCCGCTACCGGCCCGTACCGCGTGAGCGGTAGACGGGCAGTGGAGAACATGAGCACCAATATCGCTGTGAAGGTCGAAAACCTTTACAAGGTTTTCGGCCGCAAACCGAAAGACGCGGTCAAGAAGCTTAGGGCGGGCGCGACCAGGGACCAACTGCCCTCCACGACGACCGCCGCCGTTATCGATGCCTCCTTCGAAGTGAAGGAAGGCGAAATTTTTGTCGTCATGGGACTGTCGGGTTCCGGCAAGTCGACCCTCATCCGCACCCTGAATGGGTTGTGGGAGGCCACCGAGGGCACCGTGGTGCTCGGAGGGGACACCATCACCGGGATCTCAACCAAACGGCTGCGTGAAGTACGCCGCCGACGGGTCTCGATGGTCTTCCAGCATTTCGCGTTGTTGCCGCACCGCAGTGTCCTGGACAACGTTGCCTACCCGCTGGAGCAGCAGGGTGTGGGCAAGGCCGAACGGCTGGGTGCCGCGGCCAAGATGCTCAAGATGGTCGGGCTGGATGGCTGGGGCGACAAGATGCCCAGCGAGCTCTCCGGCGGCATGCAGCAGCGTGTGGGTATCGCCCGCGCGCTGGCGGCCGACACCGAGCTGTTGCTGATGGACGAGGCGTTCTCGGCACTGGATCCGCTGATCCGCCGTGAAATGCAGGAGCAGCTGGTTGAGCTGCAGGCCACCTTGAACAAGACCATCGTGTTCATCACCCACGATCTGAACGAGGCCATGTTCCTCGGGGACCGGATCGCGGTGATGCGCGACGGGCAGATCGTGCAGGTGGGCACCCCGGAGGAGATCCTGATGGACCCGGCCAACGACTACGTGGCCCAGTTCGTGCAGGATGTGGACCGGGCCCGGGTGCTGACCGCATCCTCTGTCATGGTGCCGACCCACGCGGTGATCCAGTCCAATGCCGGACCGCGCTCGGCCCTGCGCACCATGCGCGACCAGTTCCTCTCCGCGGCCATCGTCACCGGACGCGACCGCAAGGTGGTGGGGATGATCTCGGACCGCGATGCGCTGAAGCTGGTGCGTAAGTCGGAGAGCTCCATCGAGTCCAAGATCCAGCCCCTGGAGACGGTGAACCGCGACACCCCGCTGTCCGAACTGTTCGTCCCGGCCGTGGAGTCCCCGCTGCCGGTCTCGGTCACCGACAGCGAAGGCCGGCTGCTGGGCGTGATCCCGCGGGTGACCCTGCTGGCCGCCCTGGCCCAAACCAACCCGCCCACCGAGGAAATGGCCATCCTGGACAAGCCGCTGCCCAGCGACGTTGTCGAGCAGGCCCTGAAGAATAGTCCGGAGGCCAGCTAATGGATGAGTTCCGTATTCCACTGGGCGATACCGCCGAAAAGGGTATCGACTGGATCATTAACAACCTGTCCGGGCTGTTCTCGGTGCTGCGTACCATTTTCATTGAAATGTACGATGCCCTGTACATGGTGCTGGGCACCCCGCCCTTCTGGGTGGTGATCATCGCCGTGGGCGTGATCTCCCTGCTGGCCCGCGGCTGGCAGTTCATGCTCGGCTCCGTGCTCGGCCTGGTGCTGATCGTGGGGATGAACCAGTGGACCAACGCCATGGTCACCCTGGCCCTGGTCCTGGTCGCCACCTTCTGGGCGCTGCTGATCGCCTTGCCCCTGGGCATCTGGGCGGCCAAGTCCACCACGGTGTCCAACATCGTTCGCCCGGTGCTGGACTTCCTGCAAACCATGCCGGCGTTCGTCTACCTGATCCCGGCACTGATGCTCTTCCGTGTGGGTGTCGCCCCGGGCATCGTGGCAACCATCGTCTTCGCGCTGGCTCCCGGCGTGCGCTTCACCGAACTGGGCATCCGTTCGGTGGACAAGGAAGTGGTGGAGGCCGGCTACGCCTTCGGCTCCTCCCCCGGACGCATCATGCGCCAGATCCAGCTGCCGCTGGCCCTGCCGACCATCATGGCCGGTGTCAACCAGGTCATCATGCTCTCGCTGTCAATGGTCGTCATCGCCGGCATGGTCGGCGCCGGAGGCCTGGGTGGAGACGTGATCTCCTCGCTGTCGCGGCTGGATACCGCGCTGGGTGTCGAGGCCGGTTTGGCCGTGGTCATCCTGGCGATGATCCTGGACCGGCTGACCAACGCCTTCGGCCGGCAATCCGGGGTGTTTGCGCTGCTGATGAAGAAGCGCAAGGCCGCCCGGACCGCCCGCGAGCAGGAACTGGCCGCGTAGCACCGAAGGCTCCAAGACTTACCGGCGGGGCCGGCCACACCCGGTCCCGCCGCTGGCACCGTTCGCGGTGCCGGTGGTACCGCGGAGATACCGTGGCACCGCGGAAAGGAAATACGAACATGATGAAGAATCGTTTGCTGAAGTTCGGTGCGGTTACGGCCGCAGCCGCCCTGGCACTGACCGCTTGCGGAAGTGACGATGGTGGTACCACCGGGGCCGCTGGGGAATCCAAGGGTGAGCTGACCATCGCCGTGTTCAATGGCTGGGATGAGGGTATTGCGACCTCCGAGCTGTGGAAGGCGGTGCTTGAGGAGCAAGGCTACGATGTCGAGCTGACCTACTCGGATGTCGCCCCGCTGTTCCAGGGCCTGTCCGATGGGGACTACGACCTGACCACCGACGTGTGGCTGCCGGTCACCCACAAGGAGTACCTGGAGAAGTTCGGAAGCCAGATCGAGGACCTCGGGGCCTGGAACAACGAGTCCAAGCTGACCGTCGCGGTCAACGAGGACGCCCCGATCGATTCGCTGGAGGACCTGGCCGCGAATGCCGGCGAATTCGGCAACAAGATCGTGGGCATCGAGGCCGGTGCAGGGTTGACCAATACGGTGCAGAATTCGGTCATCCCGGAGTACGGCCTGGAGGGCATGGACTTCTCCGTCAGCTCGACCGCCGCCATGCTCACCGAGCTGCAGACCGCCACCGATAATGGCGAGAACATCGTGGTCACCCTGTGGGAGCCGCACTGGGCCTACGCCTCCTTCCCGATCAAGAACCTCGAGGATCCCAAGGGCGCCCTGGGCGGCACCGAATCGATCCACAGCTTCGCCCGCGGCGGATTCAGCGATGACCACGCGGAAGTCGCCGGCTGGTTCAACAACTTCGAGATGGACCTGGAAACCCTCTACGACCTGGAGAACCTGCTGTTCGTCGAGAACGACACCGATGACTACCAGCCGCTGGTCAAGCAGTGGATGGAAGCGAACCCGGAGTTCGTCGAGGGCATGACCTCCTAGTCATTCCTCGCGGCAAGAAAAGACCGTGGCCCGGACCCCTTGCGGGGGTCCGGGCCACGGTCTTGTCCTTCCGGCGGATCTCCGGCTAGCCGGAGATCCCCTCCTTGGGGATCTGCAGCTCACTGCGGTTCAGTTCCTCGATGTTCACGTCCTTGAAGGTCAGCACCTTCACCGACTTCACGAACCGCCCCTGCCGGTAGATGTCCCAGACCCACGCATCGGTCAGGTTCAGTTCGAAGTACACCTCGCCGGCATTGGACAGCGTATTCAGCTCCACCTGGTTGGCCAGGTAGAAGCGGCGTTCGGTTTCCACCACGTAGTTGAAAAGCGAGGCGACATCCTTGTACTCGCGGTACAGCTTGAGTTCAAGATTCGATTCATAGTTTTCCAGGTCTTCGGCGCCCATTAGTCTCCCTCACTTCCTCTGGCTTCACTCTCAGTCTTTTCACTACCGGAAGTCAAGCGCCAGCTCAGCCGGTGCAGCGGGCTGGGCCCGTGTTCCGCGATGGCCTGGCGGTGCGATGCGGTGGCATAGCCCTTGTTGACCTCCCACCCGTAGGCCGGATGCCGCAAGGCCGCGCCGGTCATGATCCCATCGCGTTCGACCTTGGCCAGGATCGAGGCCGCGGCAATGGCCTGGCAGGTCATGTCGCCCTTGATGAGGGTGCGCACGGGGATATGCAGGCCGCTGGGCTCGGTGGCCGGTTCCAGCAGGTCGAAGAGGTCCGGCTCGGTGGCCGAGAGCCAGTCGTAGCTGCCGTCGACCAGCGCCGCCTGCGGTGCCACGGCGCACTGCGCCGCCGCGCGGGTGCCGGCCAGGCGCAGGGCCGCGGTCATCCCCAGCTCGTCGATTTCCGGGGCCGAGGCGTGCCCCACCCCGTAGCCCACGGCCCAGTGCCGGATACTGTCGACCAGTTCTGTGCGCACATTGGCATCCAGCAGCTTGGAGTCGCGCAGTTCGGGGAATTCGGTGACCTGGTTGATGTCGATGACGACCATGCCCACGGTGACCGGGCCGGCCAGCGAGCCGCGACCGACCTCGTCCACCGCGCCGATGTAGGTCGCTGCGGTGTCGGCGGCCAGGGCCCGCTCGTGATCCAGGGTGGTTGGTTTCCCGGTGGCTTTCCTCGGCACGCGTCGCCAGCTTCCTTCGATGATGTGGGGGTGGGGTTAGTTGGCGCCGGCATCCGGGACCGCGTCGAAGACCTCATGGTGCGAATCCACTACGGACCAGCGCGAGAGCGGCCAGGAGATCACCTGCGCCTTGCCCTGGACGGTGTCGATATCGACGAAGCCCCCGTTGCTGTCCATGTGGTAGCGCGAGTCGGCGCTGGCTCCACGGTGGTCGCCCAGCACCCAGATCTTGCCTTCGGGTACGGTGACCGAGAACGGGATATCGCTGGGGGTATCCCCCGGGTAGACGTAGGGTTCATCGATGGCGGTTCCGTTGATGGCCAGCCGGCCATCGCTGTTGCAGCATTCCACGGTATCCCCTGGCATGCCGATGATGCGCTTGACCAGGTACTGCTCATCCTGTTCGGGCAGCAGTCCGATGAAGCTCAGCGCCTTCTGCGCGGCGTTCTGGTCCACCATGAGCGGTGGCAGCCAACCGTCGTCGTCCCGGAAGACCACCACGTCCCCGCGCTGCAGGTCGAAGGGGCCGGGGACCATCAGGTTGGCAAAGATCCGGTCGTCGATCTGCAGGGTGTTTTCCATGGAACCCGAGGGAATGAAGTAGGCCCGGAAGAAGAAGGTCTTGATCAGCAGGGACAGACCCACGGCAATGACCAGGATAATCAGGATCTCGCGCAACAACCGCCACGTCTTGGATAAAAGGTGCGGCTCCTGGCCCTTGGCTTCACCGGATTCGGCGCTCACGTATCCCCTTAGTGCCGTACTTAATGCGTGCACTTCACGATAGCGCATGATTGCCACCGGCTCCCGGCACGCCACGTGTGATGCGCCCACGAAGAGCATGCGCACCGGGCTGCCGTCCCGTGTCAGGAAAGTGGCGGGTGCACACGACTCGCACTGCGTGCACACCCACCACGGCTGTTGGCCACGGCGTCGCCGCCGGCTGCCAGTTCCGCACCCGCAGTGCTGCGGGCCCCAAGGGCGGACCTGCCCCTGGACAGCTGCCTTGATCGCACGGGGCCCTCATCGGCGGGACGCTCGCAGAACCGCCGTGAGGGCACTGGTGACCAGGCAATCCCAGAATTACCGCACTCCGGGATTTGTGCCAGTACCCTGGCCGCCTTGTGGGGAGAACCCCACAATCCCCTACACTCCGTGGGGCCACCCCACCCGGAGGCTGCCCTGCGCCGGATCCGGGCGATTTCAGCCATCGGCTTGATGATGAAACCAGCGTGTGCCGTTCCGCGACGCGCCGCATCGAAATATTAGCCGGCGACCGGTACATCAAATTTTATTTGTCTATACTCGTTGACTAACAGCTCCACGGGTTGCCACATGCAGTAATCTCGGATTACCGGATAAGGTCGGGACTTCGTGAGGGGCAACGGGTAAGGACCAGGCGATTCAGCAGGACATTGGGGGAACATTGACGCCGAGCATTTCAGGGACCCCGGGCAGGCACCCGGGACGACAGGCGGTATCCGCTGCGCATCGGGCGCCCCGGATGGTCTGCCCCTGCACCGCAAGGTGGTGCCATGCGTAGTCGCAAGAACCTGCTCGCCACCCTCGTGTCCAAGATCAGCGGGCCCAGGGATGCTGCCATCCTGATCTCCGGCAGCCCCGGTGCAGGCAAGTCCTGGGTCCTGGACAGGCTCTCGGACCGGTTGGCCGGTCAGCCGCACACCTTCCTGCGCACCAGCCCCGGCGAGTCGGACTGGCCGCTGTCCGGGGTGATGATGCTGCTATCCAACCTGGAACTGGACGAGCAGATCGACCTGGAACCCTTCCTTCCGACCTTCCCCGGCGAACCGGTGGACACCTTCGCGGTGGCCCGTCACCTGCAAGTGATGCTGCCCGAGCGGCTCAAACCGGGCACCGTGGTACTGCTGGACGATCTGGATCTCATGGACCCGGCCAGCCTGAAGGTCATCAGCTTCCTGGCCACCAAGATGCAACGGATCCGGACCAAATTCGTTGGCACCATCACCCGCAACCCGGTGCCCGCGGAACTGGCCGCCATCCAGGTGATCAAGCTGCATGAACTGACCGGCACCGAATCCCTGGACCTGGCCCGGCAGCATGCCGGCCCGGCAGCCGACACCTCGGTGCTCTCCCTGGTCACCGCCCAGGCCCACGGGGTGCCCGGGGCGATCCTGGCGCAGCTGGAGATGCTCACCCACCGCCAGCTGCGCGGACAGAGCCCGCTGTGCCTGCCCTTGCATCCCACCATCGAGTACACCGCGGCGCTGCCCTCGCTGCTCGCGTCCCTGGACCCCGGGCAGGAAAGGCTGCTGCAGCTGGCGGCCATGGGGCCGCTGTGCGAACGGGCGGCGCTGCTGGGCATCGAGGCGGATCCCGACGGGCTGGATGAACTGCTGCACCAGGGGCTGCTGGAAACCGTGGGACCGTATGTGGAACTGCGCGATACCGCCCTGCGCTCGGCCGTGTACTGGTCGCTGGCGGTGGAGCACCGGCGGGAACTGCATGGGCAGCTGCAGGCGGCCACCTCCTGCCCGGCGTTGCGGATGTTCCACCACAGTTTTGTGCACAGTGCCCGGGTGCCGGCGATCGACCTGGCGCAGCAGGCCAAGGAGCTGCTGCTCGGCGGGCAGGTCACCGCGGCCGTCGAGGTCTCGGAGCGCTCCCTGAACCTGGCCAGCACCGATCCGCGGTTGCCCACCGTGCTCACCGACCTGGCCGCGGAGTTCTTCCTCGCCGTGAGACTGGAAACCGCCCAACGCTACCTGCGCTTCGCCCAGCGCCGTTCCCCGGATGCGGCCACGGAACTACGCCTGGCCACCTTGCACGTGGAAATCGCCGCCATCGCCGGGCGCCCGGCCCCGGAGGTGGATGTCTCCGTCCTGGTCAGCACCCACCAACAGGACCATGCCGCGGCCTGCGGGAAGCTGCTGGCCGCGACGGCCTGCGCCCATGCGCTGCGTGAGGAGGCCGCGGCGGCCCGCACCGCCCTGGACGGGGCCACCGCCCTGCTCAACGGTGCCGCAACCGGGCAGCAGGTACGCCTGACCCAGGCCAAGATCCTGCTCGCCGCGTTGGAACTGGACCACGCCACGGTGCTGGGCATGCACCAGCAGCTGCTGGTCGCCCCGGGTGACGGGCTGGGTCTGGAAGTCAAGCAGTCGCTGGCCCTGGCCCTGCTGAATACCGGATACCACCAGGAGGCCCGCGAGGTGCTGTCCCGGTTGACCCCGGCCGGCAGCGAACCGAACCTGCTGATGCAACGGCTGACCCTGCTGCTGTCCGCGGCCAATGCGATCCAGAACGAGAACCTGCCCCGGGCGATGGCGCTGGTGGAACGCTGGATCGCCGTGGATGGACCGGCGCTGCTTGAACCCATGCCGCAGCTGATCCAGGCCTGGTACTGGATGAACAAGAACCGCCAGGATATGGCCGGTGCCTACTTCGAGAGCATGCAGCCGCACGTGATGGGCGAGATGAGCCCGAAGTTGCTGGCCCGGATCTCGATGCTGGCCGGGGACAACGCGCTGATGAACGCCCAGCACGAACGGGCCGTGGAGGCCTACCGCCGCACCCTGCACATCTACCAGGGGGCGGCGGATATCCGCTACGTGCGTACCACCACCCACCTGATCGAGGCACTGGTGATGCTGGGGCGTGCCGAGGAGGCGGTGGCCGAATACCGGGCCCGGCAGCACCAGATGAACCAGGTCCCCGGTCGCCGGGCCAAGCTGACCATGCGGCTGGCCCAGGCGATGGTGCTGGAGTCCGAGGCCTCGCTGCCCCGGTTCCGCGCACTGATCGAGGAGTGGACCCCTTCGGACAGCCCGTTCGAGTTGGCCCGGGTGCGCCACGCGCTGGGCAACCGGCTGCGGGCCATGGGCCAGCCGGAAGCCGCACGCGAGCACCTGGTGGCCGCGCGGTCGCTCTACCGTTCCCTGGGTGCCAAGGCCTGGGTGGTCAACGTGGAGGACTGCCTGGCGGTGCGTAACCCGGTTGCGGCGGCCAGCGCCCCGGTGGACCTGAGCCGCGAGGAGTTCGAGGTGGTGCGCATGGTCCACGAGGGACTGACCAACAAGGCCATTGCCAAGGAACTGTACATCTCGGTCAGTGCCGTGGAAGCCCGGCTGACCAAGCTCTACCGGCGCACCGGGGCGAAGAACCGGCAGCAGCTGGCCGCCCGGTTCGTTGATACGCAGCCCAGCGGCGCGGTATAGCGCCTCCGGTTTACCTCCCTTGGCGCGACAACGCCGGCCCGCGACGCGTGATGCGTTCGCGGGCCGGCGTGTCTGCGGGAACCGGTGCGGCGGTTAGCCGGCCGCGGGGCTGGCGATGCCGGTACTCGGGGCAAAGCTCAGCGGGATCTGCCCGGCCGGCTGGGCCTCATCCAGCAGTGCCTTGACCTCGTCGATATGCCCCGGATCCACGCGCAGGATCAGCCCGCCTTCCTTGCCGTTGAGCTCATAGCCGTGGATGGCGGTACGGATCGGATCGTCCTGCTGCGCCTGCCAGTTCATGATCTGTGCGATGCCCTCACGCAGCTGCTGGGCGTTGAACTCCACCACGGTGGGCACCGCCCCGGCAGCCTCGATTTGCCCGGTGCTGGATTCGTCGGTGGTGGCCACATGCATCTGGCCGTCCTGGATCCAGCCCTGGACGAAACTCTGGCCCAGTTCCGCCGAGAGCTTGTCCTGGATCTGCAGCAGGGCTTCCTGGTCCACGGTGCTCTCCGTTGGTTGGGTTTCGGTGTCCGGGGATTCGCTGGCGGTGGGCGTCGAACCGGTGGGGGTGCCACAGGCCGAGAGTGCCAGTGCCGCGATGGCGGCACCGCCGAGGATTTGGGTCAGCTGTCGTTTCTTCATCCGGTCTCTCACTTCTCTTGGCTCACGATCCATGTCCTTGCCAACCAGCCTAGGCGGCGTGCTGTAAAGGCGGCCGTGAGGCCCATGGGTGTTGAATGGGAAAGGCCCCGGTTACAGGGAACCGGGGCCTTTCTTTTCAGTGTCTACCGTCGTGCGGCATCAACTGTCGCGGCGGTGATTAGCCGTGGCGACGGTTTCCGCGACGCAGCATCAGCAGCAGGGCGCCGCCCAGGCCGAGTGCACCGGCAATCGCCAGAACCGGGGTGACAGCCGAACCGGTGTTAGCCAGCGGGTCGTCATTGTCATCGTTCTGCTTTGGCGAAGTGGTGGCCTCCGGGGACTTGGTCTCCTCAGGCGACTTGGTGGGCTCCTGCGTCTCGGTCGGCGAAGCCGTTGGCTCGTCGGTCGGGGTAGCCGTAGGCTCCTCGGTTGGCTCCTCAGTCTGCTCGGTTGGAGTCGGCTCTTCGGTTGGCTCGGTCGGGGTAGCCGTAGGCTCCTCGGTCGGCTCGGTTGGAGTCGGCTCCTCGGTTGGCTCGGTCGGGGTAGCCGTAGGCTCCTCGGTCGGCTCTTCAGTTGGCTCGGTCGGGGTAGCCGTAGGCTCCTCGGTCGGCTCTTCAGTTGGCTCGGTCGGGGTAGCCGTAGGCTCCTCGGTCGGCTCGGTTGGAGTCGGGGTCGGCTCCTCGGTCGGCTCGACGGCAACAATGGTGTAGTTACCCGAGGTCAGTTCCGACTCGTTGAAGTTGCCCGAACGGGTCTGCAGCTGGAAGCTGAACTCGCCTTCGGTGTCCGGGGCGTTGAAGGAGAAGTTGCCGTTGCTACCGACATTCACGGTGTCGATGACGTCGCCGCCGACAGTGATCTCCACCCGGGCGCCGGTGGGGGCGTTCTGCACCGAACCGGTGATCTCGGCACCTGGTTCGATCTCGCTGCCGTTGGCAGGAGCGGTCACGGTGGGGGCGTTGACGAAGAACTTGACTTCGTAGTCGCCAACCTCGGTCTTCTCCATGGCGTCGGCCAGACCGGTGTACTGGGCACGCAGGCCACCGTTGCCGTAGGCACTGTTGATGCCCACAGCGCGGTTACCCACGACTACGGCACCGCCGGAGTCACCTGGCAGCAGGTTCGGTTCACCGGAGTCGACCTCGGAGGTGTAACCCCACACGGTGCGGACGTTGTTGTTGTCCGGGTTGCCGTTTTCGTCGAAGCCGATGACGTAGAAGACGCCTTCACCGGTGATCGGTGCGCAACGCCAGCCGGTGGTGCGGCCGGAGTTGCATGCCTCGGCGCCCACGGTGGCGGCACCGGCGTTGGTGATGGCCAGGGTCTCGTCACGCACGTCCTGGCCGGCAGGCCACTGGGAAACCCCTGGCAGCAGGTTCAGCTCGGGGTTGATGTCCTCGATGATGGCGATGTCGGTGCCTTCGGCCCAGTTCTCCCAGTTGGGATCGTCGGCTTCGAAGCCGGCATTGCCCGGCATGCCGAACTGGTTGAACCCGAAGGTACCCAGCAGGTTGCTCAGCGTGGTGTACTCGTCCGGAGCACTGTGCTCCAGGACCGCGGTATTGCGGGTCACTCCGTCGTGCGAGCAGTGTCCGGCAGTGATGATGGCATCGTTGCCACTTGAATCCCAGGCGGTGAAACCGATCGAGCACAGCCCGATCTCCCCCTGGAAATCGTTGCTGTCGTCAATGGCGTAGCCAATACCGCCGTAGATGTCTTTGAGATCGGCAGCAGGCTTCTCGGCGCCGCCCTTGCCCTCGGCCACGAGCTCGACGCCGTCAACGACCTCGTTGAACTCCTCCAGGGTCAGGCCCTCGGAGGCCGGCTTCGAGGCGCTGCGCGAAAGCTTGGAATTGTTCACGCTGTCCGGACCACCGGCGGTGATCACGATGTCACCCTTGATGTTCTTGGTGACAGAAGTCAGGCGGGAAACCTGGGAAGGGTCAAGCTGCTTCTCAAGCTCCTTCAGGGCCTCGCGAACGCTGGAAACCTCGGCCTGCTCACCCTCGGGAACCGCTTCGACCTTGATCTCGCCTTCGGCTTCCTCGGCCTCGACGGCATCCGTGGTGGCCTCAGCCTCTGCAGTGGCTTCAGCCTCTTCAGTGGCCTGCGCTTCCTCAGTCTGCTCGGTCGGCTCGGCTTCTTCGGTCTCGGTGGCCTCTGCGGTTTCCTCGGAGGCATCGGTGGCTTCGGCGCTGGCCGGAGCTACGTCGGAGTCGCCATTCACGGCGGCAACGATCTTCTCAACGGCCTCCAGGTCGGCTTCGCCCACCTGGACCAGCACGACGCCATCTTCGATGACCACGTTGTGGTCAATGTCCGCTTCCTGCAGCTGCTTCTTCAGCTCGGTGGCAGTGACATTGAGCTCGGAATCCTTGAGGTACTGCTTCGGGGACTTACCGAGGTCACGCTCGATAGCCTCTGCCAGACCAGTGGTATCAACACCGTCTGCCTGCGTTGGCGCAGGAGTCGCTGCTTCTACCGGCGCTTCAGACGCCTCGGTCGCGAACGCGGGATATGCCAGGACGCTGCCGCCAAACACCAATGCGGTGGAGGCGACAACGACAGCACCACGCTGCGCGATCTTCTTTTTCGGATTAGGCATTAATGCTTCTCCCATTAATTCGGTGCGAAGCCCAATGGATGCCGATATGTGATATCGCCGCCCATCGGGCACAGATGTGTTACCAAATTGAAACAATATCGGCAGGAGATATTCAGATTCAAGTACCCAGAGGCCCTGGTCGCCCGCCCCGCGACACAGTTCGCGCTAAGTCAATATAAAGGAAGCCATAAGGTTTTACATGCATCTGAAGGCATCGGCCCGGTTAGCGATCGCGATTCGCTTATTAGCCCCATGTCAGGACAGATGTCACAGATCCCGGGCTAGGCACACCCGATCTCCGAGCGACGCTCGTTGAAGATTGCACCATTCTCACTGAGTAAGACGGGCGAGGTGGCCGAAATTGATGGAAAAATATTGAAAATTTCGCCCCGTGTCGGCTCCGACTAGTCGACGGTTGCCCGTTCTTCCATCGGCCAGATAATTTCACCGACCCGGCCCTCGACCCGTTCGATGGGGATCATCCCCCCGCCGCTGGCGCCGAGCAGGGCCCTGGAATCCTCGGAGCGCGACCGGTGGTCGCCCATCACCCATAACCGTCCGGCGGGCACTTCGACGCTGAACGCGCTCTGGCTCGGTTGGTCCCCGGGCATCAGGTAGGGTTCATCCACTGGTGTCCCGTTCACCAGGATCCGTCCATCATCCCCGCAGCACTCGACGGTGTCCCCGCCGATGCCGATCACCCGTTTGACATAGGTGGTGCCGGTCCCGCCCAGCCGCAGTGCGCGCGCGATGGAATCACCTGGCGATTGCCGCTGGTAGGGCAGGAAGGAACCCCGTCCGTCGAACACCACGACGTCTCCGCGTTGCGGGTCGGCATCGCCGTAGGCACGGCGGTCTACCGTGATCGACTGTCCCGGGTTCAGCGTGGGCTGCATGGAGACCGATTCGATCCGGTACAGGTCCACGACGGTGGCGCGGATGAGCAAGGTGGCCAGGAATCCGAGGATGACGGCGGCAAAAACAAAGCGCCAGACCCAAAACCAGGTCCGGCGCTTTGTGGTTGCCCGCTCGGTGCGTGCAATCCGATTCATGAAGGAATACGGACTACTTCTTGGTACCGAATTCGCGCTTCTCGCGGATACGTGCTGCCTTACCATGGCGATCGCGCATGTAGTACAGCTTGGCACGGCGCACGTCGCCCTTGGACACCAGCTCGATCTTTTCGATGATCGGCGAGTGAACCGGGAAGGTACGCTCGATGCCCACACCGAAGGAAACCTTGCGGACGGTGAAGGTTTCACCGACACCACGGCCCTGGCGACCAAGGACGTAGCCCTTGAAGATCTGGACACGGGAGTTCTTGCCTTCGATGATGTTCACGTGGACGTTCAGGGTGTCACCTGGGCCGAACTCGGGAACATCGTTACGCAGCGAGGCTGCGTCCAGCGAATCGAGAATATGCATGGTTGCATCTCCTAGGACAAATGCCGCAGGTCACCGGTCCCTATTGGCAAGGCCCGTGCACCATGGCACGGCCTTGAAAAGGTCTTAGCCATCCCCAGGACTCTAGCCTGGTGATGCGGTGGTTCCTGCTGTCGGCAACACCCCCTGCGGCAGGCAGCACGACAGAACACACCAAGAGACTATTTTGCCACATGACTTCGGCTCAAGCCAGTTGCCCCTGCCGCGGGTGGCGGTGATCTATGACTCGGTGTCCCAATCCAATTCGGATTTGGGGATGATCTTGCCCTCGTGTACGGCGAAACCCGCATGCCAGAGCTGGTCGCGGTCCTTACGGTTCAGCCTGGCGGCATCCAGCCGGGTGATCAGGTCCGGGCGGCGGGCGGCCGTGCGCCGGATCTGCTCGTCGCGCCGGAAGCGTGCCACACGTTGGTGGTTTCCGCCCAGCAGGACCTCGGGCACCTGGCGTCCGCGCCATTCGGAGGGCTTGGTGTACACCGGGTATTCCAGCAGCACATCCGAGTGTGATTCCTCGACCAGGGATTCCGGGTTGCCGATGACCCCGGGGATTAGCCGGGCGATGGCCTCGACCATCACCAGCACCGCCACTTCTCCCCCGTTGAGTACGTAGTCGCCGATGGATACCGGGATCACATTGAAATGCTCGTGCGCGTAGTCGATAACCCGTTCGTCGATGCCCTCGTAGCGCCCGCAGGCGAAGACCAGCTGGTCTTCCTCCGCCAGTTCGTAGGCCATCTGCTGGTTGAATACCGCACCTGCCGGGGAGGGAACGATCAGTGTGGGGCGCGTCGTCGAGCCCTCGGCGTTGCGGACCGCATCCAGGGCCAGGCCCCATGGCTCGGGCATCATCACCATGCCGGCACCACCGCCATAGGGGGTGTCATCGACCTTGTGGTGGCGGTCGTAGGTGAAGTCACGCAGGTTGCTGACATTCAGGTCCAACAGCCCGTCCTGACGGGCCTTGCCGATCAGCGACAGATCCAGTGGACCCAGGTATTCGGGGAAGATCGAAATGACATCGATGCGCATCCGGTGGCTACTCCTGGCCGTCTTCGCGGTTGACCTCCAGCAGGCCTGCCGGAGGGGTAATGGTGATGGTGCCGGCGTCGATATCGACAACCGGGACGAATTCCTCCACGAACGGCAGGTAGACCTCTTCGCCGTCGTTGTCCTTGAAGACCAGCAGGTCCTGGGCGTTACCGGTGCGCAGTTCGGTGATGATCCCGACCTGTTCGCCTTCGAGCACGACCTTCAGATCCACCAGCTCGTGTTCATACCACTGGTCCCCGTCGTCCTCCTGCTCGTCATCGGTGTCGAATTCCAGGCGGGCCTGGCGCAGGGTTTCGGCCGCGTTGCGGTCGGCGATCTCCTCGAAGCCCAGCAGCAGGATGGCCTTGTTCCAGCGGGCGCTGCGCACGGTCAGTTCCTTGACCGGACCATCGACCACGTGGAACGTGGCGCCTTCCACGAAACGGTCCTCGGGTGCATCGGTGAGTACCTGCACGGTCACTTCGCCGCGGATGCCGTGGGGCTTTCCGATTCGTGCTACCTGCATGCGCATGATGAAAGGATCATTCTCCTTGGAAGAGGTGGAAGGTGCCTCGGGCACCGAACAGTAGTCTATGTGTTGTGGCGTATCGGTGGGACAAAGCGAAAAGGAGTCCCCACCGTTTCCGGCGGGAACTCCCTTCCTGGCGGAGTCATCTTGCGCATGACTCCAAAGTTTCGCGGCTAACGGCGACGGTCGGTGTCAATGACATCAACACGGATCGGCTCATTGGCCAGCGCAGCCATCACTGTACGCAATGCCCGGGCGGTGCGACCCTGACGACCGATCACACGACCGAGATCCTCAGGATGGACACGCACCTCGAGCAGGTCTCCGCGTCGGGTGGACTTCAGGGCGACCCTGACATCCTCCGGCTCGTCAACCACTCCGCGTACCAGATGGTCAAGCGCATCTGCGAGCATTGTTACTCAGCCTCGGTGGCTTCAGCAGCTTCGGCTTCGGCCTCGGCTGGCTTCTCGGCCTTCTTGGTCACGGCCTCCGGCAGGATGACCGAGCCCTTCTGCGGGGCAACGAACTCAGGCTTAGGCTCGGCAACCTTCAAGGTGCCTTCCTGGCCTTCGATGCCCTTGAACTTCTGCCAGTCACCGGTGATCTTCAGCAGAGCGTGGACCTGCTCGGTCGGCTGGGCACCAACGGACAGCCAGTACTGGGCACGATCGGAATCGATCTTGATCAGCGACGGGTTCTCAGTCGGGTGGTACAGACCGATCTCTTCGATCGCACGGCCATCGCGCTTGGCACGCGAGTCGATGACGATCACACGGTAGTGAGGGGCGCGCATCTTACCGAAGCGCTTCAAACGAATTTTTACGGCCACTTTTGTGGACACTCCTGTTATCTCAACATGGTCGAGCCGATGGTTTCTGCGCTTGTGGGGCAAGCCATACTGGATCAGCTCTAAGGACAGGACCTGACATGGAGAGAGGGGCCACATCAAATCAAGTACCCTGCAATTATGCCAGAGCGTGCCGGTATAAACCAACTTCCCGATGGAGAGCCGCCTAACACTGGTCAAGCCACGGTCCCGCACCGCTCAAAGTTGATTGAATGGAACTTCTCTTGAACTCCGTTCGCCTCTGGCGATTCGACTCACTGAAAACACAGCTCCAGCCGATGAGAGCATGACTAACTGGCCGGGATAATTCGTCTCAGCCCCGTCTGCGATGCTCTCCGGATTCACGGATCTTCGGATGAGACTCTTGAGCGCATTGGTGGCAACGACGCCGCGAGGACGCTCCGTTGGATGCGGGACCGGCACACCACAAGGCCATCGGCCATGATGCTCCGTAGCCAGATTTACTCCAACTCCCCGCGGGCTCAAAGTATCCCAATTCGGAGAAATCGGCACCACGGAGTACTCGGTTCGACAACGGCTACTTGTTGTCAGAGAAACGAATTTCGCCACCAATCGCGCGCACCAGTTCCTGGTGCTTCTTGATGGTATCAATCCCGCTGTAAGTCCCTTTCGGATGCGTCACAGGCTCGACAATCCGATAGGCAGCGGATGTATTCATCGGACTCCGGTCATCGCGAATGACCCACTGCCCAGCTGTCACCATCTCATCGTCCTCTTCATACCGAGGCATCTCGAGGGTTTCCTTCCAGCAACATGAATTCGGACGGCATTCGCACTACATACTCAAGATACCGCAGTAGAAGCGCGGCTGTACAGCATACGATGGGTACAGTCCAAAGCACTGCCCACACCCATGGCTGCCACATCGCGGATAAGGCGGCGGCCATGCTGAAGATCCCCATCGCCAACCAGATATTGATCAGCCTCAACCGATGGAATGCGCGCTTCACTACGGCGGCTTCGGGTGTCCTGGCTATCCATGAAAGCAGTAATGCAGGAAGAGCCAGGATCACGGCTGCGGTACTGTGGTTGCGCCAGTTCTTGTGGAGGAATAACGCCGAGTCCCCAAATCGGATACAGGCGAGAAATATGACCACCAAAGTAACCGCAACCAGGACGAAATCGGTAAACCGACGCAGTCCAGCCTCTACCGGACGGACACGGAATTCAAGATGGGCAACGCAAAACCGGGGAATGAACAAGTCGTTTTGCATGTGTGCCACGCTATTCGGCAGGGTCGTATTACCTATAACCCTTGAGCGTGTCTGGTCCGCGTTAACATGTACGAGACTGATCTCGAATATCTCCAGTTCGGGTGGCACCCGAACCTCGAGATGAAGGCTCGACGAAAAGCCGGGGTCACTGATCGGTATCCAGTAACTATCGTTGTCTTCATTGACGTCCAACGGAGACACCAAAGCTTGCAGATCATATCCGTACTTGATGATCATTCTTTGGCCTACCTGAGCTTCAGGAACTTCGACCAGCACGACCCAGGACGACTCCAGAACCCGCACAAGGTCCAAAACGAACTCCATATAGGCCGCGTTTTCTTTATTGGTTCGCTTTTTGCATGCTCGAAACAGGGCTTCAGCCGATTTCACAGGTGCGTTATCACCGTTATTGACAAATCCAAGCAACGTCTCCCGTTCCGTCCCGACGTTGGCAACAGCAACTCCTGCGGATTCTAGCGCATGGCACAACATTTCTTCGACGAGTTCGCTGCTCCTCCTTCGGCTGACAACCGAAAGAGGCGCACCCCCACCGTCCTGAACCCACCAAGACCAGAGAACACCCTTGGGGAGAACTGCGATCGGAATGATCACCTGCCCGGTACTGCCGCGGATCATCGCATTCTCCGGCACTCTTAGATCAAGGGATTCTTGAATTCGAACACGCCCGGGGAGAGTGTGGTCCAACGAATGGACTCGTCGCTGAATCCAACTCGTGGACGAGATCAATAGTGAATTCAATGCGGTACCTTGACTCATATTCCGCCCCCAGTAGTAATCGTTATGCTGAAGTTAACATCAGAGCGATTCAACTAGAAGAGCTGCAGAAGAATCTGTGGACAATCAATGGATTGGGCCTGGGGCCACGATCGACCGCCAGGGGAGTTAATCCACCGCCCCATGGGTTGGACTTCGAAGGAGTAGTCATGACCACCAATGACAAGATCGCGATCATCGGCGGGGCACGCACCGCCGTCGGACGCTTCAACGGCATGTACAGGAACCTGTCCACGGCCCAGCTGGGCGCGGCGGCAGCCACCGGGGCGCTGGAGCGCAGCGAGGTGCCCGTCGACGCGGTGGACGAGGTGATCATGGGGTGCATCGGCCAGGTGGGCCCGGAGTCCTACAATGCGCGCCGGGTGGCGCTGGCCGCCGGGTTGTCCGAGTCGACCACAGCGTTCAACGTGAACCGGTTGTGCGGCAGCGGGGTGCAGGCGGTGTTCAGTGCCGCGCAGTCGCTGGCTTTCGGCGCCACCGAACTGGTGGTGGCAGGCGGCAACGAGTCGATGACCAACATGCCGTACCTGGACTACTCGGCGGCGGCCGGACGCACCCTGGGGCACCGCAAACTGCTTGATGGCACCCTGGCGATGCTCACCGACCCGTTCAGCAACAAGCACATGGGCACCACCGCGGAGAACGTGGCACGCAAGTACGGAATCAGCCGAGAAGAGCAGGACGAGTTTGCGCTGCGTTCCCAGCAGCTGGCCACCTCATCGCAGGGGCGGGCGGCCTTCGCCCAGGAAATCCTCGCCAGCTCGTTGGCCGGTGGCGAAACGCAGGATGTCGACGAGCATCCGCGGGAATCGGTCAGCCGGGAATCCCTGGCCGCGCTGGCACCGGTGTTCGATCCCGAGGGTTCGGTGACCGCGGGGAATTCCTCGGGTATCAACGACGGGGCCGCGGCCATGGTGCTGGCCAAGCAGTCCTGGGTCACGGCGCACGGGGTGGCAGCGCTGGCGACCATCGAACAGGTGACGGTCACGGCCATGGATCCGGCCTATATGGGTTATGCCCCGACGTTCGCGCTGCGCAAGCTGTTCGACCAGTCGGGGCTGGGGCCAGCGGATGTGGACACGGTGGAACTCAACGAGGCATTCGCTGCCCAGGCACTGGCGGTGATTCGCGATGCGCAGCTGATCCCGGAGCGGGTCAACCCCTATGGCGGGGCGATCGCGCTGGGACACCCGGTGGGGGCTACCGGCGCGATCCTGGTGCTGCGTGCGGCGCTGGACCTGCAGCGCAGGGACCTGACCTATGCGGTGGTGAGCCTGTGCATCGGTGGCGGGCAGGCGATCGCGATGCTGTTGAAGCGGGCCTGAACCGGATTGACCGGGCGCCGATTTATCCTTGAGCCATGACTGTTACCACCGCCCTGCTTTCCTTCGCCCTGGTGGCCGGGCTGATGACCCTGGTGCCCGGGGTGGATACCGCGTTGATCCTGCGCTCCGCGGTCACCCGCAGCCGCAGGGAGGCCCTTCTGGCGGCGCTGGGGATCTGCACCGGCGTGCTTCTCTGGGGTGTGGTGGCCGCGGCGGGTGCCTCCGCGGTGCTGGCCGCCTCGCAGCTGGCCTATCGGGTACTGACCTTCGCCGGTGCGGGCTATCTGGTGTTTCTCGGTGCCCAGATGATCTATCGCAGCTTCACCCGTCGGCAGCCTGGCACGGTCGACGTGGGTGTGCCCGGCAGGACGCATCGGGCCTTCGGCGTGGGTTTGCTGACCAATCTGCTGAATCCGAAGATCGGGGTGTTCTATCTGGCGGCGATCCCGCAGTTCACTCCCCCGCAGAGCCAGGCGCTGTTGATGGGCCTGGCGTTGGCCACGGTGCACGTGGTGCTGAGCCTGGTCTGGGCCGGGGTGCTGATCTTGGGGGCGACGCTGGCCAGCCGGTGGCTGCGCACCGGGAAGGCGGTGGGCATCATGGACCGGATCACCGGGACGATACTGATCGGGTTCGGGCTGCGGGTGGCATTCAGCCGACCGTAACCGGGCACCAGGAGCGGGTTTCGGGCAGACTACACCCAATAGCTGTTGCGGCGCGGTATCTGTTCGGGGTCCAGATGCCGGGGCAATATCGCGTAGGGCAGGCCGTCGATGATCCTGATCGTGATCAGCCCCTGGTGGACCAGGGCGTGGTGGCCCTTGCACAGGCAGGCGCAGTTTCCGATATCGGTCTTGCCGCCTCGTTGCCACCATGTGCAGTGGTGGCATTCCACCAGTTCCGGTGGCACGGTACAGCCCGGGACGATACACCCGCCATCGCGGGCCAGGGCCAGCTGGCGTTGCAACGGGGAGAAGAGCCGTTGGGTCGCGCCGGCGTCGATGACCTGGCCCTTGCCGTTGAACACGATCGGCAGGATGTCGGCCTCGCATAGTTGTTGGCGCATTTGCCCCGGATCCAGTTCCACCCCGTGAGCGGTGACGCCCCGGGCGGAGGCCAGGTCCTGCAGGTCGTCGATGACCAAGCGGACGGTCACCAGTGGGGTGATGGTCTTGGCGGTACCCTTGCCGGACGGTCGGGCCAGGGCCGCCATGAAGGCGTTCAGCCGCCGTTGCGGGACAGACACCTGCAGTCCGGGCAGCAGCTCCACCTCGGTTTCCGCGGCGGATTCAGCCGGCTGGTTGGCCGGGTTCCCGGTTTGATCCGAGTGGGCCTGCCCCGCATTGCCGCCGGTGTCCTGCATGGTGGAGTCCCGGACCGGGCCCGCTTGGCTGGATTGCGCGGGTACCGGGGCCGGCGCGGAGTCATCGGGCGGCTGCGCCCAGTCCGGTGCCGGGTCGGTGCTGGTGAACAGATCCGGCAGCGGAGGTTGGATGGACTGCTCGGGTTTCCGGGCCGCGGACCCGGCCTGGGTGCGCGGGTTATCGGCCTGGGCGAGCAGGGAACGAACCTGTTCGGCCTGGACTCCGGCGACCCGGACGACGTATTCGTCCACGCCGTTCTTGGTGCCGCGCGGATAGATCCCCGTTTCCGGGATGGCGACCAGGTTGTTGTCCGTGCGGTAGCCGGTGAGCAGCTGGCCCATCTTCTTGGTTGCCGTGCGCTGGTCCGTGGTGGACAGGATCGTGACGGCGTGGTCTTCCAGCAGCTGCCCGTCGCGATGGCGGGCGGAGGGCTGCACCGGGATGCCGTCGAAGGTGGTATCTTCCGGTTCGAGCTTGTCCAGCTGGCGGGCGGTGCGGGCCACCAGTCGCGGATCGACGGCGGGCGACTGCCCATGCAGTTTCGCCAGCCCAGCAAAGCGTGGGGTACCGGTGGAACCATCCATATTGCGGCGGGCCACCAGCAGCCGGGAGTCGGCCAGCCGGCGTTTGGCTTCGAAGTAGTCGATGCCCAGCCAGGCGGCAATGAATTCGCTGGTGTCCTGGTAGCAGCCGCGGCCGGTAGCCAGTGCCGGTTCGCTGCCGAAGTCCACCCGGTGGCCGGTGATGGCCTGCAGTTCCGTATCATCCAAGGCGTGGGCACCGGTGGATTCGCAGTCCACCATGACCTGCAGCTGCTCGCGCAGGCTCCAGCGGTAGATGGCCTCCACCCGTTGGGCATGGGCGGCGGCGAGCCGGGGGTCCTGCCCGGTGCGCACGTATCCGGCGACCTTGAGCAGCAGGGCAAGGCAGAGATCGGTGATCTCCAGGACCAGCCCAGCCATACCCCGCGGCCACGCCGCGGACACCAGATCGCGCAGAACGCTCAATGCGCCTGGCAGTACGTTGCTCTTCATGCACCCCAGTGTGCCCCGGAAACCGGGTGCGCAACCGGGGTGTCGGCCATCGGTGGATAACTTTCCGGCAGGTGTGTGACGCGACGTGGCCCGGCGGCCGGCACCCGGTGCGCAACGCCGGTTAGGGTGGGGGCATGGATGAGTACCCCGTCGCACCCCAGCTGGAATTTTTCGCCTCCGCCACCGTGGAGGTGGACCCGCCCATCGAGATCGGGCAGACCATCGACGGGATGCGCAAGCTGATCCCGATCCGTGGCGGCAGGGTGCGCGGCAGGGGCTGGAACGGGCGGGTGCTCGATGCCGGGGCGGATTTCCAGTTGTATCCCAGCGCCACCACCTCCTACCTGCATGCGGTGTACGTGATCGAAGCCGAGGACGGCAGCCGGCTGTTCGTCGACAACCAGGCGCTGCGCACCGGCAGTGCGGCGGACCTGGCCAAGCTGGTGGGCGGTGAGCCGGTGGATCCGGCGCGGATCTATTTCCGCTTCACCCCGCGGGTGACCACCGCGGTGGATAACGGCTTCGCCTGGGTCAACGACACGGTGTTCCTGGGTAGCGGCAGGCGGCTGCCCGGGGCGGTGCAACTGGATTTCTTCGCGGTGCGCTAGCCTCCGGAGGGACCGGCCGTGAGTTCGGCCACCAACGGAGCATAATTCGCTGGGCGTCCGTGGCGTCGGATGGCCTGCACACACGTCGTCAAGTAGCGTTTAGGGGGTCGGGTCCGGTGCCGGATCCGGCACCCGATAGTGATCCGTCTGCCTCACCCCGTTGGCCACCGCGCACCGGTGGTGGAAACGGCCCCAGCTAGCGAAAGGCCACCATGCACGCACTGACCCGTTCCCGCACGATGCTCGCCGGTGCCCTGCTGCTCACGACCGCGCTCGTGGGTTGCTCGGCCTCGACCCCCGATGCGGGGCAGTCGGCCGCTCCGACCAGCGCAGACCAGCAGGAGCCCAGCCCGCAGCCGCAGGTTGCCGCCGAACGGGTGCAGCTGGCCCAGGGGCATTTCGCCATCGCGCTGCCGCAGGGCTGGGCGATGCGCGAGATCGAGAACGAGTACTACCAGTACAACCAGGATTCCGCGGCCAGCGTTGAGTTCCTGAATCCGGCCGGCGAGCTGATGGCCACCTTGCGCACCGGGGCCGAGTCCCTGGCCGAGGATGCCATGCCCAGCACCCCGGAGGAGAATGTGCTGATCGACGGGGCGACCCTGGACGCCACCGAGGGCCCGCACCTGTCCTTCATTGCCGCGGCCGCGAACCCCGATAGCGCGCTGATCGCACTGACCGAGGTCAGCCCGGACCAGCAGGCCGACTACCAGCCGGTCTCCGCATCCTTCAACTACCAGGGCGGCAGTGCCAGCTTCCAACGGCAGATCGAGCCCGATGACCAGCTCACCGATGTGGATCCGGACCTGCACGGCACCAAGCGGATGCGTGCCTACCTGGAAACCGGGGAGTACAAGCAGCTGAAGACCCTGATGATGTCCTTCGAGCAGCTCAAGGAGATCACCGGGCAGCCGCCGCAGGAGCCGACCAGCACCCCCGAGGGCTGAACCGCTTTCCGCAAACCCGTCGTGACCGGGTAACGGTCCGGCGGGTTGTGTGCCGCCACGGGGCCATCCCGACAACCGGTGCCGGAGCCGCGGCCGGTCAGCCCACAGCCACGCGCAGCGCGTTGTTCCAGGGGTCGCGGAAGCGCAGTTCGGCACCGGTGTGGTGGTTTTCCAGCTTCGCGTGATCCAGCCGTTCGGCGATTTTGCCCACCTCGTCCGTGCTGGGGACGTTGATCAGCACCTCGCCCAGTCCCAGGGTGTCCCTGCGGGGCCCGGCGCCGCGCGAGTTCCACACGTTCATGGCCAGATGGTGGTGGTAGCCGCCGGCGGAGACGAACAGGGCGGTATCACCCAGGGTGGCGGTGGCGTCGAAGCCCAGGGTGTCCACATAGAACCGCCGGGCGGTGGCCAGGTCGCCCACCTGCAGGTGCACATGTCCGATGCCGGCGCCGGCGCTTCGCAGGTTCGTGAAGGATTCCTCGCTCAGGTGGTTGTCGAGGTAGCTGTTCGGATCCAGGTAGATGGTGTCCATGGCCACCTGTCCGCCGTTCCAGTTCCAGGTTTCGCGCGGACGGTCCCAGTACAGTTCGATGCCGTTGCCCTCGGGGTCGGTGAAGTAGAAGGCCTCGGAGACCAGGTGGTCGCTGGAACCGACGAAGCGGGACTTATCGTGGCGTGCGGCGGCGTAGACGGTGGCGGCCAAATCGGCCCGGGTGCCAAAGAGCAGCGCGGTGTGGAACAGTCCGGCTTCGCCGCGGGCCGGCAGTTGCAGGCCCCGGGCATTGCGCAGGTTCACCAGCGCTGTGCCGCCGCGGCCCAGCAGGGTTCCCGCAGCATCCTCGGCCAGCACCTCCAGGCCCAGGGCGTTGCGGTAGTAGTCGCCCATGAGTTCGATGTCGCCGACCTTCAGCTGCACCGCGCTCATGCTCAGCTGCTCCGGGAGCTTGTTCTCCGATATGTTCTGCATGCCTTGCCGTCCCCTCCGGGGTCTTCCGTGTGATCCTGCTGGAACCAATCCTACGCTTAAGTGATTGAAGCTTCAAGTTTTTATGTGGGTACGGGGACCCGGTTCACGCACTGGAGGCAAGTTGGAGCTTCCGCCGGAAACCGCTTCAATAGTCCTGAGGGTCGAAGGACCTGATCACACGCATTATTTGGGGAGAACACACGATTAGCATGATGAGTACCAAGAGCAAGTGGATCGCCGCCCTGGCCACCGGGGCGCTGGTCACCACCGGTGTCGCCTATGCGGCGGCGCCACCCAAGGATTCCCGCGGCACGATTGTCAAGGTCATTGACGGTGACACGGTGGATATGAGGATCGCTGGCGAAATGACCCGGGTGCGGCTGCTGAATATCGATACCCCGGAAACGGTGCACCCCAATATGGAGGTGGAATGCCTGGGCCCGGAGGCCAGCAACTATCTCAAATCGCTGCTCTCCCCGGGAGACAAGGTCAAGCTCGAATACGATATCGAGCGGACCGACCGCTACGGACGAACCCTGGCCGGGGTGTACAAGGATGACAGCCTGGTTAATGCGGATATCGCGGCCGCCGGGTTGGGCATTGCCGTGAAGTACGAACCGAACACCAGGTTCTACCCCGAGGTGCTCGCCGCGGAACAGGGCGCCCACGGCAATGCCTTCGGATTATTCAACGCCGAGACCGAATGCACGCTGCCGGCCCAGTTCACCGAGGCACTGGAGGAACTCGAGCAGGTCCCCGAGGCGCTGAGCGGCGATATCGCCGAAGCGGGCTCGCTGGCCGGCCAGGCCGCAGCGGCCATCGCGGTCGGCGTCGGCCTGAAATCCGCACTTGAGGCCATCACCCCCGATACCCACCCGGTCACCCATGCGCTGCTGGTCGGCCGGTACGCGCCGTCGGTGACCACACTGAATGAGTCCATCGCCCATGCCGAACGGACCGAGAAGGCGCACAAGGACCAGCAGGCGAAGCTGGTCAAGGCCGAGGAGGAACGACTAGAGGCCGAGCGCAAGCGGAAGGAAGAGGAGGAGCGCACAAAGCGGGAGGCCGAAGCCCGGAAGAAGGAAGAGCAACGCCAGGCCGCCATCGCCGAGCAGAACCGCATCCAGCAGCAGAAAACCCAGCAGCCAAGGAAATCAACGCAACCGGCCCCGCGGAAGACGACACCCAAGAAGAGCACCCCGAAGTCGACCCCGAAAAAGAACAACTCCAAGTACACCGGCCCGCGATGCTACGCCCCGGGCGGCAAATCCTGGAAGCCGTGTTAACCCGGCCTGCGGGCCAGCGGGAACGCTGAACCAACCAGCGACCATGGCTGATACCGGGGCCCTGAAGGAGGTGCCCACCCTCCTGATCGGGGCCCCGGTCCCCCTGGTGACCGATGAACCCTGCGCCCCTGGACACGCCGCCCGGTCACCGGGCCAATTCCCGCCGCACCGGCACTTCCAATTGATAGGACATCAAAGTATATTGGCGAGTGACTCGCATCACGATTGCCCATGGTTTGCATGACAAGGTAGGAAAGGTTGTTCCATTGAACGTCACCGAAGAATTCCGGGCTGCCCGCGACCACCTGCTGGCCCTGCGCGAGGACTATGCGCAGGCCCGATCCACCTTCCGCTGGCCGGCCTTCACGCACTTCAACTTCGGGTACGACTGGTTCGACCAGGTAGCCGCCGGTGAACGCGGGTCATCCGATGCGCTGGTGATTACCGAGATGGATGGAAGTTCGACCCGGCGGACCTGGCGGCAGCTGGCCGAGCGCTCCACCCAGCTGGCCGCCTGGTTGTCCTCCCAGGGGGTGCGGCGTTCGCAGAAGGTCATCGTGATGCTGACCAACCAGGTGGAGCTGTGGGAAACGATGCTCGCCGGAATCAAGCTCGGGGTGGTGCTTATCCCCTGTACCGTGCAGCTGACCCCGGCCGACCTGGCCGACCGCATCGAACGTGGCGGGGCGAGCTGGGTGATCACCAATGCCGACCAGCTGGGGAAGTTCGCTTCGGTGCCCGGGGATTTCACGGTGATCCAGATCGGCGGCGACCCGACGCCCGGAACCCTGGACTATGCCCGGTCCCTGACCGCCCCGACACACTTCAGCCTTCAGGAACCGACCCGGGCCGATGAGACCCTGCTGCTCTACTTCACCTCCGGCACCACCTCACGCGCCAAGCTGGTGGAGCACACCCATGCCTCCTACCCGGTCGGCCACCTGAGCACCATGTTCTGGATCGGGTTGGAGCCCGGGGATGTCCACCTGAATGTGGCCTCCCCGGGCTGGGCCAAGCACGCCTGGTCCAACCTGTTCACCCCGTGGATCGCCGAGGCCACGGTGTTCATCTACAACTACGACCGCTTTGATGCCGCGGCGTTGATGGAACAGATGGATACCGAAGGGGTGAGCAGCTTCTGCGCCCCGCCCACGGTCTGGCGGTTGCTGATCCAGGCCGATCTGGGGCAGCTGCGCAACCCGCCGGGCAAGCTGGTTTCCGCCGGGGAGCCGCTGAACGCCGAGGTGATCGGCCAGGTCGAACGTGCCTGGGGCCAGGTGATCCGCGATGGTTTCGGGCAAACCGAAACCACCGTGCAGATCGCCAACCCGCCCGGTGAACGGATCACCATCGGGGCCATGGGACGGCCCATGCCCGGCTACGAGGTGGTGCTGCTTGATCCGGCCACCGGTGAGCCGGCCGACGTGGGCGAGATCTGCCTGCGGCTCACCGATCGCCCGCTGGGCCTGATGAAGTCCTACTACCAGGACCCGGAGAAGACCGCGGATGCGTTCCGCGACGGCTACTACCACACCGGGGATATCGCCCAGGCCGACGAGCAGGGGGTCCTGACCTATGTGGGCCGGGACGATGACGTGTTCAAATCCAGCGACTACAAGCTCAGCCCATTCGAACTGGAATCGGTGCTCATCGAGCACCCGTTGGTCGCCGAGGCCGCGGTGGTCCCAGCGCCCGATGACCTGCGGCTGAGCGTTCCGAAGGCATTCGTGGTCCCGGTCAACGGCCAGGAACCCGGCCCCGAACTGGCCGAAAGCATCCTGGCCTTCTGCCGTGAGCACCTGGCCCCGTACAAGCGGATCAAGCGCCTGGAGTTCACCGAGCTGCCCAAGACCATCTCCGGCAAGATCCGCCGGGTGGAACTGCGCCAGGCCGAAGCGCAACGGCATCGCGATGGCGCCGGGGCCGGGAGGGAATACCGGGACACCGACTTCCCGAGCCTGGGCCACCGCGCCAAACGGTAGCCGGCAACGGATCCGCGGCGGCCAGTGCGGCAGCCGCGGATCCGGGAACGGTGCTCAGTGCTTCTTGCGCAGCGCGTCGCGCACACCGCGCGCCAGGTAGTAGGCGGCATCCGAGTACCAGAAGAACATGATGGTCCGCCGCCAGCCGGTGCCGGGCTTGCCCTTGAGTTTCATCCAGCGGTGGAACAGCACGCCGGCGGCGATCACGCCCAGTGAGGAGGTGATCAACGCGGTGGGGCTCCACCCCGTGCGGTAGACCAGTTTCCAGATGCCCTGGGCCGAGGAGATTTCCTCTTCCAGGGCCAGGTTAAGGCCCGTCACCATGCCGCCACGCAGGTCCTCGAAGTCGGAGGGCACCGGATCGCCGTTGGCCAGGTCGACGATCTGCTCGGGCAGGTCAAGTGAACGGATGAAGTCGCGCAGCGCCGCCTCGGTGCGTTCAGCACAAAGCACCTTCACTGCCGCGGCGGCTTCGGGCCACAGCTCTTCGAGTTCCTCCAGCTCCGCGGTATCGGCGCCATGCAACCAGAGCCCCAGATCCTGCTGTAGCTTGGCTGCGGGGCTTCCGGAAGCCACGGCGGGCACCGCGCGTTCCCCGGTGGACATCCAGTACTCCAGTGCCACGCTCCCGGCCACATTCAGCGTCCCGGACCGGGCATGGAGGCGGATCTGGTAGACGTCCTCGTGCCGGATGATATCCACTGCGGGCACCATCTTGCGGCCCAGCACGATATCCACCGATTCACCTTCGCGTACCGCCAGCAATCCCTGCTGGTCTTCGCGCAGTTTCCAGCCGCCGCCCTGTCCGACGCTCGACATGGCCAGCTCGCTGCGTGGCAGGCGCGGACCGGCGACAACCTGGGGCGTGGTGGTTTGATCCATGCCCTCGAAGGCGGCTTCGTCGTCCAGGTCCAGTTCCTCACCGGCCGCCAGTTCGCCGTCGAGGTAGATCGAGTCGGCCCCACTGGCCTCAAGCAAGGCCTTGGCGAGCTCTTCGGTGCTGCCCTTGGCAAAGGACAATTCTCCGGCGGCATTGGCGGTCAACGGCACCTCGTACTCGTCCATGGCAAGGTCCGCGGCCACGAAGGTGAAGTGGTCCCCCGCATCCGAGCTGCCGCAGTAGCCAACCAGGTCCAGTGCGCTCAGCGCCTCGTAGACCCGCTGCCCGGCTTCCGCCCGGCGCCCGCGGTAGTGGAAGCTCAGCGATAGCACATTGAATTCTTCGGTACTCATAGACTTCTTTCGTTCGAGAAAATCTCACCTCCTCTCATCCTATGCCGCAGCACGGCCGTGGCCATCAACCTCGGGGCGGATCTCCAGCAACGGGCAGGGACACCGCATCCTTCCAAAGACGGAACCGGGCTCACGTGGCCCGGTGGCTTCGGGCTTCAGAAACCGGCTGTCCGAATGGTCAATAACGCCGGCCCAAGGCAAATCCACCGCTCACGGTGCCGCAACACTTCTTGATTATTGGACACCAGCGTATATTGGCAACAGATTCAGCGACCTGACCAGTCGGGTTCAAGCACTTGCGGGAAAGGGCCCTGCCATGTCCACAAATTTCGACACCTTCCGTGCGGCACGTGACCTGCTGCTGGAGACCCGCGGGGACTACGCCCGGGCGCGTAGGGAGTTCCGCTGGCCGGAGTTCACGGATTTCAATTTCGCCTACGACTGGTTCGACCAGATCGCCAGGGACCCGCAACGCGCCGACACCCCGGCACTGATCCTGACCGAAACCGATGGCAGCAGCGCCCGGTATACCTGGGCCGAACTCTCCGCCCGTTCCTCCCAGGTGGCCCGGTGGCTCAGCGAGCAGGGCTTCGAACGCGCGGACACCATGATCGTGATGCTGGGCAACGAAATCGCATTGTGGGAGATCATGCTGGCCGGGATGAAGCTCGGCGCGGTGATCATCCCTTCCACCACCCAGCTGACCAGCACCGACCTGGTGGAGAGGATCGAACGCGGCAAGGCCAGCTGGGTGGTCACCAACGCGGAACAGGTGCCGAAGTTCGCGCAGGTTCCCGGCACCTACCGGCTGGTTCAGGTGGATGGGACGCCCGGTGAGGGCATCCTGGACTATTCGCAGTCCCGGAATTCGGAGGCGGACTTCTGCCTGCAGACACCGACTGCCGCGGATGAGAACCTGCTGCTCTACTTCACCTCCGGCACCACCTCACAGGCCAAACTGGTGCAGCACACCCATGTGTCCTACCCGGTGGGGCATCTGGCCACCATGTACTGGATCGGCCTGGAACCAGGCGATGTCCACCTGAACGTGGCCTCCCCCGGCTGGGGCAAGCACGCCTGGTCGAACTTCTTCGGACCGTGGATCGCCGAGGCCACAGTTTTCGTCTACAACTACGACCGTTTTGATGCCAAGGCCCTGATGCAGCAAATGGATGCTCAGGCGGTCACCAGCTTCTGCGCCCCGCCCACCGTCTGGCGTTACCTGATCCAGGCGGACCTGGGTGAACTGCGCAACCCGCCGGGCAAGCTGGTCTCGGCCGGCGAGCCGTTGAACGCCGAGGTGATCGACCAAGTCGAACGTGCCTGGGGCCAGATGATCCGTGACGGCTACGGCCAGACCGAGACCACCGTGCAGATCGCCAACCCTCCCGGTGAACGGGTGAGCATTGGCGCCATGGGGCGGCCGATGCCCGGCTACGAGGTGGAATTGCGCGATCCGACCACCGGGGAACCGGCTACCACCGGTGAAATCTGCCTGCGGATCGACCCGCGCCCGGTGGGGTTGATGAAGGGCTACTTCCAGGACCCGGCGAAAACCGGGGAGGCGATGAGCGGCGGGCTGTACCATACCGGGGATATCGCCGAACGTGATGAGCATGGGGTCCTGAGATATGTGGGCCGTGCCGACGACGTGTTCAAGTCCAGCGACTACAAGCTCAGCCCCTTCGAACTCGAATCGGTGATCCTGGAGCATCCCGCGGTGGCCGAGGCGGCCGTGGTACCCGCCCCCGATGCGATGCGTCTAAGTGTGCCCAAGGCCTTTGTCATCCTGGCAGCAGGTTACGAAGCCTCTGCCGAGGTCGCCGAATCGATTCTCGGCTACTGCCGTGAACACCTGGCACCCTACAAGCGGATCCGCCGCCTGGAATTCGCGGACCTGCCCAAGACGATTTCGGGCAAGATCCGCCGGGTTGAACTACGCCAGGCCGAGCAGGCCGCCTCCGGCAACGGACGGGTTCCGGGCACCGAGTTCAGGGATACCGACTTCCCGGCGCTGCGAAGTCTGGACAGGTCAAAAGATTGATACCTGCTTAGCCCATCCGCTTACCAAGCCTCCAACATGCATGGGCTTTGCCCCGCGATCAACCAATAGGACGTTCACTTGGGACACGCAATAGAATCCCATGTTTCGAAGTGCATTCGAGGTTCGATGTTCGTCGGACCATTTCGCGGTGTTTGAACCAAGGTGTCAGGGTTTCCATCTAGGATCAAGATAATTCACTTGCTATGGGTGCAAGCGGTCTTGAATCATGAGGAGTCAATGTGAATGACGAAATCGAACTAATCAACGACGGTGAGGGCCTTGCGGTGATTGGTGACCCGGCCGCGGTTGACCGCTTTTTGAATAGTCACGGCCTTGAATCTCGTGAGCTGAACGTTAACCGTGTCAGCAAAACCCTTGGCACTGGAGCTGGACTGGCGAAGACAGCGGGGCAGATCTCGACCGAGTCAGGACGCTGGGTTAAACTGACCGAAAAATCAGCACAGGCCATGAAGGTCGACAAGCTGATGAAAGGTTCTACTCCGCTATATAGTCGTGGTGTCCTGACCAAAGACGGCAAAATCACCGGTTTGCTGGAGTTCGTTAAAGCGGACAGCCTGCTTGCCGCGCCAGGCACATTACTGACCAATCCTGCCCTTCTGTCGGGACTTTCAGGCATCATGACTCAATTAGCCATGGAGCAAACCATGGAAGAGATCACCGATTACCTGAAAACCATTGACGAAAAGCTGGACGATGTCCTCAGAGGGCAAAAGGACACGGTTCTGGCCGGCATGATCGGTGTTGGTTTCGTCATCGAGGAAGCTCTCACTGTCAGGGATCAAGTTGGACGTGTCTCCGAAGTCACCTGGTCCAAGGTACAAGCCACGACCTTGACAATTGCCCATACTCAAGCCTATGCATTGCGAGCCATTGATCACTTGGTCGAGAAAACCGAAGCCAAAGGAAAATTAGGCGACCTCGGCAACGAAATCAAACAAACCGAAGCCAAGGTCAACGAATGGCTAGCAGTTCTCGCGCGCTGCTTCCAGTTGCACGATGCGATTTCCGTTCTTGAGCTGGATCGCGTGCTGGATCATTCGCCGAAGGAGCTCGACAAACATCGTGATGCACTGTTGGTTGCCCGCAACAACCGGATTGAACATATCATCCGATGTACTGAACGGTTGATCGACAGAATGAATGCTGCAGCGGCTTTTGCCAATACGAAAGTCCTGTTTAACCCCGTGACGGCCAAGAACACGGTTCGTTCCAGCAACACCGTCAAAGACGCGGTCACTCACTTTCTGGTGGGTATCGGCATCGAAAGTAGTCACGCAACCAGCGACGCGAAGCGCTGGCTTCAAGCGTTGTCTGAGTTAAGGGATGATGTCGTTGAGACGGCATCAGACGGAGTCGATGCCGCCAAACGTATCGGCGGGGAAACCGCGGAACTGGCAGCGGCTGCCAAGAGCAAGGCGGTCGAGTCCGGTACTGAAGGAATACATGCAGCCAAGAGCTTGGGCACAGACGGTGTAAACCGGGTGTTGTCCATAACGGAGAGACTCTCTCGCGGCTTGGCCGATCGGCTCGGCCAACGAAATGGTGAACCGCCGGCGTTGGAATCCTCCGCCGAAGAGAAGTAGTGGTGCCCGGTGCCAATGGTCAGGACTCGACCCGGGGATATACCAATGTTCTGGTATTCAAGCTCGAGCAAGCCTTAAACGAAAGATGCACATGTCCCCGCCGAATCATGAGCGGGGCATGTGCAAACTTTGGCGCCCGGTGGCTTGCCGGGCAAGAAGCTAACTACTTGGCGGCTTTGCGCACAGGCTCGATGACTGAGTCTGCGGCATTCTTCATGCGCTTTTCGGCACGCTTTTCCTTGATGGATTTGGAAGGTTTCTTCGCTTCGCTCTTACGCGGTGATTTCGACACAGATGCCGTCCTAGCTGGGAATCGACCGATTCCCAAGAAAACGGGGAAAGTACCCCTGGGTCCCATCGTAGCCGACGACGCTGGGCATAGGCCCGGACAGGGCTGTACGCGCCGGTTTGATCACCACCGGCGCAATCCGGGGTGGGCGTGTGCGGAAAAGCGGTCGAACGCAATCGCACATCCACGATGCACCGGTTCCCGGGGAGCCACCCGTGGCCCGAGGCCGGCAGGTGAGGACTCATGCCGCGGGTGGAGATGTTCGCCAAGAAGTTGCCCCGACCGGTGGACGCGCTGGCCACTTGGAGTTTTCTAGTGTGTAACCATGATGAAAAAGAAGACTCTCACCGCCGCCGCATTGGCCGTTCCACTGGCCCTGGCCCTGACTGGCTGCGGTATTTCCTCTGCATTTGACGACAGGTACGAGGACTCTGCCTCGAAGTCGGCCAAAACCTCCCAGGATGGTGTCGCCTCCGGCCTGCTACCCGGCTGGGTTCCCGCCGGAGGCAGCGATATCCGCCTTGAGCAGCGCAGCACCGGTCATGAACGGATCTTCGTCATGGACTATGCAGGGGAACTACCTGCTGGGCAGTGCACCAAGATCAAGGAAGAAGGCGCACCCTCCGCAGCGGAACTGGAGGCCGCCTACGGCGGTGACCCGCGCACCAAGGATATCGACCCGGAGGAGTTCGTGACCTTCCGGACCCTGGAAGCGGACTGGTGGCCCGACGCCACCGAGCAGCGAACCACGCACCTGTGCGGCCGGTGGTGGGTCCATCAGCAGCAGGGCAACCTGTACGCCTTCGCCCCGGATATCTCCGGTGTCGCCACCAAGGTGGTGCAGGAGCGCGCCGAAAACCAGTAGGGCGGTGAGCGCCGGCATCCGATCTTCCCGCGCCGGTCCCTAAAAACAGTGGTGGCCCCGTCCGGACGGGGCCACCACTGTTCCTACGTTTTTACTTGCCCAGGTACTTTTCGAACCCGGCAGGCAGGTTCAGGCTTGAGGGATCAAAGTCCTCCGGAACCCCGCCCTTGCCGAAGGCCGCACCGGCAGGGGCCGCGGCCTTCTTGTTCTTGGCCTCCAGCTCCGCCTGGGCCGCCTTGGCCGGATTGCCGTACTTGACCTGCTTCTTGCCCTTGCCTTTGCCCTTGGCCTTGCGGGCGGCACCGCGTCCGGCACCGGGCATACCCGGCATGCCGCCACCGGCGGCCATCTTCTTCATCATCTTCTGCGCTTCGGTGAACCGTTCGAGCATCTGGTTGACCTCGGAGACCGAGACGCCCGAACCCTTGGCGATACGGGCGCGGCGCGAACCGTTGATGATCTTCGGGGCATTGCGCTCATGCGGGGTCATGGAGCGCACAATCGCCTCGACCCGGTCGATCTGGCGCTCATCGAACTGTTCAAGCTGCTGACGGGAGATCTGCGTACCGGGCATCATGCCCAGCAGCTTCTTCATGGAGCCCATCTTCTTGATCTGGGCCATCTGGGCGAGGAAGTCCTCCAGGGTGAAGTCTTCCTGGTCGGCGAATTTCTTCGCCATCCGTTCGGCTTCGCCCTTGTCCCAGTTCTTCTCGGCCTGTTCGATGAGCGTCATGATGTCGCCCATCTCCAGGATGCGGCTGGCCATCCGGTCCGGGTGGAAGATCTCGAAATCGTCCAGGTTCTCACCGGTGGAGGCGAACATGACCGGCTTGCCGGTCACCGACGCCACCGAGAGGGCGGCGCCACCACGGGCGTCACCGTCCAGCTTGGACAGCACCACACCGGTGAAGTCCACACCCTCGTGGAAGGCCTGCGCGGTGTTGACCGCGTCCTGGCCGATCATGGCGTCGATGACGAAGAGCACTTCGTCGGGGTTGATGGCGGCGCGGATGTTCGCGGCCTGCTCCATCATTTCGGTATCGACACCCAGGCGGCCGGCGGTGTCGACGATGACCACATCGTGCAGCTTGGCCTTGGCCTCGGCCACACCGTCGCGGGCCACGGTGACCGGATCCCCGGTGGGGGTGTCGAATTCGCTGGAGACTCCCGGGTGCGGCGCGTAGACCGGCACCCCGGCACGCTCGCCGTTGATCTGCAACTGCTTGACCGCGTTCGGGCGCTGCAGGTCACAGGCCACCAGCATCGGGGTGTGCCCCTCGGTCTTCAGGTGCTTGGCCAGCTTGCCGGCCAGGGTGGTCTTACCGGCACCCTGCAGACCGGCGAGCATGATCACCGTGGGAGGGTTCTTGGCCAGGTTGATGCGGCGGGTCTCCCCGCCGAGGATGCCCACCAGTTCCTCGTTGACGATCTTCACGACCTGCTGGCCCGGGTTCAGCGCCTCGGAGACCTCCGCGCCCAGGGCGCGTTCCTTGATCTGGGCCACAAAGGCACGCACCACGGGGACGGCAACGTCGGCGTCCAGCAGGGCGCGACGAATTTCGCGGACTGTACCGTCAATGTCAGCCTCGGTGAGCTTACCCTTGCCACGCAGGTTCTTGAAGGTGGCTGTCAGGCGATCGGAAAGTGAATTAAACACGTGCCGGGCACTTCTTTCGGTAGGTCGTGTGGTGCGTCAAAAAGGCGCACAGGACTCAACGAACAAGAATATCAACAATCGCCGGTCTTCTTTGCCTGTTTCACCCATTGCGTGAATAACCCAACGCAAATTCACAGTCCTGCGCGTTGCGCCTCGCAGCTGGGATACTGGCCGGATGGATCGAGATCTGCTTGCCGCCCCGGCCCTGGACGTCGCCCCGCTGCTGCTCGGGGCGCTACTGAGCGTGGATTCGGACGAGGGCCCGGTGACACTGCGCATCACCGAAACCGAGGCCTACCACGGTCTGGGAACCACCGGGCCCTATGATCCGGGGGCGCATTCGAAGGACCGGAGGACCGAACGCACTGCCTCGATGTTCGGGCCACCGGCCCATGCCTACGTGTACCTGAGCTACGGACTGCACCATGCCCTGAACCTGGTCTGCTCGCCCGAGGGGGTGGCCTCGGCGGTGCTGGTGCGTGCCGGTCGGGTGATCGACGGATTGGAGCTGGCACGATGGCGGCGCACCCGGAACCGGCCAGGTAGCGGACAGCAGGCGCTACCGGTCAGGGACGAGTTCCTCGCCCGCGGGCCGGGAAACCTCGGAAGGACCCTGGGCATCACCCGCCAGGAACATGACGGTCTTGACCTGTTCAGCAAGCCGTTCGGGCTGCAGTTGCCGGCCTCCCGGGCGCCCCGGATCGCCCACGGGCCGCGGGTCGGCGTGTCCGGCCCGGCCGGGGGCAGCGATTTCCCGTGGCGTTTCTGGATCCCGGGTGAATCGAGTGTCTCGGCGTTCCGCCCGGGCCGCAACGCCCCGCGCTGGCGTTACGACCCGCTGCGTGATGCCTTCCGCGAACCGCGGTAGCCCGCCAGAACCGGGACAGGCGCCGGTGCCCGTACAGTGCCCCAGTGCATAAGAAATACCCCGGGTCCGGCACCACCAACCACTGTGGTGCCGGACCCGGGGCCCCCCTTTTTTGTTGCCCCGGTTACCTCGCCAGCTGGTAACCGGACTCCTCGTGCTCTGCCGCATCGATGCCGGCAACTTCCACGTCGCTGTCGATGCGCCATGGGATGATCTTATCGACCAGGGTGGCAATCACCCAGGTGGCCGCGGCGGAGAAGATGATCACCACGACACAGGCCACAACCTGCGAGACCAGCAGGGCGAATCCGCCACCGTAGAACAGGCCGCCGGCGGTTTCCTCACTGGGCAGGGCGATGAAGCCCAGGGCCACGGTACCGATCAGGCCGGCGACCAGGTGGACACCCACCACATCCAGCGAGTCGTCGTAGCCGAGCTTCCACTTCAGGCCCACGGCCCACGCGGCTGCCGCGCCGGAGACGATACCCAGCAGCAGGGCCGCCCACGGGGCGATGTTGGCGCATGCCGGGGTGATGGCCACCAGGCCGGCCACCAGACCCGAGGCCACACCTACCGAGGAGGGCCGCGAACCGCGCAGCTTCTCCACCAGTACCCAGCCCAGCACTGCGGCGGCCGGAGCGGCCAGGGTGTTGACCCAGATCAGGCCGGCCTGCTCGATGGTGGTGGCGGCACCGGCGTTGAAACCGAACCAGCCGAACCAGAGCAGTGCGGCGCCGAGCATGACCAGTGGGGTGTTGTGCGGCTGCGGGCGGTCGTGGAAGTTGTGGCGCTGGCCCAGCTTCAGGGCCAGGACCAGTGCGGCCACACCGGCGTTGGTGTGGATCACGGCGCCACCGGCGAAGTCGATCGCTTCGCCGAAGAAGCCGCCGAGCACGCCATCGGCGCTGAGCATGCCGCCGCCCCAGATCCAGAAGGCGATAGGTGCGTAGACCACGGAAACCCAGACCGGCACGAAGACCAGCCAGGCGCCGAAGCGGCTGCGGTCGGCGATGGCCCCGGAGATGATGGCCACCGCGATCATGGCGAAGGCCCCGGCGAAGCCGACATCCAGCAGGTCTGCCGGATCGGTTTGCGCCAGCCCGAAGTCACTGAGCGGGTTGCCGATCAGTCCGGCAATGGCCGGCTGTCCGGCGGAGAGCGAGTAGCCCCAGAGCACCCAGACCACTGCGGTGATTGCCGCGGCCGAGAAGCTCATCAGCATCATGTTCACCACGCCGGTTGCGCGTGTCATGCCCCCGTAGAACAGTCCCAGTGCCGGTGTCATCAGCAGCACCAAGGCCCCGGCGATCAGTATCCATAGGCTGGCTGTTGTCAGTTCCATATCAGCCACTTCCCCTCATTGCGGTGTTCGATGAATTGTCTTGACGGGGAATCGCTCGTCCTTGGGCTAACCCCTCGGTATCAATCATTGACCACCGGTGTTTCAGGTAATACGCAGTTTTCGTTTCGACGGTGTGACATTGGGCTGACCCAGGTAACGGTTGGTGTCATCCCGTGTTTCGGCGAGGTTAACTCACCGGCGGGGTGCCGGAACGGGTCCGTCGCACCCCGCCGGAGGCCGCAGGCTAGAGCCGCTTGAGTTTGACCACCTGGAACTCGGGCACCGTGGTGCTGCCACCGATCTGCGTGCTGTAGGTCAGCGATCCGGTGATCTCCGCGGTGACTTCGATGATGTCCTCGGCCACCACGTCATCGAGGATCTCGCAGTTGATCAACCCGTCCCCGGCGTTGAACATCGAGTTGTGTTCGTAGGAGTACTTGCCTACGTGGGCGTGGGAGATCTCGGCACGGAAGGTGCATGGCCCGGTTGCCGAATCGAATTGGGTGACGCGGGCGTAGATGATCACATTGCGTTCCAGATGTGAATCCGGTTTCTTCACGATCTGGGCCAGTTCCCGCTTGCTGATCTTCTTGGCCTTGTTCAGCTTCTCCTTTTCCTTCTTTTCGGCTTCTTCCTTGGCCTTCTTCTCCTCGGCCTTGCGCTTCTCCTCGGCCTCAGCTGCCTGCTTGCGTTCACTCTCCGCGGTTCGCAGTTTTTCCAGCTCGGTTTCCGCGGCCGCCAGTTTGGCTTCGGTGCCGGCCAACCGGGATTTGAGTGAATCGCGGTCTTTTTCGGCGGCGGCCACGGATGCCAACGCCTGGTCGTGGTCTTCCTGCGGCACTCCGCAGGCCACGAGGGTGAATGCCATCACGATGGCAATGAAACTAACAGCAGCCTTTTTCACGGCAAACCATCCTTGGTACGAGTAGTGGATCCGGATTCCCCAACTTTGATCCGGATCACCCATAACGTATCGGGCGCCCCCGACAGAATGGCTTGGTACGCCCTTCGGCTCAGTTCCAGAGCCTGGCGGAGTCCACGGCGTCACGCAGGCGTTGCTCCAACGGCGCACTCATGCTTTGGGCGAAGGTCCGGCTCAGATGCGAGTGGTCGTAGTAGGCCAGCACTCCCCCGATGACCGAATGGCAGGTGCCGTCCTGGCAGAAGTAGTCATTAACATCCACCGCAGTGATCCGCGGATCCTCCATGGCTTGCGCGGCGTCGTATTGCGGATCCATGGGGACCCAGTCCTCCGCGCTGCCGGTACACAGCGACAGGTCATCCGGGTTTTCGGCGACGCAGTCCGGCACATTGTCCAATGTGGTCCCCGGCCATGGGGTATCACGCAGTACCACGATCTCTGCTCCGGAGTCCGCCCAGGCCTCAAGGATCCGGGCGTAGGCGTCTTCTGCAGGGGCGGCACTGTCCGCGCGGTTGTAGCCGACCACCGTCTTGGATTGCCGGTTGGAGGAGACCACCAGATCGTATCCGCCTTCGGCGATTTCTTCGGCGGCCCACTGCCCGAACTCGGCGCAGCCTTCTTCCTGCTGCGGATTGTCGAACTCCTGGGCAAGCCCCATGGGCGCGCAGGCGCTGGCCACATAGGTGTCGATCTGCCAGTCGTTGTCCCGGGCCACGGGTTCCAGGGCCGGGACCCAGTGCCCGGCGTGGGAGTTGCCCACCAGTGCCACCTTGGTATCCCCCGTACCGTATTGGCAGACGGTCCGGGTGGAGAATTCGCTCTCGGCTTCGGCAAAGCAGTCGTCTTCGTAGACCGGTGGCCGGTCCTCCTTGGCCACCACCGGTGCCGGTGCCAGTGTGTCGAAGCTGGTCTCGGTGTCTTGGCAGTCATTGGCCAGGGACGCGGCCCCGAAGCATTCGATACCGACCTCGTCCTTGACCCGTTCGATCCCGGCCTGGATGTCCTTGGATTCCTCGGTGAGCTGTTGGCTGACGGTGTAGAAGTTCCCGCCCAGCACGGCCAGGGCCAGCGATCCGGCCAGCAGGAATCGCGGGGCGGTGACGATCCTGGAGCGCTCCATGTAGCGGCGGAACCGGGTCTCGACCAGCTTCTGCGTGGCCACGGCCAGCAGCACGATACCGGCCAGGGCAATGAGCTTGTGGACGGCAAGGAAGTCGCTGAGGACAAATGGTGCCAGGATCAGCACCGGCCAGTGCCACAGGTAGATGGCATAGGAGTGATCCCCGGTGAATCGCATAACCGGATGGGACAGCAGGCAGAGCGGTGAATACCGGCCGGTGGCATGCGTCCAGAGCACCAGCATGGTTCCGATCACGGGAACCAGCGCCACCGCCCCGGGGAAGGGAAGCTCGGCGTTGAAACCCACCGCACTGCCGGCAATGGCTACCAGGCCCAGCCAGGCCCCCATGGCCGGCAGCAGGCCGCTCTTCGGGGCACAGGCCTTGGCGCCGAGTACCGCCACCAGCGCCCCGGCGGCGAATTCCCAGGCCCGGGTGAAGGTGGAGAAGTAGGCGATCCCGGCGGACTGGGCGGTGGCGTATACCGAATAGGCCAGGGAACCGGCAAAGAGCACGCCAATCCCCGCTCCGACGGCGAGCGCTGGCCTGCGCCCGGATCTCACCCCGAGCAAGACCAGCACGCCGATCAGCACCGGCCACACCAGGTAGAACTGTTCTTCCACGGAGAGCGACCAGAAGTGCTGGAAGGGGCTGGGTGCGTCCGCTTCGGCCAGGTAGTCGACCTTGCTGGAGGCCAGGAACCAGTTCTGGAAGTAGAAGGTGGAAGCCAGCGCCTGCAGCCCCCAGTCCTTCCAGACCGTGGCCGGTGCCAGTGCCCACGTGCCGGTAAGGGTGGCCAGGATGACCGCGAAGGAGGCCGGGAGCAGTCTTTTGACCCGGCGCATCCAGAAGCCGAGGATGTCTCCGACGTGCCGTGGCGGCTTGTTCATCAGGTGCCCGGTGATCAGGAATCCCGAGATGACGAAGAAGACGTCCACACCGATGAAGCCACCGGGCAGGCGGTGTGGCCAGAAGTGGTACAGCACCACCACGGCCACCGCGATGGCGCGCAGTCCCTGGATGTCGGCGCGGAAACCGGCGCGCGGGGTGGACGCAACCTGCGGCGTACTCATTTCCGGTGTGGTGCTATGGCGGCTCACGTTCGGCGCGGTTCCTTCGGTAGACCAGTGGTGCTGTTGCCTGCCCCGGAACGCGGTACGGACTGCGTATCTGCCAAGGCGACAGGGACCAGCGTCACCGTTGGCCCCAGCTATCCTGTCTACCGGCGGATGCTGACCGGTTCATCAAAGAATCCTGACCCCGCCATCAATAAGGATGCGTATTGCGTTCCTGGTGGATTGCCACTCACCGGCCGTGACGTGCAGCCACACGTTTCGGCGGAGCGGAGGCGCGGATCCGGGACGCGGGCGGCAGGTTGTGGGCGTGTCCCGTGTCCCGGGGTGTGGTGAATTGCGCCGGGAGTCATAGGTCCAGGAGCCCGGCCGGCTTTCGCCCTGGAACCACGAATGCCCCGGAACCACCAGATGGTGGTTCCGGGGCATTTCGGCCGTGGGTCTTGCCTAGCCTTCGAGCAGGGCGTCCACGAATTCCTCGGGGTCGAACGGTGCCAGGTCGTCCGGGCCTTCACCCAGGCCCACCAGCTTGACCGGCACACCGAGCTGGCGCTGGATGGCCACCACGATGCCGCCCTTGGCGGTTCCGTCCAGTTTTGTCAGGACGATGCCCGAGACGTTGACCACCTCGGAGAACACCTTGGCCTGGGTCAGGCCGTTCTGGCCGGTGGTGGCGTCCAGGACCAACAGGACCTCGTCCACGGTGGCCTTCTTCTCGACCACGCGCTTGATCTTGCCCAGCTCATCCATCAGGCCGACCTTGTTCTGCAGGCGGCCGGCGGTGTCGATCATGACAATGTCCACGCCCTGGTCGATACCTGCTGCCACGGCTTCATAAGCCACGGAGGCCGGGTCAGCCCCGTCGATCTCGGAGCGTACCGTTGGCACACCGACGCGGTCGCCCCAGGTGGCCAGCTGTTCGGCGGCTGCGGCGCGGAAGGTATCGGCCGCGCCGAGCAGCACGTCCTTGTCCTCGGCGACCAGCACGCGGGCCAGTTTGCCAATGGTGGTGGTCTTGCCCACGCCGTTGACGCCGACCACCATCAGGATGCTGGGACGGTCCGGATGCGGCTCGGGCAGGTAGTTGCGGTCCATGCTCGGGTCAACGAGCTTGAGTAGTTCCTCGCGCAGCATCGCCTTGACGTGCTCGGGGTCGCGGCTGCCTTCGACCTTGACCCGTTCACGCAGCGCGTCAACCAGTTCGAGGGTCGGCTCGGTGCCGAGGTCCGCCAACAGCAGGGTTTCCTCGATCTCGTCCCAGACGTCCTCGTCGATCTTGTCCTGGCTGAGCAGGGCCAGCAGGCCCTTGGAGAACATGTTGTTCGATTTGGTCAGCCGGGCACGCAGCCGGGCCAGTCGTCCCTGGACCGGCTCGGGGACATCCAGCTGGAATCCCGGTGCTTCCTCAATGACATCCGCCGGCAGGCCCTCGCCCGGTACGGCCGGGGCTTCGGTGTCCTCACGTTCTTCGGTGAGGGTCCCGGTCCCGGAAGGCGGGTCGTTCGCGTCGCGTTCGCTGGTGTAGGGGGTCTTTGGTTTACGGCCCTTGGAGACCAACGCGATGGTTCCAATGCCAATGATCGCTATGACCGCGACCACAATGATTATTGTCAAAAGCTGATCAGACACGTTTAGATCATCTCACAGTCTAGAATGATGGCTGGCAGTTCAATCCGAAGCTCCCACAAGGAAGCTGGTTAGCCCGCTGCCCTGGATGGATTGGGCGGGCAAAGCACTTATGTCCAAAATTGTTCCACGTACCGAGCGCCCCCGGATTCCACGGGAAATCACCATTCTACTGATTGCGGCGTTCATCATTGCAGTAGGTTTCGGGCTCATTGCGCCCATCTTGCCGCAGTACGCGGTCAGCTTCGATGTGGGTGCCGCCGCGGCCAGCGTGATTGTCAGTATTTTCGCCTTTGCCCGGCTGATCTTCGCGCCGGTGGCCGGGGCGCTGACCGCCAGGCTCGGCGAACCCAGGGTGTATGTCACCGGCGTGTCCCTGGTGGCGCTATCCACCCTGTTGTGTGCCGTGGTCCAGGACTACACCCAGTTGCTGATCGCCCGCGGGCTCGGCGGATTCGGCTCCACCATGTTCACCATTTCGGCCATGGCGCTGATCGCCCGGCTGGCCCCGGAAGGGTCCCGGGGACGGATCTCGGGACTGTACGCCGGGGCCTTCCTGCTGGGCAATGTCACCGGTCCGGTCATTGGAACCCTGCTGGCACCCTTCGGGATGCGCCTTCCCTTCGTGATCTACGGGGTGGCGCTGGTGATCGCCGCCCTGGTGGTGTATTTCACTCTGGCCCGCAAACCCGTACTGAACAAGCTGGATGGGGCCGGGGAGGTGCTTCCGGTCGCACCCATCCCGGTATTGACCACCCGTGAGGCGTTGCGCTCCCCCACTTTCAGGGCGGCCATGGCCTCGGGTTTCAGCTACGGCTGGCTGGCCTTCGGCATCCGCACCTCGATGATCCCGCTGTTTGCCCTGGCGGTCTTCGGAGAAGGCACCGGACAGCAGGTCGCCGGGATCTCCCTGGCGATCTTCGCGGTGGGCAACGGCATCGCGTTGACTTTCTCGGGCAAGCTGACCGATGCGGTCGGGCGCAAGATCCCGGTGATCGTGGGCATGGGGATCCTGCTCTCCTCGATCGTGCTGATGGGCTACTTCACCTCATTACCGGCCTTCATCGTCTTCTCCATCCTGGCCGGTTTCGGCGGAGGGATCCTGGGACCGGCCCAGCAGGCCGCGGTCGCGGATGTGATCGGTTCGGGACGCAATGGCGGCAAGGCGTTGGCCGGCTTCCAGATGGCCACTGATTTGGGCGCCATCATCGGCCCGCTGATTGCCGGGTTCATGGCCGATAATCTCAGCTACCAGGTGGCGTTGAGCGCGTCGGGAGCGGTATGCCTGATCGGGGTGGCGGCCTGGCTGCTGACCCCGAGCACCATCAAGCCCGTGGCCAAGGAAGATCCCGAGGCACCCGCAACACCCTAGGCGTTCTGCCGGTCCATCTTCTGGCTGATCACCGTGGTGACCCCGTCGCCTCGCATGGTGACCCCGTACAGCGCGTCGGCCACTTCCATGGTCTTCTTCTGGTGGGTAATCACGATCAACTGCGAGGACTCCCGCAGTTCCTCGAAGATCGTGATTAGCCTGCCCAGGTTCACGTCATCCAGTGCCGCCTCGACCTCATCCATCACGTAGAAGGGCGAGGGCCGGGCCTTGAAGATGGCCACCAGCAGCGCCACCGCCGTCAGGGAGCGTTCCCCGCCGGAGAGCAATGACAGGCGCTTGATCTTCTTGCCGGCCGGGCGTGCCTCAACCTCGATCCCGGTGGTCAGCATGTTCTCCGGGTCAGTCAAGACCAGCTGGCCCTCGCCACCGGGGAACAAACGGTCGAAAATCCTCTTGAACTGCACGGCGGTATCGTTATAGGCCTCGGTGAAGACCCGCTCCACATGCTCATCCACATCCCGGATGATCTGCTGCAGATCGGCCCTGGACTTTTTCAGGTCTTCGAGCTGCCCGGAAAGGAACTTGTGGCGTTCCTCCAGCGCGGCGAACTCCTCCAGGGCCAAGGGGTTGACCCGGCCCAGTGCGGCCAGGTCCCGTTCGGCCTTCTTCAGCCGCTTCTCCTGCTCGACCCTGTCGTAAGGTTTGGTTCCTACCGGGTTCCCGTCCTCGTCCACGTTCTGGCGCAGCTCTGCCCATTTGTCTTCCGGATCGATCTGCTCCGGGATCAGCTGGTCCGGGCCGAAATGTGCGATCAGGTAGTCCGGGGTGTAGCCCAGCTCCTCCAGGGCCCGCTGTTCCAGGTTCTCGATCCGCATCCGCAGTTCGGCGCGCGCCACCTCGTCACGGTGCGCATCATCGGAGAGCCGGGCAAGTTCCGCGGCCAGTTTCTCGGCTTCGGCACGCTCACTGGCCAGTAGCTGATCCACCTCGCCCTGCCGCTCGGCCAGCTCTCCGCGTTCGGAATCTGCCATCTGCACGGACACCTCAATGAACTGCAGGATACGTGCGGCGTGTTTCTCGACCCGTGCAGCGTTCTCGGCCTGGGCCCGGCGTTCCTCGGCCCGGCGTGCGGCCACTTCGCGGTGGCTGCGTTCGGCGGCGGCGGTACGCCGCAGTCCCTCGATGCGCGAGCGCAACGCGGTGACCTGTTCTTCGCTGCTACGCAGGGCCAGCCGTGCTTCGAGTTCCTGCTGCCTTGCTGCGGAGGCCGCGTCGGCCAGGGCGGCACGTGAGGCGTCATCAACGGTTTCCTCGTCCCGGTCCTCCGATGCCATTTCCATGCGTTCGGTGATCTCTTCCAGGGACTCCTGTTCCATGACCAGTTTGTCCTGGGCCTGGGCGAGCTTCTCCCGCTGGTCTTGACGGTCCTTCTCGGATCGACGTAGCCGCGCGCCGAGCTCGGCGAGGTAGTCGGTCAGTTCGATAATGGCGGCATCCGAATCACGTAGCGCGGCCAATGCGTCATCATGCCCGCTTTCGGCTTCGAAGAGAACCGGTTCCCGTTCGGCCAGGGAGCGCTCGACTCGCTGCAGGTCTTCACGGACCTGGAGCAGCTCGTGTTCTGTGGAGTCGATCAGGGCCTGTTGGGCGATGAGCGAGGCGCCCGCGCTATCACCCAGGATGCTGCGGCTGGCGGAGACGAGTATTCCGTCAAGTGTCACCAGGGTTGCATCGGGGTACGTTGCGAGCAGGACACGGGCCCCCGGGAGATCTTCGACAATGAAATACCCTTGTAGCAACACATCCACCAAGGACGACAAGTTGTCCTGGCAGCCGACGACTTCCCGCGCGCTGATGGCGTCATGGACGCTCAGAACCGTCTGCGGTGAGGTGACCGAAGCATGTAGCAACGAGACATTGATTCCGTCTTGACCTGCCAGCGTCTCTACCAGCCCCAGGCCTTGTTCAAGATTCCGGACAACCAGGGCCTCGGAGGTTTCGCGCAGGATCGCCGCGATGGCTGTTTCGTAGCCGCTGCTGATGGTCAGCAGCTCCCCGAGCCGGCCTTGCAGGATCGCCCCGTGTTCCTGAAGCAGCGCTTCGGAAACATCATCGCCTTTGGCGTTGAGTTTCAGTGCGTCCAGTCGCGCGCTCAGACCGGTGTTCCGTGCCGCGAGTTCGCGTTCCTGCTGGCGCTCGGCACGCTGCTGCGCCCGCAGTTCAGTGTACCGATGTTCCACGTTTTCGAAGTTGGAGTTCAATTCCTCCTCCGCGACGGTGCGCTCTTCCAGTTCCGCTTGGAGGTTCTCGAAGGATGCACGGTCCGCAGCCAGGTTGGCGTCAAAGGATTGGTCGTTGTCCTTCAGCCGGGCGATCTCCGCGCTGGTGACATCCACACGGCTACGCGCGGAGGCGACCTGGGAGGCCAAACGGGCCATACCCTCCCGGCGATCCGCGGCGGCGCGCAGCAGTGCGGCCATCCGTTGCTGTTCTGCACGAGCGGCCTCTTCCGCTTCTTCCTTCGCCTCGACCGCTTCGGCAAGGATCTCGTGACGGTCCTCGAGTGCCTCTTCCAATTCGTCGAGTTCCTCGGACAGTCGCTGTGCCTGGGCTTCCAGCTTTTCCGGGTCACGGCTGGCATCGAAGTGGGTCTGGTTGCTCGCCAGCAGGTTCGAGCGTTCCCGCGCCAGGGCCACCAGGGAACGGTAGCGTTCCTGCAACGTGGTCAGGCCAACCCACGTTTCCTGAATCTGGGATAACCGCGGGGTGATCTGCCCGAGCTTGCCTTCCAGGGATGCCACGTGGCGTTTGACGTGTTCCAGCCTGGTGCTGGTTTCCTGTTGGGCCGCCTGGATCTTGGCTTCGTCGTTGATGTCATCAGCCAGCTTGTTATTAAGGATCACCAGGTCATCGGCCATCAGGCGGGCTTTGGCATCCCGGACGTCAAGTTGGACGGTTTGGGCGCGCCGGGCGATTTTCGCCTGCCGCCCCAATGGCGCCAGTTGACGGCGCACTTCGGCACCGAGATCCTCCAGTCGGTCAAGGTTGCCCTGCATGGCCTGGAGTTTGCGTAGCGTCTTTTCCTTGCGCCGGCGGTGCTTGAGCACTCCGGCTGCTTCCTCGATGAACCCGCGCCGGTCCTCCGCTGTGGCATGCAGGATCCGGTCCAACTGCCCCTGGCCCACGATCACGTGCATTTCCCGGCCCAGTCCCGAGTCGGAAAGCAACTCCTGGATATCAAGCAAGCGACAGGAGCTGCCGTTGATGGCATATTCCGATCCGCCAGCACGGAAGAGCGTACGGGAGATGGTCACTTCGGCGTAGTCGATCGGTAATTGCCCGTCGGCATTGTCGATCGTCAGGGAGACGTGGGCACGCCCCAGGGGCGGACGGCCGGCGGTACCGGCGAAAATGACGTCTTCCATTTTCCCGCCGCGCAGCGTTTTCGCCCCCTGTTCGCCCATGACCCAGGCCAGGGCGTCCACCACATTGGATTTCCCTGATCCGTTGGGGCCAACCACAGCGGTGACGCCTGGTTCGAACTCGAAAGTGGTCGCCGAGGCAAAAGACTTGAACCCGCGGACGGTGAGTGTCTTTAGATGCACGGTGATGGATTCCTGGGTTCTCTGTGTCGGATATAGGCTGGTGAGGTGGATAGGGTTGACTGGACCCTGCAATTCTATCGAAGCTAACCCCTGATATTGCGCTTGCCCCGCGTGATACCGATGTGAATAACCCATGAGATTGGATTCAATGTGGATGCGCTGAAGCAGATCGAACAATGGCCGGTGGACAGTGCGGTGAGCCTGGTAGTTGATGGCTCCGGTAAGGTCTCCGGATCAGTCGGTGACGTAAGCCGCCAGTACCCGCTGGCCTCGGTCACCAAACTGCTCAGCGCCTATGCTTTCCTGCTGGCACTGGAGGAAGAAGCCATCAGCCTGGAGGATCCCGCCGGCCCCGAAGGCGCCACCGTACATCATCTGCTGGCGCACACCGCCGGGTATGACTTCGACAGCGACAAGATCCGTTTCGAGCCGGGCAGCAAACGAGGGTACTCCAACATGGGATTCGATGTGTTGGCTCGTCACCTGGAGGGATCTGCGGGAATCGGGTTTACCGAGTACGTGACCGAGGCTGTTTTCGCTCCCTTGGGTATGTCCCGCACCACCCTGGTAGGCAGTGCTGCCAAGGACGGCGTGTCCACCGCCCAGGACCTCGCACTCTTCGCCGCGGAGCTGCTGAATCCCACTCTCCTTGCGCCGCAGACCCTGGAGGATGCGACCAGGGTTCACTTCGAGGGCGTGGCCGGGATCCTGCCGGGGTACGGGCGACAGAGCCCCAACGACTGGGGTCTGGGCTTCGAGATCCGCGGTTCCAAATCACCGCATTGGACCGGTGCCAACCATCCGGCGACCACGTTCGGCCACTTCGGCCAGTCCGGCACCTTCCTCTGGGTGGACCCGGAGCACCGGCTGGCATGCGTCACGCTCACCGACAGGGCGTTCGGTCCCTGGGCGGTTGAACTCTGGTCGGATTACAACACGCAGGTGCTCAAGGATTTTTCGTAGGAAGATGCGGTCACCCTCGGCTCAGCTCCGACGGGGTCGAGGCTGGCACACCGGGCAGGTAAAGGAGGAGCGGCCCATGAAGGCGTCACGCCGGATCAGCGAGATGCGACCTTCGCCGGCGCATCGTTGGCATTCCTTGCCTTCCCGCCCATAGACGTTCAGCGACCGGTCGAAGTAGCCGCTGGCCCCGTTGACATTCACGTAGAGGGAGTCGAAGCTTGTGCCACCGGCCTCCAGTGCCCGGAGCATGACATCCTTCAGCGCTTCATCCAGCCGGGTGACTTCAGGCCTGCGGATCGTGGCGCTATTGCGTAGACCGGAGAATCCGGCCTGCCACAATGCTTCATCCGCGTAGATGTTGCCGACCCCGGCGATGACACCTTGGTCGAGAATGGCACGCTTGACCTGCGTGGTCCGCCGGCGCAGGGCAGAGTACAGCATATCTGGGGTCCTGAAAGGGTCCAGCACGTCCCGGGCTATGTGGGCTGCCGCATGGGGCATGAGCGGAAGATCGCTGCCTGCTCCCCCGGGACCACCGTCAGGGGTCTGCACCAGGGGCGAGAGGAACATCCCGCCGAAGATACGCTGATCAATGAATCTCAGTTCCTCGGGGGCATCAGCCCGCTCGCTGAGCGATAGCCGAACCTTGAGGTGTTTTTCGTCAGGTGCATCGGGCCCCTCGATCAGCAGCTGACCACTCATTCCCAGATGCGCCACCAAAGCCGCGGGAGTTGGCAGCCCTGACAGGTTCAGCCACAGGAACTTACCACGGCGCACCACGGATTCCACGGTGCGACCTTGGAGGGTCTGCCTGAAGTCCTCGGGACCTTCGACGTGACGGCGTACCGAACGGGCATCGAGCACCTCGGCAGCTTCGATACGTCTGCCCCGGACCCAGGAGTCCAGTCCTCGGCGAACTACTTCAACTTCGGGAAGTTCAGGCATGTATAACCCACGTCATTTTGAGGTGGGAGTTCCCGGTTCATCCGGGTGCAGCAGTTTCCAGCTCAGGCGGGCGGCTTCCTGTTCGGCTTCCTTCTTGGACGGTCCGTGGCCTTCGGCCAAGACCCTCTGACCAATGTTGAGGATGGCTGTATAGGCGCGGGCATGGTCCGGACCGGTACCGGTGACCTCGTAGAAAACTTCACCGAGCTTGTTGCCGGCGGCCTCTTCCTGGATCACAGTCTTCCAGTCGGTGGCTGCCCCGAGCAGTTCACCATCTTCAAGCATGGGAGTGATCAGGCGCAGGATCAAGGAACGAACGACTTCGATCCCATGGTGCAGGTAGACGGCTCCGAAGATCGCTTCCACGGTATCGGCGAGGATCGAGGCCTTATTGGCTCCGTCAGACTGTTTTTCACCACGGCCAAGGTAAATATGGTGGCCCAAGTCCAGCTGCCGGGCCACGGAGGCCAGGGCGCGCATGCTCACCACGGCGGCACGGCGTTTGGCCAGGTCTCCTTCGGCGAGATCCGGTTGGGTCTCGTAAAGGTACTCGGCGATACAGAAACCCAGGATCGAATCACCCAGGAATTCGAGGCGCTCGTTGGTGGGAATGCCACCGTTCTCATACGCGTAGGAACGGTGGGTCAGTGCAAGACGAAGCGTCTCGGAGTCAATAGTGACTCCGAGACGCTTCTGAAGTTCTTCTTTAGAAGACATGCTTAGACGTCGGCGACCTTGCGACCCTTGTACTCAAGGAACAGCTCGGTACCGGCCGAGTCGGTTACGACCTTGGCCTGGTGCGGCAGGCTGTAGGTGACGCGGCCGTTTTCAACGGTCTTCACCAGGTTCGGTGCGGTAGCCTTCCACTGAGAACGGCGGGCACGAGTATTCGCACGGGACATCTTCCGCTTTGGAACAGCCACGACTACTTCTCTTCTCTCTCGTCTGACGTTTTACTTGGTGTCGCATCCTCTGCGACTATGTCGGCCAGCTGCGCAAGCGCTGCCCAACGAGGATCAAGGACCTCATGGTGATGCTCAGGATCCTCGTTAAGGTTCTTGCCACATTCGCTGCAAAGCCCTAAACAATCTTCCCGGCATACCGGCTGGAACGGCAGGGCGGTTACCACTGCGTTCCGCAGCACCGGGTCGATATCGACGTAATCGCCGATGACCCAGTACTGGTCTACTTCATCATCTTGCTCGATTTCGGTATTCTCTTCATAGTAGAAGAGCTCCTGAATATCGGCATCATAATCATACTCGATGGGTGTCAGGCAACGGCCGCATTCACCGGCGATTTCCACCGTGGCGACTCCGGAAACCAGAACACCCTCATGTACGGATTCGAGCCTCAGATCCAAGGAAATCTCGGATCCTTCACGAACACCAATGAGTGCTACGCCCACTTCCGTGGGCGCGGGTATCTGCTCAATCAGAGATATCATCGACCCGGGTGATCGCCCGAGCTCTTTGGTTGAAATAACCAAAGGAGAGTTGTGATCAGGGACGCCGTGTGACGACCGATCAGAACGCTTTTCGCTGATGATAACTCCTCTTGAACATAGACCGACATTTCATCTTAGCCCACCTTAATCGCACTGACCAAACGCGCGACGACCCGAGGTGCCTATTCGGGCAGTTTTGCGATGAGCCTCACAACGTGGGGGTTCTCGCGCTCGAACGGTGCCAGTCCGGTACCTTCCTCCCGGTGGATGATTTCCACCCCGATCTGCTGCAGCTGCCGGGCGAATTCCTCGGTGTTGATGAAGCGGCGGTAGGAACGGAAGCGCGCCTTCTTGAGTTTTTCATCCTGGTCAGTGCGGTGTTCAAAAGCCAGCACATCCCCAGGGCGCAGTACCGCTTGCAGCTCTTGGAGCAGTTGCCCTTGTTCGGCGTCCGTCAGGCCGTTGAGGACGAAGCGCACGTAGAACAAGCGTGATCCGGTCGTTTGGTTTTCAGTGACGATTGAGCCGATCGCACCGGGTTGCAACACGTCGATTTGGTGCACCGCGATAGCCGACTGATCAGCCACATGGCTGGTGGCGGCAGCGACAGCGTAGGGGCTGCGTTCCAGGCCAATAACGGATTTCGCCACGGTTACCAGGACCTGCAGGTCTCGACCGTTGCCGCACCCGAGATCGTAGGCTGCAGAGAGTTCGGGTAGCACTCCCGATTCGGCCAACCACTGGCTGAATGCGGATGGTTCCGCGGTTTCGGGGCGGGAATAGTAGTCGTCCATGGCGATACGGGTACGTTGGCTGTAGTCCAGCAGGGGTTCGGGGTCGCGACTGCGCCGACGTTCCCCCCATTTGAAACCTGGGTCCGGGGTGGACCATTCTTCACCGTAGACATGTTCCACGACCGCCTCGGGTTGTGAAGGAATACCGACCCGGTACCCGTTGAGTTCACCGGCTTCGACAGGGTGAAATACTCCCGGGTCGACGTCATCGGTACCCACGCGCCCGAAGGGGAAACCTACGTTACCATCGGATTTGATGAACAGGTGCGCAATATCCACCATGATCTTCGAACCGGTAGTCCGTCGCACCGAGATGCACGATGCCTTCGGGGTCACCGAGTAGCCTGCCTTGACCAGGGCATGTCCGACCTGGGCGAATTCCTCTGCGACTTGCTCTGCCGTGGCCTTCGAACTCAGGTAGGCGCAATCCATATCCTTGTCATGGGGTATGAATCCGTTGTGTCGTACGTATCCCAGCAAGGTTCCACTGAAAAGGAACGACCTGGACCCAGTGACTTCCTCGATGACCCGGTCGACTTCTTGATAGAGCTTCATCACGCCGTCTTGCCAAGTATGGTCCTGGTCCTTGGCCTGCTTGGTGATCCGGCCCTTGGCGTCAAAGGACTGACCAGCCGCATAGCGCTGAAGCAGTTTGTCCAGGTCTTCCTTGCCTTCCCGTTCCGGATGGGAAAAATCCTTGCCGTTGGGCATCCGCAGAGGGGTCCCGTCGAACAGCACGGTAATCCGGTCGGATGGGTTAGCGAACCGCCACACGTCATAGACGCCGATCTCGAACGGGAGCTTGCCGTTGATCCCAGGGTTCAAGGTCGTCCTGGTCACCAACGTGTCATTGATGAAAAGTTCTACTGGCAGATCCGAGCTGGTTACTTTGCGTGACCGTACATACCCGGAGATGGTGCGGGTATCAATACGCTCCACGGCACCGACGTCGCCGATATTGGTCACACGTCCGAGCATTTGGGTGATCTTGCGCAAGTTCAGTTTCCTTACTGTGTGTAGCACCGCCAGCGCAGGCCGGCAGTCAAATCAACTACCGTTTATTTTTCGAAGCTGGACTTCGACGGGAAATAGGATTCAAGGAACTCGGTGACGAATTCATCGTCGATCGGCCGGGCTCCTTCCACGGGGGCATCGTTGATGCAGAAGGTGTCACGGTGTCGTCGCCGCAAGGTAGATTCCATGGTTCCCACGTATCGATCGTCAAGGATGTTGATGTAGTTGTACCGCAGCATTGTCGGGACGGCGCGCCCTATGACTTGTGCATAGTAGTGGTGCAACTGGTCTGCGACGATGTCCTCATGATGGCGGAAGCGGCTGGCCCAAGTCCGCTCGTAGACCTCCTTGAACTTTTCTTCCATCTCAAAGTGCACGGATTTCAACTGCGGGTGGGGAGTGTGTTTGATTGCCCGGGAGATCGTAATCCCGAACTCGTCATCGATGATCTGACGCATGTTCCGCGTCAGATTCAGGTGCGGCTCGTCGGCCACGTTCGGGTCCCCGAAAGGTCGTCGGTTATTCGATGTGGATACCTTTGCGATCCCGTTGCCCAGGAAAAACTTGTCTTTACTGATCGGGCGACCGAAGAAGACGTCGTCATTGATATAGACATAGTGTTCGCTCAATCCCTCAATGTGATGAAGACGGGAAATGATCGAGTTGCTATTGAATGTTGGAAGGTACTCCCCTTCAGGATAGATGTCCTGGTGATCGATGATCTCGATCTGTGGGTGGTCCGTAGCGAGCCAGGATGGCCGCTGGCCGGCGGTGACGATAAAGATCTTCCGGAACCAGGGCGCGTACATCTCCAACGAGCGCAGGGAGTACTTCAGTTCGTCCCGGGAACGGAATCGTGCCTCGTGATTGGCTTCCTCATGGTAGCCACCACCGACAACAGTGGGATCGAATTTCCGCTTGGAAGCCAACCAGTCCGGGTCATCGCCATCGACCCAGGTATATACCGCATCGATCGGGAACGTGACGTCGTCCAGCATCCGCTTGGTGAGAACCTTGGGTGTACGAACCTCGAAATTTCCGGCGGTGGTCGTCACGCGTTCAAAGTCGGTGGCCGACAGTACCTTGGCAGCACGGTTCTCGCGCGGAGCAGTGGCTCCCCCGGTCTCGTCGATCTCCCAGAACTCGATCTGCGTGGCCGAGTTGCGTGCCATAGGCATCTGTCTGGAACCTACAAGCCGCGGTTCCAGGAACTCCAAGATGTCCGCTTCAGCGAATTCATTGGATTTAGCCACCTTTGACACATGGCGAAGCAGAACCGATCCATCGCGCACGTTGAGGTACACCGGAGCCGCGACGAAATCGTTGGAAATAACGCGGATGAGCTCTGCCCGGTTCTGTCGGTCCACGCCAATCACCGGTGGATGTGCCGGTTCCATCGAGATCAGCCACCATTCAATGGCTGCCCGATCCAGGCTTTCGGTCAGTAATCGGAAGTTCGCCTCGATCGCCTCGGACAGGTTGCAGTTCTCCACTGTTGTCCAGACAATTCCGTCCCGCACAATACCGAGCTCCGGATCCAGATCAACCCCCCGATTGGCCGTCCGTTGCACGACTGACGAACGAATCTTCCCGACCTTGCGCTCGACTTTAATACCTTGGGTTCGCAGGGAACGGTAGGCTTTCTTGCCCAGCGCGCCTTCGACGAGCTCCTTGGCCTTAAGTTGTTTCATTACTGTTCGAATCACAGTGCCCACTTTAACCCCTAACCGACGACTTCTTGTGTACCTCGGGTCCGCCCATCGGTCGCGATCCCCGAATCCGGCGCCACAGTTGCTCACGTGGATCCCTGATGCGATGCAACCCGAGCATCGCGCGGTAGACCTGCCGCACGGTGATGGCAGGAAGTCCCGAATCCAACCAGGGACTGGTACTGCGCTTCGATAGCCATCGTGGGCCCTCAGCGACGGCCAAGTAAATGGCCCGGTATCCCGACGTTTCAAGGCACACCAGTTCCTTGCGGGTAAATCGGTACGCGGATCCGGCTTGGAGTATTTCCTGCAAATCCTGCGTGGTCGCCGCGAAGACAAGATCAACAGTTTTGTTATGTAGCTCGACGTGCCGCTCTTCTGCTGTGTAGATGGGAGTCAGAAACACGTAGTTTGGTCCGCCCGGGACTTCGTTTTGCGGGTTCTTGTCAAGGTTCGGCAGGCATTCCGTTGTCGTGGTGGCGACAAGTCCGGCAGTATCCAGCGCCAAGCGATAGGTCGACGAGCCGTACTCGATCAGCTCTGCGCCTAGTGCCGACAGTCGCTCCCAATCCGGCGAGTCAGGCAGGAGCACAAACCGTGTGGGAATTGCCGAATGATGCCTCGAATACCAGTACATGGCCTCGGCATGCCCGCCAGCCCAGCCGGGGGAATCCATGAATAGCCACAGCTCTGCATCTTCATTGTCGAGTACTGCGCCTTGCCTGATTGCCAGTGATCCATCGTGCACCGCTGTCATCGGATTCTTCTCATCGTATCCTCCGACCCAAAGATAGTGGTACCTGAATAATTCGCGCCCAAACACCCTGATCGGCAACGAATTTGCGAATTCCGCCCGGTACTCGTTATCGCCAATCGCGAGTGTACGCCCAGGACCATCACTGTTGCCCGGGTATCGGACGAGAGTAAGACCGCGGTCCACATCCCTGCGCAGCAACACAGCAGACCCAGAATCCGATGGAGACGATCCCTTGTATCCGAAAGACAGGGCGTCTCGTAACACATCAGTCATTCGGGGAAGGTCGTAGCTGCCAATGGCTTCGGCCGAAATCCCCTCCATGATTCTTTCCATGAGGAAGTGGAACCGCTGCTCTGCCGCAGCTTCGAGGTTCACCCGCACCTCACGGGGTTTCATCCCTGCGCGCACATAGGTCAATAGGTCATAGATCAGCATGAATTCGAGCCATCTGGGCATAGGACGATTATCCCGGACCAAAGTCTCAATCAGTTCCAAGTGCCCGTGCTCGAGGACTTGGTCGTATTTTTCCGGTCGACGAGAACCGGACTGAACCGCTGAATCATTGGTGGCACGGATGCGGTAGAAATACTTGGCTTTCGTCACGAAAGAAATGGTCGGATCATCGTGACCCAGGAGGTACTTGGCCACGAAGTGGGCATCTTCGAAGTTGAAACGAAGTTCCTCATTAAAATTCAGGGACAACCGCAAAAGATGCTCTCGCTTCACGACGGCCGTGGGACCGTGCATGTGAAAGTACCCGGGTTCGGCCCTCAGGTGAACTGTCCTGCTTCCACTGCGAAAACGGTAGTTCAATGGGTGCTTGGAGGAGAACTTCCCGGATGACTCAACGTATTTGACCAAACGTGTGACATACATCGACGGCGGTGTTTCTCCGCTTGTTCTTATCGTGTCACAGAGTTCGCTCACGTAGTTCGTAGCCAAGAAATCATCCGGGTCGCAGAATGTCACCCATCCGCCCGTCGCTACCGTCATGCCCAGGTTTCGTGCCGAAGCTTGTCCACCGTTGGTCTTGGATAAAATCCGGTGGCGCACTGTGGTGTCCCGCCCCCAGGCCTCGATGATCTCTTCCGATCCGTCCGTTGATCCATCAAGAACGAAGATGGTCTCGAAGAGGTGGCGATCGACTTCTTGGTCATCGAGAGAGTCCAGGTATCGCTGCAAATACCGTTCCACATTGAAGACAGCTGAAACTATGGACAGAAGCGGCTTCTCACTTGAAATCGTCGCGGTCATCTACCGAACCTTCCCTTTAAAAATACCGGCTCCCCAGGTCTCCACAGGCGGTGGAGTTCGCGCTCAACGTGCTACTTTTCGAAGGAGGATTTGACCGGAAACTTGGATTCAAGAAGGTCGCGGACGATGGGGCCACGGTTTAACTCGTCATCCACCTTGAGCACCTCGTTGAGGCAAAACATGTCCAGTCCCGGATTGCGGGCAAGGCGCAGCATGTCGAGGTAAAAAGAGTCCGAACCTATGTCCACATACTGGTAGTTGACTTTATTGGGAAATCCCAGGCCCAAGCGGGCTGCGAATTGATGGGCCAAAGAGGAAGGGATGGACAAATCGGTGTCAGAGCGGAATCGCTGGCGTGCGATCTGGGCTAAACGCTCGGGATACAGCTTCTGGATTCCTTGAAGGACCTGCATGCGTTGTGGATGGGCAACATGCTGGAACTTACGTGAGGTAGTTCGTCCGAACCGTTCAACCACCAGCTCGCGGTTATTTGCCGCGGCGCGGTTCACCGGAAGCTCCTGGTTCGCCGCACTGGCGAAGTGACCCGTTGCCAGACAGTACTTGGCTTGACCAGCAGGCCCGTAGAACGTATTCGGAAACAGGTACCGGCCAAAAAACACATCATCATTGACGTAGATGAAGTTTTCGTTCAAACCCGGAATGTTGACCAATTGCGATTCGATGGCATGGGAATTAAAGGTTGGCAGACATTCGTTAGGATCGGTGAAAATCTCGCGGTGATCCACAAGCGTTAGCTTGGGGTGGGATTCAGCGAGCCACGCCGGCTTCTGACCGGCCGTTACCAGGTAAACGTGGTTGACCCAGGGCAGGTTCATTTCCAGGGACCTCAAGGAGAAGAGCAACTCGTCACGCGAAGTGAAGCGGGCCATATCCGTGGAGCTCTCGTCTACCGGGCGACCGGCTTGTTCACGGGCATACCGATAGTCTGCAGCCCATTTGGGATCCGAGGAGTCCACCCATGTGTAGACCACGTCAATTGTGCCGACGAAGTCCTGCGCATCAGCGCAAGGGATCAAAGTGCCTGGAAAAACTTGCCAGAGCGCGCCTGCCCCCCGAAAGCCCGAGTCGGCGGTGTGCGAAATGCTCCACGCGGATCCTGCGGCATAGGAGTGCTGCTCCTGGATACGGTCACAGGCATACCCGGCGCGTTGCAATTCGCGGCGGAAACTTGGCCAATCGTCCTGGCTGACGCATGAAGTGGAGCTGTTTGGGTCTTCGGTAAATGTCAGTCCCAGGGTTCGGGCGATTGCCGTGGAGCCTTCGAGATTCCGTTCCCTCAGCTCCCTGATCGTTAACTGCCCCTTGCTGCTGTCCATCGCCCTGAGCTTTGAGGACAGGTGCCTGCGAAGCAACTGGTCCGGGACTGCACGCCCCAGTCGACCCCGCCATCCTTCAAACACGTCCAACCACCTAAACTTTTCCCGTTGTATCCCCATGATCCGGCCACTTACGACCACACAACAACCTGATAGTACGCTGTCCAACCGGGAAGATGGCGTCTTTCCCGCGCCGACACCGAGACTTCTAGGGACTCCCTAGGGGACTACTAGGGACTCTCTAGGGTTTATGAAGCCGACGCCACAGAGTGCCGGCGGCATCTGCCATCGTATACCCGGGCTGACCGGCTGGGGTGACGGAAAAGTCCGCGTCTTTTGTCCTAGCTCAGTTCCTTGACGATCTGGCTCAGGGTGTCCAAGGTGTCCTTGAGCGACGCGACATGGCGTTCGTCGAATGCACTGAGGATCCGTTTCATCTCGGTGGTCGAAATCCCACTGGTTCTTGGCAGGTAGACAACTTCTACTTCGTCGCCGAGGTCATCGAATTTGCCTTTCCAGTCCTCACCGATTCCGAAGACGTTGGCCCCGTACTTGGCAATGTCCAGGCGCTTCTGTTCCCAATTGTCCTCCGGGATCGCTTCGTCGACATATTGGATGGCGCGCACGATCTCGATGCGCTGGTCGAAAGGCACTACTGGCTTCTTGCCCTTTATGGCATTGAATTCATCAGTTGAAACACCGACAATCAGTCGATCGCCCTTTTCCTTCAGCCGCTTCAGGATATTCAGGTGCCCGATGTGGAAAAGGTCGAATGTTCCGTAGGTGAGAACCGTTTTCAATGCGTAAACCTCCGAAGTCTTTGTAACAGTACTAATTTAGTGGATGTAGCAAATAACGCTAAATCAGAGAACCGGTGGACGTCCGGCTAACCCCATACGCCCAACAGTTCGCCAACTGATTTTTTGGCGTGGTGTCTGATACCACGGGCTACCTTTCCAACCGGCTCGCCATCCCGAAAGGTACTGTTGTACGGCCGACTTGTTCCGCCGCAAACGTAGGCATTCAACCAACATCCAATTCACCGAATAGATCCAGCGCAGGGGTGCGGGCAGGTTCCGTCGAGCGAGCCAGACCCGGTTACGTGCGTTAAGGCGATAGAACTCATCGTGCCGGCGTGGATCGACGACCGGATGCCCGATACGCATGTCGCCGGCATACCAGACATAATTTCCGGTATCCCAGACCCGCCAGGCCAACTCGATTCCCTCATGTGCGTACCAGAATCCACCAGCCCACCCACCGGTCTGGTCGAAGACCTTCCGGGGCATGACCAGGCAGGTCTCCCCCACATGGAAGACCTTGCTGGGTTCGGTAGCGGTCCTCTTGTTCAACCGCGGGATCCACCTTGTTGGGTCGTCGTCTCGATACGGGTCGGTAATCCTGGGCTGCAGCAACCCCATCTTCGGATACCGATTGAACCTTTGGATGGCGCTGATCAGGAAATCGGTGTCTAGGAACCACGAATCGTCATCCAGGAAACAGAGGTACTCACCGCTGACGTGTGGGACACCGGCATTGCGTCCCGCGGGGATTCCCAGGTTCTCGGGCAGGAAGTGGGTTCGAATCGGCGAAGGGATATCCACCGGATCCCAACCGTTTCCGACCACCACCGCGTCAACGGTTACGCCTTCCTGTGCCAGCAGCGAGTCCAGGGCGCGACGCAACTCGGCGGGACGTGTCCCCATGGTGAGTACCACAACCCCGACGGTGGGTTTGCTTTCAGGTGTCATGCTGCTGGTCCCTTGGTAGCTGAACTGATCTTGGGTTACTTCAGGCGCGATGAGGCCATGGAGGACAGGAAGTGGCCGATATTCACCAGCACGGTAGCCGGCAGCAAGATCCAGATCATCCACTTCTCGGCAATTCCGGGGGTACCCAAGATCGCCGAAACCACGGCACATGCCAGAATGACCAGGCCCAGCTCGACCGCGTGCAGCAACTTGTGGAAGGGCAGGAACCGGGCCAACGAACGCAGTCGTCCCACCAGGGAAGTGGTGGGTACCGAACGCGCGGCAGCGGTGTCCGGAAGTTTGCCCAACCCGGCCATGCCGCGTGCCGCGTGAACCATGAGCGACTGCGAACGGTTGAGCACCAGCAGCACCGAAAGACAGGCCGCCATGAACAGCGTTGGCCAAGCCTGGGATTCCGTCGAGGCATCACCGGACAGTTCCATGAACACCCGGTACCCCAGTGCGATCGGGATCAACGCCTCGGTGGTGTGGTGTCCCACCATGTCGATGAAGATGCCCTTGGGTGACTGGGTACCGCGCCAGCGGGCCACTTCACCATCCGAACAGTCGAAGTAGAGCTGCAGCTGGGAGAAGAACACCGCAAGCAGCGGACCCCAGATCCCGGGGATCAACAGTGCCAGCGACATCAACCAACCCGAGAGAATCATCAATCCGGTCACGCCGTTGGCGCTGATCCTGGTCCGCACCAGGATCGAGGTGAGGTAGATGGAGATGTGCCGCAGGTACAACTCGGCGGTCCAGTGTTCGGCGTTGCGGCGCGCACGGACTTCAGGCGGTTGGCAGATTTCGCGCAGTTGATCCAGTGTGGGGTTCTTGGGCCGATCCACGCTCATATTATTTGACCCTGCCCTTGTCCACGGTTCCCTGGGCGCCGAACACCCGGCCGCGAATGTAGCCGATGGCCCAGGGGAAGTGGATCGAGGGGAACACGGCCGCAGTGAGTGCTTTCTCCTTCAGTGTCGAGGCGTTGCTCTTTAGGCCGGCGACGGCCACGAAGGCGCCATAGAGGGCCGGCGCCAGCGATAGTGCCGCCAGCGCACGCTTGGCCACAGGGTTTCGTGTCCCATTAACGAAGGAGGCAACGATCGCAGCAATGGATCCTGCCGTCACCCCGGCGACCATCAAGGGTGGCAGCGCATGGCGCAGTGATTGGCCATTGGAATACCGGCGGGCGATTTCGGCGCGCCAGGTCCCGGAGGCAAAGGACTGTGCGGCCAGCGCGCTGAATGTCTCTCGGGGGTAGTACCCGACCTTCAGCTCGGGATCGAACCAGACCTTGTGCCCGGCGGAGCGGATCCGATGGCACAGCTCCCAATCCTGGGCCCGCCACATGGATTCGTCATACATCCCGATGTCCTCGAAAACCTCGCGACGGAAAATCCCCAGGTACGCGGACTCGGCCGGCCCTTCGGGTGCGCCGGAGTGGTAGGCGGCTCCACCGAAGCCGAATGGTGAGTTGTATGCCGCCGCAATAGCCCGCTGCAAGGGGGTGCGTCCGCGGGCGTCCATCAGCCCACCCACGTCATAGGCTCCGACCCGATACAGTGTCTCCACACCTCGTTTGGTGTAGTTCCGGGGAAGCTCGCTATGTGCATCAACCCGGGCGATCACCGGCATCGTGGACGCTTCAACCGCCAGGTTCAAGGCGCTAGGTGTCCGTCCCTTGGGGTTATCCACGAGGATGATGCGTTCATCCTTTTCGGCCAGGCGCCGGGCTACGTCATTGGTGTCATCGGTACTTGGCCCCAAGGCCAGCACCAGTTCCTTCTGCCCGGGATAATCCTGGTTCAGGATGGATGACACCGCTTCTTCAAGGTACGCGGATTCGTTGAGTACGGGCATGACATATGACACGCCGGGTAGTTCAGTCATGTATTATTTCTTGAATTTCTCGTAGGCCTTGATGACGGTGTTCGGATCCCCGTCCATTTTTTGGACACCCTTTTCAATCCAGATGACCCGGTTGCAGGTATCCCTGATGGATTTCATGGAGTGGGACACGAGGAATACCGTACCGGCGTTTTCGCGGATCTCACGGATCTTGGCTTCGGACCTTTTGCGGAATCTGGCATCGCCCACCGCAAGCGCTTCGTCAACGATGAGGATGTCATGTTGCTTGGAAGCGGCAATTGCGAATTTCAAACGCGCACTCATACCGGAGGAATAAGTGCGCATCGGCAGGTCGATGAATTCCTCAAGTTCGGCAAAGGTGGTGATGTCCTGGCGCATATTCTCGACTTGGGCACGGTTATATCCCAGAGCCAGTCCGCCCAGGGTAATGTTCTTGTCGCCGGAAAGATCCGGGATCAGCGCTGCGCCCACACCCAACAGACTGGGGCGTGACCTGGCATAAACGGCCCCGTCGGACGGAGGGGTCAGGCCGGTCACGGCGCGTAGCAGCGTGGATTTTCCGGAGCCGTTCGACCCGATCACACCGATCGATTCGTTCTCGTAGGCTACGAACGAAATCCCTTTCAGTGCATGCACCGTACGCATGCCCTTGACCTTGGACTGCAGCAGGCGTCTGGCTCCGGCATTGCCGGCGGCCTTGCCCGATGAGTAGACCTGGTATTTCACGTGGAGATCGTCAACGATCACGACGGGATTACGCGAAGGGTCGATCTGCAGTTCGGGGGTGACCTGCTGTGCCGGTTCGACAATGTCGATAAACGAGGTGTCGTCACTGAATATCGGCTCCGGCTCGTATTCGGGGTGGAGGTTCGGATTGATCAAATCCTCAAAACTAATTGGCACGACCGTAACGCTCCTCTGCCTTCCAGAAGTACACCATGCCGAAAATCAGCAGGAGTATGGCCCATACGGAAACCACGACCCAACCCATCGGATCATAGGGCTCGGTATCCATGATCACGCCTCGCGCAATGCTCAGAGTCTGGTAGATCGGGTGGAAATCGAATACCGTCACCATCCACGGCCACATCCCCAAGATCCGGTCAACGCTGAACAAAACACCGGAGGTGTAGAAGAGCACACGACTGATCAGCGGCAGGATCTGGGTAAAGTCACGAATATGCACGGTAATCCGGGCGCAGACCAGGGCAACACCCATATTGAACACGGTGAACACCGCGATGAGCGGGATGATCAAAAGCCAAGACCAGGTGGGCCAGGTGCCCAGAATCATCGCGTAGATGAACATCACCACGACCATCGGCATGAGAGTCAGCACGTTCTGTGTGATCTGGGCCACCGGCAGGGTCAACCGCGGAAAAGCCAGGGATTGGACCAGCGAGGTATTCCCGGTGATTGATTTGGCTCCTCCGTTCATGGAGGTGGAGAAAAACTCGAAGAGGAACACACCGATGACCACGAACACCGGGAAGTTCTCAGGTCTCCGGTCACCTTGCAGGATCCCGAACACGAACCCATACATCAGGGCATTGAGGGTCGGCTTGAGCACTACCCAGATCATGCCCAGGCGGTTGCGCTGGTTCTGGGACTGCACACGGGCCTTGGCCAGCTCGTAGATGAAGGTCCTGCGTTCCCAGGTTTGCTTCAGATAGTCGCCCAATGACGGACGCGCGCCGACACGGTGCAGGCCGTGTTCTTCGGCGATCTTGGCAACTGTCATGACTTATGAATTCCTCTGGTGGTGCACAAAATTAGAAAGTGTGGTCTGTCGGGACAGCTCAAAGTCTAGTTGATTCTTCCGAAATCACTCGTCAAGCTCCGACGGGAGACTTGGTGAATCATCTCGCAATGTCCCATAGAGCCTTTAGTCGGGTGGTGGATTTTGCTCTAGGTAGTCAGCCATTGTATCGTTTTGCAGCGCCGAGCCGATTTGGGCCACAGCCAGCTCGCTGGCCAGTTCGATGGATTGCCCGTCCGCACTGGTGGCACTTCCGGCCGTGGGCATGGTGAACATGACCAGGTTCTCGGCCGAGACGTTCTTCAACTGCATGCCAAGGCCGACGATGGTCGCGGCATCCAGTGATTCGTCAAAGGTGAGATACGGCGAGACCGTGTCAACCAGCGAGTACACCTTGGCCGGATTGGTCAGTGTCCCGGGGGCCAACAATTGATCAACGGCGGCTGCAATGAATTTCCGCTGGTTCCGCACACGTTGGTAGTCGCCATCGGTGAACGACTTGCGTTCCCGGACGAAACGTAGGGCACGGTCTCCTTCAAGGACTATTCGACCCTGGGGGTAGAAATACTCCGTACCATGTGCCGTAAACGCGAAGTCGTTATCCACCTCGACTCCCCCGAGGGCGGTACTCAATTCCCGAAACCCCTCGAAGTCGATCATGGCCACGTGATCAATCTTGGTATCGAAAGTGCCTTCGATGGTCTGCATCAGCAAGGGGACACCGCCCAGGGCAACCGCAGCGTTAAGCTTGTTCATCCCGTACCCGGGGATTTCGATCCACGTGTCCCGCACGATGGACATGATGAACACTTCATCCCGGGCTTCCGGGATGTGCACCAGCATCATCGAATCGCTTCGCTGGCCGGCTGCTTCGGTCAAGGAGTCGGCACCCTGATCCGCTTCGTCACTGTGATCCACGCCCAGCAGCAGGATGTTCATCGAACCGTCATCCGGGTCCTTGACTGGCCGGGCTCGTTCCTGTTCCGGTGTCATGGCCAGTGAGACGGTTTTGGATTGGGTATTGAACTTGTTGGTCAGGCTGAAGACGTAGTATCCAGCGCCCAATGCCGCGACAAGAACCACGGCAACGGCTGAAAGGATCACGGCCTGGATCCTGCGCTTGCGGCGGCGTTGCGCACCGTAGCGCGCGCTGCGCGAAGTGAATTCGCTGGGCTCACGCTGCCTGTCAGTACTCATGGTTCTATCCTCCGCCCCATCTCGCCTGCAGCACACCGGTGTTGGTTCCGTTTTTCGCCACGGCAAATGAAAAGGCTACCCAACGTAAATGTGATTACGCTGAGTAGCCTGTCAATGTCTTATTTGTCCAGGGAAGCGGTGAATTCGCTGAGCCAGGGCTTGAGTCGATCGCCGAGTTCCTCATGCTCCACTGCCAGGGTGATGATGGCCTGCAAATAGCTGAGCTTGTCGCCTGTATCGTAGCGTCGTCCGCGGAAGACCACGGCATGTACCCCCGCGCCCTCACCGTCTGCCGTGGCCAGTTCCTGCAGTGCGTCCGTGAGCTGGATTTCGTTGCCACGTCCGGGCTCGGTGTGCTCCAGGACATCGAATACCCGCGGATGCAACAGGTAGCGGCCGATCACTGCCAGGTTACTGGGAGCTTCGTCAACGGCTGGCTTTTCCACCAGTCCGTTCACACGGACAAAGTCGACACCGTTAACTGCGGCCACGTCGGCGCAGCCGTAGGCGCTGATGTTCTCCGGCTCGACCTCCATCAGGGCGATGACCGAACCCCCGGTACGTTCCTGAACCGCGATCATGGTGCTCAGCAGCTCGTCACGCTCATCGATCAGGTCGTCGCCCAGCAGGACGGCAAAGGGCTGATTCCCCACATGCTGCTTGGCGCACAGCACCGCATGCCCCAGACCCTTGGGGTCTGACTGGCGAACGTAGTGGATATCACCGAGCTCGGTGGCTTCCTGAATGCTTCGAAGCTTTTTTTCGTCTCCCTTGGCCATCAGGTTGTGTTCCAGGGCAGGGACCCGGTCGAAGTGGTCTTCCAAGGCGCGCTTGCTGCGCCCGGTGATCATCAAGACATCGGTAAGTCCTGCGTTCACTGCTTCGGCGACTACGTACTGGATGGCAGGTTTATCCACAACGGGGAGCATTTCCTTGGGCATGGCCTTGGTGGCTGGCAGGAAGCGTGTGCCTAAACCGGCTGCCGGGATAACGGCCTTGGTGACGCGAGGTGATGATGACATTTGTGGATTAGACCTACCATTCGACGTTCTGGAGCGCCTCTTCTTGGGTGGTGCCCCGCTAGGGAAGAGTGTTTCCTGCTTCAGCTTAGAGCTTGTCGATTCTCTTCATGACAGCACGAGGAAAATACTCAGCGACATCCCCACCCAAAGCGGAAACCTCTTTTAATAGTGACGATGACAAATGAGTATAACGGGTATCAGCTTGAAGAAACACTGTCTCCACCCCGGTCAAGTGTCGATTCATGGTGGCCATGGGTATTTCGTAGGCGTAGTCGACCGTACTGCGCAGCCCCTTGACGATGGCCTCGGCACCGTGGTCCTTGCAGAAATCGGCCAGCAGTCCTTGGCCCATGGCCACGGCGCTCACCCCGCGCAGGCCGCCCAGCGTCTCCTCAACCATGGCCACCCGTTCCTCCTCGCTGAAGAGGTACTTTTTCGAGTAGTTGGTAGAGACGGCAATGATCACCTCATCAAAAAGGCTTGCCGCGCGGGCAATGATTTCAACGTGTCCGTTGTGAATGGGATCAAAGGATCCTGGGCATACAGCTCTACGCATGTATTGAATCTATCAAGAACACGGGAAGTCGCGGAGATGGACAACACGGGTAGCTGTAACAATGTTCGCCGTGTACACCGCAGGAATCTCGGCATGGACACCATAATGGTGACATGACGACTGTAGAGACCCCCTGGCTTCGAACCGCTCATGGAGCAAACCTGATCGGCCCCGATGGAGAGCTGGGACGGACCATTTTCGAGGAAATCACGGGCTTGGCGATTGAACACGAGGCCATCAACCTGGGGCAGGGTTTTCCCGACACCGAGGGACCCGAACATATTCGCGACCTGGCCATCCAGGCCATTGCCTCTGGCGACAACCAGTACGCCCCCGGCGGCGGCATTCCGGCACTGCGTCAGGCCATCTCAACCCACCAGTCTCTGTTCTACGGGTTGCAGGTCGATCCCGACACGCAGACGGTCGTCACCACCGGTGCCACCGAGGCCATCGCCGCTGCAGTGCTGGCCTTTGCCAACAGCGGGGATGAGGTCGTGACCTTTGAGCCCTATTACGATTCCTACGGTGCGATGATTTCACTGGCCAACGCGGTGCACCGTGTGGTGCCGCTCAACGCCCCGGAGTTCCAACCCGATCTCGATCAGTTGTCATCGGTGGTCAATGACAACACGAAGCTGATCATCCTGAACAACCCGCATAATCCGACCGGAGCGGTGTTCGGCGTGGATGTACTGCAAAGAATTATCGAGTTGGCCCATCGCCATGACTGCCTGATCATTTCCGACGAGGTGTACGAACACCTGACCTTCGGGGTTTCCCATATCCCGATTGCCCAGCTACCAGGTGGTTACGAAAGAACCATCACCATCTCTTCGGCGGGCAAGTCGTTCTCCTTCACGGGCTGGAAGGTGGGCTGGGCCACCGGACCGGAAGAACTGATCACCGCGGTACGTACCGTCAAGCAGTTTCTCAGCTATTCCTCGGGACCGGCCTTCCAAAAGGCGGTGGCCCAGGCGCTGGCCCTACCGGACGAGTTCTACACCGGCTTCGCCGCCGATCTGGGACGTCGTGGAGGCTTACTGGCTGATGGGCTGGAACAGGCTGGGATGGACGTCATGCGCCCGGCGGGGACCTATTTCCTCATCGCGGATGTTGCCCCGCTGGGGTTCACCGATGCCGTCCAGGTGGCCCGGATGCTGCCGGCCAGCGCGGGTGTCGCGGCCATTCCGCTCTCGGTCTTCTGCCACGAGGAAGGGCAAGCCAGGACCGCCTCGCTGCTGCGGTTCGCCTTCTGCAAAAAGCCCGAGGTCCTTGGGCAAGCTATCGAGCGCCTGCACGGACTATCCGGAAAGCTGGTGTAGCCGGTGGCGACTACGGCCCAACGCTGGCTTGGCGGGATCCAGGCCCATGCGGTGATCGAGGATGACATGTTCATCGAAGGAGCCAAAATACTCTCCATTGGAGGAGCGGAGCAATCGCATGTGAACATTGCGAACCAGGGCCAGGTCTTTTACGAATACCTGGCTCGGATTGCCAATCACCTGGCGGTTCTCCACCCCCGGCATGAGCCGCTGCGCTTCCTGCATCTGGGTGCAGGTGCGCTGACCCTGGCGCGTTGGGCGCAGGTGAAGTACCCGGGCAGTGAACAGGTGGCCGTGGACATTGAACGCGAACTGATGGATTTCGTACTGGAGAACCTGCCGCTGCCTGCCGGCACCAGGCTGCGCCCGATTGTGGCCGACGCCAGGACGGTATTGGAAGACCAGCTGTCTGATCAGCAGTTCGATGCGATCATCCTGGACATCTTTACCGGGGACGACGCACCGGAACACCTGACCACCCCCGACTACTATGCCCTGCTTGCCAGCAGGCTCACACCGAAGGGAACGTTGTTTGTGAACGTTGGTGATGACCCACCGCTGAGGTTCACCGACAGGCAGGTGGACGCGGCCCGGGAGCACTTCGCTTTCGTGGCCCTGAGCGCGCCCCCGGAAATGTTCAGCCGGAAGTTCCCGGGAAACCTGGTGCTCACCGCAACCAACGCACTGATAGAGCCCGAACTGGTGGCCGCCTGCCAGACGGCAGGGCCCCACCCCTCAGAGGTCAGGGCCGGTCTGGACCTGGACGGGTTCGGCAAACCATAGGTGTGTTTCGCCGTATTTCTTATCCGCAATGACCACCAGATCCTGTGGCCACAGCGGCTCACCGGAACGGCTGGAGCGTTCCACGATCACCGTGGCGTCCTCGGCCAGGACACGCGAGACTTTTTGCAGGGTCAGTTCGAGCTCGGATTCGGTTAGCGGGTAGGGCGGATCAAGGAATACCACGTCGAAGGTCTTGCTGGGGTTGCCGGTCACGTGGTTGAAGAAGCTCTCCAGCACGCTGTCCACGCTACCGCGCTGTACTTGGACCGTTTGGGACTTCAAGGCCCGGTTGACCGCCGCTGCGTTGTGCTGGCACACCGTCACCGCCTTGGGCGCTTTCTCCACCAACAGCACGCTTCTGGCTCCGCGGCTTGCCGATTCCAGGCCCAGTGCACCGGAACCGGCGAAGAGGTCCAATACGCGGGCCGAGTTCAGCACATTCCAGCTTTCCAGACGTGAGAACAGAGCTTCCTTGACCCGATCCGTGGTGGGCCTGGTGGCATCCCCGGGCACGGATTTCAGGGTCAATCCACCGGCCGCACCGGCAATAATTCGACTCATGGGGTTCTTCTCTTCGTAGGCAATGAATGTGGTGCTAGTTCTTGTCCAGGAATTCACGGGTCGCCTCGTCGACCCAGGTACCCAGTGTGACGGCAAGCAGCGGATATGATTCGCGCCATCCGGCGGCCGATGTCAGTTGCCCAACATCCTTCCGGGCCCGTTCGATGATTTTCTGGTCCTTCATGACGCTGAGTACCCTCAGTGAGGAGCGGCTGCCCGACTGTTGCACGCCAAGGATATTGCCTTCCTTGCGCTCGGCAAGGTCGGCTTCGGCCAGTTCGAATCCATCGGTGCTTCCCTCCACGGTGCGCAGCCGATTGACCGAGGGATGGTCGGCATCCAGCCAGGTGGTGAGCAAGCAGGTTCCAGGCAGGCCGCCACGACCCACGCGTCCTCGCAACTGGTGGAGTTGCGAGATGCCGAAATTCTCGGCATCAATGATCACCATGAGCGTAGCGTTATGCACGTCGACACCGACCTCGATCACGGTGGTGGAGATCAGGATGTCCACTTCCCCGGAGGAGAACTCCTCCATGATCGCGTGTTTGTCCTCGGTTGGCAGTTGCGAATGCAGTGCTTCAACACGGATGTCGTTGAACAGCGGAATCGAGTTGACCAATTCGAACATGGCTTCCACGCTCATCGGATCGTTGCCGCTGCCTTCGGCTGTTACGCCAAGGCTGCCCGGTTCGGTTTGCGAGTCGGTGATCCGCGGGCACACCACGTAGACCTGGTGTCCCTTGGACACTTCCTCGGCCATGCGCTGGAATAACCGCTGCTGGTATCCGGGCAGTTGCATGGGGACCAGATGGGTCGTGATCGGTGCCCGGCCAAAGGGCATGCGCCTGATGGTGGAGATCTCCAGGTCTCCGAAGACGGTCATCGCCACGGTCCGGGGTATCGGGGTGGCGGTCATGACCAGGGTGTGGGGAACCGTGTTGTTGGCCTTGGCACGCAGCGCATCGCGTTGCTCGACACCGAACCGGTGTTGCTCATCAATTACCACCAGTCCCAGATCCGCGAATTGCACCTGGTCGCCCAAGAGCGCGTGGGTGCCGATAATCAGCCCTGTTTGGCCACTGGCGATGCCCAGTAGCGCCTCCTTGCGTTGGGCGGTCTTGGCCGAACCGGTGAGCAGGGCCACCCCGGTCCCGTTGCCTTCCCCGAATAGGCCGGGTTCCGCCAGGGGTCCGAGCATGCTGCGGATCGATTCGAAATGCTGGGTCGCCAGGACCTCCGTGGGTGCCAGCAGGGCCGCCTGTCCACCGGAATCGATGACCTGCAGGATGGCGCGCAAGGCCACCACGGTCTTACCCGAGCCGACCTCACCTTGCAGCAACCGGTGCATCGGATGCGGGGTGGATAGATCGCTGCTGATTTCCTGGCCGACCAGAAGCTGTTCCTCGGTCAGTTCGAAGGGCAACCGCTCATCGAACTGATCCGCCAGTCCCCCTGGGATCGAGGGACGGGCCACTGCCAGCTGCCGCCCCATGGCGGCACTGCGCTCGGCCAGCGACAGCACCAGGAGCAGCGCTTCCTCATAGGCGAAGCGGTTGCGTGCACGATAGCCGTCGGCCACCTGCTTGGGACGGTGACGGTCATTAAAAGCGGCGAAGCGTGTGGGGTAACCGTGAAGCCGCAAGAGGGCAGCGGGAATGAATTCGGGCACGTCGGTCTCCCGCACCTGATCCATCAGCAGGTTCATCAAGTCACGGATCTTCTTGTTCGGCATTTTCGCCGAGGCAGGGTAGATGGGAATCGGGCGCGGGTCGGCCTGCGCGGCCTCGTCGAGGATCGCGTACTCGGGCTGGCTCAACTGCAGGTGGTCCTGGTACCAGCTGACTTTTCCGGAAAACATGGCCACGGTGTCATGTTGCAGTTCGCTGCGTGCCTGGTAGCCGTTGAAGAAGGTCATCCGCAGTTCCTGGCCGCTGGCATCGAGTTCGTCGCTGACGGTGACTTCGAAAATGAAACCCTTGCGTGAATGCATTTGCCGTTGGCTGGTGTTCACCACCCTGGCCACGATGGTCACATGCTCGTCATAGGGCAGTTCGGCAATCGGGGTCAGTTCCCCGACCTCCACATACCGGCGTGGAAAGTGGTGCAGGAACTCCTCGACGGTGGTGTAGCCAAAGGCCTTTTCCAACGCCTTGGCGTTATTGGTGCCCACCACCGGACCCAGTTCACTGGCCAGTAGCGAGGTGTGGGTCTCAGACATCATCTTGGCACAGGTCCGTGACGGACAGGTTCACCGGATCGGCAAGCTTGCGGATCAGCGTCAGGGCATGATCCGCCTCCGGTACGTGCACATGGACACGCCACCGGTAGGTTTCGCCGTGCTGGTTGACCGGAGACATGATCACCGAGTCGCCCACCGAGTCGAGTTGGCCACGCAGCGTGGCCGCCCCCAAGGCATCCAGGGTCACGGTGCACATGACCTCGACACCTTCGGCGTTTTGCACATCCAGGTGTACGTGCGGGTCCTGGATGTTGTATCCGTGGAAGTTCTCGTAGCTTTCGAAGCTGGCGTCGGATCCGCGGATGGCGGCACACAATTCGTCAATGAGGATCAGCATGCCCACAGCACCGGCATCCACCACACCGGCAGCGGCCAGGCTCGGCAATTCGTTCTCGGTCCCCTGCACGGCCAGCTTGGAGGCCTGCGCCACCTGGGTCAGCAGGGTATCCAGGGCCGCACGGCTTTCGGGGTCCTGCTTCAGATGCATCATGGTGGTCCGGGCCGCCAGCGCTGCCGCGTTAATCACCGAGAGCATGGTCCCATCCACCGGATCGCTCAACGCCGACCAGGCCCGCACCTTGGCCCGTTCCAAGCCGGCGGCCAGGCCCGGGGCGGTTAGACGCTCGTCACCGGCCAGCGGCTCGGACAGGCCGCTGAGAAACACGGCTAGCAGCGTACCGGAATTACCCCGGGCGGATTCCATGGCCGCTCGAGCGGCCACCTCAAGATAGCCGCCGACATCCGGGCTTTCCAGTTCCGAGACCGCGTCATGGCCAGCCCGGGCTGTCAGGTAAAGGTTGCTTCCGGTATCGCCATCCGCCACGGGAAAGACGTTGATTGCATTAAGCCGATCCGAATGGTTGCCCAGACTCTTAACGCTCCGGTCCAGCCATCTGGAAATGGCGCGTCCGGAGGTATCGAGTTTGTGGCTCATGGGGAATCAGGCTTTCTGGGTCAACGCGACAGGTCGGTGGTGGCAACGAACTCATCCACCTTATCTTCCTGCAACGCCGTTCCGAACTTGTTGATGACATCCATATCGGGAATCACGATCGATTGCCCGTCGGCCGAGCGTCCGGGGCCCTTGTTGGGCAGCGTGAAGAAGGTCATGTCATCTGAGCGCACGTCCAGCATTCCACTGGCCAGCTTGACAATGGTCGAAGCCTTCAGTGATTCGTCCACGGCAATGAACGGTGACATCTCGCTGACGACATTGGAGACCTTTGTCGGGCTGGTCAGCGTGTCACGGGAAATGATCTGTCCCAGCAGGGCCTTGACGAAAAGCTGCTGGTTCTTCACACGCTGGTAATCGCTTCCCGGGAACGCCTTGCGTTCACGTACAAAGGCCAATGCCTGGTCCCCATCCAGGGTCTGGGTTCCTTGCGGGAAGTAGTAGCTCTTGTTGTGCACCGGCCGGAAGGCGTTGGGGTTGTTGATGGTGACACCGCCTACGGCGTCGGTTAGTCCCTTGAATCCCTCGAAGTCGATGGAGGCGACGTGGTTGATTCGGACCCCGAACAGCCCTTCAAGGGTCTCCACGGCCTTGGGCACACCACCGCTGGCGAAAGCGCGGTTGATCTTGGCGGTGCCAACGCCCGGTATGTCCAGCCAGGTATCGCGCATGATCGAGGTGACGTAGATGCCATCGCGATCGGCAGGGATGTGCACCAACATCATCGTGTCCGAGCGTCCGCCGTTAGGCAGGGTTGCGAAACCGTCCGCATCCTCGTCTTCATCACGTGTGGCTCGGGTGTCACTTCCCAGTAGCAGGATGTTCACCGCGTCCTTGGATTCCTCCTTGACCTCCGGCCTGGTTTCCTCGGCCGGAAACGCGTCCGGCAGGCGCTGGGAATTATCGTCGAAGGTTCGACCCAGATTCCAGATATACATCCCCGCGACCAGTCCGGCCACAAGAAAGAGAACGAGGACGGTTAGGAGAACTGCCAGACCGCGGCGTTTCTTCTTGCGCGGTCGTACGGGTCCGTCGACCTCGGTGTATCCCTGGGACATATGCAACCTTTCACACTTTTGACTCACTACATCTTAGCTTTCAGAAATGAAAGGTACGCTGATTAGGTGGTCAATTTCAGTTTTCCCGGTAAACCGTTACCAAGACGAGTCTCAAGTTCCAGTAAACACGCAGGTTTGCTGGTCGGCATAGTGACGGTGACCACCATATTAACCGGTTGCCAATCGATCATCTCGGTGGAGGCTGCCGACGACGCGGCCAACCCGCTATGCGCGAACATGATGGTCCTGCTTCCGGAAGTCATCGGCGATGTGGAAAAACAGCCGACAAGCTCCCAGGCGACGGCTGCCTGGGGTAGCCCCGCAGAAGTGGTTCTCCGGTGCGGAGTCGAGGTACCCGGCCCCACTACGGACCCCTGTGTGTCCGTGAACGGGGTGGATTGGATTGCCCGTGAGGGTGAGGACGGCGTGTGGACACTGACCACCTATGGCCGCAATCCGGCGACCGAAGTGCTGTTGGATCCGCAGGTCATCCCCTCAAGCACGGTGATCGCATCGCTCAGTGACGCGGCGTCCAAGATCCCGGCCGAACGTGAGTGCGTGTCCTACGACAAGTCCATGGATTTGTAGAAGTACCAAAAAAGCCAAGTCTGGGCTGGGTCGGTTTCCCGGCCCGGCCCAGACCTGGTGTTCTTCAAGCCGCTTAGCGCAATCCCGTGGGACGTTCCAGCGCCAGCCCGATGAGGCTCTCGATCAACTCGTGGTAGTCAATGCCGGTCTTTTGCCACATGTGCGGATACATGCTCGATGGGGTGAAGCCGGGCATGGTGTTGATCTCGTTGATCACCCAGTCGCCATTGGGCGTGTAGAAGAAATCGACCCGCGAAAGCCCCTCGGCGTTCACCGCGTCAAAGGCCTTGACCGCCAGCTCCCGCACGGTACTGATCGCTTCATCGCTCAGGGCCGCGGGGCAGCTGAGTTTCGCGGCCGCACCGTCAACGTACTTGGCCTGGAAATCATAGAAGGCGTTATCGGTGCCTTCCACGGCGATTTCGCCAGGCAGCGAGGCCTTCGCTTCGCTGGCTCCGTTTCCTTCGAGCACACCGCACTCGATTTCCCGGCCTTCGATCCCTTGCTCCACAATGACCTTGGGGTCTTCGGCCCGCGCAACCTCGATCGCTGCGCGCAGTTCGGAAGGTGAATCGACCTTGGTGATCCCCACCGAGGAACCGGCCCGCGCAGGTTTGACGAACAACGGGTATTCCAATGACTCGCACTGGGACATACTCCCTTCGGGGTCACGGAGCCATTCCTTGTTGCTGATCACCGTGTAGGGTCCAACGGCAAATCCGGCCGCCGCGAAAACTACCTTCATGAAATGCTTGTCCATGCCCACGGCGCTGGCGGCAATGCCGGACCCAACGTAGGGGACGCCGCTGATTTCCAGCAGTCCCTGGATGGATCCGTCTTCGCCAAAGGGACCATGCAGCAACGGGAAGACCACATCGATCTGACCGAGATCCACGATCTTCTCTCCGTCTCGGGCGATCAGGCGCGTCTGTTGTCCGTGGCTGGACAGCGCCACCGGGGTGGTGACTTCCTTGATCTCGGGTATCTGACCACCGTTCAGGCTCCACTGACGGGGATCGTCCTCAACTAGGGTCCAATCCCCCTCGCGGGTGATCCCCACAGGGATCACTTCGAATCGCTCGGGGTCGATGGCCTGGATGACCCCGCCTGCGGTGACACAGGAAACGGGATGTTCGGAAGAACGACCGCCGAAGAGTAATGCGACCCGTGGTTTGGTTGGTGTTTCCTGGCTCATGCTTGCAGCTCCCCTTCGGCTTTCAGTTCTCGTGAGAGTAGACGCTTGGCCATGTTTTCCACACTGAGAGTACCTTCGAGGACCATGACCACGGCTTCTGTAATCGGCATTTCCACTCCATGGGTGGTGGCCAGGTCGAGTACGGCCCGGGCCGATTTAATGCCCTCCGCTGTCTGGGACATACGGTCATTAACTTCCTCAAGGAACAGCCCCTGGCCTAGCAACCGTCCTGCGGTGTTGTTTCGCGACAAGGAGGACGAACAGGTAGCCACCAGGTCACCCAGTCCGGAGAGCCCCGCCAGGGTATCCATCCGGCCGCCGAGCGCCAGAACCAGCCGGGTCGTTTCGGCCAGTCCGCGGGTGATGACGGAGGATTTGGTGTTGTCGCCGAATCCCATTCCGTCACACATGCCCACAGCCAAGGCAATGACGTTCTTGACGATTCCCCCGAGTTCAACTCCGAGGACATCATCATTAGTATACGGACGGAAATACGGTGCCGAGCAGAGCCGGGCAATCCATGCAGAGGTTTCCTCGTTCGTGCAGGCAACCACCGACGCTGTGGGCTGTTCACGGGCGATTTCCATGGCCAGGTTGGGTCCCGAAAGTACGGCTATCTGCTCAGAGGCAAATAGCGTGACATCCGCAATGACTTCACTCATGCGCAAATCCGTGCCCCGCTCCAGTCCCTTCATGAGCGAAAGCAGGACGGCATCGGGTTCAAGAAGGGGGACAAACTCGGCCAGTTCCTGCCGCAGTGACTGTGCGGGGATCGCCAGAACCACCAGATCGGCTCCGGTGAGCACTGCGACCTTGTCATCCGAGGCACTGATGCTGGCAGGGAGTTTGGTATCTCGCAGGTACCGGGAGTTCGTGTGCCGTTCGTTGATCTCGGCGGCGGCCTCTGCACGTCGGGCCCAGATCATCACGGAAATGTCCAGGTCCGCGACCGCGTCAGCTATCACCTTGGCGAATGTCGTGCCCCAGCTTCCGGCACCCATGATGGCGATCTTTCGAGGCAAGGTTTTCGTCACAGAGATGTCCCCTTAGGCTGGCTTGTTCTTATCATCTGTCGTTGGCTTTTTGGTCTCGTAACGTGACCCGGTGGCAGCCTGACCATGCTCAGCCGGATCCCAGAAGGATGCCGGCGGTGTCTCACCACGAAGTTCCGCCTGTAGCCCGGTGATGCGTCCCATAATTCGGTCGGTGGCCTCCTGCAGGATGCTGCGGGTCCGTGGTCCGCCGCGCAGGTCGTCCAGGTCCACCTCCTGACCGACGGAGACCACCACGTGTTTGCGTGGGAAGAGGCTCAGCTTCTTGCCGTAGCGGGGCAACAGCTCCTGGTCACCCCAGTGGGCCAACGGAACCACGGGTGCACCGGTTTGCAGCGCAAGGCGGGCGGCTCCGGTGTGTCCCTTCATGGGCCAGAGGTTGGGCTCGCGGGTCAGGGTGCCTTCCGGGTAGATGACGATGACTCCCCCGGCATCGAGCACCTGCTTGGCGGCCAGCAGGGATTCCCCTGCCGAACTGCTCTTGCGTGCCACCGGCACTTGGCCTGTGGACTTCATGACCCATCCGATCACCGGGGCGGTGAACAGCGATTCCTTGGCAAGCCACCGCGGCAACCGCCCATGGCTGTACAGCGCATGGCCGACAACAAGCGGGTCGATCTTGGTGGTGTGGTTAACACAGAGGATAAACCCGCCTTCGGGCAAGGATTCGAAACCCTTCCAGGTCTTGCCGATCAGGGCATTCATGGCTGGACGGACAATGCCGGCCAAGACCGCGAAAACCGTCTTGGTCTTCCGGGTTTCCTGTTGGTTGGCACTCTCAGCCACGAACCGCTTCCCCTTTACTCGCTAAGTTCCACATTTGCGCCGAGTTTACGGAGCTTCTCGGTGAAATGTTCGTAGCCACGGTTGATGATCTCGATTCCCGTCACGGTGCTGGTGCCTTCGGCGGCCAGAGCGGCGATCAGGTGGGAGAACCCGCCACGCAGGTCGGGGATGTCGATATTGGCGCCCTTGAGTTCCACCGGGCCCACGATGACGGCCGAGTGCTTGAAGTTGCGGTGGCCAAAGCGGCAGGGTGTGGAACCCAGGCAGTCGGTGTGCACCTGGACGGTCGCGCCCATGCGCTTGAGCGCCTCGGTGAAACCGAAGCGGTTCTCGTATACGGTTTCGTGGATCACCGAGACACCGGTGGCCTGGGTCAGGGCCACGACCAAAGGCTGCTGCCAGTCAGTCATGAAACCCGGGTGCACATCCGTTTCCAGGATCAGCGGGTTCAGTTCGCCGCCCGGATGGTAGAAACGGATGCCGTTGTGCTTGACCTCGAACTCGCCACCGATCTGGCGGTACACGTGTAGGAACGCGGTCAAATCGCGCTGCTGGGCATCTTCGACGAAAATGTCGCCCTTGGTGACCAGTGCGGCCGAGGCCCAGGATGCGGCTTCGTTGCGGTCCGGCAGTGCCACGTGGTCGTAGCCGCGTAGCGACTCGACTCCTTGGATGCGGATGATGCGGTCGCGGTGCACAGAGATGATGGCGCCCATCTTCTGCAGCAGGGCGATCAAGTCGAGGATTTCCGGCTCGATGGCGGCGTTGCGTACCTCGGTGACACCGCGGGCGCGCACTGCCGAGAGTAGCACCTGCTCGGTGGTTCCCACCGAGGGGTACGGCAAATCCAGTTTGGCACCGGTCAGCCCGTTGGGGGCGGAGATCCGGATACCCTCCTCACCCTTGTGCACCTCGGCACCGAATTCGCGCAGGACGTCCAGGTGGAAGTCAATGGGGCGGTCACCGATCCGGCAGCCACCCAGGTCCGGGATGAAGGCCTGGCCGATGGAATGGATCAGCGGACCGCAGAAGAGGATCGGGATCCGTGAATCCCCGGCGTGAGCATCGATGGCGCGATTGGATGCCGTCTTGGCTTCCGAGGGATCCATGGTCAGATCGCCGGTCTCCCGGTCGCGGGTGACCGTGACGCCATGAAGCTCAAGCAGGCTGCGGACCACCGAGACGTCCTTGATTTCAGGTACGTTGCGCAGAACCGAAGGGGTGTTTCCCAGCAGTGCGGCAACCATGGCCTTGGGAACCAGGTTCTTGGCTCCGCCGACGCGTACGGTGCCAGTCAGTGGCACACCACCATGGATCGTTAAGATCTTGCCCATGAATGAATAAACCTCATCACGTAGTTGAAATCGTCCACTGCCTTCGGAAGTACGAAAGTGGATAGGACTTAGTAAGCATACCGCTAAGTACATGGCCCTCTGGACTTCAACGGTGCGAGCCGCTGACAATATTCCCGGTTATCAGGGAACTCACACCAGGCCTTGAGGCACCCCTCATTGAAGGCAAAACCATGGCGGTGACGCGGCCTCGCTGTGGGCGAAGCTGTGTCACCGCCAGGGTGGGAAAATTCGGTGGAAGATCAGTCAGCGGTTCGTGCCGGAAGGGTCAGCGGCTTGAACCCCGGACGCGAGGTCTCGTACTCCGAGATATCCTCTTCATGCTTGAGGGTCAATCCGATGTCATCCAGCCCTTCCATCAGGCGCCAGCGTGTGTAGTCATCAATGTCGAAGGGTGCCACCAGCGACCCGCAGGTCACCGTGCGGGCCTCCAGGTTCACGGTGATCTGGGTCCCGGGGTTGTTGTCCAGTTCCTTCCAGATCAGCTCGATGTCATCCTGGGCCAGTTCCGCGGCCACCAGTCCCTGCTTGCCCGAGTTGCCGCGGAAGATATCGGCGAATCGGGAAGAAAGCACGGCCTTGAAACCATAGTCCTTCAGGGCCCAGACGGCATGTTCACGTGAGGAGCCGGTACCGAAATCCGGGCCGGCCACGAGGACCGAACCCTGGTTGAAGGGTTCCCGGTTCAGGATGAAGTTCTCGTCCTTGCGCCATCCGGCGAACAGCGCGTCCTCGAAGCCGGTGCGGGTGATGCGCTTGAGGTAGACGGCAGGGATGATCTGGTCGGTGTCCACGTTGCTCGAACGCAGGGGAACACCGATTCCGGTATGGGTGGTGAATTTTTCCATGGAAGTGTTCCCTTCTAGACGGCGGCCGGGGTGCTGGCCAGGTCGGATGGTGAGGACAGGGTGCCGCGAATCGCGGTGGAGGCCGCGACCAGTGGCGAGACCAGGTGGGTGCGTCCTCCCTTGCCTTGGCGCCCTTCGAAGTTGCGGTTGGATGTCGAAGCGCAGCGTTCACCCTCGGCCAGCTGATCCGGGTTCATGCCCAGGCACATGGAGCAACCGGCGAAGCGCCATTCGGCACCGAAGTCCTTGAACACCTGATCCAGACCTTCAGCTTCGGCTTCCAGGCGGACACGGGCGGATCCGGGGACCACGATCATGCGCACCTGCGGGTCCTTCTCACGGCCCTTGATGATTTCCGCCGCCGCACGCAGGTCCTCCATGCGGGAGTTGGTGCAGGAGCCCAGGAACACGGTGTCCACACGGATCTGCTTCATGGGGGTTCCGGCTTCCAGCCCCATGTAGGTCAGTGCGCGTTCGCAGGCCTGGCGGTCGTTCTCGTCCGCGAAGTCTTCCGGGTGCGGAACACTTTCGGACAGCGAGATCCCTTGGCCGGGGTTGGTTCCCCAGGTGACGAAGGGTTCGAGTTCATCCGCGTTGAGGAATACCTCGGCGTCAAAACGTGCCCCATCATCGGTGTGAAGGGTCTTCCAGTACTCCACGGCGGCATCCCATTGCTCACCTTCCGGCGCATGGGGGCGTCCCTTGACGTAGTCGAAGGTGGTCTGATCAGGGGCGATCATGCCGGCGCGGGCGCCGGCCTCGATGGACATATTGCAGATGGTCATGCGTGCATCCATGGACAGCGAACGGATCGCCGATCCTCGGTATTCCAGCACGTAGCCCTGCCCGCCACCGGTGCCGATCTTGGCAATCACGGCAAGGATGATGTCCTTTGAGGTCACGCCGGGCTTCAGGGTTCCCTCGACATTGATGGCCATGGTCTTGAACGGCTTCAGGCTCAGCGACTGGGTGGCCATGACATGTTCCACCTCGGAGGTACCGATGCCGAAGGCCAGGGCGCCGAAGGCGCCATGGGTGGAGGTATGCGAGTCGCCGCAGACCACGGTCATGCCCGGCTGGGTCAGCCCCAGCTGCGGGCCCACCACGTGAACGATTCCCTGTTCCTTGTCCCCCAGCGAGTGCAGGCGGACACCGAACTCCTTGCAGTTGTCCCGCAAGGTATGGATCTGGGTGCGGCTGGTCAGATCCGCGATCGGCTTGTCGATATCCCAGGTGGGGGTGTTGTGGTCTTCCGTGGCAATGGTCAGATCCGGTCGACGCAGTTTGCGCCCGGCCAGACGCAGACCCTCGAAAGCCTGCGGGCTGGTGACTTCATGCAGTAGGTGAAGGTCGATGTAGATCAAATCCGGCTGCCGGGCGGCACCTTCGCCTTCACCCTGACGCACGACATGGGCGTTCCAGACCTTCTCGGCCAGTGTCAATGGAGACTGCTGCGCAGACATGAGACACACTCCTTCAATAACGTTCTTCCTACATGTTCAAGTGTGCCAGCACCCGGAAGCCATTTCCAATATGCGGACTTGAATCTCAAATACTGAGATGCAACGATGGTTCCATGACTACAAGCAGCGGGGTGGGCGTCCTGGACAAGGCGGCCGCCATTCTCAACGCCCTGGAGCACGGCCCCACCTCATTGTCCCAACTTGTGGAAGCCACGGGAATATCCCGGCCCACGGTGCACCGGCTGGCGCAGTCCCTGGTGCACCATGGACTGGTGGGCAGGGATATGCATGGCCGGTTCGAATTGGGCAACCGGCTGGTGGAACTGGCCGGGGCCGCCGGGGAAGACCGCATGGTGAGCACCGCAGGCCCCCTGCTGATCAAATTGCGCGACCTGACCGGTGAAAGTACCCAGGTGTTCCGCAAGCAGGGTGATTTCCGTGTCTGCATTGCCAGCGCCGAACGGCCTGTTGGCCTCCGCGATACCATCCCGGTGGGTACCCAGTTGTCCATGAAGGCCGGCTCCGCCGCCCAGGTCCTCCTGGCATGGGAGGACAATGAGCGGATTATTGACGGGTTGCGCAATGCACGATTCACCCCGACCATCCTGGCCGGGGTGCGCCGCAGGGGGTGGGCCCAGTCACTCGGTGAACGCGAACCCGGTGTGGCTTCGGTCTCGGCACCGGTACGAGGCCAGTCGGGTCGGGTGATCGCCGCGTTGTCGATGTCAGGTCCCATTGAACGGCTGACCCGGCAACCGGGGAAGGTCCATCACGAGGCCGTGGTGCGGATCGCCGATGAACTATCCGAGCTGTTGCGTGTGCAGAACGAACACCGGCTCAACGTGGGTCTCTAGAACCCTTGAAGAGCCTAGGAGAAGTGGTCGAATCCCTTGGATTCGGCCATTTTTTCTCCGTCGATGTAGACCGCAGGCCCGGTGGAATCCGCCGCACCGACCGTGCCGATGATGGTGAATTCCTCGGGTACGGCCTGTTCATTCGGGAACGTGGCCAGCAGCCCGAAGTCCTCGCCACCGTAGAGTACCCATTGCAGTGGTTCGGTGTGGAGCAGGTGGGCGGCCGGTTCCAACCGTTCGGCGAACTCGGTCAGGGCGGTCGAGTCGATCTTCAGGGACACGGCACTGGAAGCGGCCAGTCGACCGCCATCAACAATCAGCCCGTCCGAGAGATCCAGCATCGCCGTTGCCCCGGCTTCCTCGGCCCGTGGCCCCGATTCCAGGGGAGGTACCGGTCGGCATTGGCCTTGGACCAGTCGGCGTAGCGCCCTGCCCCACAAGTGGCTTGAGTCCGGGTGCTCAAGCAGGGCGAGCCCGGCCGCGGCCACGCCAACCCGGCCGGCTACGGCGATCACGTCTCCTGTCTGGGCACCGGAGCGCAGCATCTTGCGCCCTGCGCTCTCCCCCAGGGCGGTGGTGGTCACCGAGATTTCGGTGGAGAGTCCCAGATCCCCGCCGAGGATCGCCGGTGGTGTGGTGGGCAATTCCTTCAGCGCCCGGGCGACACCGTGGGCGAAGTCCTCCACCCAGGCAATCGCTGTCTGCCCGGGCAAGGACAGGGAAATGACCACCCCGGTGGTACGTCCGCCCATGGCATTGATATCGGAAAGGTTCTGGGCGACGGATTTCCACCCGATATCGAACGCGCGGTGCGTCAGACCACTGGGCCATTGCTGCTTGAAGTCCTGGTCCTGCACCATGGTGTCAACGGAAACCAGTACCTCACCCGAGGCGACCTTCAGGGCTCCGGCATCATCCCCGGGGCCCAGCAACGGGTTCTCGCTACGCAAAATGGGCAGAATGACCTGGAGAATTCCGCTTTCGCCGAGTTCGGATACGGTCTGTTCGGAAGTCTTTACGCTGTGAGCCACACTATCCCTATTGCACTCTCTTTGCCGCTTGGCGGATGAGACCGGCATATTGGTTATATCGATCCAAATGTCCCCTACTTGGATCAACAACCTCTTGCCGCACCACATACGCCACCGATTTGTTTAAGCTCCCCAAAGCCTTCCTGCGCTTGATCCTAGCGATAAGTCGATTAAATATCGAGCCGCCGATGCCCAGAACCACCCCAATCAGGACACCAATCACCAGAAACAGCGTGGGATAGGCTATGCCTTCAATTCTAGGGGGTTCCGGGAGTGAAAATTGCAGGAAGCCGGCCAATGCCAACCCGCCGAGCCACAGGCCGCCGACCAGGGCGGTGAGCAGGCTGAGCCATTGCAGGAATTTGACTGCCGGCCACCACCAGGAGCGTTTCTCCACCCCGAGTTTCGTGGAGGCAATGGCCTGGTCGATAGGGCCTTCCATGGTTTGGGGTGCATTCCTCAGCTGGTCGTGCAGCGACTGCTCCCAGGGCTCTGGCAGGTCCTTCACTGCGGTTGACACGTAGCGGTTCACCGCCTGCTCCACCTGGGCGGTTTCCGCGACGGACAGTTCGGGTCGGGAGGTCAATGACAGGTCGGCGGGTTTCTCGTTCCGTCCCAGGTTCATGCGTTTGAGCGGGTCGTTGCGCAAGCGGGTGAGCCAGGTTGTCAGGGGCCAGCCGGTGCTGCGCGCCGCACGCAGCCGGTAGGAAGTGGCCACCGCCTCCGCGATCCGCTCCGTTCCGTGGGCTTGCCCGATCTGCTGTTCGAGTTTCTGTTGCTCCGCCCTGGAGGGCGGCTTGGCCTCGGTCGCCGGCAGCGTTTCCGCCCAGGTTGTGGCCAGCTGATCGATATCGTTGCGTACCCGTTGCACGGCCAGTTGGTGGCGGCGCATCACGGTCAGTATTTCGGCGCGGACTTCCTCGATCCCCTCACCGGTGCGCGCCGAGGCGGGCACCACCGGCACCTGGCCGAGTCCCTCGGTTTCCAGCAGGGCTTCAAGCGAGGAGATCACGGCTGTCCGGTCCTGCTGCGCAATCATGTCGATTTGGTTCAGCACGACCATCAGGTTGCTCGATTGGCCGGCCAACGCTGCAAGGTACCCATGGTGGATTGAGGCATCAGCGTACTTCTGTGGATCCAGCACCCAGATCAGGAAGTCGACCTGCCCGGCCAGCTTGGCCGCAATCTCGTGGTGTTCCACGGCCGTGGAATCCATATCGGGAAGGTCCAGGAGCAGCAGACCGCTGGTATGTGCGGCCTTCCGGCTGTTGGCCACCCCCGCCAGCGGCTCGGTGACGATATGCCGTTCGTTCACATTCAGCCAGTCGAGCAGTTCGGCGGAGTTCTCCGTTTCCCAGATGGCCGCCACGGCGCTTTTCGTGGTGGGTCGCACGACTCCGGTCCGTGCGATCTCCTGGCCGGTCAGGGCGTTAAAGAGGCTGGACTTCCCGCTACCGGTGGCTCCGAACAACCCGATCACGGTGTGGTCGGCCGACAGCGCCCGGCGTTCCCCCGCCCGTTCAAGAACCACGGTGGCCTGTGTCAATTGCTTATGCTCCAGGTACGGTGCACCGATCTCCATGGCCTGGTTCAACAGCTGGATCTGTTCGGTCACCGTGGATTCGGCGCGCAGGCGCTGGCGTTCACTCATGCGGTTCCCCCGTTACCGGCCAATCCGCTGATCTGTGCGTCAAGTTCGGCGCAGACACTGTCATCGAGCACCCGAGCGGTGACCGTGGTGTAGATCTGCCGGTTCCGCTCAATGAGTTGGCGGCAGTGGTCCTTCAGCATGATGCTGGCCCGTTGGGCCATGCGCCGCACCGCGTCCTCGCCGAAAATGGCCTCCAGCAGTTTTTGTCCGACCACTGCCGAGCCACCGGCGATCCCCACTTCCACCCCGGTCAAACCCGCCGTTGAGGCGAATACAACGACCATGAGCGCTACCGCCAGCCCATTGACCCCAAAGGCCGCGAGACGGGCGGTTTTCCGTTTGCCGGCCCCTTCGGTACGGATCATCTCCAACACGTCCTTCTGCCAGGCGCGTATGGTCTGGGAAGCCTGGTCTTCCAGGTCAGCGGCCGGGCGGGGCACCGGTGCTTCGAGAAGCAGTTCGGTGCCGAAAGCCGTGCCAATCCATTGCCGGTCCACCTCCTGGCAGGCCTTGGTGATTTCGTTGACCAAAACCGTGTGCAATCCGGTTTCAATGGCGTTCTCGACCTTGTGGGTGGCCGGCGGCTTGCCGGTGAAGAACCCGGCGACCTTGTCGCGCATCCGCCCCACGGTACCCTCGATCCCCCGCATGAGTTCTCCCGCACCAACAAAATCCTGCCACCTGGCCAGGATCTCGCCACGAAGGAGCGACCCGTCATGCAGCGAATCCAGGGTCTTGTCCAGGGCCTGGTCGAAACGCCGGGTCGCGGATTCCTCCAGGTCCCGTACCTGCGCGTCCTGGTCGGATGCGGCCTGCCGGAGGGTGCCAAGATCCATGGCCAGTTGTTCCAGTGCTCCACGGAGTGTCTGGGCGGCAACCCGTTGCCGTTCAACGGTGTTCCTGGCCAGCCCGGTGAGCCATTGCTGCAGGGCATGGATCTGGTCATGTCGGATCAGTCCGTTGGCTCCCAGATCGGATTCATGGATGGTGTGCAGCAGGGCGGGGTCCAACGCGTTGGATTCCATCAACCGCACCAGATCCGGTCGGATCTGCTCCACGGCACCGTGTGGCACCCGGTTGAGCACAACGCTGACGGTCACGGCCCGCTGGCCCGCCTTTTCCAGCAGCGCCCACGGCACCGCGTCGGAATACCTGTTCGCTGTGGTGACAAAAAGCCACAAGTCGGCGGCGCTGAGCAGCTGGGTGGACAAGGTCCGGTTCTCATCGGATACGGAGTCGATATCCGGGGCGTCGAGCACGGCCACCCCTTGCGGTATCCCCTCATGTGGGATCAGCAGCAGGGCATCGGTGCGTTGCAGTGTCGCACCGGTGTCATACCCGCTGCCTTGCAGCCGGGTCAGGGTGGGGAGCACCCGGTCCCCGGTGAACCAGTCGGCATCCTGGGGGTGGTGGATCAGCACCGGGGTGCGTGTCGTGGGGCGGATCGCCCCAGCCCTGGTCACTGTTGCGCCAACCAGTGAGTTCACCAATGTCGATTTGCCCGCCCCGGTGGAACCACCCACCACGGCCAACAGCGGGGCGTGGGCATTTTGTGATCGCGGTAGCAGATAGTCGTTGATCTGATTAATCAGTTGGCTGCGGAGGACTGCGGGATCCGGGGCGCCCGGAACCGGGTTGTGCACGAACTGCAGACGTTGCAGGATGTTTTCCAGCCGGCCCAGGGTGTTCTCCAGTGCGGCGGTGCCGACGCCAGCAGGATCATGCTGCTGGGCCGAAGGCTGACCTGAAGGAAGTTTGGGATCCATAGTGTCCATCTTGCCTGATACGCCTTAGCTGGCAAGTACACACACGCGTGGTGATACGCAAAAAGCCACGGATAACCGTGGCTTGTCTTGCGTGACCCCAGCGGGATTCGAACCCGCGTTACCGCCGTGAGAGGGCAGCGTACTAGGCCGCTATACGATGGGGCCGCATATCTCCGGCAAGCGGAGGACCTATGAAGAAGAACTTGTGACCCCAGCGGGATTCGAACCCGCGTTACCGCCGTGAGAGGGCGGCGTACTAGGCCGCTATACGATGGGGCCGCACGCTAAGAACTTCTTCTTAGCTCATCAAATAATTTTGATGAAGCGCTGGGATACCAGGACTCGAACCTAGAATGACGGAACCAGAAACCGTTGTGTTGCCAATTACACCATATCCCACTGTGACTTGCGGCTTTTCGATCAGCTCAGCTTCCTGAACTTTTCTGTTTGCCTCAGCACGAGATATAACTATACATACGTTTTCAGCAAGAGACAAATCGGGAACGGCTAGGGGTGCACAAGCCCAAAGAACCCCGGATTCTCGCGGATTTCACGGTCAATTTCCCCCAGGTTTTCAACTCTGGGAAATGCCGAATTCCTGTGACGTACCCCACGATCTACGAGGACCGCAAGTAGCCCAGCGGCGTGCGCACCCTGGGCATCGTTGATCGGGTTATCCCCTACGTACAAGGTCCGTCCCGGGCGGGTGCCCAGTGCAGCGCATCCGGCGAGGAAGGGAGCGGGATCGGGTTTGGGTGCCCCGGCGGTGTCGGAACCGATGACCACCTGGATCATGGACAGTCCGGCCAGGGAGAGTTTATTGCGCTGGTAGTGCTCAACATTGTTACTCACCGCGCCAATGGGGATCCCCAGGGTCTGTAGCCTGTCCAGATGCGGCAGGACATCGGCGAAGGGCCGCCAGGCCTGCTGGACGCGTTGTTCGTACCGCTCAACCCAGGAAACCATCTCGTTGGCGTCCGGAACAGTAATACCGGCCATCCGGTAGGCCCGCTCCACACGCAGGGCCCGTTGCTGGAGAAAGGTCAGTTCACCGGACATGTAGCGTTCATAGGCCCCGGCACCATCATCGGCAAAGTCTGCCGCGATGCGGTGCCGCTCGGCTTCCGGAACGCCGTCCATCTGGTGGGCGGACATGGCGAGGAATCCGTTGAGGGAAGCAGTGCGCAGATCCACCAACGTGTCATCGATATCATAAAGAACGCCCTCGATACCGGCTGCGGACGCAGTGGTATCGAGGGCGGCATCTTGGCGCTTCATTTGCCTGACAGACCCTGCCTAGCGGCCTTCACCGAAGGTGCGCAGGCGGTTCAGGCTCGATTCCTTGCCCAGGATCTCCATGGATTCAAAGAGCGGAGGTGAGACCTTCTTCCCGGAGACCGCCACGCGGGCAGGTCCGAAGGCGTGACGCGGCTTGAGTTCCAGTTCTTCGACCAGCTTGGCACGCAGTGCGTCCTGGATTGTTGCCGCGTTCCATTCGTCGAGCGGCACCAACGCCTCGATGGTGGCCTGGATGACCTCTGCCAGGTTGGCGGGCATGCCCTTCAGCGCACCATCGGCCACCTGGATCCTGGCGTCCTCCAGGAACAGGAATTCCATCATGTCGGCGGCTTCACCCAGCAGCCCCACACGCTCCTGCACCAGCGGGGCGGCGGCATCGAGGATGGCGTTCTCGCGCTCGGTGAGCTGCTCCCCCACCAGGTTCGCGGCCTGCAGGTACGGTACCAGGCGGTCCCGAAAATCCTTCGGATCCAGCATGCGCACGTGCGTGCCGTTGATCGCTTCGGCCTTCTTCTGGTCGAATCGCGCCGGGTTGGACAGCACATCGGTGACATCAAAGGCCTCGATCAGCTGTTCACGGCTGAAAATGTCCTCGTCGGCGCTCAGCGACCAACCGAGCAACGCCAGGTAGTTCAGCAGGCCCTCGGGGATGAACCCGCGGTCCCGGTGCAAGAAGAGGCTCGATTCCGGGTCACGCTTGGACAGCTTCTTTTTGCCCTGGCCCATGACATAGGGCAGGTGCCCGAAGCGTGGCATGTACCGGGCCACACCCACATCATGCAACAGCGCATACAGTGCGATCTGGCGTGGAGTGGAGGAGAGCAGGTCCTCGCCGCGCAGCACATGGGTGACCCCCATCAAGGCATCATCCACCGGGTTCACCAGGGTGTACAGCGGCTTGCCGTTGGCGCGGACCACCACGAAGTCCGGCACCGAGCCGGCCTTGAAGGTGATTTCCCCTCGCACCAGGTCGGTGAAGGTCAGATCCGAATCGGGCATGCGTACACGCAGTACCGGTTCGCGCCCCTCGGCCTTGAAGGCGGCAATCTGTTCGGCGCTCAGTTCCCGGTCGAAGTTGTCGTACCCCAGCTTGGGGTCACGGCCGGCCGCCCGGTGGCGGGCCTCGATTTCCTCCGGGGTCGAGTACGACTCGTACAGGTGGCCGGCCTCGCGGAGCTTGGTGATGACCTCCTGGTAGATGTCATCCCGCTGTGACTGGCGGTAGGGTGCGTGGGGGCCTCCCACATTCACGCCTTCATCCCAGTCGATACCCAGCCAGTCCAGGGCGTCCAACAGCTGGTTGTAGCTTTCCTCGGAGTCGCGCTTGGCGTCGGTGTCCTCCACGCGGAAAATCATCTTGCCGCCGGTGTGGCGGGCGTAGGCCCAGTTGAACAGGGCCGTGCGGATCAGGCCAACGTGTGGCGTACCGGTCGGCGACGGGCAAAAACGTACCCGTACCGGGGTGTCTTCGGTTACAAGGGGAATCAGCGATAGATCAGTCATGATGACTTCATTCTATGCCCAGAGTTCCATGCACTCCATTTGGGTGATGCAAAAGCTCCTGGCCACGAATGGCCAGGAGCTTAGTGCGGGTCCGCCGTTGATGGCTTGGGCGGACTCAATAAACCCTACATGAAATACGGGCGCGGGAAGAAATGTCAGCGGCGGAACACGCTGCGCAGGGTTCCGATGCCCTCGATCTCGATCTCGATGCTCTCCCCTTCGCGGACTTCCCCTACCCCGGCAGGTGTGCCGGTCAGGATCACGTCCCCGGGCAGCAGGGTAAAGGCCTCGGAGGCGCGGGCCACCAGTTCATTGACGGACCAGATCAGTTCGTTGGTTCCACCGTCCTGGCGCACCTGCCCGTTCAGCCGGGTGACGATCCCGACATTATCCGGGTCATCCAGTTCGGTTTCGATCCATGGCCCCAATGGGCAGGAACCGTCAAAGCCCTTGGCCCGGCCCCACTGTAAGTCGGTGCGCTGCGCATCGCGGGCGGTCAGGTCATTGGCCGCCGTGTACCCGAAGACGACCTCGGGCACCTTCTCCGCGGGGACGTCCTTGCAGATGCGACCGATCACCACGGCGAGTTCCCCCTCGAAGGAAATCTCATCCGAGAAGGACGGCAGCGTGACCGGCTCGTTGTGCCCGACCACGGAGGTATTGGGCTTCAGGAACATGATCGGTTCGGCCGGCACCTGGTTGCCCAGTTCCTCGGCATGCTTGCGGTAGGTCCTGCCAAAGGCCACGACCTTGGAGCGTGGGATGATCGGAGCGACAAGTCTCACATCATCCAGTTCATGGCTCTGGCCGGTGGGCTTGATTCCCTGGAAAAACGGGTCCCCCGCCAGGACATGGACCTTCTGGTCTTCGACGACTCCGTAGAGTGGGTCGCTGTCGACAACAAAACGAGCTATGCGCATTCAATGCCTCTAATTCTTGTTCGTGGTGGGATCGGTGGCTGTGGCCGCCTTCGACGCGGCCAGCCTGATCTGTTCGTTCAGTTCCTCATCCGGGAGAGACTCCGGCTGCTCGTCGGGGAACCCGTAGGGGTTCTGCTCCTGCCAGCGCCACATGTCCTGGACCATCTGTTCCAGGCCACGTTCGGCCTTCCATCCCAGTTCCAGACGGGCCTTGACCGGATCAGCATAGTTCTCGGCAACGTCGCCGGGACGGCGATCAACGATCTGGTAGGGCACGTCCTTGTCGGCCGCCCGGGCGAAGGCCTGGATGACTTCCAGCACGCTGGAGCCTTCGCCTGTTCCCAGGTTCCAGACAAAACTGCCGGTCCGCTGCGCCAGGTAATCCAATGCGGCCAGGTGGCCTGCGGCCAGATCCACTACATGGATGTAGTCGCGCACCCCGGTCCCGTCAACCGTGGGGTAGTCTCCGCCGAAGACATTGACTTTGTCCCGCCGTCCCACGGCCACCTGGGCCACGAATGGCATCAGGTTGTTGGGGATTCCCTGTGGGTCCTCACCGATCCGGCCGGACTCGTGGGCCCCGACGGGGTTGAAATAGCGCAATGCTGCGATGGACCACCGCTCATCAGCGGCAGCCAGTTCCTCCAGCATTTCCTCGATGTGCAGTTTGGTCCGGCCATAGGGGTTGGTCGCGCTGCGTTGCGTGGTTTCCACCAAGGGCAGTTCCGTGCATTCCCCGTAGACGGTCGCGGAGGAACTGAAGACCAGATTGCGGCATCCTGCCAGCTCCATGGCGTCAAGCAGGTTCAAGGTGCCGGTGACGTTGTTGCGGTAGTACATCAACGGCTTGGCTACCGACTCACCCACGGCCTTCAGTCCAGCAAAGTGGATGACTGCATCGGGTTTGGTCTCACCCAGAACACGGTTAAGCGATTCGGCATCGAGCAAATCAGCCTGGTAAAGGGTGGCGGCACGTCCGCTGAGTGCAGCCACTCGGCGCAGGGACTCCGGTGATGAGTTGCTGAAATTGTCCACGACGAAGACCTCATGGCCTTCTTCCAACAAAAGCAATACCGTGTGGGAGCCGATGTAGCCAGCCCCTCCGGTCACCAATACACGCATTCGATTCCTTACCAAGAGAAGTTAAATGACCCGGACAGGATATCCCTGTCCGGGTCATTCTATCGATCGTATTGACCGATCAGGCCAGCTGCTCCAGCCAACCGTGTCGGTCTTCCACCGTACCGAGCTGGATCCCCAGCAATTCCTCACGGATGGCCATGGTGACTTCACCGGCCGGGGCATCGGGGTTTCCGATCAGTTCGTCGCCGTTCTTCAATACGCCGATCGGGGTAATCACCGCGGCGGTACCGCAAGCGAAGACCTCGGCAATCGCGCCGCTGTTGACGCCCTCACGCCATTCCTCCAGGGTGATGGTGCGTTCCTCGATCTTCATGCCTCGGTCCTTGGCCAGCTGCAGTACTGATTCGCGGGTCACACCTTCCAGGATGGTTCCGGTCAAGGCCGGGGTGACCAATGTCCCGTCTTTCATGACGAAGAAGACATTCATCCCACCAAGCTCTTCCACGGCATTGTTGTTGAACGGGTCGAGGAACAACACCTGCTTGCAATCGTTGGCTTCGGCCTCCATTTGCGCGATCAACGAGGCGGCGTAGTTGCCACCGCATTTGGCATTACCGGTACCGCCGCGGCCGGCACGGGCGTACTGGGTGGATACCCAGATGGAGACCGGCTTCAGCTCCCCGCCGAAGTAGTTGCCAGCCGGCGAGCAGATAACCCGGTAGGACACCTTGCGTGCTGCGCGAACCCCGAGGAATGCCTCGGTGGCGATCATGAAGGGACGCAGGTAAAGGGACTCGCCCTCTTCGGCGGGCACCCAGTCCTGGTCGGCCTTGACCACACGACGCAGGGATTCAACAAAAACTTCCTCATCCAGCTGCGGCAGGGCCAGTCGGGCCGCCGAACGGTTCAGGCGTGCCGCGTTCTTGTAGGGGCGGAAAGTCCAGACGGTGCCATCGGCATGACGGTAGGCCTTCAGACCCTCGAAGATCTCCTGGCCATAATGCAGCACGGACGCTGCCGGGTCCAAGGCGATCGGGCCATAGGGTTCAATACGGGCATCGTGCCAGCTACCGCCGGTTGCGTCCTCATTGGCGCTCCAGTCGATAACAGCAGTGTGGTCCGTGAAGAAGTCTCCAAAACCGGGGTCAGCCAGGATACGGGCCCGTTGCTCGTCGCTTGCGCGATTAGTTGAGAGATTTTCGGTGAATTCCATTTCGACCTTGGACTTCCTTACTGGGTGACGTAAAACGGGTGTCCCACGCAATCAGCGGAACACCCGTTCGTGGTTTGGCTTACCTGGCATCCAATTCTGCCAGATAGACCGTTATCAGTAGCTTATGCCAGCAATGCCACAATTGCATCGCCGATCTCGGCGGTAGTGCGCGGATCGGTCAATTCCTGACGCGAAGTGATCTCGGTTTCCACAGCCTGCTCAACCGCTGCTGCTTCCTTGGCCAGGCCCAGGTGGTCGAGCATCAGGGCAACGGACAGGATCGCGGCAGTCGGATCGGCCTTCTGCTGACCGGCGATATCCGGGGCCGAGCCGTGGACCGGTTCGAACATTGACGGGTAGGTGCCGGACTTGTTGATGTTTCCGCTGGCAGCCAGCCCGATACCTCCGGTGATGGCACCTGCCTGGTCGGTGAGGATGTCGCCGAAGAGGTTATCGGTGACGATCACATCGAACCGGGAGGGGTCGGTGGTCAGGAAGATGGTGGCGGCATCCACATGCAGGTAGTCGTGGGTGACCTCCGGGAAATCCACCGCAACGGCTTCGACGGTGCGGCGCCACAGGTGGCCGGCATGCACCAGTACATTGTGCTTGTGGACCAGGGTCACATGCTTGCGCGGGCGGCGTGCAGCGCGGCTGAACGCGTCACGCACCACACGTTCGACACCGTAGGCGGTATTAACCGATACCTCGGTGGCGATTTCCTGCGGGGTGCCGGTACGCACCGAGCCACCGTTGCCCACGTAGGGCCCTTCAGTTCCTTCGCGTACCACCACGAAGTCGATCGCTCCGGGGTTCGCCAGCGGGCTTTCGATCCCCTGATACAGCTTGGCCGGACGCAGGTTCACATAATGGTCCAGGGAGAACCGCAACTTCAGCAAGAGTTCACGCTCGATAACCCCGGAAGGGATCCGGGTGTCCCCCGGGGCCGCTCCGACAGCACCAAAAAGGATGGCGTCATGCTTCTTGATGGATTCAAGGGTTTCAGGATTCAGCGCCTCACCGGTTTCCAACCAGTGCTCGGCACCCAGCTTATAGTCGGTGAGTTCCAGCCGGCGACCGCTCGCGGCAGTGGCAACCTTCAGGACCTTGACGGCTTCGGCCACAACTTCCGGCCCGATTCCGTCTCCGGCAATGACAGCAATATCTAAGACGTTTCCCATACCCCGATATTAACGGACAGAATCCAAGATGTGAGAACTCATCTCAAATAATGAGATTTTTGACTTGTGTGCGGTCACGAATCTCAGACCTGGGCAGGAGGTTGGGCTTGGTGGAATTCAGTATGCTGGAGAGGCAAGTCGCCATCCTGAACAGTTGAGCAGATATTTTGAATCTTCGTAGCCCACACCGCCGGATCGATCAGTGGATTCGAAGCAATCCCCACAAGGTCGATTTCATGGCCGGGGCCGCCTACACCCTGGTCGTCTCGGCTGGAACGCTTGGCATGGGTTATGGGGTCTACAATCCCTGGTATCTGTTTGTGCTCTGCCTGCTGCAAACGGCCCCGCTGATGTACAGGCGCAGGCACCCTTGGGCCGTCACCCTGATCGTGATCGGCGGCCACTTGTTGCAGGTCGCGACCTATCCGGGTCTGCTCCCTTCGCAGTTCTCGGTCCCGATTCTTGTTTACACCATCGCCGTCTACGGCAAGCGCTGGCAATCTTTCGCCACCCTGGCAACGGGGATCGTTGGCGCCATGTTGGTCACTGGCCGGATGTTCGTGCCATACAGTGACAGTCAGCTGATCAGCTTTGACATGATCATCTCCTTTGTCGGCCTGTCACTGATAGTCCTCGTTTCCTGGACCTTCGGTGATTTGGCGCGGACCAGAAGGCTGACCATGGAAGGCCTGCGAGACCGGGCCAATCGTTTGGAGATGGAACGCCAATACGAGCGTGATTTGGCGGCCTCGGACGAACGCAACCACATCGCCAGGGAAATGCACGATATCGTGGCCCATTCCCTCTCGGTCATCATCACCCAAGCCGATGGTGCCCGCTACGCCGCAACCAAGGATCCGCAGATCGCGATCGAAACCCTGAAGACCGTCTCCGATACCGGACGCTCTTCACTACGAGAAATGCGCCGGTTACTCGGCGTCCTGCGAACCGACGAAGCCGCCGAGAACCGTCCGTTACCAACGCTGATGGACATCGATGACCTGGTGAGCACCACGCAACGTTCTGGGTTGGAAGCCCACCTGATCGTTGAGGGCGCACCCCGCCGCGAACTACCCGCCGGCGCGGAGCTCACAGCGTACCGGTGCGTCCAGGAATCCCTGACCAATGTCATGAAGCATGCCGGCGCCAATGCCTCGGCACAAGTGGCCCTGACCTGGACCGGTAAGGGCCTGGAAATCCTGGTCACGGATAATGGCCGGGGAGCCGGCGCCTTGACCCAGGACGGTGCGGGGCAAGGCCTTCGGGGAATGTGTGAGCGGGTTTCGCTCTACGAAGGTTGGGCACAAGCCGGCCCGATTACCGGCGGCGGATTTCAAGTGTCAGTTTTCATCCCATATTCGGAGGACTAATAACAGTGAACGAACCAACACCGATCAAGGTGGCCCTGGTCGATGACCAATTACTCGTTCGAAGCGGGTTTCGGATGCTGATCAACTCCCAGGAGGATATGGAAGTCATTGCCGAGGCCGGCAACGGACGCGAGGCCTTGGCCACCCACCTGCTGCCCACTGCGGATGTGGTGTTGATGGACGTGCGAATGCCGGAAATGGATGGGATCGAAACCACCGAACGGCTGCTGGGCGCCGGACAGAAGCCGGAGTCCGCCCCAAAGGTCATTGTGCTGACCACCTTTGATATGGACGAATACGCACTCAGCGCGATCCAGGCCGGTGCCAGCGGCTTCTTGCTCAAGGATGCCCCGCCCGAGGAGTTGCTGGAGTCCATACGTACGGTTAATCGCGGGGATGCCGTCATTGCCCCGTCCACCACCCGCCGGCTGCTGGATCACATGGCACCGATGCTCAAGCGCAATGTGCAGCCTAATTCCCAGTTACAGGCGCGGGTTGATTCGTTGACACGGCGAGAACGTGAGGTATTCGAGCTCATTGCCTCGGGCCGATCGAACCCGGAGATCGCCCAGGACCTTTTCCTCTCGGAAGCCACGGTCAAAACCCATGTCGGCCACATCTTGGCCAAACTGGACGCCCGAGATAGGGTCCAGGCCGTGGTGATCGCCTACCAGACCGGGGTGGTCAGCCCCTAGGCATGCGAAAGGGCATGGACCAGGAAATACCCTTGTCCTGGTCCATGCCCTTTGTCGTTCTAGTCCCGCTTGGGTTCTTCGTATCGCGGGAAGACCGGAGCCGGTGCCGGCAACTCGGTCCCGGGCACCAATGCACGCCCGTAGTTCTCGAAGGTCCGCGCAGAGCCGCTACCGACGCCGAGCAGATCCAACATGGCGGTGGTGGTCTGCGGTAGAACCGGCTGAAGCAACAGGGCGACCTGACGGACCACTTCCAACGTCACATAGAGCACGGTCTCCATGCGCGCCGGATCGGTCTTCTTAAGTTTCCACGGTTCCTGGTCGGCAAAGTAGGCGTTGGTATCGCCCAGAACATGCCATACGGCTTCCAGAGCCCGGCTGAATTCCTGACGGGAGTAGTATTCCCTGTTGATCTCCAACAGACCGGCGGCAGCCTCGAGTTCCGCCCGATCCGCCTCGGTGAGCTCGCCGGGAGTCGGCACTACTCCCCCGCAATTCTTGGCCACCATGGACAGCGAACGCTGTGCGAGATTGCCGAAATTGTTGGCGAGGTCGCCGTTGATGCGGGCCACGATGGTCTCATGGTTGTAGTTACCATCCGCGCCAAAGGGCACTTCACGCAGGAAGAAGTAGCGCACCTGATCCAGCCCGTACTGCTGGACGAAGTCGTCCGGTGACACTGTATTGCCCAGGGACTTGGACATCTTCACACCGTTATTGTGAAGGAAGCCATGGATCATGACGCGCTTCGGTAGCGGCAAACGTGCCGACATCAGGAAGGCCGGCCAGTAGATGGCGTGGAACCGTGAGATGTCCTTGCCGATGACATGGACATCTGCCGGCCAGAACTTCTGGAAGGACGCCGAATCAACATCCGGGAAGCCGGCACCGGTCAGGTAATTGGTCAGTGCGTCAACCCACACGTACATGACGTGTTTGTTGTTTCCCGGGACCGGGATCCCCCAGTCGAAGGTGGTACGTGAAATCGACAGGTCGGTTAAGCCGCCTTCGACAAAACGAATCACCTCGTTGAAACGGGACTGCGGGGCGCCGAAGGACTCCGACTCGGAATAGAGTTTCAGCAGTTTGTCCTGGTACTTGGACAGCCGGAAGAAGTAGGACTCCTCCTCGGTCCAGGTGACTTCGGTGTCGGTCTCTATGGCATAACGGATACCGTCTTCCCGGACTTCGGTCTGGTCCTCGGAATAGAAGGCCTCATCGCGTACCGAGTACCAGCCCGCATAGGCGTCCAGGTAGATATCTCCGTTGGATTCCATACGGCGCCACAGTTCCTGGGCCGCCGCGTGGTGATCTGCATCGGTGGTCCGGATGAATCGATCGTAGCTGATGCCCAGCTCGTCATTCATGGCCTGGAACGCATCCGAGTTCCGCTGAGCCAGTTGGGCCGGGCTGATCCCTTCCTTCTCAGCGGTCTGCATCATTTTCTGCCCGTGCTCATCGGTGCCCGTCATGAAGAACACGTCGTAACCGTCCAGGCGCTTGAAGCGCGCCATCGCGTCGGTAGCTACCACCTCGTAGGCATGCCCAATATGGGGGGTACCGTTCGGGTAGGAGATTGCAGTAGTGATGTAAAAGGGTTTTTGCTGTGAAGTCACGATAATAATTTACCTTAGGTAGGTCAGGTTTCAGGATTCGGGGACGGCCGGTGGAACTTAGGAGTACTTATCCAGACAGTCCCAGAAGGCGGTACGAAGTACCCGACGTATCTGCTGTTGGTCGGTTTTCCATTCACCTACGACCTGGGCGCAATCCTTCAGTAGGGTCCGGTCGATCTCCGGAGGAAGTTGAGGCCTGTCTGCCATGAGCTCGACCACCTCCTGCTGCGTGGTGCTGGCTAACCACGAACGGGCCACCTTGCCACCGATCTCCTCGGCAACCGATAATTCACGCTGTTCATACGCGGCTTTGCCGTGGAACCCCGAATGCTCTCCCCCGCTGGAGTAAACTACCTCTGCTTCGACATCAGAAGTCGTCGCTTTGCTTGCCGCCTTGATTTTTTGGGCCATGACGGCCGGCGTGGGTGCAGCAGGCTTTGATGGCTGCACTGCGTGTTCCTCGGGTGCCGAAGCGATCGAGGCCGCCTGAACCGCGTGTTCGTTATCCCACTCAATCACCTTGGTAAAGGAGCTATCAAGAAGCTGATCGGGGATCGTTTCAATGGCATCCGCGGTGAGCGCCAAATGCTCGGCTACCGAGGCCACACCCAGCCTACTTTCGTCTCGACGCACGCCCAGAAGAATGACCTTCATACCCAGATCCTGGGCTTCTTCCACGGCCTCTGCCAGGTCGTCATCACCCGATACTAGGTAGGCCACCGAGGCCGATCCGTTACGTGCGACCCCCACGAGGTCCAAGGCCAGCCGCAAGTCCACACCCTTTTGTTCGCCGTTGTAGGAGATCCGCCCCAAGCGGACTTTAACCCCTGGAATGAACCCAATTCGCTTATGCTGCTCGGTAAATAACCCATCCTTGGATGCGTCATACCAGTAGACCCGCAAATTATTCAGGCCAGTATTCTTCTTGACCGTTTGGACGATACCCCGAACCAGGGACTCATAGTGAATGGTAAATGCTGATCTAAGTGTTGTCCCAGCCGCCCTGTGCCCACCTAGCGATAATAAGAATCCGGCATCGATAAATATTGCAGTTTGGTTCATCATATTTAATAGCCTAGTCCCACGGAGGTAGCTATGGTCACAGATAAGCACCTTCAGTCCTTGGAGAAAGGAATCTAATCCATATAACCCTCCATGGACGAGGCAGTGAGACTGCAGGAGCGACCAAATCGGTTCAAAATGTGCTACTCGTCGGCAGCAAATATCCTCAGAATCAATCATCAAGTTTATACGAAAAAGGCTACATAGCACGCGCAATAGCGCCTGTGTCACCAGAAACACGCCCAACCCAGGACTGTACACACAGCTTTATACACGCCTAAGATTGAAAGTATGCTCAACACTAGACACCATCGACCCAGCGAGACCAAGGAATCTCCGATATCTGACTGACAACTTGAAACACAAAATTCGAAGACTGAAATAAAAACTATCCCTATTCAGAAAACGAATCCGAAATTACATCATTATTGATGACATACTTCATGCAACATGACTCAAGTCATCATAAGTTCTTTGCCAAAACACTTCAAACTTCCATTAGGAAACAATGAAACAAATAGCCAAAACTGCATTCAATAATTTACAAAAAACAAAAAGCAAGATAGAAAAAGTAAACATTTCAAACCCACTTAGTGGACGCAAATTCACAAAGCAAAAATTCCAAAATCCTGAAATCCTGAAAAACTACGTAGTTTCGGACAATCTCATCGAAGCTGAGGGCGGCATACCACTAACATGGTGGACACACGCTCCCAATTTTGGGGATCTGCTTTCGCCATGGTTGTTTACAATGATAACTGGGAAGCCTGTCGTGAAAGCTGACAAGTCGAAGCCACATTACTTCTCTATCGGGTCGATCGCGAAATACACCAATGAGAACAGCCTTGTGTGGGGGTCTGGATCGTTTGGCACAGAAACAAAAGAAAACTTCAAAAAGGAAACCATCTATAGCGCAGTACGCGGCCCACTCAGTCAGACTCGCATAGAATATTCCGGCGCCAATGTCCCTGACGTATACGGAGACCCCGCTCTTTTAGCACCACTCTTCTTCAATCCTCGGATCGAAAAAGTGTACGAGGTCGGTCTCGTTGTCAGATGGAACGAAAAAAAGTGGCTGAACACTAAAGTCGGCCCAAATGTTAAGCTGATTGATCTTCGTCGTGGTGATATTGAAGGTGTACTAAGCGACTTCATCAAGTGTAAAAAAATCGTTTCATCATCGCTACACGGCCTCATCATCGCCGATGCTTACAACATCCCTAGCGCATGGTTAGATTCATCAAGCCCCACAGGTGGCGGCTTTAAGTATTATGATCATTTTTTGGCAGTTAACAAGGTCAGGAATCCACAGCAATTTGATCCAACAAAACAAACTATTGTCACAGCTGAAATGTTAATTCATAATCTGAAATTTGATCATCAAGTTATCGAGTTTAATCCTGTATCGTTACTGGATGCCTGCCCGTTGCTCAAGAGAATCTAGTCCGATACAGTCATCGCCACAAGCTTGAGCATATAATTATAAATTTTCATACTTCAATACTAGTGTTATTTCAGATACGGCGATAATCGCCTGATTGCAAAACAAATGACGATGGGATACAACAAAAACATAATTCCCCGGAAAATCAAGTCGCCGAACTGATTTCTTTAGTGTCAACTATTAATCAATAGATCAGAAATACAATTAGGAAATGATACCATAAAAAATTCTTACTAAAAATAAGAGTAGGTTTGTGCGAAGCAACGTCACTCATAATTCCGTTCAAACAAAGTACTAAATGCTAACATTCCCGACGGCTAAGAACACAGGACAACCTTCCCAGACGGTTAGAACAGGCGAAACATCATAGCGATTTATCTTAAAGAGCCTATTAGCTGAAAACCATTCATATATACTAAACAATCATGATAATCGATAAGAAGACCGTCAATAAAACGGACATACCTATGATGAGAGCCGCCAAGTCCATTCGTAGTAAGGATCTGGCACAGCCCAGTCTGAACCGTATCGTTCCTGCAAGAACTCTTCCGGTCGGAAGGGAGCAGGGAATAACTGTTCATGCAACTCCACTAATTCCGATTTCACAAAGTATCGCGAAGGCAAACTGCGCCAAATCATCTTTTCCATGTGAAGCCAGGCTTGTTCTCCGTCAATGAGCACTGGAAATAGGTCAAGAACGGAGCCCGATGATTTATCTGTTATATGAAAATTATAATGTTTGCTAGGCAGCGTCTTAATTGAAAAATTTATCCTTTCCAGAATTTGTTGGATATTGTTCAATTCCGAATATAACTCTTTCTCGGTACTTCCATGAACGCAGACGATCAAATCTATATCATCATCGTGGAAGATAAACGATCCCTCGCGAACAGCTCCTAGAAGAGTACCGTATCCGAGCAGTGCTCGAATGCCATTTCTCTGAAGTTCAAGGACTACCTTTCTAATAGTGGCAAGTGTTTCATTTCTATTTCGTCTTAAAGCACCAGCATAAGAAATTCCATGCCGCGAAATCTGAAGTTGATCGACACCAGTCTTTGAGCAAAGTCTCTCGATTTCACTTTGAAGTCTAGAGAGTTTTGATCGAGTATTCAGGACAAATGAAAAAGATTTGATTCCTGTACTTGCGGAAGGTACTCTTCGTTTCTGATCAAAAAGGATTCGTGCGGCAATGTAAAAATCGGACTCTAGCCAGTCATCAGACTTGCCGGTTGGCAATATAGTTGCTAGAAGATTTGACTCATCTCTTGAAATAATATCAAGTTCTGATTCCAAATAAACAGCCGTAAGGGACGAAAGTCGTTGCCTTGAGTCAACCGAACCCATAAATAGTTCGCAAAAATCGAGAGAGTTAATATTTAATAATTTTGAAAAATAATCAATAGCATGTTGCTTATTCGCGGTACTCCCTACTCCGTAAAGATTGGAGGATCCAGACGAACTCAAAGTGGATATTCTGAGATTTCTTGCCCTAATGCCCCAACCGTCCGTGCGATTATATATACGTATTGACGATATGAAAATATTCTGATTAAACTTGATTTTCCACTTGGGGTTCAGTTCGCGATCTGTGTGGCATCCGCCTCTTGATAACAGACTATAAGGATCTCTTGTAGAATCGCTTTCCCTAAATGAGCTCTGCTTGATACTGTCAATGAATTTCCTTATTTCTAAACGTCTATTATTTCTGTAAAACTCGATTCCACGTAGATTCAAAAAACACTGTTCTTCTTCATCAACTTTTATCTCTACTTCAAGAATTTCGTCATTAACTGATATCTCTAAAAAATCAGTAGCGGTTCCACCAAAATAGCCTATTGATGGCAATACTTCTCTGATACTGTCCAACTCATTCATCTAGCATCGCGCTTTCACATACGTCGTATTGTTAGATTGTTCGATCATTTCTGGTGTCTTACTATTCTTTTGTCAGATGCACCATGAAGGCGTTAAGGGCAGCGTAAGCGTAGTCCTCTGGATCAAATGGCTTAGTCGGAATTTGATCAGTATCAAACGCCTGGAAGCCACCCAGCAAACCATCTGCAGAATTCTCAACAATTAATCCATACTCATTTCCTAGCACATGAGCGGATCCAGGAATGTTTGTGGCAAAAATCTTTTTCCCGAGCACCATTGCTTCAAGTAAGACCATTGGTTGTCCTTCATGGTTTGAGGGCAATACAAAACAATCGGACGCATTGACCATCGGATATGGGTTAGCTACGCGACCAGTAAACGTAACAGAGTGCTCGATCTTCAGTTCTGAGGTCAATGATTGAAGCTCTGCCTTCAAAGGACCGTCCCCTAAAAGAACTAAGTGCGCATTGGCATTATTTTTACGGTACTCTGCGAATGCCCTAATCAATTTTTGTTGATCTTTCTCGATCGAAAGTCGACCGCTTGTCATGAAAATAGTTCTGGTACCGTCGAATAAGTGCGCATACTCGGGATCAAGTGGTTCCGTCGACCTTTGCCTAATGTCTTCGAAGTCGATCATATTTTCACAGTAATCAAACTTTGAATACTCTGCCTCAAATGCCGTAGTCAAATTATCACGATTCACATTCCTCATTGTTTCCGAAACGGAAATCAGAGAATCATAACTATTGTACATTTGAAAGGTCAGTGAAAGATTTGGCCAACGTTTGCACCATTCCTCATACATATCATTATGTAGATAAATAATACGCGCAGTTGAGTCCTTATCCCCCACCGCAGCCGAAATACCGTTCCAGAACGGTACATAACCATCAAATTGAATTGATGCGGACACCTTTGCCGAACCGAATATTCGACGTGCTTCACGCTCAAATGATTTCATATACTCGATCCATAGCTCCTCAGAAAGTACTTCGTTGGAATCATCGATTGTTTGAGCAATCCATAGATCCTCAGGAGACATGACTCGCCCGCCAGAACGACCAATAATTTGAACATGCTGTGGAAGTCGTGAGATAGTTTCTTGCCTTCCTAGTTCTGAAAGAATTAGGCGCGGTTCTACGAGTAAGACGATTCTGTATCTTTGTGGGTCCAGCGCATTTACCAAATTAAGGAATGACGCCGACATTCCGGTCGGAATCATACTCTGTTGGAATACTAATGTTTCAAGATCGTCTGTCGTTTCAATAAGACCCCGGGGTGTCTCGTCGCGAAGCCAGAAATCTAAGACACGAGAAGCAGACTCACCGTCTTCTTCCGGGCAGAACGTGTTGAGACACTGCAGATAGACGTCGTCCGGTTTGAATTCCTTTTCTATTAAAAGGTTCACTTGTTCTTTCACGTCAATTGCCGTGGCTGCTATAGGCCCAGGAAGTTCACTATTTTTGAAATATAATCCGCGTTGCTCAATGTACTCTTCTTGGTCATACATGAAGAATATAATTGGCTTTAGTCTAGGCATAAAGTCAAAATAAATACTCGAATAGTCAGTGACAAGAATGTCTATGACACTGAGAAGTTCATTAGTATCTATTGATGACGGTGCGACTGTTGCCTGCAGATCGATGCCTCGAAGCGCTTGCTCCTCAAGCCGATGTGCGCGAAACACCAGATTTGCGTCAATTTCAGATAGTTCAGCAATATGGCTCAATAGCAGATTTGCATCCACTTCGGCTGTGTTGCTTGTTCCTCTCCAAGTAGGTGCATAGAGAACGATTGGACGATCATCCGTGATCCCGAGCATCCTTCGAATCTCGTGTCTGCGAGAGTCGTCCAAATTTAATGTCTTATCGACTCGTGGTGATCCCAATTCAGCAAGTTTTCCTGTGAACAGACCCCGTACGTCATGAGAATCGATCAGCACTTTGGTTGTGTGTGAATTTGGTGAAATAAGGTGAGTAGACTGGAGAATGTCTCGCACGAACGCAGCGTGCTTAAACATCTCTCCCCGCATATCTTTACCCAAAGTTTTATACGGCGTTCCGTGCCAGGTGTTAAGATACTGTTGGCCATCCTTGCGAATGAAATACCCTGGGAAAGTGGAATTATTGACGAGATATTTTGCACTCGATAGAACTCGACGATAACTTTCGGAATGTCTTTTTACAAAAACAACGTTAGTAGAATCACGTACGATTATTGGTATGTCAGTATTTTCATCATTTAATACCCAAACATGTTTATATTCCCCAACGGTATCCCTTGAAGATAGTTCTTCAAACAAGGCTAACGGATGACATCCAATTGATTCCCCGCCATTCGACTGCCAAAGAATCAGGTTCGGATCGATCTCCAAATCTTCAAAGTACTCTGCGTACTCTGCAATATTACGCACATTGGAGTTCTTCGTACGCTCCTCGACATTAATCCCATCCTGCCATTTGAAGATTCGGATGTTCCGCAATGCGTCTGAGGCACCATGCCAATTTGAATCGGTTGCACGTGCAATTGCGAGCATTACATATAGGCTTGGATCGTGTTTGGTCGTTGCAAGTACGGCGAGCTCTAAACAATTGATCGCTTCCCGTACACCGCCCACAGAAATCCATAATCGTGCGCGATCAACAAACCACTGACACCTATTCGATAGCGGGATTGAAATCTTAGAAGTCAACAAAGCTCGCAGATAGGCCTCATCAACTTGCTTTGAACCCACTTCAAGATCATTTTCAAATTCCTCGAATCTGGCGACCGAGTTCTTGAAAGCAACATACGCTTCCTCGAAGTGACCAGCTTCGTGAAGGGCTAGTCCCGCACGATACCACCAGTACGAATTGTTGAAAGCTTTTGCCGCATACGCATAGACTTGTGCAGCTTCACCCCAACGTTTCTGCCGCTCAAGGCTAAGGCCTAGCTTGTAGTGCCAACGCGCCGTCATCGGCGAACAGAGAACAGCGTATCTATAGTGCCTTTCTGCGGCTGCCCATTTGAACAGCCTGTCATTCGCTAGCCCAGCACGATAGTGCAACTCACCATCCCACGGACGTAATTTAGTTTCAGCTTCGTAAGCTTTTGCGGCAAGATGCCAGTTTCCGTATTTTTCATGGAATCTACCGATTCCAAACCGTTTCGCATTCGGATCACGATTGATCGCTAATTCATAGTACCGATCCGATCGGATTCCATCGTGGATCGTCTCGTAAGCAAGTCCCGCCTCATAGGCGGCATTTTGATCCTTCAGTAAATGATCAGCCGCGTAAGCCAAAAGTGGGGCTGCGTTTTCATGACGATTCATTTTTGCAAGAGCACGTCCGAAGCCCAGTTTCTCCGTCGCAGTTTGCGGTTCCGATTTCTCTAGTAGAAGGGCCTCCTCCCAGAAAATTTTGCGGCTCCGAAACTGCGCTGCTAGAAAGTTAACATATTCACGGTTCAATGGCTCTAGAACAGCAGCCTGGCGAATAGCCTCAAGCCCGCGCGATGGCTCCTTGGAAGCTAACAATGATTTACCAAGCAGAAATTGCCATCGTGCTTCAGCAGGTGATTTTTCTATGAGCGACTCGTAAACCCGGGCAGCGTGTTGGTGACGGCCTGTTCGAGAGTACAAAGAAGCCAAACGATAGAGCCATTGAGTATTACTCGAATTTAGTTCAACCGCGCGCTCTGCATAGGGGATGGCTTTGTCAAATTTCTTCAGATTAAAAAATGCGTTAGAAAGATAATAGCAACGTTCGGGATTATCTAAAGAATTTGGCATTGTCTTCTCAAGCAGTGATATAACTTGATCCCATTCAGCGCGTTTACCATGTACGCGAGCTCTTAGTAGTGTTGCGTCAAGCTGTGCGGACTGCTTTGCTATTACGGTCAGTGGATTTGTCATTTTATCTTTCGTAACAGGATATTATTTATTGATTCTAATTATCAATAATTTGTTCAAATTCTTTGACCGCTCGCTGGTTATACTTACGAACGTTGAAATAAACGTTCGAGCTTGGTCGAAGCGACTCATCAAGCATTGCGGCAGCCAAGTTTCCTACTTGAGGAGGGACAATTTTTCCAACATCTGACGGAAGGGCCCCGCTAACTGACCCGAATGATGTTGTAATTACCGGAATTCCGAGCACTAGGGCCTCAAGCAATACCATTGGTTGCCCTTCATAATCGCTGGAAAGCACGAAAACATCTGCGAAGTTCATCAATCGATACGGGTTCTTCGTATGCCCCACCAATTTTACTGATTCTGTCAATCCGAGTTCAATGATCTCAGACTCGAGTAGTTGCCTGAGTGGACCATCACCGGCAATTACCAAACGCGTATTGGGGTTGACCTGATGGACCATGGAAAATGCTTTGATTAGCCTTGAATGGTTCTTCTCTGGTGATAATCGACCAGCTGAGAAGAAAGTGAAGAACGGTTCCCTTGTGATGTGAGACTTCAGATCCTCCGTGAAGTCATCACTTATTTTTAGGTCAGGGTCAATCAACTCGGCAACGAGCTTTCCCATGATTGCACTTCGCAAAATGGGGTCGATATTACCCCGATCATCTATCTTCATTTTGGCACTTTTGATTTTCAGTGACGCCATTTTGCGGATCTTGCTGGCGTTAACTGTATTTGAAGCTGAGCAGAATCTTGCGTTTGGAGCCCATTTCTGAAGAGAACTCTCGTTGATCTCTTTGAGACCTTGCGACACGGAAACGAGGTTATCGAATTTCTTGTAGATCGAGAACGTTGCGTACAAACCGTCCTTTAGTGGCTTGTTGCCTTCGATGGAGCGGTGCGCGTCGGCGGCTAGGTCATTGTGCAACCAGATCGATCGGGACTTGGCTGGGCCATGGAGAAAGAGTGTGCCCCAGAACGGCGTGTATCCGCTGAAATCGATCATATGATCGAATGTGGCATCGCCGAAACATCGTTTCCATTCTGATTCCCAGAGGGCTTTCTGGTTCTGCAATGCAGCGGCCCAATTATTTGAGCCATTCTTCAGTACATTCAGTCGCAAACTGTTACTGACATACCCACCATTGAATGTACCGAAACGGAACATTAGGCGTGCCTTTGGATTGATTTGCGCGTAGCTATGCTGTTGTTCAGCGGTACTGCTGAATGGGCAAAGGACAGTGACGTCATACTTTGCGTAGTCAATGTTATCCAGCAGGTTCAGCGCAGAAGTCGTGATTCCGTTGGGGATCATTCCACCTGCGTAAATGAGGATGCGTTGTCTTCCGTCAGTGTGGCCGGGTTTAACCTTCATACCGTCATGATGCGACCGTAAAACGATGTCGACGATTCTGTTTGATGCCTCACCATCTTCGTATGGAACATACTTTTCTTTCATTGCCAGGTACTTGGATCTGCGTTCGGGTGTGACATCATTAAGGTCCTGTAGCGAAGCGAGAATATCGACTAGTTCCTTGGAACTCCGAGCTACTGGGCCAGGAAGTTCATCGGGCCCAACGTATAAATCGCGGTAGCGCTTGTAGTCTTCCAGATCCGGGATGTAGAAGATCACGGGTCTGTCGCGGCTGAGATAGTCAAAGAAGATGCTCGAGTAGTCGGTGATGAGAATGTCTGCCGCGCCCAGTGCGACGTTCGTCGGCATGGAGTTGGGAATAAGATATTCCTTCAACGAGACGATCTTTCCAATCGCCTCAGACACCACCTGATGGGCCTTGATCATCACGCGATACTTGCTTGTATCAATCTGTTTCTCGATTTTCGTCACGAGCGCCTTGAGACTCGCTCCATCGTTATGCGGACTGAAGTATGATTCACCCTTCCACGTCGGCGCATACAGGATGATTTTCCTGTCGTCGACGGCCGATCCAGATTTGCGGAGGCGTTCTGTGAACTCTTTCGTGGCCGCCACGGCATCAAACTGACGATCGACGCGGGGGTTACCCTCTTCGATGATCTTGCCTTGGAAGATATTGCAGAGCTTGAACGCCTGCATGTACATTTCTTCAGTCATCGCCGGCGACGAAGAGAGCAAGTAATCGGAGGCCAGGAAGTTTCGCACGATATTCTTTGCATCCGCTGCACGCCCAGGTATGTCATACCCCATTTTCTTCAAGGGAATGCCGTGCCAAGTGTTCAGATAAATCTGTCCAGGGCGTTTGGCGAACTGGGTCGGGAAGGAAACGTTATTGATCAGGTACTTGCTAGTAGACAGAGCCCGGTAATAGCTATTGGTCAGGTACTTGACGAATTTTACGTTGGGGTTGTCGGCAAATTCAACGATAATCTCGGAGTAACGGTCAAAATCGTTGAGCACCCAGACGTGCTTGTAATCCTGGAAGTCAGATCGTTCCAAGAGGTGCCGGAATATCGCTTCCGGCTGGCAGAGCATCCCGTTTCCAGAAAACGACTCATAGAGGATAGTCCGAGGCTGAAGAGGTGCCTTCTGCCAGTAGTGCCTAAGCTCCGTTCTAGCCAAACGCTTAATGCGCCTGGGCAACGTCTTCGCACTGCTCAAGTTCGGCACTGGCAATAATCCTCTACTTGTCTACGCAAATTGGACCAAACGAACACTATACAAGAGTAAACAGATCTGGCACTTACTCCCTGTGGGTGAACGTTACTTTGAATTCCAAGAAACATTATAGACAGTTAGTCTAGCCATGAGTGAAATTGAACCCCGGCCTCGGTACGATTTCATTGCCAAGGAACTTCAACGGAGCCCTTAACCCACTGATGGGCCGGTCCTTCCAAGGGCCGGCCCATCAATCTGCTGACTAGGCGTCGGCCAGGTTAACCTCACGAGCGATACTGGCGCCGATGGCAGCGCCCACAACGTCCAAAACGCCTGCTGGCAGAGCCGAGTCGATATTAATCACAGCCACGGCTTCGTTGGCCTTCTCGTCCCGCGATACCTGCATGCCTGCGATGTTCACGTTCTGCTCACCCAGGACATTGCCGAGGCTACCGACGATGCCCGGGCGGTCGGTGTAGCGGACGACGATCATGTGATCGGAGATCGGGATCTCGATCTCGTAGCCATTGATTCCCACGAGCTTTTCGATCTGCTTCGGACCGGTCAGGGTGCCGGCCACCGACAGCTGGGCGCCGTCGTTGGATGCGCCCTTGATGGTCAGCTGGTTGCGGTACTCCGGGGAATCCGGTGTGGTGATCAGGCGAGTGGCCACGCCACGCTGTTCGGCCAGTACCGGGGCGTTGACATACGAGACCTGTTCGGAAACGACGTCCATGAACACGCCCTTCAGGGCCGAGAGTTCCAGGGCCTTGACGTCCAGGGATGCGATCTCGCCGGCAACCTCAACGTCGATACTGGTCAGTGAACCGGTGGCCAGTGCGTTGAAGATCCGTCCCAGCTTCTCGATCAGCGGGATCCCCGGGCGGACGTTTTCGTCAATGACTCCCCCGGCGACGTTGACGGCGTCCGGTACCAGTTCGCCGGCCAGTGCCAGGCGAACCGATTTGGCCACGGATACGCCGGCCTTCTCCTGGGCCTCATCGGTGGAAGCACCCAGGTGCGGGGTGACAGTGACGTTATCGAACTCGAAGAACGGCAGGTCGGTGCTTGGCTCCTTGACGAACACGTCAATACCGGCGCCGGCGATTTCTTCGTTCTTCAGTGCCTCGTAGAGTGCGTCCTCGTCCACCAGGCCACCACGGGCCACGTTGACCACGAAGGCGCTCTTCTTCATCTTGCGGAAGGCGTCCTCGCCCAGCATGCCCACGGTCTCCGGGGTCTTGGGCATGTGGATGGTGATGAAGTCTGCCTGTTCCAGCAGTTCGTCCAGGCTCAGCAGGGTGACGCCCAGCTGCTGGGCACGGGTCGGGGTGATGTATGGGTCGTAGGCGATGACGTCCATACCGAAGCCCTGCAGACGCTGGGCCACCAGTGCGCCAATACGTCCCAGGCCGATGATGCCGGCCTTCTTTTCGAATAGTTCCACACCGGTGAAGGAGCTGCGCTTCCAGGCACCGGACTTCAGCGAGGCGTTGGCGGCCGGGATTCGGCGTGCCAACGAGACAACGTGTCCCACGGTCAGTTCGGCGGCAGAGATGATGTTCGAGGTCGGGGCGTTCACGACCATCACGCCGGCCTGGGTGGCGGCCTTGATATCGACATTGTCCAGGCCGACGCCGGCACGGGCGATGACCTTCAGGTTCTTGGCTGCGGCGATCGCCTCGGCATCCACCTGGGTGGCCGAGCGGACGAGGATGGCATCGACATCGGCGATGGCTTCGAGCAGCTGGGAGCGGTCGGCTCCGTCCGTCTGACGAATTTCAAAGTCGGGACCGAGGGCAGCGACGGTTGCGGGAGAGAGCTGTTCGGCCAGAAGTACGATTGGCTTGTTGTCAGACACGGATGTGGCACCTTTGCGATTTCAATGGGCTGATGCTTGCACGAAAACGGTCAACGCTGATCGTCTCCGCAATTCAGGTTAGCGCCCCGTGGCCTTGATTTCCCCGGTTTTCCGGGATATTACGCACCCAAGAGTAAACTTTGTGAAAACTTTCACTTATTCGATACACTGATTCACGTCGCGTGCTGGCGCGCCCAAAAACGGAGGTCATCGCCGGCGTCAACGTTTATATCGTGTCATGTAGCGATCGACTTTTTCCAGGGAAATCCCGGTGGGCACCGTGTCACTACAGTTCCCACCGGGTCCTCTGAACCTGACGGCCTTTTACTCGGCCTCGATGATCATCCCCGCCGCCACCGTGTTGTTGGTGATCTCGTCGATGAGGATGAACCCGCCGGTGGTCCGGTTCTTTTGGTACTCATCGGCCAGCAGCGGCTTGGTGGTGCGCAGGGATACCCGGCCGATTTCGTTGAGGTCCAGGTGGTTCGCTTCCTCATTCCGATGCAGGGTATTGATGTTCAACCCGTAGCGCAGCTCCTTGACCAGCGCCCGGGCCGTCTTGGTGGTGTGCTTGATGGCCAGCTTCTGCCCCGGCTTCATGGGCTTGTCGCTCATCCAGCAGATCATGGCCTCGAAGTTCTGTGCCACCTTCGGCTGGTTGTTCGGGCGCACGATCATGTCGCCGCGTGAGATGTCCACATCATCATCCAGGCGCACGGTCACCGACATCGGCGGGTAAGCCACGTCCACCGGGCCATCGGCGGTGGAGACTTCCTTGATTGTTGCCGGCAGTCCGCTGGGCAGCACCACGACCTTGTCCCCTGCCTTCATCACACCGCTGGCGACCTGCCCGGCATACCCACGGTAGTCGTGGTAGTCGTTGCTGTGCGGCCTGATCACGTACTGGACCGGGAAACGCACATCCACCATGTTCGAATCACTGGCAATCTGCACGTTCTCCAGGTGGTGCATCAGCGAGGCGCCCTGGTACCAGGGCATGTTCTGCGAACGGGTCACCACGTTATCCCCGGTCAGTGCCGAGACCGGGATGACCTGTACGTCGGCAATGTTCAGGCGTGCGGCATAATCGGTGAACTCGCGGCGGATCTCGTCGAAGACCTCCTGGGACCAGTCGACCAGGTCCATCTTGTTCACGGCGACCACCAGGTGTGGAACCTTCAACAGGGATACCAGGAAGGCGTGGCGGCGTGACTGCTCCACCAGCCCCTTGCGGGCATCCACCAGGATGATCGACAGGTCCGAGGTCGAGGCACCGGTGACCATGTTCCGGGTGTACTGGATATGCCCCGGGGTGTCGGCCACGATGAACTTGCGGTTCGGGGTGGCGAAGTAACGGTAGGCCACGTCGATGGTGATGCCCTGTTCACGTTCGGCGCGTAGCCCATCGGTGAGCAGGGCCAGATCCGTGTACTCGGATCCGCGCTCCAGGCTGGTCTTCTCCACCGAGTCCAGCTGGTCGGCGAAGATCGCCTTGGAGTCAAAGAGCAGCCGACCGATCAGGGTGCTCTTGCCGTCATCCACCGAGCCTGCGGTGGCAATACGAAGCAGATCCATTTTAGAAGTACCCTTCCTTCTTGCGGTCCTCCATGGCCGCCTCGCTGACCTGGTCATCACCGCGGGTGGCCCCACGTTCGGTGATGCGCGTGGTGGCCACCTCCTCGACGATCTGCGCCGTGGTGGTCGCGGTGGAGGCCACGGCCGCGGTCAGGCTCGCATCCCCGACCGTGCGATAACGCACCATCTGGGTGCGGACCATTTCGTCATCACGCGGTGTGCAGAACGGGTGGACCCCAAAAAGCATGCCGCTGCGTTCGAACACCTCGCGTTCGTGCGCGTAGTAGATCGAGGGCAGGATGACGTTCTCCCGCTCGATGTAATGCCAGATATCCAATTCGGTCCAATTGGACAGCGGGAAGACACGGATGCTTTCCCCGTGATTCAACCGGCTGTTGTACAGCCCCCACAGTTCCGGACGCTGGTTCTTCGGATCCCACTGGCCGAAGTCGTCCCGGAAGGAGAAGACCCTCTCCTTGGCACGGGCCTTTTCCTCGTCCCGGCGAGCGCCGCCCATCAACGCATTCAGCTCGTGCTTCTCGATGGTGTCCAGCAGCACCGGGGTCTGGATGCGGTTGCGTGAGCCGTTGCGTTCCTCGACCACGTCCCCGGCATCGATCGCTTCCTGGACCGATCCGACGATCAACCGTACTCCCCTGCGGGACACCTCGGCGTCACGGAAGTCCAGGACTTCCTGGAAATTGTGCCCGGTATCGATATGCACCACCGGGAACGGAATGGCCGCCGGTGCGAAGGCCTTGGCCGCCAGGTGCAGCAGCACCGCGGAGTCCTTGCCTCCGGAGAAGAGCAGTCCGGGCCGTTCGAGTTCGGCCACGACTTCCCTGATGATGAAGATCGATTCGGCTTCCAGCGCGGAAAGCTGGTCGAGTTGATATCGCATGCCCGTTGCTGCGGCATTTTTGAGTTTCATTGAGAAATCCCCCAAGTTCAATGAAGACAAATGGTGTTGGTGGTCTTATCCGTAGGTCCGGATGGTCTCTAGCAGGGTGTCCTTCAGCTCTGGCCGACAGACCAGCAGGTCCGGCAGGTATGGATCCGCCCGGTTGTATTCCAGTGCGCTTCCGTCGATTCGGCTGGTGTGCAGTCCCCTGCCCGCCGCCACGGCGACCGGTGCGGCCGAGTCCCATTCGTATTGCCCGCCGGCGTGGACGTAGGCGTCGACTTCGCCGCGGACCACGGCGCAGACCTTGTAGCCGGCCGATCCCATCGGCACTAGGTCGATATCCAGTTCGTTGGCCAGATGGTTGACAATATCCGGTGGCCGGGTACGGGAGACCGCGATGCGGATCGGCCTGCCGTTCAGGGCCGGTCCCCTGATGGGATCATCCCCGCTGGCCAGCACCATTGATTTGCCGGGAAGTGCCACGGCGCCGGCAACCAGTGCCCCGGATTTCCAGAGTGCAACGTGTACGGCCCAGTCGTCACGGAATTCCGAATACTCGCGGGTCCCGTCCAACGGATCGATGATCCATACCCGGTGGTTGTCCAAGCGTGACTTGTCGTCCAAGGCCTCCTCGGAGAGGATCGCGTCCTCGGGATAGAACCGGCGCAGTACCTGGTCCAGGTAGTCCTGTGACGCCCGGTCCCCGGCGTCCTTGAGCGCGCGCCCGTCCAGGCCGAGTTCACCGGCTTTCGTGCGTAGGTTGAGCAATCGTTGACCGGCTTCTTCAGCGATCTTGATGGCACGGTGCAAGTCCCCCACTGAGCTTCCCCCCTTAGAGCCCCGGAAACAGTCAAGGCATTCCCCCGAAGCGCTTGCTGTTCCGTAATAGTATCCATGTTTGCCCCTCCGGCAAAAGGGTTTGGGCCAGACAGGTATTTATCGGCTCCTCCCTAGCCCATTTCCAAGATCGAATCTAGTCTGGGATGCAGGCCGATATTTCTTGGGGGGAATGATGGGGAATTCACACGACCAGGTGCTCAACGCGCCAAGCGTCCAATTGGATCCGGGGCATCTGGATCTGGTCGAGCTGGTGTTGGGCGGCTTGCTGGATGCCTCGGCCCTGGCAAATGGCATTCTTCCGTTCTGGAACGATCCGGTGGTGCGGGACAACGCAGCCGGACAGGTGGTGCTGGCGGACCCGGATGGCACCGCGCTGGCTCTGCTGGGCTACCGGTGGCAGGAGTCAGATCGGGATGCGGGGATCCCCGCCACGGTCCGAGGGGTGCGCCGGCTGGCCCGCGCCGAACACGGCGCCTTCCGCGCACTACGGATCACCGAACCGCTGGATAACCAGCCGGTGGTGCTCTTTGACCGGGCACCGTCAGCCGGAAATCTGGCCGCGTTGATGCAGCGCCCTGAACTGCCCTCGGGTCTGCGCCTGGTGTTGGTGCGGCATAGTTCCGAGGCCCGGGGTCCCGAATACGCTCAGGCCATGGAACAGCTGCAGGCCGCGGCCTCGCTGTTCCCCGAGGCCGGGTGCGGGCATCTGATCCTGCCTGATGGCATCCAGGCCGCTACACCACTGGAACGTTTGTCCTCGTACCGGCTGGCGGACTTCCGTTCCGGTGGCATGCAGCTCGCTGCGGGCACCGACGGGGTGGTGGTGCTGTTCAGCGGGCTTTCTGGTTCGGGCAAGTCCACCCTGGCCCGTGCGGTGCAGGAGCGGATCCACCAGCATCTGGGGCGACGGGCCGTGTTGCTGGACGGGGATGACATCCGCCGGTTCATCTCCAAGGGATTGGGGTTCTCCCGTGAGGACCGGGAAACCAATGTGGAGCGGATCGGCTGGATCGCCGCCCGGATCGCCGAGGTCGGCGGGATCGCCCTATGCGCGCCGATCGCCCCCTTCGCCGCCACCCGGACCGCGGTTAGCCAACTGGTCCGCCCGGTGGGCCGCTACTACCTGGTGCACGTCAGCACGCCGCTTGAAGTCTGTGAAGAACGTGACCGCAAAGGCCTGTACGCCAAGGCCCGGGCCGGTCTGCTCAAGGACTTCACCGGGATCGACTCGCCGTACGAGGTACCTGAGGATGCGGATGTGACCTTGGACCTGTCGCAGGTGGATGTCCCTACGGCCGCCGACCGGGTGCTGCAGCTGCTGCGGATCCGGGTATGACCTAGAAGGGCCAGACCAGAGGCACGATGCCCAGGGTCACCGCGGCGGTTAGCAGGCTCATGGGGATCCCGATCCGGATGTAATCCGAGACCCGGTACCCTCCGGGGCCCATGACCATCAGATTCGTCTGGTAACCGATGGGAATGATGAAACTGGCCGAGGCGGCCACCATCACGGTGATCGCAAAGGGCATGAAGTCGGATCCCACGGTGTCGGCCACGGCCATGGCAATGGGAAACACCAGAACTGCCGCGGCGTTGTTGGTCAGCAGTTCGGTGAAGCACAAGGTCAGCAGGAACACCAGCGCCAGCGCACCCCACGCGCCGACACCCACGGACAGCAGGCTCTGGGCGATCGTGGCCGCGGCCCCGGTCTTGACCATAGCCGCTCCCAGCGCGAAGGAGGCTGAGATCACGATGATCACCTGCAGGTCGATATGCCGCCGGACATTGCCCACGGTCAGGCACCCGGTCACCAGCATGGCCGCGGCAGCCAGCAGGGCCGCCTGGATGACTTCCAGTACCCCGAAGGCGTTGAGCAGCACCATCCCGAGCAGGATCAGGATGGCCCAGGGGGCCTTGCGGAAGTTGGCCGGGGCCGTGGTACTGATGTTGCTGACCAGCATGAAGTCCCGCCGGTACCGGTAGTGGCGCACGAAGTCGGTACCGGTCTCCATCAGCAGGGTGTCCCCCACCCGCAGCTTCACATCCCCGATCTTCCCCCGCATCATTTCCCCCGAGCGGGAAATGGACAGGATCACCGCCTGGTAGCGCGAGCGGAATCGGCTCTCGCGGATGCTTTGGCCGATACCGGTGAAGTCCGGACCCACCACCGCCTCCACCAGCCGACGCTGCGAGTGCCGGATGGCCAACTTGTTCACGTCCCCGGCGTTGGGTTCCAGTCCGCGGACCTGCCTGAGCTCATTGGCGCATTCCGGGGCACCGACGAAGATCAGCACATCCTCGGGATCCAGCACGAGTTCCGGGGTGACCTCCACCACCATATGCTCATCGCGCTCCACCCGGGTGAGGTAGCCGTGGGTCAGGCTGCGCAATCCCGCTGCGGCCACCGTCTTGCCGGCTACCGGCCCGCGTGGAACCACCTTGAACTCCACTGCGTACTCGCGCGCGCTTTGCATCTGTTCCAGGGCGCCTTGCCGGTCGGGCAGCAGCTTGTCACCGACCAGGGTCAGGAACACCGCGCCGATCACCGTCAGCGGCAAACCGACCGCGGCGATATCGAACATCCGCAGCGACACGCCTTTCTCGGACTGCAGTAGCCCGTCCACCACCAGGTTGGTACTGGTCCCGATCAGGGTGATCGTTCCACCCAGGATCGCCATGTAGCTCAGCGGGATCAGCAGCTTGGAGGCAGGGATCCGCAGCCTCGAGGCCCACTCCTGGATGGCGGGCAGCATCATGGCCACCACCGTGGTGTTGTTCAGCAGGGCGCTGAGTCCAGCGACCGGTAGCAGCATCCGCGCGTAGGCCCCACGCACCGACGACGGGCGGCCCAGCAGGTTCTGGGCGATCCATTGCACCGCCCCGGTCTCGCTGAGTCCCGCCGCCACCACGTAGAGCACCGCCACGGTGATCACCCCGGTGTTCGAGAAGCCGGCGAGCGCCTCGACCGGTGTCAGGATCCCCAACAGCATCAGCGCCAGCGCCGCACCCATCAGGATGATGTCCGCGGCCAACCTGGTGGCCGCCAGCAGTCCCAGGACGGCGGCAACGATGATCATGGTCAGGATCGCATCGAATCCCACAATACTCCCCCTGTATTGTCCTGCACCCACCTCGGATGGGCCGGGCCGCTCCGCCCGGTCTTCCGGCACGAGGCCCGTCCGGTAGGTACCGGGTGGTCGCTGCCTCCATCCTCGCAGAGCGTGCGTGCCCGCGTCTACGGCCGGTACCTGCCGGTTGTCGCCCCACATGACACGGATCGCGCCGCAGGGGTACAGACACACCGGTGGCCCCCGCTCCCTGCTGAGGGATCGGGGGCCACCGGGTACTTACCTGGTGTGACCTAGTCCGCGGCCCCGAGCACCACCGTGCCCATGACCGCGTTCGCGGTGCTGCTGTCCGCGGTGCCGGTGACACCGCCAACGGTACCGGCGCTGACCGGACCGCCGGAGTCGGCCATCATCCAGGACAGGTGGCCTGCCCCGGTACCCGCACCTGTCTGGCGCACATCCAGGGAGGAAGGCACCGACCAGGAGCTGGTGGCCGCCGTCTTGTCTCCCCAGTAGGAAAGCACCCAGCTGCCGGCCACGGCTTCGGCGTCCGGCGTCACGTGCTGGTTGGAGGCCCCGGCAGGGGTTTCCATCACGAAGGATGCCGCCGTGACCGCCGCGTTGCGGTATACCGAGACCGTCAGCGAAGCCCTCGCGTAGCCATTGAGCGACACCGTGACGTTTGATCCGGCATCAGCCGCCGTGGCGACCTTGGAGAACATGTAGCCCTCCATGGACGCCGTGGACACGTTGGCCCTGGCTTCCCAGCCCGCCGGTACCGAGGCCCCGGAGTTGAACAGGTTGGTGGTCAGAACCGCCACCAACACATCCCCTTCCTGGACCCCCGAGGGCAGCTGGACCGAATGATTCAACGCGTTCGTGGTGCCCGCGTTGGCAGCCGAGGCCACGAAGTCGACATCGGATACCGGTGGCGGACCCTCGTCCTCCTCCACGGTCACCGAATAGCTCTGGCTGTCGCTGGCCCCTTCGGGGTCGGTGACGGTCAGCGTGACCTCGTAGGTGCCCGCCTCGGTGAAGCCATGACTGAAGATCTCGCCTACCGCCATGTCGGTCCCGTTGACCGACCACGCATATTCGAGCAGTGACCCCTCAGGATCCGAGGAGTCGGTTCCATCGAAGATGCATGCCAGGAAGACGCAGTCCCAATCGAAGGCCGCGTTCGGTGCCGCATTCGGACCGCCGCCACTACCCGGTGCCCCGGCCAGGACCACCGTGGCCATCACGGCATTGGCCGACGCCGAGTTGGCGGTAGCCACCACGCCACCGGCGTCCCCGGCGGAGACGGATCCGTTCGAGTCGGCTAGCATCCAGGACAGGTGCCCGGCACCCGTTCCGGCTCCGGTCTCCCGGGCGACCTTCCCGCTGGGCAGCTGCCAGGTGGAGGTGTTGGCGGTCTTGTCCGCCCAGTAGGACACCAACCAGCTGTTCGCCTGGGCGTTGAGCACCGGTGTGGTGTGCTCACTACCCGAGGAGGTTTCACTCTGCATCGCGAACGAGGCGGCGTCCACTGTTGCATCCCGGTAGACCGAGAGCACCAGCGAACCCCTGACGAAGTCCGAGCTGCTGACCGTGACCGTGCTCCCGGCGTCGGAGGCGGTGGCAACCTTGGAGTAGATTGCACCATTCATTCCGTTGGTGGAAGCATCGGCCCTGGTGTCCCAGCCGTTCGGGGCCGTGAGCGAGGTGCTGCCGTTATTGGTCGAGAGCACCGCGATCATCAGGTCCCCTTCCTGGACCGAGGATGGGATGGAAACCGAGTGGTTGCTCGCCGTGACGGTTCCGCTATTCGCTGCCGAGGTGACAAACGAGACGTTGTTCCCCGGTTCCGGACCCGGATCCTCGTTGACCGTCACCGGCACCGTTTCACTGGCCGAGTCGCCCGAGTCATCGGACACGGTCAAGGTCACCTGGTAGGTGCCCGAGGCGTCGAAGGCGTAGGTGGTGACCATGCCCTCACCGATCTGATCATTGCCTATGCTCCAGATGTAGGAGACGATCTCCCCATCCGGATCCTCGGCGTCCTTGGCATCAAAGGTGCAGGACAGGAACGTGCAGTCCTGGGTGAAGGTGGCCACCGGCACCTGGTTCGGTGTCGGTGAGACCGTCACCTCGGTTTCCGCCGTATCGGTGGCGCCGGCCTCGTCGGTCACGGTCAGGCTGACCTGGTAGGTGCCGGCTGCGGGGAACTGGTGGATGAATTCCACCGCGTCGCCGCTGCCGCCGTCACTGGTCGACCAGGCGTAGGAGACGATCTCCCCTTCCTGGTCCACCGAGCCGCCACCGTTGAAGGTGCATTCCAGCTCGTTGCAGACCTGGGAGATGGCTGCCTCCGGCGGGGTGTTCGGGGTCAGCGAGACCTCGATGTCCTCCTCGGTGGTGTGTGATTCCCCCTCGTCGTCGGTGACAGTCAGCAACACCGTATAGGTTCCCTCGGTGGCGAACTCGTGGGAGAAGTCCACGCCGTCACCGCTACCGCCATCGCTGGTGGTCCACGTCCAGGAGACGATCTCCCCATCCGGGTCACCCGAATCAGCGCCGGAGAAGGTGCACTCGAGCTGGTCACAGCTGGAGGTGATCACGGCCGTTGGCGCCTGGTTCGGCGGTGCGGTCACGTTCACCGTGGTGCTGGTACTGGCGCTTGCCCCGTCGTCGTCGGTGACCGTCAGGGTCACCTGGTACTGACCGGTTGCCGCGTAGCTGTGCTCCACCTCGACCCCGGTGGCGGTGTTCCCGTCCCCGAAGTCCCAGTCGTAGGACACGATCTCGTTGTCGTCGGTGGATCCGGCGGCATCGAAGACGCAGTCCAGATCCGTGCACTGGGCATCGATATCCGCGGTCGGCGGCTGGTTCGGCAGCGGCGGAGCACCGTCGCTGTCCATCGAGATCAGCGCGTTCGCGGACCAGTTCACCCCGTGCTCGGCCGGCGAACTGACCACCTGGGTCGGACCGCTGGCGGTACCGTCGGTCACCGTCTGGGTCCAGTCGGCGGCCAACAACTCACCGGCGGCGTTGGCCAGGTAGAGCGTGTCCTCCGCCAGGAACATGCCCCTGACGTTGTTCCAGCTGATTCCCGAGCCCATGGTGGCCACGGTGAACCGTTCGGCCCCGACAATACTGCTATCCAGGTCCAGGTACCGCATGAACAACTGGTTCTGCCCGTTGAGGGTGAAGTAGATCCGGTCGTGCTTGAAGAACAGCCCGGTCATGTTCCCAATCTCGGTGGCGAAATTGCTCAACCCGTACAGGTTCAGCTCGGTCGGCGCACCGATGGTCGAGCCGTTGAACGGACGCGAGACGAAGGTGCCGTTGCTCATGGCCAGGTACATCTTGCCATTGGCCACGAATCCGCCCTTGACATCGTCCCAGGCCACGGTTCCGGCCAGATCGGTCACCCCCTTGGAGCCGGCCACCGTGCCGTTGAAGTAGATCTCCTGGGCCTGGTTCGCCTCCCCCGGATCCGGGGCCTCGGCGTCCAGATCCACGATCTCAATGCCGTTCACCGCAGGGTTTTCCACCACGTGGTCGAAGGACAGCGAGATGTTGCCGTCACTGACCACCTGCTTGGTGTACACGGTACCGATATTATGTCCCGGGTTCGCGTTCAGGTCGATATTGCTAAAGGCCCGCTCACCCTCGATATCCAGGTGGTAGACGCGTGAGCCCGGAGCCACGGTGCAGTCACACCGGTCGGCCAGGTACACGCGTACTTCCACGTTCTTTCCGGACTGGACCGGGAAGTTGTACGCCATCTGCGGTCCGCCGGCAGGATCCCAGCGCTCGGAGGAATAGATCGCGCGCGGTGTGGACTCGGGTACCGAACTATGCACGTTCGGCACCAGATCGTACCCGGCGGCATTGTTTCCGGTGCTGCGGTAGGTACTGCCCGGAGGGTTGATATCGCCCATCCAGTCGATCCCGCCGTCCTGCGCACCGATGGTGTCCCCGCCGGTGTTGATGCGGTAGAGGTAGCGCTCATCCAGTGCGGTGTCGCCACCGGCCTGGAGTACGTCCACCGGAAGCCCCGGTGGCTCGGAGTGCGGGATCTCACTGCCGCCGGCCAGCGGGAACAGTGCGATGCGGCCCTTGTAGATGTACCGGGCAATGCGGTCGGTATCCGAACCGACCCACAAGCCGTCACTGGTGGCCAGCAGGTCGAACACACCGCGTCCGCGGTCGCGTCCCGGGTTCCAGGCGATCGGCATCCCGTTGGTGGCGCTCAACGCGCCAATTCCCTCACGTTCCACCGCACCCTGTCCTGCGGCGTCGGCACGGAACGGGTTGTTGACCCAGCGCATGTGGCCGCCGAAGTACACGGTGTCACCCGTGGCTTCCACCGCGTACACGCTATCGCCGCCGGTGTAGTCGACCCACACCGGGTTGACGCCGCTACCGCTGTGATCGGATTGCCACCGCGAGATGGTGTCACACAAGGTGGGCGGGCCGCTGCCGTAGCCGCCCATGGATGAGAGCACGAAGTAGCTGCCGTCGGGGGCGAAATCCAGGTCGTTCAGGTAGTAGGCGAAGGACGGGTAGCAGTTCGGCGTCCACCGGTTGGTTTGCCAGTCGGCCACCGTGGTTTGGCCACCGGAGATATCCAGCATGCCGACCTGGACACGGTCCTGCCCGTCGATGGTGCGGAAGTTGCCGGTGGCGACCAGTTTCTCGCCTGCTGCGTCCACATCGAACTTGTGCACGAAGGTATTGCCACCACGGTGGGTTCCCTCGAAGGCCACCGTGGTGTTGGCGGACAGGGCGCCGGTGGTCGCGTTGACCTCGGCCAGCCCCAGCCGCTGCTGACCGCCGACGGTGCTGAACTCCCCGCCGAAGAACAACCGGTTGCCCACCAAATTGATATCGTGGACTACCGCGTTGACAAATCCCGGATTGAACTGGCTGACCCTTTGCCCATTGGAGAGGTTCAGTTGCATCACCTTCGGCGCGGATTGGCCGTTCAGGGTGCCGTACTGTCCGCCGATATAAACCGAGGTACCGTTTGCCGCGGGAACCACCGCGCGGACGGTACTGTTCAGGTTCGGTGCGAAGCTGGTGCTGATGGCACCGGTGTTCTTGTTAAAGGCAACCAACCGGTTCCTGGTCAGAACCGGTCCTCCGCTGGCCGCCTGGACCTGGGTGAATGAACCACCCAGGACGATCGTGTCACCGACTTCCGCGATGGCAAAGACGATTCCATCAAGAACGTGCGGTGTGTTGTTCCGTGGTGTCGTCGAGACCACCGTGTCGTAGTGTTGTTCCGCCGCGAATGCGGCTTGGGCGTTGATGCCCGTTAACCCCAAGACCATTGCGAAGCCCGCGAGGGCCGCAAGAAATCTCCTGAACCTCATGATATTCCCCCAAACCAACCCCAAGATGTTGGCCCATGCCGAGTGACATAAAACTGCCAAGGTCAGGCAGTTGCCCCAATTATGCTCATCGCAGCACGTGGCGGGTAATAGTGGTCACATCGGGCTAGTACTCGTTTATTCCCGAAAGTACTTGTTTTGCCACTCCAACTCGTACTCGATTCTTCCGGTACTACGTGTTTCGCAGCGGAGCTTCCCTTATCGCTCCCCCGACCCCTTCCAAGATGTTCACCTTCTCGATACGCTGGCGACAGTTTCAAACTCGGTTCCACTTGGTAGGGGCCGGGTTCGGTTTCTAACTGGGGATGTAAACCGATGAAGCCACCTGTATTTGGGGGGACAGATGACGCTGCGCGAATGTCGTGGCGACCGCGGTCGGACGGCTGGTCCGACCGCAATCCAGCGTGGCCATTGGTCATTTTCCTGGGGGCGTTTCCACTGTGGTGGATCATGGGTTTGGGGAGCCTGGGTTTCCTTGTGGTCGGTGCCCTGCTGGCCTACCAGTTGCTCAAGCAACCGCAGATCGCCGTTCCGCCCGGATTCTGGATCTGGGCGCTATTCCTGGTCGTTGTCCTGCTCGGGGTGTTCGTCCTGTGGATTCCGGTCCCCGGACTCCTCCCCGAAAGCGGTGTCTCCCGGATCCTGAGTTGGGCTTTCCGGTTGCTGTGGCTTCTTTCCAGCACCGTTGTTCTGCTGTTTATCGGCAACGCCTCGCAGCGGGCCCTGCCCGATCGAACCGTCATCGTGCTGCTGGCGATGCTCTTCGGTGTCACGGTACTGGGCGGATACGCCGGCATCTTCTTCAGCTCGCTGGATTTCCCGTCGCTTCTTGAGGCGGCCCTGCCGCATGCGATCACCTCCAATACCTTCGTCAATTCCCAGATCCATCCCGGTTTGGCCCAGGTGCAGGACATCCTCGGGTACAGCAGCCCACGGCCGAAGGCGCCGTTCGAGTACGCCAACTCCTGGGGCGCCAACTACGGACTGCTGCTGCCCTTCTACCTGTTGTCCATCCGCTACTTTCCGCGGCGCTGGGTCAGGATCCTGCTCTGGCTCGGACTACTCGTGGCGATCCCGCCGGCAGTGTTGTCACTGAACCGGGCCATGTGGCTGGGTCTGGCCGCGATGGGAGTCGTCCTGCTGGTACGCATGACTCTGCGGGGCCGGTTCATTGCCCTGGCGGCGGTCTGCATCTCGTTTGTCACCGCGACCATCCTGCTGATCAGCACCCCGCTGTGGGATATCATCCAGTCGCGGATCGAAAACCCGCACAGCAATACCGGCCGGAGCAATCTCGCCCGGTACACGGTGGAGACCACGTTGGCCCATTCCCCGGTGATCGGATTCGGTTCCACCCGGGACCGCCAGGGCAATTTCTTCTCCATCGCCGCCGGGGCCACGGCCGATTGCCACCAGTGTTCCCCGCCGCAGTTGGGTACCCAGGGCTCCTTGTGGTTCCTGATCTTTTGCACCGGGTTCCTGGGCACCGCCTTGTTCTTCGCCTTCTTCATCAAGCACTACTTCCCGGTGTTGACGGTCAAGGACCCGCAGCACTGGTCCATGCTGTATCCGGCGATCTACTTCCTGTGTGTGCTGCCCACCTATGACACCATCACCACGTCCCTGTTCATCCTGATGATGGGCACCGGGCTGTCCTGGCGGTGGTTCCGGCAGGCACGGGCAGGGCACCTCGAAACAACCGATCTGAGGCACCGATGACCAATTCCACGACCGAACGCCTGGATTCCCTGCTCGATACGCTTACCGAGCTCTTCCCCGAAGGCGGGGTCGGGCTGGATCCCGGGCTCCGGCCGGGTACCCAGGGTTGGAGGCTGGTGCCTTCGGCCAGGAACCCGCGGCTGGCCGTACCGGCCACGGTTCCGCGGGCCGCCATGTCCAGCGCTATCCGGCCGTGTGCCAGTGACGGGTTGCTCCACAAGGCCCGCCGGTATGCCTTGGCCGCCGTGCTGCGCACTCCGGTGGCCGACCGGCTGATGACCGCCGGGATCACCACCGGGCAGTTCTCAGGTTCCATCGCCGAACATCTCCACCAGGTCTTTTCGCAGCCGGTGTGTTTCGGGTTGATGACCGGTTCGGCACGCGCCAACCGCAAACCCGTGCTGGGAATCTTCGATCTGGACGGCCGGGAACTGGGTTTTGCCAAGATCGGGCTGTCCAGCCTGGCTGCGGATCTGGTCTCCAACGAACACCTGGCGTTGAGCGCCATGAACTCGGTCCGAGGCCAGGGCATCCAGGTGCCACAGATCATTTCCTTTGGCAGCTGGGCCGACAGGCCGGTGCTGGTGATGAGCGCACTGCGCCCCAACGCCATCCAGAAGCCGCTGGAGCTCCCTGTGGACGCGGCCCGGGCGATCATTTCCAGTGCCCCGGTCACCACATGCACGCTCAGTGATTCGCACTGGTACAACGCCATCGTGCAACAGCTGGACCAGCTGGCCACGGTTCCCGAAGCGCAGCGGCTGGTCGCCATGGTGTCCCGGCTCGCACGCCACGAACCGGACAGGATCCTGGCCTTCGGCGCCTGGCATGGGGATTTCGGGGCCTGGAATATGGCACGCACCACCAGCGCCCCGATGGTCTGGGACTGGGAACGGTATGCCCGGCACCTGCCTTTGGGGCTGGACCTCTACCATTTCTCCGCTCACGACCACCTGCGCCAAACCGGCAATATGCCGGTGGCGTTGCGGGCCCTGGCAGGCACCGAGGTGAGGCGCACCGTCAACAACCTGCACCAGCAACATGGCGGGGATGCCCTGTCCGGTCCCGGAGGATCGCTGGTGCCGCTGCTGTATCTGGCCACGATCGCCGCACGGTTCATCGAGGACGGGCACCGGCAGCGGGTCACCGCCACCTTCGAGTTGGGGCGCTGGCACCTTGAGGTCATGCACGAACTGCTACGCAATACATACAAGGGGTAGGACATGTCCAAGCAGGAATTCGTGGTGGAAGACACCATCCAGCACTCGGCCCGCCAACTGGCTCGGACCACGCTCGTTGGCTTTGGCCAGGCCACCGCCGGGCTTAGGATGCAGCCTGGATTCATCATCGCCGGCGCCCAGCGTTGCGCCACCACCAGCCTCTTCCGGATGCTGGCCCGGCACCCCCAGGTGCGCCCGCCGATCCTGAACAAGGGCATCCACTTCTTCGACACCGCCGATCGTTTCGCCCGTGGCCCCCGGTTTTATGCCGGCCATTTCCCGTTACGCCGCCCCCTGGGTCACCAACGTATCAGCGGCGAAGCCAGCCCGTATTACCTGTTCCACCCGCTGGCCATGGAACGCATCGCGACGGTGGCGCCCGAGGCGCAGGTCATCGTGTTGCTGCGTGACCCGGTCCAGCGGGCCTTCTCCGCCTACAAACAGGAAAAGGGGCGCGGATTCGAAACGCTGCCCTTCGAGGAGGCCCTGGACCGGGAAGAGGAACGTCTGGCGGGCGAGGAAGCACGGATCATCGCCGATCCCGGCTACCAGTCCTTCGCCCACCAGCACTTCGGGTATGTGGCCCGGGGACGCTATACCCACCAGCTGCAGCGGGCCGAGCGGGCCCTGGCACCGGGCAAGCTCACCATCCTGGACGCCGACGCGTTCTTCCGCCCAGGGCTCCAGGGCTGGGATACGCTACTGGAGCGGATCGGCCTGGAGCCGTGGCAACCCAACGAGATCATCCACTCCAATGCCCGGCCCGGTGCCCGGATGCCCGAGGGGTTGCGAAAGGCACTGGGGAAGACCTTCGAGACCGAGAACGAGGCGTTGGTCAAGTACCTGGGATACACCCCGAGCTGGTTGCAATGATCGCCAAGGTCGCCGGTCGCCGGCGCAAGCACGCGGGTCAGGTCGCCGACAGTGACACCATCGCCTCCGTTCTGGCCAGACCCCTGCACCATCCGGCCCGCACGCTGTTGTGCTTCCTGGTTGTGTTCAGCCTGGGCGGTGTCTTCTACCTGCTGTCCCCGGCCAAGTACTCGGCACGTGTTGATGTCGTGGTGGTGGCCATCACTTCCCCGTCCCAGAGCATCTCGGAAAGGGACATCTCCATCGACTCGGCCGTGCAGATCCTCTACTCGGACGCGGTGCTCGGACAAACCGCCCGCGCCCTGGACTACCCGGGCCGGTCCACGGGATTACTCGACGAGCTGACGATCTCGCCCCTGATCAACTCCCGGCTGCTCAAGCTGTACGTGGCCAACGAGGATGCACGGCTGGCCTATGACGCGGTTAACCTGTTGGCGCAGAATTTCCTGACCGAACGCCGGGTCCGGTTGGAGAACCTGGCCGAGGTACGGCGCGGTGAACTCGAATCGCACACCCACGCACTGCGCAACCAGATTGCCGAGCTGCAGAACCAGCAGTTCTCCGAAGCTGATTCCCGGGAGTTACGACGCCAGTTGTCGGACCAGATCACCGACATGGAATTCGCCGTGGCGGCCATTGACACGATTCCGCCCGAACCGGGGTTCATCTCCCGTGAGGCGGTCATGCCAACGGTGGCCTCGCGGCCGCCGGCCACAGTGTACTTCGCCTCCTCGTTGGCCTTGGCCATCGTGCTGTCCTTCATCGTGGCACCCAACAGCCGTTCACAGATCACGATCCAGCGATTGGGCGGCCGGAAAGCGCCACTGTCACAACTATTTGGGGGTATCAATGCCTGAGAACCATGAACCGAGTGCCTATCCACCAGTGAGCCTGGTGATTGCCACCCAGGACCGGATGCAGCTGTTGCAACAGGCCATTGACGCTGCCTGGAACCAGGACTATCCCGGTCGTCTGGAAATCACCATCGTCTATGACAACCACCCGGAGCATCCCGAGCTGGCCAGGTCCTCCCGAAACCGTGAGGTCCGGGTCATCAGCAATACCCGCTCCCCGGGATTGGCCGGGGCACGAAATTCCGGGATCCTGGCGTCCTCGGGCGAATTGGTGGCTTTTTGCGACGATGATGATGCCTGGAAACCGTCGAAGCTCACCCGCCAGGTGGAGCTCATGCGCTCCGAGAACGCCCAAGGCTGTGTCAGCGGAATCGAAATCAGCTACGGCGGGAAAAGCATGGTGCGTATCCCGAAAGTGGACACGGTGGACACCGCATCGGTGACCCGCGACAGGCTCACCGGAGCCCATCCCTCCAGCTACCTGTTCCGGCGCCCCTTCCTCACCGGCACGGTGGGACTGGTAGACGAGGGCATTCCCTACGGCTACGGAGAGGACTACGACCTGTTGATCCGCGCCGCGACACACGGACGGATCAGCGTGCTTCCCGAACCTGCCGTGGATGTATTGTGGCACAAGGGAGGTTCGAAGTTCTCCCGCAGGTGGGAGGCGATGGAAGCGGGAATCAGCTTCCTGATCACCAAGCACCCGGAATTGACCGCATCGCGGCAGACGGCCTCGTGGTTGCACGGTCAGCGGGCCTTTGCCCTGGCTTCGCTCCGGGACAGGCGCCGTGAGGGCGCACAGGTCGCGGCCCAGTCGATCCGCCTGAATCCACGCCAACCGCGCGGTTACCTGGCACTGGCGGTGGCCGCTGGCGTACTGAACCCGCAATGGGTGGTGGACCGGCTCAACGAGAAGGGCCGGGGAATCTAGCCGCGGCGGGAAGCGATGACTTGTCCGATCCTGCGCAGCACACGGCGCGGACCGCGCTGCGAGGTGGCTAGGGTGTGCTCGATTTCCCCGGCCAGTTTCTCACCTGCCGTGTCCGGGTCAGCGATCCGCGGCTCGGTACGCAGTGCCTGTGGATCCGCGAAGGCCCGGTCCAGTTGGCGATGCAGTTCGGAGCGCTGGTCCACGAAGATCGCGTTGCCGTGATTTGCCATGACCTTGGTGAATTCCACCTGGTGCCCGTCGACCACTTCCTTAAGCTCAGGCACCCGGGGTACTGCAATGGGCACTACGCCGACTTCGCGCACATCCAGGATGGAGCCCGGCCCGCCCTGGACCACCACCACCTCGGCCCGTTCATAGATCCCCAGCAGCTCGGCCCGCGGAAGGCGTTCGCGGCCCGTCCCGTTGCGTGGCGGTCGGCTGGCTCCGTGCTGGACGAAGACCGACGGTGCCACGTCCTGCTGGTCCACCCACTCGTCGATCCAGTCGATCAGCCGGTCGAAAAGGTGGTGGTCGGTCCCTACCGAGACCACCAACTGGTATCCCGCCTCATCGCCGCTCATAGCACCGCCCCGATGTTCACGGCTTCCGGATAGTACTTCTTCTGTTCCTCCCACTGCACACAGAACAGGTCGGTGATCGGATAGCAGATCCTGCCGCTGAGTGTAGGCATGGTGATTCGGTCAAAGCATTCCAGGTAGACGGTCTTGATGCCCATGACATAGGCGATCAGGAAGAACGGGACGCTGGCTCCGGCCCCCACCGACATGATGACATCGGGTTTCTCGCGGCGAAGGGTCCTGATCGCCAGGAAGAAATTGCGGATGGCATTCGGGATATGGCGGGTGGTCGGCCAGTAGCACCAGGTTACTTCCTCCCCGGCGAGCGCGTTTTCGACTTCCGGGCGCTGGAACGTGACCCAACTGCGATGGTGTTGTTCCCACCAGGTACGCAGCGGCAGCAGCTGTGCCAAGTGGCCACCCGGTGAGGTGACGAATAGGACTTTCATGACTTCCCCCCTATAACCCACCGGCCAACGTCCCGTACCAGGGTCCACGACGTTGGCCGGGGCAGTTTCCCCGGTACTTTCAGGCCGGGCCCTACCCAGGCCAGCTGACCGCTACCAGGACCATTCCCATCCATAGGATCCCTGGTAGCCTCCCATGCTGAAACTGGCGCTGCCCGGTCCTTCCGGCACGTCCAGGATCACCAGGCCGCTCGCGTTATCCCCCGGATCGATCGGGGATGGCACCCGCTCGTCTTCCCCGATACAGGTTTCGGCGTTGCCCACCGGATCCGCGATACGCTCGCCGTCCGCATCCCAGGCGCGGAACTCGTGCACCGTAAGGTAGAAGTACGGGAACCCTGACTCGGGTAGCTCCTCATCGGCGTTGACTTGGAAATCCAGGGCCACGAACTGGCCATTGATCGGTTCCAATGCGTCGTCTGCGGTGCATTGGAAATCGGTGGTTACGTTCTGTGCGATGAACTCGGCGAATACGGTGTCGGACTCGGGCACTTCGAAGAGCGCGGTTTCCTCGGCCTCGATGTCGACGTTGCCGCGGTCATTGACCCCGAGTTCCTCGAGGAACTCGATATCCTCTTCGACCGGCTCCTGCGCGACTTCTGTGGCCAACGGGTCGATCGAGGTATTCTCGTTGATTTCTTCCGAGGCTTGGCCCGGCTCGGTATCCGCGGCCGCGCCCGGATCTGGTGAACTGGAAGTGCATCCTGCCAACGCGGCTGCAAGTGCCAACCCCGACAAGAGATGAACGGTCTTCTTCACGTAAGCCTCCCCCAAGACTAGTTAGACCGTGATAGGTCCCGAATGAATCGGTGTCTTGATCTTAGCCCGAGGACCGGTGCGCTGAATAGGCTTATCTGCAAGGAAAAACAATGCGGGGAGCCGCAACCACCTTGGTGATCGCAGCTCCCCGCGGTTATCTCAACGGGTCCACAGACCGATGAGATTCAGGTTTCACTTCTCCAGGTAGGATTCACGGGCGAGGTTAATGTATTCCTCGTCCAGGAAGTTCCGGTAAGCGGTCAGCGAGGAGGACTTGGAGTCCACCCGGGTCACACCGACATGCAACTTGTCGCCACTGGGGGTGTAGCCCATGCTGTCCCAGTAGACCAGGGCCTTGAGCTTCGGAAGGTCCTCCAACTGCTCGCTGGCGGTCTTCCAGAAGTCGGCCTTGTAGTTCGGGTATGCCCCGTCCTCGTCAACGCCCCATTCGGCAAGCATCTGGGGCTTGCTCGGGTACTTCTTGGCAGCCCAGTTGTAGAATCCCGGCCAGGACTTTTCGTTGTCGGTACGGTTGACCATGCCCTCCATGTCGGTCAGCCACACCGGTGGCTTGCCGAAGGCGTAGGGGTCCTGGGCGATCCAGTCCACCACGTCATTGCCCGGGTACAGGTCATCGAACCAGGACATTTCGCCCCACTTCTGGATCCCGGTGTAGTTCATGACGGTAACCATGTTGTCTGCACCGTTGGCGCGCAGCACCTTGACCACGTGGCTGAAGAAGTTCGCGAAGTCCTTGGCGGTCTGGCCCGAACCGGCCTTCTGGTTGACTTCGTCTTCCATCTCGGCATTCAGCGACAGGAAGAACTTCTTCGAAGCGTTCTTGTTCATGTGCTTGGCCAGCTTGACCAGGTAGTCGTCCGCCTGGCCGTCAGCAACCTGCTTCCAGGTCAACCCGTTGGGCTTCCAGTTGTAGAAAAGGATGCGGTTGGCGTTTTGCTGGTCCTGGCGGTTCAGCTCCACGGTGTTCGGGAACATGGCGCTCTGCCCGCGCTTGTAGTAGTGGGCAATGTCCATGGGACGGTCCGAGGTCTTCTCGAAATTCAGCAATGCCTGGTCCCAGGACTCGCCCTTAAGCGGGTTGGCGGCTGCACCGAACCAGATACCGCAGGTGGGTACCAGGATCTCGGAAACCGTGCAGTTCTCGGTGCTGGTGTCCGGCTTGGTGTTATTTTCCGGGGCTTCGCCCGTCAGCGGGCCGGTGGAGTCCGGTGTGGGTGCCGGGGTCGCGGTTTTCACGCTAATCGACGGGGCCTTGGCACCACCAACTTCGCGGGAATCAATACGGGTGATACCGCCATCGGTGCGTTCGAGCACGATGTTCAGGCCGTTGGAGGCCGATTCCAGACCGGTCAGCTTGATGTTCAGGGTTTGCGCTCCTCCGCGGACATCAACAGTGGAGACCACGTTTCCGGGACGGGGTGCATTTGCCGCGGTGAGTCCGCTTTCGCTCCATGCGGACGGGCCCTGCAGGATGCGCAGTTTACCAGCGGTGCCACCGGTCACGTTCAGCTTGAGCTGCACCTCGCTGCCCTTGGCCACCTTGGTGGTGGTATGAAAACGCAGGAATGCGACCCGGTCGGCGCCGGTGTTGTTGCCCACGGCAATCTTCTTGTTGTCACCGTTGTTGTAGTTGCTGCGGGTCGTCACGGTGTAGGTGTCGGCCGTGGCAGCACCCGCGGCCGGAGCCGCGTCGGCAGGGGCTGCCAGCGGTGAGGCCGCGGTGAGGCCTGCCGCCAGTAGCGCACCGGTCATCACGGTAGCCATGGCCGCGTTGGTCCCCTTGAAGCGGGGGAATGAAAATAGATTGGCATTCGCCATATGTTCAGTCTCCAAGATTTGGTCTCTGCCCTGCTCCCCAGCCTGCAGAACCACAGCGGTAACCCGCCCTATCGTTACCAAACTGTAATCTGAGAAATCTTGAATAAAAAGTCCAAAAGTTGCACTAAGCGCGCACGCAAGCTTTTCTCAGCTATCACGAACAGTACGCGGCGGCATTAACACCTCCCGCTTGAACCAGAGGAAACCAAGATAGAAACTGCCAGTCAGGATCGAAATCCCGAATCCCGTCCAGGGCTGGCCGTGGAACAGGGTTCCCAGCCATCCAAGCATCCCGAAAATCCCAAAAAGTGAGCTTAGCCACGTTGCGAGTCGCCCGGTAAAGATCCCAATATCCAGGTGCCTGTGGACCTGCCACAGGCATAGGAAGTTCTTGGCGATGATGGCAGCCGCCCAGGCGAGGCCTGCGCCCAGGATGCCCCAATGCGGGATCAACAGGAAGCACAGTGCCAGGTCCACGACCAGCGCCACCGTGGTATTGAATAGCGACAACGAGCTCTTTCCCGCCATGAGCAACAGCACATCCAACGGACCGACCGCCGTGGCGATCAACATGGCCACGGATAGCAGTCGGAGTACCGGTCCCCCGGCCTCGTACCCGGAACCGAAGACCAACGCCATCAATGCACCGGAGTGCACAGCGAAGACCAGGTAAATCGGCCAGACCAGGGCGACGGACCAGACGGTCATCTGACGAACCACGCTGGTGACCGCACGGACCTCTTTCCTGGCCAGCAACCCCGCCAATTGCGGCTCGCTGACCTGCTGCAGGGCACTGGTGGCCACCTGCCCCAGCACCAGGAAACGAGTGGCCGCTGTGTAGATGGCAGCCGGTGCAGGTCCGAGCAACACCGTCACGATGACGATATCCGCTCGCTGGATCATGACCTGGGCCATCCGTGCCAGGCCACGTGGACCGGTAAACCTCCAGAACTCGGAGCGCAGGCCCTGACCTGATGAATTCTCATCATGCCAATTGTCCTTGTTGCGTTGCAACGTGCCGAAGGTGGCCGCGGCAGCGAGCACCAGGCAGAGCAGGTAGGGACCGGCCCAGGCCCAGGCCAACCAGAGCAGGCTGGACTGCGACAGGCCGGCTACCAGGATCAGGACCATCTGGAGGGTGGGACGCAACGCGCGTTCTATGACGATGGTGGGCTTCATGACAGCGTATCCGCGGCAGATGGCCAGCAACTGTTCATAGAGCACCGCCACGGGCAGGACCACGGCCAGGACCCGGATGACCAGCGTTCCCTGTTCCGGGGATTCCGCACCGAAGACCCCGGATAGCCATGGTGCGGCGGCCCAGCCGGTGAAGGCCACCAGGATGGTCATTCCCAGGGAAGGCAGCATCCCGGCCAGTACAGTGGACCGGTTGAGGTGCCCCTGGCCACTACCCACATTCCAGGCGATAAATCGCACCAGCCCCTGATCAGCCCCCAGGTGGGCCAGGGCCAGGGCGATGATATAGAAGGAGGTTGCCGCGAACAGCAACCCGGCATCCTCGGCCGGCCAGAAACGGGTGACCAGAACGATCAACACGAAGTTGGAGACCGACCCCAGCAGGGCGGCGCCGAGGTTCGCCGCACCACTGCTGGCGATCCGCTTCAGAGCCCTGTTGCTTCCTTCCAGCGATGGGCCGGAGTGGGCCGGTTTATCGCCCGGCACGTTGCGGGCCTAGGCCGGATAGCGGCTCGAACCTGTCCTCCAGAATGTTCGAGAGTTCATTATGTGAGGCCTGGACCCAGGACTGCGAATAGAGCAATGTACCGGCGATCGCGGCACCGCGCAGTTCCAGGAAGTTCGCCGTGGCGAATACCGTTGTGATCGAGTCCTTGTTATTCGCCACGGTGAGCAAGGTTTGGTCGCTGGCCCCGGCGATTGCGCTGGCTATGGCCGAGGCTCCCTGGTGGACGACGAAGATCACCAGGTCGTATCCCGAGCTCAGGTGGTCGATCAACTGCTTCAGGGATTCGGCTTGCACCAGGGCCGCCATTTTTTCCGGTTTGCTGCCCGAGGCCATCACGGCCAAGCGGCCATCACCGAATTTCTTGACAGTCAATGCCTCACGCAGCGCCAGCCCGTCATCAAGGACATCGCTCAGACCTCGGGTTTGTTCCGGCTCCCCGGCCAAACGGGCGGTACTGACCACGCAGACACGTTTGCCTGTGGTGGCCAGCGCCAGGGCGATCCCTGCGGCGATGGAGTGGATCTCCTCATTGCTCTGGTTGCCGACCAGGGCCAGGGAGCCGGGGTACGACATCTGTGTAGAGATCACCGGAGTGATCCGCAGGTACTTTTCGGGCACGCTGCCCGGGGCGCGTTCCCTGGATTTCTTCGTATCGCCCAGCACGGCGAGCACCGCCGGGGCCTGGTGCCGATCAAGGTCGCCGGCATCACGGATGCGCTTATCTCCGTGTTCGACGATCAAGGCGGCCACGAACCCTAGTGCGGTGAAGCCGACGAACACCACCAGTGCCAACAGCATCGGATCGATGCCTATGGGCTCTTGCGGGGCACTGGCCGGCCCGACGATATTTCCAGGGTCGACCGATGACGTTTCGGTCGTGGTCCTGTCAACCTTCACATTTGCCAGTTCCTGGGCATACAGCCTGACCTGCTGTTCCAGGTCGATCACCCGGGCCGGGTCCGCCCCGCCGTTACGCGCTTGGTTGTAGGCGTCATTGGCCGATTGCAGCAGCGCATTAACCGATTCCTCGCGGGTGGTCAGCAACTGGCCCTGGGACTCGATCACACTTTGCGCCCGCTCGGTACGGAATTCCATGAAGGACTCGGTGATTGCCTGGGCTCCACGTTGCGCGACCTGCGGGTCCGGGCTGGTGAAGCTGATGTTCATGACCTGTGAATTGGATGGCACCTCGGCGAACGTGTTTTGGCGTAGCGATTGCCGGGTCGCGCCGGGTATCCCGGATTTGATGAGCGCCGCATCCAGGACGTCATCGGTGAGCACCACCCCGGACTCGGTCGTCATGGCCGCCAACTGTTCACTGCGTGAAGAGGGCGTGGTCGGCGAGAACGGATTACCCATGAGTGGATTAATGAATACGTTAGCCGTGGATGTGTACTCCCGCGGTGACACGGCGAACGTCAGTCCGCCCATGACCACCCCGAAAATGCCGAACCAGGCGATCCAACGCCATCGACGCGTCAATGCTCGTCGAAAAAAGTCATTCCCTTGCGTACTGTCGAAAGACATAATTCCCCCAAGTTCGGGGCCCCCAATATACTTCTTCCCCATTCCAGTTATTGTGACACAAGTCATCGGGAGAAGGCAGGGGGTAGCCCCTGATTTTGTCAAAGCGGTGAAAATGTTCGTTTCGCCCTACCAAATCCGGTGACGCGGTGGCAGACTCGAGGGCAAGTCTTTGACATAACACCGCGCCGGTTGGGGAATCGTCGCACCACACGCTCTTTGGGGAGGGCATATGGATCCCTTGGGGGAAATCAATGACCGGCACAAACGCCCGGCTGTAATGCGAAGGGAAGCCAAGCAGCTGCGCACCCTGTCCGGGGTAGCGCCGCCATCATCCGGTCAACGACGTCCACGGGTCCTGATGCTCGGCGGCTTTGGCCGCAGTGGCTCGACCCTACTGGAACGGTGTTTGGCCCAATGTGAGGATTTTGCAGGTTTGGGGGAACTGCTCCATCTGTGGGAGCGCGGACTGCGTGATAACGAACTTTGCGGCTGCGGCGAGCCGTTCGGGCAATGTCCCGTATGGCAGCAGATCGGCCAGCAAGCCTTCGGCGGATGGTCCGTCCTTGACATGGATCAGGCGGTTTCAGACCGGCTGGGGGTGGTGCGCAACCGGTTCCTGCCGGAACTGATCGCACAGCGGGGATGGGGCTCCCGCCGCATCCCGCGCCAACGGTTGCTGGACAACCTGCAGAAGCTGTACGAAGCCGCCGATCAGTCGGTTGCAGGCCGCGTCCTGGTGGATTCGAGCAAGCATCCGGCCTATGCGTACCTTCTGCGAGCGCTGGATATTGATCTTCGGTGTGTCTTGGTGGTGCGGGACCCGCGAGGTGTGGCCTTTTCCTGGGCCAAGGTGGTCAAGCGTCCGGAAACCGGAAGCCGCGACGAGGAAATGCCGCGCTATTCAATTCCAGCGTCCATGTTCAACTGGACCACCTACAGCCTGCTCTTCCATGCCCTGTCCCTGCTCAAGGTCCCCGTGCTGACCGTCCATTATGAGCACTTCATGACCGATCCGCGGCAGACCTTGCTGCGCATTCACCGGTTTGCCGGGCTGGAAACAGCTGTGGATCGGTTGCCTTCTTTCACGGGCCGGCAGATCCATCTGGATGCCCATCACACTGTGGCTGGCAATCCGATGCGGTTCAAGGTCGGTGAGATCCGATTGAAGCTTGATGTGGCGTGGAAGGAACAGATGAAAGGCATCGATCGGTTCCTGGCTAGCACCTTGAGTTTGCCTTTGCGTCTGTACTACCGCTTGAGAGGTCAATAGGCTTCTCCAGGCGTACCGGGGCCCGGGCCATGTGGCCCGGGCCCCGGTACGCCCGGAGGGAAACCGGTCGGTGGGTTCTGAACTTGCCAGACCGGAATCCCGCAGGCGGATGGAGGGGGACCGACAACGGCTGGGGGGATGAGTCCCCGCTGGGCGAGGACTCTCGTCGCCGGTCCCGTCCAAAGAGACGGCGGATATGAATAGCGTCTGGGGAACGCCAATAACAAGCGAACTTCCCGCCTGCACCGTCCGGACTTCTCTTGGTGTGCACACCGCGACCGTGCAAGGAAGAAGGTCCATACCTCCGTCTATGTCAAAACTACAAACCATGGGTCGAGGCCACACGCGTAGTTACTACTTGTTCCCACTTGCTCGTCCAAGTGATTCGTCGCCTGTGACCCGCACCATGATGAGATGAGGTCATTGCAGGCTCAAGAGAGGGTAAAAACCTGTCCCCACGACGGTACTGCCTCGCTCCACGAGGCACCCGCACTGTGCACAGCCGACCCCCGGATTCTCCTGGCCTAGGCCCCGCAGGCCGATTGGCCCAGGCCGACAGGGCTTAACGGGACAGCGGCACCCTGACCCTTCTATATTTGTCAAGCCGGTAACACCTCCGGAATAGCGGCATTGAGGATCCGGTAGATCTTCCTCGCGAGGTAGCGTTTGATGCATCGGCGGATCTCCCGAAGGCTCTTGCCTTCCTGGGTGCGTTTCTCCACGTAAACGCGGGTTTCTTCGTCATAGGCCATCCGGACCAGTGCTGCGGTATGTAGCGCCTTATTGAGCTTCCGGTCCCCGCCACGGTTCAGCCGATGCCTGACCGTATTCCCTGAGGACGCGGGAATCGGGTTCACCCCGGCCAGAGACGCGTAGGCGGCCTCTGATCGCACCCGGCCCTGGTGCGACCATGCAGTCAGACACACGGCCGCGACCACCGGTCCAATGCCCTTCACGTCCAGCAGATCCTTAGCTTCGCTGAGCTTGACCAGCTCGGTGATCTTCTCGGCGTTGGCCTTCAGGTGATCATCCAGCTCGGTCACCCGCACGGCGAGCCGGACGGCTTCAGACCGGGCGACCTGCAACTCCAGAGCCTCGTCACGGGTCCGCCACATCGACACCTCGCCGATCTGGGCGCCGCTCATCCGTTTGCGGGCGTCAATACCCAGCGGGTTCACCCGGAGCAGGGCGGTGAGCGCGTTGACGTGCCGGGTCCGCTCGGTGGTCATCGCGTCCCGTGCGGTCACCAGCACCCGTAGCGCGGCCCGGGCGCCCTCGTTGAGCCGGGGGCGGCGTAACCTGTTGGTGTCCGTCGGCAGGACGGTGGAGGCGATCCGGTACGCGTCCATCGGGTCGGATTTGCCGACCCCGTGCCGGGCCTTGGCATCCATCCGGGCGGCCTCGGCGACCGGGTACCCGGCATCGGCGACGGTGCCTGCGAGGATAGCGCCGTAGGACGCGGCGCCCTCGATCACCCACAGGGTGCTCGCGTCCCCGCCGGTACGCCGTCCGACCCAAGCCAGGGCTCGTTTGATCCCCGTGTCTGAGGTCGGGAAGTCTCGGGTCTCGATCAGTTCACCGGCAGCGGTGAGGATGGCGTAGACGTGCTTCTTCGCGTGTGTGTCGACACCGACGACAAATGGGTGGGTTTGCGAGACGATAGACATGGTCGCTTGCTCTTCTCTTCATGGACGACAGGGCAATCGGCCGCGTGCGGCCGGTACCGGTCCGGGTAGAGGTCACCGTCGGAGCATTACTGTGATGAGCCACGCCACCAGCTGGTGGCGGGCAGCCTTCTGATCAGGCTACCGGGGTGGGCCGGGCAGGTGCCGGCCGACCACCCCAGGCTCGGACAAGTCAGGGCTACGGCACCCCGCGGGGCCAAGTCTGTCAAGAGTCACGAGACAAGGGTAGGCGGCTGGTTCCTACTCTGCCAGCTGATCCCAGACCAGCTACTCCCAGACTCACAGTCTGTCAGGATGGGATGAGACCAGCCCTTCATAGCAAACCCCACTTCCGTGACAGGGCGAGAACCAGGAATAGAACCTTCGTGACTCCCAGTACCCACACCACCTCAGCACCGACAGCGGTGACCGCATTGCGTCCGGTGGCAGAGAATGGGTCCATGACCCAGGAACCGCGCCCCGAGGCCCCGAAACGCCGAATGATCACCCCGGCTCAGAAACTTCAGTACCTGACCGGGTACGAGCAAGCCATCCAGTCCAATGAAGGTGGTGCGTTCCTGCGGTCGAACGGGCTGTACTCCTCGCAAATCGCTGAGTGGCGCAAACTGCGCGATGCCGGAGTTCTTGAAGGCAAGCAGGCCGGGCAGAAGATCGGGAAGCTGAGCCGGGAACAAGCAGAAATCGCTCGGCTCAAGCGGGAGCTGGCCGATCGTGAGCAGAAGCTGGAAACCACCCAGACCGCTTTGGACATCATGGGAAAAGCTCACGCGCTCTTGGAGCAGATCTCCAGGAGCGCGGAGTCGGACGGATCGAAGCGCAACGAACGTTGAGGTCCGCTTACCGCCAGCTGGTGGCCGCGAAGATCCCGGCCCGTCAGGCGTCCGCGCTGACCGGTATCAGCCGGGCCAGCATGCACCGCGCCGGGCAGGCGGTGGCGCGCGGGACCAGCGGGCAGAAGCATCTGGCGGTGCGGCCAGTGCCAGTGAACAAGCTCAGTGAGGCCGAGCGCCGGGTGATCCTTGAGGTGCTGAACAGTGACCGGTTCGTGGATCAGGCACCGCAACAGGTGTACGCGACCCTGCTCAGCGAGGGACGGTACATCGGCTCGGTGTCGAGCATGTACCGGGTGCTGCGCCAGAACCAGCAGGTTACCGAACGGCGGCGGCAGGCCCGGCATCCTGCCCGGAAGGTCCCGGAACTGGTGGCCCGCCGGCCTTGCGAGGTGGTCAGCTGGGACATCACCAAGCTGGCCGGCCCGGCGAAGGGCACCTACTACGACGCCTATGTGATGCTCGATATCTACTCGCGCTACATCGTCGGTTGCGAGGTACATGCCCACGAATCCGGTGTGATGGCCGAGCAGTTCATGAAGAGCATCTTCGGTATCCACGGGATCCCGAGGGTAGTCCACGCCGATCGCGGACCAGCGATGACCTCTAAACCGGTGACCGCGTTATTATCGGACCTGGACGTGCTCAAGTCCCATTCACGACCCAAGGTATCTAACGATAACCCCTACTCGGAATCGGTTTTCAAGACATTGAAGTACTTACCGGTGTTCCCCGAACGCTTTGGCTCGCTACAGCACGCCAGGGTGTTCATGGCCGAATTTGTTCAGAAGTATAACCATCGCCACCGGCACTCGGGGATCGGGTTCCACACTCCGGCCGATGTGCATTACGGGCTCACAACCGAGGTGGACCAAGCGCGCTTGCAGGCGCTGGAAGCAGCTTGGCAGGCGCATCCGGAACGGTTCAGCCACACCCGGCTGCCCAAGGCGTTACAACTACCCGAGGCCGCCTGGATTAACGAACCACAGCAACAGGAAGCAAAAGATAGAAAACTAGCCGCGTAAAGACACGCTGGTCTCACTCACCTTGAAAATTTCCGGCACACCAGGTATATCCGATGTGCCACTGACCGATCAACTATGTACCTCAGTAGGCCCCGGAGGGCTGGACCATCACCTTGAAAGTGCGCCACATGATCATGATGTCTCCGGTGAGTGACCAGTTCTCCACGTAGTAGAGATCCAGTCTCACGCTTTCCTCCCAGTCCAGGTCCGATCGTCCGTTGATCTGCCACAGCCCGGTGAGTCCCGGTTTGATAAACAACCTGCGACCGGTGTGGCCTTCATAGCAGGCCACCTCGCTCGGCAGCGGCGGCCGCGGGCCCACAAGGGACATATCCCCACGCAACACGTTGTAGATCTGCGGCAGTTCATCCAATGAGTACTTGCGTAGGAACGAGCCGACCTTCGTGATCCGCGGATCGTTCTTCATCTTAAACAGCAGCCCGTTGCCTTCGTTGAGTTCCTTGAGTTTTTCCAGTTCGGCCTCGGCATTGACGATCATCGAGCGGAACTTGTACATCTTGAAAGTCCGCCCATCGCGCCCGACCCGCTCCTGGCTGAAGACGGCCGGTCCCCCATCCTTTCGCACCAGCAACGCAATAACCAGGAACAGCGGGGCCAGGAACAGCAGGGCGATACTCGACAGGACAATATCGATGAAACGTTTTACTACGTGGTGTCCACCGGCAAAGCTGGGGACCTCGACATGCATCAGGGGAAGGCCGTCCACCGGGCGCATGCTGATCCGTGGCCCTGCCACATTGGTCAACGAGGACACCACGATCACGTTCGTCCGGGTCTTTTCCAGTCGCCAGCTCAGATCCTTGAGGGCATCGGTGCCACCACGCAGCGCCCCGGCCACGATGACCGAGTCGGCCCCGACCATCTGTACGGCGTGTTCCAGGTGGTCCATCCCCCATAGGGTGGGTACCGAGTCCTCGAAGCGGGTGGTTTCCGAGTCGTCGTCAAGCACCAGGGCACAGATCTTGTAGGCTGGGCCGGCATTCTTTTCCAGCTGCCGCACCACGTAACCCACGTCCTTGCTCTGCCCCACGACAACTACCTGCGACAGGGCATAACCCGTCTCGGACTTGGCCCAGAGCCAGCGGCGCCAGAGCCAGCGTCCGGCCAGCAGCAGGAATGTGCCGACCGGGAAGATGACCAGGATCTGTTCACGTACTCCACCGAGATCCAGCACCAAGGCCGCCAGTGCCATCGTGCCCATGGCCATAGCGCTGGAATCGATCACTCTTTTGTATTCCTTGGCTCCCACCCCGATGTACTGCTGCGCCCGGGTGCGAACCAAGGCCAGGAAGCTGCCCCACACCACCACGGAGACAGCGGCGAACACCACATTGGTGGCCTCCAGGGCCAATCCGCCCACCAGCACGGTGATGCTGAGCAGAACGAGGCTAAGAAGGTCCGAGATGACCAGGATGCGGGTGTATTTTTGACGCCATTTCAATGCGGAAAACTCCACTGCGGGCAACGCAGGCTGACCGGTCTGGGGTTTTGCATGGACCCCGGAGCTTGACCAATTCCGAACTAGATTTCGGCTCCCCAATGTTTCAAAAGCTTGCGACACGCCGTCCCCCTCGTTGGCGGTGCCGATAACGTGACACGTCCGCTTGCACAATCGCAACTGCGGATCGTGTTTTTCACGAGTATCTTCGGCTCCCCAAACGCCTAGATTTTCCCCAATATTCACCCTCGAGTAAGCGATAATTTGCTCAGCGGGTTCATTTTGAAGTCTATAAATCCGGCTCACTGGGCTCACGGGTAAACGATCACCCTAGTTTTCTCAGTATGGTTTCACTGTGCCTCGTCCCATACTCGGTTTGCCTGGGTAGGCTCAAGTAGTTATTACTCGGCCACCGGTTTCTGGTGACTTTCTTCCGGGTTCCGGCACGGTTCCGTGCCCGGTCGCCCCCGTGGGGGCAGATGCTGCTTTGAGGTGCGGAGAGTCGATACGAATGGTAAATGGCTATTCGATATCCGACAGGCTAACCGTAGGTGCCCCAAACGGAGCAGGGACCGACAGGGCAGACGCATCAGGATCCATGGGACTATTCGCCAAAACTCAGTTCGGAGCGTTGGGTGATGCCCAGTTTGGCGAAGATCCTATACAGGTGCCCTTCGACAGTTCGCTGTGAAACGGTCAGTAATCGGGCGATCTCGCGGTTGCTCAGTCCCTGACGAACCAGATCGACAATTTCCTCTTCCCGTGCGGTCAAACCACTGGCGCCAAGCACTTGTGCCATGATGCCCCATGGTTCCTGCCCAAGGTCGTGGAGCCATTCGTGGATCCGTCGGATTGCGAATCCGCGGCTTCGCGGATTGTTATGCGCAGACCAGTACTCCACGATCCGCGCGCAGAGCTCCAACGCAGTGACCTTTTCCCCGCTTTGATGCAATTCGGTGGCGTACTCTTCCATCAGTGTGACCTCACCACTGGCCACACAGTGGGCAACCTTCTGGTGGATCTCCAACAGGCGGCAACCAGGCGGAACCACCAGTTCCTCATAGAACCGCGCGCTACGGGTACGCAACAATTCGTCATTGCTGTAGGTCCACACGTGGTAGTGCAGTGCGTCTTGCAGAAGTATCCCGAAATGACTGGCCTGGTCCAACAGGCGCCCTATGGTGCCCGACGACGGTTTCTCGGACTTCAGTTCACCTAGCAGCCTGGCTTCCAGTTGCCCTTCCAGCCACCAGAGCTGGGCACCGTAGGGCAGCATTCGGGCCCCGGTTCCCTTCGGCTGTAGCCATTGGGCTTCGCTCTTGGCGGGTATGCCATTGGACCTTTGATCCGGCTGCTGGGTGAGGACCACTGCGGTGAGCGCACTGCACGGCGCAGTGAGGCCTTCCGGGTCATGTAATGACAGTTCCGCCGCGGCGTCGACAAGCAGCCGCCGGGCCTCGTTGACTTTCCCCTCATGGGCCATGACCAGAGCACGCAAAAACTGGATACTTCCGTGACAGCGCACGATCTCGTAGCCATCATGCAGTGTGAAATTTTCCACTGCCGCCCGCGCATCCCGGTAGTTTCCGCTGGCCAGCAGTGAATGAACCAATACCACTAACAGCGACAATCGATAGTGGCAGGCCGGCGCCACAACGCAATCCCCGTCAACATGGTGATCGGCCAGTTCCAGTGCCTCCGACACCCGACCCGCGCGGTAGGCTTCCCGGGCTCGCTCGACCAGAGCCAAGATCCTGCAGTCCTGCCATGGGCCTTCGACCGGGTCGGCCACCTCATTGGACCACTGCGGCTGGTCATTGCCCACTTGTACGGCTACCGGGAAGCTGGCGGCCTGTCCGCCCAGGCCCTTCTGATTCCAGCGCACGACACAGTCCAAGTTCGTCGACAGATCCCCCGGGCATGCTTTCGTACCCGGAGAAGCGGGCAGCGGCACCGCCACCGCCATGTGAAAGTGCCCAAGTCCCAGCAACGCCCGGATACGATATGTCCCCCAACGCTGGGATTCCGACTCGTCCCGTTGCTCCACCAGTTCCATGACGAGGGCGTGCTCATGCGTTCGAATCCCCGTGTCAAGAATCTGCTGAAGCAGTTCATCGGGCAACTGTTGTCCCAGGCCCACGGCCCAACGGGCCAGTTCAAGGTTCGCAGGCAGCTGCTCGCCCAAGACCGAAACGAAGTGTTCGAAAAGTGCCAAATTATGACCAGGAAGCATCCCCTGTCGGATACCCTGCGCGTAAAAGCTGCTCGCAATCCAGGCCTTCCCGTTCCGGATTCGAACCAAAGCCGTCTGGTGGTGGTGCAGCGGCTCAAGCATATCCAGCGTTTTGAGCTGCATCAAAGACAATGGTCCGCATAGGCTCAACAGTTCCATGACCGAACGAAGACCCGGATTTTGCCGGTATAAAAGCTCCTTGACCACTTCGCTGGCATGCTCATCGCAATGCAGTTTCTGCTGTTTCAGTACCCAGAATCCGTGGGTCTGGACTAGCGCATCTTGGCGTTTGGCCAATTCCAGGAAGCCGTGGACCAGCAGGTGGAATCCGGCGGTCGCCTGGTGAATGATCATTGCCGATCCCCTGCTGAGACGGCCACCGAGATAGGAGCGGCAATAGTCTGCCACTTCATCCACGGTCAAGGTGTCAACCCTGATCCGTGTCAGCCGGGCCACCGACATCAATGCTTCGAGGGACAGCGGGTCGTGGTGTTCCTCATTGCTCAAGACAAGCAGCTTCACGGAACCGGAACGTACCAATTGCCCTAGCACAAAGGCGCTGGCCGAATCGATGAATTGGGCCTCTTCCACCAGGATCAGCACCTGGCCGGCCGTTTCGGACTCGGCGAGCTGTCCCCCCACGACGGCCAGTGCCTCACGAATGGCAATCACGTCGTTTACCGGCTCGGTAACACCGGTCAACAGTGGAGCCAAGGCACCATATGGCGACTCCGTCAGGGCAGCGCTGCAGATCAAACGGATGGGCGGCATGATCAGGTCAGCGGAAGCCAGCAGGTTCCTGACCATCACCGATTTGCCCACCCCGAACTCCCCGCTGAGCAGTACACCCGCACTGCCCTCGGCGCGCAGGGACTCCACGGTCATCTCGTATTCTTTTCGATTCCAGAACGGCATGTCCGTCTACCGTGCAGCTTCCACAGGTCGGGATGCGCCGGTCAGGGCGCTCAATTCCCCGCGCCGGCTGATGCCGAGCTTCGAGTAGACCTGGTAGAGGTGCCCCTCGACTGTTCGAACCGAGACGCTGGCTTGTTCGGCAATTTCCAGGTTCGAGAGTCCGCTGGCTGCCGCTGAAGCCACGAATCTTTCCCGTTCGGTGAGCACGGTCAACCGGCCGAGATTGGCATACACCTGGGGGTGAACCAGCTCCGGTTGCAGCGACATCATGAAATTGTTGGCCTTGCGAGACGCCTGACGTCGCTGTCCGGAGTTCATGAGCTGGAAGATTTCCGAACCATCGTCGGTGGCGTAGGCGACAAATCCCAGCGAAGCCAGGGAGCCGACCGCGCTGGCCAGAGTATGCGAGTCACGCATTTGGGCACCGTCGCTAAGCGTACGGAAAGCCACTGCCAGTTCGTGGTGCTGTTCGTGCTGTAACTGCCTCAGGTGTGGGGCCGCATGGAAACCACCATGCCTAATGACGCTGGCCCACAGGTGCGACGCGGTAAGTTTTTCACCCCTGAGCTCGGCCCAGCGCGCCAGTTTTTCCAGCTCCACTGCCGTGCCGTGTCCATTGTCCCGACTGTGCCGGGCGACCAGTCGAAGTGACTGCCAGAGGCATTCGAGTCCCAGCATCGGGACGGCCTCCAGCTCGGCACTTGACAGGTTTGTTGTCGCGTTGATCGAGCCTTGTCCGGATCGGTCAGTGACATAGAGATCCACTGAATCAATGAAGATCTGCTGGATTCTGGTGCCGCTGCGGTGGATCTGCAGTTGCAGGGGGGCAATGATCTTCTGCGCCTCGGCATAGTTCCCGGCAAATCCAAGCATGACGGCGTGAACGGTTTCGGCGTAGGCGATCAGCTGCATATCAGGAAGCGATCCGGCCAGCACCAGCTGAATCAGTTTGCGTCCTTGTTCCCACTTCCCTAGTGATATCGACGTATTGATCATGGAACGCAGGCTGGGCCCCATACATTCGGAAATACTGTATTCCGTTGCTTCCTGGCCCAACGGTTCCAACAGCACCTCTAGCAAAGCCTCGGCTTGTTCGAACTGGTTGGTGCGGGACTGGTACTCGGCAAGCAGAGCCAGCGCACGGTACTGCTGGCAAAGATCCAGCTGGAACCAGCAACCGGACGGCTCGATGGGATCCAGCGCCGACAGGATCTTTTCGGCTTCCGCCAACCGGCTGGCCGCCAAACACAGTTCCAACTGCAACAGCCGGGCATGACCTTCATCGGGATCGCCGGTACTACCGGCTGCACCTGGGATTCGCGCATCCCGATCAAGGAATCGTTGAATCATGGCAATACCGTCGTTGGTGGCTCCCCCCTCAGCCAGGGCTTGGGCATCGCGTCGAATCCGGGCCCATGGCCTTCCCGAATCGGGCTGGCGATCGGCCGGGCGCTCCTCGGTCTTTGGGGCATCGGTGGATGACCTGCTGCGATCATTGTCCGAACCGTTCACCTGCCACTCGTTCATACCCCCCTGCATGGCGATCAGGCTGCTGGCGATGGCCGGGTTGGCGATTCTCCAGTGCCCCGCCGAATGCTGCAGCAGACCCCGGGCGAACAGGAAGTCGATGTCCTCATCCCGTGCCCCTCCCGGCTCCTCCTCGGGAAGCGCTCCGGCTACGGCCACCCGTTCGAGCAGTTCACGTTTACCCAGGCTCAGCCGTTCCAAGCGGCCAGCCGTGTGCTGTTCCATATGGGATCCCACGGGAATCGGGTCACTGCGCAAGGCGGCGGCCTCCCCCTTGACCTCGAACATGTCCGCTTCACGGCAATCCAGGACAACGGCCCTGAGCGCTTCAGAACTGCCCGCGGCATATTTCCAGAGCCTGATGGCGGTGAGGTAGGAAACATTCAGATCCAACATCATGGAGATCTGGGTGCGCGCTTCGTTCAGCGTCAGTTCGTTGAGTTGGAACACCTCCATCAGGCCGCTGCGTACCAGCGCCGCGAGGTCCTCGGACAGGGCATCGGCCAGGTCATCGATGACAACCATCTTGATGATGTTGTTGCTTACCAGCTGACACAGGACAGCGGTGGTCAACGGGTCGATGAGCCCGACATGTTCCACAATGATCAACGGGCGTTCATCAAAACCGCTGAATTGCTGTTTGAGGAAGCCGAAAACCGCCAGCGGCGATTCCACCCGATGGTCCTCCAGCCCGGTGAGCAGGAACTGGATGGCCCCGTAGGGTTTGGCGCTTCCGTAGTAGCTGCCCGACACCCAGGTTGGTTCCAGCGTCACCTCGGGATGCTGGAAGGCGGCACGCACCAGCTCACGTTTGCCGGTGCCAAACGCACCCCGGACCACGTACCCGCCGGACGATGACTGTTGCGCCAGTCGCTTGAGCCGGACCTGGACTTCCTTGCGAACCAGACTGCTCTCGTGTTCGGCGCGCCAGCAGTCTTCGGAATGCCCGTCCCAGTGATTAAGCCAATTCTCGGATGCCGAAAATACACCCATTTACCCCATCCCCCCAAAGATCTGGATAAACACCGGGCCATCCCCCACAGAGGCCCGTTAGGTCTTTGGGGACATACTACTAGCATCAATGCGTGAAAACGAGGTTCTGGCTGATCCCGTTGGACAACGTGCAGGGATCGGTGCCGTGCCGAAGCACTCTTCACTCATCGGGGTTCACACGCTCCGACCCGCAGACAGAACCTTTCGAGGATTTCGTGTGACGGTTACGACCGCGTCGATCCGTATCCCATCGCCCCAGATCCGTTGTTCCTTGCAATCCGGATCTTTGGTGATCCACGACGACAATCCCAGCAGGCAGTCGGAGCCCATCAACAACAACGAACTGGCAGTGGAAAACCGGCATACGAAGAACCCGCCTTCCACGCCATCATGGATACGTGGAGCTGAACAGAAGCAGCAAAGCCAGCTCAAGGGTGTTTCGATGGCCTTCGATTGTCAATCTGGAGAGCAAGGAGACCCTGGGCACCGCAAGACTCAAGACCCTCCACAAGCAGCACTGGCAGCAATGGGTGAAATGCTCCAATGTGAAACCGTCAAGTCCAGGGGGTCCCCACCCACTTTGGCAGGTTGAAGCCCGCGCAAAGACAATTGCTAACATGGTTGATAAACCACGGCTTTCCGAGGTCGGGTTCTAATCCATGTGGCTATGGAAGGCATCTACAGCCAGATCTTGGCCAATGAAATGGCGAGACTCTGAGCCGGACAGGCAGCGATCGCGGTAGTAGTTAGTACAGGATGCTTGAAATCAGATTTGGCAAGCCGCCTCATAGCCAAAAGGCCGTATCAGCGGTGTCACCGGAGCCAGTGACTTCGTTGTGGCAGGTTACCCATCGATCGTGTTGCGAGGAAGTTCCTACGTCCCGAGCGTTCACGGGTAGATCCCAACACAGAGTTCACCATTCTCGTGGGAACGGGCATTGCCCATGCGACTCGAGGGCCAACGACGTTCTATGGGAGACTACGGCCGTTCTTAAGCAGACAGCCCTACAACCGATCCACCGCAATACGTTGGACCAAGTCTGGCCATGGGCAGGCTATAAGGCATCCGAAAACAACTGCGGAAACGGCACACCGGAAACCCGTCTCGCCTCCTAACAGGCGCAACAGAACTATCCAATTGAGAAGTGCTCTGAAAGTCGAAGTCTGTCCGGTTCGGCACCCGAACAGTGGACTACGTATTAATGGACGCCCGCCATCCGGTAGATATCTGATCCTTCATGGCCCGGCTGGATTCCCGTTTCAACAGCACGTGTGTAGAAGCGTACACCTGCGCGGAACCTGAATTACCGTAGGATCACGAAGCACGATTCGCTCAGATCAATAGGATGCTGTGGAGGTTCACTGGATCGCTGCAGGAGAACACCGTGTGCTCCTGCAGCGACCATGCTCAGCTTCCGAAACGACTACACGAAGACTGGGTTCGTGGCTCCCATGGTGTGCAGGTCTTGGGAATCGAATTCCTCCAGCCTTTCACCGACCCCCAACAACTTCGCGATCGCGGCCGCGGTACGTACTGCCGCGCGACCATCCCCATACGGATTGACCGCGTTCGCCATCCGGTCATAGGCCGCGGGGTCATGCAACAGCTCCAGAACCGAGGCGAATATCCGTTCCTCGTCGGTGCCGATCAGCCGTACGGTACCGGCATCCACGGCTTCGGGACGCTCGGTGTTCTCGCGCATCACCAGGACCGGCTTGCCCAGGCTGGGCGCTTCCTCCTGGACGCCGCCGGAGTCCGTGAGAACCACGGCGGCGGCATCCAGCATCCGGGTGAACTCGCCGTAGCTCAACGGTTCGGTCAGGATGACATTGTCCAGTCCTTCGATCTGCGGAATCAGTGCCTCACGTACCACGGGGTTGCGGTGCAGGGGCACGACGAACCGGGTGCCGGGTTCGGCGGCGGCAAGCCGTGCGACGGCACGGCCGATCCCTCGCATGGGTTCCCCTTGGTTCTCACGGCGATGGGTGGTGATCAGGACGATGCGTTGGCCGCTGGCCACCACCTGCTCCAGAACCGGGTCGTCGAAGGCCACCTGCTTTTCCACGACGCCGAGCAGGGCATCGATCACGGTGTTCCCGGTGACGACTACCGCACGCGGGTCGATTCCCTCGTTGAGCAGGTTGCCCCGGCTGATCCCGGTGGGAGCCAGGTGGAGGGAGGCGATCTGCGAGGTGAGCTTACGGTTCGCTTCCTCGGGGAAGGGGGAATACAGGTTGTGGCTGCGTAACCCGGCTTCGGCGTGGACCACCGGGATCCCGCGGTAGAAGGCCGCTATGGCCCCGGCGGTGGAGGTCGTGGTGTCGCCCTGGACGATCACGGCATCTGGCTGTTCCTTCTCCAGCACCTCGTCCAGTCCCCGGATGGTCTTGGTCAACACGCCGTTCAGGCTCTGGCGCGGTTCGATCACGTCCAGGTCGTACTGTGGGGTGATGTCAAACAGGGTGTTGACCTGGTCCAGCATTTCCCGGTGTTGTCCGGTGACCGTGACCACGCAGTCAAAGAGGTCGCTGTCCTGTAGCGTCTTGACGATCGGGGCGACCTTGATGGCCTCCGGACGCGTTCCGTAAATCGGCATGATCTTCTTACGCATGGACAACCTCCAGCGGGTTCACCTGGAGATGACGCCACAAGCCGCGGGTATCGATAACCTGTTTGCCACGCAGCGATTCGGGGTCCACGTCCAGGAACTGGTCGTGGTCAACCAGCAGCGCGATGGTGTCCGCCTCGGACAGGGCCTGCCCGGTTGGAACCAGCTGGACGTTATCCAGTCCGGCCAGGACCTCCGGCAGCTGTTCCACATGTGGTTCGGCCACCAGGAAGCTGGTCTGCGGGCAGTTTTCGGCCAGATTGCGCACGATTCCGATGGCCGGTGACTCGCGCAAATCATCGATGTTCTTCTTGAATGCCAGCCCCAGCAGGGCCACCGGCCCACCTTCCGTGGCCGCTTGGGCGTCCGTGATCCGCCCGATCACCCAATCCGGCTTGGCGTCGTTGGTGCGCCTGGCCTGACGGATCAGCGTGGCGTCCTCCGGCGCGGCGGAGACGATGAACCACGGATCCACGGCGATGCAGTGCCCACCGACCCCGGGGCCGGGCTGCAGGATGTTCACCCGTGGATGGCGGTTGGCCAGTTCGATCAGTTCCCAGACATCGATCTCCAGCTTGTCGGAGATCACCGATAGTTCGTTGGCGAAGGCGATGTTCACGTCGCGGTAGGAGTTCTCGACAAGCTTCGCCATTTCGGCGGTTTTCGCATCGGTGGTGAGGATGTCGGCCCGGCAGAAACTCCGGTACAGGGCCTTGGCCGCCTCGGCGGCCTGAGGGGTCATTCCGCCGACTATGCGGTCATTGGTGACCAGCTCCTGCATGACATAGCCGGGAAGGACGCGTTCCGGGCAGTGGGCGACAAGCAGGTTACTGGTGTCGAGATCGGGACGGGCGTTCTGCAACCGGGTCATCAGGTGCTCGGTGGTTCCCGGAGGGGCGGTCGATTCCAGGATCACCAGTTCGGTGCCCTGCAGATGTGGCGCAATGCCGTCCGCCGCTTGTTCGATGTAGCGCAGATCCGCGGTGTAGTCCTCGTTGAACGGGGTCGGGACAGCCACGATGTAGGCATCCGCTGCCGGAGTGGTCAGTGTGGCGCTGAGCAGGCCGTTGGACACTACCCGTGCAACGTAGTCGCCCAGTTCCGGTTCGACAAAGGGCACCTCCCCCTTGGCGACGGCTTCGACGGTACGCGGGTTGACGTCCACACCGTGGACCCGGAAACCTTGGGATGCGAGAATGGCCGCGGTCGGCAGACCGATGTACCCCAAGCCAACTACTGCTACTTCTTTGATGTCAGTCACGCGGACGACTTCCTCAGTTCTGTCTTCGATCCGACCCCTGCGCCGGGTTGAATCTGGGTTGCTCGGAAGCGCGGGATGCGCTTCGTTCCACAGGCTAGGAAGTGCGCGTTAACATCCGGCTAACGTGGAGAGAAGTTGGTTGAGTAAATCCGGTTCAACGCCTCCGCATTGCGGTTCCAGGTCCGATGGGCCAGCACGTATTCGCGTGCCATGGCACCGATCCGGGCGCGTTTGTCCTCGTTTCCCAGAAGTTCACCGAGTCTTTCGCACCATGCCTGCACGTCACCGGCCGGCACCAGGATCCCGGTCGTCTCCGGATCAAACAATTCGGCCAATGCGGGCAAGTCCGAGGCCATGACAGGTACCGCACTGGCCATGGCCTCGACCGGCTTGAGCGGAGTGACTTCCCTGGTTACCGGAAGATCGAGCCGGGGCACCATGAAAACATCCAGGGCCGCGTGGTACAGGTGTCCCTGCGCACGGTCTACCCGTCCGGGAAAATGGCAGCGGTCGGCGACCCCGAGTTGTCCGGCCAGCTCCATTAACGGGCGTCTCTCGGTTCCATCTCCCACGATCAGCAGGTGCAGCTTGGGATGGCTGGAATCGAGTTCGGCCATCATGCGGACCAGCAGATCCAGCCCCTCGTAAGGAACCAGGCTGCTGATGGTGCCCACATAGTCCAGGGTGGGATCCAGTCCCAGGATCTGACGGGCCCGGGTTCGTGGGACCGGTGCCTCGAGGTACTGCTCCCCCACCGCGTTGGGGATCAGTTCGGTCTTCCCCGGTGCCACTCCGGCGGCCAGGAGGTTGGCACGCATGGATTCACCGAGGGTCAGCACGCAGTCCGCGGCGTCGGCGCTGGCCGCCTCGCGCGCCTGGAACAACCGGTAGCGCTGGGACGTGCGGGACCCTGCCGGGCGCGTGGAGGCCCACGTATCGGCCAATTGGCCCCTGACCTCGTACACCCACGGCAGGTTGTACGCCTCGGCCACGGCGCGTACCGACACCGCGTTGCTGAAGTCCGTGGTGGTGTGCAGCACCGTCGGGCGCAGCTCCTGGACCAGGCGTGCCAGAAGCTCGGTTTGCTGTTGGATGCGCCCTCCCATGTCGAATCGTTGCCAGGCCGGCAGCAACCGGCGATAGGTGAGGTGCCCGACAACGTCCTGCGAGCGCGCCAGCAGGTTCCCCACGGTGACCGGGTACCCTGCTCTGGTCGCCACCACGACCTCGGTTCCGGTGGCGTGCAGGTGGCCCAGCAGTGAATGCGTCCGCTGGGTGTAACCGCTGGAGGTGTATGGCAGGGAGTTGGTGGCGAGGTACAGGACCCGGGTTTCACCATCCAGCTCCCAGTCGCGCGAACACGGCGGCAGGACGGGTGTCCATCCGTTGAAGACCAGGCGCTCGCTGCGATAATGCCGCAATTGCCGGCGGCTGGTTCCGGGAGCGGACTCCAGTAACCCGATCGACTCATCCATATGCCCCAGCGCCCACAGCAGGCGTGCCCGGCCCCGGATCACCGAAGTGCTCGGCGGTGCGTGATCCAGGATCCTTTCGGCATGGTTCCAGTGCCCCGCCGCCAACAGGATATTGGCCATCAATGCCGGCGAACCGCCGCGGCGACCCGTTTCCCACTGCTGCGCGATCCTGGCCACCTCGTCCCGGCGTTCCTGGAGCAGGGCCGCGATGGCCCGCAGTCCGTGGCTTCCCTTCGGCCCAGCCAGCAGCTCCATGATGCCGGGGGCACGGCGTCCAGCACAGAACTTGCGCAGGATCTGCAGGATGAAGAAGGCCGGGTCATCGGCAAGGTTCTGAGCGCTCAAACGCGCAGCGTTAGCGAGGTTCAGGACCATGCCGGCCAGTGGGTTACGGTTCATCATGTTCCTGCCTGTTGACCAGCTCTTCCAGCGCCTGGGTGTAGCGCTTGCCCAGCACCCTGAGATTCGCGTGTTCCCGCACCCACCGCGGCCCGCTGCCGCTGCGTTGAAGTAGTTCCCGGTCACCGGCCAATCGCTGGAAGTGCACGATCAGTGCCTGGGTGGTTTGCTCCACGACCTGGCCCGCTTCGGCGTCCTGGATGATCTGGGCGGCCTCACCGCGAACCAGCCCGGTGACGTGTTGGTCCAGGGCCAGCAGTTCGTAGAGCTTGGATGGAATGGTATGTTCGAAGCTCGGCCAGTCGGGGCGCAGGCTCACCAGGCAGGTATCGGCCCAGTCGTAGAGACGGAGCACCTCGGCGCCATGCACGGGTTCCCTGAAATCCACCTCCACGCCCTGATCCCGTGCGTAGTCGCGCAGTGTGACGGCTTGCGCGCCTGCCCCAACGATGCGCAATTGCACGGTCCGGGGCAGTGCCGCGGTGGCGGCGATGGCGATCTCCAACCCCTGGCTGTGTCCCAGGTTCCCCAGGTAGAGCACCCGTAGCGGTTCGTTCCGCGGTGGGGGTGATGGTTCGGTTGCCTGGTAGTTGCCCACGTCCACTCCGTTACGCAGTGTCAGGACCCGTTCGATTCCCTGGGCGCGGGCCACCTCCTCCAGTCCGTGGGAGACCGTCACCACGAGGTCTGCCCGTCGCAACAGCCACAGAATCACTTCGGTCAGCCACGGTTCCAGCCGGGAGGAACGCAACACGTTGGATTCACGCAGCAGATTGGGCCAGGCATCGCGTAGATCCACGACAAAGAGGGAACCCAGCAAGCGGCTGGCCAGGTACCCGGTGCCCAGGGTGGGCAAGGCGGGAACCGTCGCGATGACCACGTCCATGGGGCCGGAGCGAAGTGCCAGCGGCATCGAGAGCAGCGCCTCCAGCACGTGCTTGCCGGCCTTGGCCAACGAGGTCCTGGCCCGGCCCGGCGAGGGGTACCGGCGCACCCGCAGCCAGCCGTTGCCGTGCTGCAGTGTCGTCCCCAGGCTCCCGGTGGATCGTGGCGTGACCACGCTGACATCGTGCCCGGCATCGGTGAAGGCCTCGGTGAAGGCGCGCCACCGCCGTTGCGGCGGGGAGATATCGGGTGAGAACGAGTGGGTCAGCAAGAGAATCCGCAGGCCGTTCCCGTGCCGCGGCCCGGCTTCCGGGTTCCCCCGCTTCTGGACCTTGCCCGTTCCGCGGGCCGGTTGGTCCGGCCCCGGCAGGTGTAGTGTATTCATGCCTTGGTGATTTCAGGGCCACCGCGACACCGTGCTTCCCGGTGTCGCGGTGGCCCTTCGTTCCTTATCGTTTGGGCGGTTGTCTTAGCGCACGGTCTCGGTGTCCTTGAAGAACTCCCGGAGGCTTGCATCCTGCCAGTCCCGGTGTCCGTAGTATCCCGCGAGTTCGGCGATGACCTCCTTCGAGGATTCCAGTTCTTCGGCTGCCACACGTTGCAGCTTCTCCAGGTACCAGCCCTTGATGAACCCTTCCAGCCGGCGTTCCTTGTAGTCCTGAAGCAAACCGACGTCTTCAAGCCATTGGGCCCGCGAGCGCTCCAACGGAATGTACTTCCGGTAGAACGAGGTTCCCAGGGTGTTGACCGTGGAGTTCGACACGGCGGCGAAATAGGCGTGGATCGGCTCGTTCAGCAAGCTGATCTTGCGGGCATAGAACAGCATCTGCTGGAAGAAATACGAATCCTGCCCCACCGCACCCAACGGCTGCTCAATGCCCAGCGAACGCAGCCACTGCGTATTGGCGACCAAGGCCTGGATGCTCATCGGCGTGTAGTCGATCTTCGGCAGCAGCTCGCGGGAAATCCGATACGTATCCGTGCCTACCTCGTCCTGGTGCACGAACTTGCGCAGTTTGCGCACATAGTTGAACAGTTGCCGGCGGTGGGAATTACGGACCATGTTGCCGATCGCGAAATCCGCGCCGTTCCGGCTGGCCGACGCCAGGAGTTTGGCGTAGCCATCGCTCAACGCCTCGTTGTCCGGATCCAGGTAGGTGACCCATTCACTGGTCGCCATGACCAGCCCCAGGTTCCGTGGCCGTGAGGCGCTACCGGATCCCCCACTGTCGTGGAAGAAGGTGCGCACGTTGGGGTACCTCTCGGCCAGCCGCCGAACCGTGGCGACGGTGTGCTGATCGGTGGAGCCATCATCGATGAGCAGGATTTCCATTTTCTCGAAGATGGAACTGCGGCGCAGCGATTCGAAGCACTTGAATTCCAGATGGCGCCCGTTGTTGTAGATCGGCACCACCACGCTCAGCGCGTACCGGGAGGTTTCTTCCAGCCGCGCGCTGGCGCGGTGGCGTGGCTGGAGGCCGAGGTGATCCACTGCGTACACCTCCTGTCCGCTGTCCATGCCCGGGTTCTCCTCATTCCCGGTGATCCATTGCAGGGATCCGCACTCGGGTTCGGTGGCATCGGTGAAGTCGTGGTGGCCGCTCATCGGACCGGACGCGGACTTCTGGATCCGTCGGGCGCCAACGAACTTGGTCGCATTAACCAGATCCTGCAGGTAATGCTGGCCGTAGTCGAATCCGTCGTTCACCGTGCACAGCAGTTCCATGCCCGCCGCCTCGGCCTGGGCCGGGGTTTCAAAGGGTTGCAGGGCACCTGCATAGTGCTGGCAGTCGATGAACCGCGCGGTGGCAGCGTGGTCACCCACGATGCCAATGCGATGGTCCTGGCGCGTCGCATCGGCCAGCCCGCAGACGGAGAACAGGGTGCGCATCCGGTCGAAGTTGACGTGACCGGTGTAGACGTTGCGCAGCCCGGCCATCTGGTTCGTGTACAGGTGCTCGGCATCCAACGACTGGATGATGTCCCGGGCATCGAAGCTCGATTCGGGCATGTAGACGTTCGGGAACTGGTCGTTGACCCCGGCGTTGTAGTTGGACAGCACGGTGGATCCCATGGCCTGCAACTCCACCACCCGGTTGGCATACATGGTGGAGCTGGCCACCACGGAGTTCAGGTTGATGGCGATATCGCTGGTGCGGTGGATCCTGAGCAATTGCGCATGGTCGACCGAGGGTTCGACGTAGGGCATGTAGCGTTCCGGGAACAGGTAGCGTTCCTTGCCCAGTTCCCAGTTCCGGTCGATGATGCGCAGCCGTCGTTCGGAGGCGATGACGCCGTCGAAGATGGCGGCGGCCGAACGGCGGCGTTCTTCATACTTGTGGTTGTGCCATGACCCGGCAAAGAGGATGTCGTTGATCCGATGGCGGCGCGTACCGACGGGGTTGTGGTGGCGGAAGTCGATGCTGAAGGGCAGCACCTCGATGCGCAGCGCCTGGGGGCAATCCTGCCGGTACTTCTCAATCATTTCCGTGGCACTGGTGAAGACGAAATCACACAGTTTGGCCAAGCCCAGGAAGGCCTGGTAGTTCGGCGGGTCCTCCTTGGAGTAGAAGGCTACGGGCACTGCCTGGTCGCGGAAGTATGGAATGAGTTCCTGTTCGATGAGCTTACGACTCACCCCGTTGGCCTGGGCCGCCCCGACCCATTCACCGGCCAGTCCGCGCCAGGTCGAGGTGACCAGGACCAGGTCCAGTCCGGCCGCCTGCTGCCGGAAATTCGTGGGGGTCAGTGGAATGAAGTGGGCGGTGCTCGCGAAGCTCTTGAACAGGAACTCATCGGCGATGATCCCTATCCGCAGGTTGAACGGGGTATACCAGCGTTGGCTGACGGTCTGCGATTGGTTGATGATTGCTGCGTACTCTTCACCGATATCCGTTCGACGGTCGGCGAAGTATCCCCGGCGTTCCAGGTACTGCTTGTGGTGCCGGGCAGGTTCCAGGAACGGATGCTTGTTCTGCAGCGCGTCGAGGTAGTACCGGGAGCCGAGGTGGGTTTCCATGTCGAATTCCCGGGGGAAGCCGGCCGGTGACGACAGTTGGCTGACTCGTCCGGCGATGGTTGCCAGGCGGTTCTTGAGTTTCTTGACGTCCATGAGGTCCTACTTTCCTGCTCGCAGTCGCCAGTACCACAGTTGCACACGACCGAGTTTCGATTGGCTGAGCGCCTGATAGCGTCGGCGCAGGTTGACCAGTTCCTTGCTGTTGCCCGTGCCGTGGGAGCTGTTCTCCGTTTCAGCGACGTAGTCCGTGGAGGCCACCGGGGCTGGTTCGGGGACCTCATCCAGGCCCGGATTCGGCGCGGAATCCCGTTTGCCCAGTTGGGCAAGCTGCGAATCGCGTGTGTGGATCAGTTTCAGCAGCTTCTCTTCCCGGGCATACAGCGCAGCCAGTTCCCGCTTGAGTTCCTGGTTTTCCTTGTGCAGCTTTGTCGGAAGGACGGAAATCCTTGAGGCCAGGACATCCAGGTCGATGCGTTGGGTTTCAGTCATTGCCTTCTTCGTTTTCATCTTTTTGTTGGTCATCGGTAACGTTCACTGATTCACTACCTGCAAATATGGGTTGTCGGTCCGTATCCGGGTCCCCGGTCGCATAGTTTCCAGTACCTCGAGCTGGATCCCGGTTCTGCTGGCGTTCTCCCAGGAAGCCTTGGGGATATCCCGCAGGGCACGCAATCGCACGGTGAGCTGTGTGTCCTTGGCCAGATCCGTCAGCGAGATCCCGAAGGGCCGGGGCCAATAGGCCAAGTCCTGGCGGGCAATGGTTTGGCCGTCCATCTCGGCGATGAGTTCCAGGTAGTCCACGGCCTTGGCACTGCTGTAGGAATTGGAGATGTTGATCCGCACGTCCGCCCTGTTCCCTGCCTCGAAGTACTCCTCGAGCGGGAAGACAATGCGGGCTTCGTTGCCCGTCAGCAGGTGCTCTCTGGGAATGTAGAGCGTGCCAGTGAAGGGAAGCCGGGCCAGCGCGGCACCGTTCGTGTCGACGACCAGCAGCGCCCGTTCACGATGGCTTGCCCTGGTAGCCTGCCCGCCGATCAGGTCCGGACGCTGGTACCGGTCGTACAGGGTCCTGGTGTCATTGACCCCGAAGAAGTTCAGGAACGGAGCCGATTTGTTGATCAGTTCATGGAACAGGAGTCCCTCCCGGCGCTGGTCCTCGGAAAAGGACAACGCGATATCGATGATCCGCCGGTGGTTGAACGGGATGACCGTATCGAACGCGCAGTCGGTTTCGTTGAACACTTCCGAGAACCACCGTGACATCCGCACTTCCCAGTAGAAGAAATCCGTCGCCAGGTAGTGTTCGCCCAGTTCATCTAAGGTGAGCAGCTCATACTGCTGCCGGGTTTCGTCCAGTATCGACGGCAAGTCCTTGCGCGCACTGGTTGCCCTGCGGTGGATCTGGTCGCGCATGATGGCGTAGATCCCCTCAAGCGGGTCCTGGTTATCGACAAATTCGTGAAAGTAGTTGCGGGCTGTTTCATTCAGGTTCCCACGTAGGTGCACCACGTTGGGCCCCGATACCCGTTCCCTGTACAGGTTCAGCAACCAGCGTCCATGGGTTCCCGCAGAGTTCTTCGCCAGGATGCTTTCTTGGTGCGCGGTCAGCGGGATCTTATCGGATTCGGGTATCAGGCAGTGGTTGAGGTTGACCACTTCCAAAATGCGTTCCACTATCACCTGGTCCTTGTGCAGGGACTTTGAACGCGAGTTCCCGCTGACCGGTTCGGTGGTGTAGGTGAAGGTGCGGATCTCATCCCACCAGGGCCGTGCCATGGCCAGCGAGACCCGGCTGTCCAAGCCGCCCGTGATGGATAGGGCAATCTTCTTGGTCCGGGCAAGGACCCGTAATTGCTCCGTCCACAGCGCATGAACCATATCGACCCGTTGGCCAACGCTCAGGTTGCGGTATTGGTTGGTCCCCTGCCCGAAAAAGCGTTCCATGTCTCCGGTGTCCAGATTCAACCGGTGGTTGGGAATCACTGCGCGGATGCCGTCATAGCGGCTGCGGGTCCAACGGATCCCCAGCGGAAGTTTGGCAAGCGGATGGTGATCGGTGACGGCACCTGTCAGATCCGCAAGGAGCCGCTCATGCGAGGTGACCAGGCGGGCGTCCGCGCTCCGGTACATGGACCGCATTCCGTGGGCATCCTGGTAGGCGTAGCTCTGCGCACGTCCGAGGATGAACAATCCGTACCTGCCGGCCAGGTCGTAAAGGATCTCTTCGACTCCGGATGTCGAGGCTTGCCGCCACGCCGCGGAGATCCTCCGGGCGATGTCAGCCAGCGAGGATATGGACTCCTCGGTTGTCACATAGTGGGCATGGCCGAACAGCACCACCGTGGCATCCGCGCGCTCCGCAATGTGGAAGTCCAGATCCGGGGAAAACCAGAACACCGCGTTGGCAGCCTCCCGGCGCTGGAAATGCCCGGGCATGTCAGGAAGTTCCAACGGGGTCCGTGAATATGCGAAACCACGAGGATACAGGGGAATGGTCATTGGCGGAACGGATCCTTGTTTTCTCTTGCGTGTCGAAAGCCCGGTATTCGAGACTAGCAACCGGACATGGCGTGGAACCGCGGTTCCATCCTCCGGCACCGAGCCCTCACCCAACGTTCACCGGCTGTTAAGTCGGGCGAAGGCTAGGCGCGGCTCGTAGCCATCTTCGTGGATGACGTGTGGTGTTTTTCGATCAACTGAAGGTCTTCCTCCGTAAAGGGAACATCGGATATCCTGGAAAGTCGCTTGCCGACCAACAGGTACTCGGTGCCGGTTTTGGCGTGGATGGTGAACTGACGGTATCCGCGCGGCAGTGTCCGCATGGCCACTGGCGGTTGCCCCTCGCTCTGATAGGCGCCAATCACTGTCCGGAAGGACATCTGCGTGCCGCGTTGGGTAGCCCGCAACAAGGTTGTGGCTTGGTGTTTGCGCCAGCCGGTGGCCGTCCATCCCTCCAGGGGTTTCTCCTGCCCCCTGACTTGGCTGAGCTGCCCCGCATTTCCCACCCATTCGATACGGTTGGGCACCCCGTCGGAGGTCAACAATGCGGTCTTCGACGTGAATGCGGCAACCACTGCCGGATCCAGGTGCCAGCGTTGTTCCACTTCCACCTCGTGGTCCGAGGACAGGGCATCGAGGACCAGTAGGTACTCACCATGTGTGGAGTAGATCGTTCGTCTGGTGATCAGCACTCCCTCGTAGCCGGTGTCACGGGTCATCAGCTCAACCGAACGATCACTCTGGTGGTTTCTGAAGAGCGTGACCTCGGAGTTCCGGTCGTAGTTGCGGTCCTTGACCCGCAACAGGTTGTGTCCGGTTCGTCCCACCACGTAGGTCCGGACCGGATGGCGCCCATAGGTGTAACGGCCGGTGTCGATCAGCCATGGACGGCGCGATGCGTAGAAGGTCAGTGATCCCCCATCGGCGTGTCCGTGGATTTTCCGTTGGTGGCCGAAACACAAGGAGAAGAACGTCTGGTCACTGAACTGGCGCTTATCATCTCCCCAACCGCTGCGTCCGTATGCGTAACCCTGGTCGTAGATCTTGACCAGTTCCTTGGGCGCCGTGCCTTGCTGGCCGTTGCTGGTCACCCAGGTGGTCTCCGGTGCGCCGATCTTGTTGGGCGTTCCCGTGTCGGTATCGCCGATACGCACGTACGACCCGTCGGGTTGTGTGGCGTAGGCCAGCGTCTGCGGCGCGCGGGCAAGGCGTTCGGCCCCGTTGGGGCGAGGCAGTCCTTCGACGTCGAAGCGTTTGAGCGCTTCGTTCCACCAGGTGAAGTTCATCTGGTGGTAGGCGATGCTGCCCTCTTCATTCAGCCCTTCCTGGTCGTAGGAAACCAGGATCTGGTCGCTGATCCGTTGGATCGCAGTCTGCAGGTACCCCTCGTTTTCCAGGACCCGGGCGACGGTGAACAGGGCCTGGTGCTGGTGCAATGCATGGTTGCCGCGACCCACGTTGGCCTCGTCGGCAAGGTACCGCGCGTGTTGTTCCAAGGCGTCGACCAGCCATTGTGGTGGTTCCGCGAACAACGGCACGGCGAAAGCCAGTTCGTAGGTGCGCAGCGCGTCTCCCATATCGATCCACGCCCATTTGGTCGGCGAGGCGCCCGCGGGGTTGGTACGGAGCCATGAGCGGACGTAGTGTGTCCAGAGCTCACGGGCCTCGGTATCCCCCTGCCTCGCTACCCGACGTAGGGGGTCCAGCCAACGCAGTGCGTGGTATTGGAACTGCCAGTTGTCGTCAGCGAACGGATTCTCGGTCCAGGTGGGTTCGTCGGGAAGCTGCCACTGCGCATGGGGTGCCATGATCAACTGACGGTCCTTGAGCTGTTGGGCGAGTTTCGCGTCATGCTTGGTCACTTCATATCTGTTACCAAAGGCCTGACGCCCTGCAGCCGAAAAATCCACGCTCATCTACTTTCTACCCGAAGCACGACGATCCTCGGGCTTCCTGTGCTGACCAACTGCCAGCCTGTGGCTGGTGGCTAGGACCTTTGCGGCAGTAAGTGCGAAAGACCCGTTAACACCGTAAGTTGCAGGTGGGCCCGGAAATGCCGTTTTCGGCCCGGGCCGAAAGCTGTTGGCGCAGAGTTCAGGTCAGGGCCCTGCGGCATTCACGAGAAGTTCACTCCAGGTGGCGAGCGCCGCCGGATCTCCATTCGGTAGCGGAGGCGCGCGCCCGAACATACTCCGGGCTATATGGACCCCTCAGGTGATTACCGTTGCGTCTTCGAGTCCCTGGCCAGGTAGATCACCGCTCCGCACACGGTGGCCAGCACCCCGACGGCCCACCAGGGGAAGCCCACGGAATCCACGTCCTGCCCGGCATCGGCCGGGGTGGGGGTGACCCGTTCGGCGGTGACGATGATGCGGTGGGAATTGATGCCCAAGGGGGTGCATGTCACCAGGGAGAGCTGGTCCAGGCCCTCCTGCGCCCGCAGGGTCTCGGTCTCGGTGGGCAGCACCACCCGGGTACCGGTCACCCGGTAGACCAGGGTGGTGGAGAGCACGTCGACTTCTAGGTGATCGCCCATGTCCAGCTGGTCCAGCTCGGTGAACATCGCCGCCTGCGGGAGCCCACGGTGGGCGGTCAGCACCGAGTGGGTGCCGCTGCCGCCCACCGGCAACGCGGTGCCCTGCAGGTGGCCCGCCCCGCGCACCAGCACATCCCCGGCGGTGCCGTGGTAGATCGGCAGCTTCAAGTCCAGCTTCGGGATGCGGATGCGTGCCATCTTCCCGTCCCCGGCCGGATCCAGCAGCTGCCAGTAGGGGTCATCGGTCTTCACGGTCTGCTCGGCCAGGGCCGAGAACGGGTCCACGACCCGCGAGCCGCTGGCCAGGGACCGGTTGTAGTCCCGGGCCAGCTGCAACTGCTCGCGTTGGAGGGCGGGGTCGATTCCCTCGGTGACCTGCACATAGCGCTCCGACTGCTGGGTCTGCAGCACGGCCGAGTACCAACTGGCCGCTGCGGGGTAGAGCATGACGAACACACCCAGCACCACCATCACGGTGATCACCAGGCTTAACGGCGCAACGCGTCGCCGCCGGGCCTTGTAGGCCGGGCGGCGACGCGTTGCCACACGTGTAGCTGAGGTCATCCGTTCGGGATCCTTGAACCGAGCGGCTAGCTAGTCTTGCGCTTGCGCAGCACAGACAGGCCGATGCCGCCGCCCACCAGCAGCAGCACGCCGACGATTGCGAACATCAGTGCACCGGTGCTACCGGTGAATGGCAGTTCGAAGGGCTCGACCTGGGTGTTCTCGACGCTGATGTTCGTGGCCTGCGCTACCGACCCGGCGGTGATGGTCACCGGGATCGGGGTGGAATCCATCTTGTAGCCCAGCGGTGCCTTGGTCTCGACCAGTTCGTAGTTTCCGGCTTTCAGGCCCTGGACCAGGAACTGCCCGTTGTCGCCGGAGACGAAGCTGGCGCTGGACCCGGTCTCGGGCGCGGTACGCAACGCGCCGCCGAGACGTTCACCATTGGCAGCCAGTGCGTAGAGCTCGAATTCGGCTCCGGACAGGCCCAGGGATTCGTCCTGCGCGGCGTACTTCAACACCTGCAGGGCACCCCATTCGGTGCTCACGGTGTTGGACTCGAAGGAATTCTGCGGGTCGTTGATGAAGTTCGAGGCCTGGTTCGTGATCCGCCCATTGCCCAGCGAGTTGATGGTGGTGTTGATGACCACGCTGATCTGCGCGCCCTGGTTGGCCCGCAGCTTCACCAGACCGGATTCGTTGAAGGTCAAGGAGAACTTGTTGTCCGTGGCACCCACGGTGTAGTCGCCGCCCTGCAGCTGCACCCCTGCGATGTTGATGTCCGCCGAGACGTAGTCCAGACGGGAATCCAGGGTATCGGTGAAACCGAACGCCGTGAGCGGGCTCTTCGCCGGAAGCGAGGGCACATGCGAGTTCAGGGTGAAGCTGATCGGATCCCCGATGACGAACGCGGAGGAATCGTTGATCTCCTTGGTGACCTCGGTGACCGTGTTCTTCGGGTAGACATGCACGTCATAGAGCCAGCCGTTGTCCAGTGCCAGCGGCATGGTGACCAGGAACGGCTCCCCGCGCAACCCGATGTTGTTCTCGCCAACGCTGGTTTCGGTGACCAGGTACAGCCCCACGGGCAGACCGGTGAAGGCGGCCACACCCTGGGTGTTGGTCACCTTGTCCTGTGCGCTGCCCGCGACGAGGTTTTCCTGGGCCTGGGCGACCGTGTACTGCTCAAGACCCTGCCAGTTCTGCGCGTCACTCAGGTCGGTATCCACCCGCTGGGCGGTGAAGGTCACTCCGCCGATCGGCTTCAGTCCGCTGGTATCCTGCTGCGTGCCGTTGTTCGGCAGGCCCGTGGCGGTGGTGGGCTCTTCGAACTTGTGGATCGTGATGGAGCCGGTGGCCTCCGGGTTGATGTTCTGCGCAGCCGAGGCCGGTACCGTCGACCCGAGGGTCATGGCGGTCCCCGCCACGAACACGCCCAGAGCCGCGATGATGCGGCGCAGGCCGCCATGGCCCGGGATTTGGGTGTTCAAGGACATGATGTCCGTTCCTTTCGTTGGGATGATTCATTCATGCATCGGGTGACGGGGATGCCGCCCGTGGTTCTAGGAGCTGTGCTGGCGTTTTGTCCGCCGCCGCAGCAGCCACCCGGCGAGTAGGGCCATTGCGAGCAGTGCCCCGCCCCCACCCAGGTAGGGCCAGGATCCGGTGGCGCCGGTCAAGGGCAAGGCGAAGGCCATGACCTCACGGTTCACGAAGCGGTAAACCGCCAGTTTCCCGGTTTCGACACTGATGCCGGGGCCCTGGGCGGCCGTCCAGTTCGCGGCATCCGCCAGTTGCGCCGGGTCGCGGGGATCGTTGCCGGTGAACTTTTCCAACGCCACCCGGGTGTATCCCCCGGGACCGCGCTCGTCCAGTTCATAAACGTGGCCCGGGCGCACGGGGAAGGAATTGCCGTCAATGGCCAGGGCTCCGGCCACTTCACGTGGCTGCAAGCCCTGGACGCCGGCGGCCGGGGTGGCCGACAGCTGCCAGTCCCCCGGTTCGGCGGTGCCGGTGCCGTTGGTGTTCTGCACGACCTTCAGCAGCGCCAGGTGCGCGGTGCGGTTCACCGCCTCGCACCGGGTGCTGGTGCCCAGCCCCGGAGTCAACGTGCCATCCAGGCCGGCACGCTCGGCCAGCACCCCGTCCAGGGCCCGGCCCTGGCCGTCCACGGCCTGGCACTGCCAGGATCCGGTGGCCCGCGGGGAGCTGTCCCTTTCCTCCGCGGTGCGTTCATCGTCCTGGATCCATTCGGCCGGACCGCCGGATTCGGCCAGGAAGAGGCGTGTCCCGGCGGCAACCCGGACGCTCCCGCTGCCCTGCCCGCTCACTACTGCGGTCCCGCTGTTATCCACGGCGCTCACGGTCCATTGCGCGGGATCGGTTTCCTCCCCGGCAGCGGTCTTTTCCAGGAAGAGCGTGGTGTCGCACTGCACCTCGTTGGTGATCCCGATCGAGTTCCGCCCCGGTGCCAGCTTGGTGTCCAGGGGCAGGGACTTGTCCGTGGCCTGCTCGCCCAGAGCGCTCACCCGTTGTTCCAGCAAGAGGCAACCCGGCAGGTAGTCGGCCACGCGGGTCTGCTCATCGATGCGCACGGTATCGCCGGTGAGCATGTTCCCCGTCGCGGTTCCCCACTGCACTTCGCTGGCCGCGGCCCCGTTGACCGCCAGCCGGGCGGCCGCCTCCAGCCCCTCGGGCTGCTCGCCATGCTCCAGCGGCTCGCCGTTGACGATCCACTGCTTGTGCAGTGTCAGTTCGGCGGGCCGCGGATCGTTGGTGAACACGCAGGTGATCGCCGGCGCGCCGAGTGATGCCTGGTAGGCCGGAACGGTCACGGTGCCCTGGACGGTATCACCCGAGCCCAGGATGGTGCTGGTGCCGTTGGCATAGCGGGCGGTGCACTGGTACCGGCTGGTGTAGTCGCCCAGCACGGACCCGGAGCCCGGGGCCATGGCCTCGCTGAAGGTGTAGGTCCGACCGGGCAGCACCCCGACCGGTTCGATCTGGCGGGACTGGACACCCACCGCCGAACCGGTGGTGCTCGCGGTCCCCAGGGCCGTGTGCCCTTCGCTCAGGGCCAGCACGAACTGGTCCGAGGCATCCGCACGTTGGCTGATGCTCTTCTGGATACCCAGGGTGGGCGTGGCGATCCGCAGGGCGTGGTCCTCCACCTCGCCGGTGGCCGTGATTCCGGTTGGCTGGGCCAGCTCGGCCTGGGTTGCCGCAATCCGTAGCCTCAGGAAGCTGGAGGCAGTGCCCGCCGTGGTACTGGCATCCTCGGGCACCGTCCAGCTCACGGCCACGGATGATCCGGTGCACTGGACCCGCGTTGAGCCCTCCTTGGGGTCGAAGGCACCGTTGTTGTTCCAGTCCAGCCAGCCAGCCACGTAGCCGGGGCCGGTGCAAGCAACGTTGGATTGGGTAAATGACTGGCCGGGAACCGCGTGGATCGTGCCCAGCGCACCCACCGCGTCCTCGTCGTCATCACCATCGGTGTCATCGGCATCGGCAGTGGCCGAGGGCTGGTGGCCGGAATCGGCATCGATCCGGGCGCCCAGCCGGGTGTTCGGTGCCTGGGGGCTGGAGAGCAGACCCTGCTTGAAGACGCTGGTCGTCCCCTGCGGCAAGGGGGTCCCGCTCCAGCTGCGCTGGAACAACGCGCCGGCCTCGCCATAGCTGGCCGGTGCATCGCCGAAGTCCGCTTCGAACACCACGCCGATCGCCACGGCGCTTGTTCCTTCGCCCTTGACCGCCACATTGGCGCCGTGGGCACCTTCCATGAAGGCAATGCCCAGCGGGCCGCCAGCGCATTCGCTGTTGGACACCGGGGATAACCGCAAGGTGGTGCCGGTGACGATGGCATTCATGTCGTAGGAACAGGCGCGGAAACGCTCGATAATCCGCCAGTCCGCGCTCAGGTGCGGGGTGGCTTGGACATATTCGGCTTTGGTGGCGTTGCTCGACTCGGCATCCGCGATGACCAGACCCGCCATGGGCACTGAAACCCCGTTCAGGGTGGTGTCACAGGACACCGAGAAGTCCACGGTTTGCCCGTCGTTGCGGTTGGCCAGCCCGGCAATCAACTGGTTACTGCCGTTCTGCCCGCCGATGTTGTACATGTTGTCCAGCGCATCGTTCTTCCAGGTACCCGGACGGTATGCGGAGAGCGGATCCGTCCCGCCTCCGGTGATATTACCCAGCGTGCAGGAGGTGGCCAGCACCTGCCCGCCAATGGTGCGTTCGGTGCGGGCTACCTTGCCGTCACGGACAATTTCCTTGTGCGCACCCCATTCAATCCAATCGATCAGTCCCTTGTAGGTGCCGACTCCGTCGACCGCATATCGCGCCTTGGCATCTGCGGAGGTGGCCAGTTGCACGCCCTGCAGCCCCACCACGGCCAGGAGCAGCTCCAGCAGAGCGGCAACGATTCGGCGGGGACGGCGGGGACGGACAGTGCTGACACGGGTGGACTGAAGGAGCATGAAACCAAACTTTGTGATCCAGAAGGGGAACGGTGACAACCCTTGTGGATTCGACCCAAATTGAGGTTTCCATGAGGTTCTAAAAAGCTACTAAAGAGTAGAATTTGAAGGTTTAAGCAAACCGTCCGAAGAACCCCAATCGCTTGCAGAATCGACATCCGGCAAGAAATAGAGCTGTTGACATGGCTAGACCCAGAGGTACATGATGCGTATCACCAGTTATTGGGCCCGAAAACCCGAGTAGTTGACTCCGTCACACCCCAACCGGGACCATCTTCCATGGGGCTGCACTAAAGTAGGTAGCGCCAAAAAACCCTTTTGCTCAAGATTTGCCAAATCGCCCCTTGTCCCAATTCCGTGCAGTTACTTGGCTGATGGTTCTGTCAACGTGGTGGCCGGTGTCAGTTGGATGGTTAGCCTGACTGGCAGGGTTGGCTCGGGGCTTGCTTGAACGGGCTTACTGTTCGCTCGTTGCGTTGTTCGCGGCCAGTAGCGTAGCCTGTGTGCGCTGCCCTCGTTCGTGTCCAGCAGGCTGGTGACAAGCGTGTACCGATCTGTGTGGTGCTCTTGATCGGTGATCAGGGTGATGGTCGCGGTGATCACCCGGACCACGCTGCCGCCCAGGTCCGAGAGGTAGGAGCCATCGGCCAGTGCGCTGTGTACCGGTAGCCGGCGCCCGTTCTCGACCCGTACCAGGTAGTGGGCTCCGGTCGCGTGGATCTTGTGCAGCAGCACGGCGGCAGCGAAGTTGCGGTCGCCGAGGATGATCATTGACGGGTCCAAGGAGCGCAGCAGGTCTCGGGTGTAGGTGGTTTCCCCGGTGCGGGTGCTGCCGAACACCGCGTCCACGCGGGCTTGCGGGTATCCGGTGCCGTCGTGGTTCCCGGGTCAAGCCTCGTTGAATGGGGCTGTTAACGGGTGGTGGTTGACTTCATCGATAAGTCTTTAACTGCACGACATTGGCACTAGTGCCAATGATTCTGACGTGACGCAACATCACTTCTAATACCGTATCCCCAATAATTCAACGCGCACGCTAGTCTTCCTTCTGAACATCTGCCATGATGAAGCATCACATGCTCTGTAGGAACCGATACGCGCCGTGGAGAGTGTAAACATGAGCGAAAAATCTGACGAGACCAAGATTGGCCTCAGACAGGCAATTGAGCAGGTTCGACGCGAACTCAATGATGCGCAATCAACCGACCCGTCACCTTCAGGAATTAGGTTCCTTATCGATGAAGTGGAAATTCAATTTGTTGTCGAAATCGTTCACGATGAATCAGTTAACGCCGGTCTTAAATTTTACGTTTTCAATGCTGGAGCATCCGACTCTGTTAAAACTGGAGAAACTACTACAGTAACTATTAATATGAAACCGCAATTCCTGGGTAGCGATGGTGAATTAGGGGACTTTTTAGTCAAAAAGCCTGTCGACACCAGACCACCCACCGGACGCTCGCGCGAACAATCAGCCGGGTGAAATCATGGCAATCGATAGTCGACGGGTTGCGGCGGTCTACGCCAGGGGAAAAGAAGGAAATATTGGCTCTGCCTATTTTGTTTCTAACGGCGTAGCTCTGACAGCCGCACATGTCCTTTCAGATGCAGGATTAGAAGTAAATGACAAAGTAGTAGTCCTACCATCTGATGGTATTGACTGGCTGATGGCTACAGTGGTCTGGCTAGGTCAGGATCCATATTTGGATGCTGCACTCCTATCGCTAGACGATCCAACTCAATGGGAGGTCGCAAGCAATTCACTTTGGGGCAAGCTGCCCGGCAGTGACCCCGTCGCAGTCCAATCCGCTGGATTCCCAAGTTCGGTCACTCAAAACGATGGTCGCCTTTCGCGCGAGAATCTAATAGGGTTTGTCACGCCACCTGTAGATTCCGTAAACGGATGCATTGACCTACATGTCGCGTCCAGTACCCCCGTCAATTCTCGTGGTGAATCACTGTGGGCCGGAATGTCCGGAGCTGCGCTTATTGCGGGTCCTTGTATAATTGGCATCGTTATCAAGGTTCGCTCTAAGTTTGGCACCGATCGATTACAGGCCTTATCAGTTGAGCATATGGTCGAAAGTGAGAGTTTTCTTTCTGCCTTAGGATACAGACCGGAGCTGAGTGAAATCGGAAGTGATTGGCGGCTTCAGTATGGCAGCCATGCAGATAAATCGCTAGTATTGTGCAACCCCAACCAGCTTTTACCCGATTCATACAATATTGCCCGTGATCCATACCGCTTACTTCGCCCTGATCATAGACAAGTTGATTTCCTATTTCGTCACGATCTTGTAGCTGATATCAAACAATGGGTGCTAGAGTCAAAAGAAAATCTAGCCATCAAAACGATCACAGGCGCAGGGGGATCAGGGAAAACCCGACTTGCTATTGAGGCGTGCCTGGCCGCAGCCGATGATGGCTGGGATGCCGGATTCGCTGATTTTCAATCGCCCGGTGGTAACGTCCGTTATCATCTCGAGTCACCCACTTTAATTGTCATAGACGAAGCAGATCTGCTTGCCAGTCAGATAGCCGCCATAGTGAAAACCACACGCAACAGCAAGACGCCCATTCGCCTCCTACTGGTAGCCAGGTCTCGAACTACGTGGTGGGAGACGTTGCACAGCTTAAGCGGAGATAACTTACTAGGCTACGATCAGGGAGAGATCTCCCTTGATAATTTTCCTATGAGCAAAGGGGATTGCGCCGAATTATTTCGTATATCACTGCAAAGATTCTCAAATAGGCTTTCCGTTACGTTGCCTGCAAATGTAAATTTGAATTTTTATGAAGAAGACTTGACAGATCCGCTTATTGTACAGATTGCGGCAATGATAGCTATCTTGGACGATACTGCTAACGTTGATCACAAAGGTGCAGAATTGTGGCGCACCAAAATTATGCGCAGGGCAGTCCAGAATGAAGCAAATCGCTGGGTTCAAATGCACGAGATGCATCACACCAACTGGAACGAGAAAGTTCTTCGCCGATGCGTCAGTACTGCTACTCTTGTTAGTCCAAGCTCTAATGCTATGTCCGGTGTCACCGAATTAGAGAAATCTGCGATACGTTTTCTTCGTACAATAACGGATCTAAACGACGCAACCAATCATCAGATTCTTTCATTGTCAGACTGGCTGCATACTTTGCATTCCGGACCCGCTTATTGGAACCCATTGCGTCCTGGACAGCTCGCAGATCAACTCCTTGCAGATCTTACCATTTTACCTGAACTCGCTGAAACAATCTACAAAGTGGCCATGGATCGCCGGGATGCGAATAGTGCAAAAACGCTTATCCACGCGATAACAAGAGCGGCAGGAAGTTCTCAAGGCTGCGCTCAGTACGCCATGGAAAGAATTTTTCGACTCATGGGGAAGGCGTCATGAGTAAAGAGCACTCGTTTCCTAAACATAGTATTGATGACCTAGTAGCTATGGGAGTTGCAGACGACTCAGGAGTTCTTCTAGCGACGCTCAATGCTGCACTAATAGCGGCTCCCGTACCAGACATTGCGGACCAGCTCCTCGCCAGAATTCCATCTGGTTCGAAACTACTTGTTGAAATAAGTTCGACTCTCGGGTCCCAAGTCATCGAGCACATTCGCAGTTCACAACGAAGCTCAAAATTCGACATTGAGTCACAGGATAGGCTCGCCACCGCATTGCTTGACCAATCTAACCGCCTAGCAGATTTGGGTCGCTTCAAGAGCGCCCTAAACACCGCTGAAGAGGCAGTCAGAATTCGCCAGCAATTAGCAGATCGCGATCCAGAAACACACCTGCCCGGACTTGCAACGGCTTTAAGTACATTGTCCATGCGCCAATCTGAACTTGGTATGTTTAGGAACGCTCTATTCGCCATCGAAGAGGCCGCTAGGATTCGCCGACGTTTGGCTACGAAAGATCCAACGACTTATCTCCCTGACCTTGCTGCAACTTTGAGCAATCTTTCTAACAGATTGTCGGTCAGAGGAAATCGGTCAGGAGCATTAGAAACGATCTCCGAATCCATTCGATACTTCCGGAGTCTTTGCGATGCGAATCCAGAACTTCACCGGCCGCACCTCGCCGCAACGCTCAATAACCTGTCGAACCGATTATCCGACATGGGCATGGAAAACGAGGCCCTCCAACCCATTGAAGAGTCAGTAGAGATTCGTCGGAGATTAGCTGAATTCGATCCGGTTTTATATTTGCCTTCTCTTGCCAGATCGTTAAACAACTTGTCGAATCGATTGGCCAGTTTAGGAAAGATACCGAGAATGCTCGTAGCCATAGAAGAATGCGTTTCGATACGACGAGAGCTGGCCGACTCGGACCCAGCTAGATACCTACCCGAACTTGCTAAGTCTCTAAGCAATCTTACAATTCGTTTACTCGAAATCGGAAGATTATCAGATGCACTTGAAACTGGCAACGAATCAGTTTTTATTTTTCGGAATTTACTGTCCGCGCGTCCCGAATTGTTCCGTCGAAACTTGATCATCGCGCAAAGTAATCTTTCCTCTGCGGCGAAGAGAATATCAACGGATCGACCACACAAAATTGTAGGACAAACAGAGAACGATCACCCAATGGAAAAGAACTACAGTTCACGTCGATTATCCTAATCGTTCATAATACGTAAATCACCGCAAGTAGAGCAATTTATTAATATAAGTGCCTTACGAAAAGAAAGTATCTATATGTCAAAAATGATATAACGATAAGTTTGCCTATTTAATGAACTTTGGCTTTATTCCACGCTCAGTACTCTGTACTTCGGAGTTTATAAAAATTCTGAAATCCCTGAATTTGCCCTGAAAATCGAGTCGTTCGCAGAAGCGTGGTCTGGTAAATGGGAGAAAATTATTGGGTACAGACAACTGCTGCCCCAAACTCATAATTCCCGAGAACATGCAGATCTCGCATCCAATTTTCCCCCAACAGCCTATCAGCAGCGTGATCAATTCTGCCGCGATGTGCAGAGCCCTGCAGCCCTGAGCATCACACGTGGATCCGAGCGTAGTTGCCATACTCCGCGTTGTCGGAAATCGACCATAGCGGCTTAGTGATGTCATGTTCCCACATCAAGTCTGTAATTGGATTCATCGGCAGAGTCAATTTTTCGTGAATCTTACTGAATGAGTGTCAGGAAACAACCGCCGAGAATTCCTGGACGAGGTCTTGCCGTAGGCCATCGACGTCGGGGTAAATTGACGATGCGTCGTATCCGAACCACGCATCGAGCTGCCTTCTCAATGTCGGCTTAGCACTGGCTGGAACCCTCAAGGTATACGTCGAGGCAAAATTACGCATAGTGGTTTTGTTTTCCTGCCCGGGTCGATAAAATTTCAAGTACAAAGACCCCGAAGATAGAAGATCAGCCATTTTCCAATTGTTGTTTTTTCCTAAGTCAACTTTGCGAAAGGATGACTGGATAACTTTGTCACTAATGGGGATTCCATCGATCACGAATACAGAATTCTGCGCCAACATTCGATCGTCGTAAATCGGCGGAATCCAAAATCTTCGAAGAGATCCAGTACCCCAATTATGCTCTCTGCGTGACAAATCAGTCTTCCATTTATGCCATTCTGGTTGATATCCGCCCCAATCTGAATCCAAGCGTATATTGGGTTCTTCGGATGCCGCAGATGGCCCTTTAAGCGCAAGACAGAATAATCTTGCATCGACTTCTTCGTGTGAATTGTCAGACACCGCAAACCACAGTGCTACCAAGGGATTAAAACTAAAATCAATGAGACGTGTTGGGCCACCGCGATGTTGAACGCGGGCAAAAATCTCCATTGCATTTAGTGAATCCAATCGCCATGATGAACGAGCGCGCGTGAGTATTCGCACTTCAGCTTCATTCATCTCGTTCTCAGTCGGAAAGAATGGCTTTAGATCGGTTTCTTCACGCTGAAGGGTTATGTGTTTCTCTGCCGTGAAGACACCGTCATACTTCTGGTTTCTGAGAGTTCGAAAAAGTGAGCTATGGAGTCCCCAACAATGATTGGCTTGCCCTCGCCAAAGTAATCGACTTCGATGCGTAGACTGAATCGCATTCATCGCTGTCCATAGCTCATCAAGAGTGCCTACAGTATCTTCATGTCCTTTGAAAACTGATGCTGGAGACTCATACTCGGCTGAGTGTTGCCATTTTGGAGGCTGGTTACCTTTACCCATTCAAATACTCCAAATTGCAGATTCACGCTCAAAGATTTTCGTCAAATCTTAGAGCGCGAATCTGCGTATTCGTATTGATATTATAACGCTAAAGACTGATGTCTCTTAGCGGGCGACCGAACCTTCCACGTAGTCATCATCAGCGGCAACCCAGCTGAACAGCTGGCGCAGCTCGCGACCGGTGGACTCGATCGGGTGGTCCTCGCCCTTCTTGCGCAGTTCCAGGAATTCCTTGGCGCCGTTGGCCTGGTCTTCCATGAAGCGCTTGGCGAAGTTGCCGTTCTGCACGTCGGCCAGGACGGCCTTCATGTTTTCCTTGACCTCTGGGGTGATCACGCGCGGGCCCGAGACGTAGTCGCCGTACTCGGCGGTGTCCGACACGCTCCAGCGCTGCTTGGCGATGCCACCTTCCCACATCAGGTCCACGATCAGCTTCAGCTCGTGGAGTACCTCGAAGTAGGCGATCTCCGGCTTGTAGCCGGCTTCGGTCAACACCTCGAAGCCGTACTGGATCAGCTGGGAAGCGCCACCGCAGAGTACGGCCTGCTCACCGAACAGGTCGGTTTCGGTTTCCTCGGTGAAGGTGGTCTCGATGACGCCGGCACGGGTGCCGCCAATGCCCTTGGCGTAGGACAGGGCCAGTTCCTTGGCCCCACCGGTGAAGTTCTGCTCGATGGCGATCAAATCCGGGATACCACGGCCGGCCTCGAATTCGCGGCGCACGGTGTGGCCCGGGGCCTTCGGGGCCACCAGGGCCACGTCGACGTTGGCCGGCGGGGTGATGAAACCGAAGCGGATGTTGAAGCCGTGGCCGAAGAACAGGGCGTTGCCCTCTTCCAGGTGCTCGGCGATCGAGTCGGCGTAGACCTTGGCCTGGACCTGGTCCGGGGTCAGGATCATGATGACGTCGGCCCACTTCGCGGCCTCGGCCACGGTGGCGACCTTCAGGCCCTCGGCCTCGGCCTTGGCGCGGGACTTCGAGCCCTCGGCCAGGCCCACGGTGATCTCGACACCCGAGTCGCGCAGGCTCAGTGCGTGGGCGTGGCCCTGCGAGCCGTAGCCGATGATGGCAACCTTCTTGCCCTGGATGATCGACAGGTCCGCATCGTCGTCATAGTACAAATCAGCCACTGTATTTCTCCTTATGGTTTTCTTCGTTTCAGAAGTGTGTAAAGCTCTTGTGTTCTGGTGTCCTAGGCGGACAGGGTCTTCAGTGCCCGGTCGCTCATCGACTTGGAGCCGCGGCCCACGGCCAGGGTGCCGGCCTGGACGATCTCGCGGATCCCGAAGGGTTCGAGCACTGCCAGCAGCGCGTCGATCTTCGAGGAGTTGCCGGTGGCCTCGACCACCAGCGACTCCGGTCCCACATCGATGACCGAGGCGCGGAACAGTTCCGCGGCCTGGGTGACCTGCAGCCGGGTGGCGGCGTCGGCACGCACCTTGACCATGATGTGGTCGCGTTGCACCGAGGCCTCGGGCAGCAGCTCGACGATCTTGATGACGTTGATCAGCTTGTTCAGCTGCTTGGTGACCTGCTCCAGGGAGTCCCCCTCGGCGTCCACCACCACGGTGATGCGGCTGATTCCCCCGATTTCCGTGGGTCCCACGGCCAACGAGTGGATGTTGAAGGCACGGCGGGCGAAGAGTCCGGCGACCCGGGTCAGCACGCCGGGGACGTCCTCGACCAGCACCGACAGCGTATGCTTTGCCATCTTTCTAGTCCTCCTCTTCCCATTCCGGGGTCATGCCCCGGGCAATCTGGATCTGGTCGTTGCTGACCCCTGCCGGGACCATCGGCCAGACCATCGAGTCGGCCGAGACCACGAAGTCGATGACCACCGGGCGGTCGTTGATCTCCAGCGCCTTGGCGATGGTCGCATCGATGTCCTCGTCGCGTTCGCAACGCAGTCCCACGCACCCGTAGGCGTCGGCCAGCTTCACGAAGTCCGGGATGCGTGCGGTGCCGTGACCGGTGTTCAGGTCGGTGTTGGAGTAGCGCGCATCGTAGAACAGGGTCTGCCACTGGCGGACCATGCCCAACGAGGAGTTGTTGATGATCGCGACCTTGATCGGGATCTGGTTGATCACGCAGGTGGCCAGTTCCTGGTTGGTCATCTGGAAGCAGCCGTCCCCGTCGATGGCCCAGACCACGCGGTCCGGTTGGGCCACCTTGGCGCCCATCGCGGCGGGCACCGAGTAGCCCATGGTGCCCAGCCCGGCCGAGTTCAGCCAGGAGCGCGGGCGTTCGTACTTGACGAACTGCGCGGCCCACATCTGGTGCTGCCCCACCCCGGCCACGTACACGCCTTCGGGGCCGGTCAGGGCACCGATGCGTTCGATAACGCGCTGCGGGGCGGTGAGCCCGTCATGGGTTTCGGTGAAGCCGATCGGGTAGGTGGTGCGCAGCCGGTCCAGCAGGTCCCACCACGGCTTCAGGTCCTGCTGCGCCTCGGTTTCGAACCGGGTTTCGCAGGCCGCATGCAGCTGCGGGATGATCTCATCCAGCGAACCGACAATCGGCACATCCGCGGTGCGGTTCTTGGAGATCTCCGCCGGGTCGATATCGGCGTGGATCACCTTCGCGTTCGGCGCGAAGGTGTGCAGCACACCGGTGACCCGGTCATCGAAGCGCGCCCCGAGGGTGATCAGCAGGTCGGACTGCTGCAGCGCGGTCACGGCCGAGACCGCACCGTGCATTCCCGGCATGCCCACATGCTGTTCATGCGAGTCCGGGAAGGCGCCACGGGCGGTCAGGGTGGTGACCACCGGGGCGCCGATATATTCGGCGAACTTCTTCAGTTCCTCGTGCGCATTGGCCTTGATCACGCCGCCGCCCACGTAGAGCACCGGTCGGGTGGCGCTGGCGATCAGCTTGGCGGCCTCGCGCAGCTGCTTGTTGTGCCCCTTGGTCACTACCCGGTAACCGGGCAGTTCCACCTTCGGTGGCCAGGAGAACGTGGTCTGCGCGGTCTGCGCATCCTTGGTGATATCCACCAGCACCGGGCCGGGACGGCCGGTCTGGGCCAGGTAGAAGGCGCTGGCCATCACCCGCGGGATGTCCTCGGCCTTGGTGACCAGGAAGGCGTGCTTGGTGATCGGCATCGTGATGCCGACGATATCCGCTTCCTGGAACGCATCGGTGCCAATGAAGGCGCTGTTGACCTGGCCGGTGATGGCCACCATCGGTACCGAGTCCATATTGGCATCGGCCAGTGCGGTGACCAGGTTGGTTGCGCCCGGCCCGGAGGTGGCGATGCATACGCCCACTTCCCCGGTCACCATCGCGTAACCCTGTGCGGCATGGCCTGCACCCTGTTCATGACGAACCAAGATGTGATTGAGCTTGGTTGAGTCCATGAGCGGATCGTAGGTGGGAAGGATGGCCCCACCGGGTAATCCGAAGACGTCTCTGACGCCCAGTTCTTCCAACGAGCGGACGATGGCTTGTGAGCCCGTCATCTGTGTGGGAGCGACGATATTATTCGGACCCTGTACCGGGTTCGAAGCCTCCACGACGGAAGAGACAGCGGTGGCATCCTTGCTGCGGTTCAATGACTTGGCAACCGTAGCCGGATTGGCAGGTTTTCCGTTGCTCATCGGGATCCTTCCTTCTCTATCTCTTCATTTGCGCATAAAAAACGCCCCGCGGCCGTCACGACTGACGAAAGGGGGCTATGCGCGTCACCGAATGTTCTGTCTGGTTCAGACAGCGTTTCAGGCTCCGCGCCTGATAACTAGTAGAACATTGGTGTTTGTTTGCATATACCCAGTCTTGTCCAACTCTTGGTAAAGTTCAACACGACACGTCACGCGTCTCATTATATGAGATGAGTGTTCGATGGGTGGACACCGCTCGGTGTCCACCCACCCTTGAAACCAGTTGCTAGCCGCAGTAGGCGCCGGTGGACGCCGAGTTGACCAGCTTGGCATACTTGGCCAGCACCCCGGAGGTGAATTTCGCCGGCAACGGCTCCCAGCCGACCTTGCGGGCTTCGAGTTGCTCCGGATCGACCAGCAGGTCGAAGCTGCGGGCCTCGATATCCACGCGGATCCTGTCCCCGTCCTTGACGAAGGCGATCGGGCCGCCATCCACGGCCTCGGGGGCCACGTGGCCAATGCACAGGCCCGTGGTTCCTCCGGAGAAGCGGCCGTCGGTGAGCAGCAGGACATCCTTGCCCAGGCCCGCGCCCTTGATGGCACCGGTGATGGCGAGCATTTCGCGCATGCCCGGACCGCCCTTGGGGCCTTCGTAGCGGATGACCACCACATCCCCGGCCTGCAGCTCTCCGCGGTCCAGGGCTTCCAGGGCGCCCTGCTCGCGCTCGAACACGCGAGCGGTTCCCTCAAAGACGTCGGCATCGAAGCCGGCGGACTTCACCACGGCACCCTCGGGGGCCAGCGAGCCGTGCAGCACGGTGACCCCGCCGGTCTTGTGGATCGGATCGTTCATGGCGCGCAGGATCTTGCCATCAGGATCCGGTGGGGCAATGTGGGCGAGGTTCTCGGCCACGGTCTTGCCGGTCACGGTCAGGCAGTCCCCGTGCAGCAGCCCGGCATCCAGCAGCGCCTTCATGATCACCGGCACCCCGCCGATGCGGTCCAGGTCGGTCATCACGTAGCGGCCGAAGGGCTTCAGGTCCGCCAGGTGCGGCACCTTATCGCCGATCCGGTTGAAGTCGGCCAGGGTCAGGTCCACCTCGGCTTCGCGGGCAATGGCCAGCAGGTGCAGCACGGCGTTGGTGGAACCGCCGAAGGCCATGGTCACGGCAATGGCGTTCTCGAAGGCCTGCTTGGTCATGATGTCGCGGGCACGGATGCCCTTGCGCAGCATCTCGACCACCGCTTCACCCGAGCGCTTGGCGAAGACATCGCGGCGGCGGTCGGCCGAGGGCGGGGCGGCGGAACCCGGAAGGCTCATACCCAACGCCTCGCCGATCGAAGCCATGGTGTTGGCGGTGTACATGCCGCCGCAGGCGCCCTCACCGGGGCAGATCGCCTTTTCGATGCGGTTCAAATCTTCTTCGCTCATCTTGCCGGCGGCGCAGGCTCCGACCGCTTCGAAGGCGTCAATGAGGGTGACATCCTTTTCGGTGCCGTCTTCCAGCTTGACCCAGCCGGGCATGATCGACCCGGCGTAGAGGAACACCGAGGACAGGTTCAGCCGGGCGGCGGCCATCAGCATGCCGGGCAGCGACTTGTCGCACCCGGCCAGCAGCACCGAGCCGTCCAGGCGCTCGGCCATCATTACGGTTTCCACCGAGTCGGCGATGACTTCACGGGAGACCAGGGAGAAGTGCATACCTTCGTGGCCCATGGAAATGCCGTCGGAGACCGAGATGGTGCCGAACTGCATGGGGAATCCACCGCCGGAGTGCACGCCTTCCTTGGCACCTTGCGCCAAACGGTTCAGCGAGAGATTGCACGGGGTGATTTCGTTCCACGAGCTGGCGATGCCGATCTGCGGTTTGGCGAAGTCCTCATCGCCCATGCCGACCGCACGCAGCATGCCGCGCGCGGGAGCTGCATGGATACCATCGGTGACCACCCGTGAGCGTGGCTTGATATCTGGTGTAGTGTCCTGGCTCATGACTCAAATTCTAGAAGTCAATATGACCAATCGGATAACCCATGACGCGACAATGACATAAATTATTTTCGACTTGCATTGGTCAATCTGCCCAGCGATCTTCGCGGAGAGCGAGCTTTAGACGGATTTGCGCGAAGGCTTCGATCATGGTTTCCAGTCACCGGCGCCGGAATGGACACGGCGAACTACTCAATCAGCGGCGAAGAATCCCTGATTCATGCTCATGTACACCCGCGGGGCGGCCTGCGCTTGCCGCGGCTCACTCCAAGGAACGTGAGCACCAACAGGCGTCCGGGCATCAAGTGCCGCCTTCCGCTGGTTGACAAAGCCTATGCCCAATTCGCGGATTCGGATTCCCCGTGCCACGTTCTGACATATTTCGCCAGGAGCTTTTGTCCCCGAGAATGTCGGTCAACCTTAGTAGAGTGTGGGGTATGGACATAAGCCCAGCCGAAAACCCCGTCGATACGGTCAAGCGCCTGCTGCACGAAGCCTTCGACCAGCAGATCCCGAACTTCGCCAGCTACAACCTGGTGGCAGCTGACGGCATGGCTGGTAGTGGCGGACTCAAGGTTATCGGCTACCGGCGCCAACCGGCCGAATTGGTGGTGGCTCCGATCGACCCGGCGGATCTGACGGCCTCCGAGGCGGCGATCACGATCAACAACACGAATGTCAACCAGCTGGCCGCGATCAATGACGGCGGGTACGAGATTGCCACGTCCACCGGACGGGTGTTCCGATTCAACATCAGTGAGCGCCCGAGTGTGGACCTGCATCTGGATGATGCGGTCGTGCAAAGTGTCGAGTTGGATCAGGCCTCCGATACCGAAGACTTCGCCGATTTCATGAACCACTTCATGAACACCATCGAAGGCACCGAGAACTTCGTCTAGGACAGAACCCGGAGACGAACACATGCCGCAAAACCCCGCCCCGTTCCGCGATCTGCTGGCCACAGGTAGCACCGATGAACTACTGGGGGAACTGCTGCGGCTTCCGGTCGACTCGCGCCGGGCCATCGCACGCAAGCTGGTGAAACAGGCACAGCTGATCAGCGGTGCCCCCAGCGGCGCGAGCTGGACAAACCACTGGGTGCCGTCCCAGGCTGATGCCACCGCGGCGCCAACGGACCCCGCCTGGAAGGGCCGGCTCGCGCAGCGGCACTGGGACTGCGCCAGCCTGGTGAGCCTGGCCAGCCGCTCCCCCGAACACGCAGCCAGATACTATCCCCTGCCGCATCGCACAGTGGCCCTGCAGGCGATCCCGGCGCTGTTCCCCGGGGACCTGGACGTGTTCTGCGACCAGTGGTCCGAGGATTATTGGAAGAATCCGAAGAACTGGGATCGCAACCTGAACCGCGACATCATGTTCGACTGGGTAGAGCAAGGTCTGGTTGAGGCGCCGGCCCATGATGGGGCCGTACTTTTCCTCATCTCCTGGACCAGCGTCGGTGATCATGGCCGCACGTTCCTGCGTTGGCTTGGCGACCATCCGCGCGTGACCGCAACGATCTTCAACAGGGTTTTCGATACCAACGGGCGCAAGGGCGCTTCCCTGGCCCAACGGGATGAGACCCTGTCCTTCGACAACTACCGGTTCGACCGGTTTGTCATCCCGGGATTGATCGATCTCGGGATCTGGAGCAAGGACTTCGTGGCCCAGGGGATCAGCCGCGCCTTGGCCAGGGACATCTCCGAGTACGAGAAACGCTGGTTCCGTTCACTCGCCCGTCAGTTGGAATTGGATATCCGCTGGCCATGACCCTATCCGCTGGAACGTTCGGGTCGTGCCGTGGGCGGGTCTGCGAGTCACTGTCCCCAGTGGCGATCGGGCTCGCACCGGCCTACCGGATCCGGACACTGGCCGGAGCCTGCATGCGCGGAACACCCCGGCGAAGCAGTCCACCGAGCGGCGCGATCCGGGCGGTCCGACCTTCCGTTGGGCGACACTGATCCGGAAACCCCGGCCATCAAGTACCGAGCTACTGGGCGCGCCGGTAGCGCACCTTGACGCTGCTCTGCCAGGGCGCCTGGGGACGAGCCGTCTCGGGGTGATCCAGGTATTTCAGAATCGATTCAAGATACCCGGCCCCGGAATCCGCTGACAGTTGGCTGGTCGTCCACACCGCAGCCAGTTCTGTCTTTTGTTGACTCGCCTCCAGGGCGCTTGCCAGTAGTTCTGCCTCAGCCACGGCGACTGCCCCTGGGTTTATGCTCTCCGGTTGTGCGTGGCCCAGTGTGCTTGGCACCGCGACGCCAGATTGATGGCTAGCACGCCGCATCGAACCGACGTGGTGAACCCCTCTCGGCCGTTTCATAAGGTTCATCATCTTGCCTCCATTAACTTGCTCCCCCGTGACCATGCAGGTGCACTGCTGGCCGGCAGGAGATCCACTGAGTTCAGGTCGATCGCTCTCGGTGAAGTGATTGAACGGGAAAACCTCGCCGAAACCCAGCCGAGCGAACTCATACGCCGAGTGGCTCCCGGCGACCAGTACGGCAGCGATAAGCCTTCCGCCCAGACGCGACAACGAACGTAGGGCCCGGGTATGCCGTCGCCCTGCGCCACCGTCAGCAGTCCAGGATTCCTCCAGCAGGACAACCCTTGGACGCCAACGGATCCACGACTCGATCACTGCCTCGTTGTTCCAGATCTCGTGCGCCGCACCCTCCACCAGATGCACCGCATCTTCGGCCGGCAACGCGGCAAGTTCTTCCACGACCACCTGATCTGGTTCAGCAACGATTTCTGCCGCACCGAATATCCCGGTTCCATCCCGAAACCCGACTTGTCGCCGGCGCGTATCCTGGGCAACCAGAACCACACGATAGTCAGGATTCTGGGCCAGTTGGGCGATCAACGCCGCCCTGTCGATGGAGTACGAGCGTTGCCAGAACACAAAGGTATTCCTTGAACCCACCGCTTCTGACACTTCATGCATGTGAACCACCAACGTCCTGCCGCAGGGTGTGGCGGTCGCTATGGTCCGGTTCCGGATTAATCCCGAGGACGGGCACGGATGCTTCCGTCTCTCCCCGACCCGGCATAAATTGCCCCTCGGGGCGCACGGCTTGACAGTCAAGCCGTGCGCCCCGTGAGGTCACACCCCAAGTGAAAATCACTCTTCCCCCAAGTAAGACACAACCGTCGCGCTAGGCAACAGTCCCCCAAAGTTGTGTTGCGGTGTAGAGGCAATCAGCGTGTTGCCCCTCCATAAAGATAAGCATCTTTCGACATCCGAGCGAAACCACGATTCGATGCCGTAAAGCACGTTTTCAGTAGGTATTTTGCCGCAGGACACCGTGAATCCGACATCCGGTTTGACAGTGCAAATCAAGGGTTGCAGGGTAGATCTTAAGCAACTGAACTTACGTCTACTTGGGTAGATAAATATCAACTCAAGAAAAATTGCGTGATCTCCCTCACTCAAGGACCGCGGCGGGAAATACCCCTCGGAGCGTTCCGCATGCTCCAAAAGTGGTTGAGGAATTGGGCAAAAATTACGCTTGGTTTCGATTTGAGACTACGAAGCTCAACGGGTTACCTGAAAACCAGAGCGAAACCTCAGTAAAACAAAAGGTAACAATACTGGGCTCAGGTTGCTAGCTATGCTTGATAGGTTCACCTCGATGGCTACCGGACACGCGAAGCGAACGAAGCACCGATAACCGGTACATGGCCTCGGGTGCAGCAAAGCCGTCCCCCTCGAGGAACGCAGGGAACGGCTCCTGTAGTGGCGTTCAGCGCCGGTGTTACCCATTGGGTTTAGTACGACGACAGTCCACCGGCGCTGCATGTGGCGGTCCCGTTCCTGATCGTGTTCTTCTCCCTCTGGACCCTGGGGCGGGTCCTGGGCCAGCAGGGCCGGGGCAACGCGGTTTTCGCTTCGATCCAGGGCAACGACGTCCAGACGGCTGCTTGACAGTTTTTCGGGTCCAGGAAAGGGCCTCGATCAGGAAATAGTGCGTCCTTCAACGGAACTTGTCCCGCCGGATATCACCGGCTACATTGCGGATTATGCCTGGCTGATCCCGTTTCGTCGGCACCACCGGTATCGCCTAAGGGTTGTAAATCCCCAGCTGCGGCAGTTGCTCCACCAGCCAGGGGCTGAACGCCCACGGGGTTGCGCGCACCGCACGCGCCAGGTCGACGGGATCCACCCATTGCCAGTCCATGACTTCCTCGGGATTCGGGGTCAAGTCACCAACAAGGAGTGCGGTGTGCACCGGGCAGATCTCGTTTTCCACGATCCCCGAGGCGTCGGTGGCCCGGTACCGGAAGTCGGGTAATGCCACGGCCAGATCGGTGATGTCGCACCCGAGTTCGTGCCGCGCGTGGCGCCGCACGGCGTCCAGCGGGTCCTCACCGGGCTGTGGATGCCCGCAAAAGGAATTCGTCCAGACTCCCGGCCAGGTGATCTTGGACAGCGCGCGGCGGGTAACCAGCACCTGGCCCCGGTCATTGAGCAGGTGGCAGGAGAACGCCAGGTGCAAGGCGGTGTCGGTGGTATGCACCAGCGTCTTCTCTTGGGTCCCGATCGGTTGCCCGTCCTCGGAGAGCATTACCACGTGCATTGAATCCACCACTTACCAGTCGAAATTTTCCATTGCTTGCAGAGTGCTTCCACCATAGCCCGGTTGCGGGCGGAACCGGTCGGAGTCCGGTCCGCGGCCCGTGTGCTACCGCTCACCGCCGCCATCCCAGGTAGATCAGCAGCATGGTCAGCAGGAACCCGGCCAGGTAGTTCAACCAGAGGAAACGCACCCAGCCGCGGTGCGCGGTGCCGGCGTCCCGGTCCGCCAGGTTCAGGTACGGCAGGACGTTGCACAGGTATGGCACGGCCAGCAGCGCCGCCCAGCGCCCCTCGCCGGGAACGAGAAGCACCAGCAGCCCGGCCAACACGTACCACAGGGCCACCAGCCTGGCGGTGCGCCGGGCACCGAGCACCGTGGCAATCGATCCGAGTCCGGCCCGGCGGTCCGGCTCGATATCCTGGATCGCCCCCAGCGCATGGGAGGCCATGCCCCACAGCAGGAACGCCCCGAACGCGGCCAGCGGTGCCAGGGTGAGCTCGCCTCCGGCCAGCAGCCAACCGTAGACCCCGGGGGAAACGAAGTGGACCGCACTGGTCAACGAATCCAGGAAGGGGCGTTCCTTGAAACGCAACCCCGGGGCACTGTAAGCCAGCAGTGCCGCCATGGAGAGGGCAAGTGCCAGGTTCGCCGCGCCACCACCGCCGGAAGCCAGAGCCACCAGGAAGGGGGCGGCCACCAGCAGGCAGGCCCACAACACCTGACGGTGCACACTGCGTTCGAGCAGTGCCCCCTCGGCCCCGCCCTTGCGCGGGTTGCGCAGGTCGGACTCGTAGTCGAAGACATCGTTGACCCCGTACATGACCAGGTTGTAGGGCACCAGGAAGAACACGCTGCCCACGATCCACCGCCAGTCGATGCACCCGCCGGCCAGCAGGAATGCCACGGCGAAAGGGTAGGCGGTGTTGATCCAGGACACCGGCCGGGAGGTCAGGATCAGGGACGAGGCTAGCTTGCTCACGGCCGCTCCTTCCTTCCTGTGCGCGGAGCATCCCCGCCCACAAGCCACCACAGGGCGGGCATGAACATCACGGCGCACAGCGGGTAGAGGAAGTCCTCCACCGGCGCCAACCCGACGCGCACCCCCAGCAGCCGGTGCTCACCGTAATCGAACAGCCCCGCGGCGATCATCACGTTGTCGAACACGGCGGTGAGCAGGAACAGTACGGCGGTGGCAGCCAGCAATGCCGGCAGCACCCGACCCACCCCGGGACGCCGGATCGCCATGGCCAGCAGTAGCAGCGCCAGCGACCCCGCCACGAAGAACAGGCCCATCTGCATGAAACTCATCGGCTCTCCCTTGCCTGGATGGGACGGGTTCTCGCCCGGAAGAGCTGCCATCCGTTGACCAGGATCATCGTCTGGTAGCACAGGAAAAACAGGAAGAAGATCTCCTCCAGCGGCAACTGGTCGGCCACCATGATACCGGTCATCCACGGGGATTCCAGGTGCAGGAAGATGCCCTCGGCAATGGCCAGCACATCCCAGAGCACGAAGATGCCGGTACCCAGCACCAGCGACAGCAGGGCCGGGACGGGGCGGTGGAAGACAAAGAGCCGGTAGCGGGCGTCGAGCAGCACCATGCACCCGATCAGCACCAGCAGGGTCAGCAGGTAGGCCATCAGCTCGGTTCCCCCGCCGGCACCGGTAGCGGCAGCGGCCCGGGAGCGCTCACGCCCGCGACCGCCTTGGCGACCAGCTCGGCGCTGATCAGGCACATCGGGATGCCGATACCGGGGCGGACCGAGGATCCGGCGTAGTAGAGGCCGGGCACCTTGGGGTTGCGGATCCCGGGGCGCAGGAAGGCGCTCTGCCCCAGGGTGTGCGCCAGTCCCAGCGCGCCGCCCTGCCAGGCCCCGAAGTTCTGGGCGAAGTCGGCCGGGCCGAAGCTCTGGCGCACCACGATCCGCTGGCGCAGATCGTCGATGCCCGCCCAGCGGGCCACCTGGTCGATGGCCGCCTCGGCGACCTGCTCCACCATCGTATCCCCGGTGCCGTCGGCCCCGCCGCGGCCCCAGGAGGGTGCTGCCGGTGCCGGGATTAGAACGAAGAGGTTCTCATGGCCTTCAGGGGCCACGGTGTCATCGGTGGCGCTGGGCATGCAGGCGTAGATGCTGGTTTCGGCCTGCAGCGGCCGGCCGCTGTCGATACGGGAGAAGTTCTCGTCCCAGTCGCGGGTGAAGAACAGGTTGTGGTGTTCGAGCTGCGGCAGCTTGCCCTTGATGCCCAGGCACAGCAGCACGGCGCTGGGGCCCGGGTCGGCGCGGTTCCACTGCCGTTTGCTGCGGGTGCGCCGCGCGGGGGGCAGCAGCTGGTGTTCCAGGTGGTGCAGGTCCGCGGCGCCGACCACGATCTGGGCGGGGCTGCGGTGGGTGTCGTTGTGCTCATCGATCCACTGCACGGCGCTGACCGCGCCATCGGCACCATCGGTGGACAGCTCGGTGACCCGGGCGCGGGTGACCAGCAGGACCCCGGCGGCTTCGGCGGTGCGGGCCATCGCGTCCACCAGGGCGCTGAATCCGCCCCGCGGATACCGCACCCCCTCGACCAGGTCCAGGTGGCTCATCAGGTGGTACAGGGCCGGGGTGCGTCGTGGGCTGCTGCCCAGGAACACGGCCGGGTAACCCAGCAGCTGGCGCAGGCGCGGATCCTGGAATCGGGCCGCGCCGTGGTCGTGCAGCGAACGCAGCAGCAGCGGGAGCAGCTGCGGCAGGCGGCGCAGGATCGATCCCTTGGCCAGGTTGCCCGGGCGGGCGAAGTCGTCATAGAGGAAATGCTCCAGGGCCAGCTGGTAGTTCCCGGAGCTTTGGGCCAGGTAGTCCCGCAGCCGGGATCCGGCGCCGGGTTCCAGGGATTCGAAGGTGGCGGCGGCGGTCTGCGGGCTGAGGTCCACCGGCGGCTGGCCTTCGAAGAAGGTGCGGTAGGAGGTTTCCAGTTCCACCAGGTCCAGTTCGCGCTGGACGCTGGTTCCCATGAGCCCGAACCAGTGCTCGAACACCTCGGGCATCAGGTACCAGGAGGGACCGGTGTCGAAGCTGAACCCGCCACGGTGCAGCCTGCCGGCCCGTCCGCCCAGGTGCTCCCCCTGTTCCAGCAGGGTCACCCGGTGGCCCGCGGCGGCCAGCAGGCCTGCACTGGCCAGGCCGGCGAAGCCGCCGCCGATGACGATCACGGATTGGGGTTCTGTCGGGCTCATACGTGTCTCCTGCTCGTGGCCGGTAGGAAGGTGCGGGCCGCAATCAGGGCCTTGCGTGGGCTGGAGACCGAGATCCGGCGTTCCAACAGGTCACGGGCCGGGGTGCGGGCCAGCTTGGCGTTCAGTTCGCTGAACAGCCCATGGGCCATCCGCACCGCCTGTGCGGCCCGTGGCGCCAGGTAGGGCACCCCGTCCAGGGCGGCATCCAGGTCCCCGGTGATATCCCGCACCAACTGCATCTTAACCTGTTCGTCCAACCGCGAGGGGTGGCTTTCGGGCAGGTAGGTGCGCCCCAGCTCCTGGCTGTCGGCGGCCAGGTCGCGCAGGAAGTTGACCTTCTGGAATGCGGAGCCCAGGCGGCGGGCGGCCTGCTCGCTGTGCTTCTGGGGATCGGGGCGGGCCCCGGGCATGGCCTGGAAGACCTTCAGGCACATCAACCCGACCACCTCGGCCGAGCCGTAGATGTAGTGCTCCAGCGATTGCTCGTCATGGCTCTGGGATTGCAGGTCCTGGCGCATGGAGGCGAAAAACGGGGCGGTCAGCTCCGTGGTGATCCCGTGCCGGCGGGCGGTGCAGACGAAGGCGTGCACCACCAGGTTGGTGCTGTATCCGGTGCGCAGGGCCGCCTCGGTCTCCTGCTCCAGCCTATCCAGAGCCTCGGCGATGGCCACGGCGGGCAATCCGGCCTCGCTGGCCACCCCGTCAACCACCTCGTCCGCCAACCGCACCAGCGCGTAGATGTTGGCGATATGGGCGCGCGTGGTACGGCCCAGCAGCCGGCAGGCCAGCGAGAAGGAAGTGGAATACTCCCCGATGACCACCTGCGCGCTGCGCGAGGCGGTCCGGGTGTACAACTGCAAGGCGGTCGGTCCCATGGCCCTAGACCTTTCGTTCGAGGATGAAGGTTGCATAGCCCTGCAACTCCTGCTGGGTGTGCGGCGGCAAGGCGTTGAAATGCGGGGACTGCAGGGCCGCGGTGCACAGGCTGGCGGCCAGCCGGTGGGCGGTCTGCGCCGCCCCGCTGCGGTGCAAGGCCTGGCGCAGGGCCTGGATGCTGCTGCTCCCGTTGCGGTAGGCGGCCAGTTCGGCCTGGAAGTCGGCGTCCTCGGAGGCCAGGGCGGTCAGCACGGTGCTCTTGCCTTCGCGCAGGTCCGACTCCACCGACTTGCCGGTGCTGCGGGGATCCCCGAAGCAGCCCAGGATGTCGTCCACCACCTGGTAGGCCACCCCGAGCCGGCAGCCGATGTCGCTGATCCCCGCAGCCTCGGTTTCACTCGCCCCGGCCAGCAGGGCCCCGCACAGCAACGGCAGCTGGAAGGAGTACCCGGCCGTTTTCAGCTCCTCCATCCGCAACACCTCGGCGGTATTGGCCGGTAGGGCCTGCACCGAGTACAGCAGGTCCTCCAGTTCCCCGGCCCCGGCCTGCGCCACGGCCAATTCGAAGGCCTGGCCCACGGCCTCGGCCGCGGGCAGCCCGGCCGCGGCGCGCGCCGCCTGGCGGATGGCGGCGCTGAGCAGCAAGTCCCCGGCGATGATCCCCGCGCTGCCGCCCACATGCTCGGCCGCCGCCGGCTCCAGCCCCGCGGCGCGGGCCTGGTCGCGGTAGTGCGCCGAGAGGGTGGGCCGGCCACGGCGGATGAAGTCGCGGTCGATCACGTCATCATGCATCAGCAAGGCGCTATGCAGCAGCTCGAAGGCGCAACCCAGGTCAATGCTGCGGGCCTGGTCCTTGCCGCCGAAGGTGCGGTAGCCCAGGCTCACCAGCTTCGGGCGGGTCAGCTTGCCCGCGCCCACGGTCGGGGCGATCCGCTGCCAGAGATCGGCGGTGGCGCGGGAGTAGCGGGCGGTACGCCGCTGCTGGTCCTGCAGCAGCTGCTGCAGCTGGGCGCGGATCAGCTCCTCCTCGGCCTCACCGTGGTGGCTGGCCGGGGCTTGGCGGGTGCGTTGCGGGCTGGGGTGTGTGGCAGTCATCTCTGGTCACTTCGCTGGGTGGTGGCTGGGGACGGGGAATTGCGAAATCGTGTGTCGCATCCTGTCGCTCAATTCGCGCAGGCAGGCGAGCATCTGCTCGCGTTCGGGCTGCGGCCTGCTCGCCAGGACGGTATCCACGTCGCTGAGCAGGGCGTGCGCCGGGGCCAGGGGATCCTGGATCAGGGCGTCATTCACGGTGATGCTGCTGCGCCGCCGGTCGGTGGGATGCAGGGTGCGGGTGACGTAGCCGTGGGATTCCAGACGGTCCACCACGCCGGTGGTGGTGGCGGTGCTGATATGCAGCGTGCCGGCCAGCTCGCCGGGTCCCAGGGGTCCGCGCTCGCACAGCAGCTTCAGCGCCTTGAAGTCGGTGACGTTCAGGCTCAGCCGCTGCCGGGCCGCCGCGTCCGCCGTCTCCCAATGCTCGATGAGTTCCTGGAACAACCGTGCCGCGTCCCGTGCCGTCTTTCCTGTCTGCTCCATGGGAACTTCTCTCGTGTAGTTGATAATTAGCTAAGTTAGATACATCATTGTTTAGATAGTTTGTCATGTCCAGTCCTGATCTCAAATTCCCGCAAAATACCCAAGGAGACAGCAACATGAGCAGAACCACCCAGTCCACCCGCCGCGCGCCGCTCGGGATCCCGGTGCTCACCGCCGCGGCCATGGCGATCGCCATCTTCGGTGCCTTCCTGGGCAGCGGGGCCTGGGGCGGAACCCCCATCCGCGAGGCCTCCGGCGGCTGGCTTGACACCGATTCCACCCTGCTCTCCCCCGCGGGCCCGGCCTTCGGCATCTGGAGCGTGATCTACTGCGGGCTGGCGGTCTACGCGATCTGGCAGTTCACCGGCACCGCCCGCACCTCGGTGCTACAGGCCCGCACCCGCGGCTGGGTCATCGCCTCCGCGCTGCTGAACGCCGTCTGGATCGGCGTGGTCCAGCTGGGCTGGCTGGCGGCCAGCCTGGCGGTGATCCTGATCCTGCTGGCGGTGCTGATCCGCCTGTTCATCCTGCTGGTGGCCACCCCCGCGCCCTCGGCGGTGGAACGCTGGCTGATGTGGGTGGTCTTCGGCCTCTACCTGGGCTGGGTCAACGTGGCCAGCATTGCCAACACCGCGGCCCTGCTCGGCTCGCTGGGGGTGGGACAGGACGCCAGCTGGATAACCCCGCTGGCCGTGGCCCTGCTGGCGGTGGCCGTGCTCATCGGCCTGGGCACCTGCTGGTACAGCCGCGGCCACCTCGGTGCCCCGGCGGCCATGGCCTGGGGTATCGCCTGGATCGGGGTCAGCCGCCTTGACTCCCCCAACGCCTCCGACACGGTGGCGATCGCCGCCTTCACCGGCAGCGGGGTGCTGGTCCTCGGCGCGCTGGCGCTGGCCTGGGTGCTGCGCAGCCGGCGCGGCGATCGGGTCGCGGCATGAGCCGGGTCGCGGTCACCGGGGCCACCGGGTACCTCGGCGGGCGGCTGGTGCCGCTGCTGCTGGAACAGGGCCATGAGGTCACGGTGCTCACCCGGCGGCCCGAATCCCTGCGTGATGTGCCCTGGCGGCAGCAGGTGGGTGTCATCCAGGGGGACCTGGCCGATCCCGCGGCCGCCGCCGAGCTGTGCCGGGATGCCGAGGTCTTCTTCTACCTGGTCCATTCCATGGCGGCCACCAGCGACTTCGCCGCCATGGAACGCCGCTGCGCGCAGGTGGTGGCGCGGGCCGCCGCCGAGGCCGGGGTCCGGCAGATCGTCTACCTCTCCGGGCTGCACCCCGACGGCGAGCTGAGTCACCACCTGTCCTCGCGTGTGAATGTGGGGCGGATCCTGGATGCCGGCCCGGTACCGGTGCTGGTGCTGCAGGCGGGACTGGTGATCGGCTCCGGTTCGGCCAGTTTCGAAATGGTCCGCCACCTGGCCGATGTACTGCCGGTGATGCCGGCCCCGCGCTGGGTACTGAACAAGGTGCAGCCGATCGCGGTGCGCGATACCCTGTACTACCTGGCGCAAGCCGCGCAGCTGCCCGAGCCGGTCAACGACTGCCTGGATATCGGCGGAGAGCGGGCCTACACTTATGCGCAACTGATGCAGCTGTACGCCGAGGCGGCCGGCATCCGCCGTCCGCGGATCCTGGCGCTACCGGTGCTCACCCCGTGGCTGGCGGCCCAATGGGTCAACCTGGTCACCCCGATCCCCCGCTCGCTGGCAATCCCGCTGGTTGGTTCCCTGCAACACCACTGCGTGATGCGCGACCGCCGGATCGATGAGCTGATCCCCCCGCCTGCCGGGGGCCTGACCGACTATCCGCGGGCACTGGAACTGGCGTTGGAGAAGATCCGCAGTGATGCGGTGCAGACCAGTTGGGCCACCGCCCACCCGGTGCGTGACCCGGGAGAGCCGCTGCCCTCGGACCCGCAGTGGGCCGGGCGGCGGGTCTACCTGGATCGCCGGGAACGGCTGACCAGCGCCGGACCGGCGGAGCTGTTCACGGTCATCTCCTCGCTGGGCGGTGACACCGGCTACTACTCGCTGCCGATCGCCTGGCGGATCCGCGGGGTGCTGGACAAGCTGGCCGGCGGCGTGGGGTTGAACCGGGGCCGGCGCAACCGCACCCGGCTGGAGCTGGGGGATGTGGTGGACTGGTGGCGGGTCGAGGCGCTGGATCCGCAACGGATGCTGCGGCTGCGCGCAGAGATGCGGGTGCCGGGCCGGGCATGGCTGGAGTTCACCTTCCGGCCCGAGGGTGATCGCTACCGGTACATGCAACGGGCGATCTTCTTCCCGCGCTCGCTGGCCGGGCGGCTCTACTGGTATGCCTTGGTGCCCTTCCATGGCATCATCTTCTCCTCCATGGCCCGCAGCATCACCGCGGCGGCCGAGAAACTGGCAGCGGACAGGCGGTCGCGGGGCGCTGCTGCCAACGGGCAGTGAGGTCCCCCGCAGCCGACTAGCGGCCTGCGGGCAGCCCCAGTGCAGCGTGCCAGCGGGCGAAGACCAGGTCGCGTCCCCCGTTGGCCGCCAGGGTGGCCCGGGCCCGGCGCACCGAATCACCCAGGCCCCCGGCACGGGTAAAGACCCGGCCCGCCGCGCCCACCCGCAGTCCGGGGTCGAAACGCACCCGGGTCCCCGCCGGTAGGTTGCAGCTGAAGTCCAGGTCGTCATGGATGTGCGGGATCTGCAGGTGCACTCCCGGGCGTACCGCTGGCCACAGGTCCCGACGGAAGGCCATATTTGATCCCCACAACGGGGTGCGGGCCAGTGCGGCGGTGTAGCCGCCGAAGTACGCGGCGGTGTAGAACAGCGATCCGGCTGCCCGGGCGCCGGCGGGCAGGTCGGTGAAGTATCCGGGGCCGGTCAGTGCCCCGAGCTGCGGGTCGCGCTCGAATCGGCCGGCAATGCGTTCCAGCCAATGGGCCGGGGGCAGGGTATCGGCATCGCAGCGCACCACGATCGAACCGGTGGCATGGTCGTAGCCGGTGGCCGCGGCCGGGCCAATCCCCCGGCGCGGCTCGGTGACCACCATGGCCCCGGCTTGCCGCGCCAGCGCGGCACTGTCATCCGAGCACCCGTTATCCACCACAATGACCTCCTCCGCCAGGCGGCACTGGAGAGCCAAGGCCTGCAGCAGGCTGCGCAGGTGCACGGCATCATCCAGCACCGGAACCACCACGCTCAAGGTCGTCATTGCCCTGTCCCGCTCCGGGCGGACCCCCGCCAGATGTTCCAGGCGGCCACGGCCGCCCCGAGCATCCCCGCGGCCAGGTCCCCGATCGTGTCGCGGTAGCCGACCCCGACCCCCGGGTCGATGAATTCATGGCCGATCCATTCGCCGATTTCCCACAGGACCGCCAGCGAGGCGCCCAAGGAAGTGACCGCAATGGCCTCGCCCCAGCGCAACCGGCCGGTCAATCCCCCGGACAGCAAGCCGTGCGCGCGCAGGGCATCATGGACCAGCAGCGTCAGCACCCACAGCACCAGCAGGTGCATGACCAGATCGAGCCAGACAAGTTGCCGGTAGGTGCCCAGCACGCTGAACAGGCCTGCGGCGAGCAGCACCAGCTGGCCGGACAGGTCGCGGAACCGGCTGCTGCCGTAGTAGCGCAGCGCCCAGGTGCCGCCGCTGACTAGCAACATCACCGAGGCTTCCAGCAACCCGAACCACCATCCCGCCCAGGGCACTGCCATCAGGCCCAGCAACCGGGGCAGGTCCGTCAGGTGCACCACGAAGCGCTCTTCGTAGGCGCCCGCTAGCTGGCCGGCGAGTTCTGGTCTGGATCCTGCCACAAGAGCCTGTCCCTTCTGCCGGTGCCGTCCGGCGGTGGGCGGGGCGCACTTCCCGTCCCTTGTGACACTAGCGCATTGCGGTTCACCGCCGCAGCCGCGGGCCGGGCGGGTTACCCTCCCTGGCGCCGCGCGGTGACGTTGGCGTAGGCTTCCAGGGTGCGCAGGCGCGATTCCTTCAGATCCACGATCGGGGCACTGCCCAGCGGGGCGTAGTGCGCCACATAGGATCCGTTCGGGTCGAAATTACGGGCCTGCAGTTCGGGGTTGAACACCCGGAAGTACGGCGCGGCGTCCGTCCCGCTGCCGGCCACCCACTGCCAGTTGACGGTATTGCACGCCAGATCGGCATCCACCAGGGTGTCCCAGAACCACTGTTCCCCGGCTTTCCAGTGAATCAGCAGGTTCTTGACCAGGAAGCTGGCGGTAACCATGCGTACCCGGTTGTGCATCCATCCGGTGTCCCACAGCTGGCGCATCCCCGCGTCCACCAGCCCGTATCCGGTCATGCCGCGTTGCCAGGCCCGCATCTCGTCCGCGGCCTGCGGATCGTCCTGGGGCCAGGCCCAATCCATGGCATCAAATTCCGGTCGAAAGTTCCGCTCGGGGATGTGCGGGAAGTGGGCCAGCAGGTGCCAGCAGAAGTCCCGCCAGATCACCTGGCGGCGCATCGCGAAGGCACCTTCGTTGGCGGTGGGGTCACCGAGCAAGCCGGTGAGTGCCTCGAAGACCTGGACCGGGCTCAGATGCCCCCAGCGCAGGGCGGCCGAGAGCCGCGCGGTTCCATCGAGATCGGGCCGGTCATGGTGCTGGGCGTAGGACCCGGCGATAGCCCGGACCACCTCGTCCAGCCGCGCCCGGGCGGCTGCCTCCCCCGGGATCCAGTGCTCGGCCAGCTTCGCGCTCCAGTCCGGACCGGTGGGCAGCAGCTGCAGCTGCTCCAGGTCCACGGCGCCAGCGGTCGCCGGTACCCGGGGGCGCGTTTGTTCCCGGGGTACCGGGACCAGCGGCCGGGATTCCAGCTCCAGGATCCGGCGGTGGAACGCGGCGAAGACCTTGTAGGGTTCACCCTGCCCGTTGAGCACCTGCCCGGGCTCGGCGAGCAGGTTGGCTTCGTGGCTGTGGACTGCGCATCCCAGAGCACCCAGCCCGGTCGCCACCGCGGCGTCGATCTCGCGCTCGGCCGCTGCGTAGCGCCGGTTGAGGTGCAGGTGGGCGGCGCCCAGCTCCCGGACGGCGCGCTGAAGGACCTCGTTTGCCGAACCGCGCATCAGCAGCAGCGGCACACCCAGGGCTGCCAAATCGCTGTGAAGCGCTTGGAGCGCATGGTGCAGCCACCAGCGGGCGGCGGCGCCAAGTAAGCGGACCCCGTCACTGGTTTCATCAAGCACGTAGATCGCCACGCTGGGACCGGTAAGCATGGCCGCATGCAGCGCCGGGTGGTCCTCCACCCGCAGGTCATCACGGAACCAGACCAGGTTCAGTGGCGTGGCGGTGTTCACGGGGTACGCCCCTCCAGGCTCGCTTCGAGGTCATCGGCGGATTCGGCCAGGAAGCGGATTACCACCTCACGTTCGGCGGGGGTGAGCCGGCGGGCGGCCTCGAAGCGCACGGCGTGGTGCCGTCCCACCTGTTCGCGGGCGGCCAGATGGGTTTCGGGGGTGATCTCCACACATTGCGAGCGGCGGTCGTTCGGGTGCGGGCGGCGAGTGATATGCCCACCGGCCTCCAGCCGGTCGAGCATCTTCGTCACCGAGGCGGTGCTGACGTTCACGTGCTTGGCGATCTGACCGGGAGTCACCAAGTCTCCGCGGTGCTTTCCGGCTATCAAGAGGCGCAAGGCGCGCATATCGGTCTCATTGAGTTTCATGTAGCGTTGCGAGCTGCGGGAAATCTTGCGTTCGACGGCCCGAAGGCGCCCCATCTGGGCCATGATCTTCTCGATCTGCTCCAAGGACTCGGGGTCCACCGCGGAACGTTCGACCAGCTCACTATCCGGGTCGCTGGCCGCCAGGCTGTAAACCGTTGGAAGAGGTTCCGATTCCATGATGCCTTCCCTTCCCGTGGCGTTGGCCTATGTCATGCCCCACCATCATACGTCCGCACACATGCCAGGCCTGCGGGCCCGTGCGCTCGACAGGCCGGACATGGCAAGAGCCTTGCTCCCGCCCCATCGGGTACGGCACGCAAGGCTCTTGTTCACGGTGCGAGTGGAGAGACTTGAACTCTCACGTCCGAAGACACTGGAACCTAAATCCAGCGCGTCTACCAATTCCGCCACACTCGCTTGGGCTGCACCGGGCTTCAGGGCCCGTGCGACCTCAACCAGTGTAGCGGAAACGCAGACCGATCAGAAATCGGCTCACTCCTGTTATTTCGGGTCAATTCCCAGGTCGCGACGCAGCTTGGCAACGTGCCCGGTGGCCCGGACGTTGTACTGGGCCAGGGCCACCTTGCCCTGCTCGTCCACCACGATGGTCGAGCGGATCAGACCCTCGTAGACACGTCCGTAGTTCTTCTTTTCACCCCAGGCCCCGTAGGCCTCGGCGACCGCATGGTCCTCATCCGAGAGCAGCGGGAAGTTCAGTTCCTCCTTGGCGGTGAACTTTTCCAGCTTGGCTGTGCCGTCCGGGGAAATTCCCAGCACCACATAGCCTAGGCCTTGCAGGGATTCGATGGAGTCCCGGAAATCGCAGGCCTGCTTGGTGCAGCCGGGGGTTGATGCTGCCGGGTAGAAGTACACAATGGTCTTTTTGCCACGGAAGTCCTCCAGGGAGACCGGGGCACCCTGGGCATCGTTCAAGGTAAAGGCCGGGGCGGTGTCCCCTACGGCAAGACGCTTCGCTGCTGTTTCGGTAGTCATGCGTTTCCCCTCATCAGGATTGCGGTATACAAAAAATCCGACCTGATAATTCAGATCGGATCACTGTGCGCCCCCCGGGACTTGAACCCGGAACCTACTGATTAAGAGTCAGTTGCTCTGCCAATTGAGCTAGAGGCGCTTACCGTTGCTGACTAGTTCGTTTCCGAACTTGTCCTTGCGACGCATCCAATCATACGCAGAATTGGCCGGAAAATAAAAATCCGCCCCGCGCGATGAATGGTCGATCAAAGCACCTAGTCAACTATGATTTTCTTGGACCCGGATGGTTCCAGGCATAAGAATTCGCCAAGAATTCAGCAGTGCAATGGATCACAGGATGCCAAACGGCCTTCGCATACGGCATCCACTGGTCATCGTCTTGGCCACGTTCCGCCCGGACACACGTTTCTTCTTGGTCTCTGGATGCACCTCAGGATCTTGGCGGCGTACACGCCGGCGCCGCAAACCACAGCTGTTTCCCTGCGTCGAAGCCGTGCGGAAGCCATCAGGAGCGCGATCTCATCAGCACCCTCCGGAGGTGGACAGAGAACAGGCCCGCGTCTCGTCGAGAGAAGCGGGCCTGTCGTGTTGCCATGGGGATCCCGGACCGGAATGTCCGTAACGAGGCTCCTTTTGTCGTCCATCACTCAGCGCAGCGGTGCCGGGACGCTAACCGCTCTTTTCCTCCCCCGCACGGGCCAGTCCACGGTTCTGCAGTAGGCGCCGCTCCAAGGGGGCGAAGATCAGCAGCTCGATCAGGATCCCCACCAACAGGATCGAGAGGATCACCAGCATCACCAATGGCAGATCCGCCAGGTCCCTGCCACGCTGCAGCAGTGAACCGATTCCCGGTGCCAGCGAACCGCCCACCGCGATCAGCTCGGCGGCCATCAGCGACCGCCAGGCGAAGGCCCACCCCTGGCGCAGTCCCCCAACATATCCGGGAAGCGCCGCGGGCAGCTCGACGTGGATGATATGTTGCCAGCGGCTGGCACCCAGTACCTGGGACAACGCCCGGTACTGCGGAGGGATCATATCCACCCCGGAGAGCAGCCCGTTGATGATCGAGGGAATCGCGCCCAGCAGCAGCACCGTGTAAATGGTGGCATCACTGAGCCCGAACAGGATGATGGCCGCCGGCACCCAGGCGATCGAGGGCAACACCTGCATGGCCGAAACCAAAGGGCCCAACCCGCGACGCAAGGCCGCCCAATGCGCGAGGATCAGCGCAATGGGTGTGGCGATCAGTACCGCGATCACATACCCGCTCAGCGCCCGCCACAGTGAGATGGCCGTGGCGGAGACCAGGGATCCATCCGCCAGCAGCGCCGGAAGCTTCTGGAAGACCATGACCGGTGAAGGGAAGAGATCCGCCCGTAGCGGCGAGGCCCAGGAGGCGATCTGCCAGATGGCCACCAGCACCACGATAGCCACCAGCGGGGCGAACACCGAGCCGAGGCGTGTAGAACGCTGCCGTGCACCGGGCTGCCTGCGGGCCACCGGTGGGGCGGTCAGTGGGTTAGAGCTGATCAACGCGGTCATTTTTCATCTGCTCCCTTCGAAGGATGGTGGTCAGCTCATCGGCGAGCGCCACTGAATGGGCCGGGTCGTTGCGCAGCGTATCCGAGATCCGGCGGATCTCGATGATCCGTCCGGGACGCGAGGAGAGCACCAGGATGCGTTCGGCCAGCCTGATGGCCTCGCGCACATTGTGGGTGACAAAGACGATCGTCTTACCGGTGGCCGCCCACAGGCTGTGCAGTTGTTCGTGCAGCATGTCCCGGGTAATCGCATCCAGGGCGGCGAAGGGCTCGTCCATGAGCAATACCTGTCGGTCCTGGGCCAGGGAGCGTGCCAGTGCCACCCGTTGGCGCATCCCTCCGGAGAGCTCATGGGGTTTGCGGTCCCCGGCGTGGTCCAATTGGACCAGTTCCAGCAGCTGCCTGACCCGTGCGGCGCGTTGCCCGGCCGGATAGTCGCAGAGCTTGAGCGCCAGTTCGATATTGGCCGCGGCGGTCAGCCAGGGCAAGAGGTTGGCGTCCTGGAACATGAAGGCCGCACCGTCATCGGGGACCTGCAGCCACCCGTCACTCGGTGGCAGTAGCCCGGCGATGACGTTGAGCAGGGAGGACTTCCCGCACCCGGAGGCACCCAGGACGGCCACGAATTCGCCGTCATGGATCTGCGTGGAAATCGAGTCCAAGACCAGTTCGTCACCGCCGTAGCTCAGCGAGACCTCGTTCAGTTCGATGCTCATCTCTGCTCCTTGACCCAGGTGCTGTCCACCAGTCCCGAGACGTCCCCGGGGCTTCCGATGCCGACGTCCACCGCGTGGGTGACCAGTTCGTCGAAGGTGGAGGTCAGCGGCACCGGATCGAAGTACACCTGGCCCAGGGCCGCGCGCAGCACGTCCTCGTCCAGGCTGGTGCCGTTGGCCTGATGCATGCCGGCCTGCACCCCGGCGACCTGTTCGTCATCGCTGGTGGTGTTCAGCCAGGCGATCGCCTGGGCGTTGGCGTCCACCAGGCGCTGGACGGTTTGCGGGTGTTCCTGCAGGAAGCTGCGTGATACGGCCAGGACCGTGGTGGGGAATTTGCCTTCGGGCCACAAGTCCGCCTCATCGATCAGCCGGTGTGCCCCGTACTCCAGCACCAGCTGGGAGGCGTAGGGCTCCGGTGACCAGGCGCCGTCGATGGCACCACGGGCGAACAGCTGCGGTACCGTCCCGTTGGAACTCGGGGTGACGGTGACCTCTGCTTCCATACCCCGGTCCTTCAGGAAGTGGCGCAGCGCCACATCCTGGGTTCCGCCGAATTGCGGGGTGGCCAGGTTGCTGCCGACCAGGTCCTCAATGGAGGTGATGTCCTCGGAGACCACCAGGCTAGCTCCCCCGTAGGTCACCCCGGCAACGATCCGCAGGGATTGGCCCTCGCTGGACAGGTAGCTGGTGATCGAGGGGTTCGGCCCGATATAGGTGGCATCCAGCGCCCCGCTGTTCAGCGCCTCGATGGCCGCCGGTCCGGCATTGAAGACCTCGGTGACCAGGTCGGTCCCGTCGGCTTCCAGTGCGCGTTCCAGCAGCCCGCGCTCGTTCGCGATCAGTGCCGGGGCGTGGGTGACATTGGCGAAGTACCCCAACCGAAGGGTCTGTGCCGGCACCGTGGTTGTTTCCTCGTGGGCGGCCCGGTCGCGCGGCGGTTCCAGGAACAGGGTGCCCACCGCCCCGGCCACCAGCAGGGCCGCCGCGCCGATACCCAGGGCACGGAATGCCGGGGAGGATTTCTTCTCGTGCGGTTTGATGGTCCGTTTGCCGGGAACCCGCGGTTCAGTTGACGCCATGACCAACCCCGGCGCCCGGACCGCTGACCGGTCGTGGCAGGTCTGCCTTTTGCCCGTCTGGGCACCGATAAGCTCTCATGTTCGAAGTCCCCCAAGCCTTCTGACCATCCAGCGCCCTACGCGGTATCCCAGGCCCCCTGCCTGGTTGCGTTGCCGGATGGTTGGCAGGAGATTATCACCACGGATACTTCCGGTATATAGGGGAATACTGCCTGCGGATACTCGCTTTCGGGTTTTCCAAGAGAATTCTGGATCTTCGTCTACTCGTAAGCCTGGGGAAAATTCCCCGTATCACGCGGATCCCGGCCGGTCGGCACCTGGCCGCTTCCCGTACCCGGCCCAGCACCGGCTGCGTGAATCATGCGGAAACTGGTCCGCTATTTGCCCGGGGAGACGAAAAAACCGGCGAGAGATACTCTCGCCGGTTTGCTGTGCGCCCCCCGGGACTTGAACCCGGAACCTACTGATTAAGAGTCAGTTGCTCTGCCAATTGAGCTAGAGGCGCCCGTTGCGATGGTCTAGAAACGTGTGTTTCGCGCTTTCGCAACGAGATAAAACTCTACCAGCTTTCTGCGATCGCGCAAATCGAGATGCCAGCTTTTGGCCGTGAGTTGGATTACACGAGATGACTAGGCGTTCTACCTACTTATCAACGGGCTGATTAAGGTGGAGCCATGAGCCAACAACGTACCGTATCCTTTCCATCCACCGAGCTGCTTGACGCGGTGGGACCGCTACCCGAGAACCTGAACGCCGTGGTGTGGGATCTGGGCCAGCCCCCGGCGGATGTTGACCTGGCGCAGATCGAGATCGCGATCTTCCCCTACATGGCCAACTTTGCGCAGCTGGAGGGAATCAACCAGGCCCCGAACATCACCCAGGTGCAAACCCAGACCACCGGCTATGACGGGTTGATCGATCTGGTCGGAGACCGGGCCACCATCACCACCGCCGGCACCGTGCATGCGGCGGCCACCGCGGAAATGGCCGTGGGACTGGCCATAGCCTCCCTGCGCGGCTTCCCGGACGCGGTACGGAACCAGCTCACCGGCACCTGGGCACCGCAGCGTTGGCCCGGATTGGCCGATCGAACCGTGGCAGTGGTGGGCACCGGGCGGATCGGCGAACAGATCCGCCGCAGGCTCGAACCCTTCGAGGTGAACCTGCTGCGCTTCGCCTCCAGCTCCCGCACCGATGAGCACGGCCAGGTCCATGGGATCGACCGGCTGGCCGAGCTGGCCCCGGAGATCGAGGTGATGATCCTGATCGTCCCGCTCACCGATTCCACCCATCACCTGGTGGATGCGCAGCTGCTGGCCCGGTTGCCGGACGGCGCACGGGTCATCAACGTGGCCCGCGGCCCGGTGGTGGATACCGCGGCGCTGACCGCGGAGGTGGCCTCTGGACGATTGTTCGTGGCCTCTGATGTCTTTGACCCCGAGCCGCTACCTGAGGACCACGCGTTGTGGCGTCAGCCGAACGCGCTGATCCTGCCGCACAATGGCGGGAACACCGAGGCGTTCTTCCCCCGCATGGTCTCCCTGCTCAAGCGCCAGCTGCAGGCCTGGTCCACGGGTGGAACCGGAGAGAATGTCGTGCATGCACCGTGAGATGGGTAACCGTTTGGCCACATTTGGGGCGAGTCACCGGTAGTTCCCGGTCTACCTGAGGAGCGGTGCGCTATCTTGGGAAATACCCTCCCAGGATGAGGCGCCCCGCCCACCGGTGCCCCTATCGTGGTGTGAGGAATACATCTTCTGTGACCACGTGACCCAGGAAGCCGAGCCACTATCTTGTCATCGCATACCCCGCAGCCCGTCCCACGCCGAGCCGTACTCTCCGGATCGCTGGCTGCCCTGCTGCTGGGACTGACAAGTTGCACGGACACCGCGCCCCAACCCGCCACACCCAGTGGTTCACCCGCCACCGAGGCTCCCCCACGGGTCTTCCGCATCGCCGCGGCCTCCCCTCCCCTGTCACTGGATCCCGCCGCGGTCGGGGACAACGATTCCTTCCGGGCCACCCGGCAGATCTATGAGACATTGATCGCCATCGACCCGCAGACCGGTGGCCCCATGGCCGGATTGGCCGAGTCCTGGACCGAGAGCGAAGACGGGCTACGCTACACCTTCACGCTGCGTCGCGGAGTGCTTTTCCATGACGGCACCGAATTCAACGCGCAGGCCGTGGTGGCGAACTTCGAACGCTGGCTGAACCTGGACTCGGAGCTGCGTGGGCGTTCCCTGCAGGGTTTCACCCAGGTCTTCCACCATTTCTCCGATATCCCCGAGCTACCCGAGGATGACGACACCGCCCAGGCCCCGCAGCAGGAGGAATCGGCCGACAGCGAGCGGATGCAGGCCACCCTGGCCCAGCAGAAGGAGCAGCTTGAAGCGATGCGGATCTTGCTCGAGGACGAGCTGTTCACCGGCGATTCCCGGGCGGGAACCGCCAGCTACTTCGACTCGGTGAACGCCACCGACCAGTACACGGTGGAGCTGAAGCTGCGACGCCGGCTGACCGGGGTCATCGAGGCGTTCTCGCTTCCGGGGCTGGCCATTGCCGCACCTGACTCCCTGACCGGAGGATCGGAGGACAACCCGGCCCGGTCCCTGGACGAGCACCCGGTGGGCACCGGCCCCTACCGCTTTGTTGAACGTACCGACACCGGGCTGCGCCTGGAACTGAACCAGGACTACTGGAACACCCAGCGGGTGGCCAACAACCCGCAGCACCCCGTGCAGATCGAACTGTCCTCCATCACGCTGGCGCAGAACCGGCAGACCGCGTTGCTCGCCGGGGATATCGATGCCTTCGACATGGTGTCGGTGGATATCCTGCGCACCCTGGTGCGCAACGCCCGCATGGTGGTGAACCGTGACCCGTTCTCGGTGTTGTACCTCGGGCTGCACCATGACACCGCCTGGCTGGAGAACCCGGTGTTCCGGCGGGCCCTTGCCCACGCGGTGGACAAGGGCCGGCTCGCCCGGGAACTGTTCATCAACGGCACCAAGTCGGCACAGGGGTTACTGCCGCCCACCTTCGCCGTGGACAACCCGGACAATGTCATCTTCTACTCCCCGGATGAAGCCACCAAGCTGCTGGAGGAGATCGACTATGACGGCACGGCGATCGATTTCGCCTACCCGCGGAACGTGTCGCGCAATTACATGGCCCTACCCGAACGCACCTTCGCCCTGATCGCCGAGGATCTGGCCAAAGTGGGGATCAGGATCAATCCGATTCCGGTGGACTGGAGCGAAGGCCGGTACGTGGACAAGGTGCGCAACCAGGGATTCAAAGGACTGCACCTGTTGGGGTTCTCCGGCGCCTACCGCAGTGAAGATGACTTCATCTCCGGCATCCTGGCCGCAAAGCACTATGAGTTCGGTTACAGTTCACCGCTGCTTGACGCGCAGATCCTGGCGGCGCGGTCCATCCCGGTGGGCGAGGAACGCACCGCGGCCTACCGCAATATCCTGACCACGCTGACCCACGACTTGCCACTGGTGCCCTTGGTGTTCCCGATCTCCGCACTGGCCCTGGATGCGGACGTGAGCTACTACCCGTCCTCCCCGGTGCTCGACGAGGTGTTCCTGGATGTCAAAATCGAGCAGAACACTGATTTGACGGGTTGAGAATTTCTTGTCCTTGACGTAATGGGTCTAGTCTGACCTAAGAGCAAAGTATCACTGTCGATGGAGATTCTCGTGCCTTCTGAAACGTCAACCAAGAATTTTGACGTCGTACTTATCGGTGCCGGTATTATGAGCGCCACCCTGGGTACCCTCATCAACCAGCTGGAACCGAACTGGTCGATCGGCCTGTTCGAAAACCTGGACAAGGCGGGCGAAGAGTCTTCCTCACCATGGAACAATGCCGGCACCGGACATGCCGCGTTATGCGAACTGAACTACGCCCCGGCACAGGCTGACGGCTCGGTGGATCCGGCCAAGGCCGTGGGCATCAACGAGCAGTACCAGATCTCCCGGCAGTTCTTCTCCTGGGCCGTACAGAACCAGCGTGTGGGCTCCCCGGAGAACTTCATCCACTCCCTGCCACACATGTCCCTGGTGATCGGCCAGGACCACGCCAAGTACCTGAAGACCCGCTACGAGGCCATGAAGGCACAGGCCCTGTTCGCGGACATGGAGTACACCGAGGATCTGTCCACCATCAATGAGTGGGCCCCGCTGGTAGCCCGTGGCCGCGACGAATCGCAGCAGATCGCCGCCTCCCGCGTGGTCGGTGGAACCGATGTGGACTTCGGCCGGATGACCAAGGACCTGACCGCCTCGCTGGGTGAAAACGGGGCCGAGATCAACTACGGCCACAAGGTCACCGGGTTGTCGCGTGATGGTGCCGGCTGGCAGCTGACCGTCAAGAACAAGGCCACCGGGGCCAGCTTCAAGGTCAACGCCAAGTTCGTCTTCGTGGGTGCCGGTGGCGGCGCGCTGCCGCTGCTGCAGAAAAGCGGAATCGACGAGATCAAGGGCTACGGCGGCTTCCCGGTCTCCGGGCAGTTCCTGCGCTGCACCGACCAGTCGATCAGCGACCAGCACCATGCCAAGGTGTACGGCCAGGCCTCGGTGGGCGCTCCCCCGATGTCGGTGCCGCACCTGGATACCCGTTTTGTCGACGGCAAGCGTTCGCTGATGTTCGGTCCCTACGCCGGTTTCTCGATGAACTTCCTGAAGTCCACCAGCCAACTGGACCTTCCGCTGTCGGTCCGCCCGCACAATCTGCTTCCGCTGTTGGCGGTGGGCAAGGACAACATGTCCCTGACCGCCTACCTGATCAAGGAAGTGCTCAAGTCGCGCGCCAAGAAGGACGAGGCCCTGGCCGAGTACTTCCCGGAAGCCGATGGCTCCAAGTGGGAATTGATCACCGCTGGGCAGCGCGTCCAGGTCATCAAGAAGGATGCCAAGAAGGGCGGCGTGCTGCAGTTCGGCACCGAGGTCATCACCTCCTCGGACGGCTCGATCTCCGGCCTGCTCGGTGCCTCCCCCGGTGCCTCGACGGCGACCCCGATCATGATCGGCTTGCTCTCGCGCTGCTTCCCGAAGCAGTTCGCCGGCTGGGAGACCAAGCTGAAGGACATCATCCCGTCCTACGGGCAGAAGCTGAACGAGAATCCGAAGCTGTTGGCTAATGTTGTTGCCGACACCGACAAGGTGCTCAAACTGAAGTAACAGGATCTTCATCGCCCGGCTGGGTACACCGTATTGCCACGGTGTACCCAGCCGGGCTTTGACGTATACCCATGACCAGCCGCTGTCCTCCCAAAGTATGATTTTGCCCGCGGATACCCGCGCGGATTCTGTTGCCGGAAGCCAACCAACTAGAGTTATTCCCAAGCCCCTTTGACTCCGCGACACCGCTAGGAACACACCCGCATGCAGCGTCTGGCACAGCTCTCGCTCAAGAATCGCGCACTGATCGCCCTCATCACGATCTTCTCCGCGATCTTTGGCCTGATATCGATGAGTTCCCTGAAACAGGAACTGATCCCGTCCCTGGAATTCCCGCAGATCGCCGTGGTTGCAGTGCAGCCCGGCGCCAGTCCCGAGGTCGTGGACGAGCAGGTTGCCCGGCCGTTGGAAACCGCCATGCAGGCGGTGGAGGGTCTGGAGTCCTCCTCGGCCACCTCGCGCACGAATATGGCCACCCTGTCGTTGATGTTCGAATACGGCACGGATATGGATCGGGCGCGTTCCCAGGTGGAACGCGCCATCGCCAATGCCCGGAGCCAGTTGCCCGAGGATGTGGAACCGTCCAGCTTCGCCGGTTCAGTCTCGGACCTGCCGGTGGCTTATCTGGCGGTCGCGTCGGATGAGCCCCTGGAAAAGCTGCATGATGATGTGGAGCGGATCGCCCTTCCCAAGCTGCGCAAGATCGATGGGGTGCGGGAAGCCGCGGTCTCCGGTGGTGCCTCGCAGCACATCCTGGTCCTTCCCGACGATGCGGATCTGACCCAAGCCGGGTTGAGCGTGGCTGATATCAAGGATGCGATCGAGAATGCCGGTTCCCCGATCCCCGTGGGAACCTTGGACACCGATGGCATGGAACTGCCGATCATTGCCGGCTCCGCCCCGGATACCCTGGAGAAGATCCGGGAGATCCCAATCTCCACCGACACCGGCCCGGTACTCCTCTCGGAGGTAGCCGAGGTCTCCATCGAGGCGGATGAGGCCACCAGCATCACCCGCACCAATGGCGCGGAGACGCTGTCAATTTCGATTACCAAGACCCCTGCCGGTGACACCGTGGCGATCTCCCACGCCGTGGCCGGCATGCTTTCCCAGCTCGAGGCCGAGCTCGGCTCCAACGCCACCATCACCACCGTGTTCGACCAGGCACCATTCATTGAGCAGTCCATCGAGGCGCTGGCCACCGAGGGCTTGCTGGGCCTGGTGTTCGCGGTGATCGTGATCCTGATTTTCCTGTTCTCCATCCGCTCCACCCTGGTGACCGCGATCTCCATCCCGCTGTCATTGATGGTCACCTTCATCGGGATGAATGTGTTCGGGTACACGCTGAACATGCTCACCCTGGGCGCCCTGACCATCTCGATCGGCCGCGTGGTGGATGACTCGATTGTGGTGATCGAGAACATCAAGCGCCACCTGTCCTACGGTGAGGCGAAGAAGGACGCGATCCTGCTGGCCGTGCGCGAGGTCGCCGGGGCAATCACCTCCGCCACGCTCACCACGGTAGCGGTATTCCTGCCGGTGGCACTGGTCGCCGGCATGGCCGGGGAGCTCTTCCGCCCCTTCGCCATGACCATGACCATTGCGCTGCTGGCCTCCCTGCTGGTGTCGCTGACCATTGTGCCGGTACTGGCCTACTGGTTCCTGCCACACCGTCCGGGCACCGGGGCAGCCAAGACCGCCCACACCGCCGAAGACAAGGGCCTGCTGCAGCGCAGCTACGCCCCGGTATTGCGTGGAACCCAGCGGCACCCGGTCATCACCCTGCTGGTCTCGGTGCTGATCCTTGCCGGTACCGTGGCCATGACCCCGCTGCTGAACACCAACCTGTTCGGAGGCACCGGGGAGAACTCCTTGCAGGTGACCCAGAAGCTGCCCTCGGGCACCGCGCTGAACACCACCCTGGACGAGGCCAAGAAGATCGAGACCGTGCTGTCGGATGCCGCGGGTGTCGAAGACGTGCAGTTGACCATTGGCAGCTCCGGGGATGCCATAGGCGCCATGATGGGCTCCTCCGGTACCGATACTGCCAGCTTCACGGTGATCACCGACGCGAATCTGGACCAGGAGGCCCTGGCCGATGAGCTACGGGCCACGATCGCCGACCTCAACCTGCCCGAGGACCAGGACGTGACCGTGGCCTCGGGCTCCGGAATGATGATGTCCTCTGATGTCACCGTCCAGGTCAGTGCCCCGGACGAGGGAATCCTCACCGAGGCCACCAGCGCGGTGCGTGAGCAGCTGGGCGAAATCGAGAACACCATCGGGATCACCGATAACCTCTCCGAGAAGCGTGACCAGGTCACCGTGGACATTGATGCCGGCAAGGCGGCCGAGGCCGGGCTGACCGAAACCCAGCTCGCCGGCATGGTCGCTTCCCAGCTCTCCCCCATTCCGGCAGGCACCCTCCGGATCGACTACACCGATCTGAGCATCAACATCGGCCAGCCCGACCAGTTGACCAGCGAGGCGCAGTTGCGTGAACTGCAGATCCCCACTGCCACCGGCATCATGGAACTGCAGGACCTGGCCGAAGTGGGCATCGAGGAAGTGCAACAGGTGGTCACCACCTCCAATGGTGAACGGGTGGCCACCGTGAGCCTGACACCACAACCGGACCAGTTGGGTGCGGTGTCCAGCGCGGTGACCGAGAAGCTGGATTCCCTGGAGCTGCCCGAGGGCGCCAGCGCAACCCTGGGTGGAGCCGCCACGGAGCAGGCCGAGTCCTTCGAGCAGCTCTACCTGGCACTGTTGGCCGCCGTGGCCATCGTCTACGTGATCATGGTGGCGACCTTCAAGTCGCTCGTCCAGCCGCTGATCCTGCTGGTGTCGATCCCGTTCGCCGCAACCGGTTCGATAGGCCTGCTGCTGTTGACCGGCATCCCGCTGGGCCTGCCGTCACTGATCGGCATGCTGATGCTGGTAGGAATCGTGGTGACCAACGCGATCGTACTGATCGACCTGATCAACCAGTACAGGCTCAAGACCCCTGAACGCGAGGCCATGGGTTTGGAGGATGCCATCACCCATGGCGCCCGCCAGCGTTTGCGCCCGATCCTGATGACCAGCGCCGCCACCATCTTCGCCCTGGTACCCATGGCCTTGGGAATCACCGGGCACTCCGGTTTCATCTCCCAGCCACTGGCCGTCGTGGTCATCGGTGGTCTGGTGACCTCCACCTTGCTCACCCTGATCCTGGTGCCGGTGCTCTACCGGTTGGTTGAAGGACGCAAGGAGAAGACCTCAGCCCGCCGCGAAGCCAGACTGCAGGCCAAATACGGTACCGCTGCCGCCGTGGGTGCCCATGCCCCGGTTCCCGATCCCGGCGCGAAGCCGTCCTTGGATACCGGCACCACCACGGTGATCACCAAGGCCCGCAAGACCGCCCAACGTATCCAGTCTCCTGAAGGTGATCTGGTCAATCCCCTGACTGGTCAAATCCCGATCACTCGTAGGGAACGACGAGAAGTCGAGGAAATGCTGAAGAAGGAGCAGCCGGATACCGACAAGTAGTCCGTCAGCATGAGACCCCCTGGGTGACACCGACAGGTGTCGCGCAGGGGGTCTTTCGTTTGAACTTGTTGAAGTCCTCAAGGCTAGCGCAAGGAATTGCGATGCTCACCCAAAAGGCGACTAGTTGGCTCTGCACCAATGCATGACCGACTCGAAAAAGTACCGTTAACAATAATCCACAAGTGTAGGTTTTTGCATTCCAGATTGCTAAGCTTCGAACATCTGAAACACGTCAGACTTGATTTCTTGGGGAAATTAATAATGCAGCCTGCTACACGTGGACGACGCCGTGATCCGGAATACAAGTTTGGACCGAGGATCCCGGTCATCTGGAAAATCATAGGTGTAGGCGTACTTGGGGTAATCGCCATCGGACTGACAGCCTACGCAATCCTGAATTAGCCTCAGAGGCCTGAATCCGGGCACTACTGCTTGAATGAAGTCTCGGACATCATTAGACCGCAGTTCGCCGCTTTGCGTCGGATAGGCGACCACGAGCCCAGATTGATGGCCGATCACTGATCCGAAGGCGGTCACTCACTTTTATGTGTCACGAGACGCTTCAAGGAGTTCGTTAAAACGACAGCCACCTCGAGGCCTCAACGACACTGGATCAATGGTTGATTTGTGGGATGCATGCGTCCGCCACAGGCCCATAGGACGTCATTTGTAACGTAGATTTCCGAATCACCTGTGCTGTCGATTCATCACAGGCGAATCTGCGCGGTAAAGCCCTGCAAGGGAATGCGTAAGAATCACATGTTCATGTGGCGATGACAATCGACTTCGAGTCCTTTCCATATCCTGTCATACAGGAAATTCAACCCGAGAGTGATTTCGGGCGTGGTTTATGGCATTAGGGGTCTGGTGGCTGTGGTTCTGGTGATTCTATTGTTCTAAACGGTAACGCCGGGTTCCATATAGAAATGTCCAAGCATGAATACCGGCGCAAGAAGATCGGAGCTCAGCTTGGGAATCCAAACAAGAATGTACACCGTCACGCAGGTTGCGTCCCTGCTCGAAATCTCCGGTATGACTGTTTACCGGCTAATCAAGACAGGGGAACTTTCGGCAGTCCAGTTTGGCAAGTCGGTGAAGATCAGCAAAGAAGCGGAGCCTGTCAGGAAGTTTGTGTAAGCCCCTAGTCACATCCGTTATTCAGGGCTTCTTAACACTCACTTCAAATACGGCTCGATGCGCTCCGGGTAGGCCATGGCCAGCTGCTGCAAC
>NZ_JAPCHW010000006.1 GCF_026107515.2 Glutamicibacter sp. MNS18 | reverse complement strand
CTCAGTGCGGTGAGTAGTTGCAGGGTCAGGTCCCCGATTTCCTGGCGCAGTGTGGGGTGTAGTGAGCTGTTGTGGGTGCTCACCGTGTCCCGTAGGACGCCCAGGGCTGTGGCCAGGGAAATCTGGTTCATGGGTTGATGGTCCCGCGGGTCGGGGTGGGGCGTGGTGGCTGGTGGGCCAGCTGTGGACAACCCGGGCAGCGGGGAATCCATGGCGCTACCAGCTCTCGATTTCGTCCAGGCACATGTAGAAACGTATCGCGTTGTCGAACCAGTGGATACCGCGGGGTTCACGGCCTGGTCCGGATGCCGGGGTTATCGTGTAGACCTCCCCGTCCCAGGTCAGCCCGGTCGGCCTGTGGGTGCTGTCTTCATCCCATCCCTGCGGGATGCTGGGGGTGTAGACCCACCGCTCGCAGTCGCCGAACTCGTCGTAACCCAGCAACTTCCAGCCCCGGCGCCCCAGCAGGATCCGTCGTGGCTCCAGCTCGTAGGGTTGCAGGGCCTCCCTGCCGGGCAAGCCCTTCAGATGCGCGACGTGCCGCAGGGCCCGGGCAAGGTCCTCCACCCCGTGCGCATCGAGGACATCGCGCATGGCGTCGTGGAGACAGCGGGAACGGTATTGCGCGCGGACCTGGATTTCACGTCGTTCCCGGATGCGCCGCACGTCGTGGCTGGTGGTCTTCCTGCGGGGCTTGCTGACCGGCATGATGGCTCCTTGGGATGCCCGGTGGACACACCTGGGCTGTCTGGATTTCCGTTCAGCATAGGAGTGTTACCACCGGTTCCGTCCGGTCAGCGCGGATCTGTGGATAACCTTCCACGGCCCGGTCGGCGACGGTGCCGCACTGCGGGCACCCGGCACCCCGTCGGGTAGCCAATGCCCTTCCTGTTATGGGGCGCGATCGATGGGCTGATGCGATCTCGGGTGCCCGCTCGTGATGACTGGAGTGGTCGGTTCCGTCCAGCACGACGTGGCGCAAGGCTGCGATGGGACCGGCTCGACGTTGGTCACCGGTGCCCAATCCCTGCCGCTGCTATCGGCCCGGGCGGGTAGGGGCGGTGGATATTTGTGGTTCACCTGGGAAAACTGTCATTCGTGTTGCGGGTTGCGGGGATCGACCCGTGCAAGGAACCCGGTCATGTGCCCCATCACCTGCGCGAAGGCCCGCGCGTCATGGGATGGCAGGGAACTGTCGGTGAAAAGATGGGCGGAGCCCGGGTAGGTGAACAGCTCTGCCACATTGGCGCCGGATCCGGCGGTGAACTTCCTGGCAGCTTCGAGATCGCCTTCCCCGGAGAAAAACGGATCCTGCTCCATCCCATGGATCTGGACCGGGACCGAGGGTGGCCAGGGGCCGAAGGACCATTCGGCGTCCAAGTCGACGAAGCCCTCCAGCAGGATGGCCCCGATGGCCCCCGGACGCTGCTGCGCGAAACGCTGGGCGAGTACCGCACCCCAGGAAATCCCGGCATACACCAGATCGGCGGGAAGGCTGTCGACCAACTCGATCGCCCGGTGTGTCAGCGCGCTTTCCCCCAGTTCGGTGACCAGTCCAATGCCGGCATCGATATCCATCGGGTGTACACCGTCGAAGAAATCGGGGGTGTGTACCGTGTGGCCGTGCGATTCCAGCTCCTGCGCGATGGCCTGGACTCCCGGGGTCAGTCCCTGGACGTGGTGGAAGAGGACGACGTCGGCCATCTGCGGCTCCTGGTTCGAAGCAATTGCGGTTGTCGTCGACAGTAGGCGGTGAGCGGTTCCCCGTCAATCGTTTCCAGGCGTTTCCGGGGTGGCCGGCTAGCGTTCGTCGACCAGGTTCTCGATCCGTTCCGGCAGGTGCTCGATAGCAGAGTCCCAACCGGGCATCTGGCTGTTGATTTCCACGCTGTACCCCTCTGCGAGGATGAACTCGGCGCAGGTGAGCATGTCCGATCCGGAACCTGTCTCGTAGATGAAGGCGCGGCGGATATCATGCCAGAGCAGGGTGGCCGACTCATCGATGACCAGTCCGGCGGGTAGGACCTCTACGGTACGTTGCGGGTAGCTCATGGTTACCTTCCGGGGGCGGGAAACGTGCTTGGTACAAGTGTAGGGGCATCTGGGTGGGTGCGCCGGGGACACCATGCGCGGGCCGCCTTTCTTTGGCCGATCTTTGCGCAGCACCGTGCGGGCGTCGTGGAGCCGGGGAACCGGCCGGCATGCCGCCCCAGATCACGCATGCTGTTGAGGACAGGGAAGACCCGCGTCTCCACTGGCCGCAGTGCGCAGAATCCGCGCCAGGCGTCGACCAGGTCGGCGATGCGCAGCCGGAACAGGTGCGGCTGCTCGGTCCGCGGTTTGTGGTGCTGGATGCGGCCACCGCCGAGGGGAGCGGCGAACACACCCGGCTTCGGAAGGCCTGGAACGCGATCTAGGCCCGCGGTGGATCCTGGCGTACCAGGGAACCGGAATCCAGCTCCAACTGGTAGTCCAGATCCAGGGACGCCAGGAAATGCCGGTCGTGGCTGACCACCAACAGTGCCCCGCGGTACCCCCGCAACGCCTCGGAGAGCTGTTCCACGCTGGTCACATCCAGGTTGTTGGTCGGCTCATCCAGGACGATCAGTTGCGGCGTCGGCTCGGCCAACAGCACCGTGGCCAGGTAGACGCGGAAACGTTCGCCGCCGGAGAGGCTGGCCAGATCCCGATCAGCCGCCGGGCCGCGCAACAGCAGCCGGGCCAGCGCGTTGCGGATCGCGCCGGGGGTGGCGCCCGGCGCAACGGCCCGTACATTGTCCATGGCCGAGGCCCGTTCATCCAGCGAATCCAGCCGCTGCGGCAGGTATCCCACCCGGTCGGTCAGCAACCGGGCGGAGACTGGAAGCGCCCCGGGGTGCGGCAGGCCGAGCAACCGGTGCAACAAGGTGGTTTTCCCGCTTCCGTTGGCGCCGACGAGGCCGACGCGTTCGGGGCCCTGGATGATATGGCTGCGACTGCCATCGCCAAGTTCGGCGATTCGGCGGCTACGTGGCAGCTTCGGATCCGGCAACTGCAAGCTGATATGTTCCTCGGACCTGACCCTGGTGCCGGTCGAGTCCACTGCCTGTTGGGCCGATTCGACCTTGGAATCCAGCTCCGCGCGCAGCGACCCGGCAGAGGCCTGGGACTTCTTGCGCAGGTTGTCGGCCGCCATCCGCGGGATGCTGCCACTGAGCTGCAGGGCACGGCCCTGCCGTTGCCTGCGCGCCAGCTTGGTTTCGGCCTCGACGCGCTGGCGTTTCTCGACCTTCAGCGCCTGCTGCGCACTACGGGCCGCCTGCTGGGCCGCGTCCTGTTCGGCGGCCAGCTGCTCACGGTAGAAACTGTACGGTCCACCGTAGCTGCGCAGGGTGTTGGCGTGCAGTTCCACGGTGTTCTGCATCAGCTCGAGCAGGTCGAGGTCGTGGCTGACCACCACCAGGCTGCCCGGCCACTGCCGTAACATCGAATACAGCAGCTTCCGGGTGGGGGCATCCAGGTTGTTGGTCGGTTCATCCAGCAACGTGATTCCGGCGTCGGCCAGGCGAAGGCCGATCACCGCGATCAGCATCACCTCCCCACCGGACAGCCCGCTCACCGGGCGGAGCAGGTCCGCGGCCCCGAACCCGATACGTGCCAGCTCGGCTTCCGCCCGGGCCTCGATGTCCCAGCGCTCGCCGACCGCCTCGAAGTCCGCGACTTCCACACTGCCCGCTTCGATGGCGTGCAGCGCATCGAGCACCTCGGAGATCCCCAGCAACCCGGCCACCGTCATGTCTTGGTCCAGGGTGATGCCCTGTGGCAGGTAGGCGACGTCGCCCGAGGTCTCGAGATGCCCGGCGGTGGGGTGCAGCTTCCCGGCAATGAGTTTGAGCAGGGTGGACTTGCCGCTGCCGTTGGTTCCCACCAGGCCGGTACTGCCGGTGGGGAAGCTGCCATCGACTTCCTGCAGTGCGGGGCTGCCATCGGGCCAGCTCAATGATACGGAATGAAGGGTGATTGATGGTGTTTGAGCCATTGCTGGCCTCCTCGATACTGCCGAAAGGGGGCAGGGGTGGGGGCTGCCGACCGGTGGCGGAAGGGCATCGAGGGGAGTCCGAAGGCTGTCCGGGCGCGAACACGCGGGGAATCGATGAGATCCGAGGTCGGCCAGCCGGGGAATGAACAGGTGCACGCCGGAGCGTGCTGGGTTCTGCGGGCTAGGCGCGGGAGATCTCGGTCTTCATGGTTAGTACTGTAGCAGTTCGCGCAAGCGACGAACAGCGAAACCCGGTGGGATACCGCCGACCGGGTTTCGCTGCCGACTGCTGAAGGCTTTGCCTACTTGGTGGCGCGGTGCACCGCGACGATGCCACCGGTCAGGTTGCGGAACTCGACGTTCTTCCAGCCGACGTTGAGGAACTTGCGTCCCAGCTGTTCCTGGTTGGGCCAGGCGGCAATCGACTCGGCCAGGTAGGCGTAGGCCGACGGGTTCGAGGAGACCAGGTAGCCCAGTGCCGGGATCACCCGGGGCAGGAACTGCTGGTAGGCGACCTTGACCGGGGTGATGGTCGGGGTGGAGAATTCGGCCACCACGATCCGCCCACCGGGCTTGGTGACACGCAGCATCTCGGACAGGGCCTTTTCGGTGTCCGAGATATTGCGCAGCCCGTAGGAGATGGTCACCGCGTCGAAGGTATCGTCCTCAAAGGGCAGGTCGGTGCCGTCACCGTAGATGAACTCCAGCTGCGGGTGGCGTTTGCGGCCCTCGGCGAGCATGCCGTGGGACATGTCGCAGGCGGTGACCTTCGCCCCGGCCGCGGCGAAGGGTACCGAGGAGGTGCCGGTGCCGGCGGCCAGGTCGAGGATGTGTTCACCGGGCTTCGGGGCGACGGCTTCGGTGGTGACCTTGCGCCAGTAGTTGACGATGCCGCCGGTCATCAGGGTGTTGAGCAGGTCGTAGCGCGGGGCTACGTTGTCGAACATCTCCTGAACCTGGTTGGCCTGCTTGTCCAGGCCCGCGCGCACATTGTGGGAAGTCATGGTTCCCAGTGTTTCACATTCATGCTTTGCATATGCCCCGATGTGCGCGGAATCGCTCTCAGAGTAGCGACTCCAATCGCCGGTAGCTGACCTCCATCCCGTCGATCATTCCGGTTGCCAGGACGGTGTCCCTGGTTTCGGCATCCGGATAGGTGATGACCAGGCTCAGCAGCGTTCCGCCCGTGGTGGGGGTGAAGGTGGTTTCGTTGAGCGTTGGCGGGTAGTCGGTGCCGATCATCTGCTCGGTGAAGGATTCGTAGCTCTGCGGGATGCTGGCCAGGCATTCCCCGGTGAACCCGAAGCCCTGTCCCTCGGTATCCGGGCCGGGCTCCCACCAGTAGCGGTAGTGTTCGCCCACCGCCCCGGGCAGCAGGCATTCGGTCATCGTCCATCCGTCCGGGCCCAGCAGCCAGCGTTGCATCAGTTCGGCGTCGTGGTGTGCTCGCCAGACCTGCTCCAGGGTTCCGCGGATCAGCCGGCTGACCCGGACATGGGTGTCCGAGAGCGCTTGCGCCTCGGTGCTGAAGGTCTGCGCGTAATTGCGCAGGTCGATCAATACCTGTTCGATCTGGCTCATGGCGGAACGCAGTCCCTCGTCCATGCCCATGGACACCAGCTGTTCCAGCTCGGAAACGGTTGTGAAGTTGGTGGTGACGGTCAGCTTCGATCCATCTGGCACCGGGTCGAAGGTGAATACCGTGCGGGTGGTGGGAAGATCCGTGTTCGGGGTGCCGTCGGCGTGTGCAAACCCATCGGTGACTTCGAAGAACTTGTGTTCAACGACTTCTGTCCACTGCCAGTAGCCGTGGTAGTTTTCGCCCTCGGGCGAGGTCATGTAGTAGTTGCTGCGTCCACCTGCGGCACCATCATGGCGGGTGAAGGTGGCCGGGTAGCCGACCGGCCCCCAGAACTTCTCCAGTTGCCGCGGATCCAGGTAGGCGTCCCAGAGTCGTTCGACGGGGACCGGGAATTCGGCGTGGACGGTGAGTGTCAGCGTCTCTTCGTCCTTGACGACGGAGGTGACAGGCATGGGAAGACTCCTTCTACGGTGTCTGGTCGGCGAGGAAGGCATCCAGGCGGTTGACCCGTTGGCGCCAGAGATCCTCGTAGGCGGTCAGTAGTTCCTTGACGTGCCGGATCGTATCCGGCTGGCCACGAACGATCCGTTCGCGGCCACGTGCGATCTTGGTGACCAGGCCCGCGGCTTCGAGGGCTGCGACGTGTTTCTGCACCGCGGCAAACGACATGTCGTAGGATGCGGCCAAATCGGACACACGGACTTCCTCGTTCAGTGTGCGCCGCACGATATCCCGTCGTGTGGCGTCAGCCAAGGCGCGGAAGACCTTGTTCACCTGTTCTTCGCTCAACTCATATACAACCATTTGGTTGTATATTACTCCCGTTGGGCGCCCATTGAAAGGGGTGGGGTAAAAAACATGGGGCAAAAAATGTTGGTGCCATCATGCCGCAGCGGGATCGCGCAAAGGAGACTAGTCTCCTGGATTTGTAGGTGAAAAGTACCCCGGTTGGCCTAACGGTTGCGCCGTTCTGCCCGTAAGGCCTTCCGCATCCCGGGCTGCGCACCTAGCATCGGAGGGACAACCAAGCGGCGGGTGGCACTCGCAGGCAAGGAGTGGTCATGGGGCAGGCGATCGTCGAGTTCTCGAAGCTGAGCAAGCGCTTCGGCAAGATACAGGCGTTGGACGGGCTGGATCTGGAGCTGGAACCCGGACAGATCCATGGCTTCCTCGGACCCAACGGGGCCGGCAAGACCACAGCAATCCGCGTACTTCTGGGAATGCTGCGAGCCGATTCGGGCAGGGTGCGGCTCTTCGGCGCCGACCCCTGGAACCGCGCCGTGCAGCTGCACCGGAGGCTGGCCTACGTGCCCGGGGAGGTGACCCTGTGGCCCAGGCTGACCGGCGGCGAAGTCATCGACCTGCTGACGTCCTTGCGGGGTGCGACGAACGAGCAACGCCGCGCGGAAATGATCGAGCGTTTTGAACTTGACCCGACCCGCAAGACCCGCACGTATTCAAAGGGGAACAGGCAGAAGGTGGCACTCGTGGCGGCCCTGGCCAGCGACGTGGACCTGCTGGTGCTCGATGAACCCACCAGCGGGCTGGATCCGCTGATGGAGCTGGTCTTCCAGCAGGCGGTGGCCGAAGCGGCCGCCCGGGGCACTGCGGTGCTGCTCTCCAGCCATATCCTGGCCGAGGTCGAGAAGCTGTGCAGCCAGGTGACCATCATCCGGGAGGGACGCACCGTGGAATCGGGCAGCCTGCAGCAACTTCGCCACCTGACCCGCAGCCATGTGGTGCTGGGAAGCGACATCCCGGCCCACGTCCTGGCTGGACTTGCGGCGGTGCATGAACTGCACAGCCAGCAGGCGGTCCACCGGTTCAGTGTCGAACCGGATGGTATCGAGGAAGTGCTGGCGATCCTCCGCGGCTACGCGGTGCACTCCTTCAGCTGCACCCCGCCGAGCCTGGAAGAGCTGTTCCTGCACCACTACACCTCGGCGGGGCGGTAATGAGCGCCCGGGGTGCAGGCAGGCATGCGCTGCCAACACAGGGGACCGGGACGCTGGCCGGAGCCGGGGTGCTCTGGCGTTCGATGCTGCGCACCAGCAGGTGGGGGATCGCGATATGGGCCCTGGCGCTGGTAGGGCTGCTGTACTACATGGCGCTGGCCGTGAACGAGGTCCTGGGCGCCCAGGGGCTGCAGGCCAGGGCGGCCATCATCGGCCTGCCGGCCGGGGCGATGCTTTCCGGCCCGGGCTACGGTTTGGACAACTACACCCTTGAGGTCATGGTCGCGAATGAGCTGCTGGGCCTGTATGCGGTGATGGTGGGCATCATGTCCCTGCGACTGGCGGTGCGTCATACCCGAACGGACGAGGAGGCCGGGCGTACCGAACTGCTCAGGGCATTGCCCGTGGGCCGTCTGGCCCCGGTGACCGCCGCCCTGGCAACCTGCCTGCTGGCCAACGTCGTGGTCTCCGGGCTGATGCTTGCGGCGCTGCTGCTACTCGGTTTTCCGCTGCCCGGATCCGTCGGGTTCTGCCTCGGGCTGATGCTGGTTGGCCTGGTCTTCGCGGCGATCGGCGCTTTGTGCGCACAGTTGAGCTCCAGCGCGAGGACCGCCGCGTCGCTGGCCGGTGCGGTGCTTGCCCTGGCCTACCTGCTGCGCGCGGTGGGTGATGCCAGCGAGCCGGGCGGCAATGTGCTGTCCTGGCTGACCCCGGTGGGCTGGATCCAGCAGCAGCGGCTCTTCGTGGAGCAACGCTGGTGGCCGTTGCTGCTGGTGGTCGCGATGCTGATCGCGGTGGGGCTGGCCAGCTTCCTGCTGCAGCAGAGGCGTGAAGTCGGGGCGGGGCTGCTGCCCCAGCGTGCGGGACGCGACCGTGCCCGGGCCCTGGGCCGGAGGGTCATCGGGGTGGGTGCCCGCCTGGACCGCGGCCGGTTGTTCGGCTGGACGGTTTCGATCCTGGTCGCAGCGGTACTGACCGGGTCACTGGCGGGCCCGGTGGCCGACGCGTTCCGCGACCTGCCGCAATTGCAGGCGGTTCTGGGGTTGCGCGGTGGGCAGGCCGCACTGCAGGAGATCGTGGTGGCGGCCATGGCCACATTCCTGGTCTTCTTCGCCATGGTGGTGGCGATCTTCGCGGTGCAAGGTGCCCACCGGTTGCGCCGCGACGAGTCCCTGGGCCGGGTTGAGCTGTTGCTGGCCACCGCGGTCTCACGTTGGTGGGTCATGGGCAGCCAGCTGCTGCTGAACGTGGCCGGTTGCGCATGGCTGCTGGTGATTGCCGGCTTCGGGCTGGGGGTTGGGGCCCAGCCCGGTATGGGTGAGGCGGTGCTGGGCACCTTCATTGCCGCGGCGCTCTGGAACCTGCCGGTGGTGGCCTGCTGGCTCGCGCTGTCCATGCTTGCCCTGGGCCTTGGGCGCGGAGCAGTCCTGGTATGGATCGGGTTGGTGGCCTGCATCGTGGTGGGCATGTACGGGCCGTTGCTGAACCTGCCACAGTCCGTGCTTGATGCCGAACCGTTCACGTCCGTCAACGCCCTGGAAATCGTTCACGAGCAGGCATCGATGCTCGTACCGGCCGGTTACGCGCTGGCGGCCGCGATCCTTGCCGCGCTCGCGTTGATCCTGTATAGCAGACGGGACTTGGGACGTTGAGGCCCCCGGTCTCACGGCCCCTTCAAAACCCCATGGAATTGGCCTAGGCTAATGTCCACGGCAGTGATCTACGCTATGGGGTCTGGAGTCACATGGGCGGTACGGTAATCGACTGGTCTTCGGCGGCGCGCCAAGCGGCGCGCGCCCATGAGCTGTTGGGGTCGAACCAGGCCGATCTTGATTCCCTGCCGTTGCGGACCGTGGTCCGCGAGTCCTGGAAACGCTCCCTGTCCAGCCGGGTCCGGTCCGGGGAACCGCCCGTGCTCAGCGAAGAACACCTGCGTCTGGCCCGCGAGCACAGCGAGCTGCAACGTATCTGGCCGGTCTTCGAGAAACTCCTCGTACCGGCCGCCACCGACGCGAACCTCCTGGTGGCGCTCGCCGACGCGCAAGGGACCCTGCTGTGGGTCGCCGGAAGCAACGGTTCCCTGAACGGTGCCGAGCGGGTTGGTTTTGCGGCCGGGGCGAACTGGGGAGAGTCCGCAGTTGGCACCTCGGCTCCCGGCCTGGCCCTGGCTACCGGAAACGGGGTGCAGGTGACCGGGGCGGAGCACCTGTACCAGGATGTGCACCACCTGAATTGCTCCGCAGTACCCATTCGTAACCCCGCCACCGGCAGGGTCATCGGCGCGGTGGACCTGACCGGTGGTGCCGACGCCATTGCCGTGCATTCCCTGCCGCTGTTGCAGGCCGCCGTGGCCGCCGCCGAGAGCCAGCTGTTGCTGCCGGGGATCCCGGCGCCGCAGCCCGGGGCGGACTTCCTGGACTTGTGCGGGGCCGACGGGCCGGAACTGTCAGGCACGTCGATCTCCCTGCGTCATGCCGAAATCCTGACGCTGCTTGCCGCCCACCCGCGCGGATTGAGCAATGCCGAACTTGTCGAGGAACTGTTCGAACATCCCGATACGGCGGCCGTGGGGACCGTGCGTTCGGAAATCGTCCGCCTGCGCAAGGTGCTCTCCGCGAAGCCCGGTCGCACACTTGCCGCGCGGCCATACCGGCTGGAATGGGCGCTCGAAACCACGGTGTGCCGCTTGTGGCAGGCGTTGGAAGCCGGGGACCTGGAGCAGGCGCTGCAATTGTGCCCCACGGAGCTGCTGGCCCGGTCGCAGGCCCCGGGAATCATTGCGATGCGACATCGCGCCCAGGCCGCCATCCGCGAAGTGGCCTTGGATCGGGGGACGGCGCAGCAGTTGTTGCGGCTGGGACGGCAAAGCGGAGATGCCCAGTTCCTGATGGCCGCCCTGCGGGAACTTCCCCCGGATTCCCCGGCCCGCTCCCTTGTGGTGGCCGAAGTGGAACAACTCCAAGACTAGCGCCGCGTACCTCCCGTCTGGTCCGTTGGCGCTTCCGCGCACCTGATCGGGTCATGCCTCATGACGCCAAGCGCATTTGCCGAAGCGACGGGTTGCAACGTAGCTGCAACCTAGGGGTGACTATAGTCACACTCAAGACGCTGGCATCTGGCCATGCGGCAGGACCGAGACAAAGGAGTCGTACAGCCATGACTGTCTATGCAAACCCGAACACCGACGGAGCAGTAGTCAATTTCAAGTCGCGCTACGAGAACTACATTGGCGGTCAATGGGTTGCTCCTGTCAAGGGAATGTACTTCGAGAACGTCACCCCGATCACCGGAAAGTCCTTCTGCGAGGTGGCCCGATCCACCGCGGAGGATGTTGAAACCGCCCTGGATGCCGCCCATGCGGCTGCCCCGGCCTGGGGCAGGACCAGTCCGGCCGAACGCGCGGTGATCCTGAACAAGATCGCCGATAGGATCGAGCAGAACCTCGAGATGCTGGCCGTGGCCGAATCCTGGGACAACGGCAAGGCGGTACGTGAGACCCTGAACGCCGACCTGCCGCTGGCAGTGGACCACTTCCGCTACTTCGCCGGGGCCATCCGTGCCCAGGAAGGCAGCCTGTCGCAACTGGACGATGACACCACCGCCTACCACTTCCATGAGCCACTGGGCGTGGTTGGCCAGATCATCCCCTGGAACTTCCCGATCCTGATGGCCGTGTGGAAGCTGGCTCCGGCCCTGGCGGCCGGCAACGCCGTGGTGCTCAAGCCGGCCGAGCAGACCCCGGCCAGTATCCTGGTCCTGGCCGAACTCATCGGCGACCTGCTTCCGGCCGGCGTGCTGAATATCATCAACGGTTTCGGTGTCGAAGCCGGTAAGCCGTTGGCCTCCAACAAGCGCATCCGCAAGATCGCCTTCACCGGTGAGACCACCACCGGCCGGTTGATCATGCAGTACGCCAGCGAGAACCTGATCCCGGTCACCCTGGAACTCGGAGGCAAGTCCCCGAACATCTTCTTCGAGGATGTCGCGTCGAAGGACGACGCGTTCTACGACAAGGCCCAGGAAGGCTTCACCCTCTTCGCCCTGAACCAGGGCGAGGTGTGCACCTGCCCGTCGCGCGCCCTGGTCCAGGAAAGCATCTACGGCGAATTCATGGAAAAGGTGGTGGCCCGGACGCAGGCCATCAAGCAGGGCAACCCGCTGGACACCGAAACCATGATGGGGGCCCAGGCCTCGAATGACCAGCTGGAGAAGATCCTCTCCTACCTGGATATCGGCAAGTCCGAAGGCGCCAAGGTGCTCACCGGCGGTTCCCGTGCGGAACTCGGCGGCGAGCTGGAAGGCGGCTACTATGTGCAGCCGACCATCTTCGAGGGCACCAACAACATGCGCATCTTCCAGGAGGAGATCTTCGGACCGGTCGTTGCCGTAACCAGGTTCAAGGACTACGACGACGCGATCTCCATCGCCAACGACACCCTGTACGGACTGGGTGCCGGCGTCTGGAGCCGGGAAGGCAATACCGCCTACCGTGCCGGACGGGCCATCCAGGCCGGACGCGTCTGGGTCAACCAGTACCACGCCTACCCGGCGCACTCGGCCTTCGGGGGCTACAAGTCCTCCGGCATCGGTCGGGAGAACCACCTGATGATGCTGGACCACTACCAGCAGACCAAGAACCTGCTGGTCTCCTACTCCGAGAACAAGCTCGGTTTCTTCTAAACCCGATACCCACCACGCAGCGCAATATCCCAGTTTTGACAGACCTCGAAGGCGTGGGGTCACCGGGCGGACACCGCGGTTCGATTAGCCTCATTTCCGCGGCCTGCCGCTCCTGCTCCACGCCTTCGAATGCCATCCAAAGGAAGAGCACTATGACTACCATGAAAGCCGCAATCGTCGAGGGCTTTGGCCAGGAATTCCAGGTCAAGGACACCACCATTCCGGAGCCGGGACCAGGCCAGGTGCTGGTGAAGCTGATCGCCTCCGGTGTCTGCCACACCGACCTGCACGCCGCCGAAGGCGACTGGCCGGTCAAACCCCATTTGCCGCTGATCCCGGGCCACGAAGGCGTGGGCACCGTGGAAAAGGTCGGGGAAGGGGTCACCGAGGTCAAGGTCGGGGACCTGGTCGGCAACGCCTGGCTGGCCAGCGCCTGCGGAAGCTGCGAATTCTGCCGTACCGGCTGGGAAACACTGTGTGAAGCGCAGACCAACGGCGGCTACTCCGTTGACGGCAGCTTCGGGCAGTACATGCTTGTCGACGCCAAGTTCGCCGCCCACATCCCCGAGGGATCCGATCCGCACGAGATCGCCCCCGTGCTCTGCGCCGGGGTCACCGTCTACAAGGGCCTGAAAGTGACCGGGGTACGCCCCGGGCAATGGGTTGCCATTTCGGGCATCGGCGGCCTGGGCCACATCGCCGTGCAGTATGCGGTGGCCATGGGCATGCGCGTGGTCGCCATCGACGTGGCCGACGAGAAGCTGGCCCTGGCCACCAAGCACGGTGCCGAACTGACCGTCAACGCCTTCGCGCAGGACCCGGCCGAGGTGATCCAGGAGAAGATCGGCGGCACCCACGGCGTCCTGGTCACCGCCGTGCACCCGGCAGCCTTCGGGCAGGCCATCGGGATGACCCGCCGCGGCGGGACCATCGTGTTCAACGGCCTGCCGGCCGGCGACTTCCCGGCCCCGATCTTCGACATCGTGCTCAAGGGGCTGACCATCCGCGGGTCGATCGTCGGCACCCGGCAGGACATGATCGAGGCCCTGGAGTTCTACGCGGCCGGCAAGATCAAGCCGACCTTCCACACCCGGCCGCTGGAGGACATCAACGCGGTCTTCGACGAGATGCGGCACGCGAAGATCGATGGCCGGGTGGTCATCGACTACACCGCCAAGTAAACCCCGGAACCCCCAAGCCCCGCAGCCCGGACGGCGCGCAACCCTTGCGTGGCCGCCCGGGCTACGGGGCTTAACCGGTACCGCCTCCTGGCCCGTGGGGCCATGGACTCGCGGTGGGAAAAGTAGGACACTGGCAGGTACCGGCCATGCCGGACAGTGCCGAGACACGGTAGGAGCACGCAATGAGTACCATCACCGAGACACGAGCCACGATTGCCGGGGAGGAGTTCTCCCGGGTGGCCTTTACCGGGCAGTGCCTGGAGTTGCTGCGCAAGCTGTGGAATATCCACGGACCGTTGATGTTCCACCAGTCCGGAGGTTGTTGCGACGGTTCCTCGCCGATGTGCTACCCGGCCGGGGAGTTCAAGACCGGCGACGCGGATATCCGGCTCGGGGTACTTGACCTCGCGGATGAAGCGGGCCAACAGCTGGGCAGCATCGATTTCTGGATGTCCAAGGAGCAGTTCGAGTACTGGAAGCACACCAGGCTGACTGTGGATGTGGTCGACGGACGCGGTTCCGGGTTCTCCGTGGAGGCCCCCGAAGGCAAGCGGTTCTTGATCCGCAGCGAGGTCATCGAATTCCCCACTGCCTGATGCCGTGTTGTGCTGCCGGACCCGGCCGGGAACGGTGTCCTGCTCCTCCCGGGGCACCAGAAGGGCCCCGGAAGGCAACGTAATATAACAAAATGGTAACGGTGTTGCGGGTGTTTCGGAGGCACCCGCAACAACGCCGCATGCCTAGTGCCTTCTGGGATACCCTCCAGCGCCCACGGGGTCCGCCAGTGGGCGAGACGTGTCAAGTCGCCCGAACCGCGGTTGAGATCTCCGCTCAGTTCGTTACGTTGGAAGGGATGGTTGAAGAACTCGAAAACTCAATGTCCGAGGCAACATTCCGCCACCCAGTCCTATCCGACGGCCAGGCCCTATGGCAGCTGGCCCACGCCAGCCAGGTGCTGGATGTGAACACCTCCTACGCCTACCTGCTCTGGTGCCGCGACTTTTCCGGCACCTCGCTCATCGCCGAGATCGACGGGGTTCCGGCCGGCTTCGTCACCGGCTACCTGCGCCCCGACGCCCCCGACACCTTGATGGTGTGGCAGGTCGCCGTGGGCGCCGACTTCCAGCGCCGTGGCCTGGCCGCGACCATGCTCGACGAGCTGGCCGCACGGTGCGGTGCGTCGTACCTGGAAACCACAATCACCGATGACAACGCGGCCTCGAACCGGTTGTTCACCCGTTTCGCCGCACGCCGCGACGCCGGTGTGGAACGTTCCGCACTGTTCACCGCCGAGCTGTACCCCGATGCGCACGACACCGAATTCCTGTACCGGATCGGCCCGATAGGCCAGGGGCTCAAGACCCCCGAACCGGAGCTGGCCGAGACCAGCTCCTAGCTGCATCAGCCAGGCACCCCACGGAGCACCGCTTCCAGCCGGAGCCCTCCCGACTACCCGCCGCAGCACCAGCAATCCCGCTTTGCGACCAGCCTCCCTGGGGAGCTGGCGCCACTTTGACGTACCCCAATGGAAGGGAAAACAACCATGAACAGCATTTTCGACACCCTGGAGTCCTCGGTCCGCAGCTATTGCCGCAGCTGGCCCGTTGTCTTCACGCACGCCAACGCGGCCACCCAGATAACGGAGGACGGTACCGAGTACCTGGACTTCTTCTCCGGTGCCGGTGCGCTGAACTACGGGCACAATAACCCCGCGCTCAGCGCCCCGCTGCTGGAATACCTGGCCAGCGGGGCGGTGGTGCACTCCTTGGATATGATGACCCCGGCCAAGCGCGAGTTCCTGGAAACCTTCCAGGATTTGATCCTCAAGCCCCGCCATCTGGACTACAAGGTGATGTTCCCCGGCCCGACCGGCACCAACACCGTGGAGGCGGCCCTGAAACTGGCCCGCAAGGTCACCGGTCGCCAACATATCCTCTCCTTCACCAACGCGTTCCATGGCATGACCCTCGGGTCGCTGTCGGTGACCGGCAATTCGCTCAAGCGCCGGGGCGCCGGCATCCCGCTGACCAACAGTTCCAAGATCCCGTACGACGACTACTTTGACGGATCCGTCGCCGACTTCATGTGGCTGGAGCGGGTGCTTGAGGACTCCGGTTCGGGCGTGGACAAACCCGCCGCCGTGATCGTGGAGACCGTGCAGGGCGAGGGCGGACTGCGGGCCGCACGCACCGAATGGTTGCGCGGTCTGGCGGCCCTGCTCAAGCGCCATGACATCCTGCTGATCGTCGATGACGTCCAGGCCGGCTGCGGGCGCACCGGAACCTTCTTCAGTTTCGAGGACGCCGGGATCGAACCGGATATCGTCTGCGTCTCCAAATCGATTTCCGGCTACGGCCTGCCGATGGCATTGACGCTGTTCCGCCCGGACCTGGATGTCTGGGAACCCGGTGAGCACAACGGGACCTTCCGCGGCAACAACCCGGCCTTTGTCACCGCCACCGCGGCGTTGCGCACCTATTGGGCGGACGGGGAATTCCAGCGGCAACTGGGTGGCAAGATCGACACCCTGCACCGTGGGTTGGAGCAGATCGCCGGCACCGTACCCGGTGCGGGTGTCCGCGGCCGAGGCCTGCTGGCCGGAATCGTCTTCCCCGACCTTGAATCGGCGTCCGCGGTGGCCGCAGAGGCCTTTGCCAACGGGCTGCTGGTGGAAACCTCGGGCCCGGAGGACGAGGTCATCAAGATCATGCCGCCACTGACCGTCACCGACGAGGAGCTCACCCGCGGACTGGACATCCTCGCCGCGGCGGTACGCAGCGCCGTCGGCTCCCCGGAGCTGGCATCGGCCTGATCCACCCCACACCACCTACCCGACCAATCCAACCCAGGAGGACCCAGCATGCTGGTCACCAATCTGAACGACCTGAACGACACCGACCGTGATATCACCTCGGAGACCTGGCGCAGCCGCCGCATGGTGCTGGCCGGGGAGGGGGTGGGCTTCTCCTTCCATGACACCGTGATCTACGCCGGAACCACCTCGACGTTCCACTACGCCAACCACATCGAGGCGGTGTACTGCGTACAGGGCGAGGGGACGCTGACCAACGAGGAAACCGGCGAGGTGCACGAGTTGCGCGACGGCACCATGTACCTGCTGGACGGACACGAAAAGCACACCGTGCGCGCCACCAGCGAGCTGCGCATGGCCTGCGTGTTCAACCCGCCGGTCACCGGACGGGAAATCCACGACGAGAACGGGGTATATCCGCTGGTCCTCCAGGACAGCGCCTCCGGTAGCTGATCCGCAGAGGGCTGATCCCGCGAACCCGCCCGTGCACCACGGGCTCCGATACTGTGCCGGTCCCCGAAAAGGGGGCCGGCACAGTGCTCCTGGTGCGGCGGGCCACAGGTATCGGGGTCGTGGCGCGCACCCCGCGGCATCGCCGCGGCGGGTTGCCCCAAAACCGTATCTGACAGAGGGGTATGGGCGGCACAGGCGGCGTGATGAGCCGCTCGAAGCGCCGGCGCGTGCTTCGATCGGGGCTCTGCTATCCTAGGCCTTAACTGCAATTCCGCGGTTTTCCCTATCGGTTGTGCTGCACGATATCCAGCGGCCGAAACGTTGATGAGAACTAGGAGATTGTCGATGCATTTAACCCCCCGGGAGCATGAAAAGCTCATGGTGGTTGTCGCCGCCGACCTGGCCCGCCGACGTCAGGAACGTGGCCTGAAGCTCAACCATCCCGAGGCCGTAGCGATCATCACCTACGAACTCATCGAGGGGGCCAGGGACGGTCGCACCGTGGCGGAACTGATGAGCTATGGCACCACCGTCCTGACCCGCGAAGACGTCATGGACGGGGTGGCGGAGATGATCGCCGATGTCCAAGTCGAAGCGACCTTCCCCGACGGGACCAAACTGGTCACCGTCCACAACCCGATCCGCTAGCGGCCTGGAGGAACCATGAAACCGGGAGAGTACATCCTGCGCGATGAACCCGTCGCCTGCAACCAACAGCAACAGACCCGCGTGCTGAACCTGGTCAACCGGGGGGACCGCCCCATCCAGGTCGGGTCCCACTACCACTTTGCCGAGGTCAACCCGGATCTGGACTTCGACCGGGTTGCCGCCCGCGGCTTCCGGCTGGACATCCCGGCCGGAACGGCCGTGCGTTTCGAACCGGGCGACGCCCGGACCGTTCACCTGGTCGAGTACTCCGGTGCCCGCCAGGTGCACGGTTTCCAGGACCGGATCAACGGCCCGGTGGGGCGCACCGTGCCGGTGGTGGAAACCGAGGCCATCGGCGGAACCGCCGGTATCGACCCGGTGGTGGAAGCCGACGTGATCGAGGACTACGATATCGACCTGCCCAACCAGGGCGAAACCACGGTGGGTTTCCACACCACCTTCGGTGTGGATCCCGTGGACGAGAACCTGCCACCACAGCCGCATGAGACGCGCCGTGCCGAAGAAGCCCGGCAGCAGGCCGAGGGCGAAGAGAAGGAGGACTAGGGATGGCTTTTGAACTCTCCCGCAGGCAATATGCGGAAATGTACGGTCCGACCACCGGGGATGCCATCCGCCTGGCCGATACCGGCCTCTTCGCGGAGATCGAGCACGACCACACCACCTACGGGGAGGAAGTGGTCTTCGGCGGCGGCAAGGTGATCCGTGACGGGATGGGCCAGAACGGCCGGCTGACCCGTGACCAGGACGTGCCGGACACCGTGATCACCAATGTGGTGGTGCTGGACTACACCGGGATCTACAAGGCCGATGTGGCCCTGCGCGACGGGCACATCTTCAAGATCGGCAAGGCGGGCAACCCGGACATCTCCGACGGGGTGGACATCGTGATCGGGGCGGCCACCGACGTGATCGCCGGGGAACACAAGATCCTCACCGCCGGGGCCATCGACACCCACATCCACTTCGTCTCACCGGACCAGGTCCCGGTGGCGCTGGCCGCCGGGACCACCACCCTCATCGGAGGCGGCGCAGGACCCTCGGATGCCTCCAAGGCGACCACCGTGACCCCCGGTCCGTGGCATATCTCCCGGATGCTGCAGGCCGTTGAAGGGCTGCCGATCAACATCGGATTGCTGGGCAAGGGGCATGCCAGTGACCGTGCCCCGTTGGCCGAGCAGATCCGCGCGGGCGCCATCGGGCTGAAAATCCACGAGGACTGGGGAGCCACCACCTCCTCGATCGACAATTCGCTGAAGGTCGCTGACGAGTTCGATGTGCAGATTGCCATCCACGCAGACACCCTGAACGAATGCGGTTTCGTGGAGGACACCATCACGGCCATCGACGGCCGGGTGATCCACACCTTCCACACCGAGGGGGCCGGCGGCGGCCACGCCCCGGATATCATCCGCATGGCCGGGCTGCCCAATGTGCTTCCGGCCTCGACCAACCCGACCCTGCCGTACACCACCAACACCGTGGACGAGCACCTGGACATGCTGATGGTCGCCCACCACCTGAACGCCGACATCCCCGAGGACGTGGCCTTCGCCGATTCGCGCATCCGCGCCGAGACCATCGCCGCCGAGGACGTCCTGCATGACCTGGGCGTCTTCTCGATCACCTCCTCGGATTCCCAGGCCATGGGCCGGGTCGGTGAGGTGGTGCTGCGCACCTGGCAGGTCGCCGATGCGATGAAACGCCAGCGCGGCAAGCTGGAGGGCGACGGGCAGGTCGGGGACAACGCCCGGCTCAAGCGCTATGTCGCGAAGTACACCATCAACCCGGCCATCGCCCACGGGATCGCGGACTCGATCGGCAGTATCGAGGAGGGGAAATTCGCCGACCTGGTGCTGTGGGATCCGGCGTTCTTCGGGGTGAAACCGGAAATGGTGATCAAGGGCGGGCAGATCGTCCAGTCGATCATGGGGGATGCGAACGGCTCGATCCCCACCCCGCAACCGCGGACCCTGCGCCCGAACTTCGGCGCCCTGGGCAGTGCCGTGCACAGCTCGTCGATCACCTTCCTTTCCAAGGCGGCGATCGAGGAAGGTGTACCCGAACGGTTGCGGCTGCGCAAGGTCATCCGCCCGGTCCACGGCATCCGCGAGCTGACCAAGGCGGATCTGAAGCACAACGGACAAACCCCGGACATCCAGGTGGACCCGCAGACCTACACGGTCACCGTGGACGGCGAGGTCGCCACCTGCGAGCCCTCCGAGGTGCTGCCCATGGCGCAGCGTTACTTCCTGTTCTAGAGACCACAATCCACGGCAAGGAGACCGATGATTATCCAAGAACTCGTGGGCAACATCCACGAGCTTCCCGCCCCGGCATATGCCGGCCGGCACCAGGAGAAGGTCGTGCTGCCCAGCAGCGACCTGGTCAAGCGGATCCAGCGGGTGAGCACCGATCACGGGCGGGAACTGGGCATCCGCCTGGCCCCCGGCCCGGATCTGCGTGACGGGGACATCCTGTACCTGTCCGACACCGAACTGATCACCGTGTCGGTGTTGCCCACCGATGTGCTGGTGATATCCCCGGGCAGCATCCTGGAAATGGGGCAGGTGGCCCACGCCCTGGGCAACCGGCACCTGCAGGCCCAGTTCTTCGGCACCGACTCCGACTACGCCGCCGAGGTGATGGTGGTGCAATACGACCACACCGTGGAGGATTTCCTCAAGCACCACGGCACCAGCTACCAGCGGCAAGATCGTGTCATGCCGGTTCCGTTCCGCCATGCCGAACACACCCACTAGCGCCGGCCACCTGCTCGCGCTGCTGCAGCTGTCCGACTCGGCACTGCCCACCGGCGCCTTCAGCCATTCCTTCGGCCTTGAAAGCTATATCGAGGACGGAACGGTGCATGACGAGCACAGTTTCGCGCACTGGCTGGGACTCTTCCTGGGCCAGTCGCTGAGCTACACCGACGGGTTGGTGGTGCGCCTGGCGCATGAAGCCGACACCGGGGCCCAGATCGCCCGGCTGGATCGGATGATCCACGCCGCCGCGCTGCCGCGGCAATTGCGGGAAGCCGGCACCAAGATGGGCGCCCGGATGCTGGCGGTGGCCACCGCGGTGTTCCCCACCCCGGAACTGGAGCAGTACGCGCAGCAGGTGCGTGCCGGTCAATGCCACGGGCATCCCGGGATCGGGTTCGCGCTGGGGGCCAAGGGTGCCGGTGCACCGGTGGCCGATACCGTGGCCGGCTACCTGTTCTCCACCGTCACCGGCCTGACCCAGAACGCGATCCGGGCCATCCCGTTGGGCCAGAACGCCGGGCAACGGGTGCTGCGGTCGATGCATACCCCGGTCAGGCAGGCGACCGAGAGGATCTTCGGGATGGACCTGCAGGATCTGGGTACGGCGGCCCCCGGGCTGGAAATCGCCCAAATGCGCCACGAGCACCTGCGGGCGCGCATGTTCATGTCCTGACCACGGTGGCCGCCAAGCGGCCGCCACGACACTTCTAGGAGAGTGCAGTATGGAACCCATCCGCATTGGCGTTGGCGGGCCAGTTGGCGCCGGAAAAACGCAGCTGATCGAACGCATCACGCGTGCCCTGGACGGGCAGGTGTCGATGGCGGCGATCACCAATGACATCTACACCATCGAGGATGCCAAGATCCTGGCCGCCAACGGGGTCCTGCCGCTGGATCGGATCGTGGGCATCGAAACCGGCGGTTGCCCGCACACCGCGATCCGCGAAGACACCTCGATGAATTCGGCGGCCATCGACGAATTGAAGGACAAGCACCCGGACCTGGAAGTGATCTTCGTCGAATCCGGGGGAGACAACCTGTCGGCGACCTTCTCCCCGGAACTGGTGGATTTCTCGATCTACATCATCGACGTGGCGCAGGGGGAGAAGATCCCCCGCAAGGCCGGCCAGGGAATGATCAAGTCGGACCTGTTCATCATCAACAAGACCGACCTGGCCCCCTATGTCGGTGCCGACCTGTCGGTCATGGAATCCGATTCGAAGCAGTTCCGCGGGGACAAACCCTTCTGCTTCACCAACCTGAAAACCGATGACGGGCTTGAGCAGGTCATCAACTGGCTCAAGCACGACGTGCTGATGGTGGACCTGGGGTAGTGGCCACACGGACCCGGTATACCGGAAGCCAGCTGGGCCCCTCCCCGTTCGCCGGCGACAAACCCGTGGGGGAGTTGCGGCTACAGGTCGGACGGCGCGCCGGAAAGGATATCGCCACCGCCCAGTACCACCAGGGCGCCTTGCGGGTGCTGCGGCCGCACTACCTGGATGACAGCGCCCAGGTGTGCTACACGATAGTGAACCCCGGCGGCGGCTATCTGGGTGCCGACCGGTACGGGATCGAGGTCGAGGTCGCCGCGGGCAGCAGCCTGCTGTTGACCACCCAATCCGCCACCAAGGTGTACCGCACCCCGCAGGGCGAAGCCATCCAGCGGATGGTGCTGCGCCTGGGTGCCGGGGCGGTGCTGGAGTACCTGCCGGACCAGCTGATCGCCTACCGCCAGGCCAGCTACCGCCAGGAAACGAGCATCGAGATGGCAGCCGATGCCTCGCTGGTGCTTTGCGAGGTGCTCACCCCGGGCTGGAGCCCGGACGGAACCCTGTTCCGCTACGAACGGCTGCGGCTGCGCACCGAGGTCAGTGTGGACGGTGAGCTGGTGCTGCTGGACAACCTCCGGGTCGAACCCGGGGCCGATTCGCTGGATTCGCTGCTGTTCCTGCAGGACTATACCCATGTGGGCATGATGCTGGCGGTTGATGCCCGGATCGACCGGGAACTGGCCGAACAGCTGCGGGAGTTGGCCTACCGGATCGCCGGTGACCAGCGCAGCACGGTCCACGTGGGGATTTCCGTCACCGGATTCCCGGGGGTGGCGGTGCGCACGCTCTCGCACTCCACGGAGGCGACCAACGCGGTACTGCTGGGTATCGCCAACGAGCTGCGCCGCCGTTTCCGCGGCCAGCAGTCGGTCAACCTGCGCAAATACTAGCTCCGCTGCAGGCTGCCCAGCTGCACCACCTCATGGCAGATCGACTCCAGGGACTGCCGGTCATGGGAGGCGATCAACACCGCAGCGCCCCGGCCCGCCTGCTCCGCCAGCAGCCGCAGGATGAGGGTGGTGGTCTGCCCGTCCAATTGGGCCGTCGGCTCATCGCAAACCAGCACCGCCGGATCCAGCAGCAGTGCACGGGCCAGCAGCACCCGCTGCAACTGCCCGTCCGAGACTTCCGCCGCGGTGCGGGACAGCAGCCCCGGATCCAGTTCCACCCGCTCGCACCAGCGGTGGAGGGCAGCGGTGTATCTTCCCTGCCGGGGACGCCAGGCCCGGTCCCGGAACGCCAGCGGGGAGGCGAGCACGGCCCCGAGCTTCAGCCGCGGATCGGTGGCGGCCCGCGGGGATTGCGGGACCACGCCGATCCTGCGGCGCAGCGATGCGCTCACCGGCGCCCCCGCGTCCACCCGTTCCCCGGAAATGGACACGGTTCCGGTATCGGCAGACTGCATTAGTGCCGCGATACGCAGCAGCGTCGACTTGCCGGATCCGGAAGGGCCCTTCACTCCCACGATGCGGCCGGTGGCAACCCGCAGGTCCAGCTGCTCCAGGACCGTCCCGGCAGTATTCGGGTAACGGTAGCCGATCCCGTCCAGCTGCAGGCTCACAGGGCCTCCACGGACTGCTCCGTGGCGGACGGCATCCGCCGTGGCCCCAGAAGCTCGGCGACGCTTCCCTGCGCGGTGAGCCGCCCGTTCACGAGCAAGGCCACCCGATCACCCAACCGCTGGGCCAGCTGCTGGTCGTGGGTGACCATGATGACGGTGCATCCGGTGTCCGCCAGCCGGCGCAGCACTCCCTGCAGGATGCCGGCGCTGTCCGGGTCCAAGGCGGAGGTGGGTTCATCAAGAACCAGGATGTCGCACCCGGCCACCAGGCCCAGGGCCAGCACCACACGCTGGGCCTGCCCGCCGGACAGCTCGTGCGGGTAGTGGTTCAGCAGCCGCGGGGCCAGGTCGAGTTCGGCCAGCGAGGTGGCCAGGGCGGGTATCGAAGCGTCCAGCCCATGGCGCCGGCGCTCGCGGCCCAGGGCCGCACCCACGCTACGTACCGGGTTCAACGCGGTGGCCGCCGAGCCGGGAACAAACACCAGCCGGCGCCCGCGTTCAACCGCCAGGTCGCGGGGGCCCAGGGCCCGGCCGTCCACCAGGATCCGGCCATCGGCCTGCAGTTGCGGGGACAGCAACCCGGACAGGGCGCGCAGCAGCGTGCTCTTGCCCGCCCCGGAGGGGCCCAGGATCATGTTGACCGCTCCGCGATGTGCCAGGTAGTCCACCTCCTGCACCAGGGGCGGTCTGTCCGGCCGGGCCGGATCGCACACCGTCAGCCCGTCGGTAGCCAGGTAAGCCCCGCCAGGACCCGCAGCAGGGCGGGCGGCGGCCGCCTGTGCCCGCCGCATGTGCCGTGCGGCCCTCCTCGGCCCCGCCGGGCGGAAGCCCACCGGATGGGCCAGGGCCGCGGCAGCCCAGCTGACCAGCACCAGCAGCGCCGCCGGGAATACCAGCAACCACCAGGCACCGGAGAGGATGCCGCCCCGGGCATCCTCCAGCAGCAGGCCCAATGAGGCAGACTGCGGGGGCAACCCCACACCCAGGAAGGAGAGCGCCGACTCGTGCCAGATGGCGTGCGGCAATTGCAGCACCAGGGCAATCGCCGCCTGCGGGGCGACCGCGGGAACCAGGTGGGTGAACCAGATCGCCGCAGGGCTCGCGCCGCAGGCCCTGGATAGCGCCACATACTCGGCCTCGCGCACCTCGACCAGCCGCGCGCGGACAATCCGGGCGACCTGCGTCCAATGGGTCAGTGCGATGGAGGCCACGATGGCCCACCAGTTGCCCGGCCAGAGTGCCAGCACCACCACCCCCAGCAGCAGATGCGGCACCGCGTTGACGGTGTCGATCAGCCGCATGGCCACCCGGTCCAACACCCCGCCCGCCGACGCGGCGGCGACCCCGACTCCCACACCGATGACGGTGGAGGCCACCGACGAGAACAACGCCAGCAGCAGGGACAGCCGCAGCGCCTGCGCGGAGCGGACCCACACATCACGGCCCAGCTGGTCGGTGCCGAACGGGTGACCGGCACCGGGGGCGAGGTACACCGCCTCCAGATCCACGGCATGGACCGCGGCGGGGTCGCCCAACGGGACAACGAGCGCAAAGAGCAGGGCGCCGGCAAGCACCAGCAACGGCAGAACACGGTATCTAGACATCGGCCACCCGCGGATCGGCCAGCAGGTAACCGGCATCGGCCAGGGCGTTGCCGGCGAACACGGCCAGGCAGGAACAGGCGGTAACCGCGGCGAGTAACGCGAAGTCCCCGGCGATCGCGGCATCCACCACCGCCGAGGCGATCCCCGGCCAGGCGAACACGGTTTCCACCAGCAACGCCCCGGTGACCAGTTCGCCGAGCCGGGAACCGATGACCGTGATGAAGGGCAGCAGGGCCACCGGCAACACCTCGTGGCGCAGCAACGCCAGGCCGTGAACCCCGCGACCCCGGGCGGCCAGCACCGCATCGGAATCCAGCGTCTCGAACACCGAAGCGCGCAGGTTCAACACCAGCCACGGCAACAGGCTGATGGCCAGCACGGCGGCCGGCAACACCAGGTGGGCGGCGATCGAGACGGCATCCGGTGCCGTCCCGGCCGCCGAAACCCCGCCGGCCGGCAGCCCAAGCCGCAAGGCGAAAACGGCAATGGCGATCAAGGCCAGCACAAATGGGGGCAGCGCCTGCGCCAGCTGGGCCAGGAACGTGGTCAATCGGTCCGCGAAGCCGCCCCGGTTCAGGCCCGAGGCCAGCGCCAGGAACAGCGAAATCCCGATTGCCAGCGCCAGGGAGCACAACGCCAACAGCCCGGTATAGGGCAGCCGTTCGGACATCACCTCGGCGACCGGTTGCCCGTACATCCGGGACTGGCCCCAATCCCCGCGCAGCACCCCGCCCAGCCAGTGCCACCAGATGCCCCACCATGACTGATCCAGGCCCAGCTGCCGGGCCAGCACCTCACGCTGCTGCACCCCGGTGTGCTCGAAACGTGAGCCCAGGTAGGCGGCCAACGGGTTGAACGGGGCCACCGAGGCCAACCAGAAAACCACTGCGGTCACCACACCGGTTACCGGAACCGCCAGCAGCATCCGCCGACCCACCAGCGCGGCAGCCGCCCCGACACGGTACCGACGGTGCCGGACAACCCTCAGGGGCCGGCTCATTGGGCCAGGGCCCAGTCGCCGATCTTGACCCAGGGGCCCAAGCGGTGCCGTGATCATGCGGTTCAAGCAGCGTACCGGTGGTGTTCCAGGTTTCGTGGACGTCGCTGCGCTGCACATAGGTATGGTCGACAAAGGCGATCAGCAGCATCGAGGGCTGCTCGGCGTAGAGCTGCTGCACCTTGCGGTAGGCCGCCTGGCGGGAGGCGGGATCCACACTGGTCCGCCCGGTATGCAGGGCCCGGTCCATCTCCTTGGACGCGAAATGGCTCGGGTTGTCGTAGTAGGCGCCGGCCTGCGGGTAGCTCGAATGCAGCATCTTGTAGAGCTGGGTATCCACGTCATAGGGGGTGTCCCCGCCGCCGAGCATGATCGCATCCTGGTCGATCCGCGGTTCGGCCTCGTCGAAGGTCGCTGCCTCGACCGCGGCGCGCACACCGATCCGCTCCAGCTGGGAGGCCAGGGCCAATGACAGGTCCCGGCGCAGAATGTCTCCGGGGTTGTACATGATGGTGAATTCCGCGGGCTGGCCGTTCTTGTCAAGCATGCCGTCGGCCCCGGGCTTCCAGCCTGCCTGCTCCAGCAGCCGGATCGCCCGCTGCGGATCATGGTCGAACACCGCCTCCGGGTTGTACGCCTCACCGTATTCGGCGGGAACGAAGGTGTGGGCTTCCCGACCCGCCCCGGCCAGCACGGCATCGATCAGCTGCCGGCGGTCCACCGCCAGATTCAGGGCAAGGCGGACCGTGGGATCCCCGGTCAGCGGGTGGTCGGCAGGCAGGGAGATGCCGCGCCAGTCAGCGGAAGTCGCGTTCACGACCTCGAATCCCTCACGGTCGGCGTAGCCGAATGCCAGCCGGGGCGGGAGCACGGTGCCGGTGAAACCACCGGTGGCCAGGCGCTGCGAACGGGCGTTGTCATCCTCCGCCGCCTCGTACACGACCCGGGCGACCTCCGGTGCCCCCGCATGGTGCCGCGCATTGGCGGTGAGCACCAGCTGCGAGGCGGAGAAGCTTTCCACCAGGTAGGGGCCGGTACCCACCGGTTCGCGGTTCAGCAGCGATTCGCCGACCGGCTGACCGGGTTCCACCAGCTCGGAGGGCACGATGCCGATCAGCAGCGCCGTTCCGAACGACACCTGCGACTCCTTGAGCGTGAACCGCACGGTGTGCCCGTCCAGCGCCTCGACATCGGCAAGGTTCTCCAGGGTCCCGGCGATTGGCGAGGCGCTGGCCGGATCCATGACCGTCCGGAAGCTGGCCACGACATCCTGGGCATCGAAGCCGCTGCCGTCGCTGAACTCCACATCGGTACGCAAGGCCACGGTCCAGGCCAGTCCGTCGGTCGAAATCCGCGGTTCCCCGGCGGCCAGCAGCGGCACGATCCGGGGCAGGCTATCGGGTTCGCCCTCCAGGGTGTACAGCGATTCATTGACCTTCCCGGTGCCGTTGTTGTCGAAGCCGGCCAGCGGGTTCAGGGTGTCGGGCAGTGCCGGGGTGAGCAGGGCAACCTGCCGGTCGTTCGCGCTGGCCGTACCCGATGCGGGACCCTGGCAGCTGGTCGCGGCCAGTACCATGGGAAGTAAGAGTGCCAGTGTGGTGCGTCGGAGCGCATGGCGCATGGTGCAGGGTCCTTTCGGCGTGTTTGGAGGGTCTGGATGGGTTCGTTCCTACGATACATGTGTCTAGACAAACAGATAAGTTCACTGCCCGGTGCATTGGCCGCGGCAGGAATCGGGGGTGCCCATGGCGGAGCTTGAGCGGGGTCGGATCGCCGCCAACGCGGTCGCGGAGGCGCAGGGTCGGATCCCGGAATGGATCAACGTCTTCTCCCTGTGTGCCGACGCGACCCGGATGAAGATCCTGGTGGCCTTGCATGCCGCCCCCGAAGCCTCGGTGAGCCAGCTGGCCGAAGCGGCGGAGCTGTCGGCCAATACCGTCACCCAGGCGCTGGCCACGCTGCGCCGGGCCGGAGTGGTGGATGTGCGCCCCGATGGCAAGTACCGGCGCTGGCGGCTGGTGCATCCGGGGGTCCACCAGCTGCTGCACCAGATGGACGCACCTCATTCGGCCCTCCATCCGGAGCATCGGCACCCCGGGACGGAGTAACGAAACTCCCGGTTGCGTCGGCGCTCTGCTGGAATGGTTCCTTGACTGATGAAACCAGTACCGTGAGTGGCGGCCAGGATATCGAGATCCAGCTGCGATGGAGTGACGAGGACAAACTCGGGCACGTGAACAACGCGCGGGTGGTGACCCTGATGGAGGAGGCCCGCTACCGCTGGTCCCGTGCGGATAACGACGAACAGCGTCTGAAGTACGGGACGGTTGTCGCCTCACTCCAGGTGGACTACCTCAGGCCGCTGCACTACGGGCCGGCGATGTTCGTGCGGGTCGGGGTGTCCCGGATCGGGACCAAGTCGTATACGGTCCGCCATATTGCCTACCAGCACGGGGCGGTGGCCTTCGACGGCAGTGCGGTGATGGTGCCGCTGGCCGCCGACGGGGTCTCATCCCGGGCGCTGAACGAGGCCGAACGGGAATGGCTGCAACGACGGTTGATAAAGCAAAGCCGGTAGCTGGACCCAGCTACCGGCTTCGTACCGTGCGGTGGTTGGGCTACTTGCCGAACAACCTGGCGAACAGTCCCCGGCCCGCCGGCTGCTCATGTCCCTGGCAACGCCGGGACTTCGGGACGTTGGCCATGACCGAGTCCACATGCTGGCCGCAGCCAGCCCACGTCGTCTTCCCGCAGATCCTGCAGTTCACTTGACGGCACATCCGATGCACCTTTCCGGGCAATGGCCCATTTTTACGAAAGAGAGAGGAAGAGCTTTTCCAGCTCCTCGACGGTCAACCCGTCTTCTTCCTCGGCGGTCTTCTCCGGGTCGATCAGGCAGTGCTGCATGGCGGTGGAGACAATGGCGAACCCCGCGCGATCCAGGGCGGTGGACACCGCGGCCAGCTGGGTCACGACATCACGGCATGAGCCCTCGCCCTCGACCGCGTTGATCACCGCATCAAGCTGGCCCCGGGCGCGCTTGAGCCGGTTGAGGATCTTCTTGCGGGTGGCCTCGTCGGCGTTGCGCATCATTCTCTCCTTGGGTTGTGATCGGATTGACCGGATCCTTCGGGGGCTACCGGGGTGCAATCTGCATCCGGGAGCGTACCTCATCCATGTCCAGTTCCTTCAGCGAGGTGACCAGCGATTCGAGCCGTGCCGGATCCAGCGCACCGGGCCGGGAAGAGACCATGACCCCGTCCTTGAAGGCCAGCAGTGTGGGGATCGAGGTGATCTGCGCCGCCGCGGCCAGGGACTGCTGGGTTTCGGTATTCACCTTGCCGAAGACGACATCGGGATGCAGCTCCGCCGCTTGGTCGAACACCGGGGCGAACTGGCGGCATGGGCCACACCAGGCGGCCCAGAAATCCACCAGCACCATCCCGGGGGCCTTGACCACCTCGGCGAAGTTCGTTTCGGTCAGTTCCAGGGGTATCATTTTCTTTCCTTACTGCAATAGATACTAATCGAGTGCCGCGGCCGGGTCGGTTGGGGCCCGGTTGCCCCGCCACCGGCAGCGCGCGGCAACGGCCGGGACCGTGGTGCACAGCACCAGTGCAGCGATCACTGCCAGGCCGATTCCCAGTACCGGAAGACCGAAGGGGTGGGGCAGTTCCTGGGCCAGGACCACGACGCCCATCACCAGGACGAAGTATCCGAAACCCCTGCGCAGAGCGGCTTCCGGGATGCGGGAAGCCAACCGGGCACCGGCCAGCGAACCGACCATCGCCGCGGCCGTCACCGACAAGGCCAGCGGCCAGTCGATGGCGGTGGTCCAGAGATACCCGGCCAGCCCGGCGAAGGACTTCACGGAGATCACCAGCAGTGAGGTTCCCACGGCCAACGGCATGGATAACCCGCCCAGGAGAACCAGGGCCGGCACCACCAGGAACCCGCCCCCGGCACCCACCAGCCCGGTCACCAGTCCCACTACCAGCCCATCGATGACGATGCGGCCCACCGGACGTTTGGCATGTACCCGGCCCTTCACCTGCCTGCGTCCGCGCAACATCGCGCCGGCGGTGGCCAGCATCATCAGCGCGAAGGCGGTCATCAGTACCGTTCCCGGTAGACGGCCCCCAAGCAGCCCACCCAGAAAGGCCCCGGCCATGCCCGAAACCCCGAAAACCGTGCCGATGCCCCACCGGATGTTGCCGGCGCGGGCATGTGCGAGCAGACCGGACAGGGATGTCACCGCCACCACGAACAATGAGGTGGCGATGGCCTGTTTCGCTTCCATTCCGGCCACATATGACAGCAACGGGACCATCAGGATCGATCCGCCACCGCCGAGCAGCCCGAGGCTGAGGCCGACGACCACGGAGGCGAATAAGACCAGGATGACCAGCGGATCCACGGTGATCTTCCTTCTACTTCGTGTTGCCGGCCAGCAGCTGGCCGGCATTCGGGGTGTCGGCCAGCGGGTTGCTGCCGGCCACCGGGCGCACCCTGTTCCACGGCATCCGGGATAGGGCCCCGGCCATGGCGCAGGAGTTGGTGGCCGCCGAGAAGACCAAACCGGCGCCGACGGCGGCGGGCAGGTATCCCAGTTTCGGGTTGATGATCTTCCCGGCCAGGAACCCGGCAAGCACCAGGGCACCTGCGGCCATGCGAACCTGGCGGTCCATGGCCCAGCGTCGTGAACCACGCACCACCTCGCCACCGGCCTTCTCGTAGGCGGCGATGCCGCCGACCAGTACGCTGGCGCCCTCGATGTCGATGTCCACCAGGCATTGCTGGGCTTGTGTGGCCCGGTTGCCGGATTGGCAGACCAGCACGATCTGCCGGGCCAGGTTCCGGGTCACGTCATGGGCATGCTCGGGCAGCAGATCCAGCGGGACGTTGTACGATCCGGGGATATGCAATGCTCCGAACTCGACGGGGGTGCGCACATCCAAGATCGCGGCCCCGGAGCCATTGGCCAGCAGGGCCTTCAGTTCCTGGGCACTTATCCTCTTCATGGTGTTGCTCATGTTCCTGGGTTCTCCTTATCTCGAAGACGGGTTAGGCCGTGGCCATACGGGACTGCCAGCCGGCGTAGCTGCCGGCCAGTTCAACGACGTCGTAACCGGCGGCGCGCAGGGCGCTGGCCACCACGGCATTGCGTGTCCCGCCCTGGCAATAGGTGACGATCGCCCCGTCGCGAGGCAGCTGGTCGAGTTTCCACAGCGCCTGGCTGGCCGAGAGCCATCGGGCCCCGGGGATATGCCCATCGTTGTATTCGTTCCGGTTACGCACGTCGACCAGGGCGGCGTAGTCCAAGGACCCCAGCTCAAGGGGATGGACCTGCGGTGGCGTGAACGCCGGCAGCCCGTGCAGGGTGGTGGCGTATCCGGCCACCCTGTCGATACCTACGCGGATCAGATGGTCGCGCATTTCGTCGGCCTGCTTGGCATCCCGGGCCAGCACTACCAGCGAGCGCCCGTCACGTTCCGGATCGAAGGCCCAGCCTCCAAAGGTGGCCATCTTCCCGGGTCCGGGGATAGCCAGTGCTCCGGCCACCGTGCCGGACAGCACCTGGGTGTGTTCCCGGGTGTCCACGAAAACGCTGGTTCCGTCCGCAAGCCTGGCATTGACCTGCTCCGGGGCCAGCTCCGGCAGCGTGCCCAGCGGCCCGAGGATGGCGGCGCCGTCACGGTTCTGCCGTTTCATGCGCCCGAAGTAGGCGTGGGCATCCGGCTGGTTTTCCAGCAGTGCGGCCACGAACCCTTCCTCGTTGTCCTGCGCCAGATAGCTGGCCCACCAGGCGTACTGGCGTTCGTAGCCGACGGTGGTGGAAGGTACCGCACCCAGGGCCTTGCCGCAGGCGCTGCCCGAACCGTGGGCGGGGTGGACCTGCACATGGTCGGGCAGTTCGAGGAAGACCTGCTGCAGCGAGGCGAATAGCTGGCGGGCTCCGGCAAAGCGGGTGTCCACCCCGCCGGCGGCTTCATCGAGCAGATCCGGGCGGCCCAGGTCCCCGGCGAAGACGAAATCCCCGGAGAGCAAATATCCGGGCTCGGGGCTGAAGGCCCCGTCGGTGACCAGGAAGGAAAGGTGCTCGGGGGTATGCCCGGGGGTGTGGCGTGCGGTGAGGGTGATGTTGCCCAGAGTGATGGTGTCCCTATCCATCAGGCGTTCGGCGTCGAAGCCATACTGCCAGTCGACGCCGCCCTCGCCGGAGACGTACATGGCGGCACCGGTGGCGGCGGCCAGCTCGCGGGTACCGGAGAGGTAATCGGCGTGGATATGGGTTTCGGTTACCGCGGTGATGCTCATGCCGTGCTTGGCGGCCAGCTCCAGGTAGCCGGCGATGTCGCGGCGGGGATCAACCACGACGGCCTCGCCTTTGGCCTGGCAGCCGATGAAATAGCTGGCCTGGGCCAGGTCCTCGTCGTAGAAGCGTTCAAGCAGCATCTCATTCTCCTTTGTCGGTGGTGTTCCACCCATCATAGAGATACCCCCGGGGGTATGTCAACAATAGGGGTGGGGGTATGCCTGCAGCCTGGTTCGCCGGGCTTGTGTGAGATCGATACCAGGACCCCGACTCGCCGAGGCATGGCAGCTGTCAACGACGACCATGGGCCACAAAAGTTCACATACCGAACGAATGTTCGGTAATGAATGGTTTTCCGATGCGGTATGGGGCACACTCGAAGATGCTCGATCACCGATCCGTGACGAAAACCGACCATCTGGGAGTGCCTTCTTGAAAACAACCCGAGCCTGGATCGTGGCCCTATGCTGGACCACCGTGGTCTTTGAGGGGTTCGATATCGTTGCGCTCAGTGCCTCGATTCCGCACCTGCTGGACTCCGCCTATCTGGGCATGACCGCGCTGGACGCGACGAGTATTGCCACATTTTCGCTCGTTGGCGTGGGGCTGGGCGCGGTGCTGATCGGCCCGGCCTCGGATAAGTATGGTCGACGCGTGCCGATCCTGGTCTGCGTACTGGTCTTCTCGATCTTCACCCTGGTCTTCCCGCTCATGCCGAACATCGCGATGCTGGTGGTTGTGCGTTTCATCGCCGGTCTTGCCATCGGAGGCTGCATGCCGGTGGCCATCACGATGATGCAGGAAGCGGCTGCAGATGACGCCCGCGCCCACTCGAGCACCATAACCATGACCGGGTACCATGTCGGGGCGGTGCTTGCCTCGCTGCTGGCGATCGTGGCCGCGGGACATTGGACCTGGCTGTTCTACAGTGGCGGTGCATTGGGCCTGCTGCTGTTGCCGATCATGTACTTCAAGCTTCCGGAAACCCATGCCGCGGGCCTGGCCGCCCACGGGGATCCGGTGCCACAGGCCCGCATCCGGGATCTCTTCAGCGGAGGTACGGCACGGTCCACCATCGGTTTGTGGATCGGTGCATTCATGGGACTGCTACTGGTCTACGGCATGAACACCTGGTTGCCGCAGCTGATTCGTGGCGCCGGATACAACGTGGCCGATTCGCTGGTCTTGCTGCTGGTTCTCAATGTCGGGGCCATTGCAGGACTGCTGTTGGGCGGACGTATCGCTGATGCCCGGGGGATCGAGGGAACCACCATGTTCTGGTTCGGGTCCGCCGCGGTTCTACTGGTGCTGCTCAGTATCCGGATGGAGAACCAATGGGTGCTGAACCTCGTGGTCCTGGTCACCGGAGCCTTTGTCTTCTGTGCCCAGGTACTGATCTACGGATTCGTTGGCTATGCCTACCCTCGGCATCTGGTGGGTACCGGAATGGGAATGGTCGCCGGGGTGGGGCGCTTGGGCGCGATCGTCGGGCCGGGCCTCACCGGTTTGCTGGTAGCCAGCGGGCACGCCTACCCCTATGGGTTCTACCTTTTCGGTGCCGCGGCGGTGCTGGGACTGTTGGCTACCTCGTTGATCCGCAAGCCGGTACGCGCCACCGAGGCGGTGCAGCCGGAGCCGGTTGCGGCACAATAGCCCGCTCTGCTCCCACCCGTCCCGCATGGGAATCATGCTCCGGGCGGGTGGTTGTCATTAAACCGCGCTACCCAGGCCAGCAAGGTGCTCGGCGAGCCGGGTGCTGGCGTTGTCCAGATGCCGCTGGAGCACCTCGGCCGCACCATCCCCGTCTCCTGCGGCAATCAGCTCGAGCAGTTGCCCGTGTTCGGCGGCGATCCGCTCGGTGGACAGCAGTGTCGCGTCCTGCACATGGCTCATGCACAGGCGGATCTCGTCGGTCAGCTGTTCGTAGATGGTGCTGGTCCGCGGGGACTGCAGGGCGTCGACCAATGCGGTATGGAAACGCACATCGGGGTCGACGATCTGGATGGGCGAGGCATCACGCAGCGCGGTGATCCGGGCGTTGGATTCCAGGGCGGCCTCCGGGACGTGCCTGGTGGAGGCCAGTAGCCGCACGGCTTCGGCCTCGATGATGGCGCGGGTGCGGTAGATATCCCTCGTGTCCGCGGGGGTCAGCCGACGCACCCGGGCGGTCTGGTGGGCATTGCGGCTCAGCAACCCGGTGGCCACCAGGTTCTCCAGGGCCGCCTTGGCCGTGGGGCGGGCCACCTCGTAGTGCTCCGCCACGTCGACCTCGCGTAGTGCGGAGCCCGGGGCCAGGTCCCCGCTGAAAATCCGCTCACGCAGGTCCCGGATGATGGCCTGCACGACCGAAACGACCCCTAGACGTGCCACGGCTTTGCCTCCAATGGTTTGCTTTGGACGGTTAAAGTATTGCACGCAAGGTACTAGCATGGCATGTGTACTTGTTAGACAAAATTGCGATTCGGTAGGCTTGGCCTACTCGAGACCACAGGAGCAGAGCATGGCCGTGAGCACGCCAGCATTGGGTGAGACCACCGTCCCGCGCGAAGTGACCGACGTCGTTGCCGATCGGGACCGGGTCAAGACCCGGTCCATCGACCGTGTCGCCTACGCCTCGGATGCCTCCCATTACCTCTTCACACCCCAGGCCGTGGTCATCGCGGCCGATGCCGCTGAAGTCAGCCGGCTGCTGGCCGCCTCCGCACGCACCAATCAGCCGGTGACCCTGCGTTCGGGCGGCACCTCACTGGCCGGTCAGGTCAGCGGGGACGGGCTGCTGATCGATGTGCGCAAGAACTTCCGCGCGATCACCGTGCTGGAGGCGGGCCGACGGGTCCGTGTGCAGCCAGGCGCCACGGTCCGCCAGGTCAACGCCCGGCTGGCGCCCTACGGCCACAAGCTGGGACCGGACCCCGCCAGCGAGGCCGCGTGCACCATTGGCGGGGTCATCGCCAACAACTCCTCGGGCATGGCCTGCGGCACCGAATTCAACACCTACCGGACCCTGGAATCGATGACCTTCGTGCTGCCCAGCGGCACCATGATCGATACCGCGGCCCCGGACGCCGATGCCCGGTTCGCCCAGGCGGAACCGGAACTGGTGGCCACGCTGGAACGCCTGCGCCGCCGGGTGCGGGACAACTCCGAATCCGTGGCGCTGATCCGCAAGCACTTCGCGCTGAAGAACACCATGGGCTACGGGCTGAATTCCTTCCTGGACTTCGACTCCCCGGCCCAGCTGTTCGCCCAACTGGTCATCGGTTCCGAGGGGACCCTGGCCTTCGTGGCCGAGGCGGTGTTCCGCACCGTGCCGATCCGCAAGCTGGCCATCGCCACCCTGGCGGTGTTCGACAACCTCGATCTGGCCACCCGCGCCCTGCCCGACCTGGTCGACTCGGGGGCGGCCACCCTGGAGCTGATGGACTCGACGTCGCTGCGGGTGGGTCAGAACCTGCCCGGCGTCCCGCAAGCCATCATGGGTTTCGAGGTACGGGACCAGGCCGCGCTGCTGGTGGAGTACCACGCGGACACCGATCAGGAACTGGCCGGTCTGCAGCGGGCCGGGCAGCAACTGCTGGACCAGGCCCCGCTGCGCGCCCCGGCCCTGCTGAGCACCGATGCGGTCAACCGCCAAGCCGCCTGGAAATTCCGCAAGGGACTCTACGCCTCGGTGGCCGGGGCCAGGGCCTCGGGAACCACCGCGCTGCTGGAGGACGTGGCCGTCCCGGTGGGCGAACTCTCGCACACCTGCCAGAACCTGCAGGAACTGTTCACCGGTTACGGGTACGAGGATTCGGTGATCTTCGGACATGCCAAGGACGGCAACATCCACTTTATGCTCACCGACCGGTTCGAGGGCGAGAAGGCCCTGAACCGCTACAACGCGTTCAATGAGCAGATGGTTGAGCTGATCCTGTCCAAGGGCGGAAACCTGAAGGCCGAACACGGCACCGGGCGGGCCATGGCACCCTTCGTCCGCCGCCAATACGGGGACGAGCTCTACGAGGTGATGGTTCAGCTGAAGACCGCGGCCGACCCGCGGCTGGTATTGAACCCGGGGGTCATCATCGACGAGGACCATGCCGCGCATATCCGCAATATCAAGCTCAACGCCACCATCGAGGTGGAGGCCGATCGCTGCGTGGAATGCGGTTACTGCGAGCCGGTGTGCCCCTCCAAGGACCTGACCCTCACCCCGCGGCAGCGCATTGTGGTGCGCCGCGCCATCGCCAAAGCCGAAGCCGACGGCGATATGGCGCTGGTGGCCGAACTGGAACGCGACTACGACTACGACGCGGTGCAGACCTGCGCGGTGGACGGCATGTGCGTGACCGCCTGCCCGGTGCAGATCAACACCGGCCTGCTGGTCAAGCGGCTGCGCCGCGAGGACGCCCACCCGGTGCTGGAAGCCGGTTTCAAGGCCGCGGCCAAGGGCTGGGGCGCGGCCACCCGTGCCGGGGCGCTGGCGCTGAGCGTGGCCGAGAAGATCCCTGCCCCCCTGGTCAGCGGAACCACCGACCTGGCCCGCAAGGTCATCAACACCGATGTGATGCCGCGCTACGGGGCGGACCTGCCCGGGGGAGGAACGGCCCGCAAGCCGTTGGTCGGACGGCTCGGTGCCAAGGATGCGCAACCGGTGGCGATCTACCTGCCGGCGTGCGTGAACTCGATGTTCGGCGCCTGCGGCGACGGGGACGGTGTCGCCGCCGCGTTCGAGCAGCTGCTGGTCAATGCCGGGGTCAGCGTGCTGGTGCCCGTGGGCATCGAGTCCATGTGCTGCGGTACGCCCTGGACCTCCAAGGGCTATACCCAGGGGCACCAGGTCATGGAGCACCGGGTCATCGAACGGGTGCGTGCCGCGCAGCCGGAAGGTGCCGCCTTGCCGGTGATCTCCGATGCCACCAGCTGCACCGAGGGTTTTGAGCAGATCCTGGCCGGGGCCGGGTACACGGTGCAGGATGCCCTGGGATTCACCGCCAGGCACCTGCTGGACAGGCTGCCGACAGGCAAGAAGATCGACTCGCTGACCCTGCACCCGACCTGCTCATCCACCCAGATGGGACTGAATGACGCACTGGAGGCCATCGCACGGGCAACGGCCGACGTGGTCCATGTGCCCCAGGCCTGGGGATGCTGCGGATTCGCCGGGGATCGCGGGATGTTGCATCCCGAGCTCACCGCCTCGGCCACCGCGGCCGAAGCGGCAGAGGTCAGGGAGCTGGACAGCACGGCCCATGCCTCGTGCAACCGCACCTGCGAACTGGGCATGACCCGGGCCACCGGCAAGGACTACCAGCACGTGCTGGAGCTGCTGGCCCAGGTCACCACCGGGGCCTAACGGCCACCGGTCCCTGGCGCCGGGCCGGATGTGCGCCGGGTGTGAACCCGCTCCGCAGCCTTGCCCAACCCAGGTGCCATATGCCTAGATTGGGTCCATGAGCATTCACCGGGAAGTGCAGTTGCCGCTGTCCGTCGAGGACACCTTCGCATGGTTCGCCCGGCCCGGCGCCGTGCACCGCCTCTTGCCGCCATGGCTTCCACTCACGGTGCTGCAGGAGGCCCGGTCGCTGCGGGACGGCACCGCGGTGCTGCGCTTGCCCGGTGGGCTGCGCTGGATTGCCGCCCACCAGCCCGGCGAGTACGACGAGGCGCGGCGCTTCGTGGACCTGCTGGAGCCGCAGGGTCCGCGCAGCTGGCCGACCAGGGCTCTGACCTGGCGCCATGAACACCGCTTCGAGGCTGCCGGTCAGCAGCAGTCGCGGGTCATCGACAGGATCGACTCCTCGCTACCGGCAGGGCAGATCCAGCGCATGTTGGCCTACCGGCACCGGCAACTGGTGGGCGACTTCTCAGCCCACCAGCAGGCCGCAGAGGCCGGCCTGAAGCCATTGGTGATTGCCGTAACCGGTGCGTCCGGGATGGTGGGAAGCGCACTGTGCGCCTTCCTCACCAGCGGAGGGCACCAGGTGATCCGCCTGGTCCGCCACGAAGCCGGGAACCCGGAGGAACGATGCTGGGATCCGCAGGATCCCGACGCGGAACTTCTGTCCGGATGCGACGCCGTGATCCACCTGGCCGGTGCGAGCATCTTCGGTCGATTCGGGCATGAGCACCGGGCTGCGGTGGTGTCCAGCCGTATCGAACCGACCAGGAAGCTGGCCCAGTTGGCCGCATCCAGCGGCGTGGGGACCTTCGTCAGCGCCTCCGCCGTTGGCATCTACGGCAGCAACGCCGGGGACGAGCCGCTGGATGAGGACGCCATGTCCGGAGCCGGCGGCGAGGACTTCCTGGTGGATGTGGTGCGGCGCTGGGAGAATGCGGCACGAGGTGCACAGGGTCAAGGCCTGCGCACGGTCCAGGTCAGGACCGGTGTGGTGCTTGATGCCTCTGGTGGAATGCTCGCGGTGCTGCGCCCGCTATATGCCGCGGGGCTGGGCGGACGGCTGGGATCCGGGAAGCAATGGCTGTCCTGGATCGGGCTGGATGACCTGGTTGATATCTACCACCGGGCCTTGTGGGACACGGAACTGGAAGGACCGGTCAACGCCGTGGCACCGTACCCGGTGCGCAATGCGGATTTCTCACGCAGCTTCGGGGAAACGTTGCATCGGCCGGCGGTCATCCCGGTGCCGACGCTGGGGCCGAAACTGGTCCTGGGCAACCACGGGGCCCGGCTGCTGGCCCTGGCCAACCAGAACATCATCCCGCGCAAGCTGTTGGAGGCGCAGCACCGCTTCCGCACCCAACGGATCCAGGAGGTCCTGGCGCACACGCTGGGACGCGCGGAGTAGAAGCCGGTCCCGCTAGAGGAGAATGCTAGTCATCCTGCAGGCCGAACCCGGAGACGACCTGTGCTTCACCATCGGAGAGGTGGTAACTCACCCCGACCACTGCGGTACGCCCTTCGGCGATCGCATCCCCGATGATGCGCGAACGGTCCACCAGCCGTTCGGAAGTCTCCTTCACATGCTCCACGACGGTGGAGTTCACATCGGTGAACCCCTTGCGTTCGGCGGCAAAGACCGACGGGGTGATGTGTTCCACCAGGTCGCGGATGAAACCCTTGGGCAGGACACCGGATTTCTTGGCCTCGATGGCGCTGGTGACCGCTCCGCAGCTGTCATGGCCGAGGATCACGATCAGCGGGATATTCAGGATGTCGACGGCGAACTCGAGCGAACCCAGGCTTGCCGAATCGATGACGTGCCCTGCGGTGCGGACCACGAACATGTCGCCCAAGCCGACATCGAAGATGATCTCCGCGGCCAGGCGGGAGTCGGAGCAACCGAAGATCACTGCGAAGGGGTCCTGCCCCGATACCAGCGACTGCCGTCGACCGCCGTCCTGGTTGGGGTGCTCATTCTGGCCGTTGATGAAACGCAGGTTCCCTTCCTGGAGTTTGGCCAGGGCCTCGGCGGGGGTCAGTGCATGTGGTGCAGGTATCGACATGCTACAAATTATACGTGCGACCTCGGTCCGGAGACGCGAAACCGTGTGTCAGATGCCCTATTGGGATGGGCCGGCTACGTCGTTTGGCCTTGCCGGACGCGCTATCGGCTGCTGTGGAATACTCCGGGAAAAGCGGACGGGAGGAGGTGCCGGTGCGGAGCGCACACCTCGAAGACGGAAAATCCGGTAGCGGTACGCTGGCCTCGGACCGGTTATGTCCCGTATCCTGAATCCTGTCAGGAACCCCGTGGGGTTTCCGGCGCTCTCAAAAGGGGCGATACCCGCTACCAGTACCGGTAGCGAATGGTAGCGGCAGACATATATGGAATTCTCTCAACCAGCACTTTCTTGAAAAGAGTCCATGATGTCAAGCATTTCCGCCGTCATCGCACGCGCCCTGAAACCCGTCGCCCCACAGATCTTCGGCCTGATGGGCAACGGCAACGCCCACTTCCTCGACGCCGCCGTCCGACAGGGGTTCGACTACACCGCGGTACGCCACGAACAGGCTACCGTGACCGCTGCGGACGCCTACTTCCGGGTGAGCAACAAGCTCGCCATCGCCTCCACCACCTACGGTGCGGGTTTCACCAATGCGATCACGGCGTTGGCCGAGGCGGCTGCGGCCCGCACCCCGGTCCTGTTCGTTACCGGTGACGCACCCACCAGCGGACGCCGCGGCTGGGATGTCGACCAGGGGGCCATCGATACCGCCGTGGGTGCGGTGACCTACGTGGTGGACGCACACACCCCGGGGCAGACCGCATTGCAGGCCGCAGCCCATGCCCTGCGCGAACGCACTCCCGTGGTGCTGGCCATTCCCTATGACCTGGCGGCGGCACCGACCGAAGACCAGGGCCCCTGGGATTTCGCCGAGTACCGGTCACACCCTGCCGCCCCCTTCCCGCAGGACGGCGAGCTGGAACACATCGCCGGGCTGCTGAACGCTGCCCGCCGCCCGCACATCCTATACGGGCGGGGGGCCATCGACGCGGCCGGTGCGGTGGCCGAACTGGCCGATAGGCTCGGAGCGACCAGCTCGGGCACCCTGCTGGCGCGCAATCTGCTGGCCCGCCCGGCCGACCTGGGCATCACCGGCGGTTTCTCCACCGAACGCACTGCCCAGATCATCGGCCAGGCCGATACCGTACTTGTGCTCGGGGCGAGCCTGAACCAGTTCCAGATGCGGTTCGGGGACCTGTTCCACCCGCACGCCACCGTGATCCAGCTCGACCTGGCCCAGGCCCCAACCAGTAGCCGGGTGGATCTCTTCGCCACCGCCGACACCGCGCAGGCACTGGCCGGGTTGCTGCCGCGGATCACCGATCGCCCGCAGGCCGAGCTGTACTGGCCGCAGCTGGACCTGGGCGAGATCACCGCGCGCGAACCGGGCGACGAAGTCGCCCCCGACGGGCTGCTTGATCCGCGCCGGGTGGCCAGTGAACTGGAGAAGATCCTGCCCGAGAACCGGCTGCTGGTCCAGGACGGCGGGCACTTCATCGGGTGGGGGCCGATGTACTGGTCGACCAGTGGCACCCGTTCGCTGGCCTGCGTGGGCACCGCCTACCAGTCCATCGGGCTGGGCGCCGCCTCGATGGTGGGGGTCGGGCCCGCCGCGGAAGGGCGCACCGTGGTCCTGGCTGCAGGTGACGGCGGGTTCCTGATGTCGCTGGCCGACCTGGAGTCGATCGTGCGCACCGTGGAGAGCGGAATCATTGTCATCTATAACGATTCCGCCTATGGCGCCGAAATCCACCAGTACGGTTCCATCGGACTGCATGAGGACCCGATGCTGATCCCGACCGTTGATTTCGGCGCCGTGGCCGGAGCCTTCGGGGCCACCGGAATCACCGTTAAAACCATTGCTGACTTGAAGAAAGTCTCTTCCTGGGTGGAGTCCGGAGCCGATGGCGTGTGCCTGGTGGACGCGCGCATTTCCCCGCAGGTACGCGCCCCCTATATGGAAGAAGTCCTTCAGGCCAACGCCCGGATCTCCGCCCCGCGGGTGTCACAATCTGATTAAGCCGGTGGAAATCCCCTCGTCGTTCAGCGTAGGGTTGCCACGTGCTATTAATGTCGGTTAGTCTTACAGTTTTTGGTCTGGGAACCTCACTGGCCGTTCCCGCGACCCCTGTTACGGACGATGCGGCAGGTGCGGTTGACTACCGTTGCGGGATCATCAGTATCGAGGAGAACGCGGGCCATCCCCTGAGTTCCGATCTGCTGGAGGACCTGCTCGTGGCCAGCTCCGGACAGCAAATGCGCGTGGCGACCTTTGACGTGGGCCTCAGCGGCGAGAATCCCGGTGAGCTGGCAGCCAACCTGGCCGGCGGGCAGGAAGCCCGGGCCGTGCAGGTGGCCACCGCCATCCAGCGCTCCGGGGCGGATGTCGTGCTGCTGACCGGGATCGATGCCGATGAGAGTGCGGTGCGCACCTTCAACGACGAGTACCTCAAGCAGGCCCAGGCCGATGGCCGGGCGACCGATTACCCCTACCGCTACGTCGGACCGACCAACAAGGGCGTGCCCAGCGGGGCGGACCTGGACGAGGACAAGATCATCGGTGGTCCGGCCGATGCCTGGGGCTACGGGCAGTTTCCCGGGCAGGGATCAATGGTGCTGCTTTCCAAGCACCCGATCGACCGGGACAACATCCAGACCATTACCGACCAGCGGTGGGCCGAGTTGCCCGGTAGCCGGATATCCGAAGCCGGTCTCGGCGCAACCGTTGCCGAGGCCATGCCGCTGATGGAATCGGGGCTGTGGGATATCCCGTTGACCGTCGCCGGGCAGCAGATCCGGGTCATTGCCGTGCAGGCCAACCAGGATCCCGAGGAAACCCGATACGCGGCACCCCGGCACAGTGACCAGCTCACCGCGATCGGTGATTGGCTGGCGGCCGAACCGTACATCCGTGACGATGCCGACGCCGCGCCTGCCCGCTCGGTGGCCTATGTGCTACTGGGTGAGCTGGGCAGGGGCGTGGAACACAACGCCGAGGTCGACGCACTGCTGGAAAAGATCGGCGTGGCCGAACAGGGTGTCCATGACCAGTCGAACTACATCCTGGCCGATAGCGACCTGGAGATCACCCGCCATGGCAGGATCGCCACCCCCTCCGTGGACGGCGCGGTCCCCGAAAGCGACGGCACGGTCAGTGGAGCCGCGGCAGACCTGCTGTGGAGCGACCTGAAATTCTGAGAACGCACAACCCGGACCGCCCGCCGGCAGGAGGGCAGGATCCGGGAGTGCGTTCGGCGGTGTTCTCCGGCGCTTAACGCGCTGTCGGTGCGGCGGTAAGTTCCTTGAGTGTGGCCAGGGCACCGCGCTCGTGCAGCGAGTGAAGGGCAGCCAGGTAGGGCCCGGTGAACCGTGGGTCCTGGGCCACGTCCCCGAACAGGTCATGCTGACGCAGGAAGGCCAGCGGGTCCTGCCGCTGTGCGGCTGCGGCGGCCCTGACCTGATCCGCCACCCGATCCACCACCTCGATGGGATTTCCCGATTCGTCAACCCCTTCGGCATAGCGCGCCCAACTGGCCACAATGGCCGCGGATAGGGCGATATCGCGTCCTGCCGCCAGGTTCTCGCGCACGACGGGCATCAACCACTTGGGGATGCGGTCCGAGGACTCGGCGCACAGCCGGGCCACGGTATCGGCAACATACTCGTTGCTGAACCGGTCGATCAGCGTGCGCTTGTAGGCCTCCAGGTCGACCCCTGGCACGGGAGCCAGCGTCGGGGTGGCCTCCAGATCCATGTATCGCAGCAGGAACCGGGAAAAGAGCTCATTGCGGGCCACATCGTGCACCGCCCGGTAGCCGGCCAGGTAGCCGAAGTAGCACAGTCCCTGGTGGCTGGCGTTAAGCAAACGCAGTTTCATCAGTTCATAGGGGACCACGTCGTCCACGACCTGCACACCGGCCTGCTTGAAGTCCGGGCGGCCGGCGACGAACTTGTCCTCCAGCACCCACTGCGTGAAGTCCTCGCACACCACCGGCCAGGCATCCTCGATACCGTAGCTTGTGCTGATATCGGCGCGGTCGGCATCGGTGGTCACCGGGGTGATCCGGTCGACCATGGAGTTCGGGAACGGGACGTTGGCCTCGACCCAGGCACCGAACTCCGGGTCCAGCGCGGTGGCGAAGGCACCGAACATCTTGTGCGCCACCTCGCCATTGCCCTGGATGTTGTCGCAACTCATCACCGTGAAGGGGATGATGCCACGCTCCCGGCGGCGTTGCAGCCCGGCGGAAATCAGCCCGAAGGTGGTCCGCGGGGCCGTAGGTGCGGCCAGGTCCGCGAGTATCGCGGGATTGGACAGGTCGAATTCACCGGTGACCGGGTTGACGTTGTAACCTCCCTCGGTGACGGTCAGCGAGACGATGCGGATGGCGGGATCGGCCAACTTCTCGATCGCGGCCTCCGTATCGTCCGGGGCATAGAGGTAGTCGATGATCGAACCGATGACCCGCACGTCCCGGGTGCCGTCGGGATTCTTTACCACCAGGGTGTACAGCCCGTCGCTGTCCTGCAGGGTATCGCGCATCCGGGTGTCCGAGGGCATCACGCCCATCCCGCAGATCCCCCAGTCCATGGCCTGCCCGGCATTCATCAGGCGGTCCAGGTACATGGCCTGATGGGCCCGGTGGAAGCCGCCCACCCCGAAGTGCACGATGCCGGCGGTGACGTGGTTGCGGTCGTAAGCGGGGGTATGCACCGCGCCGGTGATCCCGGTCAGTGTCTTGGTGTTCAGCTTCATGGTCTGCAAGGACTCCTTGGAGATAGGGGGAAGGGGATATGCCGCAGCGGCCAGGGGCTAGGAGACCCGTTCGGGGGACGGCAGCGGAACGCCGGCGAATCCCGGTTGGGTTCCGCGCAGGGCATGGGACATGAGGGCGGCCACCAGGTAGAGTGCCGCGAACAAATAGACCATTCCGGCCGCCCCCAGCGGGGTGTAGAGCACCGCGACCAGCAGCGGTCCGGCGAAGACCGCCGCACCGATGCCCAGGTTGTAGGAGGCCATCGCCGCTCCGGGGTTCTTCGGGGCCAGCGACACCGCGATGGCCGAGAGCGGAACGAAGCCGGCCAGCCCGATGCCGAAGACCGCGCCGACCAGCAGGGTCAGGCCGTAGGCCGACTCCCAGCCCTGGTCCACGGCATAGGAGGGCACCAGGTAGAGCCCGGCCATCGACACGGCGCAGAGCGCCGCCCCGAACCAGGTCACCGTCCGGGACCAGCCCAGCTTGTCGCCCAGGGCGCCGAAGAACAGGTTGCAGGGGATGTTCACCGCGTAGATGACCGTGGTCAGGATCAGGAACTGTCCCACGCTCCAGCCGAAACGCTCAACAAACAGGGCGGGGAAGAAAATGGCCATACCGTACGTGGGGACGGAGTTGATGGTGCGCGTGAGCATCACCATCAGGGCCTTGCGGTTGCCCACCAGCAGCCGCAGGCCGAAGCTCAGGGTCTGCCAGACCTGTTCGGGGTTCTCCACCAGGGGCCCGCGTCCGGTCTTTTCCTTGATTCCCACCAGGGCCACGGCGGCGCCGAGAACCACCAGGGCCAGGGAGAGCCACAGGGTCTGGTAGTAGTCCAGCCCGAAGATGTCCAGGGAAGCGGTGGCGGTCAGGGCGCCGAGGGTGGGTAGCCCGGCGCTGAAGGCCACGTAGAACCAACCGATGGCCACAGCCAGTCGTTTGGCGGTGGCGGTCGCGCTGATCCAGACCAGGAACCCGTAGGCGAAGAACGGGTAGCCGAAGCCGCGCAACCCGTAGGAGAGGAAGATCAGGGCGGTGTTCGAGGAGTTCAACGCCACCAGGAGGAAAAGCAGCTCGAAGACCACCCAGATGCCCGCGCCGATGAACATCACCTTGCGTGGCCCCCAGAGGTCGGAGAGGGAAGCGGAAAGGAAGGCCGCGATGGCCACGGCGACACCGTAGACGGTGACCAGGGTCCCTGCCTGTGGAATGGTGAAACCATGGTCGCCGGTGAGGAACGGTGCCAGGATGTTGGTTTCCACCCCGTCGCCGATCATGAAGATCATCAGGCCGACGAACCCCCACAACAGCGGACGCGGAAGGCCCATCCTTTCAAGCAACGGCGGGCGCTGCTCCCATGCCGAGGGGGCTGCGTTGGGGTCCTGGCTCATTTTGCTCCTTTGCATGCATGCGGTCCCGGTTCTCTGCGACCGCAATCAATCTAACACCAAACGAACAAACTCAACAGCTTTTATGTTAAATATTCTTCCGAACCCCAGCTCTTGGAAGCTCGAGGTGAAGCATCTATCATCGAAGTTGTGAGAAATGACGAATCAACCCAAGGGCACAGCGAGATCGCCGTACACGGGCTGCCCCCGGAACACCGCCGGGATGAAGTGACCAGTTATGTCAACAAGGTTCGCAACGTCCGGGTTGAGGACCTGGCAGAGCATTTCGGTGTCAGTGCCATGACCATCCACCGCGATTTGGACACCCTGGCCGCCGATGGCCGGCTTGAGCGTGTGCGCGGCGGGGCGCGGGCGATCACCGCACGGTTGGCCGAACGGGACGTCAGGCTGCGTCGGCACCTGAATGCGGAGGTCAAGGAGCAGCTGGCCGCCACGGCAGCGCAACTGATTCCGGCTGGGGCCGTGATTGCCCTGGATGACTCCACCACCGTCGGTGCCCTCGGCGCCCACCTTTCCGCGTGCGCTCCCTCCACCGTTATTACCCACTCCCTGGACCTGATGAACCAGGCCGTGGCGCAGCAGATCCCCATGGTCGGCCTGGGCGGGCAGTACTATGCCGAAACCGATTCCTTCCTCGGGTCGGTCGTGGTCGAGCAGGCCCGCCGGCTGACCTGCGACGTGGTTTTCGTCTCCACCACCGCCATCAAGAACGGCGTGCTGCTGCATCCCGATGCCGAGGCCGCGCAGACCAAGGCGGCCCTGTTGAAAATGGGCGGTCGGAAGGTGTTGTTGGCCGATGGTAGCAAGTTCGAGGGCGCGGGCCTCTATCACGTGATGGCCCTGCAGGAATTCGACGATATCGTGATCGACGACCAGGTGGATACCGCCCATCGCGAACAGTTGCGGGCCCTGGGCCTGGATGTCCATGTCGCCGCCAACCCGGTTGGGAGCCAATCATGACTACCACATACGTCCTGGGTATCGACTCGTCTACCCAATCATGCAAGGCCCTGTTGGTCGACGCCGAAACCGGTGAAACCAAGGCCGCCAGCCGCCAACCGCACCCGCCGGGCACGCAGGTGGATCCGGCCCATTGGATCCGGGCGCTGAAGGCCACCTCCGACGGGCTCGTTGAGCAGGCGCAGGCCCTCTCCGTGGCCGGTCAGCAGCACGGAATGGTTGCCCTGGATTCCCGGGGACGGCCAGTGCGCGAGGCGATGCTGTGGAACGACACCTCCTCGGCCGCGCAGGCCCGTGACCTGGTCGAGGAACTCGGCGGCGCGCAGGCCTGCGCCGACAAGGTAGGCAGCGTCATGGTTGCCTCGCTGACCGCCAGCAAGCTGCGCTGGATGCGCGAGAACGAACCGGAGAATGCCCGGCGGACCGAACGGGTGCTGCTGCCCCACGACTACCTCACCTGGCAGCTCGGTGGTTGCCAGGAGGCCACCACCGACCACGGGGACGCCTCGGGTACCGGGTACTATTCCACCTCCGAACGCCGGTTCCTACCCGAGGTCGCGACCATGGCGCTGGGACACGACATCGAACTGCCCCGGCTGGCCGGGGCCAGCGAGCTGGTCGGTGAAACCCGCAGCGGTGCGAGCATTGCGGCGGGCACCGGGGACAATATGGCCGCAGCACTGGGTTTGGGGCTGCAGCCGGGGGACGTGTGCATCTCGATTGGCACCTCCGGGGTCGCCTCGGCAGTGGTTGAGCACAGCGTCCATGACGGTAGCGGGATGGTCAACGGGTTCGTGGATGCCACCAACCGTTACCTCCCGCTGGCCTGCACCTTGAATGGGGCGCCGGTCCTGGATTTCGGGGCGCGCATGCTGGGGGTGGACCAGCGGCAGTTCTCCGACCTGGCGCTCAGCGCCCCGGCGGGGTCCTCAGGGGCTGTGGTGCTGCCGTATTTGGGTGGAGAGCGCACACCCAACCGGCCCACCGCCACCGGCCTGGTGCATGGGCTGCGCACCTCGACGACCCGGGAAGACATCGCGCGCGCCTTTGTCGAAGGGCTGCTGTGCTCCATGAAGGATGCGGTTGCCGCACTGGAACAGGCCACCGGTGTCCCCACCGGCAGGATCCTGCTCATTGGCGGCGGAGCCCAGTCCGAGGCAGTGCGCCGTATCGCGCCGGAAATCTTCGGGGTTGCGGTCGAGGTCCCGGCCACCGCCGAATACGTCGCACTGGGTGCCGCCCGCCAGGCGGCATGGGCGATCAGCGGCCACGCCGAGCCTCCCCAGTGGAATACCGCGGCGTCGCAACGCTACGAGGCGGTTCCCCGTCCCGGGGTCTACGAACGCTATGCGGCAACCCGGGATTCCACCGAGGGTTGGAACTAGGTCGGCTGGCTGGACATTAAAGGCAAACTACCATTTGCGGTCGCTAGAGTAGTGGCATGATGAGCAAAGATCCCATCACCATGTCCCTTTTCGATTCGAACGGGAAACCCCGCTCCGGGGTTCAGCAGGCCATCCTGAAGGGGATCGGTGTACAGCGTCCCATCGTCCTGGCCTATCTCAAGCGGTTGCGCCGCAAGCATCCGGAAGCCTCCAGCGCCCAGCTGGCCAAGATTGTCGAGCGCAACTACCTGGCCGTTGCCACCGGTTCGGGAGCGGCGGTCGGCGGTACCGCGGCCGTTCCGGCCGTGGGCACCACAGCGGCGCTCGGTCTTTCGGTGGCCGCGACCCTGGGCTTCCTGGAAGCCAGCGCGCTCTACGCGCAGGCACTGGCCGAATTGCACGGGATCGCCATCGAGGACCCGGATCGTTCCCGTGTGCTGGTCATGGCCGTGTTGATGGGCGAGGAAGGCAGCTCGATGATTGCCGGGCTGACCGCCCAGGCCGCCGGACGCGGTGGCGGGCCGGTCAAGGGCTGGGCGAGGGCCTTCGGCGCGGGCAAGCCCGCCAGCTTCTACACCTCCATGCAGAACACCCTGCAGAAGAGGTTCATGCGCAAGGTCGTAGGGACCCAGGCGGCCAGCGTGCTGGGCCGTGTGGTGCCCTTCGGGATCGGTGCGGTCATCGGCGGCGCCGGTAACCGGTACCTGGCCAGGCGGGTCATCGATACCGCGGCCACCGCCTTCGCCGGGATCCCCACGGTCAACCAGAAGCAGCTTGAACTGGACGATCCGGATATCCTCGACGAGGAAATCGTCGAAGCACCAGGCAAAGGCCGATAGGCGGCACGGGTTCATGAAAAACACGGGGTTCCGGGCGGATAAACCTTGCGGTTTCCACCCGGAACCCCGTGATCCTGCTGGCTACTTGACTGGGTCCAGCACGAAGTCGTAGGTGACCTGCTTGCCTTCGCCCGACTCTGCAGGCTGGACATCCAGCATCAGTTCCGGCTTGACCGCGTTGGCGATGTCGTCGTCATTGTGCTCGTCACCCGGGAAGTACAGCTGCGCGGTGAGCAACTCGTGTCCCGGTGCCGAAACTTTCAGATGCAGGTGGGCCGGACGCCAGGCATGCCAACCTGCGGCGGCAATCAGCTGCCCGCAGGCGCCGTCGGTCGGGATCTGGTACGGTGCCGGTTGCTTGGTGTTGATCTGGAAATTGCCTTCCTCGTCCACCAGGAAGGTACCACGCAGGTTCCATTCCGGGATTCGCGGGGCGAACTGCGAGTAGAACCCCTCCTCATCTGCATGCCACAGTTCGACCTTGGCATCCTTCAGGACGCTGCCGTCGGTGGAACGGACCTGGCCTTGGAAAAGCAGGTCGGTGCCCTTCTCGTCCTCGCGCATTGAGATGGTGGCGGGGGACTGCTGGGTCGGCGCCTCCGGCACGTAGTAGGGGCCCTCGATCGAGCCCTTGTTGCCTTCACGATGGTCGGTGGCGACATCCTCCACCGAGTGCTCAAGCCAGACATCCAGGAACAGCGGCCATTCGCCGTCCTCGCCGACCTTGATCAGCCAGGCCTTCAGCGCGTTGAACTCGTCGTAGCTCACGCGCTCTTCGAGGATGATGTCGTTGGCGGCCTTGACCAGGCGGCTGGCCAACAAGTTCACGCGCTCGGTCGAGGCCTGGACGTTGCCCAATTTGCCGGACTGGCGGAACCTGTCCGTGGCGGCATTGCCCGACTTGGCGGCGGTGGCCTCGGCTGGGGTTTCGGTGCTCATGGCGACTCCCTTGTTTTCGTGTGGTGTGCGTGTGTGGCGGGTGGCCGGGCCGCAGGGGCCGGTTATCGCTTGCGGTTACAGCCACTGTAATCCGCGTCATAGTGTGCAGGGAAATACCTATTTCCGCTCCAATAGGACGATCTGCATATCAATGCAGGTGGCCGCGACAGACGTTGGTCAGCCTAGGGAATTCGGGTGCTTGGCCAGTGCGGTCACCTTGATTTTCATGTACGCGTACATCGGGAATCCGGAGAGGATCTGGTGTAGTTCGTCGTTGGAATCGACCTCAAAAAGCGAATGGTTGGCGTATTCGCCGACGATTCGCCACAGCCCGACCATCTTTCCGCTGCGCTGCAGCTGTCCGGAATACGCCTTTTCGCGGGCCTGGAATTCGGTGACCTGCTCGTCGGTCAGCGATTCGGGAAATGTCACGTCCATACGGGCTAGGAACAGCATGGGAACTCCTCGGTATAGGTGGGTGGGTCAGGCCTGGCGATAATGCGCCAGCTTGTCTTCATCGATGGTGGCACCCACGCCAGGCAGGTTGCGCACCGAGATCCGGCCATCGCGGATCCGGATCGGATCGGCCAACAGGTCATCGGCCATGTCCAGGAAATTCGATAGTTCGCCGGCGCGCCGGCTGGTGGCCTCGAAGGCTGCACCGAAGGTCACGGTGGCCAACGATCCGACCTGCGTGTCGATCTGGTTGCCCATGGTCACATCCACGCCCAGCCCGGTGCATAGTCCCAGGACCTCGGTGGCCTCGGTGAAGCCGGAGCGGGCGGTCTTGATGCAGATCGCGTTGGCACCCCCGGAGAGCAGCTCGCGTGAGACATCCCCGGCGGTGGGAACCGATTCGTCGGCGACGATGGGGATGGGCGAATGTTCCACCAGTCGGCGCCGGCTCATGGCTTCCTTGGCGTCGCAGGGTTCTTCGAGCATGGTCAGCCCCAGTCCCTCGGTGCGGCGCAGGACCTCCAAGGCCTCGTTGGCTGTCCATCCCCGATTGGCATCCAGATAGATTTCCACGTCATCGCCCAGGCCCTCACGCAGTACATGGCAGGCCTCGATATCCAGGGCCAATGGCCGGCGGCCCACCTTGAGTTTGAAAGTGGTGATCCCGTATTCCTGTCCGAAGCGCAAGGCCTCGTCCAGCAGTTCCTGTGCCGGGCGGAAACCGAGCATGTGGCTGACCCTCATGGAATCGGTGTAACCGCCGAGCAGCTTGTGCACGCTGGTGCCCAGCATTTGGCCCACGGCATCCCACACTGCGATATCCACCGCGCCCTTGGCGACCTGGTTGTTGATGGTGCGGTCCATGACCGCGCGGATCTTGGCCCGGTCCAGGATGTCCAGCCCGATCAGTTGCGGGGCGAAGATCTCCTGCACTATTTCGATGATCGAGGCCTGGGTTTCCCCGTACGTGTACGGGCGCGGGGGAGCGTCGGCGGTGCCGACCAGCCCGGCATCGGTGTGGATACGCACCAGGACATGATCGGCCGTATGCACCTCCCCACTGGCGAACCGCAAGGGGTGGGTGTACGGGATGGCGTAGGGGATCGCCTCGATCCGCTGGATTTTCATGGTGTCATGGTCCTTCCTTGGTAAGCGGTGGTGCACACAGATCGAGGAAATTGCGCACCAGGGCGGAGTCGTTGCCGGATTTCCAAGCCATGGCCAAGTCGACGGCGGGAGCGTTGGCTAGGGGGCGGAAGGCGATCCGGCCGCTATGCGGCAGGTAGTTGGTGGTGGGCACCAGCCCGATGCCCAGCCCGGCGGCCACGAAGGTGAGCAGGGTGGAGGTTTCCCGGGCCACCTGGGCCACGCGGGGAGTGAAGCCGGCGCGGCGGCAGGCCTCAAAGGTGATGGTGGTGACGGCCGAGGACTGCGGGTAGCAGACGAAATCCAGCTCGACTAGCTGGTCAATGTGCACCGTGTCGAGCTGGGCTAAGGGGTGGTCGGCAGGCAAAGCAACGGAGAGCTTGTCCTGTTCCATCAGCACGTAGTCCACCTGGTCGCTGCGCACCGGTGGGCGCAGGATCGCCACATCCAGGCGACCCTCGACCAGGGCCTCTTCCATCTGCGGGGTAAGCATCTCGCCCTGGACATTGAGCTGCATCCCGGGCATCTGCCGGGTGGTGGCCTCGATGATGCGCGGCATGATCCGGTACGTGGCGCTGCCAGTGGACCCCAGACGTAGTACGCCGGAGGCGCCTTCTCCCACGGTGCGCACGTCGCGGGCCAGCTGTTCGTGTTCCTCAAGCAGTGCCCGTGCGCGGGTGAGCAGCAGCTCTCCGGCGGCGGTGAGTTCGACCTTGCGGGTGGTGCGGATCAGCAACTGGGTCCCCAATTGATCTTCGAGTTGCTTGATCTGCTGGGACAGGGGAGGTTGTGCCATGTGCAGGCGCAACGCCGCGCGGCCGAAGTGGCGTTCCTCGGCGACGGCGACGAAGTAGCGCAGATGTCTGGTGTCCATGGGTGCTCCGATCGTCGAACCGTGCGCCAGTTGCACGGCGGACGCATCGAGGCAACTCTAGCGCTGTGATCCAGTGGTTAGAAATACTTATTCTTGCTCTATTCAGAGCTTACAAGTATCAATACCTGGTGCCAAGGCGCGACAGGTACCGGGGCTGGGCTACCCCCAGAGGGCGAGGATCAGCTGGCCGATGGAAAAGATGACCAACCCGGCCAGGGCGCCGATGACCGTGCCGTTGATGCGGATGAACTGCAGATCCCGGCCGACCTGGAGCTCCAACTTGGCGCTGGCCTCGGCCGGGTCCCAGGCCTGGACGGTGTCACTGACCAGCCCCGCCAGCGTGGAACCGTGACCCCGTACCAGGCGTTCGACCATAGCGATCAACCGATCCTCGAGGGACTGGCGCAACGGCTGGTCGTCCAACAGGCGATGCCCAAACGCGGTGACGGCCCCGAGCAGGGCCACTCGCAGCGCGGACTCGGGGTTGGCCAGGGACTGGTGCAGCCCGGCCTTCAACGATCCCCAGCCCCGGATCGCCAGTTCGCGCAACTGCTGGTCGGTCAGCAACGAATGCTTGAATAGTTCGACCTTGGCGATGGTGTCGGCATCGTGCTGCATGGCGTCGGTGAAATCGACCAACCATCGGGTCACCGCCCGGCGCAACGGGTGCTCCGCGTTGCGGGTGACCGTCTTCAGCAGTGCGGTCAGTTCACGGTGGATCTTCTGCGCCAGCAGTTCATCGACCACGCGTGGCACCCAGCCGGGGGACTGGGAAGCTATCACCTCGCGGAAGACCTCGGGATGTTGCCGCACCCAGGCACCGGCACGCTCGGCCAGCAGGGTCAACGCCTGTTCATGATGCCCATCGGCCAGCATCTTGCCGCCTAGGGCGCCCAGGGTGGTGGACCATTCCGGGGCCACCATGTAGTCATGGGCCAGGGCCTGCAGGACGGTGAGGACCTGCTCGTCATCCAGCATATCCAGGGCCCCGCGGGCGGTGACGGCCGCTTGGGTCGACGCCTTCCCGGCACCGTCCGGGGAGGACAGGTAGCGGCCGGCACGTTCGGGCAGCCCGGCGGCACGCAGCTTCCGGGCCACGACGGGGGCGGAAAGGAAGTTCTCCTGGACGAAACCGCCCAAGGATTCACCCAGCTCGTCCTTCTTGCGCTGGATCAGGTTGGTATGCGGGATCCTCAACCCCAACGGGTGCCGGAAGATGGCCGTGACCGCGAACCAGTCGGCCACAGCCCCCACCATGCCACCCTCGGCCGCGGCCTTCAGGTAGCCGAAGGCCGGCCAGCTCTGCATCAGCAGCAGACTGATCACAAACAGCAGGCACATCACGGCAAAGAGTGTGGTGGCCAAGCGTTTCATGTTGCGCAGTGCCTGCGCCCGCGGATCAAGTAGCTGGGGCATGCGCCCAACTGTACCGATTGCCCCACCCGGCGACGTGGCACCCACGCCCGGTGCCCGGGTTACAAGTAGCGTAGAGGCATGGAAACGTTGTTCTACGCCCATCGCGGAAGCTCCGCCAAGTACGCCGAAAATACCCGGGCCGCCTACCTGCAGGCGATCGACGAAGGGGCTGACGGTATTGAATGCGATGTGCACCTCTGTGCGGATGGCCAGGTCGTCTGCCACCACGACCCCACGGTGAACCGCACCTCGAACGCCTCCGGGCCGGTGGGCGGCTACACCCTGGCCGAGCTGAAGGCCATGGATTTCACGGTGCTGCGCGATACGGTGATACCGGCCGAGTACGGCGCCATGGACGAGCAGTTGGTGACCCTGGACGAGCTGTTGACGCTCATCGACAAACGGGGCGTTCGGCTGGGGTTGGCCGTGGAAATCAAGCACCCCAGCCCGGCCGGGCGTGGTCTGGAGGACACCGTGCTCCAGGTGCTGCATTCCCACGGGTTTGATCCCCGCACCGGCAAGGCCGGAAGTCACGGGCAGATCCAGATCAGCATCATGAGCTTCGAACCGCAGTCCAACCGGTACCTGGCCGGACTGGTCAACCCGCAACTGCTCTGCCAGCTGATCACCGAAGTGGATGCCGACTGGGTGGAGGAACTGGTGGCCACCGGGCAGCACAACCGGGCCGAGGTCTACCGGGTGCTGCAACGTTCCGTCATCGAGGGTATCGAGGTGATCGAGCAGGGGACAGTAGGCATGATCGGCCCCGGCGTCCAGTGGGTGCGCGACAACGAGGCCCAGGTACGCCAATGGATTGACCGCGGCCTGGTGCCGCGGATCTGGACCGTGGATTCGGTGGCAGATGCCCGTTACCTCCATGGACTGGGAGTACGCCAGCTGACCAGCAACCACCCTCAGGTCCTTCGCGCCCGATCCGGGCTAAGCTGATGGGCGTGGATAGAGCAATGACAACCGGCCAAGCATGTCAGGCCGGGAAATGCGCGGGCTGCAGGATGCGTGATGATGCCGGGAAGCACTAGGGAACTGTTGACCCCGGCCACCCGGATGGGGGTCTCGATTGCCATTGCCACCGGCCTGTACGGTGTTTCCTTCGGGGCACTGTCGATCGCCGCGGGCTTGGATCTGTGGCAGACCGTGGCACTGAGCGCCATCATGTTCACCGGGGGATCGCAATTCGCCTTCATCGGGGTCATCGCCGGGGGAGGGACCGGGGCCGCCGCCTTCACCGCCGCCTCGCTGCTGGGGGTGCGCAACGCGGTCTACGGCATGCAGATCAAGCAGACGCTGCGCCCCCGCGCCAGGCAGGTGCCGATGATGGCCCATGTGACCATCGACGAGTCCACCGCCACCTCGCTGTCGCAGAACAGTCTCGCCGAGCGGGCGCGCGGTTTCTGGACTGCCGGACTCGGTGTCTTCATCCTGTGGAACCTGTTCACACTGGTGGGCGCGCTGCTGGGTGAATCCCTGGGAGACCCGGCCGCCTGGGGACTGGACGGCGCAGCTGTTGCCGCATTCCTCGGGCTGCTCTGGCCGCGGCTGAAGGGAATGGAACCGATCATGATTGCCCTCGCCGCCGGGGTCGTCACCGCGTTGGCGGTACCCCTGACCGCCCCGGGCATGCCGATCCTGATCGCCGCCGCCGCTGCGGTGCTCTATGCGGTGCTCAGCGCCAAACGTGGAGAGCAGGCCACCGAGCACGGGAAGCGGCAAGAAATTGATGGAGGCATGCAGTGAGCGAATTGAGTTGGTGGATCGCCGGGGCCTGCGTCCTGGCCTTCGCCATCAAGCTATCGGGGTATTTTGTTCCCCGCAGCGTGCTGGACTCGGCGTTGATGACCCGGGTCGCTGCCACGCTCACCGTGGCGCTGCTGGCCTCGTTGGTCACCATGAACGCCTTCACCTCGGGCCAGGAACTGGTCATCGATGCCCGCGTCGGTGCCCTGGCTGCCGCGTCCATTGCCCTGTTGTTCAAGGCACCTTTCCTGGTGGTGGTGATTGCCGGAGCGGCGGCCGCCATCGTGCTGCGTGCGACTGGCCTGGCCGCGTAGCCCGGGGACTTAAACAGTCGACAGCAGGCGGTCGGCGGTGGCACAGTGGGGAACATGATCGTAGCCTTTTCAGTTGCCCCCAGTACCGACCGCGCCGATGCCTCGGTGCACGACGCCGTTGCCGAAGCCGTCAAGATCGTGCGTGCCTCCGGCCTGCCGAACCGGACCAGCTCCATGTTCACCGAAATCGAAGGTGAATGGGATGAAGTCATGGAGGTCGTGAAGCAGGCGACCTTCGCGGTCGCCAAATACGGGTCCAGGGTTTCGCTGGTTCTCAAGGCGGATATCCGCCCCGGTTACAGCGGAGAACTCGACGGCAAGATCCGACGGCTAGAGACCGCCATTGCCGAGGGAAAAGATTCCTGATGAGCGGGCATTCGCCGGAACATGATGCCGCCGCCGTTGACCAGTACGTGGCCCGGGCCTTGGGGCTGAACGACCCGGTCCTGGACGCCGGCCGCGAGCACGCGCACCGTTCGGGCCTGCCGCAGATCGAGGTGTCCGCTGCACAAGGTAAGCTGCTCAAACTGCTGGCGGAACTCGTTGGCGCTCGCCGGGTACTGGAGATCGGCACCCTCGGCGGATTTTCCACCAGTTGGCTGGCACGAGGTGTGGGTGAAAGCGGTCAGGTGGTCACCTGCGAATTCGAGCCGTTGCATGCCAAGGTGGCACGGGAAAACCTGGAGCGTGCCGCCCTGGCGGATCGGGTGCAGATCCACATCGGTCCCGCTGCCGACACCCTGGCCACGCTGATCGATGAGAATACTGAACCGTTCGACCTGATCTTCATCGATGCGGACAAGCGCAGCAACGTCACCTACCTGGGGCTGGGGCTTGAACTGGCCCGGCCGGGAACCCTGTTGATCGTGGATAACGTGGTTCGCAATGGAGCCATCCTGGACGACCCCGATGAACATGGCGAGGCCTCTGCGGATATTCGCGGTGTCCAGGACGCGCTGGCTTGGCTGGGCAAGGATCCTCGGGTCGATGCCACGGCTTTACAGACCGTGGGAGCCAAGGGCTGGGATGGATTGGCAGTGGCCAGGGTCCTCTAGCCAGGATGCCGGGTAGGCTAGCCGTTCTGCCGAAAACCAACCGGCTCCCACCCACGTAACATGCCTGAATCGCTGTCTCACAACTCGAGGGGGCGGGATCCCTTGAGGTGTATTTGACATCTAAAAAGTCAGATCAGTAGTGGTATTTGGCTTGCAGAATCGTCACTGAGTGGTCATCAGCGACATACACCAACCTATTGACATCATCGATACGACGTGACCAGGCGCCAGCCAGTGCATGCTTCAGTGGTTCAGGTTTTCCAATACCCTCGAAAGGATCGTCACGTAGGACGTCTTCAATGAGAAGATTGATGCGTTTGAGCGTCTTGCGGTCCTGGGTCTGCCAGTAGACGTAATCTTCCCATCCTTCGGCAGTCCAGGTCAGTAGTCTGCTGCTCACGGATCAATAAGCCCGTGTTCTATGGTCTGGTCATTTCTTGCTGCTTCAAGAGCTGCAAGCAGGCGTACTGCGTTTTTCGGTGAGCGTAGAAGGTGGCTGGTTTCAACTAAAGAGTCGTATTCGTCTTTCGACATCAGCACTGCTGATCCGCGCTTGGATATGATTTCAACTTCGGTGTGGTCAAGGTTGACGCGTTCAATAAGGCGGAAAAGTTCGCGACGTGCTTCGCTGGTTGTGATAGCCATATCGCCTCCTAGTTGTACTAGATATGGTACCACTTCTAGCCCGCCTTGAAGGGTCCTGGCTCCAACCTGCCGCCTAACGAATGGCGGGCAATGCACGATCGACGCCTCGACATGGGACAGTGCGGGAGTTATGCAGGAAAGACTATCTACATGTTCTGCCGATAATCGCTTTACAACTTTGCATAACGTTGGTTTTGGCCTATTTTCCCGGGGGTGGAAGTGCTTGAATCAACGGGTTGCTTTGTTTCCCGCTGAGCAGGTTGGGAATCTAGGCAGAAATCTATATAGTTTTCTGTATGGCAACCTTGAGTATCACTGAAGCATCTCGAGCGGGTCTTTCTGCACTGGTTACCGCCGCAGAAGCAGGTCGAGATACTTCTTTGTCCCGTCATGGCAAGGTCGTGGCCGAAGTCGTATCGGCCCAGGAGATCGCTCAACTACGCCAAGACCGAGACACACTACGCGATGCCGCACTAGTGATGGCTCGCTTCGCTACCGATAGCGGAGTACGCACCGATCTTGATCAGGCAATGAAGTTCTTCAACCTAAACCGCGCCGAGCTCGAAGCGGAGAACGTTGAAGAGGCTGAGTCCAAGAATTCGTGAAGCATTCTCAAGATCGCCTATGTATCGTCCGACTGACTGAAGACGCAGTATCCGATCTGCACCGGCTTCACAAGAAGGACCTACGGATCGTGCGGGCCGTTTTCAAGAAGATGCTGTTACTGGAAAAATCGCCAGAGGCCGGCGAGCCGCTTCTGGGCGCTCTGGTTGGTTTTCGCAAACTAGTTGCCGGCGATCGTGACTGGAGAATCGTTTGGCGCATCACTGAAGACGCATCCGGCCTTCCAATCCTTGATATTTCCGAGATCTGGGCGGTTGGCACCCGTTCAGATGATGAAGTCTATGATGAACTCACCTCGCGCGTTGCGCGCATGGGCGATGATCCAAAGATTCAACCACTCAAAGATGTCATCACCCAGATGGGTCGCCTTTACAAATCGGTCGAAGCGACCGCCGAACCGGCACAGGAATCCGCTCTGCCCCAGTGGATGGAAACAGCGTTGAAAGACCAACTGCATCTTTCCGCACGTGAGATCCATGGACTCAGCGAACAGCAAGCCCAGCAGAGGCTCATTGAGCACTGGTCCCGCGAGCCAGGTAGTTGATCAGCTCTTCAAAATTCAGGTGTAATCGTGATCGAGCTTCAACTAATGGGCGTAGAAGTAGTTGCGAACGCTGATGATTCGCGATGAAGCCAGGGCCCTGTCTATCGGTTGAAAATTCACTTCAGCTCAGCCCCGGCTTTTCACCCGGTACCGCAGGACCCGATCAGTACCCGGATGCAACGTCCCCGTAGCAGTGAGCCGATCGCAAAGCTCTCCCAGTGGCCGGGTCGCCCGACCGGTCGGCAGCCGATCCAGCACCTCATCCAGGAGACCATCCTCCCGCGGATCTAGATCCTCGGTCTGGGGTTACGCCTGCCGGGCAAGGTTTTGCGTCTCGTTCTTTACCGCGGTGTACCCGGTATGCGTGCGCACCTCGGTCGCCAACATCATCGATACGTTGTAGGCCGCCATCCGGAACGCGTGCAGGAATTGTTTCAGCTTGCTATCCGACACCACCTGCTCCGGATTCACCTCACCGAGGAGTAACCGGGCAAGGATCGCGTGGTACGTCTCGTGGACCTCGGCCCAAGGTGCGACGTCCATCGGCGAGCACGCGCCCTTGACGGGCAGGTTCTCTTGGTCGAAGACACACAGTTCCTCGTGGTCGCCTACAGCGCGCTGCGATGCCTTGTGGGTCTCCTCGAAGGTGACATTGGCGGCATTACCCAGTTCGTACCACTCGCACTGAACGGCCTTCGTTGTAGCAGGCCAATCAGCCGATCCAGACGCTGGGTGTGTTGTTCTCGGGAATAGGAGCACCTCTCCACGGCGTGATTTACAGGTCGAAAGGTATCCCGAGCCGACGCTGTCGGCTACGCGTTCGATTGCTGCCTAGAGCCGATATGCATGAAGGAACCCCTGCGGCCGTGGTCGCAGGGGTTCCCGATTGATTCGGTTCAGGTCTTGCCGACCTCACCGGCTATTCCGAAATGCTGGCCCTCGGCTGAGTCCGATGGTTGGTGAATGCGAGCACCAGCGCCGCCAGCAGCAACGTTTCTCCAACAACCCAACCGACCATGGTGTAGTCGACGAGCTGAGGGACGCGAGGCATGTTGATCGCGGCCACTGCGAGCAAGAAAAAACTACTACGAGACTCTTCCGAGCGGGGGACGACTTTTTCTGCTCCGTTGTCATTCCCCGATTCCTTTCTCATGACCAGGTGCCCATTCCTGTGCAATATGCCTGGGAAACGAAGCTCGAAACGACATCGATCGTACCGGTGGTCGGGTACAGGATGCCCCACCCGACAGCTTGGTCCTCCGAGGCAGTTCCGAGCAGCTCCGACGTCACTTCCGTCCATACGCCGTCGAAAAGTCGTCTCAGGGCCTCACCGGGAAACAGCTCGTACCGTAACCGAAGCGTCGCAGGAAGCCTCTCGGCTGACGTCCAGCTCTCCAGCATCCTGCGTTCGGTAGGGTCAAGGGAGCCAGTGCCCCACGGGTCATCGGCGTCGATAACCTCTAAAGGGCGCGCTCGACCTTACCTCGTCCAGGATGTGCGTACCGCGCTCCTGTCGGGCCTGCACGTCGAGGCGTTCACTGTGCGTCATCGTGGAATGACCACCCAGACCTTACCCATTCTTGGGGCATTTCACCTTGGGCAGGTCGGGGAACTTCGTGCTGTAGCAATCGCGAGCAGCGATGCATGCCGGCGGGGCTGGCTGATGTTCGGCAAACCTGCTGGCACTGCAACCAGCTCGGGCTCATTCCCCGTTCGAGTGCAGCAGCCCGGCCGCAGTCGGTTCGGTGATCACCGGGAAGGCACGGGCCAGATAGTAGGTTGCAGCCCCTCCGACCGCCGCGATCACCGGCCCGATCCAGAAGGCCAGCTCGGTATCCAGTAGCCCACAGATGCTGGGGGAGAGGATCAAGGGCACCATGTAGTACCAATGCTGGCGGTTCAATTCCTTGGCGGACCGTTCCAATTGTGCCACCGCGGTAAAACACGCCATCAGCAGCACCGCTGCCGCGACACCCAGCCAGAGCCCCGGGGCCAGGCAGATGATGAGCGAAAAGCCCGTGACCATGGCGGCCGCCACCCATGCGAACTTTTCATTCGGAGACACGAAGCGGCTACCTCCAAAGGGACCGGGGTCGGTAATGGTCGAACTGCCAGTCTTTCAAAGTGGAGTGTTCGGCTCAATGGTACTTAAGTAGGAGGGCGGTGCAGCTGCTGGTGTGATGACGGCCAAACCGACGTGTGGTGTGGTGGTGTGGCAACGTGCAATGGCCTGCCGTACGCTGGAGGGCGTGGGACTGAAAAGTGACTATCGAATTCGTTTGGCCCAGGCCGAGGACATCCGTCCGGCACTGATGATGAAGCAGCAGGCGTGGCGGGAAGCCTACGGGCATCTGCGTGATGAATCCTTCTTCGACGAACACAAGGACAAACTGGATGCCGAGGTTGCCTGGTGGGAACGCGGCATAGCCTCCGGTGCGCAGTTCTACGTGGCCGAATTGGCCGACGGCACCATCGTGGGCCTGGCCGGGGGGACCCCGGTCATTGACGAGGACAGGGACACCGGGGTCGAGATCGAGTTGGGCATGCTCTACATCCTGTCCCCGCTCTATGGCACCGGGCTTGGCGAGCATCTGATGGAGACCGTGCTGAACCGCCGTGACGCCTTGGTCTGGGTAATTGAGACCAACGCCCGTGCCCGGGCCTTCTACGCCAAGCATGGCTTCATCGCAGACGGGACTGGTGAGGACCTGACCGGGTGTTGGGCCGGACTGCGCGAAATCCGCATGGTGCGCAAACGTGGCTAGGAGCGATGCCGCCACGATTATCGGGCAGTACGAAATCGACACCGGCCTGGCCGAAATCGAAGCAGACCCCTACGGGGCCGGACGCTACATCCTGAAAGTCAACGGGGTCTCGTCCTCGCACATCGACCTGAACGATCCCTCGTTCCTGGATTTCGAGTACATGCGCTGGATGGAACCGGTCTTCGACTTCGGATACCCGCGCGAACTCTTCGACGGAAGGCAGCGCAAACTCCGGGTGCTGCACCTGGGTGGCGGCGGATGCTCCATGGCCCGCTGGGTCGCGGCCAGCTATGACAACGCCCGTCAGGTGGTGGTGGAACTCGACGCCAAGCTGGCCGAATTGGTGCGCACGCACTTCGAGATCCCCCGTTCCCCGCTGGTACGGCTACGGGTCGGGGATGCCGGCCAGGTGTTGCCCGGCCTCAGCGACCACAGCCGGGATGTGATCATCCGCGATGTCTTCGCAGGGAACACCACACCGCGCGAACTAACCACGGTCGACTACGCCCGGCATGCCCAACGGGTGCTGGATGTGGGCGGGACCTATCTCATCAACTGCGGGGATACCGCGGACCTGGCCGGCGCGCGGGCCGAAGCGGCAACGCTCAGCTCGGTGTTCGGACATGTCGCAATGATCGCCGATCCGCCGATGTTCAAGGGCCGGCGCTACGGCAACATCGTGTTCCTGGCCAGCGACCAGCCGCTACCATTGGGGGCGGCCTTCGAGCGAAACCTGCGCACCGCACCCCTGCCGGCCCAGCTGGTATCCGGCACCGGCGTGGAACGCTTCATCGCAGGAGCCGCACCGATCACCGGGTAGGCCGGGTGTACACCGAACCGTCACCGGCCCGGTGAACCAGCCCGTGGTCCACCATGTACCGTCGCACCAGGGCCACATCCGGGTGGATGACCCGCAGCCGTTCATTCAGTTGGGTCTCGGTCAGTCGATCGTCTGGCTGGATCACCGCGTCCCGGATGTACTTCAGCACCTCGAAACGCTCGGCGGGTTTGGCCGGCAGGGTATCGAGCCGCAGGCCGGTGAAGAAACGCTCCACACCTTCACGGTCGGTGGCCGGCTTGGCCTGGGAGCGCAGGACCTCGTTGAGCATTTTCTCGTTCAGCGCCCACCCGGAGCCGTCCCGGGAGAGTAAACCGGATTTCTCCCAGCGCTCCAGGTTCTTGGTGGTCGTTCGGTCGGATGCCAGCCGATCTGCCTGACCCAACAGGATGGCACCCAGCACCTTGCGCATCCCGGGATTCTTCAATCCCGCAAAGACCTCGATCCATGAACCGCTCATGCCCCCGCCTTCCCTTGGTCGCTACTTCAAATCGAGTCTAGCCGTGCCACCCTTGGGGTTGGTATCTGCGATCTGCCAAACGCAATCAGGCCCGCCACCTCGGAAAGGTGACGGGCCCGGGAGTTATGCAGACGCTAGACCCCGGCGAGCTGTTCGATCAGGCCAATCCCGAAGAACACGACGAACGCGGCGGCCACAACCCACATCAGGGGGTGGACTTCCTTCGCACGACCCTGGGCGGTGCGGATGAACACGAAGGCGATGAATCCGGCCCCGATCCCGTTGGCGATTGAGTAGGTGAAGGGCATCAGGGTGAAGGTCAGGAAAGCCGGCAGGGCCAGGCCCCAGTCGTTCCAATCGATCTTGGAGACCTGCGAGATCATCATGAAGCCGACCACCACCAGGGCCGGTGCTACGGCCTCGAACGGCACCAGGTAGATCAGCGGTGTCAGGAACATCGCGGCCAGCAGCAGCAGGCCGGTGATGACCGAGGCGAACCCGGTCCGGGCGCCCTCGCCGATGCCGGCGCCGGACTCGACAAAGATCTGGGAGGAGGAACTAGAGGTGCCGCCACCGACAATGGCACCCGCGGCATCAACCAACAGAACCTTCTCCACATCCGGGATATTCCCGTCCTTGTCCATGTTCCCGGCCTCGGAAGCCAGTCCCACCATGGTGCCCATGGCGTCGAAGAAGATCGAAAGCAGGATCACGAAGGCCAGCAGCAGTGCCGCCGTGGTCCCCAGGGTGCTGAACGCGCCAAAAAGGCTCACATGCCCGATCAGGCTCAGATCAGGAAGGGTCCAGCTCGGCAGGGAGGGAACCACCAGTGACCAGCCGTTGGGATTCTCGGCACTGGAGGCACCGATGTGGAAGAATGCCTCGAAGATATTGGCCAGTACCGCCGCGGAGACGATACCGATCAGGATCGCACCCTTGACCTTGCGCACCACCAAGGCCATCGTCAGCAGCAGACCGATGATGAATACCAGGATCGGCCAGCCCAGCAATTGGCCGTCAAAGCCCAATCCCACCGGAACGGTGGTCCCCGCGGCATCCGGGATGCGACGCACAAAACCGGAGTTCACCAGGCCGATCAACGCAATGAACATGCCGATGCCTACCACGATGGCGGTTTTCAGCGAGGCCGGCACGGCATTAAAGACAGCGGTTCTGAACCCGGTCAACACCAGGATGAACATGACGATACCGGCGATGACCACCAGCCCCATGATGTCCTGCCAGGTTAGCCCCGGATTGGTGGCCACGGTGATCGCCACGAAGGCATTAACACCCAGGCCGGTGGCCATGGCGAAGGGGTGGCGTGCCCAGATGCCCATGATGATGGTCAGGATACCGGCCACGAAGGCGGTCACTGCGGCTACCCGCTGCAGCCCCAGTTCGCCGCCGGCGGAGTCTGCCCCGGAAAGGATCAGGGGGTTCAGGACCACGATGTAGCTCATTGCGAAGAAGGTGGCGATACCACCTCGTACTTCGGTGGAGAACGTGGAGCGGCGTTCGGAGATCTTGAAATAGCGGTCTACCCGCTGTGCAAAAGTTGATGTCTCTGTGGACTGGGTACTGGTGGACATGCTGAAAATTCTATGCGTTCAGCAACCTGTATTGAACCCCTAACCCGGTGTTGAGTAGGCTCTGTGCGAAATCATTAGACCCAATTCACATCTTTGGGTGAGAATGGAAGTACATTGGTGGTAACGGGTATCACACCCGGTACCGCAGCCGGTCAATGAGGAGTGAATCTGATGAGCGACGAGACACCAGCCACAGCCGAGAAGATCGAGGGGATTGTCGTCGGTGTTGACGGCTCGCAGCAATCACGCTGCGCCCTGAAATGGGCGGAGAGGGAAGCCCGACGAAGGTCGGTGGTGCTCAACGTGGTCTCGGCCTACACGATTCCGGTTTTCGCGGCCTCGTCCATGGATGCCGGGTATTCCACGCTTGATGACGACCTGATCCGCGGCGGGGCCGAGGACATTGTCCGCCAGGCCCGCGAAGACCTGGGCGATACCGATGTCACGGTGCGTACCTACATTGAATCCGGCGATCCCGCAGGCGTGCTGCTGGACCTGAGCAATGATGCGGACCTGGTGGTCGTTGGCACCCGCGGCCGCGGCGGATTCGTTGGGCGGATGCTCGGCTCGGTCTCCTCGGCATTGCCGGCCCACGCCAAGTGCCCCACCGTTGTGGTGCCGCTGCGCATGGCCAAGGAACAAGACGGTGTGGAGGCTCCGGTCAGGGATGCCGTGGTGGTAGGTGTGGACGGCTCGGACCGTGCCCGCGCAGCCGTGCTGGCTGCAGCGGAAGCCGCGCTGGCACGGGATGTCAAGCTACGCGTGGTGTGCGCCGTGGCGCCGGTCAGCGCCGCGCTGGCATGGATGCCCGCGACCGTGGACCAGGAAGCGGTCCTGGAGGACGTACGCCATCAGATGTCGGTGGGTGTGCGGTGGCTGAAATCGCACTACCCGAACCTGCAGGTGGAAACCGACGTCATTTCAGGTCCGCCGGTAGAGGTGCTGATTGGTGAGTCCGAGCATGCGGTGCTGACCGTCACCGGTTCGCGTGGTCGCGGAGGGTTTGCCGGCATGTTGCTGGGATCCACGAGTCAGGGCGTATTGCACCACTCCAAGGGGCCGGTGATGGTCGTCCCGGACAGCGACGACCCGCGACTGGCGGACCGCAAGGACTTCGAGACCGAGGACTAGATCGGACGGGGCAATAACCTGCCCCGGAAACTTGAATAGGCAGGGGAACTGTGACCGGCGGGGAACCGGTTGGTCACAGTTCCCCTGCCTTTTGTCCGGTAGACGAGGGGCACGGAGGCGATTCGGCCCGCGGGCCACCAATTGACCGGAGCGCTACGCAGCCGCCTGAACGTGGCCCCGTTGACGGTTGCCACCGGTGGGGCTGAGCGTTTAGGCAGGACCAACCGGGGTGCGGGGAGGGTAACAAGAAAGGGCGGTGACGGGTTGAACCCGTCACCGCCCTTGCACCTCAACCAGCGAGGTGTTGTCTTCTAGTAGCGTGCAGCCTTCGAATGCAGGTTGTTGACCCAGCTCAGCGGAGTCACGGAAATGCCTGCACTGGGGTTGCGTGCATGAACAACTTGTCCATTGCCGATGTAGATGGCCACGTGATACATGGAACTTCCTCCATTGGAGGAGGAGAACACCAGGTCACCCGGGCGTAGCTGGCTCAGGGACACATATTGCGGAGCCGCCTGGTACTGTTGCGTCGACGAGCGAGGCAGCGAGATACCGGACTGGGCGAATGCCGCACGGGTGAATCCGGAGCAGTCGTAAACGTTGGGGCCGTTGCCGCCGAATACATAGCGCTTGCTGGGGTCGTTCGCCGTCTTCAGCGCCCAGGCGATCGCTGCCGAGTAGCTGTTGTTGCTCTGCGGCTTCTGGGTTTCCTGGGGCTTTTCAGTCACCGTCGGCTTGGGCGTCGCCTTCGGAGTTGGCGTCGGTGTGGCTTTCGGCTTTGGTGTGGCCGTAGGCGTAGGCGTAGGTGTGGCCTTAGGCGTCGGAGTCGCCTTCGGAGTGGGCGTTGGCGTGGCTTTCGGCTTTGGTGTGGCCGTAGGCGTAGGCGTAGGCGTTGGAGTCGCCTTCGGAGTGGGCGTTGGCGTGGCCGTAGGCTTTGGTGTGGCCGTAGGCGCCGGGGTCGGTGTGGGTTTCGGGGTAGGAGCAGCCTCTGGAGCCCGTGTTGCTTCAGGTGTTGGCGTCGGCGTTGGAGTGACCCGGACCTCTTCCTGGCTGTTTTCCGGTTCGGTTGCTTCCAGTTCCTGTGGAGCCTGGACGCTCAACGGCTGGATCTCGGAAAGTTCGGGTGCTTCGTTGATAACGACTTCGGGAACGGCGTTCTCCGACAACTGGAGTTCCAATTGTTCCGCGGCGGCTGCAGCCTCGGCTTGCTCAACCTGTTCACGGACCTCTGCTTCTTCCTGCTCCTGCAGGAAGGCCAGATGGCCGATCAATTCATCCCGAAGCTGCTGCTGCGGAGCCAATGCCGCTTCATACCGCTGCACGGAGGACGTCGCGTCGGCAGCTGCCTGGTCATAGGCCGTCGTGGCGTCACTGGCGGCCTGTTCGGCTGCCGAAGCATAGTCCTGCCATGCGGTGACCAATGCCTCGGCCTCGGAAGCCGAATTCAGTTTGCTGGCCTGCGTCTGGCTCAGGGCATTGATCGTTGCAGCCTTGTAGAACACGTCGTTGCTGTCGTCATCCTGCAGCAGGATCCCCAAGGCGGAAGAGCTGGCGCCGGTACGGTAGAGGTCGGAGGCGATATTGCCGACTTCAACGCGGCTTTGCTCCAGATAGGTTGTCGCCAGCTTGATCTGCTCGCGGGCCTTGTCGGCTTCCGCAACCCGGACATCGCGTTCCTGGGTGGCAGTCAACAGGGAGTCCTGGGCCTCAAGGGCGGCGGCTTCAATGGACGCCAGCTCGGCTTGGCTGGAAGCCAAAGAGCTTTCGATCCGCAAGATCATCGCATCGGTGGCCGACTTGCTCTGCTTTGCCGTCTCGACTTCGGCGGCACTAGGCAAGCCGGTCGCGGACGGTTCGGCCGGAAGGGCCAAAGCGGGGGAAAGTGGGGTCTGGCCAGAGGCCGAGGCCGGAATCGCACCTGCAAGGCAGGAGGCCGCCAGGGCAAGGGCGCATGCGGCGACGCTGAGCGTGTGGCGTTTGGCCATGTGGACGTTCCTCACGAGTTCGAATGATGACTGGGTGCCAGATCCAAGCGTTATGAAACCCCTCAAAGGTCACATTTTGGACAAGGTCCCAATTAGCACACTAGGCCAGGTTTGACTCGATTGGCAACACTCGTCACACCAGTCACAACGACGCTTTATGCATTACAGGACCATTTAGGCTTGTGACTTCGTAAGTTTTTGTCGGAGAGCGTGACGTGAACTTTCGAGAAATTGTCTCGAATCAGTTACTTTGATATCGCAAGCCCTGCGAACTGGTCGCATAAAGATATAGAAGATGTGCGATGTTAGCGGGCGGGCCGTATTGGTCGATCGGGCAATCGTGAATCAATCCTGGTGTCACGGGCTCGATACAGGCAGGGTCCTCGTGAGTGGGTGCGAACCCGATTTGGTGAGCTAGATCTCAAACAAAAAAATCGCGGACTGAAGGGTCAGCCCCAACCCAATTCATGCAGTCGAGCATCGTCGATGCCGAAGTGATGGGCTACCTCATGCATCACCGTAATGCCGATTTCACGGACGACATCCTCGCGCGTCAGACACGCTCGCAGTGTCGGGTTCTTGAATATGGTGATCCGGTCCGGCATGGCGCCAGCGGCCCAGTCGTGATCGCGCTCGGTGAGCGCAACACCCTCGTAGATCCCTAGGATTTCGGCGTTTTCCGGCTCCCCGGGTAGCGGTTCGTATTCATCCTCGACAAAGAAAATGACATTGTCCATCATCTCCAGGGCGGCTTGCGGGATGGCCTCGATAGCCTCCTGAACCAGCGCGTCAAACTCGTCGTCGGGCATCTGTAAATCCATGTCTCCAGCCTACGGGGAAGTGTCGCTCGGAGGGGTGGATTGCGGGCCCTTGGGGCCCGTTTGGGCTCGTTTTGCGAAATCAAAAAATGCCACGTATAGTTATTGAAGTCCGCAGCGGGGACGAGAGAAACCGCAGCAGATAATAGGCCCCCATCGTCTAGCGGCCTAGGACACTGCCCTTTCACGGCAGCGGCACGGGTTCGAATCCCGTTGGGGGTACAAGCAACCGGCTTCCGGTTGCCAGGCAAAGAAATTTGCCGGCTTGCAGTATGCAAGGCCCTGTAGCGCAGTTGGTTAGCGCGCCGCCCTGTCACGGCGGAGGTCGCGGGTTCAAGTCCCGTCAGGGTCGCTCAGGTTTTCCAAGTCATTGGGAATCCGGGTGTCCGCCAGAAATGGTGATGCCAGGCTCTGTAGCTCAGTTGGTAGAGCGTTCGACTGAAAATCGAAAGGTCACCGGATCGACGCCGGTCGGAGCCACGCAAGCCCTCGGGTCAACCGAGGGTTTTACTGTGTCGTTTGGGGATACCCTCAAATTACATGGCCCTGTAGCGCAGTTGGTTAGCGCGCCGCCCTGTCACGGCGGAGGTCGCGGGTTCAAGTCCCGTCAGGGTCGCCAGCAAGCAAAACCTTCCTTCGGGAAGGTTTTTGTTTTTAAGCAACAGGGCCAGTGGCCCTTCGGAGGCTAGTTCGCCCGACCCAGGTGTCGGGGGCCGAGCCACCGGTTACTCAGTCGGCGGTAGGCCGCAGCCGCCCCGGTTAGATCGTCATCCTCCAGGGCCTGGATGCCATGATAGAGATCGTTGATGGACTCATCGGGCCAGACCAGCTCGGATAGGGTGCCATAATCCAGTTCAATGACCGATTCCTTGTCAAAGCCCTCAAGCCAGCTTCCGAGCTGCCCCAGATCCTCGAACAAGGGTGCCTGCGGAGCATGGGTCACCAGGACCTGCAGCGCCCAGGACAGCCTCTCCACGGCCTGCCCAAAAGTCGTGAGCAGGCGCACCGAGCGCAGTTTGTCGCCGACCTGGTATTCCTCGTACTCATCGTCCTCGCGAAACAACGCGAACCAACACAGCGGGATCCCCCAGGTCGAGGTCCTGGTGTTCAGGTGTGTCAGGTCAACCGCCAGCCGGTTGGCGTCCAGGCGGGCCGCATTGGCGCTGCGCGCCGCCGGGGGAACAAGCAGATCAAAGACTTCCGAGCGCATTGATTCCTCCGCCTGCTCCGCAGCCAGTAGCGAACGGGCCTGCAGTTGTGCCGGGCAGTACCGCGTGTTTTCGCTGCCGTCATAGCCCACTGTCGTCACCGAGCGGAAGAATTCCGGTTCGTCATGCGGAAAGGGATCGGAGACGTTACGCAACGTCCGTGACCAGAGTAGTTGCGCCTCATGGGCGTTGGCTTGCTGCCAATCGAGTTTCGGGGTGGACAGGATGATGCTCTGGGCCCAGTCTTCGAATGCGGCCAGCGGTTCGTAGACGCGCAGGTGCGCGGTGGCGGCCGTGAGTTCCTCGTGGGGTCCAGAGATCTTTGGGATCATGTCAGTCCGCGAGCTCGATGATCACGGGTACATGGTCGGAGGCACCCTTGCCCTTGCGCTCCTCGCGGTCAATGGACGCGGATACGACCCGTGAGGTCAGTGAAGGGGAGGTCAGGGCGAAGTCGATGCGCATGCCTTCACCGCGGGGGAAGCGCAGCTGGGTGTAGTCCCAGTAGGTGAACGCACCTTCGGTGTGGGCCCGGACCGGGTCGTTGAAGCCGATCTCCTCGAAGGACCGGAACGCGGCACGTTCGGCGTCCGAAACGTGGGTGAGGTTGTTATCGAGGAAGAATTGGATATCCCAGACATCCGCATCGGTTGGGGCGATGTTCCAGTCGCCGGTCAAGGCGATTTGCGCATTCGGGTCGGTATCGAGCCAGCCCTTGGCATTGTCCTTCAGCACGTCTAGCCAATGGAGCTTGTAGGCCATGTGCTCGTCATCCAGGGCACGGCCGTTGGGAACGTAGAGGCTCCAGATGCGAACCCCGCCGCAGGTCGCCGCGATGGCGCGGGGTTCCTGGATGGGGTCCTTCCCGCCCTTGCCGAAAACCGGCTGATCGGCAAAGGTACGTTCCACCTCGTCAAGCCCCACCCGGGAGGCGATGGCTACGCCGTTCCACTGGTTGACCCCGAAATGGGCCACCTCGTAGTCGTTGCTCTCGAACAGTTCCCAGGGGAAGTTGTCATCCTTGCATTTGGTTTCCTGGATGGTCAGGACATCGACGTCTGTTCGTCGCAGCCAATCCTCGACACGGTCGGCGCGGGCTCTGAGGGAGTTCACATTCCAGGTAGCAATCTTCACCATTCCAACCTATCAATATTTGATCCCGGATTCCGGGTGGCAGGCGCGACCGCGATCACGAAACGGAACCCGGTGGTTATGGGCACTTCAAATTACTTGGATGTCCGAGTATATTCATGAATAACATGTGACCCACCTCATGAGAAAGCGTGCCGAATGAGTGATCTTCGCATAGAACAACACGGCAGCCTTGGGGTTATCACCCTGAACCGACCGCAGTCGCTGAACGCGCTGACCACGGATATGTGCCGCGGAATGCTGACTGCCTTGCTGCGATGGCGCAATGACCGCAGCATAAGACAGGTTGTGGTGGCCGGTGCCGGGGATCGGGGTCTGTGCGCCGGCGGGGATATTGTCGCGATCTACCGGGATATCCAGAACCGGGAGGGGTCCACCGATGAGTTCTGGCGCATTGAATACCAGCTCAACGCACTCATCGACGAGTATCCCAAGCCCTATATCGCGTTGATGGATGGGATCGTCCTGGGCGGAGGGATAGGAATTTCCGCACATGGAAGCCACCGGGTGGTCACCGAGCGCAGCAAGTGTGGAATGCCCGAAGTGGGTATCGGCTTCTTCCCCGATGTCGGCGGAACGCACCTGCTGGCCCGGGCACCACGCGCGGCCGGACGCTACGCGGCGCTGACCGGCCTCGGCGTGGGGGCCGCAGATGCGATCCATTTGGGGCTTGCCGATGTCTACGTGGAATCCTCACGGCTGCCAGCACTACGACAAGCCCTGACCGAACAGCCGGTGGACGAGGTCTTGCCGCTGTTTCGCGGCGATGCGCCGAAGGGAATCCTGACCGAACCGTGGATTCTGGCGTTCGACCATGGCGAGCTGGAGCAAATCCACCGCGCGTTACGCCAAAGTGGAGACCCCGACGCGCTCAAGGCCGATGAGGCCCTGCAGCGGGCTTGCCCTAGTGCGGTCCATCTGGTCAACCGTCTGATCGGCGGAGCAGGAAAAAACCTGCGGCTCGACCTGGTCCGGGAATTCCGTGCGGCGATCAATCGTCTTGATGATCCGGACTTCGCCGAGGGGATCCGCGCCGCGGTGATCGACAAGGACCGCAGCCCGCAGTGGGTGCGCTCGCTGCCCGGATTGGATCCGGAACGACGTACAGCGGCACACTTTGCCCCGCTACCTGGCGGGGACTTGGCCTTTGACCTGATAGCCGAATTCGCCGCAGATAACGAAGGAGCGAAATGACCATGGAAAGCAAACCACGGATCGGATTCCTGGGACTGGGTCACATGGGACTGCCCATGGCCAAGAACCTGCACTCCGCCGGATATGATTTGCGGGCATTCGACGTCATGCCGCAAGCGGTGGCCGCAGCACGGGAAGCGGGAATCCGCACCGTGGATACCGGGGCCGAGGCTGCAAGGGATGTGCAGATCGTGCTGACGATGTTTCCCTCCGGCCAGCATGTGCTCGACGCCTACCGGGATTACCTGTTGGAAGCCGCGGCCCCGGACACCCTGTTCCTGGAATGCTCCACCATCGACGTGGCCCAGGCGCGGGAAGCCGCAGAACTGGCTGTGGCCGCAGGCCACCGCAGCGCCGACGCTCCGGTATCCGGGGGTGTGGTGGGCGCCGAAGCCGGCACCCTGACCTTCATGCTCGGCGCCGATGAGCAGGACCTTCCAGCCATCACTCCGGTGCTGGAGGTCATGGGCAAGCGGATTGTGCATTGCGGCGGACACGGGGCCGGTCAGGCCGCCAAGGTCTGCAACAACATGTTGTTGGGGATCTCGATGATCGGTGCGGCCGAGGCATTTGTGCTTGGCGAACGGCTGGGGCTCACCCACCAGGCCCTGTTCGACGTGATCTCATCGGCCTCCGGACAGTGCTGGTCGGTGACCACCAACTGCCCGGTTCCCGGGCCGGTACCCAGTTCGCCGGCCAATCGCGATTACACACCGGGGTTCGCGGCGGCGTTGATGACCAAGGACCTCGGGCTGGCTTCCAGCGCCCTGCAGTTGACCGAGACCGACGCACATATGGGGGCGCTGGCTGCCACCCTCTACGCCAGGTTTACCGAGTCCGGGGGCGCGGGGGCAGACTTCTCGGCCATCATCAACGCCATTCGTGACGGGTCCCTATAGGAAATCCCCGGCACGGTGCCGGAAGGAGGCCAGGATTCCAGAGAGCTCGGCGGCTTCCCGGGGCTCCAAGCCACTGTCGGCAAAGAGCTGGATGTTCAGCTGCTCACGGGCTGCCTCCAGTACTTCCCTGCCGGAATCGGTCAGTTCCAGCAGCCGTGTCCGCCCATCGGTGGGGTGCGGGACCCTGCGTACCAGGCCAGCTGATTCGAGCCGGTCGACCGAACTGGTCAGCGAGGTGGCATGAACCTGCAGCCGACGGCTGGCGTGGCTCATGGGCAGCGAGCCACGGGAGGAGAATCCCAGCAGTGCCAGCACCTCGAAGCGTGCAAAGGTCAGCCCGTACGGTTTGAGGATCGTATCGGCGCGCTGCAAGAAGATCGAGGCGGAACGCATGACCGCGGTGATCGCGGCCATGGCATCGGCCTCCTGGTCCCAACCATGTGAAATCCACTGGTCACGGGCTTCTGCGATCGGGTCGCGTGGGAGTGGCTCAGTCATCGAATACCCCTGAAGGAATAGGAACTAGTCCAACAATATACTTGGACATCCAAGGTTTGGAAGGAGACCCCAGATGGACCTCTTGGGAATTGAACAGCAACTCGAACCGGCCGAGCGATCCCGGCTACATCAGGTGCGCAGGTTGATGCAGGAAGAAATCAGGACGCAGGCGATCGAATACTGGGATAAGGAAGCCTTCGCCGCCGACCTGGTCCGCAAGCTGGGTGATGCGGGGTTGGGAGGGCTGCACCTCGGCAACCATTCCCGGTTGTTTGACGGACTGATCCATGCAGAAATCGCCCGCGCCGATATCTCCCTGTCATCGGTGGTTGGGATCCACAATGAACTGGTTGTGGGAATGATCGATTCGCTGGGCTCGGCGGAACAACGCGCCCGATGGCTTCCCCGATTGAGCCGGTTCGAGGCTTTCGGGGCCTTTGCCCTGACTGAACCGGAGCACGGATCCGATATCGCCGGGGGACTGGGGACCGAGGCCAGGCGCGAGGGAGACGAATACGTGATTACCGGATCCAAGCGCTGGATCGGCATGGGAACCCTGGCGGACTTCGCGCTGGTATGGGCCCGGGACACCGACACCGATCAGGTGGGCGCCTACCTGGTGGAAAGCCACCGCCCGGGTTACCGGGCCAGCAAGATCGAGAACAAGATCGGCCTGCGCATCATGCAGAATGCCGACATCGAGCTGGACCAGGTGCGCATACCGCTGGCGAACAAGCTGCCCGGTGCCCGGGATTTCGCCGCAGCCAATGATCTGCTGATGCGTTCACGGGCCTGGGTTGGCTGGCAAGCGGTTGGTGCCCTGATGGCGACCCTGGATATCACCACTGCCTACGCTACGGGGCGCGAGCAGTTCGGTAAGCCGCTGGCTTCCTTCCAGCTGGTACAACAGCCGCTGGCCGAGATCGCGGGACATCTGACCGCATGCCTGGCGATGATGGGCGAGGTGGCCCGCAAACAGGAGCGGGGAGAGCTGCAGATGGTCGATGCCGCCTTGGCCAAGTCCACCGCAACCCGGCTGGCCCGGCATTCCGCGGCCCAGGGTCGTGCCTTGCTCGGTGGCAACGGAGTGGTCTCCGGCCACGAGATGGCCAAGGTTTTCTGCGATGTGGAGATCATCCACACCTACGAGGGCACCTACGAGATCAACTCGTTGATCGTCGGTCGAGCCCTGACCGGGGTCGGGGCCTTCGTGTAGCAGCCGGAGTGGGGCAACGGTGCGCACCCACCGCACCGGGTCGATCACCGCGAAGCGGAGGGCGGTCGCAGCGGCCGGGAGAAGGGATCGCTGAAGGGGGGCGAAGCCATGATCGCACACGGAACCCACACCTTGCCGGCGCCAGCCCGGTGACCATCGAGCTGGCCCAGGGCAAGGTGGAAACGGTGCCGCAGGTCATGGTGGCCAGTGTCGGGGGTTCGCGGCTGATCGACAAGTGAAGCCCCTTGATACCGGGCATGCCCGGCCAGGTTTCGGTTCGCGGCGGGTGCCCGGTGGTTGTAGCTGGGCGGGTCGCGGGAGCCGCAGGTGCCAGTGGCGCAACGGGGAAGCTGATGAAGCGGTGGCCGGAAACCTGACCTGGGTTTCACGAGCTAGCCACGTCATCGGCTGGGCCTCATCTGCGGTTGTTCCAGCGCGTGGACACGTTCCAACGCAGTGTGGCAACCGGAGAGAAAGCACCCCCGGGCAATATGAAGAAATTACTTTCCAAATAGGAAAGTACTTGTTATGCTTGGTCTATCGACAGTACGCCAACCAACACCGGGAGAATCCGATGGACAAGCTCATCCGCTACGCAGTGCTACCAATGATGATCCTGGCCGGTCTGACCGTACTGGGCATGCTCGTGGCCTGGTCCATCACCGGAACCCCCGTCTACCTTGTCGCCGGAATGTCGGGTTTTGCCGCCGTTGGCGCCTCGGTGGTGGCCTACTGCCAGTACCGCGGGAAAAGGGTAGCGGCATGAGCCCGGAGAAGAACGAGAGCCTCCGCCGGCAACTGGAGTCCATGGAAGTGGCGCAGCAAGGGATTTCCGGTGCCAAGCGGCAGGGGGCCCGGCAGTTGGGAACACTGTGCATCCTGCTGGCAGTGGTGCTCGGGGCCCTCCATGGTCTGTTGCATGTCTTCAACCCCGAACGGAACCTGGGCGCATTCTTCGTTCTCTGCGCAGCTGCGGTGCTGGCGATCCTCGCGCTGACATTCGGCTATCAATTCCTGCGGCGGCTGCTGCCGGCCGGGTTCGGCCGCAAGTACCTGATCGGACTGGGGATGAGCCTGCTGCTTTACGGGCTGGGGCTGGGGCTGATCACCGCAGGGTTGGGCGCGATGGTGGTCGTGTTGCTGGCCATAGTGGTGGCTATGCCGCTGCTGTTCGCCGGGATCTGGATGGTGCGGCAATGAGCGGGCATCCGCGGGCGAGGATGAACGAGGACTTCACCAACCCGGTCAGGCTGTCCCTGATGGCCGCGTTGCAGCAGGTTGATGAGGTGGACTTCAAGACCTTGCGGGAGTCACTGGAAATCTCGGACTCGGTACTGTCCCGCCAGCTGTCCGCTCTGGAAGAGAAGGGGTACGTCATTATCCGCAAGGGTTTCGTGGGCAAACGGCCGCGCACCTGGGCCAAGCTCTCCTCATGCGGGCAACGGAGCCTGGATGAGCATGTCCAGGCCCTGCGCGAAATCACCGGTGGGTTCTAGCCCCGCCACCACGTGTCGGCCGGGGATGCTGGAACCGCGCGCTTATGCCGTGACATGACAAACCGGCGTTCAATCAGTTCCGCGGCTTCAGGGTCGATCTCCTTGCCCTCAAGGTAGTCATCGATTTGCTCGTAGCGCAGTCCCAACTCGTCCTCGTCGGTGCGTTGCGGCTGGCCGTCCAATAGATCCGCAGTCGGGACCTTGGCCCACAGCTTCTGCGGGGCACCGAGTTCTTGTAACAAGGCCTGGTTCTGCCGTTTATTCAGTCCGGACAGCGGAATCAGATCCACTCCGCCGTCACCGTACTTGGTGAAGAACCCGGTCACCGCTTCGGCGGCATGATCGGTTCCGACCACCAGCATCTTCCGGTCCCCGGCCAAGGCGTACTGCATGATCATGCGCATGCGTGCCTTGACGTTTCCCCGGGTGAAATCCGAGAGTTGACGGTATCCGGCTTCCGCCACGGCCTTGTCCACGGCGCTGACCGCATCGGCGATGTTCACCGTGTAGCTCTCGTCCGGGGCGATGAACTGCACTGCCGCCTGGGCATCCGCGGCATCCTGCTGCACCCCGTGGGGAAGCTGTACGGCGACAAACGTGGCCTCGGACCCTTCGGCCCGCAGTTCCTGCACCGCCAATTGGGTCAGCCTTCCGGCCAGGGTCGAATCGATTCCACCGGAAATGCCCAACGTGAATCCGGCCGCTGCCGAGGACTTGAGATAGTCCTTCAGGAAGCCGACCCGTGCGGTGATCTCCGCTGCCGGATCGATCCGGGGCCTGACCCCGAGTTCGTGGATGATTTCAGCTTGGAGTTCTCGCATACTCCAATACTATGGGGTAGAGGTGGACGAATTGCCCGGTTCCCACCCAAGATTAAGCGCCATCCGCTCCAGGGAAGCCACGGTGGTCGCATACTCCTCGGCGCTCAGATCGGCCCCGCAACGCTCACGGATCTGCTCCACCAGTTCACTGAGCGTTTGCAGGGAATTGTGCCCACGGTCGGTAATCGAGTAGTACTCCCCTTCGTGGGCGATCCACCCGGATTCCACCAGTTCGACCAGGTGCTCGGTCACGCTCGGCGGTTCATCTGCCGAGGCGAAATAGGGGGCCAATGCGTCAATGAGTTCGCGTTCGGTGGCAGGGCGTTGCTCGAGCATGTTCAGTACCTGCCATTGGCGTCGTGTGACACCGTGTTCGTCCAGGGTCGCTGCAAAGTGCTCGTCGATCAGCGAGTCCACCAATTTCAGCCAGAACCCCAACGGGCGAGTCGTATTCACAGAATCAGCCTTTCTCTATCCATCGATCGAACCAAGTGAGGCCCTGAACATTCCGGAGAATGTTCAGACTGGAAATTCAGTCTATCCGTCGGCAGGTGTCCGGGCTAGGGGGAGCCGTGAGCCGGAGAACCAGCTGGAACCAGGTGCATGCCTGACCGGGCCAGGCTGCTGCTGACGGCTGGTCCGTACTGTCAGCGCGAGTGGGGGGCAGGGACGTCGCTGCCCGGTGTGGTCGGCAACAGCAAGGTCCGCTCCTGGAACTGCGCTGTTGCGCCTTGACCAGCGCATCAGGGTTCCGAATGCCTTGTCGGCCTCGGGTCACAGGCACCTGGAATTGTGCCGGCTACCCTACCGGGCGACTAGAATCGAGACCATGAGCAAAACCAGCGCCCGCGAGCGACTCAAAGAACTGATCCAGGAACTTGCCATCGTCCGTGGCAAGGTCACCCTCTCTTCCGGCAAGGAGGCCGACTACTACATCGACCTTCGTCGTGTTACCTTGCACCACGAGGCCTCGGGGTTGGTCGGGCAGGTCATGCTGGACATGCTGGATACCGCGAAACTGGAGTTCTCCAATGTCGGCGGCCTGACCATGGGGGCGGACCCGGTCGGTACCGCCATTCTGCACACCGCCCGCACCGGACACCGCAACATCGACGCCTTCGTGGTGCGCAAGGCCCAGAAGTCCTACGGCATGGGTCGACAGGTGGAGGGTCCGAGCATCGAGGGCAAGAACGTCGTCGTCCTGGAAGACACGTCCACCACCGGCGGTTCGGCGTTGACCGCAGTGGAAGGCGTGCGCAAGGCCGGCGGCAACGTCGTGGCCGTGGCCGTCATCGTGGATCGTGATACCGGGGCCAAGGAACGCATCGAAGCCGAAGCCGGTGTACCCTATCTCTTCGCCTACGGCAAGGACGAACTGGGTCTCTGAGGTCCCACCATGGCGCGGGGAACACGGGGAGCCGTGAACCCCGCGCTTTGCCGCCCCAGGGAAATCAGGCGGTGCGCCGCCGGAGCGTCAGGGAACCGACCAGCAATGCCGCGATGATCCACGCGGCGATGATCAGGATGCTGTTTGTCGTTTGTGAGTCCTCGGTCCCGGCGGCCACCGCGACCAGGGCATCGATTGCGTGGGACAGCGGGAGCCAGTCGCTGATGGCCTCAAGTGCCGGCGGCAGCGACTGCCGGGGAAGCACGATGCCGCTGAGCAGGAACTGCGGCAGGATGATCGCAGGCATGAACTGCACTACCTGGAATTCTGTTCGTGCAAAAGCGCTGGCCATCAGCCCCAGGCTCGTCCCCAGCAGGGCGTCCAAGGCGGCGATGGTGAACAGCAAACCCAGGCTTCCGGCGATCTCCAACCCACACACCCACACGGCAAAAACCACCGCCAGCGCCGTTTGGACGATCGCGACCAGGGTAAAGGCCAGTGCGTAACCGAGGATGAAATCCGGTTTGGCCAAGGGCATGGCCAGCAGTCGTTCCAAGGTACCGCCGCGCCGTTCTCGCAGGGTGGCAATGCTGGTGACCAGGAACATCACCACAAACGGGAACAAGGCGATCATTGCCGGGCCGATGTGCGTAAACGCGCCGGTCTCGGAGAAGATCCAAGCGACCAGCCCGATCAGCAGGCTGGGTACCACCAGCATCAACGCCACCGTTCGCGGGTCATGGCGGATCTGTTCCAGCACCCGGTGGGCGGTATATGCGATCCGTGCAGGACTCATGGCCGTCCGCCTCGTTTCGGGTGCTGCCGCCGGCGATGGCGGCCACCGTGGACTGCCGAGGCGCCATCGGTTGCATCCTGCTGCCGCGCGATCAATTCCAGGAATGCCAGCTCTGGGGTAGCGGCGCCGGTGGATTCCATGAGTTCGCCGGGGCTCAGGTGGGCCAGTAGCCGACCTTCTCGCAACAACAGCAGATCATCGCACCTCATGGCCTCCTCCATGACGTGGCTGGAGACCAGCAGGCAGGTTCCCGATGCCGCCAATCCGGCAAAGACCCGCCACAGCTGGGAGCGCAGTACCGGATCCAGGCCCACCGTCGGCTCGTCAAGGACCAGAACCGGAGGTGCCCCGAGCAACGCCACCGCCAGCGAAACCCGATTCCGCTGGCCTCCGGAAAGACCCGAGACCAGTCGTTCGGACTGCCCGGATAGATCGGTGATCCCGATGACCCGTTCGACCTCGGAGGCATCAAGGCGCAGGATCCGCGCGAAGTAGGTCAGATTCTGCCGCACACTCAAGTCCTCATAGATGCTGGCGGCCTGGGTCATGTACCCGATACGGTGGCGCAGCCCCTTGCCACCTGCTGGCTGTCCCAGCACGGTCACACTGCCCGATGTGATGACCTGGCTTCCGGTTACGGCACGCATCAGCGTGGATTTTCCGCTGCCGCTGGGTCCCAGCAAGCCAATGGTCCGCCCGGCTGGCAGGGAAAAGCCGAGCCCGCGCAGCACCGGTGTGCCCCCGCGCCTGATGGCCAGGTCGTGGGCTTCGATCACCGGACCTTTATTCATCATGTAATGAATTAAAGACCTCGGAGGTACCTACGTCAAGGGGGCGGCACGGCGAAATCCGGGTGACAGCGATGTGCTCACTGTGCCGGAAGGCGACCGGTCAGATGCCACTGGAGCACCGGGGCGATGCTGGCCACGATTTGCTCATCCGTCGCGGCAACCACCGGTTCGAGCTCGATGATGTATCTGGCCATGATCATCCCGACCAGCTGGCTGGCCGCCATGGCCGCACGGTAGTCGGCATCCGGCCCCTGCAGTGGCTCGCTGATACGGCGCAGGATTTCACGTTGCAGGAAGGGGCGGATCAGGTTCAGGGCGGCCTTGCTTGAGAGCACGCTGCGGAACAGGGCCGTGGCCGCCGGGCGGATGGTCGGACTGCCCCACAGGCGCAGGGCCGTGCGTACCAGGTTCTCCCCGTAATTCTCCTCGGGCCCCTGCAACGCCTCGGCGAAGGCGGCGCCCGGGTTCAGCGGCAGATGCACCACTTCCAGGAAGAGCTCGGTCTTGTCCTGGAAGTAGTGGTGGATCAACGCCGGGTCGACTTTTGCCCGGCGGGCGATGGACCGAAGACTTGTGGCCTCGTAACCGCTGTGGTTGAATTCCTCGGTTGCCGCCTTGAGGATCGACGCGCGGGTTGCCCCGCTGCTGCGGCCCCGCGGGCGTCCGCGACGCCGTACACCCGGCTGTGGATCCTGGGAATGCTCGCTCATGGTTCCAGATTACTGCGGATAGCGGCCTCTCAACGGCGGGTCCAGAGGCCGAAGACGAGCACCAGGTAGATCAACAAGGCCACACCGAACCAGCTGGTGTCGCCCCACGCCAGCGGGTTGTCCACACCGCAGTGCACCGCGGCGTAGGAGCCGATGCAGGTGCGGACCGTGTACAGCAGCCCGATCAAGAACATCGCTCCCAGGTAAAGGCCGACCGCCACCAGCACAAGGTGCCAGAACCTGCGGCCCCGGGTATGCGCCATCATGGTTCCAGTATCCGCCGTACGGATTCCACTGCAAAGGGGTAAGGGGCGACCGGGCCTCCTCCCGTCCCTGCCGGATGTCAGCTGTCGCTGGAGGCGGCTTCCATGCCCTGGACCAGCTGGCGATGCAGGCCCGCCACCGAGTCATAGCTCAGGTCGGGGCGGAACGGGAAGGTGGCCACATCGGATTTGGCGGTGATACCGGTATGGACCAGGGCCGTGAGTAGCCCGGCTTCCATTCCGGCCACGATATCGGTATCCATCCGGTCCCCGATCATCGCGGTGGTTTCCGAATGTGCCTGGATGCGGTTCAGCGCCGAACGGAACATCATCGGATTGGGTTTGCCCACCACGTACGGATCGCGATTGGTGGCCCGGGAGATCATTGCGGCCACGGCCCCGGTGGCCGGTAGCAGCCCTTCGGCGGACGGGCCGGTGGCATCCGGATTGGTGGCGATGAAACTGGCCCCGGCGGCAATGAGCCGGATGGCCTTGGTGATCGCCTCGAAGGAGTAGGTGCGGGTTTCGCCAAGTACCACGTAGTCCGGGTCCGTGTCGGTGAGGATAAACCCCGCATCATGCAATGCCGTGGTCAACCCGGCTTCGCCGATCACAAAGGCGCGACCGCCGGGACGTTGCCGGCCCAGGAATTCGGCGGTGGCCAACGCCGAGGTCCAGATGTTCTCCTCGGGAACGTCCAACCCACTGGCCAGCAACCGTGCCCGCAGGTCCCGCGGTGTATAGATCGAGTTGTTGGTCAGGACCAGGAACGGCTTGTCATTGCTGCGCCAGAAATCGATCAATTCCGCGGCTCCGGGGATCGCCTGGTTCTCGTGGACCAGCACCCCATCCATGTCGGTGAGCCAGCTGTCGATATCGTGGATGGTGCGCGCTGCGCGGTCAGTCTTGGGCACGGTACCAAGGTTCCTTTCGTAGGTGGACAACGGGGCGGGACCAGTCGTCGTTGAGCAGCTTCCCTACACCACCAGATTACACAAGGGCGGTCGCCGGTAGGCGGGTTGGTGCCCAATGGCACAGGCTCATAGCCACTTGTTCTTCTTGAATACCAGATACAGTCCCAGTGCGGCACTGGCCATCAGCCCCAGGGCAAACGGGTATCCCAGGGTCCAGTGCAATTCAGGCATGTCATCGAAGTTCATCCCGTATACCGCGCCGATCAGGCTCGGGGTGAACAGGATCGCGGCCCAGGAGGAGATCCGCTTCATCTGCTCATTCTGCGCCAGCCCGGCTTCGGTGGCCCGTTGCGAGGCCAACGTGGAGGACAGGGACAACGCGTTGGTCAGCAAGGCGCGGAACGAGGCGACCCGTTCGGCACATCGGATGGCATGGTCAATCACGTCGACCAGATTCGCGTCCAGTGCCTTGGCGTGGGTCTTGTCCAACCCCAGGCGGCGCACGGTGCGGCGCAACTGCTCCAGCACCTCGGGTAGCGGGGCCACCGCCCGCTGGAAGTCGATGACTTCACGGGAGAGCTGGTAGATGCGCCGGGAAACCTCCAGATTGCCCTGGAAAAGCTGGTCGTCGATCTCGTCGATGTCGTTCTGCAATCCATCGATCACCGGGAAATACTCGTCAACCACCTGGTCGATGATCGCGTAGAGCACTGCGGCAGGACCGGCGGCAAGCAGATCCGGTGCATGCTGCAGCCGATCACGCACCCTGGACAGTTGCGGGGCTTCGGCCCGGCGCACGGTAACCGCGTAGTTGGCCCCGGCATAGATGTGGATTTCACCGAACTCCACCTCCTCCACCTCGTCGAGATAACGTGCCGGGCGCAATACGACGAACAGGTGCTCGTCATAACGGTCGAGTTTGGGGCGTTGGTGGCCCTTCAGGGTGTCCTCCACCGCCAGCGGGTGCAGGCCGAATTCCCGGGTGACCGCATCCAGTTCCCCTTCGCCCGGCCGGTACAGGCCCAACCAGCCCATGCCACCGGTTTCATTCATGACCCCGACAGTGGCATGCAGGTCCTTCGGATGGGCCACGGGCCTACCGTCCACATAGACCACGTTGTCGATCACTGCCATGCGCTTCTCGCAGACCTGTTGGTGCACTCAAACCGTCCCATGAGCCACTACCCTAGTAATGGTGAGCCAAGAAGTGCATGATCCCTCCCGCGAGTCGAACCCCGAACATGTGATCGGAGTGGGTCCCTGGGACGGGCCCTGGCCGGATGACGACCGATACGACCGGCAACTGCTCGAAGAAGGCGACCGCCGAAATGTCGCGGACAAGTACCGCTACTGGTCCATGGACGCGATCATCGCCGACCTGGACGAACGTCGTCACGACTTCCATATCGCCATCGAGAACTGGCAGCATGACATGAACATCGGCACCGTGGTGCGCAGTGCCAATGCCTTCCTGGCCAAGGAAGTGCACATCATCGGGCGGCGCCGTTGGAACCGCCGGGGTGCCATGGTCACCGACCGCTACCAGCATGTGCGCCACCACCCCACCGTCGAGGAGTTCGTGGCCTGGGCCAGGGACGAGGGCCTGGCGGTGATCGGGGTGGATATCTTCCCCGATTCGGTGCCGCTGGAAACCTACGAGCTGCCCAGGAAATGCGTCCTGGTCTTCGGGCAGGAAGGCCCGGGGCTCAGCGAAGAAGTCCACCAGGCTGCCGAAGCGACCTTGTCAATCGAACAATTCGGGTCGACCCGGTCGATCAATGCCGCCTCCGCGGCGGGTATCGCCATGCACGCGTGGGTGCGCCGCCATGTGTTCAACCAGCTGGTCAAGTAGACAACAGCCCGAATTAACCCGACTTTTTACTCAAACACCTTTATTAGTTTCCGGTTAATGCCTAGGCTTGGTGGTATTCGTCTGTGGGGGAACGAAAGCGAGCCAGTGTGAAACGGCGTCACCGTGTGAATCATGAACTACTGCTCCCCACGCGGGGCAGACCACAACGTCGCGCGCTGAAAACCTCGTTGGCCATTGTGGCGACATTGGGTCTGACCGGAGCCTTGGCGATCCCGATCGTCGCCCAGGGGGTGGAAGACCGGCAGGGCAATATCCCGGTGGCGATCGATGCGATCTACGACCCCGGTTTCTTCGCCGGTGATGTGCTGGTGGACGAGTATGCCCCGCTGGCGGCTTTCGGTGCCTCGGGCAAGCAGGTCGCCATCGACGGCCGCCCGATAGGCATGCTGGAAGGCGCGTCCGCCGAGGACGAGGCGGTGTCCGGTGTCGGGAGCGGGGCTGCGAAGGAGGGCGGGAACACCGCTTCCGGGAACACCAACGCCGCCCTGCTCGCCGGGCAGGTCGGTGAACTCGGCGTGCTTCCCGGGGACCTGCAACTGATGCACCCGGTCACCACCCGCAGGATTTCCAGCGCCTACGGTTGGCGTAAGAACCCCACCGGGCCGGGCAACCAGATCCATATCGGCCAGGACTATGCCCTGGCCTGTGGTTCGCCGGTGTACGCCGCGGAAGCCGGACGGGTGATTGTCTCCGGTTGGCATGGGCATTCGGGCAACCGGGTGACGCTGGACCACGGCAACAATGTCCAGACCGGTTACAGCCACAACTCCAAGCTGCTGGTCAAGATCGGTGACGAGGTAGAGCAGGGCGAACTGATCTCGCTGGTGGGCACGACCGGCAACTCCACCGGCTGCCACCTGCACTTCGAAGTGATTATCAATGGACGCTGGCACGATCCACGCAACTACCTGCCATTGATCCCGGGCCAGCCCAACGCCATGGTCGATTCGCGCCGCCTGACGGTGAAGTCCAATACCCCTCCGGGCACCCATGGCGGCAACCAGGGCAGCAGCCCGCAGCCTTCACAGGACCCGGATGTGGTCACCCCCGAGGATGACACCCCGGTGGTGCCCAAGCCGAAACCGTCGCCGTCACCTACTCCGACCGCGTCCCCGTCCCCGTCCCCGTCAACCTCGCCTTCTCCGACACCAAAACCGACCGTGGCGCCGTCGCCGTCCCGGACTCCTTCGCCGACCTCACCCTCGCCCTCGCCTACCAATACGGCGCCGACCGAGCAGGGGCCGAGTACCACCCCGACCCCGACGGACCCCGAACCCACCGATAGCGAGATGTCACCGAGCCCGGAAGAGGAGCCGTCCCCGGAACCGACCCCTTCCGAAAGCGGCAGCCCGAGCCTGAGCGCCTCGTCCGCACCGGAGACCGCCGAGGACGAGGTGGCCAGCCCAACCGGCCAGGATGACGATGACACCTCCACCAGCCCGCAGGCCACTTCGGACCCCAGCGCGGTCCCGGTCGAACCAAGCGGGACATCCGCACCTACCCCCACCGAACTCCCGGAGCTATCCCCGGGCACCAGCGCCACCCGCAAGTAGCCGCCCGGCAGCCGAATGCGGGCAGGCGGGCACGTAACCCACGTGTCACGTTGTGTGATCTGCCTGCCACAGATCGGCAGGGAAGCTAGGATGGATACGAATTGCCGTCGAGGATGACGGGCCACCCCCCCGCTCAACCATCAGGAGTGAAGCATGCCTATCGCAACCCCGGATACGTACAACGCCATGATCGATGCGGCAAAGGCAGGCGGGTACGCATTCCCGGCTGTTAATGTCACCAGCTCGCAGACGCTGAACGCGGCCATCCGCGGCTTTGCCGAGGCCGAATCCGACGGCATCATCCAGGTTTCCACCGGCGGCGCCGCCTACTGGTCCGGTGCCTCGGTCAAGGACATGGTCGCCGGTTCCCTGGGCTTTGTCGCCTTTGCCCGTGAAGTGGCGAAGAACTACGGCGTGAATATCGCGCTGCACACCGACCACTGCCCGAAGGACAAGCTCGATACCTTCGTGCTGCCGCTGCTGGCCGCTTCGGAGGCCGAGGTCAAGGCCGGACGTGACCCGCTGTTCAACTCCCACATGTGGGACGGCTCGGCCGAAACCCTGGAAGACAACCTGCGCATTGGCGCCGAGCTGCTGGCCCGCACCTCCGCGGCCAAGCAGATCCTCGAGGTCGAGATCGGCGTCGTCGGCGGTGAGGAAGACGGGGTGGAGAACGAGATCAACGAGAAGCTCTACACCACCGTCGAGGATGCCCTGGCCACGATCCAGGCGCTGGGCACCGGCGAGAAGGGCCGCTACATCGCCGCACTGACCTTCGGCAACGTGCACGGGGTCTACAAGCCCGGTGGCGTGAAGCTGCGCCCGGAGATCCTGAAGGACATCCAGACCCAGATCGGTGCCAAGGTCGGCCAGGAGAACCCGTTCGACCTGGTGTTCCATGGCGGTTCTGGCTCCTCGGCGCAGGAGATCGCCGACGCGGTGTCCTACGGCGTGATCAAGATGAACATCGATACCGACACCCAGTACGCCTTCACCCGGCCGGTGGCCGGGCACATGTTCGGCAACTATGACGGTGTGCTGAAGGTGGATGGCGAGGTCGGCAACAAGAAGACCTACGACCCACGCGTCTGGGGTGCAAAGGCCGAGGAATCCATGGCCGCGCGCATCGTGGAAGCCGCCCAGCAGCTGGGCTCGGCCGGAAAGGCGCTGAAGTAGGGATGGAGATCGGCAAGAACCTGCTGGGGATCCCGGAAACCCTGCTGCCCGAGGAAACCGAGGTGCTCGCGCGCCTGGAGGCCGGCGACGAACCGGTGGACGTGGCAGCGAAGTACCCGTCCTCCTCGCTGGCCTGGGCGTTGCTGGCCGACGAGGCGCACGCCGCCGGGCAGGTCGTCGAATCGTACGCCTACGCCCGGGTGGGCTACCACCGTGGGCTGGACGCGCTGCGCCGCGCCGGATGGAAGGGCCAGGGCCCGGTGCCGTGGCGCCATGAGCCGAACCGCGGATTCCTGCGTGCCCTGTACGCGTTGGGCCGTGCGGCGGCAGCCATCGGGGAGGCCGAGGAAGTCCAGCGCATCGCCGATTTCCTGAACGATTCGGACCCGTCGGCGAAGGCCGCGATCGAGGCCGAGTAGCCGTTGACCCGGACCGGAGGCCGGTGCACGCAACGCGTGCACCGGCCTCCGGTCTGTCCGGGTGCTGCCACCCGGGGATGTGGCCTCTATTGCTGGTTGCTGAAGGCCGCGTCGAAGGAGGCCTCCGGCACCTTCCACAGCAGTGAGCGCACGAACGCCAGGGCCTGGCTTGCCCCGTGCAGCCGATCCATTCCCGCATCCTCCCACTCGATCGAAATCGGTCCGGTGTAACCGATGGACTTCAGCGCCCGGAAGGCGTCCTCCCAGGGCACATCCCCGTGGCCGGTGGACACGAAGTCCCAACCGCGCCGCGGGTCGCCCCAGGGAAGATGTGATCCCAGCACCCCGGCGCGTCCGTTGGGGGTACGCACCCGGGTGTCCTTGCAATCCACATGGTAGATCCGCTCCCGGAAGTCCCAAATGAAACCGACCGGATCGATGTTCTGCCACATCATATGCGAGGGGTCCCAGTTGAATCCGAAGGCCTCGCGGTGCCCGATGCTTTCCAATGCGCGGACCGATGACCAGTAGTCGTAGGCGATCTCCGAGGGATGGACCTCGTGGGCGAACCGTACCCCCTGGTCGTCGAAGACGTCCAGGATCGGATTCCAGCGGTCGGCGAAGTCCTGGTAGCCGGCGTCGATCACCGCTTCCGGCACCGGAGGGAACTGGGCCACATACGGCCAGATCCTCGAGCCGGTGAAGCCCACCACCACATCCACATCGAGTTTCCTGGCCACCCGTGCGGCCCTTTTCATGTCCTCGGCCGCTCGTTGGCGCACCCCCTCGGGTTGCCCGTCACCCCACGTGTAGGGGCGGACCAGCCCCTGGTGGCGGAAATCGATCGGGTCATCGCATACCGCCTGCCCGGTGAGGTGGTTGGAGATGGCGTGGACCGCCAGCCCGTGGCGTTTGAGGATCTCCCTGCGTGATTCGAGGTAGGCCTCGTCCTCGTCGGCCAGCTTCAAATCCAGATGGTCGCCGGAGGCCGCGATTTCCAACCCGTCGTAGCCCCAACCTGCGGCCAGTTCGGCCACCTTCTCGAAGGGAAGATCGGCCCATTGGCCGGTGAAGAGGGTGACCGGATGGGTTGGCTCGTGGGTGCTCATGACGCCTTCTCCTGGCTCCTGGCAGGGGACTGCCGGGTTGTACTGTGATCGAGGACGAGTTCATCAACCGCCCCGGCGGACAGGACGTGGGAAATCACCAGCATGCTGGCGCCGCGCACCCCGGCCATGTCATGGGCCGCCGACCCGGCGATCGCCAGGTGCTGGGTGGCCAGCGGGGTGGAACGCAGGTAGACCACCTCGCGCACCCCGGCGATGACGTGCTCTCCGGCGGTGGACAGCCGCCCGCCCAGCACGATCACCGAGGGGTTGAGCAGGTTGACACACATGGCCAGCACCGAGCCGATGTCGCGTCCGGCCTGGCGCAGGACCTGGATGGCCGCGGTGTTGTTCTTCTCCGCCAGCCGCCCCACATCCGCGGCCGTGGTTACCGCATGACCCTGGGCGGCCAGCTTGCCGGCCAACGCCGGCCCGCCGGCCAGGGCCTCAAGGCATCCGGTGTTTCCGCACCGGCACGGGATATCGGCCCCTCCGGGAACCTGGACATGTCCCAGGTCCCCGGCCGAACCCTGGGCACCACGCTGCAACTGGCCTCCGCTGATGATTCCCACCCCGATCCCGGTGGCCACCTTCACGAACATCAGGTTCTCCGCCTGCGGCCAGGCCAGCGACTGCTCACCCAGGGCCATGATGTTCACATCGTTGTCCACCAGCACCGGGACGTCGAACTCCCGCTGGATGGTCCCGGGAATATCGAAGTCGTTCCACCCCGGCATGATCGGCGGCTTGGTCGGGCGTCCGGTGGTGTGTTCAACGGGTCCGGGCACTCCGATGGCAATGCCCGAGAGCGTGGACCGGTCCCGGTTATTGCGCTGCAGCAGCGACAGGAAGTTCTCCACCACCCAGGCCAGCACGGTCTCCGGCCCACTGGTGATGTCCATATCCGCCCGCAGGTGGTCCAGGATGTTCCCGGCCAGGTCGGTCAGGGCTAGGATCGCGTGGGCTGCCCCCAGATCGGCGGTCAATACCGTACGCGACTGCGGGACAAAGGCGAAGGTCGACGGCGGGCGCCCACCGGAAGACAAGGCGGCCCCGACCGTGTCGACCAGACCGGTGTCCAGAAGCGCATCGACCCGGGTGGCGATGGTCGAGCGGGAGAGCCCGGTCAGCGCGGCCAGTTCGGAGCGTGTGCGCGGGGTGCCCTCACGCAGGTACTGGAACAGTTCACCGGCACCCGTTCCCGGGGTCGGTGACTTAGTAGCGGTAGTCGTCATTGCCATACCTCCAGTGAATCATAAAGAACAGAAGGTGTAACCCAGGTTACAACTATCTAAGAATATTTGTGGACTTTTGCTCGACAGTTGGCAGAAGTCTGTGTAATGTCCATCACATGGCTCACGATGAAATGACGGGGTTGGCCGGATCTCACCCGGCCCTGCTACAGATGCGGGGGATCGAAAAACGGTTCCCGGGGATCATTGCCCTGCACCAGGTCACCTTCGATGTGGCCCCCGGCGAGGTGCACTGCCTGCTGGGGCAAAACGGTGCAGGCAAATCGACCTTGATCAAGGTGCTTGCCGGGGTGCACCAGCCCAACGCGGGCCGGATCGTCTTCGATGGCCAGGATGTGGACTTCTCCAGCCCGGATGACGCGATCAAGGCCGGCATCGGAACCATGTACCAGGAACTGGACCTGGTCGAGTCGTTGACGGTGGCCGAGAACATCTTCCTGGGCCACGAGCAAACCCGCGGCGGCTTCAGCTCACGCAAGTCGGAGCAGTCCAAGGCGCGTGAGCTGCTGGCAAGGCTCGGTCACCCGGAGATCTCCCCGGACATGGAAGTCGGGGAGCTATCGGCCGCCGGACAGCAGATCGTCTCCATGGCCCGGGCGTTGTCCCGTGAGGTGAAGCTGATCATCATGGACGAACCCTCGGCGGTACTGGACTCGGAAGAAGTGGCCAACCTGTTCGATACCGTCAGGACGCTGACCGCCAACGGCGTCGCCGTCATCTACATCTCACATCGGCTGGAGGAAATCAGGATGATCGGCGACCGTATCACCGTCCTGAAGGACGGAACCGCGGCGGCCTCGAACCTGCTGGTTTCCGAAACCCCCAACGCCGAACTGATCAGGTACATGACCGGACGGACCATCAGCAGCATCTTCCCGCCGGTACGCTCACTGGACGAGCGGACCCCGCCGGTCCTGGAGGTCAAGGACCTGGTTATCGCCCCCGGCCACCAGCCAATCTCGTTCTCGGTGCGGGCAGGGGAAATCCTCGGGCTGGCCGGACTGGTCGGTTCCGGACGCTCGGAGATCCTGGGGGCCGTCTACGGCAGCACCAAGGCGGTGTCAGGCTCGGTCGCGGTTGACGGTAAAAAGATCCGCAGCGGATCCACTGTGGCCGCGGTCAACGCCGGGATGGGCTTATGCCCGGAGGAACGCAAGAGCCAGGCGCTGCTGCTGGATGACACGCTGATCGCGAATTTCACGCTTCCCAGCATCGGGCGATTTGCCACGGCGGGGTTCACCGACGGCGCGCGCGAGTACCGCGCCAGCATGGAGCAGATCGAGAAACTCGAGTTGCGCCCGGCCGACCCCCGGCGCGAGGCACGCACCCTCTCGGGCGGCAACCAGCAAAAAATCGTCCTGGGGCGCTGGCTGTCCCATGGCTGCCGGGTGTTGCTGCTGGATGAGCCGACCCGTGGTGTGGATGTGGGTGCGCGTAGTGAGATCTACCAGCTGGTCTCCGAACTGGCCGGTTCCGGCATCGCCATCATCGTGGTCTCCAGCGAACTGGAAGAGGTCCTTGGCCTGTGCCACCAGGTCCTGGTCGTCTCGGAGCAACGTATCGTGCACCGGGCCCCGGCAGGCGAACTCAGCGAGCACCAAATACTTGATCTTGTGATGGAAGGCAGCACACTATGAGCATCTCGACCCCACCGAAGCTGGAACGCGCGCAAGCGGTCGTGCCGCGGCGCAGTGCCATGAAATGGCTGTTGGACGCGGGCCTGCGACGCAATTTGGGCTTGATCCTGGCCCTGGTCCTGCTCTGCGCACTGGGCGTGCTCACCGCCGGGGACAGATTCGCCGACTCCAACAACCTGATGACCATCCTGCGGTTGGCCGCGGTGACCGGAGTGGTGAGCATCGGGGCGACCTTCGTGATCACGATCGCCGGGATCGACCTCTCGGTCGGTGCGATCCTCGCCCTGGCCGCCGTCTGGGCCACCACCTTGTCCGGGCAGGCCTTTGCCGAGTCCACCTCCTGGATCTTCATGCCGCTGACCGCAATGCTCATCGGTGCCGCGGCCGGGCTGCTCAACGGGATCCTGATCGCCTACGGCAAGGTGGTTTCCTTCATCACCACCCTGGCCATGATGGCCGCAGCCCGCGGATTAGCCGAGATCATCTCGGACAAGAAAACCCAGTTGATCACGGTTGACGGTTTCCTCCAGGCGGTGGGCGGGGAGGTGTTCGGCATCCCCGTGATCGTGGTGATCTTCGTGGTGGTGGCCGTGGCCGGCTGGGTGCTGCTGAACCGGACCACCTTCGGCCGGCGAACCTTCGCGATCGGCGGTAACCCCGAAGCCGCCCGGCTGGCAGGTATCAAGGTGCAACGGCATACCGCCCTGGTGTACACGCTGGCCGGCCTCTGCGCAGGAATCGGCGCCTTCATGCTCATGGCCCGCACCACCACCGGCAGCGCGACTCACGGTACCGGGTTGGAGCTGGATGTCATCGCAGCCGTTGTCATTGGCGGAACGCTGCTTTCCGGTGGCCGCGGGTCGATCTTCGGCACCGTGCTGGGTGTGCTGATCTTCTCGGCACTGACCAACATCTTCACCCTGAACAACCTCTCGCTGTCGGTGCAGCTCGTTGCCAAGGGCGCGATCATCGTGATCGCGGTGCTGATCCAACGCCAGTTGGCCATCCGCCAATCCAGAACCTGAACCGTCCGACCCGCAGGGTCTGGTCCCTCCAGGCACCTGTCACTCGCAGTAACACCGATTCAAGGAGAAGGAAATGTCCATTTCAACCCGTCGCCCGCGCAGGATCCTGGGGGCCGCAACACTGCTGGCCGCCTCGGCCCTGGTGCTCAGCTCCTGTGTTTCAAACTCCCCGCAGCCATCTTCCGAAGGCAGCGCCACGGGCAATGTCCCGGCCGCCGGCTCCAACACCGAAGAGGGCCCGAAGGTCACCATCGGGTTCTCGGTTCCCGCGGCCGATCACGGCTTCATGGCCGCGATGACCGACCTGGCGGTGGAAACCGCCGCCGAGTACCCGGATGTTGAACTGAAGGTCGCCGAGGGGACCAACGACGTGAGCGTCCAGATCAGCCAGGTCGAGACGATGATCAACGACCAGGTCGACGCGATCGTGTTATTGCCCTTCGACGGGGCAGCGCTGACCCAGGTGGCGCAGAAGGCCATGGATGCCGGGATCCCGGTGATCAACGTGGACCGTGAATTCAGTACCGCGCAGTCCTCCCGGGTTACCGTACTCGGGGACAACTACGGGGTCGGTGTCTCGGCCGGCGACTTCATCTGTGCCGAACTCGATGGCAAGAAGGATGCCAAGATCGGCGAGATCCCCGGGATCGATTCGCTGCCGCTGACCCAGGAACGCAGCCAGGGGTTCAAGGATGCCCTGGCCAAGTGCGGGATGGAAGTCTCGAACCGGGTTGCGGCGGAGTTCACCGTGGAATCAGGTGAACGGGCCGCCTCCAACCTGTTGCAGGCAGCCCCTGAACTCGACGCCATCTGGAACCACGATGACGACCAGGGCGTCGGTGTGCTGGCCGCCATCAAGGCCGCGGACCGGGACGAGTTCTTCATGGTCGGCAATGGTGGGTCGGCCAACATGATGCGCGAGATCCAGTCGGGTGATTCGGTGGTCAAGGCCACGACCGTCTACCCGGCCTACCAGGCCGCCGATGGGGTACGCATCGCCCGGCTGGTGGCCCAGGACCGCGCGCTGGGTGACCTGCTGGATATCGAGGTACCCCGTGAGATCGTGCTGTACGCGGCGGTGGTGACCGCGGAGAACGTCGAGAAGTACCTGCCGACGGCCTTCGAGTCATAACCCTCGGCAGCTTGCCAAGAAGAGAACCCACTACTGGAGGAGAGAGACCCATGCCCGTAACCGGATCGGCCCTCGGCGTTGCAGTGATCGGCCATTCGTTCATGGGCAAGGCCCACTCGCTGGCCTGGCGCAATGTCAACGCCACCTTCGACACCCCGCCGGTCGCCCGGCGGGTGCTGGTGGGCAGCAATGACCAGGCCGTGCAGCACTCGGCGCAACGCTACGGCTGGTCCGAATCCAGCACCAGCTGGCAGCAGACCATCCTGCGTGATGATATCGACATTGTCGATATCTGCACCCCCGGTGCATTGCACGCGGAAATCGCCTTGTTCGCCCTGGCCCACGGCAAGCATGTGCTGGTGGAAAAACCCCTGGCCAACACGGTGGCCGAGGCCGAGGCGATGGCCGCCGCCGCCCGAACGGCGGCGGCCGACGGGCTGGTGGCCATGCTGGGATTCAACTACCGCCGGGTCCCGGCACTGGCCCTGGCCCGCCGGCTGATAACCGAGGGCCGGCTTGGTCAGCTGCGCCAGCTGAACATCCGCTACTACCAGGACTGGCTCGTTGACGAGCAGGCACCGATGAGCTGGCGGCTGCGCAAGGAACAGGCAGGATCCGGTGCCCTGGGCGACCTGGGCTCGCACGCGGTTGACCAGATCCGCTACCTGACCGGCTCGGAGGTATCCAGCGTGGCGGCCACCAGCCATACGTTCGTGACCGAGCGGAACGGCGAACAGGGCACCGAAGCGGTCAGTGTGGATGACGCGGTCTGGTCCACCCTGGAGCTCGAGAACGGGGGCATGGCCACCCTGGAAGCCAGTCGGATGGCCACCGGCAGGAAGAACTCCCTGCGGATCGAGGCCTACGGGTCCCGCGGTTCGCTGGCCTTCGACCTGGAGTCGTTGAACCAGCTGCAATTGTGCGAGGTAGGGGCCCCGGCAGCTGAGCAAGGTTTCAAGACCATCCTGGTTACCGAGCCGGAGCACCCCTACTTGGACGGATGGTGGCCCACCGGCCACGTGCTGGGATGGGCGGACACCTTCACCCACCAACTGCGCGATTTCCTCCAGGCCATAGACGGCGGTCCAGCAGCCGCGCCGACGTTCGACGACGGACTGAAGGTCCAACGCGTCCTGGAGGCCATCGGGCAGAGCGCCGCGGTGAACGGGACCAGGGTCCAGCTCGCCGGGCAACCCTAGCCCGCTACTTCCCTGTGGGGCCTGTTACTTGTGCGCCGATTCCGGGGGTCGGGGCACCCATGATCAGTGCTCATGGACGGTATCGATGATCCCGGCCTGCTGCCCGGGCTCAACGACGACGAACTGGCCCATCATTCCCTCGTCTTCGTGCCAGAGAAGGTGGCAATGGTACATGTACGGAATATGCGGGTCGGTGAACTCGGTAAAGCGCATGATCAGCCTGAAGCGGAGATCGGGGGGGCAGGTAGACGGTGTCCTTCCAGCCCGAGAGCTGCGCAGGGGGCTTCCGACCATCGATGTCGAGGATTTGGAACTGGACATCGTGGACGTGGAAATTATGGGGTTGGCGATGCCCGTTCCAGACTTCCCAGATCTCGGTGGTATCAACAGTGATGACTTCATCGATCCGATTCATGTCCATCGATTGGCGGTTGATCCGGTTGTTGCGCAATTCGAACCGACGTGTTTGGGTCGCCGAGGAAGCAGCCAGCGCGTTGATGGTTGCCAGCTGCTGCGGCACAGCGGCAGAGGCGGTCAGCGTGGGTTTGGACCGGAGCAGCAATACATCGAGGGTATCGGCGGCACCGGTGTTGCGGGTTCGTGGTCCCGATCATTCCGTTGTCACGCCGGGAGGTATCCACGAGCTGACCGCGCTCGGTGAAGGTCTTATCTTGGACGATGACCGGGATATCGTCGATGCCGTAATCCCGGGGAAGCGGCAGTGCCGCTTCCAGATCGTCGTCCAGAATGAACAGTCCGCCCAGTCCGCGGTAGACATGGCGCTCGGTCTGGCCATGCGGGTGGGGGTGATACCAGAGAGTGGCGGCAGGCTGATTAATCCGCCAGGACGGCGACCACGTTTTACCCGGATCGATCATCTGGTGCGGCCCGCCATCCGCGGATGCCGGTAGGTGCATGCTATGCCAGTGCAAGGTGGTAGCCTCATCGAGCTGGTTGGTGATGTTAACTCGAACGGACTCGCCTCGCCTGGCACGCAATGTCGGTCCTAGGAGTGGGCCGTTGATGCCCCAGGTATCGGCTTCTCCTCCGGGCACAATGGCGGATCGGCCCGCCTGCACGTTCAGATCGAAGACGGTGGTCCCTGGGGAGCGGATCGGCTCGGCCAGCGGTGGGATGTGTAGCCGGTTCCGGAAATCGACCTGTCCCACCGTGTTGACAGGGTTACGCGCGTCGAAGATGCTACAACCGGTAAGTGTAACGGCACCGGTTCCCACGGCGGTGAGTCTCAGAAACATGCGGCGATCCAGGTCGCGACGGGTCATGGGCGGCCCTTCCGTGTGCGCTGGGCGTACGTACGTGTTGGTCCGACGATCCCCAAGTCGAGGACGGGAACGGTCAGTAAGGTCCGGGGGTCTTCTATTAGTTCGTTCGTTCGTACGAACTAATAGAAAAAAGGTAGCATGGTGCCATGACGTGGTCAACTGAGGAGAACCCGGCCCGGGCCGAAGTGTTGCAGGCGCTGGCCGATGCCGGGCGGCACCAGAGTACGGCGATGATCCTGTTTCATACCAACTTGTCCAAACGCGTCGGCCTGGGTACGACCGAGGAAAAGGTGCTGGAACTGGTGCGCCGCCACGACCACCCCTCGGTGGGTGATCTTGCCGCGCACACGGGTATGGCCAAGAACTCGATCAGCGATGTGTTAGACCGGCTGGAGGCCAAGGGCTTTGTCGCCCGCGAACGGCATCCTGAGGATGGGCGCAAGGTCGCGATCATCGCTACCGAAGAGGGCGTGGCACGAATCGGCCGGCTCTTCGCCGGCCTGATGGGGCGGCTGAGTCAACTCCAGGCCGAGTATACAACCGAGGAGCTGGCCCTGATTGCGGAATACCAGCGCCGTGCCGCAGAGATTCAATCGGATGAGGCCCGCACCCTGGCCGAGGAAAGCTGATCACCGGGCCTGCCCCGGTGAGTCTGGACCGTAACTCCGTTGCTGTCTGCTGTTCACCAGGGTCCCGCCCCACACCGGGGCGGGTTTTCTGGGCAGGGGCGTTGACTGACAGCGAGGTATCGTATTGCGCGACAGTCCCATAGAAACACAGGAGACAGCGGGGCGGCATACCGGGCCGTTGTGTGGGTGAGACAAAAAGGCGCGGACGCAAGAGCTGGCGGCAGCCCCAGTGATTCTGGCCTGGTCTTGATCCCGGGTCTCATTCGGGGCATCGAGGGTGTTACCGGGGAAATGGAAGACCAGGTTCGGATGCGCTGCTCATTCTTTCCGGGCGGTCCTCCGCCCGGCAACGCATGAACCATCGCCAGGGAACCCTGGAGAACCGTTGTTGGCGCATTCGCGCTTGCAAGACGCGTCACATAGCTGACGCTCCGGCTAGCTGCCGCGCCGATGCCGCTGCAACTATCCGATGCGTCCAGAGAATGGGTAACTTCTCATAAACCGCTTCCTGACGTGGGTTGGAGGACAACTCGTGACCTGCTTGCCTCCTGGCGCCGCTGGACTGGCCGCCGATCATCTCAGCAGGCCACGAACCGAAGATGAGAACATGCTCATCTGATTCTCTTATTTCCTTCATTTGGCTTTTCTAGGCTCGTACCAAGACGAAAAGTTCCACGAAAGGGAAGAAAATGCTGTCGTTCTGGATGGGATTGACCGCCAATATTGTTGGCATGACCGTGCTGGTCTACTTCGTGTATTTCCGCCGGCACTTCCGGCGTGACCTGGTTCTGGCCTACATCGCCCTGAGCATGGGCATCTTCGCGGTCACCATGCTGCTCTCCGGTTCGGGAGCCGGCATGGGGCTAGGCCTGGGACTGTTCGGCATCCTGTCGATCATCCGCCTTCGCTCGGACACCCTGACCCAGGAGGAAGTGGCCTACTACTTCATCTCGCTGGCCATTGGCCTGGTCAACGGCCTGCACCCGGACCCGGCCTGGTTCTCCCCGGCTGTCACCGCTGCCCTGGTCGCCATGATGTTCCTGGCCGACCACCCCGGATTCGCCCCACGCACCCAGCGCCAGACCGTGACCCTGGAAAAGGCCTACCCGCGCAACGAGGACCTGGTTCCGGCCCTGGAACAGCTGCTCGGTGCCAAGGTGCTGCGCACCGTGGTGATCGAACTGGACATGGTCCGCGACCTGACAATCGTGGACGTGCGCTTCCGTGTCAACACGGTGAGGGCAAACAGCGAGTACACCGGAACCTACCAGCTGGCCAATTCGCCGCGGCAGGACACGATGGCCAAACAGGGTGTGTGGTCCTGATGCAGCCGATTGTCGAGAGGCCCGCCATGCGGCGTCCCGAACGGGCGGAAACGATCGGCAAGGCCCGTGCCGCACTGGAGGCGGCCGTGGCGCACCGGGAGCCGATCGGGCTGGATGAAGTCATTGCCGAAGCCGCGTTGCAGACCCGTGTGGACCGCAAATTCCTGCTCACCCCCGGGGAATTCACCGCACTTGCCCGGCGTCTGGGTGAGGAGTTCCGGATCATGGAGATCGATGGACTGCGCACCTTCCGCTATGAATCGGTCTACTTCGATACCGAGGATTTCGAGCAGTACCGGGCGCACCGACAGGGCCGTCGGCGCCGCTACAAGGTGCGAAGCCGCACCTATGCGGACACCGGGCTGTCGATGTTCGAGATCAAGACCAAGGGCCTGCGCGGGGCCACCGTCAAGCACCGTATCGAGCAGGATCCCCGGGAAGCGGGAATGCTCACCGAACACTCCCTGGGGTTCCTGGACGAGGTGGTGACCCGCGAATACGGGGAGCACGTGCCGCCGTTGCAACCGGTCCTGGACAGCTCCTACGTGCGTGGCACCTTCGTCAACCCGCTTGATGGCGAACGGGTGACCTGCGATGTCGAGCTGAGCTACGCCAACGACGAGCGGCGGATCGACGGTCCGGACCTGATCGTGGTGGAAACCAAGTCCGCCGACGGACGCGGGGTCAGCGACCAGGCCCTGGCCGAACTTGGCATCCGGCCGGTGAGCATGAGCAAGTACTGCATAGGTATCGCCTTGCTGAATCCGCAGTTACCGGCCAACAAATGGAGCCGCTTGTTGCATCAGCGCTTCAATGCCCCACAAGATTCGCGCGGGCCACGGACCCGGGCAGGCGCTGCCCTGCGCCGCCCGGTGCGGATACCGGGTCGCGGATGATCCCCGCGGGGGCGAATTCCTGTGCGAAAAACCGGTGGTTGAGCGGTCCACCAACCGGAACCGCCGCGGTATCATGGTGCCCATGATGACCAGTCGGGTCTTCAACGGCCACTCACGGGCAGGCAACCTGGTCGTGTCCTGAGCCGCGCACCTCCCGGTGTCTGGAAGAACAGCCATTCATCGACACCAACCCAGGGAGAGACTTGCCAGCACGTTTTAACCCCACCATCATTGCCTCGTACGACGCCCCTGAAATGGCGGCCTTCTACACCGACCTGCTGGAAGCGGATCCGGCCCCTTCCTGGGGGCCGTTCAGCAACATCCGGATCGCCGACGGGGTGCTGTTGCAGTTCGCGGTCCCGCCGATCGAGTTCCCGCCGCAGCACTACGCCTACCTGCTTGATGACGCGCATTTCGATCGCGCCTACGCCAAGATCACCGCGCGCAACCGCGAGCATTGGGCGGATCCGGGCAGGACCCGTCCGGGCCGGATCAACCATGAGCATGAAGGCTGCGGGGTCTACCTGCTCGACCCTTCAGGGCATTACCTGGAACTGATCACCCGGCCCTATCTCTGAGCCGCTGCCCGATGCGGGCCCTGCAGGGACACCCGGTCCCGGGTATTATGGTTGTGTGCCCCGGGCCAGGCGGTAGCCGACACCGCGGACTGTTTCGAAGCGCTCGCCACCGAGCTTGTTGCGCAGGTAACGCACGTAGACATCCACCACATTGGAGCCGGGGTCGAAGTCGTAGCCCCACACGCGCGAGAGCAGCTGTTCGCGGCTGAGCACCAGCCCCGGATTGCGCAGGAAGGCCTCGGCCAGGGAGAATTCCCGGGCCGAAAGATCGACTTCGGCCCCGTCGACCGTGACCAGACGACGCAGCAGATCCATTTCCAGGTCCCCATGGCTGAGCACCGCGGTATCCGAGCCGTTGTCCTCGGCGCGCAGTCGCAGCCGCACCCGGGCCAGTAATTCGTCGAAGTGGAAGGGTTTGGCCATGTAGTCGTCGGCACCGTTTTGCAGGCCGGCCACGGTGTCGTCCACGCTATTGCGTGCGGTCAGGATGATGACCGGTGAATCGATGTGGGTGGCCCGCAACCGGCGCAGCAGGCTGAAACCGTCCTCATCGGGCAACCCCAGATCCAGGATGATCAGTTCGAAATTCCCGGTCTGGGCCTGGTCGAATCCCTCGCCGGCGGTACCGCAGACGGTGGGCGCGAGCCCCGCAGAGCGCAGCCCCTTGGCGATGAACGAACTGATCCGTGGCTCATCCTCGATGATCAAGATCCGGCTCATACGGCATGGGCTCCTTCGGCTAGGGGAATGTCGATATAGAACGTGGACCCGCTGCCGGGCACCGAATCCACCCAGACCATTCCACCATGGGAGGTCGCGATCGCCGAGACGATGTTAAGGCCCAACCCCGAGCCGCTGGCCCGGTCGCTGTTCTGTCCACGGCCGAAGCGTTCGAAGATCCGCTCCAGGTCCTCCTGGGCGATGCCGACTCCCGCGTCGTGGACCCATAGGCGTAAGGTAGGTCGGCCTTGCTGGTCGTCCAGCACGGCCGAACCGAGATCGATCCGTGAGCCCGCTGCGGAGAACTTCACCGCATTGGCAATCAACTGCAGCATCGCCTGGGTGATGCGCGTGGGGTCCAGGGCCACGCTGACCTCGGCACGGTTCCCGATCCGCCAGTCACGATCACCCAGGGCCCGGGCCTTGTCCAGGATGTCATCCAGAAGCGCGCCCACGTCGGTGGGCTTGCTGGTCACGAAATCCGCGCGGTTGGCCCCGGCCAGAGTCATCAGGTCGTTGATCAGCATGGACATGCGTTTGAGCTCATCCAGCGAGATGTCCTTGGTCTGGGCCACGTCTTCCGCGTCGGCGATATCCATCAGCTCCAGGTGACCGCGGATAATGGTGACCGGGGTGCGCAGTTCATGGCCCACGTCATCGAGCAGCTGGCGCTGCGAGTTCAGCGCCTCCTCCAGCCGGTCCAGCATTTCGTTGATGGTGGCGGTCAATTCGGCGAACTCGTCATGCCCGGATACCTCGATACGGGAGGACTGGTCGGATTCGGAGATCTGCTGTGCGGTGTCACGCAGCTTCCGGATGGGTTCGAGCATGCGTCCGACAATCAGGTAGGCCGCGCCACCGGCCAGCAGCATCACCACGATGCCCACACCAATAAACACCGCGAACTGGGTGTCTATGCGCCGCACCTCGGCCGAGTAGTCGTAGGCCAGCACGAAACGGGCGGGATTGGGATCCGAGGAGAGCTGGATCGGCACCACCACGGCACGGTAATCGCTCATCTCGGTTTCGACGTTGGCGATGCGCACATGTTCATCGGTGGAACTTGTCCTCGCCCACTCCAGGAACTCCGGATCATCCTCGAGGCGCAATTCCACCGAGGACGGTGCGGTCCATTGCAACTGGTCGGCGCTCAAGCCGAGCATGCCCTGGAAGCGGGCCGGCAGGGTCCGTTGCATTGCGGTATACAGCAGGTCCTCGGCATGGGCGAAGCCCTGCCGGGTCTGCGGATCAACGCCCGTTTCGGCCAGTACCCGGAATTCCTCCACAGTACGGGTCAGCGAATCGTCCAGCCGCTCGTTGAGCTCGTGGCGTTCCAGGACGTAGCTTGCCGTCCCCGAGGCGGTGAGCGCGAAGCCGACCAGCAGGATCATGCCGCTTAGCACCCGCGCGCGGATGGAGACCCGGCGCTTGGGCCGTCTAGTCGTCATCGTCGTCGTCATCGTCCCAATCGTCGTCATCGTCGTCATCATCATCATCCCAGTCATCGTCATCGTCGACGTAGACCTTAGGCGACTTGGGAGGAAGCGGTTTCACCGGGCCCTGGGAACGGGTTGATTCCGGCGCAGTGGTGGCCGCCGGGGTGCTGGACCTCGTTTCCGTCGGTTCCGGGGTACGGCTATCCTGCGGCATCGTTCCCGCCGACTCCTCCGGTGCTGTTGGGGATCCGGTGTCGCCAGTAGTTGGATCCTCCTGTGGGGGAGCGAACTGCTGGTCGACCACGATTCCCGGGCCGAGGTCCCTCTGTGTGGGGCCGGAAAGGATCTGGGCCAGGCCGGCGACGCCCAGCGCGATCAAGGCCACCGCCACGAGCAGGCCAATTGTCCGTAGTATGCCGAGTTTTCCCATGGTGCCATTCTCTCCAAGCCAAATGAGATGATCATGAGAAAGCTGCCTCCACACGGGTGGCGCCCATGGGACCTGTGCGGGGCACCGGGGCAACGTTCGCCCTGGCCCGGTCGCCACACCCACTCAAAATACCTGGTCATAGCGGGGTACTGGGGATTTCCATGCGGTCAACCTGCAGCCGGGAGAACGGGTAACGGCCAACGCCGGATCGCCTTGTGTTAACCAGCTGTTCATGGTGGGGTCACTTTGCGCCAGGACACCCGTCCGGCCGGCGGTCGTCGCTCGGATCAGCGAAGGTGTTCGAAGATGATATTGGTTTGCGTGGAAGAGAACGCCCGGTTGGATCCCAGGTGGCTTGCGACGAACGTGCGCAACTCATCAATGGAGCTGGTGGCCACACGGATCAGCAGGTCGGGAGTGCCGCCCAGTACAAAGACATCACGGACCTGCGGCAGTTCCGCCAGCGCCCGCGCCGCGGGTAGCATCCGGTCGCGGGCCTGCGCGGCGACGATGACGGAGATCATCGCGTTGACCGTGACACCGAGGAGCTTCTCGTTGATCCTCGCCTCGAAACCCTCGATGATGCCACGCGTCCGCAAGGCCTTGACGCGCCCCAAGCAGGTGGATGGAGCCAGTCCCACCCGCTGAGCCAGGACGTTGTTGGCCAGGCGGGCATCGTGGTGGAGCTCGGTAAGGATCGCCAAATCGGTATCATCGACCGGCACGAAATTCGATTCGGCGTTAGCAGCCGCGGCCCAGATCGAAGCAGGCACTGTTTTCCTCCAAGATATTTTAGAGAAGTTCGGAATGAGGGGAAACATTCCACTGATGATTCTACGATGAGGAGGAGGGAAACAACGAGTGTGGGAGGAACACCAGAGATGGAAACCGTGGTCGGCCGTGAGGAATTGGAACTGTTGGACCAGCAGGATCCGTTGGATTCTTTCAGGGAGCAGTTCCTGTTGCCCGACGGGGTGCTGTACCTGGACGGAAATTCCCTGGGCCCATTGCCCGTGGGTGCGACCGAACGCGCTGCGGAAGTGGTCACGACCGAATGGGGGCAGGGGCTGATCCGTTCCTGGAATAGTGCCGGCTGGTTCGAGATGCCGACCCGGTTGGGGGACAAGCTTGGCCGGCTGCTGGGAGCGAACCCCGGGGAAACCGTGGTTACCGATACCACCAGCCTGAATTTGTTCAAGGCCCTGGCCTCGGCATTGAGGATCCAACAGGTCGACGGCCCGGGGCGCCGGGTGATCATCACCGAACGTGATAATTTCCCGACCGATATCTACATCGCCGAAGGACTCGCGGACCTGCTGAATTCGGTGGGTGCCGAGAGCGGGACCACCTATGAAGTCAAACTTGTCGACAATGAATCCGAGCTGCGCGCCGCGCTGGGCGGGGATACCGCGGTGGTTTCCCTCTCGCACGTGAACTACCGCACCGGATCCATGTGGGATATGGCGGCGATCAACGAGGCCGTGCACCAGGCCGGGGCACTGGCCATCTGGGACCTGGCCCACGCCGCCGGGGCCGTGCCGGTGGAACTGAATGCCAGCAACGCCGACTACGCGGTGGGGTGCACCTACAAGTACCTGAACGGTGGTCCGGGATCGCCGGCGTTCATTTGGGTCAATGCCAGGCACCAGGACCGCTTCTGGCAGCCGTTGTCCGGGTGGTGGTCCCACGCCGCACCGTTCGAGATGGCACAGAGCTATGCCCCGGCCAACGATGTGCGCCGCTTCATGTGTGGCACCCAGCCGATCACCTCCATGGCCATGGTGGAGACCGGTCTGGATATCTCGTTGTCTGCCGACATGAACCTGCTGCGCGCCAAGTCGCTGGAACTGACCGACCTGTTCATCGAGCTCGTCGAGACCCGCTGTGCCGGGTACGGGCTGACGCTGGTCACTCCCCGGGAACATGCGCAGCGTGGAAGCCATGTCAGTTTCCAGCACCCGGGCGGCTATGCCATCATGGCCGCCTTGATCGACCGAGGGGTTATCGGGGACTACAGGGAGCCTGAGGTGCTGCGTTTCGGCATCACCCCGCTCTACCTGTCCCGCACCGATATCTGGGATTCGGTGGAGATTCTGCGTGAGGTTCTGCACACCGGCTCCTGGCAACGCGAAGAGTATTCCGTGCGAAATGCCGTAACCTAAAGGCGAATCGCGGGTACGGGCCCGTCCTGATCCGCAACGGGATGTTGCCCTGCCGCGCAGTACCGTGGTTCTCGGTGGCCCGCGCGAGGCCGCCGGGAACCACGGATTTTTGCAAGGACGGGACGTGTCACATTCCTCGGTGCGCAATGCGCCTACGACCGGGCTCAAGCAGAACCTGAGTTCGGGACAGATGGCCATGATCGCCCTGGGCGGGGCCATCGGCACGGGCCTGTTCATGGGCAGCAAGCTGGGGATCGAGCTGGCCGGTTCCAGTGTCATCATCAGCTATCTGATCGGCGGGCTGATCGCCCTGGTGGTCATGGGGGCGTTGGCGGAGCTGACTGTTCACCGGCCCGAGGCCGGGGCGTTCGGACACTACGCCGAAAAGTACCTGGGCAACTACGCCGGGTTCCTCACCCGCTACCTGTATTGGTCGGCTCTGGTATTCGCGGTGGGCACGGAAGTCAGTGTGGTGGGCCAATATATGCAACTATGGTTTCCGCAGGTGCCGTCGGTTATCTGGGTGGCAGGGTTCTCCGCGGCTCTGTTGGGTGTGAATATGTCCAACGTCAAGGCGTTTGGAAGCACCGAATACTGGTTCAGCGCCATCAAGGTCTTCGCGGTGTTGGCCTTCGTCATCGTGGCCGGTTGGCTGGTACTGGGCAGCGGCAACCCTGGCTACTCGGTGGCCAATTACGTGGCCGAGTCGGGATTCCTTGCCGGAGGTATCGGTGGCATGTGGGCAGCGGTGATCGTGGCAATCTTCTCCTATATGGGAGTGGAGGTGATCGCGATTGCCGCGGCAGAGGCCCGCGATGCACGAAATGCCGTGAAACGTGCCTTCAGGATCACGTTCCTGCGGCTTCTGCTCTTCTACATCGCCACCCTGTCGTTGATCCTGGCCATGGCCCCACGCAGCGAACTGCTCGATGGCGGTTCGCCCTTCGTCACGGTGATGGGGTTGGTGGGGATCCCCTTCGCCGACACGGTGCTGAATTTTGTGCTGATCGTGGCCGCGTTGTCGGCCATGAACGCCCAACTGTATGCGGCCTCGCGCACCCTGAACTCGCTCTCCCGGGCCGGGCATGCCCCGCGGATTGCCGGCCGGATCGCGTCCAACGGTGCCCCGGTCCATGCGGTGTGGATGTCCGCCGGCGGTATCGCCATCGCCGCGGTGGTCTATGCGCTGGCTCCGGGGGAGGGCCTGGGCATCATGATCTCGCTGGCGACCTTCGGGGCCATGGCCACCTGGCTGATGATCCTGCTTACCCACGTGGTGTTCCGCCGAAAACTACGGCGGGCCGGGGCCGAGCCGGGTTTCCGGCTTCCGGGGTTTCCCGCCGCCTCGCTGGTCGGGGCCGCGCTCCTGGCTGGATTGTTGGTGACCTCCCTGTTCACCGAGCAGTTCCGACTCACCCTGGTCTTCGGGCTCCCGTTCGTGCTGCTGATCAGCACAGTCTACGGATTACTGGCCCACCGGCAGCGGGCACTAAACTCGGAACCGGTGTCATCCGGGTCTACCGGTAATTACTGAGGGGACTTTAGTGGCCAAGCTGTATTTCCGCTACGGGGCGATGAATTCGGGTAAGTCGACGAGCCTGCTTCAGGCTGCGTTCAACTACGAGGAGCGTGGCCAGCGCATTGCCCTGGCCAAGCCCGGGGTCGACACCAAGGGGGATACCGCCATCGTGTCCCGGCTGGGGTTGCGCCGTGAGGTGGACTTCGTGGTGGCTCCGCAGGACGACCTGCGTGAACAGTTCACCGCCATGGCCTCGGGTGAGGACCCCGAAGCGTTGCTCACCCATGTGGACGCCCCGCCGGTGGCCTGCCTGCTGGTGGATGAAGCCCAGTTCCTGACCCGTGCCCAGGTCGATGACCTGCTGCGCATTGCGGTGTTGGACGGGGTGCCGGTGCTGGCCTACGGAATTCGCACGGACTTCCGCACCCATGCCTTCCCCGGGTCGGCCCGTTTGATGGAACTGGCGCATTCATTGGAAGAGCTGAAGACGATTTGCCGGTGCGGTTCCAAGGCCATGTTCAATACGCGGCGTGTGGGTGATGCCGTGGTGTTTGACGGTGACCAGGTGGCCATTGACGGTGAGGACGTCTGGTACGAGTCGCTGTGTGCCCGGTGCTATCTGGAGATTTCCGGCGGACAGCTGGGTTAGGAAACCCCGACCGGGTGTCTCAGCTTCCGAACGGTTCCTCCAACCGGCCGGCGGGCAACAATACGATGTGGGCCCAGATGGCGGCGGTGAAGACCAGCACGAATGCGAGCAACCCCAGCCCCAGGGACTGGGACGTGGCCTCTGCTGGGCTTACACCACGCACGGCAAACAGACTGGCCAGCAGCAGACCCGCCACGGCATAACCGGCCGACAGGAAGCCGGACACGATCATCTTCTGGGTCTGGTACCAATGCCCGTGCTTCCAGAAATCCAGGGCGCAGCAGGAACCGATGGCGAAGAAGACGGCGGCCACCGCGCCGCCGATCAGCAGTACCAGGGCAGTGGGACTGTATCCCAGGCCGTCGGGACCGGCATGCCGGACCAGATGCGAGGGCAGCTGCTCCCTGAACAACCAATAGCCGAGGGCTACCAGCAGCAGTGCGCCGGCCGGCGCCAGCAACAGCAGACGCAGTTTCGGTAACGGGGTATTCCGCGGATCGGCACCGGGGGTTCCAAGCTGCGAAGGCATGGTGGACACCTCCTACTTCCTGTCATGTCGGGGTAGTAGTCCGTCCACGGCGCGTTGCAGGGCCCATTCGAAACCGTCGGGCTGATCGGAGCCGTCCACATCCAGCTGGACCAGGTTCTGCCGGTAGGCCACCGATCCGAGGATGTGGTTCAGCAGCAGCTGCCGGCCGAAGTCCGCTTCCTGCGCCTCTAGGCCGGCGGACCGCAACAGGTCATGCAGTTGGCTCAGCGGTCGCAACTCGGTGGTTTGCAGGGCGCTGGCAACCTCCATGACCTCCGGACTGTCCTGGATCGGCAACAACGTCAGGTAGAGCTTGCGAGAAAGCTGTAGTAGCGCCTGACGAGGATCCGGGAAATCGTGCGGGTCGACTTCCAGATGCGGGGCGTTCAGCAGCTGGGCGGCCACCTGGGCCAACAGTTCCTGCTTGTTTTTCACATGCCAGTACAACGCACCGACCTGGACTTCGAGCTCCTTGGCCAAACGCCGCATGGACAGATCCGCCAACCCGAACCGCTGCAGGATGTCTACTGCGGTGCTCACTACTGCGGATTGTGTCAGGGCCATACCCTCCAGTCTAGGGCCAGCGCCGTCGAATGGGTGGCTCGGGCTGCGTCGCGGCATGGGTTGGCAGTAACCTGAGTCGCAGGTGGTGTTGCGCGAGGTGGGGGTGGCGTTGATGGTCCCGAAGGTGGATTTCAAGAGGGAACTGGAGTCGTATCGAGCCCCGCGCGGCACGTTCCAGCAGCTGCAGGTTCCATCCTTGCAGTACCTGATGATCGACGGGCAGGGGGATCCGAACAGCTCGCCGGCCTTCACCCGGGGAATCGAGGCACTGTATCCGCTGGCCTACAAGCTGAAGTTCCTGAGCAAGCTGGAGCTGGGCCGCGACTACGTGGTGATGCCCCTGGAGGGGCTGTGGTGGGCCGATGACATGGAGAGCTTCACTTCGCGCCGGGACAAGTCCACCTGGAGCTGGACGCTGATGATCATGGTGCCTGACTGGCTGGGTGCAGGCCATTTTGACCGCGCTTTCGAGCAAGCCACCGCCAAGACCCCTCCGACGGGAATCGACAGGGTGCGTTTGGCGAAGCTGGAGGAGGGCCTGTGCGTCCAGACCCTGCATGTGGGTTCCTTCGACGAGGAAGGCCCGGTGCTGGAAAAGATGCACACCGAGGCGATTTCGGGGGCGGGTCTGCAACTGGTCGGCAAGCACCACGAGATCTACCTCAGCGATTTCCGCCGCACGGCACCGGACAAACTGCGTACTATCCTGCGGCAACCAGTGCGACCAGCCTAGGAGGATAAGTCCAGAAACGCTGGAGTGAAACAGCAGACCCCTTGACCGGAAACTTTTTTGGCCACGGGGACTTTTGGTCCTGGTCCGACCCTTGCGGTGTTTTTCTCTGGACTTGCTCCGCCGATGGCAATGCTTCGGCGGGTACCCCTATGGCAACGAGGGGTTGGGTGGACCGGAAGAACCTGAGGTCAGGGCCGGTAGGGTGGTGCCTGCGGAACCGATAAGGAAGGGTTTGCATGGAAGAACCGACACGTGCGCAACGGGCGCTGCTGGATGGGCTGGTTGAGGCCGGAGGGTTGTACGCCCCGGTCCTGGAGGCGCAATTCGCACAATGCCTGACTTGGAATGATGAGATTTGTGCCGAATGCTTCTACGTGAAGCCGACCGTGGGCGCCCCGCGCCTGCCCTCCGGCTCCGAGAAACCCATGGGGTTCTCGGCCACGACAACGGAAGGCCCGGACGGCGCCATGGTGTTGTTGTGGCATACCGGAGGGATGGTGGATTGGGTGGAGATCTCCTGGGTGGGCGAGGAACACCCGCCCCTGGAACGGCTGCGTGTCGACAAGGAGTAGGTCAGCGAGGACGCCCAGCCAGTTGGTAGACGGATCGGTCTAATTGGACTAGTCTGTCTATCGGAGGTCCCCTATGCGCAACAAACCCGATACCCGCAGTAAGCTGCTGGACGCCGCGGCCCGGCTCTTTTACGCCCACGGAATCTCGGCCACCGGCATCGACGCGGTCATCGCCGAAGCCGGTGTGGCCAAGATGAGCCTGTACAACAACTTCGAATCCAAGGCCGGGTTGGTCCAGGCGTATCTCGAGGCCCGCCACCAGCAGTGGCTTGACCTCTACAGGGCACGGCTCGGCGAGGAGCCCGGGGGCCACGACGGGGTCATGGCCGTGGTCGGCGCCTACCTCGACCATGCCGAAGCCGGTTATGAGCACGGGTTCCGTGGCTGCGGACTGCTGAATGCCGCCGCAGAGCTCGAAGCCAGCGACCCCGGCCGCAAGATCGTGGCGGCTCACAAGGAGGAAGTCGAGCAATTCCTGCAGGGGCACCTTGGGAAGCTCACGTCACCGGATACGGCGCGCGATCTGGCCGAGCGGATTTCCTACCTGCTCGAAGGCGCGATTTCCCGGGCCGGGCTGGAGGGGGACAGCCGGCGGTTGCGCCGTGCCGGCGACATGATCAGTTCCATGGTCCGTGCCCTGTGATCCGCGGGCGCTCCGGCGGGATTGCCGTACTGCTGATCACCTCGGTCCTCTGGGGTACCACCGGCACCGCCGCGGCCCTGGCCCGGGATGTCTCGCCGTTGGCCATCGGCGCCGTGTCACTGGGAATCGGCGGACTGCTGCAGGCAGTGGTGGCGCTGCGACCCCTGCGACGTGCCCACGGGAAATTGGCTCAGCACAAGGTGCTGCTGGCCCTGGGTGGCTTCGGAGTGCTGGTCTACCCGCTGGCCTTCTATAGCTCCATGCACCTGGGCGGGGTGGCACTGGGCACCGTGATCTCCCTGGGGTCGGCACCGCTGTTCTCCGGGGTGCTGGAGCGGATGATCGACTCGGTGCGGCTCAGCCGCCGCTGGTATCTCGCCGCGACCCTGGGCATTGCAGGAAGCGCTTTGCTGGGGTTCTCACGATCGGCCCAGCCGAGCGTGGACACCGGGCAGGTGGTGGGTAGCTGCCTTCTGGGGCTGGTGGCTGGCGCAAGTTACGCCTTGTACTCCTGGGTGACCGGCCGGCTGCTGGCCAATGGCATTGACCGTGGAGCCGCCGTGGGCGCGGTCTTCGGGCTGGGAGGAGTGCTGCTCATGCCGGTCCTGTTGGCCACCGGGGCGCCGCTGCTGGCCAGCCCCGCGAACATCGCGGTCGCGGCCTATCTGGCACTGATCCCGATGTTCGTCGGGTACCTGTTGTTCGGGCTGGCGCTGACGAAGGTGTCGGCCAGTACCGCCACCACCGTGACCCTCAGCGAGCCGGCGGTGGCTGCCGCGCTCGCCGTCTGGGTGGTCGGCGAACGGCTGGGCGTCACTGGCTGGATCGGCATGGTCCTGATCGGGGTGGCCCTGACGGTGCTGGTGGCACGTTCACGCACCCTCAAGCCCGGCTCAGAACTTCCCGTATCCGTGTCCGGCACATGACGGCGCGGCTGGCTGGGCTCGAGAATAACCAACCGGTTCGCTAAACTTTGGTTGTAAGAGCCCCTAACTCTTGCATTGCGCCCTTTCGGGCCAGGTGAGCAGGACAGGGGCATATTTTTTGCCCGGTACCGTGCCGGGCCGGCGCGAAGCACGCCGGTACCACTGCTTTATGCAAGGGGGAGGATCCCATGCCAGCAATCGTGATCGTCGGCGCCCAATGGGGCGACGAAGGCAAGGGGAAGGCCACCGACCTACTCGGTGGCAAGGTCGACTACGTAGTCAAGCCCAACGGTGGAAACAACGCCGGGCATACCGTGGTCGTTGGCGGTGAGAAGTACGAGCTCAAGCTCCTTCCCGCCGGCATCCTGTCCCCGAACGCCACCCCGATCATCGGCAACGGCTGCGTGGTGAACCTCGAGGCGCTCTTCGAGGAGATCGACGGCCTGGAAGCCCGTGGGGCGGACACCTCGAAACTTCGGGTTTCGGCCAACGCCCACCTGGTTGCCCCGTACCACCAGACCATGGACAAGGTCACCGAACGCTTTCTGGGTAAGCGTGCCATTGGCACCACCGGTCGCGGCATCGGTCCCACCTACATGGACAAGATCGGGCGTCTGGGCATCCGTGTCCAGGACGTCTTCGACGAATCCATCCTGCGCCAGAAGGTCGAGGGCGCACTGCGCCAGAAGAACGAACTGCTGGTCAAGGTCTACAACCGTCGTGCGGTGACCGTGGATGAGATCGTGGAGTACTTCCTGTCCTTCGCCGAACGCCTGCGCCCCCTGGTCATCGACTCGACCTATGTGCTGAACAAGGCGCTGGATGAGGGCAAGGTCGTCCTGATGGAAGGTGGCCAAGCCACGTTCCTGGACGTGGACCACGGGACCTACCCGTTTGTCACCTCGTCGAACCCCACTGCCGGCGGCGCCAGCGTGGGCTCGGGGATCGGACCGACCCGCATCAACCGCTCGATCGGCATCATCAAGGCCTACACCACCCGTGTGGGTGCCGGGCCGTTCCCCACCGAACTGTTCGACGAGATGGGTGAATACCTGCAGAAGACCGGTGGCGAGTTCGGTGTGAACACCGGCCGCCCACGCCGCTGCGGCTGGTACGACGCGGTGCTCGCCCGCCACGCCTCGCGCGTGAACGGCTTCACCGACTACTTCGTGACCAAACTGGACGTGCTGACCAATATCGAGAAGATTCCGGTCTGCGTGGCCTATGACGTGGATGGGGTGCGCCATGACGAGATGCCGATGACGCAGACCGAGTTCCACCATGCCAAGCCGATCTTCGAGTACTTCGACGGTTGGACCGAGGACATCACCGGAGCACGGACCCTGGAGGACCTGCCGGAGAACGCACGGAACTACATCCTGGCGTTGGAGGCCATCAGTGGTACCCGGATTTCCGCCATCGGCGTGGGCCCGGACCGTGACCAGACAATTGTGCGCCACGACCTGCTCAACGACTGATCCCCGGACCTCCGATGGATTCGAGGGGCCAGCGGTGTGGAGTGATTCCATGCTGCTGGCCCTTCTGGGTTTAAGACTCCGATCCGACTAGGATCGGAGTGTCCAGACGAACCGCCCGAGGAGAACTCCATGGCCGCGAAGGAACCAGCGATGTCGCCGTCGGACCTGCCAGTGGGGCCGGTGCTCGACCGGGCCGCCGGGGCGCGTCGTGCCGAGGTCGATGAGCTGCTGGCCCTGCACCGTGAGGTCAGCGGGTGCGAGCCGGTGGTGTGGGCCGGACGGATTCTCGGTTTTGGTGAATACGAGTACCGGTACGACAGTGGCCATTCGGGACGGGCGCCGCTGCTGGCTTTCGCTCCCGGGCCCACGAAACACACCGTCTACCTCAGCAATGATTTCAGCGAGCGCTGGCCGGAGCTGATGCAGCGGTTGGGAAAGTACCGCGCCAGCAAGGCCTGCCTGTACCTGACCAGGCTCAGCGCCGTGGACAAGGAGGTCCTGAAGGAGCTGCTGGAGCGTTCCCTGGCCGAGACGCTCGCGAACGACTAGGCGGACCAGGCTCCAGGGGGGTCGGGGTCGTGCCGAAGTGCCAGTGACGCGCTTGCCATGCTGCCTTGGGGCCGTTCACCGGCAGGGATGGCGCGTTCCGCAAGCGTCCGCTCCGCGGGGACAAAGCGTTCACCCCGCTCTTGGCCTGCGGGATCCGCCAGGTGGTGACTGCAGGGCGGATGCTGCAACACGAGGGGTGGTTGATGGCCACCCCAGAGGAAGTTGTAACGTGGATCACAATTGCTTGGTATGCGGGCGATACTATGGACAATTTGATCACTGCTACGGGATGTAGAAGTCATTCTGACATAATCACGTAGCATTCCACCCTCAGAATGCATGTTCTGTCTTTCGCGTTGTATTGTTTTCGACGATGCATCCTCTCGGAGTCGAAACCGAGTCAAGCAAACACACGGAAAGTTGCCTGAACCCATGAGCGAACACAGTCACCGCCCGACAAAGAAGTCTGCGGGACATGTCATTGTCGACACCTTGGAAGCCCACGGCGTGGAACGCGCCTACATTGTCCCGGGCGAAAGCTACCTCGATGTCTTGGACGGGTTGCATAAATCCTCCATCGAAACCGTGGTCACCCGCCATGAGGGCGGCGCCGCGTACATGGCCGAAGCCGACGGAAAATTGCATCAGCGCCCGGGTATCGCCATGGTGACCCGCGGCCCCGGTGCGGCCAACGCCCTGGTGGGACTGCATACGGCCTGGCAGGATTCCACGCCCATGGTGTTGTTCGTCGGGTTGATTCCCTTCGAACACCGCGAGAAGGAGGCTTTCCAGGAGTTCGACCCCAAGGCCTGGTTCGGTACCAGCGCCAAGCGCGTCATGGTCCTGGATCACCCGGAGCGGGCCAGCGAAGTAGTCGCCGAGGCCATGTTCGCCGCCATGTCCGGGCGTCCCGGACCGGTGGTTGTCGGCCTGCCGGAGGACATCATCACCAGGGACATCCCCGCGGAGATCCACCCGACGATCCCGGTGGCTACCGGCGGCATGACGGTGACCGACTGGAAGGCCCTGAACTCCGCGCTGCAGGAAGCGGAGAAACCGTTGTTTGTCTTCGGCGGCAACGACTGGTCCCATGAAGGCGCCGAGATCTTTACCCGCTGGCTGGAGGAGCACGACCTGCCGGCGGCAGCGGAATGGCGCTGCGAGGGCACCGTCCCCTTCGACTCCCCGTCCTATGTCGGCCCGATCGGCTATGGCCGGCCGCGTCCAACCTATGACCTGTTGGAGGAAACCGACCTACTGGTCTTCGTGGGCACTGTCCCGGGCGACGTGATCACCAACGGTTTCACCACGCGCCAGAACTGGGAAAAGAACAACTTCCTGGTCACCATCGATCCCTCCCTGCGGGGCCGTTCGGGCCCTGTTTCCCACCAGATCGTGGCTAAGCCCGATGTGTTCGTCCGCGACCTGGTGCTGATGGACCTAACGGTCAAGGACTCCTGGAAGGAATGGACCGCCCGTATGCGCGGGGAACAGGAGAAATTCGCGTCTTTGCCAGAGGCCGAGCCGGGCGACGGCCAGGCGAAGATGGCGACCCTGATGGCGAACCTGGTTCCCACCCTGCCACGTGATGCCATGGTTACCTTCGGTGCCGGTGAACACACCAACTGGGCGCATCGCTACTTCCCCACCAATGGTTACGCCTCGATGATCTCGGCACGCAACGGCTCCATGGGCTACTCGATCCCCTCGGCCGTGGCCGCCTCGCTGTCCTACCCGGAACGTCGCGTGGTCACCATCGCCGGCGACGGTGAGTTCCTGATGAACGGACAGGAACTGGCTACCGCCGCGCAGTACGGGGCTACTCCGCTGGTGATCGTCATGGACAACCAGCAGTATGGGACCATTCGTACCCACCAGGAGCGCGACTACCCGGGACGTGTGTCGGGCACGCAGTTGAAGAACCCAGATTTCGCCCAGATGGCCGAGTCCTTCGGCGGCTTCGGCGTCCGTGTCGAAAACGACGCCGATGTACCGGCGGCCATCGACGCGGCACTGGCGGCCATCGACGAGCAGGGTTCGTTCGCCCTGATCCACCTGGTGGTGGAGCAAGGCGTCAAGGCCTACTGATACCCGCCGGGGCCACCACCCCAGGGCCACGCAGCCGGCCCCCGCACTGACGAGATCAGTGCGGGGGCCTATCTGGCTGGCGGGGACCGGAAGACCCCGGGTAACCGGCATGTCCTGCCGTTACCGTGCAGCCTGATCCGGCACACCGCTGAGGCTGGCAACTCGTGGCACGGGGATCGGCATGGGGCATCCCACCTCGCCGGGTGTCGTTGTTCGCACACCGGAGATTGATCACTGGAATCCGGCATGACAGCGGCCGTCAACCGACATAAGATGAATTGCTACAAATCATCATTCGAACCGAAGCGGAGTAGTCATGGCACAGATGGGCGCGGAGCTCATTGAACAGTGGGCGGATGCCACTGCGGAGATCTACAACGAGTCCCTGACCGGCATCAACTTGTCCCGGCTGGAATCGGCGGTGGACAAGTACATCGAGCTTTTTGCCGAAACCGAGGACCTGACCTTCAACCCGGATGTGACCCCGCTGGATTATTTCGAGCGTCATCCTTTCCACGCCGTCACCACGATCCTGAACATGCCCGAAGCCCAGGAAGTGCTCGACTCGGATCAACTGGACGAGTTGGATGCGATTGCCGACTTCACCGAGGCATGGAACAACTTCGATGCAGAGCAGGAACCCGAACTGGGTATCTCCGAGGCTGACGACGAGGAAGAAGACTGGTAAACCGGCCGCACCAATGCCGTCAAGGAAGGCCCCGGATCATGATCCGGGGCCTTTTCCCTATGGAACCCACCGTTCTGGCTTGGGAATTACCATTCGGGTATTCCCAACCGGTCGCGCAGGTGGCACGATGCGCATATGAGCCAGTTCACCGTTTTCGAAAGCGTGGAGATCATCCACCTGCCGGTTCGCAGGGTCTGGGAGCTGCTGACGGACTGGGGGTCGGCCAACCTGTGGATGCCCCAGGTCACCTACATGGAGCCCAATGAGGACCCGCCGCGGGTAGGGACGATCCTGGACTACCGGACCGAGAAGTATACCCGGCAGTTCGTGATCCACGACCTCATCGAGCAAGCCGCATTGGTGTTGCATACGGCCGAGGACTCGGACAGCCTGTCCTACCGTTTCGATCTGAGCGACAAGGGCGCCGACACACAGGTCATCGTGCAGGTATCCATCATCGACCCCGACCTGTCGGTCGCCGAGTGCGAACAGCTGGCCGAACAGGTACGCGTGATCGATGAACCCATGCTGGCCCGACTCAAGGAGTATGCGCAGAAGGCGCCATAACCCCGGGCCTGCTAATCCCCGGCATCGGCGGAGGAATCCCGGGGTGTGGCCTGCGCTCCGGTTTCCAGACTCGAATACACTGCGCCCGGTTCGAAGTCGCTATGGGCGAAGAGCTCATCCACCGTGACCAACGTGTAGCCCTCGGCCTGCAGCATGTCCACCAGCTCCGGAACCGCCTGGAGCGAGGTTTCGTGGATGTCATGCAAGAGGACCACCGAACCGGGTTTGACCTCTTCACGGGTGATGTCCACGGTCTTCTGCGGGTCATGGTGCGACCAATCCAGGGTGTCGACATCCCAGAGTAGCAAGGGGGTGGGGATCAACCTGTTGTAGACCGCGCCGTTGGCACCATAGGGAGGGCGGAAGACCGTGGGGGTAACCCCCGCGGCCTGTTCCACGGCCTCATCGGTCCACTGCACCTCGTGCTCGATCCCCTCGCGGGTCAGTGTGGTGATGTCCTGGTGGTCGTAGCTGTGGCTGCCGACCTGGTGTCCCTCGTCCACCATGCGCTGCACGGTCTGCGGATGGTTGCCCACGTTCTTGCCCAGGACGAAGAAGGTGGCCGGTGCGTGGTGTTCGGCCAGTACATCCAGTAGTGCCTCGGTGTAGCGGCCCGGTCCGTCGTCAAAGGTGAGCGCGACGCAGGCCACCTGCTGGCAGTTGACCTGCTCGGCCGGTTCCGTGGCGGATGCCGGGTCCGCGGCAGGTGCGGAGCCGCTACTGGCGCAACCGGCCAGCATCGGAAGCAGCAAGGCGGGGATCAGCCACAGGCAATGGTGGCGCCGATTCGTGGAACGCATGATTCCACTGTGCGTGGTTCGTTCCCGAATGGGAAACTGCCACGCACGCCGTCCAGCAACTTCCTAGCCGCGGGCATGGCGAAGCCCGGCGGGTGCCGGTGCATGGTGCACCGAAGCCGCCGGGCCCGCAGTCAAGGGATCGGCTACTCGGCGTCGTGGTCTGTTTCCAGCACGGCCGCCAGGGTTTCCAGTGCCTGTTCCGCGCCTTCACCTTCGGCACGCAGCACGACCTTGGTTCCGTACTCGGCGCCCAGGCCCATCAGGGACAGGATGCTGGAGGCGTCCAGCGCCTCGTCGGCCGGTTCGTTTTCCAGGGCGATGGTGACTTCCACCGGCTGCTCGGCGGCGGCTTCGGCGAAGATGGCTGCCGGGCGGGCGTGCAGCCCGACACGGCTGGCAATGGTTGCGATACGTTCTGCCATGATGACTCCTAGTGTTGGTGGCGGATTAGTTGGTTTACAGGCCGAAAAGTTCGAGTTCGGGTAGTTCGGCGCGCACCAGGCTGCGGGCCTCGGCGGCGTGCGATGCGCCCAGCGCCAGCCGGGCGAGGCGCTGCGCCTTCTCCGGATCCACGCTGCCCAGCACCCGGGCGACGGCCGGCAGTGCGCGCTTGTTCATCGACAGGGTGGCAACCCCCAGCCCGACCAGCACGACCGCCAGCGCCGGGTCGGCCGCGGCCTCGCCGCAGACCCCGACCGGTTTGTTCCCGGCGGCCTGCGCACCACGGACGGTGGCCTGCACCAGGTGCAGCACCGCCGGCTGCCAGGGGTCGTTGAACGCCGCCAGGGTGCCCAATTGGCGGTCGGCGGCCATGGTGTACTGGGTCAGGTCGTTGGTGCCGATCGAGGCGAAGTCGCAGGCGCCGAGGATCGGCTCGGCCAACACGGCCGCGGAGGGCACCTCCACCATCACCCCGGCGGTGGACAGTCCGGCTTCACGGACCATGGCATCGAAGTCCGCGGCCTCGGCGGGGGTGGAGATCATCGGGGCCATGACCCACACCTCGGCCGCGGTTTGCTTCGCGGCTTCGGCAATGGCCGCCAACTGGCGGGCCAGCACCCCTGGAACGGTGGCATCGGTGCGGTAGCCGCGCACCCCGAGGGCGGGGTTCGGTTCGCTGGTATCGGTCAGGAAAGGCAGCGGCTTGTCGGCCCCGGCATCCAGGGTGCGCACCACCACCTTCTTCCCGGCGAAGGCCTCGAACACCGCACGGTAGGCCTCGACCTGTTCCTCGGCGGTGGGCTCTGCATCCCGACCGAGGAAACAGAATTCGGTGCGCAGCAACCCGACACCTTCGGCACCGGCAGCGGCCGCGGCTTGTGCGTCGACGCCGCTGCCCACATTGGCCAGCAACGGCACCGCGGTGCCATCGGCCAGCCGTCCCCGGCCGTCGAAATCCGGTAGCGGCTGGCGTTGCGTATAGGCCAGGGCCAGGTCCCGTTCGGCTGGCCCGGGGTTCTGGACCACCTGGCCGGTGATCCCATCCACGAACAGTAGTTCGCCGTCGACCAGGGAACCGGTGCCCGCGGCCGCCACGACGGCCGGCAGGCCCAGCGACCGGGCGATGATGGCCGTATGCGACTGCGGACCGCCTTCGGAGGTGACCAGCGCCAGGACCTTGGACGGATCCAGGGTTGCGGTGTCGGCCGGGGCCAGGTCCACCGCCGCGAGGACAAACGGCTCGTCGGAGTCCGGGATGCCCGGGGCCGGAACCCCGCGCAATTGGGCCACAATGCGGGCGCGCACGTCGAGCACGTCGGTGGCCCGTTCGGCCATGTATCCGCCCAGCGCACCGAGCTGGGTGGCCACCGCGTCGGCGGCCTCCCAGATCGCCGATTCGGCGCTGGTCCCCGACTGCACCAGGGCGATCGCCGATTTGAGCAGGGTGCGGTCGCCGGCCATCAACGCGGTGGCCTTCAACACCGCCTGTGCGTCCCCGGTGGCCGCGGCGGCGCGGGCCTTGAGCCCGGCGGCCACTGCGGCGGTGGCCTCGCCCAGGCGTTCGGCTTCGCTTTCCGCGGTGGTGCCCTCGGGTAACGGGGCCCCATCGGCGGGGGCCGCCAGCGGTTCGGGCATGCGGCGCACCGGGCCGATCACCCGGCCGGCGCTGACCCCGACGCCCTGGAATTCTCGGGACTCTTCGCGGCTCATGCCGCCACCTCCGTCGTGCTCTTGGCACCCTTGCGGGCGTACTTCTTCAGGCCCACCACCAGCAGGCCGGAAACGATGGTTCCCACCAGGACCGAAACGATGAACATCGGCCAGGTGCCGTTCATGGCGAAGAAGACGAAGATCCCGCCGTGCGGGGCCTGGCTGACCACCTCAAAGGCCATGATCATCGAGCCGGTAACCCCGGCCCCGACCATCGAGGCCGGGATGACGCGCAGCGGGTCGGCCGCGGCGAAGGGGATCGCGCCTTCGGAGATGAACGCGGCACCCAGCAGCCAGGCGGCCTTGCCGTTCTCCCGTTCGGCGGGGCTGAACAGCTTCGGGCTGACCAGCGTGGCCAGGGCCATCGCCAGCGGCGGCACCATACCAGCGGCCATCACCGCGGCCATGATCATCCAGGGGGCCTGGTTGCCGATCGCCCCGGCACCGAGCCCGGCCACGGCGAAGGCGTAGGCGACCTTGTTGACCGGTCCACCCAGGTCGAAGGCCATCATCAGGCCCAGGATCAGCCCCAGCAGGGCAGCCCCGGTGCCGCTCATCGAGGACAGGAAGGTGTTCAGCGCCTCGGTCAACTGGGCGATGGGACCGCCCAGGAACAGGAACATCAGCCCGGAGGCGATAATCGAACCCAGCAGCGGCACGATGACCACCGGCATCAGGCCCCGAGCCCACTTGGGCACATTCCAGGAGGTGATCCAACGGGAGGCCAGCCCGGCGATCAGGCCGCCGATGATACCGCCCAGGAACCCGGCCCCCATGAACCCGGCCACCGCACCGGCGGTGAACCCCGGGGCGATGCCCGGACGATCGGCATATGCGTAGGCGATATAGCCGGCCAGGGCGGGAACCAGGAAGGCCATGGACAGATTACCGATTTGGAAGGCCACCGCACCCAGGTAGGCACCCAGCCCGCCCTCGGGCAGGTTGAACAGGGTGTTGCTGCCCAGGATGTCCTCGGCTACGTCGGTGATGTCGTAGCCGCCGAGCAGGAAGCCCAACGCGATCAGCAGGCCGCCGCCGGCGACAAACGGGATCATGTAGGACACGCCGGTGAGCAGGGCGCGTTTCAGCCCGGCCCCGAAGGACTCCTTCTTGCCTGACTGTTCCTGCTTCTGTTCCTCGGAACGGGCGGCCGGGACCCGGCGGGCGTTCGGATCGGTGGACGCGGCGATGGCATCGTTGATCAGCTTGGCCGGTTCGTCGATACCGCGTTTGACCGGCACCTGGATGACCGGTTTGCCGGCGAAGCGGCCGCGGTCGCGTACATCCACGTCCACCGCGAAGATCACTGCGTCGGCTGCGTTGATCTGGTCCGTGGACAGGGACGTGGAACCGGAGGACCCCTGGGTTTCCACCGCGAAGTCCACATCGAGTTCGGCAGCCGTTTGGGCCAGCGAGTCCGCGGCCATGTAGGTATGGGCGATCCCGGTGGGGCAGGCGGTGACCGCAACGATCCGCTTGCGGGCCGGTGCCGCGGCCGCCGGAGCGGCCGGGGCGGGATCGGCCGGCACCGCTGCGGCTTTGGGGGTGTCGTCCAGGATCTCCCCGACCAGCTCGACGATCTGCTCAGGGCTCTTCGCCTCGCGCAGCGCGGCGGTGAAACTCTTCTTGACCAGTGCGCGGGCCAGCTTGGAAAGCAGTTTGAGATGGTCCTTGTCCGCCCCGTCCGGGGCCGCGATGAAGAACACCAGATCCGCCGGTCCGTCCTTGGCACCGAAATCCACCGGTGGGGCCAACCGGGCCATCACCAGGGTTGGTTCGCTCACCGCGGCGGAGCGGCAGTGCGGGATGGCGATGCCGCCGGGAACACCGGTGGCGGTCTTTTCCTCGCGGGCCCGCGCGTCCGCGGCCAACGCCGCCGCGTCGCTGGCGCGGCCCTCGGCGGCCACCATCCGGGCCAGCCGGTCGATGACTTCTAACGTGCTCGTACCCAGGGAGGTATCCAGGCTGACGAGCCGGGGGTTGATCAGTTCGGTCATGACTGCATCCTTGGCTTCTAGAACAGGCCCGTGACGTTGACGGCGTCACCGGCGAGGTGGTCGGGGGAGGGGATGGTGGAACCCGGCAGGGCGACGGCGGCCGACCCGTAGGCGACGGCGTGGGCCAGGCGCTGTGGTGCGCTCTGCCCGCGGACATCGCTGATCAGGTAGCCGGCCAGGGCCGAGTCGCCGGCCCCGACGGTGGAACGGGTGGTGACCGGTGCATGGGTGGCGTGCCAGGCACCCTGCCCGGTGACCAGCACCGCGCCCTGGGCACCGAGGGTGGCCAACACCGCACCGATACCGCGCTGTACCAGGTAGTTGGCGGCCTGAGCCGCCTCACCGGGTGACTGCTCGAAACCGACCGCGGAATCCTGGGCCACCAGTTCGGTCAGCTCCTCCGCATTCGGTTTGATCAGATCCGGAAGGTGGGCCGTATCGAAGGCGAAGAGCCTGGTCAACGGGGCGCCGGAGGTGTCCACGGCGATCTGTGGTGCCCTTGCCCCGTATTCGCCACGTACCGCGGCACACAGGGTGGCGTAGAAGTCGGGACTGACCCCCGGGGGTAGTGAACCGGCCAGCACCAGCCAGGCTGCGCCGGCGCTGAGGTCCAGCACCGTTTCGGTGATCCGTTTGATGGTGGGCTCATCGAGTTGCGGGCCGGGCTCGTTGATCTTGGTGGTGGTGCCGTCGGGGTCGGTGATGGTGATGTTGGTACGCAACGCCTGCTCGATGGACACCGCCCGGTAGGGCAGCTGGTCGGCGGCCAGCGACTGGACCAGCTTGTCGTTCGCCGCCCCGGGCAACACGGCCAGGACCTCTTGCCCGGCCTGGTCGATGGCCCGGGCGACGTTGACCCCCTTGCCCGCGGCCTGGATGTGGCTGCTGGCGGCGCGTTGTACCTCGCCAGGGGCCAACGGCAGGCTGAGCTCCACGGTCTGGTCGAGTGACGGGTTCATTGTCAGGGTGACGATCATGCCACAACCACCTCTACCTCGGCCGCGTCAAGGGCGGCGGCCAGTTCCGGGTCCGGGAACTTCTCCGTGACCAGCGTGTCGATTTGTTCCAGGGTGGCGAATTGCACCAGTGTCAGTGACCCGTGTTTCGAGGCGTCGGCCAGCACCACAACCCGCTGCGCACTGCGTGCGATGGCCGCCTTGACGCTGGCCTCCAGCGGATCGGGGGTGCTCAGCCCGAACTCGGGGTGCAGGGCGTTGGTCCCCAGAAAGGCGATATCGGCCCGCAACCGGCTGTAAGCCAGCACCGTGTCGGCGCCGGTGGCCGCGTTGGTCAACCCGCGGATCCGTCCCCCGATGACATCCAGCGACAGCTGCGGGTTGCCGCTGATGCGCGCAGCGATGGGCAACGCGTGCGTGATGACCAGGCAGTCGCCGCTCCGGTGCCGGGCCAATTCCTCGGCAAGGATCTCGGTGGTCGTGCCGGCATCGATCATGACCGAGGTCATCTCGGTGGGTAGTAGCGCGTAGGCGGCTTCGGCGATGGCCCGTTTGGACTGCGCGTGGATCGTGGTCCGGGCGCTATGGCTTTCCTCGCGGGTGCTGGCCGAATCGGCCCCAACTGCCCCACCATGGACACGGCGCAACAGCCCCGCGGCCTCCAGCTGTGCCAGGTCGCGGCGCACGGTTTCGCGGGTGATGTCGAACCGCTCCGAGAGTTCGGCGACGCTCACCTTCCCGTGCGCGGCGAGGGACTCTGAAATGAGTCGGTGCCTCTCCTCGGCAAACATGCCAACAAACCTCCAGCAGACCAGTGACATGACCCACAATGGATCTTTGTTTGTATGACTTTATGTTTGATTCGGTGGCATAGTCAAGTGTTCTGCCGGAAAACTTTGTGGAGGTTTGTGGTTTTGTCTGCGCTTAGGTGGGAATTTGCCGGCGCCCCGGCTATTCCGGGGTGGATAGTGACTGGGCCGGCGACCGGTCCAGGGGATGGTCCAGCTCGTCGCGCCAGAACCGGCCGCAAATCCAGGCCACCAGGGCCAGGATGGGTGAGGCGAGTCCGGCGACAATGAAGATATCCCGGGTGGAGACCACTTCGCTCAAGGGGCCGGCGACCGCCATGGACACGGGCATCAGCGCCAATGAGACAAAGAAATCCAGGCTCGAGATCCGTCCCAGCAGGTGGCGCGGCACCCGGCGCTGCAACAGTGTTCCCCAGGTGACCTGCCCGATGCCGTCGGTGAGCCCGACAATGAACAGCAACGGGAAAAGCCACCACAGGGCGGGAACGACGCCCACCCAGGCCAGCGGCAGCGAACCCAGTCCCCAACAGGCCATCATGACGGTCAAGTAGCGCCGCGGCAGCCGGAAGGAGGCCGTGGCCACCGAACCCAGGGCGCAACCGACCCCGTAGGCGGCCAGGGCCATCGCGAAACCGGTGGCATCGGAATCCAGGCGGTCACTGATCTCGAAGGGCAATAGCACCTCGAAGGGGCCGATAAACGTGAAAACCGCGACCACAGCGAAGATCAGTGTCCACAAGAGCCACGGGGTCCCCAGCGTGTAGTCCACCCCTTCCCGTAGCTGCTGGAAGGCCGTGGCCGGACTGGGGTCGGCCCCGGTGCCCTCGATGCGGTCATAGACCGGCTGCCGGGAGATCAGCCGCAACACCAGCAGGGCGGCCAGGTGGGCCAGTGCGACGCCGGCGATCGCGTGGGCCGGGGAAATCCAGGCCACGATAACCCCGGCGGTCATCGGCCCCAGGGCGGTCTGGATGGCCGGGCGCATGGTGCCTTCCACGCCATTGGCGGCTAAGAGCTCCTCGCCGGGCAGCATCCGAGGCAACAGGGCCGAGTAGGCCGGATAGAAGAAGGCCGCTCCGGCCCCGGAGATGAATCCGGTGATCACCAGGTGCCATAGCTGCAGGGTTCCTGTTAATGCCAGGAGCGCCGTCGTGGACATCAGCAGTACCGAAACGGTTTCCACCCAGATCAGGATCCTGCGGCAGGAGTAACGATCTGCGGCAATGCCACCAGCCAGTACCAGCAGGATCAGCCCCAGCGCGCTGGCGGTGGCCACCATCGACAACTGTGTCGGGCCGCCGCCGAGTTGGCGCACCTGGTAGACCATCGCCACCGCCCACATGCCGTGGGCCAGGATCGACAGCGCCAAGGCGCAGGCCAGGATCCGGTAGTCCCGACGGGCGAAGGGGCGCAGGATGCGCAACGCCGGAACCCAATTGCTGCCCATGGTGCACTCCTTGGTGATTGAGGTAACCAGTCAATGATCAGGTCTCTGATTGAGGTTTGTCAATCACTGGGTTGCGCCGTACGGCGGTTGATCCGGTTGGCTAGGCCTGCCCGCCAACGGGTCTGCGGGTCAGGGCCTGGCCGCCGGAAAGCTCCGTGCCGGCAAAGAGCTCGTCGATGGTCACCAGCGAGTACCCCTGTCCCTTCAGTCGGCCGATGAGTTCCGGAACGGCCTGGACGGAGGTTTTGTGGATGTCGTGCAGCAGGATGATCGATCCACCGCGGACCGCTTCCATGGCCACGCTGACGGTCCTGGCGGGATCGTGATGCTGCCAGTCCAGGGTGTCGACATCCCACAGGATGAGCGGGTCGTGGATCAGCCGATCCGTCGCGCCGTTGTGTGCACCGTAGGGAGGGCGTACGGTATCCGGCGCGAAACCGGTGATCTTCCGGATGGCCTCGTTGGTGGATTCCAGTTCATCGGCAACCCGCTCGGGCGGGAGCGTGGTCAGGTCGGGATGGGTGAAGGTATGGCTCCCCAGCTGGTGTCCCTCGGTCACCATGCGTTGCAGTGCGTGGGGGTACTGCTGGACATTCTGTCCCAGCAGGAAGAAGGTTGCCGGTACGTTCTCCCTGGCCAGCAGATCCAGTAGCCCTTCGGTGTACTTGCCTGGACCATCGTCGAAGGTCAGCGCCACGCACTTGGCAATGGCGCAATCCACCCCGGGGTGTCGTTTGATGTGCACAGGTCCGGCCGGGGCCACGACGGGTGGCGGCGCATGTCCCGTGGTCGGGCCGACCTGCGCCGAACCGGCGATTCGGGCTGCGGAAGCTCCGGAAGCCGGCCTCCAAGTACCGGGTTCGGCGGCATCCGGCGACGTATCGCCGGCGAGGCCGCAGCCGGCCAGTAGGGTTGCGCAGAGAAGTAAAGACGCCGTTAGGGCAAGGCGGGAGCGCAGGGGCATGAAATAACCCTCTCGCGATGTCCAAATGAGATCAAATTCCCATGCTCACTTGGTGTGAATATGATTCAATTCACTGCGAATGGGGTGTGTTGCCCAGCTTTCGGGTGCCCAACGGCCACGGGGGTGCCTGGCGCAAAGGCCAGGCACCCCCGTGTTCAAATCCGCGGCACCGGTATCAGGCCAGCAATTGGCGCTTGGAGGAAATCACCCCGGTATTGAAACCGGCCAGGCGCAGCCCGCCGTGGAAGCGCGCGTGCTCGATCTTCACGCAGCGGTCCATGACCACCTTCAAGCCGGCGGCCTCGGCACGTTCGGCTACTTCCTCATGCCAGGAACCCAGCTGCAGCCAGAGGGTCTTGGCTCCCACGGCCAGTGCTTCGTCCAGTACCCCGGGCAGGTCGTCATGCTTGCGGAAGACCTCGACCAGGTCCGGGGTTTCGGGCAGGTCGGCCAGCGACTTGTAGACCGGCTGGCCCAGGATCTCGTCCACCACCGGGTTGATGAAGTACACCGTGTAGTTCGAGGAGGACAGCAGGTAGGTGGCCACGAAGTAGCTGGCCCGCGAGGGCTTGTTCGACGCGCCAACGATCGCAATGGACTTGGTGTTGCGCAGGATGTTCAGCCGTTCGGCGGCGCCGGGGCCTTCCCAGGTGCGGGTTGCGGTGCTCATTAGTTCGCTCCCTTTCCGGCGGCAGGCAAGGCACAGGCCGCGCCGTCATAGGCCGGAGCCTCGAATTCACTGTCTGCGGTGGCCTGCTGCGAGGCGTCCAACGCCTGGTCCAGGTCCCAGAGGATGTCCTCGACATCCTCCAGCCCCACCGAGAGACGGATCAGGTCCTCGGGCACACCGCCGGCCGCCAACTGCTCGGCAGTCAGCTGTTGGTGGGTGGTGGATGCCGGGTGCAGCACCAGGGTGCGCGCGTCCCCGATATTGGCCAGGTGGCTGGCCAGCTGCAGCGCCTCGATGAACTTGGCGCCGGCGGCGCGTCCGCCCTTGACCCCGAAGCTGAAGACCGAGCCGACCCCCAAAGGCAACAGCTCCTTGGCGCGCTCGTGCTGCGGGTGGCTTTCCAGTCCCGCAAAATTCACGTAGCTCACCCGTCGATCCTTTTGCAGCCATTCGGCAACGATCCGGGCGTTGGCCACATGGCTGTCCATACGCTGGGCCAGGGTTTCCACGCCCTGCAGCAGCTGGAACGCGGACTGGGCCGGCAGGGAGGGGCCGAAGTCGCGCAGCTGCTCGCTGCGCAACTTGGTCAAGAAGCCGTATTCGCCGAAGTTGTCCCACCAGGAGACGTTGCCGTAGCTCGGCACCGGTTCGGTCATGGTGGGGAACTTGCCGTTTCCCCAGTTGAAGGTGCCCGACTCGATGACCACGCCACCCAGGGTGGTGCCGTGCCCGCCGATGAACTTGGTGGCCGAGTGGATCACGATGTCCGCGCCGTGCTCGATGGGGCGCAGCAGGTAGGGCGGGGTCAGGGTCGCGTCAACGACCAGCGGCAGCCCGTGGCGGTGCGCCACCTCGGCCAGCCCCTTCAGGTCGGCGATGTCACCGGAGGGGTTGGCGACCACTTCGGTGTACACGGCCTTGGTGTTTTCCTGGATCGCGGCCTCGAAATCCGCGGCCTCGGTGGAATCAACGAAGGTGGTGTCGATGCCGAAACGGCGCAGCGAGACGTCCAGCTGGGTGATGGTGCCGCCGTAGAGCTTCGAGGAGGCCACGATGTGGTCCCCGGCCTGGGCCAATGCGGCAAAGGTGACGAATTCGGCGGCCATGCCCGAGGCGGTTGCCACCGCGCCGATACCACCCTCCAGTGACGCCATGCGCTCCTCGAAGGCCGCCACGGTGGGGTTGCCGATGCGCGAGTAGATGTTCCCGTACTTCTGCAACGCGAAGAGGTTCGCGGCATCATCGGCATCCTTGAAAACAAAGGATGTGCTCTGGTAGATCGGCACCGCGCGGGCGCCGTGCTCGGCATCGGGGGTGCCGCCGGCGTGCAGCGCACGGGTGCGGAATCCAAACTTGTGGTCGGCCATGGTGGCGTACGACTCCTTATCGGTTCGTCTTTGGACCCACCACGGCATCGGCCTGGTGAGCCTTCAAGGCAGTATCCCGAGGTGATGACCGATGTCGCTGTATATTGCCGTACAGGCCGAAGGCAGCTCCATCGTTCCTGGCGGTAGCACCATATCCACCGGTTGTGGCAGGTTGCTGCGGCGTCATCGAACCAGATCTCTCGGCCGCTCGGGATGGTCGCCTCCAGTCTCTCAACATGAACGAATGCGGCCCAAGTTGTGCGTCGAAAGATTGCGCGGCGCACACCTCGGTCGGTGGCCTCCCGGCAGGCCGGATACGCCTGGTTCTGGCTTTCGTTCCCCCATGCCGTTCGCGGATTTGTCGCCGGAAACGACGAGGGTGGCCCGGCACACCCGAAGAGGCGTGCCGGGCCACCCTGATAGGCGCCACGTGAGTCGGCTCGTTAGGCCACCTGCTCCTGATGCGCCCGTTCCCGGGCAAAGTGGTTCCGGGGTACCGGCAGACCGTAGTGCCCACGCAGGGTACTGTCCTCGTAGTCCTCGCGGAACAACCCCCGCTGGCGCAGGATCGGCACGACATGCTCAACGAAATACTCCAGTCCCGAGGGGAGAACCGGCGCCATGATGTTGAAGCCATCCGCAGCACCCTGGGTGAACCATTGCTCGATATGATCCGCGGCTTGTTCCGGGGTTCCGACAAGGGTCTGGTGCCCACGCCCCGGGCCCAATTCACGGATGATCTGCCGGACCGTCAGATTCCGCTCGTAGCCCAATCCGAGCACGAGGTCACGGCGTGAGGTCGATTTCTCCGCGGGAACCAGCTGGCCCAGACCTTGGGGCAAGACCCGGTCAAGGTCCAATTCGGCGGGGTCCACGTGCAGCACCTGCGCAAGGTTTTGCAGTGCATATTGCGGCAGGATCAGTGCGTCGAGTTCATCGGCCAATCGCTGTGCCTCGGTCTGGGTGGAACCCAGGATCGGCACGATCCCCGGCAGGATCTTCACTTCCTGGCTATTGCGTCCCACTTCTGCCGCCCTGGCCTTTAGCTCCCGGTAGAAGTCCTGCGCCGAGGCCAGGGACTGGTGCGCGGTGAAGATCGCCTCGGCCCAGCGTGCGGCAAACCCCTTTCCGGCTTCGGAGGCACCGGCCTGAATGATGACCGGACGGCCCTGCGGTGAACGGGGCACATTCAACGGACCGGCAACCTGGAAATGCTCCCCCTGGTGGTCGATGCGATGGATCCTGGTGGGAGCGGCCCATACCCCGCTGTCCTTGTCACCCACCCTCGCGTCGTCTTCCCACGAATCCCACAGTCTTTCGGTGACCTTCAGGAATTCCTCGGCCCGGGCGTAGCGCTGGGAACTATCCGGTTGCGCGTTGCGGGAGAAATTCCGGGCCGCGGCGTCTCCTGCGGTCGTCACGACGTTCCAACCGGACCGGCCGTTGCTGATGGCGTCGAGGGATGCGAACTTCCGGGCAAGGTTATACGGTTCGTTGTAGCTGGTTGAGGCCGTGGCAATGAGTCCGATCTTCTCGGTGGCCGTGGCCAACGCCGCCAACAGGGTGACCGGATCCAAGGCGCCAGCCGGACGTTGGGCCGGCGGAGCCTGCAATACCGGCGAATCGGCGAAGAACACCGCGTCGAATTTCGCTTGCTCCGCAAGTTGGGCCAGCCGCTGGTAATGGCGAATATCGGTGCCGGCACCGGTATCGCTTTCCGGCAGGCGCCACGAGGATTCATGATGCCCCGTGGTCATGAGGAACGCATTGAGAATCAGGGAACGGGTCATGGTTATCGAGTCCTTTTCATTGGTCGGGTAGGAGGGCGGTCAGCTGGAGGCATGGTGCCAGCGCGAGAAGTGGCGTTCCAGCGCGACGAGTAGCGCGTTGACCACGTAGCCGAGGACGGAAACGGTCAGGATGGCGGCGTACATCTGGGGGATCAGGAAGCTGGCTTGCGAGTTGGTGATCAGGTATCCCAAACCGGCCTTGGCGCCGATCATCTCGGCCGCGATTAGTACCAGGACCGAGGAGGTCCCGGCCATGCGGATCCCGGTGAAGATGGTGGGCACCGCGGAGGGGAGGATGACCTTGGAAAAGACCTCCAGGCTTCCCATCCCGAGGGTCCTGGCAGCCCGGATAAGCAGCGGGTCCACGCTGCGCGCCCCGAGGATGGTGTTCAACAGCACGGGGAAAAACGCCGCGAAGACCACGATCGCCACCTTGGACACCTCACCGATCCCCAGCAGCAGGGTGAATACCGGAAGCAGGGCCAAGGCCGCGGTATTGCGGAACACCTCCAGTAACGGGTTGAGGAACTCCCGGACCCGCGGATACCAGGCGATCACCAGGCCGGTGGGAACACCGATCGAGATCGCCAGAAGGAACCCGGTGGCCGAACGGCCCAGGCTTGCGGTGGCGTGGACCAGTAGTTCTCCGCTGCCGATCAGTGCCCACAGCGCAATCAGCACCTCATGCAGCGGTGGAAGGAAGACCCGGGCCGCGTCGGAGAGCACGAACCGCGGTACCAGCTCCCAGAGGGCCAGGAATGTCAGGACCGCCCCGGAGCGGTACAGGATCCGGCCCGCTACGACTCCGACTTTCCGGAACTCGGCCTCAGGAACCGGTTCGAAGGAGACCTGCTCGGGCGGTTTCCCGGAGATGACGGGTGAACTCATGCCGCCACCACCGCAGCCACGTGTTCGGCATCGTCGATATCGGTGGACCCCGTGGGCAGATCCTGGTGATGCAGCAGGTTCCAGATCTGGTGCCGGTACGCTCCGAAACGGCCGGTGGAACGGATGTCCTGTACAGCGGATTTGTCTCCCAGATCAATGTCGATGATTTCGCGGATGGTTCCCGGCTGGGAGGACATCACCGCGACCCGTTGGCCCAGATACACCGCTTCCTCGATGCCGTGGGTGATGAAGATGATGGTGGTCCCGGTCCGCTGCCACACCTGCAACAGCAGGTCCTGCAGCTGTTCGCGGGTCTGTGCATCAAGCGCGGCGAAGGGTTCGTCCATCAGCAGCACCTGTGGCTCGTGCGCCAGCGCCCGGGCAATGGCGACCCGTTGGCGCATGCCTCCGGAAAGCTCGTTCGGATAGCGTTCCTCACGTCCCTGCAGACCCACCAGCCGCAGGTATTCGGTGGCCCGGGCCCGCCGTTCCTGCTTGGTCAGCCCGCCCTTGCCGCGCGCCTGGCTTTCCAAGCCGACTTCGACATTGGCCACCGCTGTGCGCCAGGGGAAGAGGGCGTACTGCTGGAAGACCACCGAGCGTTCAAGTCCTGGCCCGGTAATGGGGCGGCCGTCGACGAGTACCTGACCCGAGTCCGGAAGGCTGAGCCCGGCCAGGATATCCAGCAGCGTGGACTTGCCGCACCCGCTGGGCCCCACCAGGGTCACGAATTCCCCCTCGGACACCTGCAAGTCCAGCGACCGAAGCGCTGTCACGGCCTGGGATTGCGGCCCACCGGAGCGACGGAAGACCTTGCCGACGTTGTTGATTTGGATCTTGGACATGTTCGCCTACTTTCCTTGTTGCGTCAGGTTGTTGTATTCGTTGGTGTAGTAGTCGCCCGGATCGATGGAGCCCTCGATGCTGCCGCTGTCGTTGAGCCAGCGTTCCCAGAGGGTGAGATCCGAGTCCGAAATGAACCCGTGTTCCGACACCCCGTAGCTCTTGAAATACTGCAGCGTGTCGGTGCTCTCACCGCGGTCCCTGCCCTGGATGATTTGGGCCTGTCGTGCGACGACTTCCTCCCGGGTATGTTCCCGCGCCCAGTTGATCGCCTTTCCGATGCCGGTGACCAAGGTGCGAGTTGCCTCGGGATGTTGGGCGATGAAGTCATCCCGCAGGACGTACTGTCCGGCGTTGAATTCACCGAAGAAATCCACGTCGCTGAAGAGCCGGCGCAACCCTCCCTGGGCCACGGCCCGGTCCTGCAAAGCGGCGCTGAGGGCTCCCACATCGATCTGTCCGGTGCGCAACGCCTGTTCGGTGTCGTTCGGTGGCAGCACCACGAGTTGGACCTGGTCGATTTCCTCTTCGGTCAACCCGTTCTCGCGCAGATAGGTGCCGATGACGGCTTCGGAATGGGCTCCCAGGGTATTGACCGCGACGCTCTTGCCGATCAGGTCCCGCGGTTCGGTGATCTCACTGTCTTCGGTGACGTAGTAGCCGAAGAAGGACTGTTCATCCGAGCCGTAGGAGGAGATCACCGCGGTCACCGGTGCCCCGGCGTCCTGTAGTTTGATGATTGCCCCGGTGAATGCGCTGCCGATATCGGTGGCCCCCGTGGCGGTATTCTGGATCGAGGACGGTCCACTGGTGGTATTGCCGACCCACTCCAGCTCGATACCGTCCAGGAAACCCAGGTCATCGGCAAGTTCGGGGAGGGGCACACCGTTGGCCGTCCCTTCATAGCGGACGGTGACCGTGCCGTTGGCGTCGGCTTCCGTCGCGGCCTGCCCGGTGGTTGCGCATGCGCCAAGCAGTACCGGTGCGGCGAGCAGCAACGCCGCAATGGAGGGGTTGCGCTTGTGGAGCCGTGTTGGTGCATTCATCGATATGTCCTTCGAAATCGGTGCATTGGTGTGATTGGTCGAAATCAGCCAACCACGGACCGAGCCCCAGGGATACCCCCATGTCAACTAGGGAAACACGGTGCAATTTAAGTACTTGATGTCTTTGGGCTACGTGGTGCTACGCCGGCGGTAGCTGTGTGGCATTTGGCGCTGCGGTCGGCCCGCCGCGGGGGCACATGCCTTGGACAATCCATTCATTTGTTGCGCGGTTTCACGTCACCGCAGGCAACCTTCGGGCTGTTCTCCCGAATCCCGTGGACTTCACCGGTCATGGAATTCCCGGAAAAAGGTTCCGAACAGGTTTCGATGGGTACCTTCATGACGGCATCGGACGCGCGCCGGGGCCGCCCGGGAAATCCTCACACTGGTTAGACTCGTGGATATGGACAGTGCATTGGCTTTGGTCCGTCATGGACAGACGGATTGGAATCTTCTCGGGCGACTACAGGGGCAAACCGACATCCCGTTGAACGGCACCGGCTGTGAACAGGCCCGTGCGGTGGGCGGGCAGCTTGCCCAGCAGCACTGGGATCTGGTGTTGGCTTCCCCTTTGGGGCGGGCGCAGCAAACCGCCCGGATCATCGCCGACGAGCTCGGGGCGCAGACCGGTCCTGCAGTGGCGGACCTGGTGGAGCGAGGCTTCGGTGCGTTGGAAGGCCAGTGCCGTGCGGAGCTGGACGAGGATCTGGTCCAGCAACTGCTGGAACAGGCCGAACCACGCCAGCACGTCCTGCAACGGGCCGTTCTGGGACTGCACCGGTTGTTGGACGAGAACCCCGGGAAGAGGATTCTGTGTGTCAGTCACGGGGCGACCATGCGGATCCTGCGTGACACCCTGGCCGGGAAGAAAATCCCGCGAGGAGTGGAGAACGGGGAAGTCATCCCGATCGACCTCGAGCAGCTCGAATCCCTGAGGAACCAGCTGCTCAGTGGTGAAGTTGCCGTGGTCTGAGCGGCCCGCCCATCACCCCAGCGGGCGTCGTGGCGAAGAATTCTTGGCACCTAGGCTCACACTTTGGGGCTATATACCGTTTACAGGGTAGGAACCGCACACCAGGAGCCCCATGAAGCAGCCCTTTGAACAGATTGTCCAGGCCTACGGCCTGAGCGTGCTGCGGGTGTGCCGTGCCCTGCTGGACGAACACCGGGCCCAGGATGCCTGGTCGGAAACCTTCCTGTCCGCGCTCAAGGCGTACCCGGGGCTCGACCCCCAGGCCAACATCCAGGCCTGGCTGATTCGCATCGCCCACCACAAGGCGATTGACGAGTTGCGCCGCCACCGGGGGGAAACCGTGCAAGCCGATCCGGCGGCCGGTGAGGTTGCCGTGGAGCTCAGCCCGGAAACCAACGCCGAAAACCATGAACTGTGGGCACTGGTCAAACAGCTGCCCGAAAAGCAACGACTGGTCGTTGCCTACCGGTATCTGGGCGGTCTCGGGTACCGGCAGATATCCGAATTCCTGGGCGGTACCCCCGAGGCAGCACGCCGCGCCGCGGCCGACGGGATCAACAGCTTGCGCAAGGTCATCGACATCAGCGCCTACGAAGGAGCCAGCCCATGAAGAAGAAGGAAACGACTGCGGTCGCCACCGCGGCAGAAGCCGCATTGCTGAGCGAGCTGCGCCAGCGGTTGGAAGACTCCGCGCAGTTGGAACAGCTCACCGATGTGGTGTACCGGGTGGTGGATTCGCCGCTGGGCAAACTGCTGCTGGCCTCCACCGGACAGGGGATTGTCCGGGTGGCCTTTGAAGGCGAGGAACACGACAAGGTCCTGGAAAGGCTCAGCGACAAGGTCGGGTCACGGATCCTGCGCTCCGAGGCAAAGCTTGATGCGGCCGCACGCCAGATCCACGAGTACTTCAACGGGACACGCAGGACCTTCGAGTTGCCCCTGGACCTTCGGCTGTCGACCGACTTCCGCCGCCGGGTACAGCTGGAACTGGACCGGATCGGCTACGGGCAGACCCTGAGCTACGCGCAGATGGCCGATCGCATCGGCAACCCGAAGGCCGTGCGGGCGGTGGGTTCCGCCTGTGCCACCAACCCGCTGCCGATTCTCCTGCCCTGCCACCGGGTGCTGCGTACCGACGGATCGTTGGGCGGGTATCTCGGTGGGTTGGAGGCCAAGCGCCAGCTGCTGTTGCTGGAACATGCGCAGGCCGTGCCGGCGGAACAACACCTGTTCTAGCCCCGACGAACACGGTGACCCACGGGGAACAACCTGCACGGGTTGCCGCACGAGCGCAATCCCTATCCGGCGGGTGGCGGAACCCGCAAAGGATCCCACCAGCCGCCCGCCGCGGGATCAGGCGTCGATTTCCAGGTCGCTCTGCGCAGTGGAGCAGCAGGGCAGGAATTTGCCCGCCTCGATCTCCCGGGCGCGGATCCCGCCTTGGTGCTGCATATCCACATCCCCCGAGATCTTGACCACCTTGCACGAACCGCACATGCCTTCCTGGCAGTTGGCCCCGATCCTCACCCCGGCCCGTTTGGCCACGGCCAGGATCGGCTCCCCGGGATCGATCCTGACCTTGATCCCGGTTTTCATAAAGGCCATGGTCAGGCTTCCCTCGCCCACGGTCTCGAAATCCGCGGCATCCGGCGGTGGCTGCTGCTCGGCGGTGGCCGCGGCATCATCGATGGCCGCTGCCGACTCCAGCACGATGACCTCACCCGGAGCCGGTTGCTCGGGGTCGGGCCAGGCCTCGGATCCGGCGGCCTGCAATTCAAGCCCGGTGGCCTCCAGTGTTCCGTCCTCGTCGTAGCCTGGTTCGTAGATTCCCAGCTCGGCCGGTTGCTGTTCGAAGTAGTCCTGCGCCGACTCGGCCAACTCGTCGGCGAACTCCTCGGCCAGGCCCTCGGCGTACGCCACTTCCTCCCGGTATTCCCGCCGGGTCTGCCGGTTGCCGGAGAAGAACTCCATGTGGATCGAGGTCTCATCCACGCCAACCTGCCCGAGCAGGTCCGCGGCATTGTTCAGGTATCCCTCCGGTCCGCAGGCGTACACCTGGCGGCCATTGGCATCCGGTGCCACCTGGTCGATCATCTGGCAAGTGAGCCGACCCAGCATCCATTCCCAGTTCCCCGGAACGGAGCGGTCGCCCAGGGAGTAGAACACCTTCAGGCGCTCATCGACAGCGGCGATGTATTCCAGTTCCTTGGAAAAACCGAATCCGCCGGGCTCGGCACCGTGATACAACACCACCACATCGGCCTGGCCGGGCAGGGAATGGATGGTGCGCACCATGGACATGATCGGGGTGATTCCCGCCCCGGCGGCCAGGAACAGGAAGCGTGCTCGGCGTTCGGCATCCGGAAGGTGGAAGGCCCCGACCGGGCCGAGCATGTCCAGCACGGTGCCGGGCTTCACGTTTTCATGGACCCACGGGGACACCAGCCCCTGGCGTTCGCGTTTCACCGTGATGTTGAAGGTCCACGGTTGGGTCGGTGCGCTGGAGATCGAATAGCTGCGGTCCACCGAGTCCCCGTCCGGCCCATGTACGGGGAAGGCGATGTTCAGGTACTGTCCGGCCCGGAAGGCCAATGGCGCGCCGTCGGTACGGCGGAAGACGAAGGTCATCATGCCGCCGGCTTCCGGGACGGTTTCAACGCATTCGGCCGTGAATTCCTGCGGATGCCACGGACCCAGGGCACGGGCGGCCCCGGCGGCCTGCTCGGTGGATCGCAGCACCCGGTTCCATGGCATCTCCAGGCCGCTGATCCGCTGCATGACCGGTGCCTGGATACTGGTGGTGGTAACGATCATGCCAGGTGCTCCTGCATGCGCTGCACGTACCAGTTGATGAAGGCCTCGACCTGGTATTCACTCTTCATGTAGGGCCCGGGCTCGTAGGCGGGGCTGGCCGCTCCGGCCTGGCACAGTTCCACGAAGGCCTTGTCCTGCAGGTTGGTCTGCTTCCAGGTGTGGGTGAGTTTCTCCAGGTCGTAATCCACCCCTTCGACCGCGTCGTCGGCCACCAGCCAGGTGGTGCGTACCAGGGTCTGGTGCTCGTTGATCGGGAAGGCCCCGAAGGTGATCACATGGTCGCCCAGGAAGTGGAACCAGCTGTTGGGCTGCACGTGCATGGAGCAACGGCCCAGCCGGAAATCCCGCAGGTCACCCAAAAGTTTCTTCGACAGACGACGACCATCGGGGGAGAAGGACTCCCCGTGCCCGTCCAGCGGTTCACGTGAGATCCGGAATCCGGCAATTCGGCTATCGAGTTCCTCCACCACCTCGTAGGGCAGGCCGTAGCGGCGGCAACGTTCCTCCAGGGAGGACTCGGCTTGCTTGTTCCGGTCCCAGACCTCCTCCAGATGGGTGGGGACGATGTCATCGGTCAGCCCCCAGGTGGGGAACAGTGAACAGGCCAGTTCGGGGTGGCCATCGCAGTGGTAGCACTCGCGGTTGTTCTCCATCACCAGCTTCCAATTGCCCTCCTCGACGATATTCTGCTGGTAGGCCACCTTGGTGCGCGACAGGTCATGGGGTGCCAGATACGGTTCGAAGATCTTGGCTGCTTCGTCGAAATCCGCTGGTGGTTCCTCGGCCACGCAGACAAACACCAGCCCGGCGTAGACCCGGCTATGGGCCCGTTTGAGTCCAAAACAGCCCTTGTCGAAGGTGGTTTCACCGGGTGCCGAGGCGTGGATCAGATCGCCCTCGGGTGAGTAGGTCCAGGAATGGTAGCCGCAGACCAGGTTGCCGGTGGAACCCGACTTCTCAGTCAATACCCGCGCGCCGCGGTGGCGGCAGACATTGTGCAAGACGTTCACGCCCCCATCGTCCTTGCGCATCACGATTAACGAGGTCGGTCCGTACTCGATGGTCACGTAGTCCCCGGGTTCCGGGATCTCGGCGATACTGGCGGCAAAGAGCCACTGTGATCCGAAGACACCCTCCATATCCAGGGCGAATACCGTCGGATCGGTGTAGAACGGCGCGTCGAGCGAATAGCCGACACGGCGCTGGTCGAACAACTCCTTGATCTCCGACAGGTGCTCCGCTGGCAGCGTGCTGGAGAGCCTTCCCCGACGAGTGCGAGGTGTGTTGATCGATACAGACATGGATGTACTCCTTGGGAGACGGATGCAGGGGCCTGCGGTAGTTGAAAATAAATGTGGTCGTTCATGAACCAAGTGTTGTTGTACAGATCACACTATTCCCTGTAATGCTGCTAGAAAAGCGCAAAAAGATGCCTAACATCGTGCACAATAGCTGCATGATTGATCCACGGCTCATGACCCTGCGCACCTTTGCCGCTTGCGGCTCGGTGGCGGCCACTGCCAAGCTCACCGGTTACTCCCCTTCAGCTGTCTCGGCACAACTGCGCGAGCTGCAGCGGATGCTTGGAATGCAGCTGCTGGCCAAGGACGGACGGGGCGTGCGGCTGACGTCTACCGGGCGGCATCTGGTGGCTGAGTCTGACAAGTTGGTGACCGAGTGGGAGCGGTTGCGGTCCTCCGCCTTGACAGCCGAGGGGCGGGTGCAGTCCCATCTGGGACTCGGTGGGTTCTCCACCGCTGCCGCCCAGTTGCTGGCGCCGCTCGCTGCGCAGCTGCGAACGACTCGGCCGGATGTCGAGGTCCAAGTGATTGAGGCCAGCCCGGCCCGCTGCTACGAGCTATTGATTGCCGAGCGGATTGACTTGGCCGTGGTGGTGGCAATGCAGACGGAATCGCACATGGAGGAGGAGTTCCAGTTCCAGCAGACCACCTTGCTCAATGATCCCCTGGACGTAGTGCTACCCGCGGACCATCCGCTGGCGGGGCGCGAGACGGTACGACTCGAGGAGCTGGCGGAGGATCGCTGGATTTCCGACACTCCCGGGTCGGCCTACCGGGCGCTGTTCACCGCCGCGTTCACCGCAGTGGGCGTTAGCCCAAGAGTTGCCCACGAGGCCTTGGAGTGGGAAACCATGGTGGCGTTCGTGGGAGCGGGGCTCGGTGTGGGCCTGCTGCCGCGGCTGGCCACTATCGGAAGTACCGGGAATGTGCGTCGACTGCGCCTTGTAGGCCCCGGCAGGCCCACGCGGAGAATCGTTGCCTCGGTGCGCACGGGTAGTATGGATTCCCCTTTGGTCGGTGAATCCTTACAAATTCTTCAGGCGACTGCGCATCGGATTCTCAGTGAGCGCTTGGTGGAGGAAAACTAGACTACCCCCGGCGTCAGCTCGATAAGTGGCGCTGAACTACTGACCTAAGGACTACAGTTGAGAAGGCATGACGCCGTACGGTTTCCCGCTGCTACAGTCTTTCTGGGCGATGCCGAGGACCATGCGCTCAAATGACTTCCCAGTTGTGCGTCAAGGGTTCTCAGAACTGGATGCTGAAAAACCATGGCGTTCATCGAAAACATGCTCGCTCATCTAAAATCCGTCAGCTACATTACCCGGAGCGAGCAGTGAGGTTGCCGCCAGCATGTAGGACAGCAATGCTGGTAGGAGCATTGATGGTATCAAGCCTACGACCTACTTGGGCGGCCCTTGGTAAGCGATGACCGGAAAATTCTGAGCTTTTGGCAGAGAATCTGAAAGGTAAGAATATGACCCTGCCCCTCGACGGCTCGTCTGGTAACGGGCCATCGTCTAATGTCCCAAGGAAGAGCTGTTGCGTGCCTTCGCGCGAGCCACTGTTCACCGTGGTGGGCAGTCGAAAACTAGATGTTAAGTCCGCTCTATCCGCGCGCCAGTTTCACCACGATATTGAAATCCCTAGGGGAATTTTCAGCATGGGTGACGCCTTTGGCGAAGGGTATCTTGCCGATGGCGAGATCCCCGTTCACGAGGTGCACCTGGAGAGCTTTCGTATCGATGCCACCACTGTCACGAATGAAATGTATGCCGCCTTTGTTCACTCCACGGGTTACCGGACCGAGGCCGAGAAGTACGGTAGCTCCGCCGTCTTTCACTTGCTTTCTACGGCATCGGGATCGGACGTGATCGGTGTCGCTGCCGGAGCGCCATGGTGGCTAAATGTGCGTGGAGCCAGCTGGAAACGTCCTACCGGCCCGAATTCGAACTGGAAGGACATCCCCAACCACCCAGTGGTCCATGTTTCCCACCGTGACGCACTGGAATATTGCACCTGGGCTGGAAGACGCTTGCCCACGGAGGCTGAGTGGGAATATGCCGCCCGTGGCGGGCTGGAAGGTATGCGATACGCCTGGGGCAACGAGCTAACTCCGAATGGAGAGCACCGCTGCAATATCTGGCAAGGCGTATTCCCCGCAAGCAACAGCAGCGACGATGGCCATATTGGTACCGCACCCGTCGCCTCCTTTCAATCCAATGGGTATGGCCTATATGAGATGGCGGGCAACGTCTGGGAATGGTGTGCGGACTGGTTTCTACCTAAGTACTACCGCAATTCCCCTAAAGAAAATCCGCAAGGACCCACTATTGGTTCGGGCCGCGTGATGCGTGGGGGATCCTACTTGTGCCACGACTCCTACTGCAATCGCTACCGAGTCGCCGCACGTACTTTCAACACCCCGGAATCATCCTCTGGCAACGTGGGCTTTCGAACCGTAGCGCTGAGCTGAGGTCCGCAGTTCTGACATGCGGTCAAACCCCGAGATGCATTACACACAATGCGGGCACCTGCCAAATCGGCAACTCCGGTGAACCCAAATACATCTAGGTTCTACACTGCAACATACGTATCACTAATATATAAGAACTATTGACAACACTTGAGACCCCGATTAGTCTCCGATGTTATGACCAAGCTTACTTTTTTGGCACAACGCCCCCGCACTCGCGGGGTTGCCAGGAGAGTCGAGGCGTCAGCCATTCTGCGCAACCTAACGAAGTCTTTTCCTTCGGTTCCCACTGTGGGATACGAAAATGACTCGTGGGAGGTCGTCGCGATTGGTTGGTGGGGCAGCGAGCCCTAAACTGTGAATTCTCTTTAGCAGAACCTGGTCTGTACCGAACGAGCAGCGCGCTATCCGCTGACGCTCACATCGTTCCCCGATTCCTGTAATTCGCTTCGTCGCGCCATGAGCAACCCTCGGTGCCAAGCAAGCACACACTAATGACAGGTTCTTGGCAAACGAATCTCTTGGCTGTGTATTTACAACCGATTCCCTTTCCCGACTCCCATGCAGTAATTGGTCTCGTTGCGGTTCGCTCGCGAAAGCGACTACTTTGCTCTGCTGTGCCTCGAGGACCAAAGAGAGGACTCTGTTTCGATGTCTATAAACTCCCACCACCCTGAACGAGAGCCGAGCAGCTCTCGCCTGAAACAGCCCAAGCGAGATCGTCAGCGCGAAAAACAACGTAAGGTCAATGATTCCAGACGCCTGAACCGCAGATTGCTTGCCTACCCCCACGCCACGCACCCAGTCCTGGTCCCCGGTATCGCTATCGATGAGCAGCGGAGGAGGTATCGGGTCGACAAACTTGTTTTTGCCATCGCTGGCTCCTTAACTGTGGCGTTCGTCATCTGGGGCATTTGGTCCCCCCAAAGTGTCGCTTCTGTTGCAGAAACGGCTTTCTACTGGTCGACGGGTAACCTCGGCTGGATGTTCAACACCGTGGCCATAGTCGTGCTCATCGCACTGGTGGGTATGGCACTGTCTCCCTATGGGAAGATCCCGCTGGGTAAAGATGACGAGAAACCTGAATTCAGCACCTTTTCTTGGACAGCGATGCTTTTCGCGGCTGGACTTGGCGTGGCGGTACTGTTCTGGGGGCCCGCAGAACCACTCGCATATTTCGTCTCACCGCCGCCGCTGACCAACGCGCCAGAATCGGTGGAGGCCATGCATCGTGCCTTCGCCCAGACGTACTATCATTGGGGCTTCCACGCGTGGGCTATATACGCACTCGTGGGCGGGTCCGTAGCCTACGCTGCTTACCGCCGCGGACGTTCCTTGCTCATGTCCTCCATTTTCCGTGCTCTTTTCGGACAGCGGCTCACAGAGGGCCTGGCAGGCAAACTAGTCGACGTGTTTGCGATCATCGCTACGCTCTTTGGCACCGCTGCCGCGCTGGGAATCGCTGCAATGCAAATCGGAACCGGAGTCAGCATTGTCTCTGGAGCCGGGGAGGTCACTAACTACACACTTGTTGTCATCATCGCCGTGCTCACCATTGGATTCGTCGTCTCGGCCGTCTCAGGCGTCGCCCGCGGCATCCGCTACCTCTCGAACATCAATATCGTGCTGACTGTCGCTATGGTGCTGATCGTGCTCGTCTTGGGCCCCACTCTCTTCCTGTTGAATTTGTTGCCCTCGGCTATCATCGAGTATCTCGGCTCCATGTTCGACATGATGGGTCGGTCCCTCTCCTGGGGCTCCGAGACGCAAGAGTTTCAGTCCGTCTGGACCGTTTACTACTGGGCATGGTGGATCTCGTGGTCACCATTTGTCGGCATCTTCATCGCTCGAATCTCGCGCGGTCGAAGTATTCGACAGTTCGTGCTCGGCACTATCCTGGTCCCCTCGTCCTTGATCTTCATCGCCTACGGCGTTATGGGCGGTTCATCAATTTGGATGTATCGAGAAGGTCTTCCAGGGTTTACTGACGATATGGCCGCCCCTGAGGTGCTCTTCGCCCTGATTGGCAATCTGCCATACGTCGAATGGCTGCCGTACGTGGTGCTTGTCGTGCTGGCGATCTTCTTCATCACTGCTGCCGATTCAGCGTCGGTGGTGATGGGCATGCTCACCACACAGGGCGATCAGAAACCCCGCCGCTGGGTGATCATCTTTTGGGGCTTGGTGATGAGCGGAATTGCCATCGTAATGTTGCTGTTAGGCGATGCCATGGCGCTTGCGGGACTGCAACAACTAGTGATCATTACCGCTGTCCCGTTCGCACTTGTACTGATCTTGAGCTTGGTCGCATGGTTCCGGGAGTTGCGCACTGATCCGATGGCGTTGCGCTTCCGGTATGCCGACAGCGCGCTTAACAATGCGGTGACCGAAGGTGTTGACCGATTCGGTGACGACTTCGCCCTCGATGTAGTGAAAGCGAAAGGCGGAGGTGGTGCTGGCGCTGACGTAGATTCGTTAAACGAGGCGTACACCCAGTGGTACCAACGTACCAATGAAGACGGGGAGCCGGTAGGGTACAACTTCGAGACAGGGGAGTGGGCCGACGGCTACGATCCCGAAACTGGTGGGATCGCAACGATCATGCCAGCGCAGGTTGTTGAAACGCCGGGCCAGCAGGGGCGTCAGGCTGTTGAAGCCCCAGGAAGCTCCATTGATGAAGACAAAACAAGTAAGGTCAGTGAGGAATCTCGCTCGCTACCATAGGCCACCAACAGCGGCCGGCTTGAGGGTTCCGAATAGCTATTCATCTCTCCAAGTCGGATATTCAGCCCCGCGAAAGCAAGCGCTCATTCGCAGCACAAAGAGTGCTACATGGCACGTTGGCTACAAGACAGTGGCGACTTCGCTGGACACATAGCGGGATACTGCTAGGCGTTCAACTGCGGAAACTGGTCATTCCTGCACCTGCGGCCGAAGGCCCGAGCCACAACGGGCGGTTCTACCCCCTCATTATTTTGCGGGCAGACCACATGAGCCCGACCAATTGCCGGGCAGCTACTCGACACCCACAACAGTTGATTGCAGTTTTTTGCTCAAAATAACCGAAAGGAATAGTTATGACTATGAAACGACCGAACATCGTGGTCATTCAGGCCGATCAGATGGCCGCTCAGGCGCTTGGCGCGTACGGTGACACGGCCGCGAAGACGCCGAACATCGATAAATTAGCAGAAAACGGTGCGGTGTTTGACCGGGCCTACTGCAATACCCCTTTATGCGCTCCGTCTCGTGCATCGATGATGACAGGCAAGCTCCCCTCCGAGATTGATTGCTATGACAACGGGGATGACTTCGCGGCCTCCGCACCAACTTTTGCGCATCGACTGCGCGCCGTCGGCTACCACACCACTTTAATTGGCCGAATGCACTTCATCGGCCCCGATCAGCAGCACGGATTTGAAGAACGTTTGACGACCGATGTCTATCCGGCAAGCCTTGACATGGTGCCGGACTGGAACCGACCGCTTGGCCAGCGGTTGCAGTGGTATCACGATGCAGATGCGGTATTCAACGCAGGGGTCTCGAAAGCCACGGTACAGCAGGATTTCGACGACGAAGTCGGTTTCCGTGCAATTCGCCATCTGAATGACCGAGTACGGGCCAACCAGGCAGCCAATCAAGACATACCTTTTCTCATGGTGGCCTCATTCATCCACCCGCACGATCCATATGAGCCACCGCGGGAGCATTGGGAACGTTTCGCCGAAGGGCAGATCCCTGATCCCCGGAACCCCGAGGTTCCCCCGATCGACCAGGATCCTCATACCCATCGATTGCGTGCGATGAGTGGGTTCGACAAGCAGGACCCGACCATTGAACAAGTACGTAGGGCCCGCCGTGCATACTATGCGGCAGTCAGCTACATCGATGACCACATCGGGCGGATCATCGGACGCCTCGAAGAACTGGGGCTGGCCGACAATACCGTTGTTATCGTTACCAGTGACCACGGCGACATGCTGGGGGAGAAGGGCCTCTGGTTCAAGATGTCGCCCTACGAGCAGTCCTCGCGGGTGCCGTTGATAATGCACGGTGCTGAGCATCTGGTGCCCAGGGGTCGCTTTGCTAATCCAGTTTGCCTGCTCGATCTCTTACCGACGCTGGTCGAGCTTTCCGGGGCTCCGAAGGTGAAGACAACAGGCTTATCACTGCTGGAATCTGCACGCCGCGAACGTTCTGCTGAAGCCGGACCGGAAGAGCGTGACATTATGATCGAGTACCTGGCCGAGGGCACGTATCGACCCCAGTTAACCCTTGTCCGGGGTCCATTCAAGTATATTGTTTGCCCTGGCGATCCGGATCAACTGTTCGACCTAGACCAGGACCCGGAGGAACTACAGAACAGGGCTGAGGATCCACAGTATGCGCAGGCGATTGCGTCACTGCGGGAAGCCCTGGATGCCCGGTATGAGCTTGCTGCATTGGAGTCCGGCGTCCTGGCAAGCCAAGCTAACCGGCAGCTGGTGGCCGATGCGCTGCAACGAGGGCGGACCCATTCTTGGGACTTTGAACCCGCTCCTGAGCAGCGGTATGTCCGGGGTGACTTCTGGAACGCCCTTGGGTACGGCACGATTCCCGATCTAATGTCATGATTTCGCGGACCATATCGGCTCAGAACCAACCGCTTGTGCTTCTGCAAATGACGGTAGGCGTGTCTGCGGGACCGCCACGAGGCACAGAGCAAGCACAACAAGGCTGGTTTGCTCCCGACGATCTAGAAAGGCCGAAAGAAATGAGGTTTCGGCGATCGGTTGGAACACTGACACCGGCATTACATTGCTCGATAACTACCAAGGGGGAGCATGAGCTTTCCACAAAATCAGAATGACCGACTCACCGGCGGGATCGCCCTTTATTTCGATGGAGCCGTCGGGCCTGCTGCGTCGGGGCGCACCAGGAAGATCAGTTGTCCGTCCAATGAGGAAATAGTGGTGGTGGTCTCCGAGGCGGGTCAGGAAGATTCGGTGCCGGCTGGTGAGCGAGCGCAAGGCGGAAGTCACGTATGTTGAATCCGAATATCACGGTGATGATTGGTGAGCGTTGCGCTGAACCAGTGCCAAGCAAGTAGTGCATTGATACCTCTGATGGGCCCACCCCGCAGCCCGCCAGAGGGCAGCCTATTTTCCCTCGATATCCTGCTGATCTGCGGCACGGGACCTATCTGCCCGGACCGAAGCGGAACCGTAGGGTGCGAGGCCTGGGCAACAGTGTAGGCGTAATTCGAGCCTACAGCGGGTAAATCAGTGGCTCTTTGAACAACGAAAGGTAGGCCCTCAACGATAGGTGCATACGTCCCCTACGCGGGTTCCTGTTGCCATTGCATCGAGGCTGGGCGATGATGGCGGACTCTAACCCGTAGCGCATAGGTGCGCCAGTTTTCTTGCCTTGTCATGGTCTTACCGCGCCCAAACTGCTGCTCATCAGGCTCCGGCAGGAGCGCTAGGAGGCAGAACAAATAGCTCCGAACTGATACAGGTGACCGTGAGGCCCTCGGATTGCCATCGCAGGTGGAAAGTTCCCAAGTGTCCTCTGATGGTGCGGTAATCACAACACTCAGAGCGCGCTTCATGTTATCTACTTTTGCGCGAAATAAAGTCTACGTTTCCGCAAGCCCCGCAGCGCCTGATGTCAATATGCTCGTGAAACCCTTGACACCGAATGTGACTCCAAGCACACTGTTCATTAGTCGACGACATGTATCCAACTAATATTTTAGGAACCGGAGGTTCTTAGATGGGTAACAAAGCTGTTAGCTATGCAAGTCCTGGCAAGGTCGAAATCATTGATACCGGGTATCCGGATTTTGTGCTTCATGACGGTCCGGGAGTTCATCCGGCGAACGTGGGGCGCCAAGTGCACCACGGAGTCATTCTCAAGACCATTGCGACCAACATCTGCGGTTCGGATCAGCACATGGTGCGAGGACGCACGACTGCCCCGGCGGGTTTGGTGCTTGGACATGAGATCACCGGCGAGGTGATCGAGGTGGGCCGCGATGTCGAATACCTCAAGGTCGGTGATATCGTCTCGGTTCCCTTCAACATCTCCTGCGGCCGCTGCCGGAACTGCAAGGAAGGGCAAACCGGCATTTGCCTCAACGTCAATCCGGATCGGCCCGGCTCCGCCTACGGCTATGTGGACATGGGCGGCTGGGTCGGTGGGCAAGCCGAATACGTGCTCGTCCCCTACGCGGACTGGAACGCACTGAAATTTCCGGATCGGGACCAGGCGCTGGAGAAGATCCTGGATCTGACCATGCTCTCGGATATTTTCCCCACCGGGTACCACGGAGCCGTCGGAGCCGGAGTCGGCGTGGGCTCCACGGTCTACATCGCGGGAGCCGGGCCGGTGGGCCTGGCGGCCGCGACCTCCGCCCAACTGCTCGGTGCCGCGGTGGTCATTGTCGGGGACCTGAATGCCGACCGCCTGGCCCAGGCACGGAGCTTCGGGTGTGAAACGGTGGACGTTTCCCTGGGGAACCCCGCGGACCAGATCGAGCAGATCCTGGGGGTCCCGGAAGTCGACTGCGGCATTGACGCGGTAGGTTTTGAAGCCCGTGGCCACGGGGCCGAGGCCACTACGGAGCAACCGGCCACCGTGCTGAACTCGCTGATGGAAATCACCCGTGCCGGTGGCAGGCTGGGCATTCCCGGTTTGTATGTCACCGGCGACCCGGGAGCAGCCGACGAATCCGCCAAGGTGGGTTCGTTGTCGATGCGCTTCGGCCTCGGATTCGCCAAGTCGCATACCTTCATCACGGGCCAGTGCCCGGTGATGAAATACAACCGCGGACTGATGCAGGCGATCCTGTCGGAGAAGGTCTCGATCGCCAGGAACGTGAAGGCCACGGCCATTTCACTGGACCAGGCCCCGGAAGGCTACGCGGCCTTTGACGAAGGCGCCGCACAAAAATTCGTCCTCGACCCGCACGGGATGATCCACACCTAAAGCGGTGCCGCGACAGTGCGGGGTGCAACCACTGACCCGCGCTGTCGCCCCCGGGCACTGCCCCGTCACGGTGCCCCCCCACGCTCGCATTGCCCGAGCGACTACTGCGGTCTCGGCTTCGAGCCCTTTTTCCAAGGGATTCCATTCCCGAATCACACGACTATCTGGTGTGGGTGCATTCGACCTTGTTTGGATCCCACCCCGGAAAAGGAACGCGCCATGAATCACAGTGATCATTCGATCCAGAACCTCGTCGAGGAACTGCATTCGGCTCGCCACCGTCAGCCAAAGAAATACTCCATGCTGGGCACGGACTACTGGGTATTCGGCATCGCCGGGTGCCTTGCCTTGGCCTTTATTCTCTGGGGATTCATCTCCCCGGCGAGCCTGGGCAGCACTTCCAGCACAGCCCTGGACTGGGTGATGACGAATACTGGTTGGTTATTCGTCATTGCAGCAGCATTCTTCGCAACGTTCGTGCTGGTGGTCGCCGTCAAGAACTTTGGACGCATCACCCTTGGCAAGGATGGGGAAAAACCGCAGTTCAGCACCATCTCATGGATATCCATGATGTTCGCAACCGGTATGGGGATCGGATTGGTCTTCTATGGGGTAGGGGAACCGCTGTACTTCTACATGTCACCCCCGCCAGGTACCGTTGAGGGGCAAACGGATGCGGCAGTCAGCACGGCGATGGGGACCACGCTTTTCCATTGGACCTTGTTCCCCTGGGCCATGTACGCGATCGTTGGCCTGGGGATGGCCTACAGCAGTTTCCGGCTGGGACGTCCGCAGCTGTTCTCCTCGATGTTCTGCTCCATATTCGGCGAGCGGGTCATCCACGGATGGGGCGGTCGAACCATCAATATCCTGGCGATCCTGGCTACCCTGTTCGGTTCGGCCTGCTCGCTGGGTCTTGGAGCCCTGCAGATCGGTGGTGGACTGCAGACCACCGGCATCATGTCCCGGGTCGGTTCAGGGATGCTGGTCGTGATCATCGCGGTTCTCACGGCACTGTTCGTGGCCTCCGCCGTATCGGGCATTGAACGTGGAATCCAGTGGCTGTCCAATATCAACATGGTGCTCGCCGTGATCCTGGCAGCCATCGTGTTCATTGGTGGCCCGACTCTGTTCATCCTGAATGTGATCCCCAACTCGATCGGTTCCTTCATCCGTGACCTGCCGGAAATGGCCTCGCGTACCGCGGCCTCCGGTGACGGCAGCATGGCCTCATGGCTGTCCTCCTGGACAGTGTTCTACTGGGCCTGGTGGATTTCCTGGACCCCGTTCGTCGGGCTGTTCATTGCGCGCATTTCCCGTGGACGTAGCATCCGGCAGTTCGTCACCGGGGTCCTGCTGGTACCCTCCACCGTGACCCTGGCCTGGTTCTCGATCTTCGGCGGTGGGGCCATCGGCCTGCAGGAGCGCGCCGAACGTTCCGGACAGCTGAACGAGGCCCTGGCCGGCATCGTCGACGGGTCGCCGGATATCGACTTCGACGTGGTGCTTTTCGACCTGCTCGGAGCCCTTCCGCTGCCGGGATGGCTCTCGGTGGTGCTGATGGTGGTCACGGTGTTGCTGATCGCGATCTTCTTCGTCACCGGGGCCGATTCGGCCTCCATCGTCATGGGGGCGCTCAGCGAACGTGGTGCCGAGCACCCCACCAGGAAATCGGTGATCTTCTGGGGTGTTTCGGTCGGGGCGGTGGCCGCGGTGATGCTGCTGGCCGGCGGTGATCATCCGGCGGCCGCGCTGAACGGGCTGAAGAACATCACGATCGTTTCCGCATTGCCCTTCGTAGTGGTCATGCTGTTGCTCTGCGCGGCAATCTGGAAGGATCTGAGTCGGGACCCGGTGGTCTTGCAGGGCCGGATCGCCCAAGGCGTGCTGGAACAGGCGGTGGCGCAGGGAGTCGAAAGGCACGAAGGAGGGAACTTCGGACTGATGACCCAGGAAATCACGGTAGTCAGTAGCCCCGGAAGAGAAAATGGCCAGTTGGCAACCCCCACGGTGGAAGAGCTGGAACTGACCGTTGATGCTCTGGATCCCTCCGCGAACGGTCGGAGGGCGAACGGTCGCGAAGCCGAAGACGACGAGGTGGGGATGCCGGCCAACCAGCCCGGTTAACCCCGCACCCCTTCCGAACAAGCACAAACCGCAGCTGGCCTGCCCGATTTACCGGGCAGGCCAGCTGCGGTTTGCCCGGGCCTTGGCCGCCTTCCGGAAACCGGTCTTGCCTGCGGCCCAACGGGGCGTCAGGGATCGGTCCTGTCCCAGGTATCCCACGTGCCCTGAAACTACGCACCCCCAGGCTCGCACGATGCGCCATGGTGACAGGGGGGATTCCGCCGCCGGTCCGTCCCTTATGCAACATCAAGTTGCCATGGCTTTCGAGCCTCACCACTCGCTTTGCGCCGGCTGCGCCACCGGGAGGCTGATCCGGTCGCACGGGTTTGTCGGGGACCTGCACAACGATATAAGGCACGCGCCCGACCCGGGTCGGGCGCCGCTTCGGCACCTTCGAGCATCCGGAAGAAGCGGAACCCATGCAACAGATCCGTACCGTGGCCGGGCAAGGTCCTTGGCCTAGCCGGTCAAAGGCCGGCAGCTCATGATCGCGGTGGCCTGCCGGCCCGATACCTGTCTCCGCTGCGCCCATCAGCCGGAAGGGTTCACAGGGATAGTAAGCTCGGCACCAGCGCTCCCGGCATGGGAAACTCCGAATTGATCCAGACCCCGACGGTTATTCGTCGGGGCATCAGGGGGAAGGGGGAATCACCGATGCCCGGCGGTTCAACCTGAGAGTTTCCCGGGCGGGGCCGGTCCATGCGGCTGCAGACGACGGTTTAGCGGTGGATCCCCGGGCCGCGCCGCAACCTGGGCAGGACCGCGATCACCCCTCCGGATACCGGGACCCACGCGGCGGTAGCGGCACCTCGGGCAAGCTGCTCCTCCAACTGGTAAATGAAGCCGGATGGTAGTCGCTGCACGAGGTCTTGCAGATCCGCGGCGGCTGGCTGTCCAGGTTACTGGGCGAACGTGGTTCTGGATTTCCGGGAATCCCATGCAGTCAGCTCACTGGTCGGCGTCAGAAAAGTCCTCGGACCAATTCCCCGGCTGTTTAAGGAATTGGGCCATGTCCTCGGAGACGGTTTGGGAACGCCCCAGGGCCACGTGTCGTTCGAAACGATCAACCATGTCGCCGATCAGTTGCTTGCGCGGCAAACCCATCACATCGTAGCCGCAGCTTCCTGTGGCCGAGAAGACTTCGAGTCGTAGCCCATTGGCTGCAGGCTGCTGCGGGACCTGTCCCACCGCCGTGGCGTCCAGGACCGGATAGATCTGGTAGCGGAAGGGCAGGTGCCCATCCAATGAAACCGTCAGATCCAGCTGTCGTACCCGGGTTTCCGGAACCTGAGCCGTGGTCAGTGACACTTCGGCACCGGTTTTGGCCAACTCGTTAGCCACTTCCAACATCGCCGGCTCGGCGACCTGCTCGATAAAGCGATTCGCGTCGTCCGCCTGGCAGTTGCTGACCGTGCGCGCCAAACGCTTCCGCCACTTGCGTGGTTTTCCAGTGGCGTGAGAAGTACCGGAAGTCCTCAGATTGCCTTCCTCCTGTTTGAGGGACTTCCAGAACGAAACCATGATCAGGTACAGGATCACGGTAAACGGGAGTGCCATGACAATGGTCATGTACTGGATCGTTGCGAAGCCTCCGACAAACAGCATGGTCAAGGTCAAGGCGCCAACAGCCAGCGCCCAGAATATCCTGCTCCACTTCGGCCCGTCCTGACCTGGCCGATTGGCGTGGGACGTGAAGCTGCTCATCATCAACGCTCCCGAATCGGCGCTGGTCACGTAGAAGAGCAAACCGGTGAGGGTGGCTATGGCGGCGACCAGGGTGGCGCCCGGATATTGGTCCAGCAACATGTAGAAGCCATGCTCCGGGGTGCTGATGGCAAGATCGCCGAACTCGGAATGTCCTGAACGCACGGCGTCGACCGCAGAGTTTCCGAATATGGAGATCCAGACCAGCGTAAACAGGAACGGCACGACCAGCACACCGGTGACGAACTCGCGAATGGTTCGTCCCCGGGAGATCCGGGCCAGGAACATCCCCACGAACGGCGACCAGGCGATCCACCAGGCCCAGAAGAAGAGGGTCCATGAATTCATCCAGGCATCGGGACGGTCAATGGCGAATGTCTCCAGGGTCATCTCCGGAAAATGGCTGATGAACTGCCCAAGGTTCATGACTGTGGCATCGATTAGCATCGTGCTCTTGCCACTGAGCAGTACGTAGAGCATGAGTCCAACGGCCAACAGGAAATTGATCTCCGATAGCCTGCGGATTCCACGGTCCACGCCCGAAACGCAGGAGATGGTGGCCATCGCGACGCCAAGCAAGGCCAGCCCGACTTGTAGGGCGATGTGCTCCGGCCAGCCGAAAAGGTAGGTGAGGCCGAAGTTGAGTTGCAGAACACCGATGCCCAGCGAAGCAGTGAGACCGAAGACCGTTGCAACGGTGGCTGCGATATCCACGGCGTCGCCAGTGCGCCCATGGATGCGCCGACCGATTAGAGGGTAGAGCGCCGCACGAATACTCAGTGGCATCTTGAACCGGTAGGCGTAGTATCCCAATGCTGCGCCGACCAGCGCGTACAGGGACCAGCCGCTGATTCCATAGTGGAAGGTCGTCCACACGACACTTTGTCGTGCCGCCTCGATGGTTTCCCCTGCCCCCGTGGGAGGTTCCAGGTACTGTGCCACGGGTCCGGCCACTGAATAGAACATGAGATCCACGCCGATGCCGGCGGCGAAAAGCATTGCGGTCCATGTTCCCAACCCGTACCTCGGACGGGAATGGTCAGGTCCCAGTCGAATGGACCCGAACCGGGAAGCGGCAAGGAACACCACGAACCCCAAGACCACGGTCAAGGTGACGATGTAGACCCAGCCCAGTTTCTGTGAAGCCCAGTCGACAGTTGTGCCGATGATTCGCTCTGCTTGTTCGGGAGCGGCTATGGCCCAGATGGTTATGCCCAGGATGATGACCGCCGAACTAATGAAGACCCGCCAGTTCGTTCGTGTCGGGGCACCTGCATCGCCCACGTCCAGCACCGTAATGGTGGCCCTCGTTGGTGGATTGCCGTGATCTGCACGTTTCATGAAATACACCTCAGTAGGAAATGGGGAAGGGCCGTTCGCAATGGCTGGCACGACGAACGGCCCATCCCAGGGCTGCCACTAGATCGTTTCGCTCTGCGGCTGGTAACGATAGAAGTCGACTGCTTCGGCAAGCGGAGGCTCGACACCCAGGATCAGGTCGGCTGCTTTTTCTGCGAGCATCATGACGGGTGCATAGATATTCCCGTTGGTGACATATGGCATGGCCGAGGCATCGACAACGCGTAGTCCCTGCACACCATGGACCTGCATGGTCAGCGGGTCGACAACAGCATGTCTGTCGGTGTCCGGTCCCATTTTCGCTGTACCGCACGGGTGCAGTGCGGTCTCAGCATCACGGGCAACCCAATCAAGGATTTCCTTGTCCGTGCGCACCTGGGGGCCGGGGGAGAGCTCACCCGAGTTGTACGGGCGCATGGCGGGCTGGGAGAGGATCTCCCTGGAAACCTGGATCGCCTCGACCCATTCGCGACGATCCTGCTCGGTGGAGAGGTAATTGAAGACCATACTCGGATGCTGCCGGGGATCTGCGGAGCGAATCCTGAGTTTGCCGCGGCTGTCGGAGTACATCGGTCCGACGTGCAGCTGGAACCCGTGCCGTGTTTCGGCTTTCTTCCCGTCATAGCGCACGGCCAAGGGCAGGAAATGGAACATTAGGTTCGGGTAGCTGACCTCGTCATTGGACCGGGCGAAGCCTCCGCCTTCGAAATGGTTGCTCGCCGCGGAACCGGTGCGTGAAAGCATCCATTGGGCACCGATGAACGGCATGCGCCACAGGTCGAGGCTTGGTTGTTCAGATACAGGTTGCGGGCACCCGTGCTGGATGTAGACTTCCAGGTGGTCTTGGAGGTTCTCCCCGACACCGGGCAGGTTGACCGTGGGGGAAATGCCCAGGGAGCGCAAATGATCGGCCTCGCCGATTCCTGCCAGCTGCAGCAGCTGAGGCGTATTAATGGCACCTCCGCACAGAATCACCTCTCCGGCGTTCACCTGGTAGGCCTTGCCATGACGCGTATAGCTCACTCCCGTGGCCCGTCCCTTGTCGATCCTGACGCCGGTGACAAAAGCTCTGGTCAGTACCGTGAGGTTCGGACGCCTGCGGACCGGGGCGATATATGCCCGCGCCGCGTTCAGGCGCCGTCCACGGTGGATATTGCTGTCAAAGGGCCCGAAACCTTCCTGCCGGTACCCGTTGACGTCATCAGTGCGTAAATAGCCGGCTTCGGCGGCTGAGGAGAAGAATGCTTCAAAGAGCGGGTTGCTTGCCGGACCGCGTCGCATGACCAAGGGGCCATCCTGGCCGCGCATGGGGTCGTTCGGGCTTCCCGTGGCGGTTTCCAGCCGTTTGAAATAGGGGAGACAATGTTCGAAATCCCAGGACTGCATTCCCGGGTCGGCGCCCCAGCGCTCGTAATCCATTGGGTTGCCTCGCTGGAAGATCATCCCGTTGATGGAACTTGAACCACCCAGGAGTTTGCCGCGAGCGTGTTTAACCCGGCGCCCGCCCATGAACGGTTCCGGGTCGCTCTGGTAGGCCCAATCGTAGGCCTTGTTCCCGGCGGGAAACATCAACGCCGCCGGCATCTGGACCAGCAGGTCCCACCAGGAGTCCTTCCGTCCGGCCTCCAGGACCAGTACCTTACGTTGTCCATCGGCGCTGAGACGGTTGGCCAACACCGACCCGGCGCTACCACCACCCACAATGACCATGTCGAAATTCTGGACTGAAGTATTCATCGTTCGTGTGCTCCTTTAATCCTGAAACCACCGTGAGGGTGCCGGGGCTATGTTCTGGTAAATATGCCGGGTCTCGCGGTACTCGTTCAGGCCCTGCAACCCGTTCTCCCGCCCGAGTCCCGACTTCCCGAATCCGCCCCATTCGGCCTGCGGCAGGTAGGGGTGGTAGTCATTGATCCACACGGTTCCATGCCGCAGCTGTTCGGCGACGCGGTGGACCTGCGAGGCATCATTGGACCAAACGGCTCCGGCTAATCCGTATTCCGTATCGTTGGCAAGGAAAACGGCTTCTTCCTCGGTGCTGAATCGTTCGACGGTCACAACCGGGCCGAATACCTCTTCACGTACGATGGCCATGCTTCGATCGCAGTCTGCGAAAACCGTGGGTCGTAGGAAATTGCCGGACTGCAGGTGTTCTTCACCTGGCCTGACACCGCCGGCAACCAACCGGGCACCGTCGGCGATGGCTTGCGTAATATGCCGTTCGACGTTCTCACGGTGCTCTGCGGTGGCCAGGGGGCCGCACTCGGTCTCTGGGTCTTGGCCGTGGCCCAGCCGGATGCTATCGGCCCGGCGGGCCAGCTCGCGGACGAATCGATCGTAGATCTGGTCCTGGACGATGAGCCGTGAACCGGCGGAGCAGACTTGTCCGGAGTGCACGAATGCGGCGGTGAGGGCATTGTCGACTGCGGTGTGGAAATCCGTGTCGGCGAAAATGATGTTGGGGTTCTTGCCGCCGAGCTCCAGGGTGACCTTCTTGATCCCCTTCGCCGCAGCTTCCATGACCTTCTGCCCGGCCTCTGACCCGCCGGTGAAAGAAATCAGGTCGATGCCGGGGTGCTGGACGAGGGCCGTGCCGACCTGGGCGCCGGGGCCGAGGACGAGATTGACGGTTCCAGCAGGCAAGTCGGCCTGTTCCAGCAATTCCAGCAGCTTCAGCGTGGACAACGGCGTGACTTCGCTGGGCTTGATGACGACGGTATTCCCGGCCGCCAGTGCAGGGGCGAGTTTCCAGGTGAGTGTTTGCAGCGGGAAGTTCCAGGCGGAAATCAGTGCGCAGACACCCACCGGGAGGTATCCAATGCGGCTGATGATGTTCGGGTCTCCTGCATCGACCATGCGTCCGGCATCCAGATCGGCAATATTGGCGAAGTAGCGGAAAGCGCTGACGGCATCATCGACATCCATCCCAGCTTCCTTGAGGGTCTTTCCGGCATCCAGGCTCTCGATGTGCGACAGGTTCACGCGGTTGTCGGCTAGGATTTGGGCGATTTCCCTCAACTTGTTGCCTCGTTCACGTACCGGCATCCCGGACCACTGGCCGTTATCGAAGCCGGTGCGGGCGCTGCGTACAGCCAGATCCACATCATCTGCTGATGCCACGCACACGGTAGCCAGTACCGAACCGTCAGCTGGATTCAGGACTTGGCGGGGTGGCAGTCCGGCGACCGATCCGGACCAACGACCATCGATGTATAGGTTCTTCAGCCCAGTCATAACATCTTGCATAAAAATGTGTCCTCTCTCACGTTCCTAATGTTTGAACAAGCGTACACATAGTGTGTACTGATGTACAGATAATTCTTTAACTCGTTCCTGACAAGGAATGATCGTTAGTATCGTGACCGGGGCAGGAGCTTTATGCTCCGAAATGTCCGGGGAAGAGTGGCCGGCGATGGGCGGATCAGGGTCCCGTTCCCACTGCCGAAGATGGCGCCTGAAGCAGCAGGTGAGGGCGTACGCGGGTTGCGCCGGTGATGAGTGGGATTGCCTTACGGGGCAGGGAAAGTCATAGGATGAAATCGGAGGGGTTGATTAGATGGCGCATCTGAAGGTGCAGGATTCTGGTGCCAAGCGGAAACGCGGGCCAGGTGATCCCGAGCGTCGAGAACGCATTGCGGAAGCCGCCATTTCGGTGGCCCGGAAGTATGGTCTTGATGCCGTGACGCATCGAAGGGTGGCAGCCGAGGCCGGGGTTCCGCTCGGTTCGACAACTTACTACTTCCGGACCATCGATGATTTGCTGTCTGTAGCCATCGACAAGGCCGCGCAGCGTAGCTTGGAGCATATTCGGTGCTGGGAGACGGAGCTGGCGGCCGATGTGGATCTTTCGGATGCCTTGGCTGGCTACGTTATGGATGCGCTGGGGGAGGGTAGGGATTCAACGGTCCTGGAATACAATCTCTATGCGATGGCCAACTTCCGGCCTGCCTTGCGCGCAGCCGCCCAGGAATGGGACCTGGGGCTGGTGGAGGTGCTCTGTCGGCGTGTGGATTCGATTACCGCTCAGATGCTTGCGGTGATCCTGTGCGGCCTGCTGCTGCAGCAGGTGCTCGCTGAGGATGTGCCACACCGTGAGCAGATCCGGTTGATCTTCAGGCGCGCATTGGCCGGCTCGGCTGACTAGCCTTGCCCGGCTCGGCGGGGATCTTCCTGTAGTGCACGGCTCCGGCTCCGCTCGCCTGTCGGCAATTGTGGTCCGCAGCGGGCCGTATGCGGGGCCGTTGCTCCTGGGAGTGAGGCGAAGCGCGCGCAGGTGTTCAGCGCTGCTTGAATTGGCGGTTCTTGTCCTAGTGACGGTGACATTGGCCGAACATGGTGGTAGAAGCGGAGTCACTTTGCGCGCGATCTTGCCGTGGTACGGCGGAAGTGACAGGAGTAGGGTGGCCAGGCTGAGATAGCGTCCCACCGTCGCCTGCGGCAGGGTCCGGTCAGCCAGGGCAATGTGGCGGATAGCGCCAGCACCCAGGAGGCGAGTGGGTTCATGGCATAGGCGTGGCCGGGCGGTGCACGTTGTGGATGTCTGCGCAGGATGTGACTGGCGCATGACTCGTGGGACGGGGGCTGGCAGGCGGCCCGGAGTGAGTCAAGTAAGGCTCAGTTGGGTCACTACACGGCAAGCAGGGCGGTGCGGACCGCGGTTTCAAACTGCGCAACATGCTCGGCGGCCAGTCGCGCGGCGCTCTGCTCGTCACCGTCGATGATCGCCTGGAGTAGTTCCAGGTGTTCCTCGACGTGGGTGCTCAGCCGCGGCAACCTGTCGATCACCATGCACCAGATGCGCGTGGCCAGGTTGCTGTGCCGGATGAGCACATCCTCCAGGTAGGGGTTGCCCGCCGCGCGGTAGATCTGGCGGTGCACCCCGGCGTCGAAGGTGAGCAGTTCGGTGGTCTCGGCATCGGCGATATTGAATTCCTGGATCCTGCGGTAGGTCTCACGCAATTCCTCGCGGGTGGAGTCGGTGGCGACACGTGCCGCGCGCGCCGCGGCCATGGGCTCGAGTTGTTGCCGGATCTCCGAGACATAGGCCAGGTCGCTGATCTCCACCCGCGTGGCAAAGGTCCCGCGCTTGGGGTAGGTGACGACCAGCTTGTCGACCTCGAGCCGCTTGAGCGCCTCGCGCACCGGCGTGCGGCCAATCTCCAGTTCGCGGATGATCTCCTCGTCATGGATTGGATCGCCGGGGCGGATGTGCAGGGTGATCAGCATGTTCAGGATCTGCTCGTAGGCGACATCGGCCATTGAAGCGCCCCGTGGCTGGGGGCGGGTGGTGAGCGGCTGTGCCATGGGCGCCTCTTTCGGTATCCGGTCTAAAAATAGATTTGCACAAATCCCTTGACCGGCAAACTTTATGTGATCTAGGCTACAAGACATTCTAGTATATAAGTTGGATACGAATCATGTATTTCATTGAAAGGGGGAGTCATGACCCTGATTAGTCTTCCTGGTCAGCACACCGTGGAGCTGGCCGAGCGCGCCGGTTCCCACGAGTTCGTCTTGACCGTCAGTTGCGCAGACCAAATCGGTATCGTGTTTGCGATCAGCGAGTTCCTCTCGGCTCGCGGGTTCAACATCCGCGAGCACCAGCAGTTCGATGACAACGGCTCGGGCCGGGTCCATGTGCGCACCGCGTTCTACACCCAGCGCCCGCAGCTGCTTGACGCACTGCGTTCCGACTTCCAGCAGGTCGCCGACCGTTTCGGCATGTGGTTCTCGCTGCATGATACGAAGCCTGCCCGGCTGCTGCTCATGGTCTCGAAATCCGGACACTGCCTGAACGACCTGATCTTCCGCTGGCGGACCGGCGCGCTGAATGCCGAGATCGCGCTGGTGGTCTCGAACCACGAGGACCTTCGCCCGATGGCCGAAGCGGCCGGGATACCCTACCTGCACCTGCCCGTCACCCCGGATACGAAGGCAGCGGCGGAGGCCCGCCTGTTGGAACTGATCTCCGAGCACCGGATCGACCTGGTGGTGCTGGCGCGCTACATGCAGATCCTCTCCGACGGTTTGGCCAGTGAGCTATCCGGGCGGGCGATCAATATCCACCATTCGTTCCTGCCCGGTTTCAAGGGGGCCAAACCCTACCACCAGGCCCACGCCCGGGGGGTGAAGATGATCGGGGCCACGGCCCACTACGTCACCGCGGACCTGGATGAGGGGCCGATTATCGAACAGGAAGTGATCCGGGTGGATCACACCCATGACCCCAGGGCCCTGTCCCAGGTGGGGCAGAGCGCCGAATCCCAGGCCCTGAGCCGAGCCGTGCAGTGGCACTGCGAGAACAGGGTCCTGCTGGATGGCCACAGCACCATCGTCTTCCGCTAGGCGCCCGTCATTTCACGTCAACCAAGACTTAACACTTCACAGGAGTACGGATCATGTCCAGCACCAAGCATGTAGTCATTATCGGCGCCGGGATCGTGGGCACCAACCTCGCCGACGAACTCATCCAGCGCGGCTGGAACAACATCACCGTTATCGAACAGGGACCGCTGGATCTGCCCGGCGGCTCGACCTCCCACGCCCCGGGCCTGGTTTTCCAGACCAACCCCTCCAAGGCGATGACCGAATTTGCCAGCTACACCGTGCAGAAGCTGACCGAACTTGATGCCTTCAACCAGGTGGGCGGGCTGGAAGTGGCCACCACGGAAGCGCGCTGGGCTGACCTGCACCGGAAGCAGGGCTGGGCCACGTCCTGGGGAGTGGAAACCCAGCTGCTCTCGGCTGCCCGGTGCAAGGAGCTCTACCCGCTGCTTGACGAGGAATTCGTCCTGGGCGGGCTGCATATTCCGTCCGACGGTCTGGCCCTGGCAGGCAAGGCCGTTGAGGAGCTGATCCGCCGGACCAAGGCGGCCGGCGTGGTCTACCGCGATCGCACCGAGGTCACCGGAATCGAGCAGTCCGATAACCAGGTCACCGGGGTCTGGGTGGGCGAGGAACTGATCCAGGCCGATGTGGTGGTCTCCTGTGCCGGATTCTGGGGAGTAAAGGTCGGGGCCATGGTCGGGATGAAGGTGCCGCTGCTGCCCTTGGCCCACCAGTACGCCAAGACCACCGCGATCAAGGGCCTGGAGGGACGCAACCCCGAGCCCAACGGCGCCGGGCTGCCGATCCTGCGGTTCCAGGACCAGGACCTGTACTACCGCGAACACGGGGATGCCTATGGCATCGGCTCCTATGCCCACAAGCCGATGCCGGCGTTGCTGGAGGAGCTGCCGCAGATCGACCCGGATGACTTCACCAAGGAGCACATGCCTTCGAGCCTGGACTTCACGCTGGAGGACTTCCTTCCGGCCTGGGAAGCGTCCAAGCGGTTGCTTCCGGATCTGGCCGAGGCCGAGATCGCCAGCGGTTTCAACGGGATCTTCTCCTTCACCCCGGATGGCGGCTCGTTGGTGGGGCAATCCCCGGACGTGGAGGGCTTCTTCATCGCCGAAGCCGTGTGGGTCACCCACTCGGCGGGTATCGCCCGGGCCGTGGCCGAGCTGGTGGCCACCGGCCGCTCGGAAATCGACCTGTCCGGATGCGACGTGAACCGCTTCGAGGAAGTGGAGCTGGCCCCGAGCTTCGTTGCGGAAACCTCGCAACAGAACTTCGTGGAGATCTACGATGTGCGCCACCCGCTGGAACCACGGCTGGCCAACCGCAACCTGCGGGTGAGCCCCTTCCATGCCCGGCACCGTGAGCTGGGAGCCCACTTCCTGGAAGGTGGGGGATGGGAACGCCCGTACTGGTTCGAATCCAACGCGAAATACCTCAAGGAACTGCCCTGGGACTGGCAGCCGCCGCTGCGTGAGAGCTGGTCGGCCATGCACCATTCGCCGATCGCCGCCATCGAGGCGTACAAGACCCGCACCGCGGTGGCGATGTACGATATGACCCCGCTCAAGCGGCTGGAGGTTTCCGGGCCCGGCGCCCTGGCGTTGCTGCAGCGGCTGAGCACCGGCAACATCGCCAAGTCCGTCGGCTCGGTCACCTATACCCTGCTGTTGGATGAGGACGGCGGAATCCGCTCCGATGTCACCGTGGCGAGGTTGTCCGAGGACACCTTCCAGATCGGTGCCAACGGGAATATCGATACCGCCTACCTCCAGGTCGAGGCCCGCAAGCAGAACACCGGGCAGGTACCCGGCGGGTGGGCCCAGGTGCGGGACACCACCGGCGGCACCTGCTGCATCGGGTTGTGGGGACCGCTGGCCCGCGAGGTGGTGTCCAAGATCAGCAGCGACGACTTCTCCAACGAGGGCCTGCGGTATTTCCGCTCCCAGCGGGCCCACCTGGGAGGGGTTCCGGTCACCGCGATGCGGCTGTCCTACGTTGGGGAGCTCGGATGGGAAATCTACACCTCGGCCGACAACGGGCAACGATTGTGGGATGTGCTGTGGGAGGCCGGGGCGCAGCACGGCATCATCGCCGCCGGCCGCGCCGCCTTCGCCTCGCTGCGCCTGGAGAAGGGATACCGTTCCTGGGGAGCGGATATGAACACCGAACACAACCCCTACGAGGCCGGATTGGGCTTCGCGATCAGCACCAAGAAGGAAACGGATTTCGTGGGCAAGACCGCCCTGGAACAGATCCGCGACCAGCCGAATACCCGCAACCTGCGTTGCCTGCTGATCGACAATGCGCAGGACGTGGTGCTGGGTAGCGAGCCGGTCTACCACGACGGACAGGCCGTGGGCTACGTGACCAGCGCCGGATTCGCCTACACCGTGGGCCGTCCGATCGCGTACGCCTGGCTCCCGGCGGATATCGAAATCGGCGACACGGTGCAGGTGGAGTACTTCGGTCGGAAGACCAACGCCACCGTGACCCAGGACCCGATCTACGACCCGGAAATGAAGCGTCTGCGCGGCCTGAGCAGCGATGCCACGGCCCGCCCGGCCAGCACGGTGCCGGCCCGCTAGCAGCAAGGACGGATACATGATTTCACATGAGACGGTGGCCAGGTACCTTCAACGCCTGGCCTCCAACGACCCGACCCCGGGGGGTGGTGCCGCCGCCGCGCTGCATGCCGCGACCGGCGCGGCCCTGGCCTCCATGGTTGCCGGGTTCACCACCGGCCGGCGATACGCCGACGTGCAGAAGGAGGCGGAACACCTTGCCGAGCGGGCCCGATCGGTCATCAGCGTGGCACTGCACGCGGCGCAGGAGGACGAACGGCTCTTTGGCCAGCTGATCGCCGCGTACCAGATGCCCCGGGGTGACGGGCCGGCCAAGGCCGTGCGCAGCGCGGCGATCCAGCAGGCCACCGCTGGTGCCGCCGAACCATTGGTCGCCACCGTGCAGGCGGCTGACGAGGTGCTGCAGCTGGCCGAGCGGCTACTGGTCATCGGCAACCGTTCGGTCATCAGCGATGTGGCGGCCGCCGCCGAGTCGGCCCGCGCGGCCCTGTCGATTGCGCTGGTCACCCTGGAGATGAATATCAACGCCCTGGATGATGCGCAGCAACGCGAACGGTTGCTGATCGCAGTCCGCCGTGCCGAAGCGGCGATCATCCAGTCCGAGGAGATCACCCGGCAGGTCCGCGTGGGGGTGAGCGCATGAGTGCGGCACGGCTGGACGGGGCGCCGGTGGCCGCGGCGATCCGTGCAACCGTGCGCGAACACGTGGCCCGTTTGTCCGAGCTGGAGGTCACCGCCGGCGTGGCCGTGGTGCTGGCTACGGACAACGAATCCACGGCCTGGTACGTCCGTGCCATTGAGCGGGAAGCGGGCCTGTTGGGAATCGACTGCATGGTCCATGACCTGGGGCAGGCGACCACCGGGCGGATTGCCCAGCGGATCGAGGAGCTGAACCGGAACCCGCTGGTGCACGGGATCATCCTGCAGACCCCGCTGCCCGACGGTGTGGAGGCCGCGGACCTGGTGGGACTGATCAGCCCGGCCAAGGATATCGACGGGGCCAACCCGTTGAGCCTGGGACGGCTCAGCGTCGGCCTGCCGGCCTTTGCACCGGCGACCGCACGCTCGGTCATGGAGATCCTGGAGCACTACCGGGTGCCGTTGACCGGGCAGCACGTCACCGTGGTGGGGCGTTCGGCCGTAGTGGGTAAACCGCTGGCCCAGCTGCTTCTGGGCAAAGACGCCACCGTCACCACGTGCCACTCCCGCTCCGCCAACCTGGCCTCATACACCCGCCGGTCCGCGGTCACCATTGTTGCGGTGGGCCGTGCCGGCTTGCTGACCGGCCGGCACGTGACACCGGAATCGGTGGTCATCGACGTGGGGACCACTGTGGACGGGCAGGGAAACCTGATCGGCGATGTGGATGCCGCATCCGTGGGTTCCACGGCCCGTGCCTTGACCCCCGTCCCCGGGGGAGTGGGCTCCGTAACCACGGCACTGTTGATGCTGCACACCAGCGAGGCGGCCCTGTCCGGTTCCTGCGTGAGCCCGGCAGGAGCGCGGGAAGGAGAGCTTATGGCCGGTCAATGGTAATTCGAGGCGTCTTGGGAAAACACCGGTGCCGGGTAAACCGACCCGGTCACCGGTGGATGGAACAGCGCGTTCGGACTATCGACCATGGTGCACACATTACTCAGTAACACGTGCGTGCCGCCTGTCACTACCTGGACGATGGATGACCGGCGGCACGTTGTGGTGTTGAAGGGACAACCGGCCCCGGCACTAGTGGTTCGACGATTCCAGGCGCAGCCGTGGCCAGCGCCCGGTGTCGCTGAGCAGCTGCCGATCGTGGGTGCCGAGCACCACCGCCGCGCCGGTGGCCTGGAGGGCTTCGGTGAGCTCATCAACCAGCGCCATGGACAGGTGGTTGGTCGGCTCATCCAACAGCAGGACATGCGGCCGTGCCGCGAGCACCATGGCCAGCTGCAGCCGGCGTTGCTGCCCCATGGACAACTCACCGATGCGCTGGGCGGCTTCCGCGGTTCGCAGCAAGCCCAGCTCGGGGAGTCCGACGGCATGTTCCGCGGAGATGATTCCACGTGAAACAATCCGTTGGACTTGTTGACGGTAGACATCGCTGGCCCGCAACTCGGCCGGCAAGGTGGATTCCTGGGGCAGGTAGCCCGCCCGGAGAGCAGCGGCATGGTGCAGCTGACCGCGGCTGGGCTCCAGGTTTCCTGAAAGTACCTGCAGCAGCGTCGACTTCCCGGCTCCGTTGGGTCCGGTGACCACCAACCGGCTTCCGGCATGCAGGGCCAGGCACACCGGTGTGTCCAGGCGTCCGGACACCGTGAGATCCGAAGCGCGCAGCAGCTCGATGCCAGGCCGGGCACCAAGCACGGGCAGTCGGAAGTGTCGTGGGGCCGGCGGCAGGTCTACGCTGTGCGATTCGAGCCGTTCGCGGCGCTGGTGGACGCTGCGCACCAGTGAACCGGCCCGGGTGGCCCGGGCATGTTTACCGGTGCCCTTGGGCGGACGCCAACCGGAAACCAGACGATCCTGCGCCGCACTCAGGTCCTGCTGCAGCTTGGCATGCTCCTGCTGCTGCCGAAGATACAGCTGGTCCCAGCGTTCACGTTCGGCCATCCTGGCCAACCGGTACCCGTCATAATCACCGGTATAGGCGAGCGGCCGGCCGTCGGCACTGGGATCCAGGTCCAGGAAGCTGGTGGCGCAACGGCGTAGCAGGATCCGGTCGTGACTGACCATGACAACTGCGCCCCTGCGCCCGGAAATCGAGTCGGCCAGAAAGGCCAGACTGGGTGCGTCCAGGTGGTTGGTCGGCTCATCCAGCAGCAGGAAATCGTCGGTACCTCCCAGCAGGCAGGCCAGACGTACGCGGTAGCGTTGGCCGACAGACAACTCATCCAGCTTGCGTTCGCGGTTCGTTTCCGCGTGCAGGGCCTGCAAGGCCAGATCGACTCGGCGTTCGGCGTCCCAGGCGTCCAGCGCGGTGGCCTGCTCCAGGGCCTGGGCGTATCGCTGTTCCGAACCGGATTGCCCGGATGCCAGATCCTGGGCTGCGGCGTGCAACCCGGACAGTGCGAGGCGCGATGCGGCGGTCGCCTGCGCGACGAGATCCCCGATCGTAGCCTCCGGATCGAAGTGCATCTCCTGGTGGGCGAAGCCGACGCTGCCATTGACCTGGACGTGACCGGAATCCGGGGTACGCAACCCGGCCAGCACCTGCAGCAGGGTCGATTTCCCCCGTCCGTTCTCGCCGATCACGGCCAGCCGGCTTGCCGGGTTCAGGCACAGGGAGATGTTCTCGAGCACGGGGCGGGAACCGAAACCCACGGTGATCTCTTGTGCGCTGAGCTGGGCGCGTGAACCGGCGGCATGCGGTGAAATGGTGGGCATGGTTTTCCTCAAAAAATAGGTGCGCCACAGTGTCGGGAACACGGTGGAGGGCGCACGGGATCGTGGCGGCCCGGGCAGGGGCACGGGCGCTGGTGCAGGCCGCAGGCGGCCACGATTCCTAGAGGAAGAACAAATACTGCATCTTTCGAGGGTACCGAACCCCGCAAGAGCTGTCCATGAAGTGCAGTGCAGGCAACAGCGGGACACAGCGCAGCGCAGCGGGACCCCGTAACGGTTCCTCGCTGCGCTGCGTTCTCAGTCTGGTCAGCCGCGGCGGGCGGTGCAGATCGCGTCCAGTTCCGGGATGCACGGTTCATTCTGCAGGCTGGTGGTGTCGCCCAGGGCGGTCCCCTCGAACAGCTGGGTCAGCAACCGGCGCATGATCTTGCCCGACCGGGTCTTGGGCACATCCGGGACGAAGACGATATCCCGCGGCTTGGCGATCGGGCCGATCTGTTCGGTGACCGTGGCACGCAGTACCCGGGTGAACTCCTCCTGGCGTGCCCTGGTTTCGGCATCGGGGTGCTCGGCCACCAGGGTCTTGTCCAAGGGCACCACGAACGCGGTGGCCGCGTGACCGGTCTTGGCATCCGGGACCGGGCATACCCCGGCCTCGACCACACCCGGGTTGGTGACCAGCGCGGACTCGATCTCGATGGTGGACAGGCGGTGCCCGGAGATGTTGATGACATCATCGGTACGGCCCAGGATCCAGATGTCCCCGTCCGCATCGAAGCGCGCCCCGTCACCAGCCAGGAACCAGCCCTGGTCAACGTACTGCTGCCAGTAGCTGGTGTAGTAGCGTTTCGGGTCCCCCCAGACGGTGCGGGCCATCGCCGGCCCGGTTTGGGTGAGCACGATGTTGCCCTGCTCGTTGACGGCTACGCGCTCGCCGGCCGCGTTGACGATGTCCACCGCCACCCCCGGGGTGGCCCGGGAGGCGCATCCGGGCTTGAACCCGGTGTCGGTAGGACGTGGGGAAAGGATGGTGGCCCCGGACTCGGACTGCCACCAGGTATCAACCATCGGGATGCCCGCGGCGGTGTCGCGTCCCACCTGGGACCGCAGCCAGCGCCAGGCCTCGGGGTTCACCGCCTCGCCCACGGTACCGCCCACACGGATCGAGGACAGGTCGTAGCCGGCCGGGATGCCCTCGGGGAACCAGCCCATCAGCGAACGCACCAGGGTCGGTGCGGTGTAGTAGCTGGTGACCTTGTAGCGCTCGATGATCTCGAAGTGGCGGCCCGGATGCGGGGCATTGGGCACGCCCTCGTAGATCACCTGGGTGACCCCGTTGGCCAGCGGCCCGTAGATCTCATAGGTATGCGCGGTGACCCAGGCCAGGTCGGCGGTGCACCAGTGCACGTCGGTGCCGCGAAGGGCCTCATCCGGGTTGGCGAAGAGCAGGTTGTGGCTGTAGGCCGCCTGCGTCAGGTAGCCGCCGGTGGTATGCACCAGGCCCTTGGGTTTGCCGGTGGTGCCGGAGGTGTACATGATGAACAGCGGGGTCTCGGCGTCGAAGGCCTGGGCCTCGTGTTCGCGCGGCTGGGTTTCCACCACCTCGTGCCACCACTGGTCACGTCCCGGGCTCCACGAGATCTCGCAGCCGGTGCGCTTGATGACCAGCACGTTTTCGATATTGTTCGTTCCCGACACGGCCTGGTCGGCGTTGTCCTTCACCGGTACCGCCGACCCGCGGCGGTACTGCCCGTCGGTGGTGACCAGCAGCTTCGCGCCGGTGTCCTCCACCCGGAACTTCAACGCCTCGGCGGAGAACCCGCCGAACACCAGCGAGTGCACCGCGCCGATACGGGCACAGGCCAGGGTGATGACCACGGTCTCCACCAGCACCGGCAGGTAGATCACCACCCGGTCGCCCTTCCCGATACCCAACGCGGTCAGGGCATTGGCGGCCTGCGAGACCCGGGCGGTCAACTCGGCGTAGGTGACCGCCTCGCGGTCCCCGGGTTCCCCCTCGAAATACAGTGCCACCTTCTCGCCCCGACCGGCCGCCACATGCCGGTCCGCGCAGTTCACCGCCGCGTTCAGCTTGCCCCCCAGGTACCAGGAGATCTCTGGTCCGCGTTCGGCAATGGGATCGGCGGGAACGATCCGGCTGGTGGTGTGCCACCGGGTGTCCCAGTCCAGCAGGTTGGCTGCCTGGTCCCAGAATTCCCGGCGCGCCACCTCGTCGGTGAGCGCCTGCTGTTCCAGCTCGGTGGTGGTCATAAAGGAGCCTTTCGTTGCGTGCGGGTCGGGCGGACTATGCCCAGCGGGCGATGGCCTTGCGTTCGGCGACCGAGAGCAGGGCGTCGGTGATCTTGCCGAAGATGGCCAGCAGGATGATGGTCAGGATCAGCCGGTCGATGCGGCCGTTGTTCTGCGAATCGGTGAGCAGGAAGCCCAGCCCCATGGACGCGCCGAGCAGTTCCGCGGCGACCAGGAACAGCCAGGCCTGGGCCAGCGCCAGGCGCAGCCCGGAGAAGATCGAGGGAACCACCGCCGGCAGCTGTACGGTGCGCAGCAAGGCCAGCCCGTTGTAGCCGAAGGAACGGGCTGCCTCGATCAACTGCTTGTCCACGTGGCGCAGGGCCAGCGAGACGGTGGTGAACACCGGGAAGAAGGCGCCGATGATGATCAGCGTGACCTTGGAATCCTCGCCCATCTTCATCCAGAGCACCAGCAACGGCACCCAGGCCAGCGAGGGCACCGCGCGCAGCGCCCCGATACTCAGGCTCAGCAGCGCATCGGCCAACCGGGACAGCCCCACCAGGGCGCCGAAGACCAGGCCCAGCAGGGACCCGATCGCGAAACCGAGCAGTACGCGTTGGGCGGAGATGCCGATATGCGGGGCCAGTTCACCGCGTTCGGCCAGGTCCACGCCGGCGGAGAATACCGAGGCCGGGGTGGGCAGGGCATAGGAGGGTACCAGGCCGGTGGCGGTGGTGACCTGCCACAGGACCAGCACCAGGATCGGGACGAGCAGTCCCAGCAACCAGCTCGGCAGGCGCAGCAGCCGGGCGACCGCCCCGCCAACCTCGGTGCGGTTGGTGCCGCCGCCCGGCTTGGTCTCCAGCGCGCTCATGCTCTACTCCCCGGCAATCTTCGAGGCATCGGCCTGGGTGGCGAACTGGTCATCCACCAGGGTGTCCAGCTTCTCGTCGACGATCTGCTGGCTTGGCACATCGCCGCTGTCGACGAACACCGGACCGATGTTGCGCAACACCTCGACGAAGCTGGCGCCCGGGATCGCATCCACGTCCAGGTTCGAGCGCTCCTGGATCACCACGCTGGCGACCTCGAGGTCCAGGCCGGCCACGTCGGCCAGGATCTGCGCGGTTTCCTCGGGGTTGGCCGCAGCCCATTCACGGGCCTTCTCGTAGGCGTCCACCACGGCCTGGGCCAGTTCCGGGCTTCGCTCGATGAAGTCTTCGCGGGCGTTCAATGCACCGTAGGTGTTGAAGTCCAGGTTGCGGTAGACCAGCTGGGCACCATCCTGCTCGGCCCCGGCCATGATCGGATCCAGGCCGCTCCAGGCGTCCACGGACCCATTAACCAGGGCCGTACGCCCGTCGGCGTGCTGCACGTTCTGCAAGGTGATGTCCTTCTCGCTCAGGCCGGCCTCTTCCAGGGCCTGGAGCAGGAAGAAGTAGGGGTCGGTGCCCTTCGTGGCGGCGACCTGCTTGCCCTTCAGATCCGCGACCTCGGTGATCTCCGAGTCCCCGTTGACGACCAGTGCGGCCCATTCGGGCTGCGAGTACAGGGCGATGGTCTTGATCGGCGAGCCGTTGGAACGGGCCAGCAGGGCGGCCGACCCGGCGGTGGAGCCAACCTGGACGGCATCGGCGCGTAACGCCTCATTGGCCTTGTTGGAGCCTGCGGACTGGATCCATTCAACGGTGACACCCTCATCGGCCAGGGTATCTTCCAGCCACCCCTTTTCCTTCAGGACCAGGCTCAACGGGTTGTAGGTGGCGTAGTCCAGGGACAGGGTTTCGCCAGCCGCCGCGTTCTCCCCGGCGCAGCCGGACAGGGTGGTGGCGGCCAGGGCGACGGTGGCCAGGGTCAGGGCGGAGCGGCGCGTGAAACTGAATTTTGACATGGGAGTTCCTAAACTTGCGGACGAGTGGTGGGCGCGCCGAACCGGGTCCGGTGCCCGGAACGGCGTAAAAGTACGGTGGCTGGCGCCTAGTGGTTGGTGGGATCCACGCCCAGCAGGCGGAGCAGACGTACCCGCTGGTTGATGAAGTCCGGTGAGGCGTGGTCACGTGGACGCGCGGCATCCAGCGCCAGGTCCTCCACCACGCCGGCTCCCTGGATCCCCTCGCTCCGGCCCAGGACGATAATCCGGTCGGCCAGCGTCAAGGCCTCGTCCACATCATGGGTCACCATCAGTACCGTGGTGGGGAAGGAACGGTGGATATCCAGCAGCAGGTCCTGCATCTTCAGGCGGGTCAGCGCATCCAGGGCACCGAAGGGCTCATCCAGCAACAGCACACCGGGACGGCGCGCCAGGGCGCGGGCCAGTGACACGCGCTGGGCCATACCCCCGGAAATCTCCCGGGGGCGCAGGTCCGCCGCGTGGGACAGCTCGGTCAGGGTGAGTAGTTCCTCGATCAGCTCCCGGCCGGCCTGCTTCGAAATGGACGGGGCCAGGCCCAACGCGATGTTCTCGCGGACCGTACGCCACGGCAGCAGCCGGGGTTCCTGGAAGGCGAAGGCGCAACGCTCATCGACCCCGTTGACGGCGGAGCCGGCGATAACCACCGCACCACTGCTGGGGTGGTCCAGGCCGCTGACGGCGCGCAGCAAGGTGGATTTGCCGCAACCGCTGGCTCCGAGAATCGCCACCACCTGGCCGGCGGGAACCTGCAGATCCACCTGGCCCAGTACGGTGCGCGTTTCCCTGCGGGTGCTGAAAGTCCGGGAAACCCTATCAAAGGTCACCGGCAGCGCGGTTGAGGTCGCCACCGGGATGGCGGGCGGGGCAAGGACAGTGGCCATGATCAACTCCATCGGTTCTGGCGTTAGCACCGGGCCGGAGGAATTCGCTGAATCAGCTATCCGGATGGTTGCTGCGGCGTCGACAAGCCAGATCTCTCGGCCGCTCGGGATGGTTACGTGTTAATCAAAGCGATTCGAACGGATGCAATGCAAATTCTTCGTAACATGGGAAATCTTCGATCCAGATCACGTAATAGTGGGAAATTCTGAAAAATATTTCATGAGTGGCCGGTATCGTCGACTGAACCACTGTATTGGTGCATTGAGGCCGAGTGATCTGCGGTTCCTGGTGCAGGCCCTTCGATTCACATGGCGAAGTCGCGAAGGTAATGTGACGCTCCGGCTTGAGCGTCGATGAATATTGCCGATACAAATATTAACGAACCATCCAGAGCGGCCGAGAGATCTGGCTCCACGACGCCGCAGCAACCACCCTTCGAGGGACGGTGCTTCCGCCAGGACCGATGGAAGAATTGAGGATCTTGCATGTCTTTCGGTGCGTCTATACCTGATTTCAACGACCTGAGTGACCCGGCGCGAAATCCGGCCAACGCCATAGAGCTGGATCAGCTGCCGGAATCGCGGGCCACCCGCCAATTGCTGAAAGCGACCCCCGGCCCGGGCGCCGATGAGCAATACGAGCAGCTGGCCGCGATCTTCCGTCCCGTCTTCGCCCAGATCGCGGCCGGTGCCGCGCAGCGGGACCGTGACCGGATCCTGCCTTTCGAACAGGTCGGGCTGTTGAACCGCGAACGGTTCGGCGCCCTGCGCCTGCCGGTGGAGCGCGGAGGCTACGGTGCACGGATGAGTGATGTCTTCAGGTTGCTGATCGAACTGGCCGAGGCGGACTCGCATCTGGCCCAGCTCTGGCGTGCCCAGATGGCGTTCGTGGAAAACGTGCTCAAGTTCGAGGACGAGGCTCTGCAGGCCAAGTGGATGGAGCGGATCGCCGCCGGGCACATCGTGGGCAACGCCTATACCGAACGTGGCGGCAACCAGCTGGGAACGCTGAACACCACCGCAAGCACGAAGGACGAACGCTGGTACGTCACCGGTGAGAAGTTCTATTGCACCGGCACCATCTTCGCCGACTGGACCACCGTGGCGGTGACCCACCCGGAAATCCCCGGCCGGCAGATCGCCGTGGTCTCCACCCAGCACTCCGGGGTGAGGATCCTGGATGACTGGGACGGGTTCGGCCAGCAGTTGACCGGGACCGGCACCACCCAGTTCGACTCGGTCCCGGTGGACAGTTTCATCCCGCAGCACGAAAACGATCCCGAATCGGCGATCTTCCAGCTGGTGTTGCTGGCTGTGCAGGCCGGCATCGCCCGGGCGGCCCTGAACGACATGCGCAATTCGGTCCAGGCCCGCACCCGCAGCTTCAGTACCGGAACCGGGGTTCCGGTACGCAATGAGCCGCAGGTCCTGCAGGTTGTCGGGGAGGTTTCTGCCGAGGTGTTCGCCGTCGAATCGGTGGTCATGGGCTCGGTGCTTGAAGTCGAAGCTGCGCTGCAGGATGCAAACCTCAACGCCGCCGAACGCTATGCGGTATGCGAATTGGCCGCCGATCGCGCCCAATCCATTGTGCAGCCCTTGGTGATCAGCGCCACCAGCAAACTGTTCGACCCGTTGGGCGCCTCGGCCACCCGGGCCAGCTGCAACATGGACCGGCACTGGCGCAACGCCCGAACCATCGCCACCCACAACCCGGCCATCTACAAGTCGCGGATCGTGGGGGATTACGAGATCAACGCGGTGCCCCCGGCCCGGCTGAACTCCATCGGGGATATCCCCGGCACCACCGGCAACTACTAGAAACCAGAACCCAAGGCCTATCCGGCTCCGAAGAAAAGGGACCAGCATGAGCGAAAAACGTCGAGAGATCCTGTTCAACGCCTTTGACATGAACTGTGTTGTCCACCAGTCGCCGGGGCTGTGGCGCCACCCGCAGGACAAGGCCGCCGAATACAACACCCTGGGGTACTGGACCCATCTGGCCAAGGTGCTGGAAAAAGGCAAGTTCGACGGCCTGTTCCTGGCCGATGTGCTGGGCACCTATGACGTGTTCAACGGCACCAACGAATCCCCGTTGCGCACCGGCGCCCAGGCTCCGGTCAACGACCCGTTCCTGCTGGTTTCGGCCATGGCCGCGGTCACCGAGAACCTGGGCTTCGGCGTGACCGCCGGCACCGCCTACGAACACCCGTACCCCTTCGCCCGCCGCCTGGCCACCCTGGACCACCTGACCAACGGCCGGGTCGGCTGGAATGTGGTCACCGGCTACCTGCCCTCGGCCGCGCGCAACATGGGCCAGGAAGACCAGATGGAGCACGACGAGCGTTACGACCACGCCGATGAGTACATGGAAGTGGTCTACAAGCTGCTTGAGGGCTCCTGGGAGGACGACGCGGTCAAGGCCGATAAGGAAACCGGGATCTACACCAACCCGGAGCAGGTGCACCCGATCAACCACGAGGGCACGTACTTCAAGGTCCCGGGCATCGCCATCACCGAGCCGAGCACGCAGCGCACCCCGGTGATCTACCAGGCCGGCGCCTCCTCGCGCGGTATCAAGTTCGCCGCGGAAAACGCCGAATCGGTGTTTGTCACCTCCCCGACCCGCGACATGCTCAAGGCAACCGTCACCAGGATCCGGGACGCCGCCGAGGCCGCGGGCCGCGACCGCCATGACATCAAGATCTTCGCCATGCAGACCATCATCACCGGCGAGGATTCGGCGACAGCCCAGGCCAAGTACGAGGACTACAAGTCCTACGCCGATATCGAGGGCGCCCAGGTGCTGATCTCCGGCTGGATGGGTGTGGACCTGTCCGAATACGGCCCGGACGATGTCATCGGCGCCAACGTGAAGTCCAACGCCATCCAGTCCTCGGTGGAGACCTTCCAGAAGGCCAGCGGTGACGACGGCAACCCGTGGACCATCCGCCAACTGGCCGAATGGGTCGGTGTGGGCGGTTTCGGCCCGATCACCGTCGGCTCCGGCGCCGAGGTGGCCGAGAAGCTGATCGACTGGGTGGACTACACCGACGTGGACGGTTTCAACCTGGCCTACGCCATCACCCCCGGCACCTTCGAGGACATCGTCGAGTACGTGGTGCCCGAACTGCAGGCCCGTGGCGCCTACAAGACCGAATACGCCGAGGGTTCGCTGCGCAACAAGCTGTTCGGAGCCGGCGACCGGGTGAAGGACACCCACCGTGCCGCGCAGTTCCGCATCGCCGACCGGCTGGCCACCCAGGGCTAGGCACCCGGCGGAAACAACGCCCCGGCAGGCATCGCAGTCCCGTTGCCTGCCGGGGCGTTGGCCGTCCCCGGGCAACGACCTGACGTGGGTCAACAGGGTATGCGGAGTTTACCGTTCCGATGCCTGGCCGTAGGCTTGGACCATGACCAGCCACCTCGAAAACGCGCTGCCGGAACCGGATACCCTCGCGGCCGCATTGATGTGGGACGACTACCGTGCCGCGGTGGGCCTGGACGGATCCGCCGACTACGAGGTGGACTACTTCGGGGACAGTCCCGCGCTGTGCGATGCGCTGCTGGCCGAGGTCACCGCCGGGGACAAGCGGGCCACGGCAAGCCTGGAAAACGAGTATGCCGCCGCCGGCGAGGCGCTGCCGCAGGCCGGATCGCACTGGATCGCCTGCGACTCCACCGGAACACCGCGCATCATCCTGCGCACCAGCGATGTACAACTGCTGGCGTTCGACGAAGTGGATGAGTCCTTCGCCTACGCCGAAGGCGAGGATGACCGCACACTGGCCAGCTGGCGGCGGGAACACGAGAGGTATTGGCGGCGGACCGAGTGGAACGCCGGCCGTCCGTGGACCCCGGAAACCACCATGCAGCCGGGGCACCGGGTGGTGTGCGAGCGTTTCGAGGTCGTCTGGCCGCGAGCCCGCACCGTCTAGGGGCGCGGTCGCATTGAGCGGATTCCCCACCGGGAACCTTTCGCGGCGGCCTCTCGGGGAACAGTGATCGGCCACAGGTAAACCAGCCGTAGCGCGCCGCGTCATGATCGTCTCATGTGACTGCGGATGACCTCTGGAAGACTCCCGGTTCCCCGCGTTCGGGTCGTCACGAGTCGCCATGTGACCTCTTGTTTCCTGCACTTTGAAGCGGCAAACCGGCACAGCGCATGCTGGAAAGAGAACGGGATCCATCCCGCATGACCATCCAGAGCGGCTGAGAGATCTGGCTCGATGAGGCCGCAGCAACCACCTTTGTCAGGGACCGGTGCTACCGCCAGAACCGATGGAGCAGCTTCGCCTGTCACCAACAAACGCTACGCCGGCACTGTTGGCGGTGCTTGTTGGTCTCGTCGGTGATTCCACCTAAGGGGACACTATGGACAACAACTTCACGTCGGTGAGAGCTCATGATTGAGATCCGCGACCTGCACAAGCACTATGACACGGCGGAGGGGCGGATCAGCGTGTTGCGCGGGATTGACCTGCAGGTGCCCTCCCGCTCGATTACCGCCGTGGTCGGGCCCTCGGGCGCAGGCAAATCCACCTTGTCGCACTGCATCTCCCTGTTGGAGAAACCCAGCAACGGGCAGATCCTGGTGGACGGCAAGGACCTGTCCGCGCTGTCCGGCAAGGCACTGCGTGCCGAACGCCGCGCCATCGGCACGATCTTCCAGAATTCGGCGTTGTTGCGCCGGATGACCGTTGCCGAGAATATCGCGTTGCCGCTGCGGAACCTCGGGGTGGTGCACCACCAGATGCAGGACCGGGTGGCCGAACTTCTTGACCGCGTCGGTCTGGCCGATAAGGCCAACGCCTACCCGGGCCAGCTCTCCGGCGGCCAGCGTCAGCGTGTGGGTATTGCCCGGGCGCTGGCCCTGCGCCCGCGCCTGTTGCTCTCCGATGAATCCACCTCCGGGTTGGACCCCGAATCCACCGCGCAGGTCTTGGAACTTCTAGATTCCCTGCGCAGCGACCTGGGACTGGCAATCATCCTGATCACCCATGAAATGGACGTGGTGCGCCATGTCGCGGACCAGGTGGCCCAGCTGGACCACGGTCGGATCGCCGAATACGGACAGGTGCGTGAGCTGGTGTCCAGCCCCGTCTCGCAGACCGGGGCCAAGCTCTTGCCGTTGCGCCCCGAACCATTACCGGTCGGGTTCGACTACGAGCTGGCGGTGGCGTATCGCCAGCGGAATGTCGATCCAACTTGGCTGACCAGGCTGGCGGTGGAACACAACGCCCGGGTGGCGCTGCTGGGTGGATCCGTGGAATCCCACCATGAGGGAACCCTGGGACGGGTCCGCCTCGGGGTGGCGGGGTTGGATGCTGCCGAGGTGATCTCTTTGCTTGACTCCTGGGGGCTGACCGCCACGGTCCGAGACGGCTGGGAACCGGCGGAAACCGAACGAATCGAGGTTGCGGTATGAGGATCCCTACCGAAAGCGCCGCCGTTGGCACCGATACCCCGTTGGCGGAGTTGCCGGCCCTGCTCCTGCCCGCCTACGGGCAGACCTGGGCCATGGTCGGAATAGTGATGGTCCTGGTCATCAGCCTGGGCGGGGCCATGGGTGTTGCGCTCTACAACACCGACCGGCACGGGCTGTTCCCGCAGGCGCGGATCCACGCGGTGCTCAGCTGGGTGGCGAATATGGGCCGGTCCCTTCCGTTCCTGGTGCTGATGGCCGCGATCATCCCCTTCACCAAGTGGGTGACCGGAACGACCATCGGTATCGCCGCGGCGGTGGTACCGATGACCCTGGCTGGGATCCCGTTCTTCGCCCGGCTGGTCCAGAACGCGTTGAACGACCTGCCCCGGGAAAACCTCGCGGTCGGGTTGGTGACCGGTGGTTCCCCGACCCAGGTCATCTCCACCACCCAGATCCGCGAGGCGTTGCCCGCTTTGGCCTCGGCCATCACCCTGAACACGATCTCGATGATCGAGTACTCGGCCATCGCCGGGACCATCGGGGCCGGCGGCATCGGATACCTGGCGGTGACCTACGGCTACCAGCGTTTTGACATGAATGTCATGCTGGCCACCATCGTGGTATTGATCCTCACCGTCCAGATCGTCCAATTCCTCGGCGACCGCATCGCCCGCGCACTGGCCCGCCCATAGGCCAGCAGAAACGAAACAGGCAGAATACACATGACTACACCGACAACCGGACACAACCACGGTTTCACCCTGCGCAAGAACACCAGCGTCTTCCCCTGGACGATCGCTGTCATCGCCACCGTGCTGGCCATTGTGCTGGGTATCCTCTTGGTCCAGCAACGTGGCAACCCCGCCACCGCAGTCGAGGCGGGAGGTAAGAGCGATTTCAAGGTGCACTTCGAACCAGCCATGGCGGGGGAGGAGAAGATCCTGGAATTCGTGGCCGACACCATCGCCCCGGACTACGGTATCGAGATCGAACCGGTTGGGTTGCAGGATCCGATCCAGGCCAACCAGGCCGTGGCCTCCGGCCAGTTCGACGCGACCATCTTCGAGCACCAGTGGTACATGCAGCAGTCCGCCGAAGCCGCCGGGGTGGAGCTGACACCCACGGTGGAGCTCTACCAGTGGGGCTTCGGGCTGTACTCCACCCGCTACGCTTCGGTCGAGGACCTGCCGCAGGGGGCCACCTTGTTGCTACCCAATGACGTGGCCAACCAAGGGCAGGCACTCTGGTTGCTGGAGCGCGAGGGGCTGCTGGGATTGGATCCGGATATCGAACCACGCACCGCCAAGATGGCCAATGTAGTGCAGAATCCCCACGGATTCGTACTGAAGGAAGCCGACCTGCTGGCGATGCCGCGCATGCTGGACGATGTCGACGTCGCCATCGGCTACGTGTCCCAGTTCGATGCCGGCAAGGTGGGTCGGGACAAGGGGATCCTGTTCCCCGAGCCCCCGCGGACCTTTGCCTCGCGGTTGATTTTCGGCAGCGAGTTCGCGCAGACAACGGACGCCCAAAAGCTGATCGAGGTGTTCTCGGATCCACGGCTGCAGGAGTACCTGGCAACCACGGACGATCCATTGGTGCAGGGTGTGCTGACCCCGGTGTCGGCCGACTAGCACAGCACCGGATACACCAGCAGGCTGCGGGTTCTCCTATATGCGGGAACCGGCAGCCTGCTGGGTTTTAACGTTTCAAGGTCGTTCTACGCGGAGACCAGTTCCCCGTTGGAGGAACGCAGCAGATCCTCGAAAATTCCCTTGTTCCACCGGAAGCCGCGCTTGGCTTCATCCAGCAGCGCCTCGGCGGCCAGTGGGTCGGCCCCCAGGGAGTCCAGCTTGGTGCGGTACGCATCCTTGTAGACCTTTGGTTTCTCGATGTCCCCGAAATCCCACATGTTCAGGGCCTCGGGGGCGATCGAGTAGTGACGGGCAACCAGCTTGCCAATGGCCAGCCCACCGGAAAGATCTCCCAGGTAGCGCAGGTAATGGTGCGCGACCAGTCGAGCCGGTTCCTTGGCCGCTTCGCGAATTGCGGCGATGTAGACCTTGGTGGCCGGCAGGGCGTCGGGCAGGGAGGTGAAACCGTGTGCGGGAAGCAATACCTCCAGATCCTTGGCAATCTGCCCGCTACGCTCCAGCGCAGGATCAAAGATCGAGCCGAATTCCGGGTCGTTGTCCAAGGCGCGGACTTCCTCTTCCAATGCCGCGTATATGTGCGCATACTGCGCGATGAGCAGGGTGTAATCCCGGGCGCTGCGTTTGCCGCCCATCAGGGTTGTGATGAATTCGCTGGTCTCTGCTTCGCTGTGGTCATCTTGGGTGACCTGGCGCAGCCGGGTTGAGAAATTCGAATCTGGATTGTTGGACATGATCTACCCCAGTTTTTTGCAAGTGATGTGAAGTACAAGAATAGCGTTAAGGATAGCCTTAGTTAATCTACGACTGTTGGCATTTTGTTTCCCTTGTCGCGCTTCGCTTGCCGCAAGAGTGGTGTCGCAGATGCGGGGTGGTCTGATTTAGTCAGGTTCCGGTCGCGCCAAGCCGACGTTGACAAGTAATTTTAAGGAATTTGCCAAGTCGGTGACGGTTCGTTCGATTGTGCAGCCCGGTGGCAGCCCTGTCGTTAGATGACGAAGGGTTGCGCCCAACCCGGTCCTCGGGCAGTCGAAATCTCCTGAAAATTTGGATACAAGAGTATTCATTAAGCTAAGATCCTTTACTTAGGTGAACTTAACCTAAGTGTGTCACGTTGGAACGATGGGTCTGCCGTGGCACGCGCCCCCTGAAACTCGCAAACTTTAGGACTTCCGTGCCCAGCAAGCAGTATTCTCGTCGCGCCCGCAGTCTCACGTCCCTGGTGCTCGCAGGATTGATCGTCCTGACCGGATGCGGTTCCCACGCGGCCGGTTCGGAAGCCTCCGGCGACGGCAAGACCCTGGAATCTGTGACAGTCCTTGACAACCCCAAGGATCATGTCGGACCCTCCACCGCCATGCTGGCGGGCGGGCAGATCGATCCGGTCGCGAAAAACCCGGAGCCGCAGCTACCGGTGACGATCACTGACGCCCAGGACAAGGAAGTCACCGTCACCGATATTTCCAGGATCCTTCCCCTTGACCTCTACGGCAGTTCGGCACGCATCGTGTACGACCTGGGTCTGGGAGACCAGGTCGTGGGACGCGACACCTCCACCACCTTCAAGGAAGCGGAAGACCTGCCGATGGTCACCCAGAACGGCCATGAACTCAATGCGGAAGCCATTCTGCAATTGGCTCCCACCGTCATCATCACCGACTCTTCGCTGGGCCCCTGGGATGTCATCGAGCAGATGCGCCAAGCCGGAATTCCGGTAGTCACCCTTGACTCCACCCGGAGTCTGGAATCCGCAGCGGAGATGATCACCAGCATCGCCACCGCACTCGGGGTGCCTGAGGAAGGCAAGAAACTCGCCGAACGCACCTCCAACCAGATCGAGGAGATCACCTCGCAAATCGCTCAGATCGCACCAGAAGGCGATGAACGGCTGCGCATGTTGCTGCTGTACGCCCGCGGCCAGTCGGGGGTCTACTACATTTTCGGCCAGGACTCCGGGGCCGATTCGCTGATCACCTCCCTGGGTGGCATCGACGTGGCCACCGAAATCGGCTGGGAAGGCATGCGGCCGATGACCGATGAGGCCATGGTGGAAGCCGAACCGGATCTGGTCATCATGATGAGCGGAGGACTGGAATCAGTCGGCGGTGTCGACGGCATCACCACCACGGTCCCGGCCCTGGCCCATACCCCGGCAGGCGTCAACAAGCGCATCGTGGATATGGCCGACTCCCAGCTGCTGAGCTTCGGCCCCAACTCCGCGGCGGTGCTAGAAGCCCTCTCGGTAGCCGTCTACGCACCCGAGGCGGCGAACGAGCAGTGACAACCGATCAACGGATCCAACCACTGCGCTTGCAAGGCACGGTTCCCCGGCTGCCAGGTGACCAGCTCCAGGCACCGGAGCCGCGGCTGGGCACCGGAAACAAGATACGCAACACCACCGTGCTCGTCATTCTGGGTGCAGCGGTTCTGCTCGCCGCGCTATTCAGCGCCGGGGTGGGGCAGATGCAGATCTCCGTTGCGGAGATCCTCGCGAGCATTTCCCACCGGCTTGGTCTGGACTGGGGAGTTCTCCCCGAGCATCCGCATGCCGAATCGGCCCTCTGGGCCATCCGGTTCCCCCGGGTCCTGATGGCCATCATCGTCGGTGCCGCCCTGGCTGCGGCCGGGGTCATGATGCAGGGAGTGTTCGGCAACCCGCTGGCCGAACCCAGCGTCGTGGGCGTGTCCTCGGGTGCTGCCGCCTTCGCCTGCACCTCCATCGCCCTGGGGCTGACCTTCTTCGGCCAATGGACCACCGTGGTGGCTGCCTTCATCGGCGGGCTGGTGGCTACCACCCTGGTGTACCTCACCGCCCGGCACGGCGGACGAACCGAGGTGGTCACCCTGGTGCTGACCGGTGTGGCCATCAACGCCATCGCCGGTGCGGTCATCGCCTTGATGACCTTCCTGGGAGATACCTCTGCCCGCGAGGAGATCATCTTCTGGCAGCTGGGATCGCTCAACGGAACCCTCTGGATCAACGTGGGCATCGCCGGTCCGATCGCCCTGGCTGGAATCCTGCTGGCCTTCACCACGACCCGCAAGCTCGACCTGCTGGCCCTGGGAGAACGCCCGGCACGCCACCTGGGTGTAAATGTCGAAAGACTGCGCAAGCAGGTGATCGTGGTGGTCGCCTTCCTGACCTCCGCCGCCGTGGCGTTCGCGGGCATTATCGGGTTCGTGGGCCTGGTGGTTCCACACATCCTTCGCATGGCCCTGGGCCCTGGACACCGCATGCTGCTGCCCGCCTCGGTGCTGGGAGGTGCCCTGCTGATGCTGGCGGCGGACACCACCGCGCGCACCCTGGTGGCCAACGCGGACCTGCCCATCGGCATGCTCACCGCACTGGTCGGTGGGCCGTTCTTCTTCTGGCTGATCCGCCGTACCCGCCGCGGGGCAGGAGGCTGGTCCTGATGACGGCGCCGATCATGCAAGTGTGCGCCGCCGAGCTGAGCCTGGGCGGGCACAAGATCCTGGACCGGATCGACCTGCAACTGTTTCCCGGAGAAGTCGTGGTCCTGGTAGGACCCAATGGGGCGGGCAAGTCCACATTGCTCTCCGCGATGAGCGGGGACGAGGGCCTGGACGCCGGTGACATCCTGTTGGCCGGCAAACCGTTGGCCGACTGGGATGTCAAGCAGCTCTCCCGGGTGCGCGCCGTGCAAACCCAGGAATCCCGGGTGTCCTTCGCCTTCACCGGCGAGGATGTGGTCCGCATGGGCCGGGCACCGTGGGCCGGTACCGCCGAAGAGGAACTCGATGAGATGGTCGTGGCCAACGCGTTGCGATCCACGGAATCCGGAAGCCTTGCCCCGCGCACCGTGCAGACCCTCTCCGGGGGTGAAAAGGCCCGCGTGGCCTTCGCCCGCGTACTGGCACAGGAAACCCGCATCATCATGCTCGACGAGCCCACCGCCCCGATGGACATCCGCTACCAGGAACAGCTGATGACCACGGTGCACCACCGCACACGTGAAGGGGCCACGGCGATCGTGGTGCTGCACGACCTGTCGCTCGCGGCCGCCTATGCGGACCGGATCGTGCTACTGCAGGCCGGGCGCATCAAGGCGGTTGGCACACCCTCCGAGGTATTGACCGCGCAGAACCTGCAGGATGTGTACCGCTACCCGGTCAGCGTGGTGCAACACCCCGAATCCGGCGGAGTGATCATCACCCCGCTGCGTCCGCACCTGCAACCGAGCAAGATCCGTGAAGAGGAACTGATATGAGCACCCGGCGAGTATCGCGAACAACCCGCGGGATGATCATTGCCCTGCTGGCCGCCGCACTAGTGCTGATGCCGGGACTGGGGGCGTCGATGCCCACGATAGCCGATTCCGCTCCGCGGCTCAGCGTCACCTCATCGGCGGGCACAAACCAGGCCTCGGTCACCGGCGCCACCACGGTGAACGTCAGCGGCTCCGGATTCCAATCCATCAACAAGGGCTTCGGCGGGATCTACGTGGTGTTCGGCTACGTCAAGAACTCGACCTGGCAGCCGAGCAAGGGCGGCAAGGCCGGGACCGACTTCTTCTACGTCGCCGACTCGCAGAACAAGGACAACAAGGGCTACCAGCGTTTTGTTGCGTTCCCCGGCTCCAGTACCTCGGATAGCGCCAACGGTGGAGTGATCAACGCCAACGGCACCTTCAAGCTGTCGCTGGTCATCCCCGGCCCGACCTTCACCGCCACCAACGCCTCGGGAGGAAACACCACGGTGGATTGCCGTGAGGTGCAATGCGGAATCATCACCTTTGGTGCCCATGGGGTGACCAACGGAAGCAACGAGGCGTTCCAGCCGGTGTCCTTTGGCGGCACCGCCGCGTCCACTTCGCAGAACAAATCGACCCGGCAAACCAACAGCACCACCACGACCACCCAGGGAACCAACCAGACCCAGGCGCCAACGGACCAGGTCCAGGGACAAACGCAGGACACCGGTGAACAACCGGCAGGGCAAACCGCCCCGGAGACTGTGAACGCCGGCCCCATGGAGCCGGTCACCAGCGGGGACCCGACCCTGGGTCTGGAGCAGCAGACGGTCATTGTCGGCCGTTCCCTGGGATTCACCGGGCGCGGATTCGCCGCCGGCGAGCAGGTCGTGGCCACCTTGTCCTCCGGGCTGACCGCCGCCGGTCCCATCACCGCCGGGCAGTTCGGCGAAATCGCCGGGGCCGTGCAAATCCCGGCGGATATGACCGCCGGAACCCACAAGATCAAGCTCACCGGTGCCGGTTCCGGGAACAGCGTGGAAGCCGAATTCAGTGTCATGGCGGACCCGGCCCTGCTGGCTGCCGCCGATACCGGAAACCAGGACGGGATCCGCTGGGCAATGATCGCGGTGATCGTGGCCGCGGCCCTGTTGTTCATCCTGGTGCTCAGCTCGCTCATCGCCGCATTGGTGCGCAAGGACAGGAAAGCAGGCAAGCCGGCGGCACGCTCGGCAAAGAAGCGTCCGGCCGCCAGGACTCGGCGGCGCAAGCCCGCCCGCAGCCGTGCCGCAGCAAAACCCTCCGCTGGATCCGCAGGGCCGGCCCTGTCGGATGAGCCGGAAACCAGTGCCCTGGACCGGCTGGATGAATCACTTCAGCGGGAGCGCGTATGAGCGCGCGTAAAACGTTGGCCACCCTGGGCGCTATCGGGTCCCTGGTGAGCGCGCTACTGCTTCCCGCGGTGCCGGCCCATGCCGACGCAAGCGGTGAGGAAAAGATCGATGTGAAGGTCACGATTCCGGCTCCGGGAACATTCGAGGTCACCGATGCCCAGTTCCGCTGGGGAGTCAACGACGAATCCACCTCCCCGGCCCATGAGCCGGGACGCTGCAATTTCCTCTCCGCAGGAGTCGTTGGGGATGCGGGCTCCAGTCACACCTGGACCGAAAAGGACGGCTTCTTCAAAACGGCCGACGGCAACACGCGCATTGAACGCCCTGGCGACGATGGCCAATGGGCTACCGAAACCTGGGACACCCGGTGCACCGCTCCTGCAGGACGTGCCGCTGGAACGGGAACCGGGGGACAGGTTGTCATTGACAAGGGCACCGGCTCCATCGACGTGGCCAAGGGAACCGCCGAGATCGCCTGGGACGGCTCCTTCTCGATCGTCTTCTATGACGGGCGAACCTACTGGTCGATTTCGGATCCGGTACTCCAGGTGGCCAACGGCAAGGGGACAATGACCGCCACCGCCAGCGGTTACGCCTCCGATCGCGAGGACAGCACCCGCTGGCAGAAGGTGCCCGAGACCACCATCACCATGGCAGATCTGCCCGATGTCACCCTGGGCCAAAACGGGATCATCACCACCCCCGCCTACAAGGGTGTGAAGCTCAGCGACGCGCTGAGCGAGAGCATGCCTCAGGCAACCACTGGTGATTGGTGGGGGTCCTTCCCGGAAAGCTGGGTGAAGTTCAACCAGGCCACCGGTCAGGGAGCATTCTGGTACTCCTCCGGGGGGCTTTCGGATAAACGAAAAGTCGCCACCGACGTGTACATCAGCTACACTCCGGACAATCCGGTCCTGGAAAAGCCGGAAACCGGCACTCCGCAAGATACCGATTCGCAAGATGACCTCACAGGCGGAAACACACAGAATTCCAACGGGGACACCACCTCGTTGGTCGAGGAACGTACGTCGATAACCAACAACACGACGAACTTCCTGCAGCCAGCGGCGGGGGCACTGATGCCACCGCTGGCAGAACTTGCCGGGGCGGGGACCTCGGTACTCGAAGCGGCGACGATCGCAACCAGTGCAATCAACTGGTTGGGCAAGTCGCTCATTCCGGATGCTATCGAACGGGTCATGGACTACAGGCAACCCTTGCTGTGGTCCCTGGCGGGTTTGTTGGCGCTGGCCTCCGTGGCATGGGTTGGATTCCGCCGCGGATGGCTCGTCTGGCCCTTTGCCTCGAAACAGAAGGACCAGAACACGGATTCCTGAACCGCCAGGTCCAGGAACACCGATACTCATAGCCGCCGGACCCACCAGGGCCCGGCACCATTCTACAAATCACTCGGAGGGGAAATGTCCGTAGCAAAGAACGGCATGTCCAAAGTACGCAAGCCACTGGCCCTGGCCGCCGCCGCAGGCGTAGCCATTTCGATGGCCGCATTTGCCGCACCTGCCCAGGCTGCCGAGCAGACCGTTGATGACGTCACGCTGTCGTGGGGTCTGAACGCCGAAACCGGTGCCGGGGCCTACGCCAATGGCTGCAACTTCCTGTCGGCAGGCAAGGCCGGAAACAGCGGTTCGAGCCGCGCATGGACCGAAGACGACGGGTTCCACAAGGGCAAGGAAGGAAACGTCTCGGTGGTTGTCGCCGCAGCAGACGGGACCCTGAAGCAGCAGACCTGGGCCTCGCGGTGCGACACCGGGGACGGTGTGACCGTCAGTGCGAGCAACCCTGCGGCACCGAAATCCACCAACAACTTCCTGCTGTGGGAAAACGGCTCCGGCACGGTTGACGTTGCCGCGAAGACCGCAAGCATCAACTGGACCGGCTCATTCACCGCCGTGTTCTATGGTGGTTTGACCTACTGGTCGGCCTCGAACCCGACCCTGGACGTTAAGTCAGATGGCACCGCCACGCTCAAGGCCACTGCCTCCGGATACGGTGCCGACCAGGCTGATGCGAGCAAGTGGTCGCCCATCGAACCGCAGGAAATTACCCTGGCCAATCTCACTGGTGTCACCGTCGGTGCTGACGGCTTCGTCAAGATTCCCGAATACCTTGGTGTCCTGGCACCAGCCAGCGTGACCAACCAGGTGACTACGGGTGCCACCTGGGGTTCGTTCCCCTCCGATTTCGTGGAGTTCCAGGGCCTGACCGGGACACAGGCGTACTGGTTCTCCTCCGGCGGCGGTGCCGATGTCCGCAAGCCCGCCAGCGAGCTGAGCATCGAGTTGGTTGCCGAGGCGACCGAACCGGAACAGCCTGAAGAACCGGAGAACCCCGAAGAGTCGGACTCCAAGGACCTTGATGTCGAGGTCACGGTGCCTGAAACCGAAGGCCAGCCGGAACAGCCAGGGACGTTTAGCTGGGCCATCGACGGGACGAGCGCGAACCTCGGAACCGCCAGCCAGAATGCCGCAGGCTTCGTGGCCAACGGCACCCTGCCGAAAATCACCGTGACCGATGACCGCGAGGTCACCAACGGCTGGCAGGTCACCGGCAAGGCCGCGAACTTCACCGCAGGCAGCAACTCCTTCGCCGCCAGCGCACTGGGTTGGACCCCTGCAGGCCAGGGCAACAACGGTGTCCTGCTTGGAACCACCATCCTGCCGGGCTCGGCCAACGGCCTGTCGGCTTCCGCCGTCATGGCTTCGGCCACCGGCAAGTCCAGCGCAACCCTGAACACCGGAATCCAGCTGTTGGCACCTGCCGACGCTCCGGCCGGTGACTACACCTCGGTCCTGACGATTACCGCTATCCAGAAGTAATCCCGGGGAAGAACAACCTGCGGTGCCCGGCATGCCATATGTCTGCCGGGCACCGCATCATCATCTGCGGCAGCCCAGCCGCGCACACCACACTGCACCACCGCGAGGAAGACATGACATTGTTCGGCCGCTACTCCCGTCCCGTGACAGCACGCATCACCGCTGGCGCATTGTGCGCAGTGCTGATCTGCACCGGCCTGATCGCACTACCGGCGGCACAGGCCGACGAGATCTCATGGGGCATCAACCCCGGAGGCGACGAGGAACGATCGAGCTTCTCCTATGAGCTGGACCCGGGGCAGAGCCTGGAAGACAGCTTCGCGATCACCAACTACGGGACCAAACCGCTGAATCTGTCGATCTACGGCGCCGATGGCCTCACCTCGGCCAATGGGGCCTTGGAACTATTACCGGCGACCGAATCCTCCAACTCTATCGGCGCGTGGATCCACGTCGAGGAACCCTCGGTCATCCTGGCAGCGGGGGAAGAGACCGAAGTCGGCTTTACCTTGAACATTCCCGAAGACGCCGAGCCGGGTGACTATGTCGGGGGTATGATCTCCTCCTTTATCGATTCCGCCAGCGACTCCACGGTCGCGATTGACCAGCGGCTGGCCACCCAACTGGCCGTACGTGTCGGCGGCGAAGGTACCACCGCCCTGGCGGTCACCGAAGCCAGTGCAGCCGCACCCATTGCCTGGAATCCCTTTGCGCCGGTCGATGCCACGGTTCATGCCACGCTTGCCAATGACGGCAACCTGCGGGCCCGCGGTTCGTACACCGTGAAGATCTCCGGTCCCTTCGGGGTAGCACCCGCCTCGCACACCTTCTCCGCCGAGGAACTGCTTCCCGGTTCCACCGTCCAGCTTGAACAGCAGGTGCCCGGGTTCTGGCCGCTGCTGTGGCAACAGGTCGACGTGACCATGGATGCCGAAGGCATCGACTCGCTTCCTGCCGGATCCAGCACGGTAACGACAACCTTCTGGACCCTGCCCGCCGGATGGATCCTGATCCTGCTGGTGGTCATGGGTGCTGCAACCGTCCTTGGCGTGCGCCGCGCCCGCTCAGGGGAATACGAAGAAGAGGACGAAGGACAACTCGAATCCTCCAGTACCGGGTAGTTTCCCACGCCCCGCTGCTGAATGGCCCTGCCTTGGCAGGGCCATTCACTTTAAACAGATGTTGGTGTCGGCAGCTACCCCCACTGCCTGCAGGAGTCAAGGAAACCTTCCTCCTGATGTCACATGACCGTCACATGACCGCAGGTGACGCGATGTTACCCGGTGATCCAGCCTGAATGAGTCGCCCGGCGACTTTGTGACCATCCTGTGTCGTCATGCTTGGTCACAAGTCACCATGCGCCGCACACTGAATTTGTCGGCAGAAACGCCAGACGCTAAACCATCCAGAGCGACTGAGAGACCTGGCTCGCTGAAGTCGCAGCAACCGCCCTATGGGGGGAACCGGTGCTAAGGCCAGGACCGATGGAGATTGCTAGATTTCGCAACGGTCCACGGGTTGGAACCAACAGTTCCAACCCCCGCCCATGGCGGAGCTGGGCCCGCGTTCAGCGTGATCCTCGGGCGCAACCGAGAGGAACACAAACATATGCGGCCACCACGTTTGGCACTCAAAGCTACCGCACTCATCGCAGCCCTGGGCCTGTCACTGACTGCCTGCGGCGGCAACAGTACTGGCGCCGAAGCCGGGACCAGCCAGGGCGTTGCGGGCGAACCGGTACAGGGCGGAAGCTTCGTCTTCGCCGAGGTGACCCCGATCAACAACTGGCAGACCCAGGCAGCCCGCTTCTACGAGAAGGCCAACGTGCTTCACTCGGTGCTTGACCGGCTGACCTACTTCGACGTGGAATCTGGCCAGCTCGTTGGCTGGATCGCCACGGACTTCACCTCCAATGAGGACAAGACCGAATACACCTTCACCATCCGTGACGGGGTGACCTTCTCCAACGGCACCGCACTTGATGCCGCAGCGGTCAAGGCCAACCTGGACGCCCTGGGCCTGGGTATCGAGGAAGCCCAGATCCAGCCGAATGTGGACTTCTCCGCCTATGAATCGGCAGAGGTTGTCGGTGATAACCAGGTCAAGGTCACGCTGAAGCGCCCGGACGCGAACTTCCTGCGCGCCACCTCCTCGGTCGCCGCCGGCCTGGTGGCTCCAGAGACCCTTGAACTGGACAACGCCGGACAGTCCGCCATCGCGCAGATCGTGGGTTCGGGACCGTTCGTCTTCGAATCCGAAAAGCCGGATGAGGAAGTGGTCTTCGCGGCCCGCGAGGACTACGCCTGGGCCCCGGAAACCGCCGCCAACCAAGGTGCCCCGTACCTGGATGAACTGGTCATCAAGTACCTGCCGGAGGTAGCCCACCGCGCCGGTGCCGCCCAGTCCGGCCAGGTCGACCTGGTTCGTGGCCTGCAGCCCGTGGACGAAGACGCGCTGAGCGCCGGAGGCGGCCAGGTGCTGGCCGCACAGGGTGTGGATCTGACCGCCAACCAGGCGGCCGTGCGTATCGGCTCGGGCAAGCTCGAGGATGTCAAGGTACGACAGGCGCTGCAGGTCGGTATCGACCGGCAGGCGCTGAAGGACACCGTGCTTTCCGACAGCTACGTGATCTCCGGGTCGGTACTCAACCGCCAGGCCCCGGGGTTCGTGGACCTGTCCGATGAGCTGGCCTATGACCCCGAAACCTCGAAGAAGCTGCTGGACGAGGCCGGCTGGGTCGAGGGTGCCGATGGCATCCGTGAAAAGGACGGCGAGAAGCTGGAAATCACCGTCGCCTCCTCGAACAACTCGGTGGTCATCAAGCCCGCCTTCGAGTTGATCGAACAGCAATGGCGTGAAATCGGCGTAAAGCTGGTCAACCGAGCCGCCGATAACGCCTTCCTGACTAATGCACTGGTTGACGACCAGATCGAATTCTTCGGCACCCGCCAGTTCGCCTACGGCGGCCTGGGACCGGTGTACGGCCCGGCGAACAATACCCAGACGCTGAACGCCGACGCGGAACTGAACGACCTGTTCACCCGAGAGCAGGCGGCAACCACCGACGAGGAACACCTGAAGCTGATCGAAGAGGAACAGCGCGAACTGGTCCTGGACAAGGCACTGACCCTGGTCCTGTGGGACGAGGTCCAGGTCTACGGTGCACACCAGGACGCCCACATCGAATTCACCTCCGGGACCGCCCCGATTTTCCAGGGCGCCTGGAAGTCCAACGGCTGATAGGAAACACACGACATGGGCGGATACATTGCCAAACGCGTCGGCCAGGCGATCCTGGTCATCTGGTTGGCCTACACCGCGGTCTTCCTGGCCGTGCAGGCGCTGCCCAATGACCCGGTAACCATCTTCCTGTCCACCGATGCGGCGGCCGACCCGGCCACCATCGCGCAGATGAAGGCCTACTACGGCTACGACCAGCCGCTGATCTTGCAGTACCTGTCCCAGCTGGCGGGTCTGCTGCGGGGGGACTTCGGTTATTCGCTCTCCGCCGGCGCCGAGGTCACCAGCAGGATCGGGGATGTCATCGGATCCACCCTGGTCCTTGCCGGAAGCGCCTTCGTGGTGGCGGTGGTGCTGGCGGTGGCCCTGGTGGCCGCTGCCAGCCTGGCCCGCGGAGCCCGACTGCGCAAGGCGCTGCTGAACCTTCCTCCGCTGTTCATCTCCATCCCGGTGTTCTGGCTCGGGCTGGTGCTGCTGCAAGTGCTGGCCGTGCAGCTGGGGGTCATGTCGTTGTTCCCGGACGGATCATTCCTGTCCCTGGCGGTACCGATCCTGGTGCTGGCCATCCACCTGAGCGCACCGATCGCCCAGGTACTGCTCAAGAGCGTGCAGGAAGTCAACGCCCAGCCGTTCGTGGATGTGTTGCGCGCCAAGGGCGCCGGGGAATCGTGGATCTTCTTCCGGCACACGCTGAAGAACGCCGCCCCGGCGGCCCTGTCCATTGCCGGTATCACCATCGGCACCCTGCTGGCCGGATCGGTCATCACCGAAACCGTGTTCGCCCGCGCCGGGTTGGGCCAGCTGGTGCTCCAGGCCGTCACCGTCCAGGACATTCCGCTGGTCCAGGGCCTGGTGCTGCTCACCGCGGCGGCCTTCACCCTGGTCAACTTGCTGGTGGACCTGATCCACCCGCAGCTGGACCCACGCATCATCAACGCCAACGCCGGCCCACCGCGGGCACTGGCAGCCTAGGGAAGGCAGAGTCATGAGTGTATTGACCGAACACGCCGGGGCCAGCACCGGGCCCCAGACCCCGGAACCGGCCACCGTCAAGGCCCCATCCCGCGCACCACGTGGTGTGCTCCAATGGCTGGCCGAATGGTGGGTACTGATCCCTTTGGCGCTGCTGCTGGCCTGGGCGCTACTTCCCGGGTTGTTCACCGGTCAGGACCCGATCACCGGGGTACCTGCAGACAAGTTCCTCGCCCCGAGTATCACCCATCCCTTCGGCACGGACCATCTGGGCCGGGACGTCTACTCCCGGGTGGTGCATGGCACCAGCCAGACGCTGATGACCGCCGGGCTGGCCTGCCTGATCGGCTCGGTGGTCGGTACCCTGTTGGGCCTGGTGGCCGGCACCGCCGGACGCTTCGCCGACACCGTGGCGATGCGCCTGGTCGATGTGCTGCTGGCCGTCCCGGCCTTCCTGATCGCCTTGATCCTGGTCACCGCCACCGAACCGGGGCCACTGTCCCTGGGTATCGGTGTCGGTATCGCCTCGATCGCCATCTTCGCCCGCCTGGTGCGCACCGAAGTGTTGCGGGTCCGTTCCCGGGACTTCGTCCAAGCGGCGCTGATGAGTGGGGGCGGCTACTTCACGGTGCTGCGCCGCCACATCATCCCGCACATCATCGGGCCGGTGCTGGCCCTGCTCGCCGTTGACTTGGGGGCTGCGATCCTGGCGATCTCGGGACTCGGCTTCCTCGGCTTCGGCGCTCCACCACCCACCCCGGAATGGGGTCTGCTGATCTCCGAGGGACGCCAGTACCTGTCGGTGGCCTGGTGGCTGACCACCCTGCCCGGGCTGGTCATCGTCCTGGCGGTTATGCTCACCGCGGCCCTGGGCCGGCGCATCAACCAGGCCTTCCGCTTCTGATCCCGGTGCCGGGACGAATTTCGATTGGATACGACAATGACCGCCAAGAACACCAGCACCCATCCGGTGGTGCGCATCGAGGACCTCTCGGTACGGTACGCCGCCGGGACCCTGGCCGCGGACGGCCTGGATCTTGAAATCCCCGCCGGGCAGATCGTGGCGATCGTCGGCGAATCCGGTTCGGGCAAATCGACCTTGACCAAGGCGCTGATCGGTCTGCTGCCACGGGATGCCCAACTATCCGGTTCCATCCGCTTCGGCGGTACCGAGGTGACCGGTCTGGACGTGCATGCCTGGAGGGAAATCCGCGGTGCCGGTATCGGCCTGGTTCCGCAGGATCCCGGCGCCAGCCTGGATCCGGTGAAGACCATCGGCTCGCAGCTGATCGAGGTCTTCCGGCTGCACCCGCAGCGTTCGGTACCCAAGAAGCACTGGCAATCCAAGGCCGTCGACCTGCTGGCCAGTGTGGGCATCGACCGCCCAGAACAGCGGATGAAGCAGTACCCGCATGAACTCTCCGGAGGGTTGAAACAACGTGTGCTGATCGCGATCGCCTTCGCGCTGAACCCGCAACTGCTGATCGCCGATGAACCCACCAGTGCCCTGGATGTCACCGTGCAACGCACCGTGCTTGAGGTGTTTGTATCGCTGGCCCGGAAAAAGGGCACCACGGTCCTGTTCGTCACCCACGACCTGGCCGTGGCCACCGACATCGCCGACCGCGTGCTGGTTATGAACTCGGGCAGGATCCTGGAGGACCGCAGCGTCCGCTCGCTGGTCACCGAAAGCACCGATCCCTATACCAAGGCCCTGTTGGCCCAGGCCAGCGCCGGACACGAACGTCAGCCGGTCACCGGGGAACGGGAAGTCGCCATCTCGGTGGCCGGACTGACCAAGGACTTCGGCAAGGGAACGGACACCCACCGCGCGGTCAACGAGGTGTCCTTCGAAGTGGCGCGCGGCACCACCTTTTCCCTGGTGGGCGAATCCGGCTCCGGAAAGTCCACCACCGCCAAGATCCTGATGGGCCTGCTCGAACCGAGCGCCGGGGCGGCGAGTGTCAATGGCAAGGAAGTCACCGGCATCCGCGGCAAGGGCCGCTACGAGTTGTGGCGGCAGGCGCAACTGGTCTACCAGAACCCGGACTCCGCACTGGACCCCCGGCAACCGGTGGCCTCGATCATCGCCGAGCCGATGGTCAACTACCGCCTCGGTGATGCCAACTGGCGCAAGGCCCGCGTGGGGGAACTGATGTCACAGGTCAACCTGTCACCCGAGCTGGCCGCCAAGCGCTCGCCGGAACTCTCCGGAGGGCAGCGCCAACGCGTGGCGATCGCCCGGGCCCTGGCCGCCGGGGCGAAAATCCTGGTGTTGGATGAGGCCCTGAGCGCGCTGGACGTGCTGACCCAGGAACAGATCCTCGCCCTGCTCAAGCGGCTCCAGGAAGAACAGCAACTGACCTACCTGTTCATTTCCCACGACCTGCACGTGGTGGAACGGATCAGCCACCGGGTGGGAGTTATGCGCCGCGGCGAGCTGGTGGAAACCGGAACGGTGGACGAGGTGTTCTCCACTCCAAGCCACGAGTACACCCGCACCCTGTTGGCCGCCAACCCCGGACAAGTGCTGCGCGAACTGACCGACGCGGCCAGCGCCTGATGACCTGCCGGCACCCGATACAGAATTCATTACATCGAAAAGAGGATCATGAGCACCCCAGCCATCACCCAGCCTTTGAGCGAGGAAGCCAAGTACCAGCAGTTGTTGGCCCGTTTTACGCCGGTCTTCGAGCGCATTGCCCTTGGAGCGCGTGAACGCGAACAACAACGCCAGCTGCCCTTCGAGCAGGTTCAGTGGCTGAAGGATGCCGGGTTCACCACCCTGCGGGTACCGGCCAGCCACGGCGGGGAGCCGGTGAGCCACGAACACCTGTTCCGTCTGCTGGTCGAGCTCTCCGCCGCGGATTCCAACGTCTCCCACCTGCTGCGCAGCCACTTCTCCTTCGTGGAGACCATTGCACTGCAGCCCGCCGAGTTCCGGGACCAGTGGTTCCCGCGGGTACTGGCCGGCGAGATCTTCGGCAATGCCGCCACCGAGCGCGGCGGCAACGCGCTGGGCACCACCAACACCAAACTCATCCACACCGATTCCGGATGGGTGCTGCGTGGCGAGAAGTACTACACCACCGGTTCGATCTTCGCTGACTGGGTAGTGGTCATGGCCTCCACCGACGGGGTGGAAGGACGCCAGTACGCGATCGTGGACCGGCACGCCCAAGGCGTTGAGATCCTCGATGACTGGGACGGATTCGGCCAACCGCTGACCGGCACCGGCACCGCCATCTTCACCGATGTCCCGGTGGGCCAGGAGAACATCATCCAGCGCAAGGTCGCCTCCACCCTGGAACCGGCGTTCTTCCAGCTCTGCCTGCTCTCGGTCCTGGTTGGTATCGGCAAAGCCGCCCGCAACGAGGCCGCGCAGATCGTGGCCACCCGCACCCGTACCTTCAACACCGGATCCGGGGCCCTGTTCCGCGATGACGCGCAGATCCAGGAACTGGTGGGCCGCCTGGCCACCAACGTGTTCGCCGCCGAGGCGATCGTGCTCACCGCGGCCCGCGAACTGGACGCCGCCCTGGATGAAAGCCTGGGCCTGGACGCCGAAGCGGCCTACCTGCGCGCGGAACTGGCCGTGCAGCAGGCCCATGTGGCCACCCCGAAGCTCGTCCTGGACGCCACCAGCGAGCTATTCGACGTCACCGGCGCCTCGGCGGTGTCCACCAGCAAGGCGCTGGACCGGTTCTGGCGCAATGCCCGCACCGTGGCCACCCACAACCCGGTGGCCTTCAAGGCCCGCTCGGTGGGGGACTACTTCATCAACGGCACCATCCCCACCGGTTTGAACTCCATCGGCGACGCGACGGGCGGCAAGTAAATGGGAACCTTCGACGCACGGCCGCGTTTCATCCTCTCGGCCTTCCTGATGAACACCTCCAGCCACATCCTGGGTGGCATGTGGCGTCACCCCGAAGCCCAGCAGCACCGCTTCCACGAACTGGCCCCCTGGGTGGACCTGGCCCGGAAGCTGGAGGATGCCAAATTCGACAACCTGTTCTTCGCCGACGTGGTGGGCCTCTACGGGGATCACGAGGGCGGTTGGGCCTCGCACGTGCGCAAGGGCCTGCAGGTTCCCAGCCACGACCCGCTGGTGCTGCTCTCGGCCTTGGCCGCCGGCACCACGGATATCGGCCTGGCGATGACCAGCTCGGTGGTGCAAACCCACCCGTTCCAGTTCGCCCGCCAACTCTCCACCCTGGATCACCTCTCCGGCGGTCGGGTGGCCTGGAACATCGTCACCAGCGTGCTGGAGAACTCGCACCGGAACTTCGGGGCCAAGAACCTCATGGCCCACGACGACCGTTACGGGTGGGCCGAGGAATACGTCGAGGCCGCCTACAAGCTCTGGGAGGGCTCCTGGGAAGACGATGCATTCAAGGCCGACAAAATCAGCGGCATCTACGCGGACCCGGCTAAGGTCAACAAGATCAACCACCGCGGCGAGATCTACTCGATCGACGGACCGCATCTGGCGGTACCCAGCGCACAGCGCACCCCGTTCCTCTTCCAAGCCGGTTCCTCGGCACGGGGCACGCAGTTCGCCGCAACCCACGCCGAAGCCACCTTCCTGTTCGCCCCGCACCCGCAGTACGTGGCCAAGAAGGTCGCGGCACTGACCGAGAACCTGCAGGCCGCCGGGCGCGGACGCGAGGACCTCAAGGTCTTTGCCGGGCTGTCCTTCGTGGTTGGTTCCACCGAGGGCGAAGCCAAGGCATTGGAAGCCGAATACGACGAATACCTGGACCTGCATGCCATCGTTGCCCATATCGGCGGCGGTATCGGTGTGGACCTGGGTGGGCTGGACCTGGATACCCCATTGGGTGAAGTGCAGACCGAGGGGGCCCGCGGTGTGCTGGAAGCGGCCATCGCCTCCACCCCGGGCGGCAACCCGACCATCCGGGACCTGGCCCATTACCGGGCCAAGGCCCAGCAAATTGTCGGCACCCCGGAACAGATCGCTGATGAGCTGGAAAAGTGGCAGGACGCCGGCATCGACGGGTTGAACATCATCAACCACGTGTTGCCCGGATCCTACGACAACTTCATCGACGGGCTGCTGCCCGAACTGCGCCGCCGCGGGCTGGCGCAAAGCGAGTACACCCCGGGCAGCCTGCGGCACAAGGTCTTCGGGAGGGGCGACAAGTTGCCACAGAACCACCCGGCCGCCCGCTACCGTGGGGCATTCGGGGAATTCTCCGCCGAGGCCACCAACGCGAAACTGGATCCAGCCCGCTAGGCCCCAACCAGCGCAGGCAGCTACTCCCACCGGGCCACCGGCGTCTTTGGACGCCGGTGGTTCCGTCATTTCCGCTCCCGTTGTAGGGTTGCGCCATGAGCGCCAAACATGTCAATGATCCAGATGTCATCCGCCGCCTGTTGACCACCCCGGCACGGTGGGCGGTGGTTGGTCTGACGAACAATCCGCGCCGTGTGGCGCCGGCCATTGCTCGCTACCTGAAATCCGAGCTGAACATGCAGATCGTTCCGGTCTCGCTGCGTGCCGAGAACGTCCTGGGTGAAGAGGGCTATGAACGCCTTGAACACATTCCCGGAGAAATCGATGTCGTCAACTGCTTCGTCAACTCCCGCAAGGTCGGAGACATTGTCGACCAGGCCATCGAGGTCGGCGCCCGAGCGGTGTGGATGCAACTGGGTGTCATCGACCAGGCAGCGGCACAACGTGCCAAGGATGCAGGCCTTGATGTAGTCATGGATACCTGTCCCAAAATCGAATACCCGTTGCTCTAAACGGTCATGTCGGCGCCCGGTATGCAGCACGGGGATGAGTAGGGGTGAAAACAGGGGTTAAAAGTTACGCATTGGTAGTCCGCCTCCCCGCGCACTGTATATGGTTCAGGTAATACGACAAACCGTTGGGTGCTGGGGACCTGACAAATACTTGGGGATTCGTCCGAACGTGGGGTTCGAGACGGGTAATTGGGCGCACGTCTAAGTGTGTCTCGACGGTGTTTGCTTTTTCCTACGCCCCATCAACATTGGGGAATATTTAGTGTTTGGCAAACCTGTTGGGGACAGGCCTGCGCATGCGCACGGTCGCCGGCTTAATCAAAAGAGCCCGGCACGACGTATCTCTTGGCGCAATCGATCTTCACGCGCAATCTTTGGCGCGACGCTGAGCGCCGCACTACTTGCTTCGATGACATTTTCCGGTGGGGTCCTGCCGGCGTTCGCGAATCCCGCTGAACCGGTAGAAGTTGCGGTATCCCCAGCACCTGCCCTTGATACACCTCCGGTATCTTCTGATGAAACCTTCGATGATTCTTCTGAAGCTGGTACAAAGACTCCCGCACCAAGTGATGAACCATCTGAAGTGGAGCCGCGCGCATCTGAGCCCGCTGAGACTGAATCGGCGCCTTCGAATACAATCGCAAAGCCGGAGGGCGAAACCGGCGACAATCGAGGGAACGGTCCGGTTGCGGATCTCCCTTCACCGAAGACCAGTCCGCGCTCGATGATGGCTGCGCGATTGGCCAATCCCGAGTTGCCTTCGCAGTGCGGGCTGTCTGTTGCGATTGTCTTGGATCTTTCCAACTCTCTGGCAAACCAACACGTGGTTGCATCCAAGCAAGCGGCCAATGCCGTCGTTGATTCACTGCATGGAACACCGTCATCCGTCGGCGTGTATACCTTCGCCACCTTCGCACCGGATAGAACCAACAGTGCTATCGCCAAAACCGCGGTATCCACGACGGCGGGTGCCAACAACGTGAAGAACGGTATCAACGGAATTCAACGGGTTCCCACGAACGTCGGTGGAACCAACTGGGATGCAGCGCTTCGCCAGATTCCACAAGGGCAATACGACATCGTCTTATTCGTCACCGACGGTAACCCAACGGCCTACGGCACACCGCACGAGGACTGGTGGCAATCAACCCCTAGTAATAACACCGACTTTGGCGTTTCCACGGAGGAGATTGACCTGTCCAGTGCCGAAACCGCCGCGGACGCGCTAAAATCCACTGGGAGTTTCGTCATGGGGCTGGCTGTGGGCCAGGACATCAACATTCCGAATATAGTGAGAATTTCCGGATCTCGCGCGGACACTGACTACTTCAGCATCAGCGACTACAATCAGCTGGCCGCGAAACTGGCCGAGATTGCGCTGAAGAATTGTCGGGGGACTGTCAGCATCGTCAAGCAGGTCCGAGACCTGGACGGGAATCTTGCCCCGGAAGAGGGGTGGGTCTTCACCGGCCGCGCTGGTGACAATACTTCCCCGGGCTCGGCCACCACCGGCGATGACGGTGCCGTTAACTTCCAGGTTGAAGACCTGCTGACCGAAACCCGAACCGTGGGTTTCACGGAAACACAAAAGCCTGGCTTTGAACTCGAACCTCAGAATGGTGCCAATGCCAAGTGCGTGAACAATGTGACCGGCCAGGTAGTACCGGCAAGCAATCTTGGAGCCCTCGGGTTCACGGTAAGTGTTAAACGCGAGGATGCGATCAGCTGCGAGGTCATCAACCGGATGATTCCGGCTGAGCCGACAGTCGAGAAGTCCTCCGACCCGGCGTCCGGAACCGAAATTTCGCCCGGGGACGAGGTCGCGTACAAGCTCACTTTCGGAAATTCGGGACATTACCCAGCCGCTGTCGACTATATCGATCACTTGTCCGGTGTGTTGGACGATGCCGACTTCATCGAGGGGTCGCTCACCGCTGGAGACGGTCTAAATGCCGTCCGTACGGGAAACCAGATCCGCATCACCGGCTCGATCGAACCCGGTGAGCCGGTGGTGGTCAGCTACAAGGTCAAGGTCAAGACCGAAGACTTCACCGACGGTTGGCTACGGAACTTCGTGCGACCTTCCGGCGAACAACCGCCCACCGAATGCCTTCCAGAGGATCCGCTGTGCACCGAGCATCCGATCCCGGGAAACCTCGACGTGGAGAAAACCTCGGATCCGGAATCCGGCCAGTACGTGGCGCCGGGTGGCATCGTGGATTACACGCTGACCTTCCGCAACACCGGAGCCTCAGACGTCGAGGTGAACCACGTCGACCACCTGGCCGACGTTCTCGATGACGCCGATTTTGTCGAAGGTTCACTGGTCGCCGGTAACGGCCTCACCGCTGTGCGCAATGGTAGCCAGATTGTCATCACGGGGGACCTGGCCAAGGAAAGCGTCGCCACCGTGACCTATTCCGTCAAGGTGAAAGTGGCCGGGTACGGCAACGGGATCGCACGCAACGTCCTGGTGCCCGAAGGGGAGAGCCCTCCGGAGGAATGCGAACCCGATGACCCGAATTGCACCGAGCACCCGATTCTCGGATCAGTGGTCTGGGAAAAGGTCGACGGGGCCAACAACTTGCTTGAAGGTTCCGAATGGCAACTGACCGGCCCGGGCGGCGAAGTCATCGAGATCGAGGACTGCACCGCTGAAGAATGCGCCGGGGCGGACCGCAACCCGGCAGCCGGCCAATTCCAGATCACCGGTCTGGAATGGGGACAGTACACCCTGGTCGAAACCAAGGCCCCGGCCGGGTACCTGCTCAGCGACAGAGAGTTCGAAATCGTCATTCAAGGCGATATCGATCCCGCAAAACTGTTGGTTGACCTAGGCAAGATCGAGAATGAGCAGCGCGAGGGCCTGGCCCTCCCGCTCACCGGCGGCCTGGGCACCGATGAATTCCTGATCGGTGGGGGTGTTGCCCTCGCCGCGGCCTTGGGAATCATCGCCTGGAACCGCAGGAAAGGGGCAGCGGATGCAATTCCGCTAAGGATCGACGGCTAAGGCCGGCGGCACCACCCGCGGGGGAAACCCCACAAATTTCACTCACATGGTTTTTCAAGGATGTGACCGGCGCAGGGGACGCGACGGCACCGTAGAAAGGAACGAACTCGCATGGCTGAATTCAAGGCAGCCCGGGGAAAGCGTGCACTGGCAGGTATCGGTGCGCTCGCACTGGCCGCTGCAGGCCTGCTCGGGGGAAGCACCGCAGCATTGGCAGACACTCCTGAGGGTCTGAACTTTGGCAATATTGATGAGAACGCCTCGGGCGTCATCAACATCCACAAGCACGAGCACCAGAATGGTACCGATGCTACGCAGAATCCCGATGGGTCCGGGGCGACGATCCCGAGCGATGGCGTCGCAGGCGTGGAGTTCACCGCCTACCCGCTGTCCGATATCAATCTCAAGAACGCTGCGGACTGGGATCTGCTCAACGACCTGCAGGGCCAGCTGACCTCCGCTTGCTCTATCCCAGGCCAGAGCTTGGGAGCCCCTATCGTTTCGGGGCTGACCAACGATGCCGGCTTCACCAGCATCGACGTTGACACCATCGGGGCCTACCTGATCTGTGAAACCGATGCACCGGACAACGTCGTGGATCGTGCCTTGCCCTTCGTGGTCACCATCCCGTTCCCGTGGGATAACGGCTGGCTCTACGAAGTCAACGTCTACCCGAAGAACGGGCTGACCGGCATCGAGAAGACCATTGAAGCCCAGGAAGGCCTTGGCCTCGGCGCGCTGGTCAAGTTCCCCGTCACCGTGACCGTTCCGCTGACCCAGGGCTCTGATCTGCTGACCAAATTCGTGATCGAAGATGTCTTGGATCCCCGCCTTGCAAACGGCGGAGTGGAAAGCGTGACCATTAACGGCGACACAGTCAGCTCTGACTACTACACCGTTGAGACTTCCGGCCAGAACATCCAGGTGGTCTTCAACTCGGACGGCCTTGCATGGCTGAAGGGCCAGGGCCAGCAGCAGATCAAGGTTGTCTTCCTGGGCACCGTGGATGAAATCGGTGATGGTGAGATCACCAACGACGCGACCCTCTACGCCAACACCCCGAACAACGACTTCGATTTGGGATCCAACGAGGTCCAGACCAACTGGGGCAACGCAATCATCAAGAAGGTCGACTCCGCTAATCCGGCCACCGTGCTGGAAGGCGCCGTCTTCGAGGTCTACGAGGCCGCCAACCCGTATGCCACCACCTGTGCTGCTGAGCTGACCGATCCGGCAAACCGTATCACCGTCGGTGGAGCAACCGAGTTCACCAGCACTGAAAACGGGATCATCGAGATCCTCGGTCTGTTCGTGAGCGACAGCGAGAACCCATCGACCAATGCCCTTCAGCGCTGCTACGTGCTGAAGGAGATCAAGGCGCCAGCCGGATTCGTTACCCCGGAAGGTGATGCCGCGTTGACCGCACTGACCGTGAAGACCGGCCAGACCGCTGAGATCGATGTCCAGATCACCAACGCCCAGCAGGAAGTTCCCGAGCTGCCGTTGACCGGTGCGCAGGGCCAGATCCTGATGATCATCGGCGGTACCGCCGTACTGTTGATCGCAGGTGGCCTGGTGGTTATGAACCGCCGCCGTGCAGCAGCAGACAACAGCTAATAGCTGAAGGCTAGCTACTAGCAATACACTGATGGCGGGAAGAGCCTTGGCCCTTCCCGCCATCGGCCATTTTTTGAACAGTGCCCGCTGTCTCGTCAGGACCGCGGTACACCTGAACATGACAGGCAGGACCACACAATGCCACAGGCCGCCAGTCCGGACCCGGTTCGCACCGTTGATCTTGACGAGCCTTCACGGAATGACGCCAAGAAGCGCTGGCGCCCCAGTCTGCTCACGATCCTCAGTACGGTCCTGGCACTGATTGGCATGAGCGTGGCGCTGTACCCCAGTGCGGCCAGCTGGATGAGCTCCTATAACCAGTCACAACTGATCAGGGACTTCACAGACGGCCTCGAAGACACGAGTCCCGGACCCGTCCAACAGATCGCCGCGGCCCGTGCCTACAACGACGCACTCAGCTCGGGGGTACGGTTGGATGCCAACACCAATGTGCCTACTGGTGACGGCACCAGCAGTGATAGTTCTTTGGTGTATGAGGATATTCTTTCCTCCGAGGGATCCGACATCATGGCCCGGGTCCGTATCCCTTCCATCGACGTAGACTTGCCGATCTATCACGGAACCAGTGATGAGACGCTACTCAAGGGTGCAGGACATCTGGAAGGGTCCCATCTGCCCGTTGGCGGCAGTGACACCCACTCGGTCATTACCGCGCATCGTGGGCTGGCGCAGTCGACGATGTTCTCGAATCTGGACCGTGTCAAGGTCGGAGACACCTTCACCATAGAGGTCTTTGGCGAGGTGCTGAGCTACCAGGTTCGCGAGACGAAGGTGGTCGAACCCGATGACACCGACACCTTGAGAACTGTCTACGGTAAGGACATGGTGACTCTGGTGACCTGTACCCCGCTGGGCGTGAACAGCCACCGTATCCTGGTGACCGCTGAACGAATCACCCCAACCCCTATTGAGGACTTGAACGCCGCTGGCCAGGCACCGAACATTCCCGGCTTCCCCTGGTGGGCCGCCATCTACGGCGCCGGCCTGATCCTTATCGGGGTCTACCTCTGGCGCGCGGGTTACGGTGACGCGCAGCGTGCACAGGCCAAGGCCAAGGGCTGATCGGGCTCTGTCGCGGGCAACATCGCGGATGCTACCGTGAAACCGGGAGCCGGACATCCGTACCCCGGGAAGGAAAGCCATGGTTGATTCCGAACTCGAACGCCTGCACGAACAATGGCGATCTCTCTGCCTGGCCATGCCCGGAGCCTACGAAGACCACCCCTTCGGTGCGGACAGCACGGTCTTCAAGATCGCCGGTCGCGACCGGAACCGTAACAAGATGTTTGCGCTGCTGATGGTCCATCGCGGAGAACTGGTGCTGAACCTGAAATGTGAACCGGCCATTGCCGATGACTTACGCGGCAACTACCCGCAAATCACACCCGGATACCACATGAACAAGAAGCACTGGAACTCGGTCCGCGCGGGGCTGGAAGAGGACAGGCTCCGTGAGCTGATCGAGGATTCCTACGACCTGGTGGTTGAGGGTTTTCCCAAGCGTGATCGAGAAGTCATCGAGCTTGGACGGCATGTTGCCGAAGGATCACTAGACTAGGGTCATGTACTTCATCGTTGTTAAATTTCAGGTAAAGCCAGAATTCACCGACAGTTTCATGGAGCGGGTGGCGGACTACACGCAGAAGACCCGGGCCGAGGCAGGTAACCTCTGGTTCGACTGGTCGATTAGCGTTGAGAACCCCAACGAATTCGTTCTCGTCGAGGCCTTCCGTGATGACGAAGCCGCAGCGGCGCATGTGAACTCCGCACACTTCACCGAGGGACTGGACGCCATGCGTCCGGTACTGGTCGCCACCCCGAAGATCGTCTCCCGCAAGGTCGATGGCGAGGGCTGGGACGACATGGGCGAACTGAAGATCGACTAGCAACTTCCCCAATTGCATTACAAAGCGCGGTACGGGTTCTCCCGTACCGCGCTTTGTATGTGAAACACCGGATTCAGCCGGTCGGGGTGGCCGAATCAGAAGGACCGGGGGAGAGACGGCGGGCAAACAACCACAGCCCCGCCCAGAACGCGACCGGGACCAAAGCAAGTAGCAGGGTGAGCAAAAAAGGCCATACCGCGGTGGACCACGTGGCCAGCAGGAAGAGCAGCGCGGTGACTGCCGAGGCCCCCGGTAGGCCGAACCGGATCACACTGGAGCCTTCAGCGTGTTGCATTTTCCCGAAGGCCAGCAAACCGCAGATCAATGCGGCAACCACCGCCGCGACGGGTACCGCCAGCAGGCCGTGGGCGCCGGTGAACACGGCAGCGAAGGAGAAACACGCCGCCAGGAAAACCTGCAGGCCGGGGCTGAAGAACGGTGTATTCATGGAGGAAGGATCCTTCGTAGGCCGAGTGCTTTCTGGCTTCCAGCCTACTGGTCACCGAGCACACCGGGAATATTGTGGTCCCTCGGGAAGGCCGGGTGAAGTGCCGCTATCGCATCCACGGGGGCGCATCCGTTCACTTCCACCTTGGGATGCGGCCGCTTGAGTGGCACCACGCCAGGACCGCCGCTGGCGGCCATCCGGGAAGGACGACCGCCAGCGGCGTTGTACTTGTCGGCACCCCGTTAGTGGGTGTTCTTCCGTCCACGGCTGCGCAGCAGGACCAAAATGATCCCCAGCAGCAGGATGATCCCTGCGATCATGCCGATCCAGGTGGCGCTGAATCCGGTCTTCGCCAGATCCCGATCCTGATCCGGGGTCTTGGACGTATCCGGGGTCTTGGTCGGTTCGCTGGTCGGTGTGGCCGATGGTTCAGTCGGCTCGGCCGTCGGTTCCTCGGTGGGCTGCTCGGTCGGCGCCGGTGGCTCGCTGCTGATGACCAACGGTACCGAGATGTCCTCGCGCCCTACCTGCGAAATCGTGAGGGAGTATTCGCCGTCGGCCTGGTCGGCTGGTACGTCCAGCACGAAGCTGGTGGAACCCGAGGAATTAGCTGCTTCAATGCCGGTGACCTCAACCGCCCCGTCCAAGGCCGAGGCAGTGATCAGTGCCCCTTCCGCCAGCCCGGAGACCTGGACGGTCACCGACTCGCCGGGTGCGGTGGTTGGGCTGGAGAGGCTCACGGTGGCCCACTCGGTGCCGGCGAGGACTGCGCGTCCCAGTGGCGCGGGATCAACCACATCATGGGACCTGAAGAAGTTCACGGTGGCGTCCAGGTCGACCTGCCCGCTGTCGGCGTGATTGGCGCCTTCGGCGAAGGCCGGGAAGTTGTCCCCGCCTGCGGCCAGGAACGCGTTGGCTACAACGCGGAAGTTATCCCCATCGGCGACCGGTTCGCCGTTGAAGGTCACGGACTTGATGTGTTCGCCGCGGGCAGCTTCCTCAACATACGTGTAGCTCAGGCCCTCGGAAATACCCAGGTGCAGTTTGGGCCGGGAGGAGCCTTCGGGCTGCCACTGCTGCTCCAACGCCTCACGTAGCTGGGCACCGGTCAGGTCGAAGGTGATCAGGGTGTTGGCGAACGGCTGCACTTCGGCCGCGGCCTTGTAGCTGACCGATCCGTCCTCGCCGTACAACAGATCCTCACGCAGGCCACCCGGGTTCATGAAGGCGATCTGCGCGGGTTCCCCACCAAACTCCTCATTGGAGGTAGCCCAGAGGTGGATGTCCGCCACGGTATTGCCCAGCGTGGACTCCACACCGCGGTCATCGCCCGGGGTGTCGCCGCCACGCAGGATATCCGCGCTGATCTTGCCGATGGTCTCCTTGCCGACCTCATCGGACTCGGCCACCGCCTCGTCAACGATCTGCGCGACCGCCGGGTCGGCATCAAAGACCGGCTCACCGCCCTCGTCGGTCAGTGCCATCAATTCGGTACCGGACTGTATGACGTCACCGGTGTCCGGATCCACATCGAGGCTGATCTTGCCCAGCGTGGTGCCGTACTGGTGCGCCTGGACCACAGGTCGGGTGTCCGCGCTCCCCGGAACGGGGAACTGGCATTCATAGGCCTTGTGGGTGTGGCCCGAGAAAATCGCGTCGATGTGCTCACTCGCGCCGAGGACAAGTTCGTTGTAGGCGGTGTTTTCGGCGGCGATGTTCTCGCAGGAGTTTGCCTCGGAACCGTCATGGGTTAACAGGACCAGTACCTGGGCCTCACCGTTGTCTTCTTCCCCGTCGGAGAGCTGCTCGGCGACCCGGTTGACGGCTTCGAGCTGGTTGCCGAATTCGATGTCGGTGATCCCCGCCGGGCTGACCAGGGTCGCGGTGTCGGCGGTGACGGTACCGATGAAACCGACCTGCACCCCGTCGATGTCGCGGATGGTGTATTCCTTCAGGGCCGGTTCTCCGGTGTCCTTGTAGTAGACGTTCGCACCGAGAGCGTAGTCTGCGCCGACGCTGTCCTCGATCTTCTCAGTCGCCGCCGCGTAGCGTGGGATCACCCGGTTGACCAGGTCGTCGAAGCCGCGATCGAACTCGTGGTTGCCGACCACCGAGAGGTCCAGTCCGCCTGCACCCAACGCGTCGATGGTCGGGTTGTCCTGCTGCGAGGCCGAGGCGAAGGTGGAAGCGCCGATGCTGTCCCCGGCACTGACGAACAGGCTGTTCGGGTTGACCTGGCGCTGCGCGGTGACCGCTCCGGCCAGCACGGCGGCACCTGCCGACGTGCCATCAGCCTGGATGCGCCCGTGGAAATCATTGATGCTCAGGATGTCGATGCTGACAACCTCGGGATCGGTGGTGCCGGCGTTCGCCACGACGGCTGTGCCAGCCAACAGAGAAAAGGTCGCCAATGCGGCGACCCCGGTAGACCTTATTCTTCGTGCGGTAGACATGGATTCTCCCTGGAGTATGCAAGTGATCTGTCACATGTCTATCCCACTGGGGTGAACCTGTCGATGCTTTTTACTAAATTGGCGTTAACGGCAGCCAAAATTCTGTCCACCCACCCGGACACGCCGTATCACCTTGGGCAGGCTGAATCGCAGTCTAACAAGGCCGGATCTGTCGTAAGGTATGGGGTATGAGTGAAACCCTGCCTCCATGCCCTGAATGTTCCAGCACGTACACCTACGAAATGGATGCCCTACTGGTCTGCCCGGAATGCGCCCACGAGTGGAACGCGTCCGAGGCCGAAACCGATGCGACGGAAGAATCCGTGGTCAAGGATGCCGTGGGCAACATCCTGCAGGACGGCGACACCGTTTCCATCACCAAAACCATGAAGGTCAAGGGCGCGCAGAGTGCACTGAAGGCCGGGACCAAGGTGCGCAATATCCGTTTGGTCCAGGGGAGCGGGGATCATGATATCGCCGCCAAGGTCGATGGGTTCGGCCAGATGGAGCTGAAGTCCTCGATCGTGAAGAAGATCTGATCGCTAGCGGCTTCGGGAGACGTGGGTGACCCGTGAGGAACTGACCAGCCGGGAGACGGTGGCGAAGACCGCCAGGATGAACAACAGGTAGGCGGCGGACAGCAAACCGTAGGCGTACTCGCGCTGGTCGGCGTTCAGCGACATCATGAAGCACGCGGTGCTCAGTGCCAGCAGAACCACTCCCAGGACCCGACGTTTCATATTCCTACCTCACCTCATGCCCCTTGGGCGCCCCAATAGCTGATTAGCAAATCAATGTATTTATAATGATTGCACAAATACGGAATGTTGCCATCGTCCGAAAGTACGATTTCCTGACGGGTTACTCAGTCCAATGGGGGATGGGGCGGCAGGTTTTTACAGGCAGCTGCGCAACAGTTTGGTTATGGCATCATGTTCGGCCTGCGTCATCCAGGCCTGGTATTTCGCCTTGACCTGGGTCTGGCGCGAAACATATGTGCAGCGGAACGACCGATTCGGCGGTAGCCAGGTGGCCGCGTCTTTGTCGCCCTTGGACGCGTTGGTCGGACCGTCCACGGCCATCAGGTTCAGCGGATCATTGGCAAAATTCAGCCTGGTGTCCGCATCCCACTGCTGGGCACCCTTTTGCCAGGCGTCGGACAGCGCCACGACGTGGTCGATCTGCACGGCGGTGCTGGTGCCCTGGCCGCGCGTGAAATCGATTCTCTGACCCGTGTACGGATCGTTGAGCACGCCGCTCAGCACCACGCATTCGATCCGCCCCTCCCGGTACTCCACCTCGCCCAAGTCGCGGGCGAGGATATCGTTGCGGGCGTCGCACCCATTGCGGTCGGGATCTTTCCAGCCCTTGCCGAACAGGTCCCTGGAATACCCGGTCTTCGGTGCCCGCCCCTTGATGTCGATCTGTTCGAGCAGCTGGAGGGATTCGGCGAATTCCACCGACTGATCCGCCGTGATCGGCGGGTTTCCGGCAGATGCCGACTGCGTGGTGGTGTCCAGCTGGATGTCGATGTCGCCCAGCGCGCTGACGGAACATGAGGTGAGGGCCAAGGACCCGGAGATCAGGGCCAAACCGAGAAAACGACGCAGACTGCGCATGCTGAAAGTACTACTCCTTAGGGGATTTCCGGCACACTGAGGGGGGCGGAGTGCCGTGGATACTTCCAGAACCCTATCGCCCCGCACCGACAAATTGGGGCGAAATGCCGCAGTATGCCCTGTGGTGTGCCTCCCTCCGGGCAAACTCAGGTTGCGGTGGAATCGGGTTCGTCCTCCGGCAACGGGGCCGATGATTTCTCGAAGCCGCCCTCGTCGCGCCATTTGCGCAGTTGTTCGGGGGTCGGTTCGCCGGTGTCGATGTTCTCCGGGGCGTAGGGATCCTTGTCCTGCCCGTTATGTGCCTTGTCCATATCTTCACCGTAGGCCGGGTCCGCGCCCCGGGCAAGGGTGGGCCAGCCGACCAGACGCAATCTGCTGCCTATGGGACATCGGGACGCGGACTTATGTGATAGAACTGGGATTAGTGACACGGGGTGCCGCGTAAGCAGCTGAGATAACACCCGTTGAACCTGCACCAGTTAATACTGGCGAAGGGAATGTCCTGGAATTGCGTGAAACCCCATCTCCAGCACGGAGTACATCGACGCACCCATCCGGGTTCCGTTCGCCTTGACCGACAGATCAAGGAGATCGACCATCATGAATACACAAGCCACCGCAGCCCCGACCGCGATTACGGCACAGTCCCTGGAAAACCAGCTGGTACTGGTCACCGGCGGTGCCCGCGGCCTGGGCGCAGCGATCAGCACCGCCTTCCTGGAGGCCGGGGCCCGGGTGGTGCTCAACTACCACTCATCGGCCGGGGCAGCCCACGAGCTGGCCGCCGGTTACCCCGAACGTGCACTGGCGCTGCAAGCCGATGTCCGTGACGCGGGGCAGCTGGGCACACTGGTTGAGCGGGCCACCGCACATTTCGGCACCGCACCGAGCACCCTGGTGAATAACGCGCTGGTTGATTTCTCGTTCAATGGCGACGCCCGCTCCAAGGCCGGTGAATTGACCGCCGGTGAGCTGAGCGCACAATTCGCCGGCTCGGTGCTGGCTCCGGTGGCGGCCATCCAGGCGGTGCTCCCGGGAATGCGCCAGGCGGGATTCGGGCGCATTATCAACATTGGAACCAACCTGTTCCAGCATCCGGTGGTGCCGTACCACGATTACACCGCCACCAAGGCGGCGTTGTTGTCCCTGACCCGCACCTTCGCCGATGACCTGGGCCCAGAGGGCATCACCGTGAACATGGTTTCCGGAGGATTGCTGCGCACCACCGACGCCTCGGCGGCTACCCCACCGGAGGTCTTCGACATGATTGCCGCAGGCACCCCGTTGCGCCGGGTGACGTCTCCGGCGGAGCTGGCCGACGCCGTGCTGTTTTTCGCCTCGCCGTGGTCACGTGGGGTCACCGGACAGAACCTGATTGTCGATGGCGGGTTGGTCAAGGGATGAGCCGGGAGCATGGTGCACCCAGGCAGTTGAAGCTGAACCTGTTCATCTACGGGGCCGGTCACCACCAGGCGGCTTGGCGCGCCCCGGATTCGGCGGCCGAGCGCCTGTCGGGGACCGAGTACTACATCGAACTGGCACGTACCGCAGAACGCGGTCTGCTTGATGCGGTGTTCCTGGCCGATGGGCAGTCGCTGTCACCGAGTGCGGCCCAGGCGGGGCCGACCTGGTTCCACGAACCGCTGACCCTGCTCTCGGCCCTGAGCCAGCACACCAGTCGTATTGGTCTGGTGTGCACGGTGTCGTCCAGTTTCCACACCCCGTTCCATGCCGCACGGATGCTGGCCAGCCTGGACCACCTCTCCGGCGGTCGTGCCGGGGTCAACGTGGTGACCAGCATGTGGGATGCGGAGGCGCAGAACCACTCGATGGACGGTTTGCCCGATCATGACACCCGTTACGGGCGGGCCGAGGAGTTCATCCAGGTGATGCGCCGGCTGTGGCAGTCGTATCCGGGGGACGCGCTGGAAATAGACCGGCAGGGCCGGTTCGCCGATCCCCGGGCATTGCAGGCTATCAACCACCAAGGGGAGCACTTCTCGGTGCGCGGTCCGCTGAATGTGCCCAGTACCCCGCAGGGGTTCCCGGTGCTGTTCCAGGCCGGGTCCTCGGTCCAGGGCAGGACGTTGGCCGCGAAGTACGCCGAGGCGGTCTACGCGGTGGCCGCCGATCAGCAGATGGCCCTGGACTATGCCCGGGACCTGCGCGCCCGGATCGGCTCCGCCGGGCGGGGTGAACAGGGTGTGGCGATCATGCCGGGCCTGGTCACCTATGTGGGACGAACACAGCAGGAGGCCCGAGCCAAACAACGCGAGCTGAACCGTCTGCTACCCACCGCGGACGCGCTGAAACAGCTGGGCGTGTTCGTGCAGCAGGACACCTCGGGGTGGGCATTGGACGAACCGGTTCCGGAGTTGCCGGGGTCGGAGGAATTCAGCGGGCCGCAGGGGCGCTATGCCACCATCCAACGGCTGATCAAGGTCCACGAGCCCACGGTACGTGAACTGCTGGGCCTGCTGGCGGCCGGCGGAGGGCACTGCACCATGGTGGGCACCGCCGAATCCATTGCCGACGAAATGGAGCACTGGCTGGATTCCGGCGCTGCCGACGGGTTCAACCTGATGCCGCCGGCACTGCCCGGCGGGATCGAGGACTTCGTGGACATGGTGATCCCGGAGCTGCAACGCCGTGGGCGGTTCCGCACCGCCTACCAGGGCGCGACCCTCCGGGACCATCTGGGGTTGGAGCAGCCGGCTACCGGCCGTCGGCCGCTGCCGGTACCGTAGCCGCCGGCCGGGAGGCCGAACCCTGGCGGATCAGTTCGAGAAGTTCCTGCCGGGGCTGGTTGGCGCCGAAGGCGGGCTGGCGCGGTTGCAGCCGTACGCCTTCGGCCAGCGGGCCGATGTCCAGTGGGTCGAAACCGAAGTCGTTGATGATCCCGGCGACCACTGCCTTGTCCTCCGGCCGGTCCCCGGCGAGCGCAATGGCCTTGCGACCTGCGGTGCCGGCGGGCCGGGATCCTTCATCAAGCTCGTGGTAGCCCATATGGTTGAAGGCCTTGACGATCCGTGTCCCGGGAAGGAAGTCCTGGATAAGCTGGCTCGTGGACACCTCCGGGTCATCCAGGTCCTGCCGGATACCGTCGGTTTCCCACCAGTAGTTCATCGCGTCGATGACCAGTTTGCCCTGCAGTTGTTCCACGGGTACCGAACGGTACTTGCCCAGCGGCAGGGCAAGGATCACGATGTCCGCCCGGGCCGCAGCGTTGGCCGGATCCACTGCTTCCGCTCCCGGGGTGAGCACTTCAATGGTCAGGGCGATCCTCGCCGGATCGCCGGAGCCGGCGATAAGCACCTGGTATCCGGCCGCCAGTGCCCGGCGGGCCAGGACGGTACCGATTTTCCCGGCTCCCAGGATGCCAATGGTCTGCTTGTCCATCATGTTCCCTTTCCGTGGGTTCATCGGGTGGCTCCCACCAGGCCGGGTTGTTCGGCGAGCATTTCACGCACCAGCGGGATGACCTTGCTGCCGTAGAGTTCCACGGCACGCAGCCGGGCGTCGGCCGGGACTGCTCCACCGGTGTAGATCAGGTCGAAGCGTCCGATGCCCAGGGTGCCGATGGTCTTGGCGATCTTGCGTGCCACGGTGTGCGGTGAACCGATGTACAGCGATCCGTGGGCGGCCTCGTTCTCGAACTCGGCCCGGGTCATCGGGTTCCAGCCGCGTGAGGCGCCGATCCGGTCCCGTTGCGCCTTGTAGTGCTCGAAGACCAGTTCCTTGGCCTGCTCGTCGGTGTCTGCGACGAAGCCGGGGGAGTGCAGGCCCACTGGGTGGGCCGGGTTGCCGAATTGCCCGGCCGCCCGGTGGTAGAGGTCGATGTAGGGTGCGAAGCGTTCCGGGGAGCCGCCGATGACGGCGAGCATCAGGCCGAACCCGTAGCGGGCGGTACGGATCACCGACTGCGGGGATCCGCCGACCCCGACCCAGGTCTTGAGCCGGCCGGATTCGGTTTTCGGGTAGATATCGGCCTGGTCCAGTGCGGCGCGGGTGCTGCCCTGCCAGGTTACCGGTTTCTCGTCCAGCAGCTTGTGGAACAGGTCGATCTTCTCGTCGAAGAGGATCTCGTAATCGGCCATGTCGTAACCGAAGAGCGGGAAGGACTCGGTGAAGGACCCGCGGCCCAGCATGACCTCGGCCCGGCCATTGGACAGGGCATCCACGGTGGCGAAGCGTTGGAAGACGCGGACCGGGTCGTCGGAGGACAATACGGTCACCCCGGAGGTCAGCTTGATGTCCCTGGTGGCGGTGGCGATTCCCGCGAGCACCGTTTCGGGGCTGGAGATCGCGTAGTCCGGACGGTGGTGTTCACCCACCGCGATGACATCCACCCCGGCCTGGTCGGCAACGACGGCCTCTTCCACCGTGGCGCGGATGGCCTGGGCGTGGGAGACGATGTTGCCCTGGGCATCCCTTGGCACGTCGCCGAAGGTGTCGATGCCGAATTCGATGTTCTCGATGGAGTTCATGAGTATTCCCATCCCGCTGACGTTAAGTTGATGCATCAATCATGACAGTAGATCATTGACGTGTCAACCATATTCCCGAGGTGCCGGGACGCCGGGAGATGTCCGGTTCGTCGAGGGGGTGAACCGGCCACCCCTATTCCTGCGGATTAAGCATCCGGGCCAGCCCGGGAAGCAGTTGCGCCGACCACCAGGCCCAGTCATGGCCACCGGAAATCGGCTGGAACCCGATCCGCGGTGCGGCCTGGGTGCCGGCAACCTCGTCCATTGCCTGTGCGCAGGCCCGGTGGATCCCGGTCTCGTAGCGCCCGGCCTGCAGCAACACCCGGGCCCGCGGATCCAGGGACGCCAACTCCCCGGACAGATCGGTATGCCACAGCGAAGGGGACTGGGCCAGCGCCACTGCCACCAGCTCGGGATGATGCGCCACCGCCAACAGCGCAGCCAACCCGCCGAAGGAAGAACCGGTGACCACCGTCTGCGTGGCGGCCGCGGAGACCGGCAGCAGTTCCCGGGCCCAGGGGAGGAACTGCTCGGCCAGCGAGCGGGTGGTCCCCTGGGCATCCGGAAGCTCGGCCGAACGCAGCGACACATTGGTGCTATCCACGAACAGCGCATGCAAAGGGGGGAGCAGCCCGGACTCGATCGCCGCATCCAGGGACGCGGCGATGGACTGGAAACGTACCCACGTTGCCCCGTCGTGAACCACGAGTAGCGGGGTGTTCCGCGCCGGAACCGGCGGCCGGTAGGTCCACAGCCGGCGCATCCGCCCGCAGTTCCCATCGAAGACCTCGTGGGCGTCGACCCGCTCGGGCAACGGGGCCTCGGTGGTGTCGGCCTCGCCCCAGCCGCCGATGGCAGGCCCGGGCCGATCCAGCACCGGGGTGGCCGCGGCCAGCCGGGGCTCCACCGCGGCGGCAGGGCCGTACACCAGGGATACCGGGACGCCATTCATGCTGGCCCCCACGGCCGGGTTCAGCCGGTCGATCCCGCCGGCATCGGCCGCCAGCCGGATCGCACGGCGATCGGTGGTGGCCCGCCACGGGGCCGGGCCCGCGCCACGGTGCACGCTCAGGCGGTAGGAGGCGATCCAGTCCGAAGGCACCCGCAGGGTGATGGCCCACAGCCCCTCGGCCACCTGCTCGTATTCGCAGCGCTCCAGCTGGTCCTGGCCGACCATGGCATTGGCCGAGAGGATCACCGCGCTCGCCGGGTTGGACGGCCGGTCCTCGACCCACAGGAAGGTGGCCCAACACGTCTGCGGCTCGGCCGGGTCCGCATCAAGTAGCGGGTAGGGTACCTGCTTGCTGTCGATGCCGCGCAGCAGCGACCCGAAACCCTCCGCGGCCAGGCGGGAAGCCAGGAAGCCGGGGACCTTGGGGCATAGGGTGTCGGATGCCGCAGGGCGCATCCTAGTGCGCATGGTCGTGGTCGTGGCGGTGGTCTTCCTCATGGCCGGGACGTTCGTAGTCCATCTCGTCGCGTACCCGGTCATGATCCGAGAGCTTGCCATAGGCCACCTCGTTCAGGTCCCGATGCCAGTAGCCGATGATCAGCCGGTTGGCGCGCCCGATCCCCACCATGGCCGCCCACTTGCGGGCAAAGCGCACCACCTCGGACTCCGCCGAAACCCATAGGTGCACGGCCGACATGTCGGCGAACCCCTCGGGTACCGACAGGTTCTCCATGGCCTGAATGAGCAGTCGGGTGCTGCCGGCCGGCTTGCCGCCCCGGGGCAGCCAGGTGACCGTGATGCCTTCGGGCTTGGCCAGTTCATGGATCCCGGACTCGGCGGCCACCTCGATGAACACCTGCCCGGTTTGCCCGGCCGGCATATGCTCCAAGGTGTCGCTGATGGCCGGCAGTGCGGTCTCATCGCCGAACATCACCGCGTAACCGCCGGGCTTGAGCACCAGCCCGCCGCCGCCCAGGGCGCCGAGCTTGTCCCCGACGCTGATGCGTTCCACCCAGGCGCTGGCCAGCCCCTCGTCGCCGTGACGCACGAAGTCGATGGCCATGCGCGAGTTCTCCTCGTCCAGCCAGCGCACGGTGTAGGTGCGCACCCGGGAGCGCTGGTCGCCCACGAAGGCCCACCGCCCGCGCTCATCGGTCACCGGCAGGTCGATGGGCTCGCCCGGGCGGGGGAAGTAGATCTTGATATTCGGCACGCACGGACGGTGCGCCGCATAGCGGGCCACCGCCTCGCCGGCGAAAACCACCCGGCGCATCTGCGGGGTGTAGTCAACGATCTCCGCGATCTGGATTTCCAGGGCTGTCATGAGCTTCTCCTTGTGAACGGTGGGTTGGTATTCGCTGCGGGGCCGGACCCGGCCTCAGGTGCGGGTTTGCGGGCGGGTGATCAGCCAGAGCAGGTAGAGCCCGCCGGCCATGGAGGTGGCCAATCCAATGGGTACCTGCGCATGCACGGGAAGGTTCTGGGTAACCACGTCGCAGATGACCAGCAGCACCGCACCTGTCAGGGCCGAGGGGATCATCGGCACCGTGCGGTTGCCGATCAGCTGGCGGATGATCTGCCCGGCAGCCAGCGCCACAAAGGCGATCGGCCCGGCTGCGGCGGTGGCAGCCGCGGTGAGGCAGACGGCGGCGAAGATCCCGATCCGGCGCACTTTCTCGGCACTGACCCCCAGGGCCCGGGCGGAGTCGTCACCCATCTCCAGCAGGGTCATGCCCCGGCCTTGCAGGGCCAGCACCGGGAGCAGGATGAGCAACGCCAGGCAGACCAGCAGCGCGTCGTTCCAGGTCCGGCCGCCCAGCGACCCGGAGAGCCAGAGGTTGGCCTGCGCGGCCAGGTCGGAATCCCCCTTGGCCAGCAGCAGCGTGTTGACCGCGGCCATCATGGCACCCACACCGATCCCGATGATCACCAGGCGTTGGCCGCCACTGGCACGTTTGGAGAAGGAGAGCAGGTAGACCGCGACGGCGGTGGCCAGACCGGAGACCATGGCGGCCAGGGCGGTGGCCCACGGTCCGGCGTTGAAGATCACGATCTGCGCGACCGCGCCGGTGGCGGCCCCGGTGGTGAAGCCGATGATGTCCGGGCTGCCCAACGGGTTGCGGGAAATCGATTGGAAACTGGTGCCGGCCGCACCCAGCGCGGCTCCCACGCCGATCGCGGTCAGCACCCGCGGCATCCGGATGGAGTTGACCACCATGGCATCGCGGCCGCTGCCCTGTCCGGTGAGCGCGGCAACCACTTCGGTCGGGGTCAGGGCGATGGTCCCGATGCCCAGCGCCACCACGGCGCTGGCCAGCAGCAACAGCACCAGGGTGCCGAGCACCAGCGTGCGGCGGGTGGTTCGCGCCTGTGCGGAGAGATCGGTGTAGCTCATCGTCCCGCCTTCAGCTTGCGACGGGCCAGGAAGATGAACAGCGGAGCGCCGATCAGCGCGCTCATGGCCCCGGCACCCAGTTCCATTGGTGCCACGATGGCGCGTCCGAGGATGTCGGCCAGTAACAGCACCAGGGCACCCAGGGCCATGGACAACGGCAGGAAGCGCACATGGTGCGGGCCGACGATCATGCGGGCGGCATGCGGGGCGGCCAGCCCGATGAAACTGATCGGCCCGGCGGCGGCGGTCGCCGCCCCGGCCAGCAGCATCACGGCCAGCGACGAGATGAACCAGGTGCGGGTCGGGTTGATCCCCAGGGCCCGGGCGCTGTCTTCGCCCAGGGCCAGCCCATCCAGCTCGCGACTGAGCGAGAGGGCCAGCAGTACCCCGAGCAGGATGACGATCGAGACGATCGGCAACACGTCATAGCCGCGGCCTTGCAGCGACCCGGTGGCCCAGGCCGCGAAGTGCGCGTGCACCTCGGAGCCGCCGCCGATGATCAGCACCTGGGTGCCGGCCATGAGCATCACGGACAGGCCCGCGCCGGCCAGCACCAGGCGGACCACATCGTTGCCTGCCCGGTGACGGCTGCCCAGCAGGTACACCAGGACGCTGGCGGCCCCGGCCCCGGCGAAGGCGAAGAACATGTAGCCCACCGGCTGCACCACACCCAGCGTGATGGCCACCGCCACCGCGAAGGCGGCACCGGCATTGACACCCAGCAGGCCCGGTTCGGCCAACGGGTTGCGGGTCATCGATTGCATCAGCGCACCGGCCAGCCCCAGGGCGGCACCGACCACGATGGCCAGCAGGGTACGGGGGATACGCAGTTCGCGCACCAGCAGGTGGTTGTTGTTGGCCGGGTTGAAAGCGGCCAGCGCCTGCCAGCTTTCGGCCAGGGAGATGTTCTTGGACCCCACCGCGAAGGACACCAACCCCAGGAAGAGCAGCAGCGCCGATGCCACCAACCACGGGGTGGTCCGTGATCGGTGGCTGGCGGTGTGGGTTCGAAGCAGCACGGTCCTACTGGTTCAGCCCGGGGAAGCTGTTGTCGAAGTAGTCCAGGATGTCGTTCGAGGAGTAGTAGTCCAGGCGGAACGAGTTGGCCAAGGGGAAGACGTTGTCCTTGGTGACGGCCGGCAGGTTCGCCAGCGTGGCATCGGCCTTGAAGTTCTTGGCGGTGTCATCGGTGGCCGAGATCAGGAAGACGGCATCGCCGGTGGCTGATTCGCTCAGCCCCTCGTAGGAGGTGAAGGCGAAGTCCTGGCGCACCTGGGTTGAGGTATCGAATTCCGCAGGCGGGTCCAGGATCTCGAAGCCCAGTGCGGAGATCAGGCGGGAATGCGGGCCGGTGGTCTTGCCCACGGGGGAATCGGCGCCCTGGTTGTAGGAGACGATCGAGGCGGTGGTGCCCTCCGGCACGGCCAGCTTCTCCTTGATCGCCGAGGCGCGCTCATCGAAGCTCCGGGCGATTTCCTCGGCCTTGGCTTCCTGCCCGGTGGCCTCGCCCAGGTCCTCGGCCAGCTCCTTCCAATCCTTGTTGCCGTAGTTGACCACGATGGTCGGGGCGATCTCGCGCAGCTGGTCGTAGTGGTCCATTTCGGAGTCGGCGCCCGAGGTGGAGACCACGATCAGGTCGGGCTCCTGGGCCAGGATGCCTTCCAGATCGAAGTTGCCGATGGAGTTCAGCGGTTCCACATTGCGTTCGGTGGCAACCTCGGCCCACTGGCTGAAGAAGCCCTTCTCGTCGGTTTCCGCGGCGACGGCCGCGGTGGTGGTGGCGATGACCGGGGCGTCGATGGCCAGCAGCGAGCCGGTGGTGGACACCGTGGTGGAGACGATGCGCTCGGGCTTGGCCGGGATCTCGGTTTTGCCCTTTTCGTGGGTGACGGTGCGTGGCCAGCTGCCGGAGTCCTGGGTACCGGCCGGGGCTTCGGAGGCTTCGGTGGCACCGCCGGAGACGCAGGCACCCAGCGAAAGGGTCAGGGCCGCGGCGGCAGCCGCGGTGGCGAATTTGAACAGGTTGGAACGCACTGGGTGGTTCTCCTCAGGAGGAACTGCGCCGCGAGTGTGAGGATGCGGCTTGACAATAAGATGACAGTGCCAGAGCCTAGTACCCGTAATTTAGGCTCGCCTACCCTTGGTCTGGCCGCCGGTGGGCTGGTTCCCAATGAATCCGGGGTTCCCGCTGGGTTCCCATGTCCATGCGGTGACGCCTGCTTGTCGTTAAAAGATCAAAAAATGTCCGCTTTGTCCTGTGGGCGGGTGCGGCTTGGGCCGGTAGCCACGAACCCGGGTGTAGGCCCGGGAGAAGTTTCCCGGGGTGGTGAACCCCAATTGGGCGGCCGTGCGGGCAATGCCGAATCCGGCACCCAGCAGCGCATCGGCGCGTTGCATGCGGTGGGCCTGACGCCAACGGCGCAGGCTCAGGCCTGTTTCCAGGGGCCAGAGGCGCTGCAGCTGGCGCAGGCTGAATCCGTGCCGTTGGGCGACCTCTGCGGCCGAAAGCCGCCCGCGCAGATCCTCGGCGAGTTCATCTGCCACCCGCCGCAACGCCCGGGTCCGCGGGTAGCCCAGCCCCGGGTAGTCCGGGACCTTTTCCAGCATCCTGAGCGTGTCGCGCCGGTCGAACTCCGTGGGGCGTAGCAAGGTGATGTGGTTGATCGCCCGGTGCAGCATGATCGGACCGTGATCGGCAGGCAGCTGGCATGGCATGGTGTCCCTACCCCCCAACTCCAGATAACCGGCATCCACGCGGAGCGGGAAGAGCATCGACCCCGATTCGATATCCAGCCGAACAGAGTGTCCGTGGGGTACCAGGAGGAACTGGCCGGCCTGCAAGCGGTGCTCACGCGGGTCCCGGCCGGATGCGGCGTGGGCCAGTAGCTGCACCGTCGCCCTGCCGCGCATGGCCCACAGGATGATGTCCTCGTCCAGGAAGTTCATCCAGCGGGTGGTGAGCGCCGGAACCGGCATGGCGGGCATCGTTTGGCCACGCAACTGCACTGCCTGGCGCGCGGCCGCTGTCCACTGCCGAAAGCCCATGCCGGTCTGCTCGGCAAAGGCCCGGCGCAGGGTGCGTTCGCTCACCTGCAGCCGCCGGGCGGATTCGACAAGGGGCGGTGCATGGACGGGATCGGCCAGCACCATGGCCGCGACCTGGCGTGCTGCCGGATGGTGGGGGAGCAGCAGTTCCGCCGCTGGCCTGCCCGGCGGTTCACCGGTGGCGAAGTGCGCCAGCAAATCCACGATCCGCGACGTCGGCAGCTGCCCGGTATGAAGCGGCGATAGCGTGAGCAGCATCAGGTGGAACATCCACTGGGTATGGCTCGGTGGCACGTTGATGAACACCCGGTGACCGCCCAGGCTGTGGCTACCGCGATCCGGGATCAGGATCGCCAGGGCCACCGAGGTTCCATCATGTTCCACCCGGTGGGCCAGCCGCGGCGGAATCCAGACGGCCTGGCCGACGTGCAGGGAAACCACCTCGTCTTCGAAATGCACCCGGGTGACACCCTGGTACACCCAGACGACGATGTAGTAGCCCAGGTTGCACTTCCAAAACACCTCGACCGGCTGGGGCTGCGGCGGCACGGCGGGGCACGGTTTGTCAGGAACCACAGTTCTCCCCGGTCTGCCGGCTTTGCAGCAGCTGCCCGGTCCAGCGGACCAGGTCGGCGTTCAGCGGCGAGTCCCCGGCCACCAGGCCCATATGTTCCAGCCCGGGGTATTCCCGGTATTCGATGGAGGTTCCCGCGGCGCAGGCAGCGGCGCGCCACCCCCGCTGCATCGTGGGGGTTACCAAGGAATCGGCGCCACCCTGGGCCAGGAAGACCGGGGTATCAAGCGACAGGGGAGCGGAGTTCTCCGCCAACCGTTCACCGATCGGCCCGGCCAACGCATCGGCCGGGAATACCGGTTCAAACAACTGGCTGGCTTCGGCCATGGCGGTGATGACGTCGGTGCCGCTGAAGCAATTTGCTGCAATGCGTTCCACGGACCGGCTTGCGCCACGCCCCAGCCGGTCAACGATGCCCAGCTCCGGGTACAGCGTGTTCCAGCTGGCCGCAATATAGCTGCTGACCACCTTGCCGGCAGCCGAGTCGGCCACCGAAGCGGCCAAGACCGGCAGGTCGCTGGCCGGGGCCATGGCGGCGGTGCCCAGGACACCAAGTTCCGGGGCATACCCGTCGGCCAAGGCCGCCGCGGACAAGGCGGCGTGCCCGCCCTGGGAATGGCCCCAGAACACCGTCTGGCCGGAGAAGCGGACTGCCTCAACCTGGCCCGCGGCCCGCGTGGCATCCAGCACCGCGGCGGCTTCGGCCCGTGGCACCAGATAGGGGTGCACCCCGGCGGTCCCCAGCCCTGGGTAGTCGGTGGCCACGATCGCCCACCCGGCCTCCAACATCTGCTGCCGCGCCCGTTGCGGACCATCCTCGTAGGGATCCTCCGCCATCGACAGGGCACATCGCGGTTCCACCCCCTTAGTCCCGTTCGCCCAGGAAATGACCGGAAGTTCACCGGCGGCGTCCTGCGGCACGGTGAGCACACCGGAGGACAAGGTGGGGGCACCGTCCTGGTCGATGGTGGTATAGAGGATGCGCCATGAGCGGGATCCATCCGGGACCATCCGCTCCAGGGGCTCGGAACGCACCAGTTGACCCGGTTCGTCCGGTACCGAGGCCGGAGGAAGATAGAACCCGTCGGGTACTGCCGTGGACCCGGAACCGTAGATCAGTGCCGTGACCGAGCCCAACGCCAACACCAGGACCAGGCCCGCAGCCGTCAACAATCCGCTGCCGAACCGTGCCAGGGGCGTTACCCACCGGGGTCGCGGAGGGATCCTGTCAGACCAGGCCCGGTACAGGGTATGCAGACCGAGGATCACCAGCCAGCCGCCGAAGGCCACCGCCAGCACCCACAGCGAGAGCCGGGGCCAGAAGACCACCAACACGGAGGCGAAGAGCCCGGTAACAGCACTGAGTGCCCCGTGCCAACGTGATTCGGCACGATTCGAAAACACCGCCGCCAGACGCAGCGCGCCGCCAAGCAACAGAACCAGCGAGATAGACAGGGCCAACACCGGCAGGCTCGCGGTGCGCCAGAAGGCCAGCAGCAGTCCGGAGGCCACGAGCAGCAGCGCGGCTACCACGTGCACCGGCCGCCACCGGGTGGCCTTCAGCGCGTCAAGGAATCGCAGTGAGCCGGCCAGAACAAGCCCCGCGCAAAGCAGGGCGAGGATGAGGTTGATCGAGGCAGCCGCATTTCCCAGGAGCACACCGCCAAGTGCCGCCAGTGCCAGCCCACCTGCCGAACGCACGGCACGCTCACGTTGGCTTACCTGGGTCATGAATGGCTCCTTGACAGGTGACGGTAGGAATTCCTACCGCCAACGTTACTGCCTGGGAACCGGTTGCTAATGCCGGATCTTCGCCCGCCGCAACGTCCAGTACGAGTAAATGTGCACCGATTTCTTGTCCAATCCCCAGCTGGAGGCGATGCCGGACATGGCCTTGGCCGCGCTGCGCTCGGCGTGGGCCATCACCGCGGTGTTCCGTGATGGTTGCGGAAGGGCGCGCATGGCCTGGGGCAGCAGGTCCGTTGTTCCGGCCGCTTCACCATTGCGGTGAAGCCAGCGAAGCTCCACACCATCCGGATGCGGAATCGTGAACTCGCTGCCGGGCCCGGCGATCTCCAGCAGGGCCACCCCCTGGGCATTTTCCGGGAGCATTGCCACAGCGGAGGATATGGCGGGGATCCCGGCCTCGTCCGCTGCGAAGATGAAGTAGTCCGATTTACTGCGCGGCGTGAATTTCCCGCGTGCCCCGGAAATCACCATCGGGTCGCCGACCTTCGCCGCAGCGGCCCAGGCACCAGCGGATCCGGGGTCCTGATGTAACACGAAATCGATGGCCAATTCCTCGGCAGCCTCATCAACCCAGCGGATCGTGTAGGAGCGGGAACGGGGCATCTGCTGCCGTGGCAGCGTTTGACGCAAAGCCTTCAGGTCATAGGGTGGAACCAGCCCGAGCGCGGGGTCGGCATAATACATTTTGACGTACTGGTCGGCCTTGGAGTTCGGGCGGTATCCGGCCAGCTTCGGGGCGCCGGCCACGATGCGGACCATCTCGGGACTCAGTTCCTCAATACGCTTGATGGTCAGCACATGTTGGCCCATGCCCTGCAGGTGGTGGCCGCGCGACCGTTCGCTGGCTTGGGTTGCCCCGGGAACGTATCCGGCTGGCGGTACCTGGCGGGGATCGACAGTGGCCATCGGCGCATGCCCGGTGGACATGGACTCCGGAGGCAATTCGCCGTGGCCGAGGTTCTTCCCCAGCATCTTGCGGGCCGCGAGCAAGGCCGCGGCTGCCCCGGCACGTTCGGCCGCGGCATAGAGTTCCTCGACTTCGGCCTCGGAAAGGTTCGGACCATTGTGCTCCGCATGCTTCAGGGCCTTGCGGACGGTCTTGTGCCCGGCCTTGGCGCCGTGTTTTTCCGCTCGGCGCAGCACCTCGAGGAGAAAGTGGTCCTGTGCCGGAACCGCGACCTGTGCACCGTGCCCGTACTTCTTCTGATACTTCTTGTATTTCTTGCGGTGCGACATGGCTGGGCTCCCTGGAGTACACATTTGCGCCAACTGCTGATGTCTCGAGTTTGAAGGGTGCGAGGGCGGTGCACAAGTGGCCGGTGAAACACTTGGAGGGAAAAGCCGGGTGGGTTACAGGTTGGCACTTTGGGTACTGGTCCACCCCATCTTGCCCGAATCGCAATGCTCCCGTGCTGTCATCGGGCCCACACCGTGTCTACGGTTAATGCCACGATGTCCACCGTGTCCCAGGGAGGAAGAACCATGGCATCCCTTTGGATCCGCCGGATTGCCGGTGTCTCAACGCTCGGTCTGGTGCTGGCCGTGTCGGGATGTACCGGCGGCTCCAGCCCTGATCCCGACCAAACCACCACACCTCCGGCCACCGCAACGACCTCCGCGCCGCCGGATGAATCACCCAGCCCCTCACCCACCACCGCGGCACTGACCTTGTTTTATGTAGCGATCGGGGACGAAGGCGTGTCAGGACCCGAGATTGGCTGTGGGGATTCGATTGTCGCCACGGAAAGTACCCCGGTGGAATTCACCGATCAGGTCGAGGTCTCGATGAGCACCTTGTTGGCTGACGACGAGCGTGAGCATGGTGCCTCCGGATTGCAGAACACCTTGGTCGCCTCGGACCTGGAATTCGTCGCCGCTCAGGTCGCCGCCGATACCGTCACTGTCGACCTGACCGGCCAGGTAGTTTCCGGTGGTGCCTGCGATGATCCACGGATTATCGAACAGCTGAAGTATACGGCGATGACGGCCGCGGGAACCGGAAGCGCCGAGATCCTGGTGGACGGCGAAGCCATCGAGGACGTGCTCAGCAACAAATGAGTGTCCTCCGCCCGGTATCCGCAACCAACGGCGAACGGCCCGCCTCCCCACAGGGAAACGGGCCGTTTACTCGTGCGGTCCAGTTACCGGAACCTAGCCGAAGTACTTGACCATGGTTCCTTCATGGGCCTCACGCAGTTCTTCCACCGAAGCGGTGAACTGGCCCTGGACCTCCAGGGCGCCGGACTGTGCGTCAACGACACCGATGCGGGCCACGGTGATGCCGCGGGCGCTGGTCATGTCGTTGAAACGGACCTCTTCACTGCGTGGCACCGCGACCAGGGCGCGGGCCTGGGTCTCGGAGAACAGCGCGGTGAATGCGTCGATCCCGTCACGGGAGATGATCTCGTCCAGTGCCACCCGGGCACCGACACCGTAGCGCAGTACCATCTCCGACAGTGCGGCAGCCAGGCCGCCCTCGGAGAGGTCATGTGCGGCATCGATCATGCCGTCGCGGCTGGCGTTAATCAGCACCTGGCCCAGAGCCTTCTCGGCTGCCAGGTCCACCTTCGGTGGCAGACCGCCGAGGTGTCCGCGCAGGTTGGCGAACTCCGAGCCGTCCAGCTCGTCGAAGGTCTTGCCGATCAGGTAGATCGCCTGCCCGTCGGCCTCCTCGCGCCACCCCGAGGGGGTGCGGCGGGCCACATCATCCAGCTTGCCCAAGGTGGCGACCACCGGGGTCGGGTGGATGGCCTTGTCACCGGTCTGGTTGTACAGCGAGACGTTGCCGCCGGTCACCGGGACACCGAGTTCCATGCAGGCATCGGACAGGCCACGGATGCCTTCGGCCAGCTGCCACATGACATCCGGGTCCTCGGGCGAACCGTAGTTCAGGCAGTCCGAGACGGCGGCCGGCACGGCGCCGGAGGTGGCGACGTTGCGGTAGGACTCGGCCAGCGCCAGCTGGGCCCCGGCGTACGGATCCAGGTAGGCGTAGCGGCCGTTGGCGTCGGTGGCGATGGCCACGCCCAGACCGGTTTGCTCATCCACGCGGACCACACCGGCATCATCCGGGGCGGCCAGGGCGGTGTTGCCGCCCACGTAGCGGTCGTACTGGCTGGTGATCCAGGACTTGTCGCACATGTTCGGGCTGGCGATCAGTTCCAGCACGGCGGCCTTCAATTCCTCACCGGAAGACGGCAGGTTGGCGCCGGCTTCGGAGGAGCGGAAGGTGTCGGCCTGCAGGGCATCCTGCCAGTCCGGGCGGGCGTAGGGGCGGTCGTAGACCGGGCCGTCATGGGCCACGGTCTTCGGGTCCACGTCCACGATGACCTCGCCGTTCCAGGTGATGACCAGCCGGTTGGTGTCGGTCACCTCACCGAGCCACGAGTACTCGACGTTCCACTTGGCCATGACGGCTTCGAAGGCCTCGATGTTCTCCGGGGTCACCACGGCCATCATGCGTTCCTGGGACTCCGACATCAGGATCTCGCCCGGGGTCAGGGTGGAATCGCGCAGCAGCACATTGGTCAGTTCCACGTGCATGCCGCCCTCGCCGTTGGAGGCCAGTTCGCTGGTGGCGCAGGAAATGCCCGCGGCACCCAGGTCCTGGATTCCCTCGACCAGCGAAGCCTTGAACAGTTCCAGGCAGCACTCGATGAGCACCTTCTCGGCGAACGGGTCACCGACCTGCACGGCAGGGCGCTTGGAGGGCTTGGTGTCGTCGAAGGACTCCGAAGCGAGCACCGAAGCGCCGCCGATGCCGTCACCACCGGTGCGTGCCCCGAAAAGCACGACCTTGTTGCCCACACCGGAGGCGTTGGCCAGGCGCAGGTCCTCGTGGCGCAGGGCGCCCACGGCCAACGCGTTGACCAGCGGGTTGCCCTGGTAGATCGGGTCGAAGACGGTTTCGCCGCCGATGTTCGGCAGGCCCAGCGAGTTGCCGTAGCCGCCGATGCCGGAAACCACACCGTGCACCACACGCTGCGAATCAGGGTGGTCGATGGCACCGAAGCGCAATGGATCCATGACGGCAATCGGGCGGGCACCCATCGAGATGATGTCGCGCACGATACCGCCGATGCCGGTGGCCGCACCCTGGTAGGGCTCCACGTAGGAGGGGGAGTTGTGCGATTCGATCTTGAAGGTCACGGCCCAGCCGTCGCCCAGGTCGGTGACACCGGCGTTTTCGCCGATGCCGACCATCAGGTCCTTCTTCATCTCCTCGGTCACCTTCGCACCGAACTGGCGCAGGTGGTTCTTGGTGGACTTGTACGAGCAGTGCTCGGACCACATGACCGAGTACATGGCCAGTTCCGCGGCAGTCGGGCGGCGGCCGAGGATCTTGACGATCTCCTCGAACTCGTTGGCCTTCAGGCCCAGTTCGGCCCATGGCAGCTCCACGTTCGGGGTGCCGGCCGCGTTTTCAACGGTATCGATGTTGAATTCCTGGGTCACTTCTTGCCTCCAACAAGCTGGGTCACGACGCTGGTGAAGAACCGCAGGCCGTCGGTGCCGCGGTGGTCCGGACCGAACCCGGACTCGATGGCGTGTTCCGGGTGCGGCATGAGGCCCACCACGTTGCCGGCCTTGTTGCTGATGCCGGCGATCGAGCGGCGCGAACCGTTCGGGTTCCAGCCCACGTAGGAGAATGCCACGCGGTTTTCGGCAACCAGCTCGTCCAGCACCTTTTCGTCGGCCACGTACTGGCCGTCCTGGTTCTTCAGCACGATGGTGATTTCCTCACCCTTGTCGTACTGGTTGGTCCAGGCCGTCTCGTTGTTCTCCACACGCAACAGCTGGTCACGGCAGATGAACTTCAGGTGGTCGTTCTTGATCATCGAGCCGGGCAACAGGTGCGATTCGGTGAGGATCTGGAAGCCGTTGCAGATGCCGAGCACTGGCAGCCGGGCTTCCGAGTTCGCGGCGTCAACGATCTTGGCCATCATCGGTGCGAAACGGGAGATGGCGCCGGCACGCAGGTAATCACCGTAGGAGAAGCCTCCGGGGATGATCACCGCGTCGACATCCTGCAGATCGGTGTCACCATGCCACAGCGCGACGGCTTCGGCACCGGCAGCGCGAACCGCGCGGGCGGCATCACGGTCATCGAGCGTGCCGGGGAAGGTCACCACGCCAATGCGGGCACCAGACAGTTCAGTACCGGGCGTCGAGTAGTCGCCAATCAGGGGTAGTTCGGTACTCATTAGTCCGCAACAACCTCGACGTTGACAACGTCCTCGATTACCGGGTTGGACAGCAGGGTTTCGGCTGCTTCGCGGGCTTGGGCGAGGATTTCCTCGGTCACCTCACCCTCAACGGTCAGTTCGAAACGCTTGCCCTGGCGGACAGCTTCGAAGGAGGAGAAGCCTAGGCGGGGTAGTGCTCCCGCAATCGCCTTGCCCTGGGGGTCAAGGATTTCTGGCTTGAGCATGACATCAACAACGATCCGGGGCATCCGGCATATCTCCTGTGCACGAGGGTGGTTAAATGCCACACGGAATGCCGTCTCACACCAGGGGGGATTGGCGCTCCGCGAGCTTGCGGTTACAGTCTACCGGCAATGCGGCCCATCCCCGGACCCAGTGTGAGCCAGCTATCCGTGCACAGCCGGCAATCGGGTCGCTCGGAAGTCCGGTTCGCCGTAGTCCCGGTGCGAAACACTGCCCCGACCGGACAGAAGTGCCCGACGGCCACGGAATCCGTTGTCCTCACCCGCTCGTGTTCAGTTGCTCACAATTAGGCCACCCTGGTGCCAGCAGCGTCGATACCCTCCAGTTGGCCGGGAGCCTGGAAGGAACCGCAGGCCGGGGCAGCATGTACTTGGTTGATGGCCCAGTACTCTGGTGTTGATGGAAACTACACCGGATGCACCTTGCCCCTGCCGCGTCGGCCAGGACGGGCAACCCGGCTACCGGGACTGCTGCGGACCCTGGCATGCCGGCCGCGCCGACCACAGCGCCCTGCCGCCCACCGCCGAGACGCTGATGCGCTCACGATACAGCGCGTTTGTCCTGCACCTGGCCGATTACCTGCTGGAGACCTGGCATGAGAGCACCCGGCCACGAAGCCTGGACTTCGATGCCGGGACACAATGGCTGGGCCTGTCGATCAGGCGTACCCGGGCCGGAGGGCCGCAGGCCTCACGTGGAGTGGTGGAATTCAGCGCCCGCTACCGTTCGGCGGGAACCGATGGCGAGCAGCATGAGATCAGCACCTTCGTGCGCGAGGACGGGGTCTGGTACTACGTGGATGCGCTCTAGGCCACGTGGCCAGCTAGCGCCAGGAGCTGCGGATGGTCTGTTCCATCTGGCTTAGACTGCGCTCGTTGGCCAGCTCCAGCGCGTCGTTTCCGGTCCGGTCCTTGATCGTCGGATCGGCTCCACCCAGCATCAGCAACCGGACTACGCTCAGGTAGTTCGAGGAACCCTGGCCCAGGACGACGGCCTCGTGCAGGGCGGTCCAGCCCAGATCGTTGACATGGTTGATATCGATGTCATGCTGCAGCAGTACCCGCACCGACTCGACCCTGCCGTTTTCACTGGCCACCGATAGTGCGGTGCTGCCCATGTGGTTGGTGGCTTCCAGATCCGCGCCGTGCTCGATGCTCGAACGCAAGACCGCGATCATTCCCTCCGCACTGGAACGCAGATACGCAGATTCCTGGAAATCATCGGTGTGGTTCGGGTCGGCTCCCAGTCCCAATAGCTTCAACGCCATGGCTTCGTCGCGGTTGACCACCGCACGCATCAGTGCGCTGCGGCCGTAGCTGTCCCGCGCTTCGACATCTGCGCCCTCGGCCACGGCCGATTCGGCAGCCGACACATCATGCTCGCTCACGGCAGCGAAGAGCCGGGTGGTGGCCGGATCAAAACTTGGGGAGGTGCTGGGGATGACCGACACGGACGGGGCATTGGTGGCTGCACCTGCGCTAGATAACGGCGCCACCTCACCCTCGCCGCCGGATTCAGCTGCCGGGTGGGTGACCGTTGCGGAGACGGTGGCCGGTGCATCGGGAGATTCCCGCGATCCGTCGTCGGTGTTTTCGGAGACCGGTGGAAGTGTGACCTCGGCTACGGAGACCTCTTCCGGTGCGCTGGCCGGTGCGGCACAGCTGGTGCAGGTGGCACTCAGTGCGGCAGCCAGGGGAAGGGCCACGAACGCCAGCGAGCGGCGAGTCGAAGTGCGACGGATCTGCTGTGCCATTGTCCCTTTCCGGATTCCGTGAGTGCCCGGGGTGCTGCACCAGGGGCGATCTGAATTCGAGACTATCGCCCGAACCTGAAAATATCCGGGCAATCGGCACCGAGGATTCTTACCTGTGTCATCTGCGGGTTCGGTACCATGGCCAGCATCATGGAATGTCTTTATTTTGCCGCTGGCCGCTGCCGTTCGTGCAGCCTCATGGCCGTCCCGTACCTGCAACAGCTGCAGGATAAGGCCGAACACTGTGCCAGGCTGCTGGCCGACCACACGTCGCTGCGGTTCCTTCCCCCGCAGCCCAGCACCGAATCCGGGTTCAGGAACAAGGCAAAAATGGTGATTTCCGGCACCAGCGAGAGCCCGAACATTGGAATCCTGGACGCCGACGGCCATGGTATCGACCTGCGACACTGCGGGGTCTGCGCCCCCGAGTTACGGGCGGCATTTCCCGTCATCGAACGCTTTATCCGGCAGCTGGGACTGATCCCCTACGACGTTCCGAAACGCAAGGGCGAACTCAAGCACGTCATCATTACCCTGGCCCCGTCCGGGGACCTGATGGTGCGGTGGGTACTGCGCACCAAAAAGCACTTCGTGGCCCTCCGCGACAGCCTGGAACTGTTCCGCAAGGCGTTGCCCGCAGCCAAGGTGGTGTCGGTGAATTTCCTGCCCGAGCACAAGGCCGTACTTGAAGGCGAGGAAGAGATCGTGCTCACTGCCGCCCAGACCCTGGGGATGGAACTGAACGGCATCGGAATGCACCTGCGCCCGCAGGGGTTCTTCCAGACCAATACCGAGATCGCCGGTGCCCTGTACCGCCAGGCCCGGCAATGGGTCACGGAACTTGAGCCTGCCAGCCTCTGGGACCTCTACTGTGGTGTGGGCGGCTTTGCGCTGCACTGCTCGGCATCCGGCCGCCAGGTGGTGGGCGTGGAATCCAGCGCCGCGGCGGTCAAGGCCGCCGAACGCAGTGCCGCCGATCTGGGAATGGAAAATACCCGTTTTGTCACGGGGGATGCGACCGATTTCGTGGTGGGCCAGGACCAGGGGCCGGAACTGGTGGTGGTGAACCCCCCACGGCGTGGGATCGGTGCGGTAATGGCTGATTGGTTGAACGACTCACAGGTCAAGCACGTGATCTATTCCAGCTGCAATGCGGTGTCGCTGGCCAAGGACCTGAAACGGATGGGCAACCTGGAACCGGTCGAAGCCCGGGTCATGGACATGTTCCCGCAGACCAACCACTACGAGGTGATCCTCCGGCTGCAGCGCAAGGAATAGCCGGGCAACCGGGGTCAGGCCGGGTGGCGGGGGATCAGCGGTCCAGGGTCATGGTGCGGCGATCCAACCGCTGCACAATGTCGTCGACCATATGCGGATCCACCCCCGGCTCATTGCGAGCCCGCAGCAGTTCGTCGCGGGCGGCATTCAACGCTTGGCTTTGCAACGCATCGGACACGGTGATGATGTGCCGGTACTTGGCCAGCTTCTCCCCGTGCAGTGTATCGACCTCCGGCTCATCGGTAATCAGCAGGGTGTGCAAGGTCTGCAGGCGACGGGTGATCACCTGGCGGTATTCCTCGGGAAGCGCGGCCAGCTCGGGGCTGGACTTCAGTTTGCCCATCGCCGTGTGCTGGGCCCGGTTGGCCAGGGCACGGCGTTGCCTGCTGAGCAGCTTCTCATTGTCCTGCAACTTCAAGACCCGCATCAACGACGGCAGGGTCAACCCCGGAATCACCAGGGTAGCCAGCAGGACGGCGCAGGCGGTCACTACCGCGAAGTTTCGCCCCTCGATGGGATTGCCGGCCGCGTCGTTGACCGGTAGCGCCAATGCCAATGCCAGCGTGGCCAGCCCGCGCATGCCGCACCAAGTCAGCACCAGCGCGTCCTTGGCCGCGGCCGGCCCGTTGCTGCGCGAACGCGGCAGGTAATGGGTGATGAACATCCATCCGGCACGCACCGCGATCACCACGGCGCAGATCAGCACGACGCCCGGAATGAAGCTGATCAGATTGGCACCCTCCTCGATCACCACGCGGTTCATCTCGATGCCCATGAACCCGAAGGCCAGGCCGGTGGCCAGCATCTCCAGTACTTCCCAGAAGGCCGTGCGGGTCAACCGCTCCTGCGAATCCTGCGGGCGGGCCCGTCGGCCCAGTTCCAGGGCGGTGACCACCACCGCCACCACCCCGGAGGCATGGATCTCCTCGGCCAGCAGGTACACCGCATAGGGAGCAACCAGCGTCGCGGCGCAGCGCGCCACCAGGTTCGGGACAAACCGGTTCAGCGCGCCGATCAGCCAGGCCATGGCGAAGCCCAGGACGGTGGCGGCCGCCGCGCCCAACACAAACTGCGGAACGATCTGCCAGCCCACCTCGGTACCGTTGAGTGTCGCGGTGACGGCCAGCTGGAAGATCACGATGGCCATCGCGTCGTTGAACAACCCCTCGGTTTCCAACAACGAGGTCAGCCGGCGCGGCATCCTCACCTTGGTGGCGATCGCGTCCACGGACACCGGGTCCGGTGGGGCGACGATGGCACCGAGCGCGATGGCCAGCGGCAGGGACAGCATCGGGGCCAGGGTCCATGCCGTGGCGGCCACGGCACCGGCGGTCACCACGATCAGGATGACCGCAAGCCGGATCAGGGCCTTCCAACGCAGCCGGAAGACGGACCACGAGCTGCGTTGGGCCGTGGCGAAAAGCAGCGGAGGCAGGAAGATCGGCAGGATCAGCTCGGGGTTGATGTGCATGGCCGGCATGAACGGCAGGAAGCCGGCGGCCAGCGCAAAGAGCAGCATCAGGATCGGGTAGGGCAGTCCGATCCGTTCGGAGACCCCCACCACGAGTACGGTGACGAAGAGCAGGGCGACAATAAGCAGGAAAAATTCCATGACACCGTGAATTCTAGTTTCCGAAGCGGCAAAACTGGTTGTTTCAAGTCAACCAGTTACATTCCGCCGTGGCCCAGCAGGGCATCCAGCGCGTCCCATTCGGCAATATGGCAACCGTTGGTTCGGATGAATTCGGTGGCCACCTGTTCGCCATCATGGGTTCCGGTGACCACCGCCCGGTCCGGACCGCCGTAGATTTCGGTACACATTCGATCGGCTGGCCGCTGCGGGGCCAGGATCTGGGGGTTCTCCTTGATCGCCTCGCAGGCAGCCGTCGGATCCGGTGCCCGGCTCTCGCCGAGGGCCCGGCCGTCGGCGCATTCCAGGGTGTACCGGCTGCCGAGCGTGTTGCCATCCGGATACAGCGCCACATCCAGAACGGTATCGACCGAGGCATCATCTCCGGGATCCGGGACCGAAGTCTGGCCGGGTGCCGGCGAGGGCCGCAGGCTGGGGTATCCGCCCGGGGCGGAGCTGGTGGAAGGGGCCGCGGTGTGGTCACTGTACCCGGTCGGCTCATTGCCAGGATCGGTGGAGGGCGCGCAACCCGCACACAAGACCGGAACCGCAAGCAGAGCGACCCAGAAAGCGGCTACCGTGGATACCCGTGGAGTATGCATAGTTCATTGTGCGCCTTGGAAGATCTCCGTGACTAGGCCGCCAGACGGAAACCCAGGGAACTGCGGGGAGCCTCCCGACTACGGTCCGGCAGGAAACTGGTCGCCGCACGATTTCCCGATGCCGTGGGCGGCCCGGCCGGGCAAGGGGGCCAGATCGATCGAATCCACCACCGACAGCAGGGCATGCCGCAACTCCTCGGCGCGATCGGCGAAGCCTTTCTGCTCGCGCACATACCGTGCCTTGCCCTCCGCGGTTTCGATGGGGATCGGTTCATACCCCCACCCGGACAGATCGTAGGGGGAAGCCTGCATATCCATGGTCCGGATATCCCAGGCCAGTTCGAAGCAATCCATCATCAGGTCGCTGGAGACCAATGGCAACAGCTTGTACGCCCACTTGTACAGGTCCATATTCGCGTGCAGGCAGCCGGGCTGTTCCAGCTCCCGTTGTGTTTCACGGGTGGGCTGCAGTTCATTAAGGGGCGCGGCCTGCGGGGTGTAGAACCGGAATGCATCGAAGTGGGTGCATCGGATCCGGTGGTCCTGGACCACCTGGTCGGTCCCGGCCGCGCCCAGGCGTAGCGGCAGGTACTCGTGGCGGATCCCATTGACCTCGGATTTGTAGGCCATCGCCCATTCATGCAGGCCGAAGCAGGCGAAGTTCGCCGGACGCTGGGTCGTGGAGCGCAGGATCACCCGGGCGAAGTCGATCATCCGCCTGCGGGCCGCGACAAAGGCCTCGATATCCACCTCGGCCACGCCGTGCTTACCGGTGCCGGAGACCCGGTAGAACTTGGCGCCCTGGTAGTCCAGGGCCTCCTCGCCGGTCAGCCGGAAACCAGCACCCGGGTGCCAGCGGTAGAGCTGTCCGGGTTTCTGCGTGTAGTAGGTGAACAGGAAATCCTCGACCGGGTGCTTTGCCCCGGTCATCCGCCGTCGCACAAAGGGTTCGCCGAAACGCCGGGCCCGCCGCTCATGTGCGGCGGCATGCTCACGCCACCGGGTGGCGGACAGCTCGACGGTCGTGGAAACGGACATGGAATCCATTATCCAAGGTGGGTCCACGCAGCTGCCACCTTTCGTCGTGCAGTTCACAGCCGCGCAGGGCAAAAGGCCCCCGTCGCCGCGCAGCTACAGCGGAAACGGGGGCCTGGATAGTGCCGGTGGCTAGCCCATGTGGATGACACCGAACAGTACGCCACTGGCCAGCATGACCAGCGAGACCACAACGGCCCTCCACAGGACCTTCTTGTGGTGATCACCCAGGTCGACCTTCGACAGCGACACCAGCAGCAGGATCGCCGGGACCAACGGGGACTGCATGTGCACCGGCTGGCCGGTGATGGAGGCACGGGCCATGTCCACGGCAGGGACCCCGAAGTGTGCTCCGGCCTCTGTCAGCACCGGCAGGATCCCGAAGTAGAAGGCGTCGTTGCTCATGAAGAACGTTGCCGGGATCGAGATCAGGCCGGTGAGTACGGCCATGTAGCTGCCCATCGAATCGGGGATGATATCCACGATCCAGGCGCTCATCGCCTCGACCATACCGGTACCGGACAGCACCCCGGTGAGTACTGCTGCACCGAGCACCATGGAAACCACGGCGATGATTTCGCTGCCATGTGAGGTAATCATCTTCATCTGGTCGCCGACCTTCGGGAAGTTGACCACCAGGGCCAGCGCGGTGCCCACCATGAACAGGAACGGCAGCGGGACGACATCGATGATCAGCAACACCATGACGGCCACGGTCAGCACCAGGTTGAAGATGAACAACTTCGGGCGGAGGGTGTCGCGGTTCGGGTCCAGTGCGGTGCCGTCCATGGTCGGCTGTTCGGCGCCCGTGCCCTTGGTAGCGACCTGTTCCAGCACGGCGACCGGTGAAGAGGAAGCGCCGCCGCCGGTGGGAGCCTTCGGGGTGGACAGTGCGCCGCCACCGAATTCGGTGCCCCAGACTTCAGGCATGTCACGGTGCAGTCGGCGACGCTCGGAAAGCCCCAACTGCCAGGCGAAGATCCCGATAACCACCAGGGAGACCCCCAGCGCCGGGAGCATCGGAACGAAGATCTCCGAGGCATCCACACCCAGCGCGGCAGCGGCGCGCGCCGTCGGCCCACCCCACGGAACGATGTTCATCGTGCCGTTGACCAGGCCGGCCACACAGGTCAGGACCACCGGGCTGAGCCCCAGCCGCTGGTAGACCGGCAACATGGCCGCGGTGACCACGATGAAGGTGGTTGATCCATCGCCATCCAGCGAAATCACGGCGGTCAGCATGGCGGTGCCGATGACGACCTTGGCCGGGTCGTTGCCCACCAGTTTCAGGATGCCGGCCACCAGCTTGTCGAACAGGCCGACATCGATCATGATGCCGAAGTACATGATGGCGAACATCAGCAAGGCAACGGTACCGGACATCGACTTGGCGGCGTCCATGACCATCTCACCCAGCCCGAGCCCGGCGCCGGCGAAGAGGCCGAAGATCGTTGGGACGATGATCAACGCCAGCAGCGGAGTCATCTTCTTGGTCATGATCAGGGCCATGAAGGTGGCGATCATGAGGAATCCGAGGGCAACTAACATTGCTCCGACCTCCTTGACGGGAATGTTGGAAAGGGGAACCCGAACCTCCGGGTCTGCAATCCAAGGTACGTGGCGGCCATCACGCGGGTGGTTTGTGCTCACTAATGACCGCTTTTAGTTTTTGGACTCTTTTTGCTCATTAAAATCTCCGGTCGCCGTATGCTGGGAGGATGCGCACCACATCAGTTCCCGGACGGCACTTCGCCTCGCGCATCATGCGCCTGCAATTTGTCGTGTTGGGTCTGCTGATCGTCGTGGTGACCGCGGTGACCATTGCCGTGCGCTATGACCAGGTGTTCGAACGGGCCGAGGTGGCCTCCATGGGCATTGCCCGGAGCATAGCCGCCGATCCGCAGGTTCGTGCCCAGGTCGCCCAACAAGCGCAACTGGAGCAATTGGATGTCGCCAACCTGCGCACCGGCGCCCTGCAACAGCTGGCCGAAGCCATTCGTGAACGCAATGAAGCGGCCTTCGTGGTGATCACCGAGGACCGCGGGCTGCGGCTCACCCATCCCAATGTCCAGGAAATCGGCCAGGTGGTCTCCACCGACCCGATTGCGCTGACCGGGGTGGAGGACCTGTCACGGGAGCACGGAACCCTGGGCGAATCGGTGCGTGCCAAGGTTCCGGTCTACGCGCCGGACTCCGGGCAGGTGGTCGGGGAAGTCTCGGTGGGCATGGCCACCGAATCCCTGACCGGTGCATTGCTCGCCTCCATCGGCTGGATCACCCTGTTCGCCTTGCTGGCGACCGCGCTGGCCATTGGAGCCGGTCGGGCGACTGTCCGCCGGCTCAAGCGCCAGACCCTCGGACTGGAACCGGCCGAAATCGCCCAGCTGGTCCGCGACCAGCAGGCCGTGCTGTACGGAGTGACCGACGGCGTGATCGGGCTGGGAAGCGACGGGGTGATTACCGTGCGCAACAAGGCCGCCCGACAGATGCTCGGGCTGCCGCATCGGACCGAGCTGGCCGACGTGGTGGGTCGGCACTACGGGGCCGCCGGTCTGCATGAGCGGCTGGTCAAGGCCATTGATGAACGTGAACGCACACCGGTCCGACTGGAAATCGCCGAAAGCTCCCTGATTGCCCGCATCACCGATGTGGTGCGAGACGGGGTGGATCTGGGACAGGTGATCCTGCTACGGGATGTCACCACCATCGAGGCATTGGGTACCAAGCTCGACGCGGTGCAGGATATGGCCGACGCGTTGCGCGCCCAACGTCATGAATTCGCCAACCGGATGCACGCGGTGCTGGGTTTGCTGGATTTGGGCCGCAGCGAAAGAGCCCGTGACTACCTGCGTGAACTAACCAATTCGGGTCCGGCGATCGCCCCGGTGCAAGGACTGGAACAGATCAGTGACCCGTATCTGAGTGCCTTCATTTCAGCCAAGGGGATTCGGGCCCATGAGCTGGGCATCGAATTGCGGATTTCGGCGGAATCCATCCTCTACGCACCGATCGCCAGCGCCCACGATGCCCAGGATGTGACCGCAGTACTGGGAAATATGCTCGACAACGCATTTACGGCATCCCTGGACACGGAGCCGCCGCATTGGGTGGAGGTGGACCTGCTGTCCGAGGGCAGTACCCTGCATCTGGCGGTGGCCGACTCCGGCCTGGGAATCACCACGGACCAGGACATCTTCGCACCAACGGTCACTACCGGGTCGCAGATGGGGGCCGCCCATGGCCAGGGGGTGGGACTGCCGCTGATCCGCCGACTGGCCCGCACCCGCGGCGGCGAGGTGTGGGTGGCCGATGCCGGGGGACAGCAATCCGGAGCGGTGATAGCCGCCAGGCTGCCGTCGGTATTGAGTGAGGAAGGCTAGGTAAGCACATGAACACGCACGGGGATTACCGGGTCATGATCGTCGATGACGATTTCCGGGTGGGCGAGCTGCACGCCTCCATGGTTGAGGAGTTGCCCGGCTTTACCGCGCTCGAACCGGTACAGGATCCACGCACGGTTCCGAAAATCGTGGCCAGCCAACACCCGGACCTGGTGTTGTTGGATCTGTACCTGCCGCATGTCAGCGGGGTGGAACTGCTAAATGCCATCGATGTGGATGTCATCATGGTCTCGGCGGCCAGCGAACCGGAGAACATCCACGCGGCTATGCGCGGCGGCGCACTTGGTTTCGTCATCAAGCCCTTCGAAGCCAAGGATCTGCATGCCCGGTTGAAGGGCTGGGCGCGATATCGTCGCCAATTGCAGGCCAGTACCAACCTTGACCAGGCTGCGGTGGACCGGCTGTACCGGACCCTTCTGGTCGGAGACGATTCACCGGGTGCGGCTGCGGCCCCACCCACGGAGCAGGCAGTCCTGGCCTGCGTGCAGGAGGCAAAAGAACCGTTGAGTGTTGCCCAAGTGGCCGAGGCCGTGGGCATTGCCAGAGCCACCGCGCAACGTTATCTGGCGTCATTGGTTGCCAGCGAGGCGCTGGAGCTGCAACTAAGTTACGGAACCCGCGGTCGACCCGAGCACCGTTATCTGACGGTGCGGGGCTAACTTGGTTACGATTAGTACGATCACCGCACAGTCGAAGGAAGAATAATCTCGTGATGTCTCTCAGCGGCAGAAATCCGTCAGGAACCGGAAAATCACCGGCCCCCGCCTGGGTCAAACCGGTTGCCACCGTGCTGGCATTGCTGGTGTTGGCCGCCTTGGTGGTGCTGCTGGCCCGGTGGCTGCGGACCATGGAGCCGGTGCAGGAATTCATCCTGAGCTACCCGGGGCACTCCACCCTTCCGGATAATGCTCCGGTGGGACTGCCCGCTTGGTTGGGGTGGCAGCATTTCCTGAACATGTTCCTGATTGTGCTGATCATCCGCTCCGGCATGCAGGTTCGGACCACCGGCCGACCACGGACCTTCTGGACGCGGAACAACAAAGGCTTGTTCAAGACCAAGGGGGCCCCGAAGAAGATCAGCCTGGAGCTCTGGTTCCATCTTTGCCTGGATGCGCTTTGGGTACTGAATGGCCTGGTCTTCTACGTGCTGCTGTTCATTACCGGTCAGTGGATGCGCATCGTCCCCACCCATTGGGATATCTTCCCCAACGCGCTCTCCGCTGCGATCCAATACGCGTCGTTCAACTGGCCCTTGGAGAACGGCTGGACCAACTACAACGCATTGCAGGTTATCGCCTACTTCCTGGTGGTCTTCGTGGCCGCGCCACTGGCCGTGGTTACCGGACTGCGGATGTCCAATGCCTGGCCGAAGGATTCGAAACTCAACAAGGCCTACCGGATCGAACTGGCCCGTGCGATCCATTTCCCGACCATGCTGTTCTTCGTGATGTTCATCGTGGTCCACGTGGTGCTGGTCTTCACCACCGGTGCGCTACGCAATCTGAACCACATGTATGCCTCACGTGATGAGACCGGGTGGCTGGGATTCTGGATCTTCGCCGGCTCGATCCTGGTGGTTGCCGTGGCCTGGGTGCTGGCCCGTCCGATCTTCCTTCGCCCGATTGCCGGCCTGACCGGCAAGCTCAGCCGCTGATACGCCTGCCCCGCGTATCAATGGGGCGTACACCAAAGGGATCGGGTCCCGTCCGCGGCTTGCGGACGGGACCCGATCCCTTTGGTATGTGCGGTTGCGGGGTCCTAGCGGCCGGTGCCGCCGTAGACCGTGGCTTCCACATCGGCATCCAGGTCAAAGGCGGAGTGGATGGCCCGCACGGCATCATTGAGCTTGTCGGCGTCGGTGACCACCGAGATCCGGATTTCCGAGGTGGAGATCATATCCACGTTGATCCCGGCCTGGTGCAGGGCCTCGAAGAAGGTGAAGGACACCCCCGGGTTCGAGCGCATGCCGGCGCCGATCAGCGAGAGCTTGCCGACTTCCTCGTTGTATTCCAGTTCCTCGAAACCGATCTCGCCCTTGGCGGTGTTCAGCGCATCAAGCACGCGCTTGCCTTCGGTCATCGGCAGGGTGAAGGAGATGTCGGTCTTGCCCGAACCCTGGGTGGAAACATTCTGCACGATCATGTCGATATTTGCCTGGGCGGCGGCAATCACACCGAAGATCTGGGCGGCCTTGCCGGGAATATCCGGAACGCCGATCACGGTGACCTTGGCTTCGGAGTGGTCGTGGGCGACACCGGAGATGATTGGCTGTTCCATGGGTTCTCCCTCTTGGATGGTGATCTTGTCGTCGGGGTCGGGAATAACCCAGGTACCCTCGTTGGTGCTAAATGAGGAGCGCACATGCAATGGCACTCCGAAGCGCCGGGCGTACTCCACGCAGCGCAGGTGCAGGATCTTCGATCCGCTGGCCGCCATTTCCAGCATTTCCTCGCTGGAGATGGTGTCCACCTTCCGTGCCGCGGAGACCACCCGGGGGTCGGCAGTGTAGATGCCGTCCACATCGGTGTAGATTTCGCAGACATCGGCATCCAGGGCTGCGGCCAGCGCCACCGCGGTGGTATCCGAGCCGCCGCGTCCCATGGTGGTGATGTTCTTGGTTTCCTTGCTCATGCCCTGGAAGCCGGCGACGATGGCGATGTACCCGCGTTCGATGGCGCGGTGCACGCGTTGCGGGGAGACCTCCATGATGCGGGCCATGCCGTGGCTGGCATCGGTGATCAGCCCGGCCTGCGAACCGGTGAAGGAGGCGGCCTTCGCGCCGAGTTCGTCGATGGCCATGGCCAGCAGGGCCATCGAGATGCGTTCGCCGGCCGAGAGCAGCATGTCCATCTCGCGGGCCGGGGCCTCAGTAGTCAACTGGGCGGCCAGGTCAAGCAGGTCATCGGTGGTATCACCCATGGCGGATACGACAACGACCACGTCGTTGCCGGCGGCCTTGGTGTCAATAATTCGGCGCGCAACACGTTTGATGCCTTCGGCATCCGATACCGAGGACCCGCCAAACTTTTGGACAATCAGGCTCATGGGTAAGCACACTCCAACTGATGAACGTTGCGTCAACCAATGCGGTGACAACAACCACGAGGAGGTCGGAAATGATCACCGGATCCTGCCGGTGAACTCGACCCTACTTTCAGTTTCCTATTGTGACAGCCTCGGCCCCTCAAGGCCTAGTTGAAGAACTTAACATTAGTCATATTGCCCAGTATGTTGACCCAATGTTGCTAAAAAGTTTTGCTGATCATGAGGTTGACCAGTCAAAGGGCGGGTTAGGCTGGCAGCTGGCGCAGTAGCGAACGCCAAAAGTCCTTCCAACCCGGAACCTGGTCGGGATCCTGGATTTTGGTGTGGTTGATGGCCACCGAGGATTTCGCGGCCTTGCCTCCGATATCCACCGAAACCCTGGTGCCATCGTCGAGGCTGATCCGCCAGTAGCGCCATTTGTCGCTACGGCTGATCCGTGGTTCGCCATCAAGCTTCCGACCGTTGAATTCGGCCAGAGTGCCCGCCACCTGCCGCCATTGTTCCAAGGCGTCGTCCAAATCCGCGCCCACGGTTCTGGTCACCGCGAACTGGAAACTTCCGTCAGCGGACTGGCCTGGTAGCCTTCGCCCGATATGTTGTTCGTAGGCCACAGCCACCCCCTGGGCCCACCAACCGGAGTTTTCCACTGTCTGGCCCATCCGTTGCTCGGCGATTTGGGCGATGGAAAAGTGGGGCAGGTCGGTGGCACCCCGACCGCCCAGGTACTCGACCCATGAGTCCCAATTGATCCCGGTCGCGCGTTCGATGGCTGGAAGGTTGCTGCCTTTGCTCATATTTCGACTGTAGTGTCCTGCCCGCGACCTGTCACCGGTCTGCCGGGTAAAGGAACGACGTGCTTTGGGGCATGTTCCGGGTGGCGCGGCACTCAGCCCTGCCGGAGATCCTCGTTTAGCCTGCCCAACAGGGCGACAAGCCGCCTCAGATCCTCATTGGGCCACCCCCGCATCTTGGATATCCACAGGGTGCGTTGTTCGTCCATGATCTCACCCCAGCGTTTCCTGGCCTGCTCGGTGGCGCTGATCCGGCTGACCCTGCGGTCGTGCGGATCCAGGGTCCGCACCAGCAGGCCGGCGTCCTCCAGGCGTGTCACCAGTCGAGAAAGGCTGGCCTTGTCCACCATCAGAAGTTCGCCGATTTCGGATTGGGAAATCTGGTCTTCGCGTAACGCCATGCCCAGCACCGGCACCGCCGCTGGCGGCAGGTTCTCCTGCAACTGGCTGGCGAGCCGGCGTTTGGCGTGGGCATTCGAGACGAGAAGCTGCGTCAGCTGCTGTTCCACCGATTCGAGCATTTCCAGGGAAATGACCTGTTCCGGGGAAGCGTGCACACTACTGGGCATCGGAAGCTACCTCCGTGCTGAATCCGCGGCACCCGGCTCGGTGCCGACTACGGACTCCGCATGGACACCGCCGTCGCTTGGCTGCGCGGCAAGCATCCCGGGCTTCGCTTCCAGTTGCTCTTCCGCCAACCGTTCGGTTCGGGTCTGGTTGCTCAACGACTGGTTCGGGATCAGCAGTACCGCGATGACGGTGATGAGGCTGAGAGGCGCGGCAAAGGCGAACAATCCGGCGACTGCATCGCCGTAGGTGGATTCGATAATGACCCTGACCGGGCCGGGCAGTGCGGACACATCGGGTAGCGAGCCGGAGTTCAGGCTCGCGCTGACTGCGGCGGCCTTGTCGCCCAGCGAAGCCATGGCATTGGCCAGCTCGGTCTTGCGATCGGACAGCATATTCGGGATGCTTACCGCCAGCAACGCACCCAAGCCTGCGGTGCCTGCGGTACCTCCCAGGGTGCGGAAGAAGGTCACCGCGGAGGAGGCGACGCCAAGATCCTTCTGTGCCACCGCGTTCTGGACCACCAAAACCAGGTTCTGCATGACCAGGCCCACACCGGCTCCAAGGATGAACATGTAGGTTCCCACCAGTACGAAGTTCGTGTCGTAGTGAATGGTGCCCAACAGGAACAAGCCGATGACCTGCAGGATCGATCCGACAACTACCAGTGCCTTCCATTTGCCGAACTTGGAGATCAACCAGCCGGCAACGGTGGAGATGACCAGCAATCCAGCCATCATCGGGAAGGTCATCAGACCCGCCTGGGTTGCGGTGGCGCCCCGGGCCATGATCATGTACTGGCTGAGGAAGACCGAGGTGCCGAATAGCGAGATCCCCACGGCCAACGACGCGATTACCGCGAAGGTGAAGGTCCTGTTGCGGAACAGTGCCAGGTTGATCAGCGGCTCGGACGCCCGTAGCTCCACCACGACAAATAGCCCCAGCGCCAGGACCGCGCCACCGATCATCAGGTAGCTGGTCGGTGAGGCCCACTCGAACTCGCTACCGCCCAATGACATCCAGATCAACAGCAGCGCCACACCGGCGGAAAGCAGGATTATGCCCAGGTAGTCGATCTTGAACGCGCGTTTGGTGACCGCCGGCAAATGCAGGGTGCGCTGGATCATGATCACGGCGACGATGGCCACCGGCAAGGCGACAAAGAAGTTCCAGCGCCAATTGATGGTGTCGGTGATGAACCCGCCGATCAATGGGCCACCGACGGTGCCCAAAGCCATGACCGCACCGAAGAGGCCCATGTACTTGCCGCGCTCACGCGGAGAAAGGATATCGGCCATCACGATCTGGCTCAGTGCGCCCATGCCACCGCCGGCCAGGCCCTGGATGATACGCATGGCAATCAGGAAATTGGTGTCCTGCGCGAAACCCGCGGCAGCCGAGGCCAGCACGAACATCATCAGCGCGATCTGCAGCAGCAGCTTGCGATTGCCGAGGTCGGCCAGCTTTCCCCAGATCGGGGTCGAGACGGTGGTGGCCAGCAAGGTGGCGGTGACCACCCAGGTGTAGGCCGTTTGGCTACCGTTGAGATCCGAGACGATGACCGGCAGGGAACTGGAAACCACGGTACCGGCCAGTATGGATACGAACATGCCCATGAGCAGTCCGGTGAGGGCTTGCATGACCTCGCGGTGGGTCATGCGCGGCTTGGGGGCCGTAGTCGTGGTGGTCATAGTACTCCCGAAGATGGTTGATTTAACTCAACTATATGGCAATGGTTGAGATCAATCAACTAACGTGGTTCAGGGCACACGCCGCCCGGTGGATTCCACTAGCCGGTTAATACACAAACCGCCCTACCACGCGATCTTGGGGTAGGGCGGAACGGGGAACGAGGAAATCGTGCCGGGGAAGAATCTAGAGGTTGCCTTGGGGCGTGGAAGCCGGGGCTGCGGTATCGCGTCGTCCCTCAAAAGCTCGAGCCAAGGTGACCTCATCGGCATACTCCAGATCGCCACCGACCGGAAGGCCGGAAGCCAGGCGGGTGATGCTGATCCCCAGTGGGCGCAGTGCACGCACCAGGTAGGTTGCCGTGGCTTCCCCCTCCAGATTGGGGTCGGTGGCGACGATCAGTTCGGTGATCGACTCATCACCTAAGCGGGCCAGCAACTCGCGGATATGCAACTGCTCCGGGCCGATTCCCTGGATCGGATTGATTGACCCGCCGAGCACATGGTACCGACCGCTAAAAGCGCGGGTTCTTTCGATGGCCAGCACGTCCTTGGACTCTTCCACAATGCAGATCTTGGTTCCGTCGCGGCGATCATCGCGGCAAATCGCGCAGGTGTCCTGCTCGGTGATGTTGAAGCAGATTTCGCAGAAACGCACCTTCTCCTTCACGGTCTGGATAGCCGCGGCCAGCTTGGTCATATCCTCCGGATCGGCATCCAGAATATGGAAAGCGATACGTTGCGCGGACTTGGGGCCGATCCCCGGAAGCCGACCGAGCTCGTCGATCAGTTCCTGAACTGCACCTTCGTACACTGCTGCTCTCTTTCCTTGGATGTGGAGGCGGCAACGGGACCGGAAGGGCCCGCAACGCCACCTTCTAGATTAGCGTCTCACACCGACACCTCGGCAGGATGCTAGAGGCTGCGCCGGACCTCCACGACGTTGCCGTTGGCATCGCGCTGCTCGATGACCATGCCACCGAGCAGGCGTTCTATCGCCGGAACGCCGATCAACGCCGAATCCTCCACGGCAATGTCATCATCACTGGGCACGAATTCCTCGGGTTCCGGGGCAGGCTGCGGGGTGCTGCGTTGCGGTACCGAGGATTGGGGCTGGCCCCAGGAGCCACCGGTGGTTTCCACCGGAGCTGCAGAAGCGCCCTTGGATTGGTTCATCAGTTGCTGGTAGCGGCTTAATCGCTGGCCTGGGGCTGGCGACCGGCCGGAATCGGGTCCGGATGCCGGGGGTTCCGCAGGGGCAACCGGCGTGGGTTGCGTGTCCCGGGGTTCACCCCATGCCGTAACCGGAGCGGCGGTGTCCACCTGCCGCTGGTCGGGGCGCGGCGCCACCGGTGCGACGGCAGCCGATGCCGAGGGGGCGGGGTGCGGCCCGTCCTGCGGCCGGCGCTGCGATGTCACAGGTGGAATCGGAGTCTCTGTGATGGGCTGGACACGGTCCGGGAAGGACTCGGTGGTACTTCCCGGACGCAGGGGAACCTCGCTCACCGGGCGGTTGAAAGTCCCGGGCTGCTCACCCGGGCTGGTTGGCAGACCCCCCTCTTCTTCCTGTCGGGCTGCCATCCCGGCGGTCATCCGAGGCGGGGGAGCAATCGGAGGCCCGTCGAAACTCCGCGGCGTGCGGGGCGTCGACGTGGCGATGGAAGGACCTAGCGGGGCAGCCGGTTCCGCGTGAGAGGCCGGACCCGGTTCGGGTATAGGCGTTGTCGCGGGACGGAGCCGGGAAGCCGCCGTCTCGTGGTCTTCCGGAGGGTAGGCATCGACATAGGGGTCGAATGGCGGTTCGTCCGGGTACGGTGGTTCGTCGGACGAACCAATGGATGCCGTCGGCACAGTCTCCGGGTGCGCCTGCGGCAGGGGAGCCTTGGAAGCGCCCGGAGCCGGGAAGGCCGAACTTGGCGCCGGGGCGTCCGCCGCTGCGTTCTGGTGACGTTCAGCTACTGGTGCGGACGCCGGCTGGGGCCGGCGCTCACCTTTTGGGTAACCACCACCGGTGGGACCCGAGCCTCCTTCGGTGAGTACGACTTCGACCTGTTGCCGCATGACCTGTGAGATCGTGCTGGTGAGCAGACCCATCATGTCCGGCCGGTTGCGCAGGTTTACCAATGGGCCGGAGTTGGAGAAGGCCAGGGTCAAGGTGCGTCCGTCGAATCCGCCGATACTGGCGTAGTTCGCAACCATTGAGTGCAGTACCCGGGAACTGGCCTGCAGTTGTTCCAGAATGGTTGGCCACGCCTGTTGGAAGGCCTGGACCGCTCCGCCCGCCGGTGCGGCCGCAGTAGAGGGCCCGCTACCAGGTCGCTGCGGTACTTGCTGCTGAGCCTGTTGCTGGGCAGGTGCCTGGCGTTGCTGCTGGCTTTGCTCCATCGCCTGTTGGCGCTGTATAGCCTCCCGACGTGCGGCTTCCGCTGCCTGGCGTTCCTGTTCGGCACGCTGTGCCTCTTCGCGCTGTGCCGCTTCCCGGCGCGCGGCCTCTTCGCGTTGGGCTTGTTCGCGGCGGGCGTTCTCTTCGGCCTTGCGTTCCTGTTCGGCACGCTGTGCCTCTTCGCGCTGTGCCGCTTCCCGGCGCGCGGCCTCTTCGCGTTGGGCTTGTTCGCGGCGGGCGTTCTCTTCGGCCTGGCGCTGCTGTTCGGCACGTTCGCGTTCGGCAGCTTCGCGTTGGGCTGTCTGCTGGATGTCGGCAGCAGGCTGGGAAGGACCCTGGCCTTGCGACGAGCCGGCAGGTTGCTGCTGGGGTGCAGGCGGGTGCTGTTGTGATCGCTGTGCTGCGGCACGCTTGGTGAATTCGGCCATCGCGGCGTTCTGCTTGACATCATCGATCGGCACGCCGGTGCCGAAGGACAGATCCTCACCGCTGTTGGGGTCGGGAACCAGACTGAACGGCGGCACTCCGTCGGGGCGTTCGGCAGGAACACTTGGCGCCGGGTTGACCGGTGTGGTCACCGGGTTACTCGGTACATCGTCGATCGGCCCCCACGTGGCGCCCCAGTCGGCATCCGGTCCGGTGTTCAAGGTACCGGATGGCTCCAAGGGGTCTGTTTCGGGTTCGGGTTGGGCCCCACGAGGCGGTTCGGCATGCGCCTGTGCGGTCTGCGGCGTTGGCTGGGCGGCTGGTTCCTGTCCGTCTTGCGGCTCCGAGGCGGACTGTGGCGCAGGTTCGCTGTCTACGGCCTCACCCTGTTTGCGGGCACGGGCAGCTGCCAGCGCTTCGCGTACGGCGGCCGCGCCTTGGCGGTTGGCCTCGGGGGAAGGGCGGTAGCCGCCTGCTGTCGGTGCGGTCTCCTGATCGTCGGGCAGTTCCGGCAACGCACCGCCGGTCATTGCATGGCGCTCCAGACGGTCAATCCGGGCGGCCAGGGAACTGGCGCCGTTGTCCGCCGCGGGTAGCAGCAGTCGTGCTGCAAGAAGCTCCAGGTGCAGACGCGGGGATGTGGCCCCGGTCATCTCGGTCAGGGCCTGGTTGGTGACATCGGCCCAGCGGCTGAGCTCGGCCGAGCCAAAGAGCGCGGCTTGGTCGGCCAGGCTTTGCAACTGGTCCGAGGGCATCCCGCGCAGGATCTTCTCCAGACCTTCGGGCACGGCCTTGGCAATGATCAAATCGCGGAACCGCTCGAGCAGGTCCTCGACGAAGCGGCGTGGATCCAGCCCGGTTTGCACGATCCTGTCGATGGCACTGAACAGCGAGGCACCGTCGCCTTCATGCAGGGCCAGCGCCACCTCGTCGAGCAAGGTTGCGTGGGTATAGCCCAGAAGCGAGATCGCGGTTTCGTAGTCCACGCCTCCAGAGGTGGCCCCTGCCATCAGCTGGTCCAAGACAGACAAGGTGTCACGCACCGAGCCGCCACCGGCGCGGATGACCAGTGGTAGGACCCCGTCGGCCACCTGGACGTTTTCGCGTTCGCAGAGGGTCTTGAGGTATTCAAGCAGTGCCTCGGGAGGCACCAAACGGAAGGGGTAATGGTGGGTGCGCGATCGGATCGTGCCGATGACCTTGTCAGGTTCGGTGGTGGCAAAGATGAACTTGATGTGTGGTGGCGGTTCTTCGACAATCTTCAGCAGCGCGTTGAAGCCTGCCGAGGTGACCATGTGGGCCTCATCGATGATGAATACCTTGAACCGGTCGCGGGCCGGGGCGAAGGTGGCGCGTTCACGCAGGTCACGGGCGTCCTCGACACCGCCATGGCTGGCCGCGTCGATTTCGATGACGTCCAGGGAGCCGGGACCGCCACTGGCCAGTTCGACACAGCTGTCGCAGGTGCCGCACGGGGTGGGGGTAGGGCCCTGGGCGCAATTCAGGCAGCGGGCCAGGATGCGCGCGCTGGTGGTCTTGCCGCAACCGCGGGGACCGGAGAACAGATAGGCATGATTGACCCGATCCTTGGACAAGGCCGTCATCAAGGGAGTGGTCACGTGCTCTTGACCAATAACGTCCGCGAAAGTGTCAGGACGATATCTGCGGTAAAGCGCTGTACTCACACCGGTACCCTATCCGTTATGCGATGCATCAGGCATCAGCTGGTGAACAATTTTTTCTGGCCGCACAATCCATGGTTCTCCGGGTAACCGTGTAGGGTCAAATGCCGCCAAGGCGGCCCCGAGGGAATCCGTGGGCAAGCCCAACGACTCTAGCAAGATCGAGCGTACCTGTAGGGCATTAATGCCATCTTCGGACAGGTCTTCGAGTGTCACCGCTCCATCGCGTTTGGCCAGCCGGTGGCCATCGGCATTCAACGCCAGCGGGACGTGCGCGTAGGTTGGTACGGTCAGCCCCAGAAGCGAGGCCAAGTAGGCCTGCCGTGGGGCGGAAGAAAGCAGGTCATCACCCCGGACCACCTGGTCGATTCCGGATTGCCCGTCATCGACCACGACCGCGAGATTGTAGGCCGGAGCCCCGTCATTGCGCAGCAGCACGAAGTCATCAACCATCCCGGTGTAGGTTCCGTGGAGTAGATCGGTGACGGAGAAACTATGGATTTCTGAACGAAGGCGGAGCGCCGCGGGGCGTTGTTCGGCTTTGCGGTCGCGTTGTTGTGTGGTGAGGCTGCGGCAGGTGCCGGGGTAGGCGCCGGGCACTGAGTGGGGTGCGGAGCCGGCCTGGGCGATGTCCTTGCGGGAGCAGAAGCACTCATAGACCAGATCACGGGCCCTGAGCTGATCAATGATCTGCAGGTAGGTGTCCAATCGTTCATGTTGCCGGATCACCGGTCCGTCGAACTCCAGGCCCAAGGCGGCCAGTTCGCTGAGTTGCAGTTCTTCGGCTCCGGCACGGACCCTGTCCAAATCCTCGATGCGCAGCAGGAAGCTCCGGGAGGTTGAACGCGCAAAGAGCCAAGCGAGAATGGCGGTACGCAGGTTGCCGAGGTGAAGAGGACCCGAAGGGCTTGGGGCGTAACGGCCAGCGCCCACTGAAACTCCATTCACCGTGCTTGGAAAAGTAAAGACCCCTCATGTACCTGCCAGAGCCCATCTACCCTTGCTACCTTCCGGTCCTGGGGGAGTTCAACAGGATGACACCACACGAGGGGTCGTAGAAAATACTACCGGAGAAGGACCATGGGAGGAAAATCGCCGTACCGTGCCCTTGCTCTCACTGGTTGTTCCTTGCGCCGGTGCGGGTAGGCACCGTCAGCAGGCCTCCTGCTCGGGAAGCTCGTCATGCCAGCCGAGGACCCGTCGCAGCTGATCGGTAACTTTGATGGCCGGGAGCATGGGGTGGCGGATCGGATCCGGGTCGAAGGACTCCAGGGAACGGATGCTTCCCGCCAGCTCGGTTTGGATCAGCCCGTGCGGTGACCTCCAGAGCACCGACCCATCCGGCATGTACGTGGATTGCCAGCCCAGGGCGTGCTTGTACATCTGGTGCTGGCGGCAGAGCAGCCGGGTGTTGTCCTTGCTGGTTCCTCCGCCCTTGCCCCAGTCATCGATATGATCGATTTCGCTGGTATCCGGTGGTCTGCGACATCCCGGGAAGCGGCAATGCTCGTCCCGGATCCTGAGGAAGTCCTTTAGGGCTTGCGGAGGTCGGTATCTGCGCCGCCCGATGTCGATCGCTGCGCCGGTCCACGGATCGGTGAGGATCCTGAGGAGGGAGGGGGCATCCTTGGCCATTTTCAATGCCAACCCCATCGGGATGGGTCCGTACCCTTCCAGGTCTGCCAGTGAACGGCTGCGGTCCACGAGCATTTCCACTGCTGGAATCGTCAGCGAGACTCGCGGCCTAGCTGCCGCCCCTTGTGTCGCCGGCCAGCCCTCAAGCAGGACATCACGCAGGATGTCGGCACGCAACTGTTCGTCGGTCCGCTCGTCCAGCGGATCCCGCTGGTCCTCCAGATGCCAATTAAGCGTGTTGATGATGGCAATGGCGTCAGTAGCCGGAATGAAGAGCTGGATGACGGCCATCCCGTTGTCCGCGCACCACCAGCGCACCGAACGGGCTTTGAAATCCTTGGCGTGGCGTTCTTCAGGTGTCTGCGGAAGCATCCTCGCACGCAGTTTGGTGGCGTGGCGGCTGACCGTGTCATCGCTGCTGGTGCGAGCCACAGGCAGGAGGACTTGTTCAAGCTGCTTGACGTCTTCTGGCTCCATGTCCTGGGCGCTGGCAACGATTTCCTTGGCGCTCTTGGCAGTGATGTTCCCCTGGCAGAGTTCAGCCAGGGTCGATGGACAGAGGTTGCGCAGGCCTTCGGCGGTGGTCAGCTTTTTCCTGAGTACCCGTGGTGGCTGCCTGGTGGCCATCGACGCTTCGGTGACGAATGAGGAGCGGACCAATTCCGGGTTACTCGGATCCACCTGGAAGAAACGCGCGGACTGCTCCTGTAGCTCGTCATCGAACAATGTGCCTTGTTCGGCTGCCTCGGTCATGCCGCGCTGGGCCATCTCAAGCCCGTCAGCCAACAAGGTGGCTTCCACTGCGTCGATCTGGGCACGCAGCTTGGCTGTCAGTTTCAGTTGCTGGACGGATTCTTCAGCGGTTGTGGCTACTCCCGCAGCGTTGAGTTCTGAGAGCGTGTTGGCCATCGAACTCAAGATGACTTCACGTTCGACGTGTGCGGACCACTCTCCGTCCGATCCGCAGAATTCACGATGACCGGATGGGAGGATCGCCATGCGACGAGAATCATCGTCGTTATGAAATGCGTCTCTTTTTCCCATATTCCTATTCTCCCGTGGGGTACCGACAGTTTGGCAGTGCGGGGTTACCGGGTGGGGAAAGCCTCGCAAACTCCCGGAAACACGCAGTTTTTATGTTCCGGCGGCTGGTCTCGGTGCCGTGATTTGGTTCGATTCGTACTTCGTGAAAAATTTCGATATGCTAGAGCCTGCTCTACAGAGCGCTATTGGAGGATTCGCCTAGCGGCCTATGGCGCACGCCTGGAACGCGTGTTGGGTTAACGCCCTCGGGGGTTCAAATCCCCCATCCTCCGCAGTAGGCAACCCCGGAAAATCATTGATTTTCCGGGGTTGTTTTCGTTGCACCACTCTATTGCGGGTTGCCACTGGCCTTGCTCCGTGCTCACTTCGGACATAGCCCCCGCCGCACCATCGGCGGATTCGTGCCCTGCATCCGCCGGTATTCGCGTCCACGGGCCGTGCACGATACCCGGCGCCCCTGGCGAATTCCGGGTCGATGCTCACGGGTACATGGCCCTCGACCAGTAGCCGGTGAGGGGTTTCCTGCGCGAGACTTGACCCTGACACAGTGTCAGGGCGGAGAACTTAAGACATGTTATCCATTGGAGCGTTTGCACAGATCGGCCAGGTGTCGCACCGCATGTTGCGGCATTGGGATGCCGCTGGTCTTCTGGTTCCTGCCCACGTGGATGCCTTCAGCGGCTACCGTTCCTACGATCCGGAGCAGCTTGAACGTCTGCACCGGATCGTCGCTTTGCGGCAACTCGGCTTCGGCCTGGCTGACATCTCCCTGATCCTGGACCAGGGAGTGGATGCCGGACGTATTGCCTCGCTCTTACGGATCCGCCAGGCCGAGGTCGCCGCCGAACATAAATTGGCAACTGCCCGTCTGGCCGACGTGCAACGGCGGCTGGCACTGATCACGAAGGAATCACACATGTCACGGATTGAGATCATCGAGAAACCGCTTCCGGCCACACGGATTGCAGCCGCGATAGCGACCGTCAGCGAGCAACCGGATATCGCCACAGTTATCCAAGGAATGTTCGACAGCGTTGAGACGGTCCTGACTGGGCACGGTTTGGGCATGCCCATTGCCGAATACCGTTCCGTTGAGGAAGGGATACAGGTGGTGGCGGGATTCGAATATGACGGCGCCGACGACGAGGGGTTCGAGATCGTCCACTTGCCCGCGGTACCGGCCGCGGTATGCGGTGTGCACCTGGGCCCCATGGAAAATATCCATGAAAGCTGGCAGGCGGTCCACCAGGAAATACTGGGACGCGGCGGGGTTCCGCGGGGAGCCTGTCGCGAGGTCTATGTCCGTTCCGGTGGGGAAGACCAGGAAAAGTGGGTCACCGAGCTGCAACAACCGGTGGCCGCGGCCACCGCTGGACGGTAGGGTGCGGAGTATCCCGGCCTGGGTACATGGGACGGTGCTGACGCTGAGTGGGAAGGTGCTATATGGCCAGCCTATTAACCGAATTGGGGATCGATTGCCGGGATCCGCAGGCGTTGGCGGGTTTTTGGTCGCAAGTACTCGACTATGACATCCTCAGCGACGAGCCCGGATTGGTGACCATCGGTCCGCGCACTCGGCAGGCTACGGGGCAGGGCGGTGCGCCGATCCCAGCGGTGTTGACGTTTGCGTGGGTTCCGGAAGGCAAAGTGGTCAAGAACAGGCTGCACATGGATCTGCGCCCCGTGGGAACCAGCCAGGCAGCCGAAGTGCAGCGGCTGATGCGCCTGGGTGCCCGTCGTGCCGATATCGGGCAGGCGCAGTGCAGCTGGGTGGTGATGGTTGACCCGGAAGGCAACGAGTTCTGCGTCCTCTCCAGGGCAGAGTAGTTTGTTTCCTGCCCGTGGAGTTGCCGGGAAATCCGGTGTGGTGCCTGCACCGGGCAGATATTTCGAGCTGACCAGTCCGGACCCGGTCGTCGAATCGATGGGTCGGGGAACGAAGGCCAGGGCCCCGCGGCCAGCCGCAGCGGCCGGAGGAACAGGGAGTAGCTATTCGCCGGCAGCCAGTCGTTGTCGATCAGTGCGCCGGTGAGGATGGATGGAGTTACGCCACCAAAGCGTCCGATGCCGCCGATCATGCCGTTGCGGTCGTTGACTTGGTCGACGATCGGACCCAGGAAGTGGGTTCCGCAGCGGGCACGCCCGGCAGGGGCGGGGGCAGCAGAGATGTTCTTGGTGCCGAAGCCGGTGACCAGGGCGTCGTAACTGCCAATGGAGATCGCCGCAAGGCACCGCACGATGGTTCCGGCCCGGGTGCGTGGCAGCGCGGACGTGTAGATGCGTTTCTTGATGTCCAGGGGATACCGGGTTCGCTATACGAGACTATGCGCACGCCGAACGGGTAGTTCGAAAATGGAACAGGATTATCGTCAGCCAAATTTTCTCATTGACACCCAAACGTTTCGATACCCGGTGTCGCCAGGTGGCCCGACGCCGGGTAGCGGTGAGGCCTGGAGCCCCAATGTGACGCAAATGGGGTTGGTGCTGGGGTATAAGGAGGGGAAGGTTGGGGTTGAGGAAATATGCCTTGTCAGGAGGGGGAAAATATACGGAATAAAGGGGTGGAATGTAGAGCGTCGCCATTTGCCCGGGCAAACTTGTTTGAATGGACAAATACCGGCGACGTAGCCGTGGCTGTGGGGTATTATCGGCTGTACTTGGGAAAATGACTATCGTTCATCGAATGTTTGGGGCATAGAAGATGATGAATGAGGAGCGCAGCGCTGTGCTCGTTTTCGGCGACAGCGTACTCGGAACAGAACTGGACAAGGTGCTTCGTCACGCGGGATTCGCGGTGGCGCAGGCCAAGGCAAGCCAGTTGGACGCGCAAATACCGCTTGGGGCGGATATTGATTTGGTAGTGGTGGGCAGTACGCTGCCCGAACTTGACGCGCATGAGGTGATTCGTCGGGTGCGTTCGCGCACCAGCGCACACATCATCCACATCATGGATCATGCCGACGAGTTCGACGTGGTGCTGACATTGGAGGCGGGGGCGGACCAGTTCATGGTCAGCCCGGTGAGCCTGCGTGAATTCCGCGCACGGGTCAACGCGATCCTGCGGCTGCGGGACCGGATGTTGTATCCGTCGGAGCCGACGCACGCGGCACCCTCGGAATTATTGCGGCATCGTGAGCTGTTGTTGAATACCAGCACCTGGGAGGTCTCCATCGGAGGGCAAGTCATCCCGGTCACGGCCACCGAATTCTCGTTGTTGCGTGTATTGATGCTGACCCCCGGACGGGTGCGCAGCAAGCAGGAAATGGCGCGGCATACCAATGGCTATGACGAGCATGAGGACGGTTACATCTCGGCCGCGGACGAACGCAGCATCGAAGTGCATATCGCGAACCTGCGCCGCAAGCTGGGGGACTCGGCCCGGGACCCGAAATGGATCGAGACGGTTCGTGGCGTCGGATATCGCATGGTGACGGATCACCGGTTGGTGGTTTGATCTGCCCGTTCCGAAGGTTTGAGCTGAACCTGAGGGTAATCGAATCTGAAATTAAGCCAATGGCCTGAGAATAGGGACACGGCGCAAGCTGACAGTGCTCTTAGGCGGCTGGCTAGTTTTTTTGGGGGATCAGCCACTGGTCGCAACACTCGCACTGGAAATGGCGATGCCGGTCGGGCTCCTTGTGGGCAGCCTGACCGGCATCGCCATGTTAATGCCTAGGCCGAGAGCTGGCGCTTGACCAGCTGCGGGTAATGGATCTGCGCGGTTTGCGGGTGAGCCCGCAGCCAGCCCTTGAGCACATTGGCCCCGTAGGAGGCCAGCATCGGGTTATGCGGGTCATCCGACACACCGCGGGCCTCGGCGGCAAGCTCGGCTGGTAGCTGCACCTTGTCGATCACCGAATCCAGGCGCGGCGAGTAGAAGAACGGTACCGAATAGCGGTCCACGCCGGCCGGTGGGGCGATGACACGGTGAATGGTGGCCATCAGGTAACCGTCGGTGGCCACCTCGAGCATTTCGCCGAGGTTCACCACCAGCGCGCCGGGGGTGGGCGGCACCTCGATCCATTCCTCCTGGCCGTAGGGCTGGACCTGCAGCCCGCCGACCTGGTCCTGCAGCAGCAGGGTCACGAATCCGTAGTCCGCGTGCAGCCCGACGCCCTGGTTGCCGGCATCGGGCACCACGTCCCCGGAGACGTAGTGCACCAGCTTGCCCATCCAGGCCGGGGTATCGGCGAAGGGCTCATCGAAGTGGTCCTCGGGCAGCCCCAATCCCACGGCGATGGCCGAGAGCAGGGTATGACCGGTCTCGTGCATCAGCTCGGCCCAGGCCATGGCGCGATCCTTCAGCTGCGGATAGTCCGCCGGCCACTGGTTAGGTCCCTGCAGGTTCAGGTACGGGGCATCGGCCGGGACGGCGTCCAGGGCGGGACGCTCCGGGCCGTAGTCGATCTGCTCGCGGGCATCGGCGCGGCCGCGGGTGATCTCGGTGCCCATGCGGGTGTAGCCGCGGAACTGGGCGCTATTGCGGTTGTCGAGCTTGAGCTTGTCTTCCACCGGTTTGGAGAAGAACTCGGCCAGGGTGTCCAGCAGCTGCTGGTCCTGGTTTTCGGTTTTGGCGTAGCCGACAATCTGGAAGAAACCTACGCGGTGCGCCGCGTCGCGCAGGGCTTCGACGAATTGCTGGTTGAAAGAGCCGTCGGCATTGCGGGCGGTGGAGATGTCGAGGACTGGAATCTCGGTGACTGCGTTGTTCATGCACTCAATGTTGCACCGCTTCGGGCGATTGTTACCAGTGGAAGTTACGTGCGGTTCCCTCGCGTGAACTAATGCGACAAAAACCTTGATTTCGCGATGAATTGGTTCAATAATGCGTTCCGCGGTCGCTGGCCGGGCGCCGCCGGGCGATGTCGGCGTCATGGTCCGGCGTGATATTACCGCATTTTCCCCCGCGACATAGTATCCGTTGCGAAGTACCTCGGTGCCGGCGGGGTTTCCTATGCTGGAGGGGTGATTTTCAAAGCTGTCGGCGGGTCCCGTCCCTATCCTCCCCACGGACTGAGCACCACCCGCGATTGGGGCGCCATCCCACCGCAGCAGGTGCGGCTTGACGAACTGGTCACCACCAAGCGCACCCTGGACCTGGAGGCGCTGCTGGCCGAGGATTCCACGTTTTTCGGCGACCTGTTCCCGCACGTGGTGCGCTGGCAGGGCAAGTTGTACCTGGAGGACGGATTGCATCGGGCCGTGCGCTCGGCACTGCACCACCGTTCGATCATGCATGCCCGGGTCTTGAACCTGGACGAGTAGCCGGTAAGCTACAGGGCACGATGGCTCCCACGCCGGATTCCTTGGCCGGCGTGAACAGCAGGGAGGGTGCACGATGGGTTCACGCGGTGACCGGGACGATGCCCGCAGTTGGCACGGGCAGCGGATCGTCGGCGAACGGGAGCTGGACTTCCACTCCGATGAGCGGGCGGTGCGCCGCCGGCGCCTGCGGCAGAACACGGTCTTCGCGGTGCTCGCGCTGCTGCTGGTCGTGGTGCTGGCGCTGGCACTGCTGGTGTTCACCGGCCGCCTGCAACTGCCCGGCCAGCAGCCGCCGGCCACCGCGACCGGTGTCGAACCGATCACCAACGCCCAATGCCCGCAACGCGATTTCGACTACCTGCAGCCGGCCGAGGTGCGCGTGCGCATCCTGAACACCACCGGTGTCTCGGGGCTGGGTGGGCGTACCGCGCAGATCCTGGAGGAACGCGGCTTCAGGATCAGCTCGGTCACCAGCGCGTCCGGCGACTATTCCGAACAGGTGGGGGTGGTGGTATCGGGGCCCGGCGGTTACGCCCAGGCGCTGAGCCTGCAACGCCACCTGCCCGGTACGCTGTACGTTTTCGACGAAACCAAGCGTGATGACCTGGTGGATTTCGAGGTGGGTGCGGAATTCAGCGAGCTGACCAAGCAACGCCGGCTGGATACCGCGCCCGGGCAGCTGGTTTGCGCCAATCCGCCCCAGGAATCCGGGGACGAGCAGGACGGGTAGCGGGCCGGGCGCCTAGAGCTCGGCGTGCACGGTGCGCAACGCCTCGGCGAACGCCTGCGCGGGTTGGGCCCCGGAGATCCCGTACTTGCCCTGCAGGACGAAGAACGGCACCCCGCTGATCCCCAGTTGCCGGGCCTGGTTGATGTCCGCATTGACCTCATCGGCGTAGCTTCCATCGGCCAAAACCGCGGCCGCGGCCTGCCGGTCCAGTCCCACCTGGGCGGCCAGTGCGGCCAACGTGTCGTGATCCCCGGTATTGGCCCCGCGCACGAAGTGCGCCTCAAGCAGCGCTTCCTTAATTTCATCCCCGGCTCCGTGCCGCTTGGCGTATTCCAGCAGACGCAGTGCGCTGAAGGAATTCGCCGGCTGCACGGCATCGAAGTCATAGGCCAGCCCTTCCGCGGCGGCCTGTCCGGTGACATGGGCAAGCATCGCGGTGACCTGTTCCGGGTCCATGGACTTCACCGTGGACAGGTATTCGTGTTCGGTGCCTTCGTAGTGTTCGGGAAGGCTCGGATCGAGCTGGTAGGCATGCCAGTGCACATCCACCTGCGTGGAGAAGTCGACCAGCTCCAGGGCGGCCTCGAAACGGCGTTTGCCGATGTAGCACCAGGGGCAGGCGATGTCGGACCAGATATCTACACGCAGGCGGTTTTCACTCATGTCCACGCCAACCATCCGCTGCGCCGAATCATTCCCGTCCGGTGCCGGCCCCCAGCGGTTCGGCGGTCTCCTGCCGGGTTTCGGGCTTGACCAACAGCTTGTAGCCCAGACCCAGCAACAGCAGCCAGCCGGCGCCGACGTAAAGCGCGATGCGGGTTTCGGCACTCAGTGCCAGCAGGATCACCACGAAGGCCATGAAGAGCAGTGCGACCCAGGCCGAGACGGTGCCGCCGGGCACCTCGAAGGCGTTGCGCTGGGTGCCGGTGCGGCCCATTTCGCGGCGCATCGACAGGTAGGAGGCCAGGATCATGACCCACACCCAGACGGTGGCGAAGGTGGCCAGCGAGGCGATCACCAGGAACAACGATTCGGGCAGCAACGCGTTGAGCAGCACTCCGGCCACCAGTACCCCGGCCATGACCAGCACGGTCATCCACGGCACCCCATTGGCCGAGACCTTGGTGAAGGAACGTGGGGCAAGTCCCTTGCCGGCCAGCGCGTAGAGCATCCGCCCGGCTCCGAAGGTGTCGGCGTTGATCGCCGAGATCGCGGCGCTGATCACCACGAAGTTCAGCACATGCGCGGCGGCCGGGATCCCCAGCGAGTCGAAGATCTGCACAAACGGGGAGGATGAGCCGTCGATCTGCCGCCAGTCGAAAAGCATCATGATCACGGCCAGCGAGCCGACGTAGAACAGCAGGATCCGTAGCGGCACGGTGTTGATGGCGGCCGGGACCGCCTTGGCCGGGTCATCGGCTTCCCCGGCGGTGATGCCGATGGTCTCGATGCCGCCGAAGGCGAACATCACCACCGCGAAGGACAACAGCAGTCCGGTGAACCCGTTGGCGAACAGGGTGCCGGCCCCGAAAAGGGTCTCCAGGCCCGGGGCGGTGGACTGGCCCTCGGCACTGAAACCGAAGACGATCAGCGCCGCGCCGCCGATGATCATCGCCACGATGGCGCTGACCTTGATGACGGCCAACCAGAACTCGGTCTCGCCGAAGACCTTGACCTTCATCAGGTTGATGGCGGCAATCAGCAGCACCACCGCCGCGACCCAGATCCAACGGGGCACCTCGGGGAACCAGAAGCCCATGTAGATGCCGAAGGCGGTGACATCGGCAATGGCCACGATCGCCATCTCGAAGGTAAAGGTCCAGCCGGTGACGAACCCGGCGAAACGCCCCAGGTAACGTGAGGCGTAGTGGGCGAAGGACCCGGAGACCGGGTGCTTGACCGCCATCTCGCCCATGGCGCGCATCACCACGAATACCGCGGCACCGCCGATCATGTAGGCGAAGAGCACGGCGGGGCCGGCGGCCTGGATGGCGGCCGAGGAACCGTAGAACAGGCCGGTGCCGATGGCCGAGCCCAGGGCCATGAAGCGGATGTGTCTGGCGTTCAGGCCCCGGAAAAGGGCCTGCTTGATTTCACTCACGGTGCGTGTCTCGGTTCCTGGTTGGATAGATTGGAGGGGAAGCCTCTTGGCTGCGTTCGGTGGATCCGGCCCATGGGCCCTCACCGGCGCGATCCATGCGGGAGTCGAAAAAATCATACGTGTAGAACCTTGCCAAAGCGGGCAGGTTGTGGTGCAGATCTATATGAGGTTGCTCATGAAAGGGGCGGTCGGTGGCTAGGAACCTATCGTGGCCCGGGATACTTTTTGCCGGCGGGATCACCGCGGTGGCCGGGTTCGTGGACGGGGTGGGATTCATCCATTTCGGCGGGTACTTCCTTTCGTTCATGTCCGGCAACTCCACCCGTTCCTCGGCGGCACTGGCCGAAGGGGATCCCGGCGGTTGGCTGCTGGCGATGGGCTTCGTCTCCTGCTTTGTGCTCGGGGTGGTGATCTCGACCCTGGTCAGCGCGCGGGTGCGCCACTACCGGCGGCCGGTGGTGATGTACATCAGCGCCGCGTTCCTGCTGCTGGGGGCGCTACTCGGTCCGGGCGGGGGTGTGTTCACCGCCGGGGCGCTGGCCACCGCGATGGGCGCGGTAAACGTGAGCTATACCCGGAGCGGGGAGGTGTCGCTGGGGCTGACATATATGACCGGAACCCTGGTCAAGCTAGGCCAGCAGCTGGCCGCGGCACTGAGCGGGGGACAGCGGATGATGTGGGCGCCCTATGCGGTGCTCTGGCTGATGATCACGCTGGGCTCGCTGGCCGGGGCATTCAGCTACCTGCATTACGGGCTGTTGGTGCTGTGGTTCGCGGTGGCCGCGATGCTGCTCTGGGCCACCATGGGATTCCTGCACGAGCGTCGGCTAAGGGCCCTGAAAACCGGTTTCTAGTCCTCCAGCGGGGCCGGATCGGCCGGGGCGTGTCGGGCCGCGGCCCGCGCGGTGAGCTTCCCGGCCAGTTTGCGCAACCGGGACTCGCTGGGCCGGTGACGGTGTGAATCGATCCAGGACCCCATGGCCACATAGGCCCGTTGGCGGACGGCAGGTGGGGAGAGGAAGACGTCGTGCAGCGCCCCATCCAAGCGGAGCAGTCCCAGGTTGCTGGTCACATCGGTGCTGCGCCGGGCCACCACCTCAACATTCAGCGCCACGTCAGCGCGCCTGGCATCGGGGTTCCAACGCGGTAGCAGGTAGTCCCGCGAGGAGAGCAGCACCAGCACCGGGATATCCAGGCCCAGCCCCTTGGCGACCTTCGCCTGGGCACGGAAGACGGCGTTGACGAAACCGGTGGTGACCCGGAAACCCTGGGCCGGACGCCAGGACAGGTCGTAATCCCATTCCCCGTCATAGGCGCTGGACACGGTGCGGGTGTAGAATCCCGGGTCGATGCGGGGCAGCTCGCGCAACGGATTGATCCGGGACCCGGTGGCGAACAGCGCCGAGATGGCGGCGCGCCCGAACTCCGCGGCCTGGAACTCCAGCCAGGGGCTGTTGAGTACCAGTGCATCCACTGCCTGCGGCCGGGCGGCGGCATACAGGCAGGCACTCAAACCTCCGGTGGAGTGCCCCAGCAGCACCAATCGGTGGCGTGGATGGGCCTGGCGGATGATCCGGCGCGCCGCATCGAATTCGTCGAAGTAGTCCTCCAGCGAGGTGATGAATCCGGGTACCGATCCAGGGCCCAGGTTCCGCCCGTAGTTGCGCAGGTCCAGGGCGTAGAAGTCGGCTCCGGCCGCCGTGAGGAACTCGGCCAGTTCGTGCTGGAAGAAGTAGTCCGACCAGCCGTGCACATAGAGCACCGCATGCCCGCGCAGGGCTCCGGGCGGCCGCCAGCGGAAACCCGGCGGTCGATGGCGGACCAGGGTGGCCCGCGCCCCATCGGGAAGATCGATCACGCGGCATTGGAAGTCCGCACCGAGCACATCCGCGCCCCAGAGGTCCTCATCCTTGTTCCGTGCTGCCATGATCCCCAGCATATGGCGTGGTTGGCGGCGCCGGGAACCGCGCACCACGGCACGGCCCCGGTTCCTGGTGGTGCCGATCCGGTGCGCCCCCGGCTCGTTGGACTAACGATTCGGGAACTTGCGGACCGCCACCGGGGAACCGGGGCCGTGCCGAAAGGTGTTGCCTGTTGCCTGGCCTAGCTGGCCATCTGGTACTGCCGGGCCGGCTTGTCCAGGTGACGCAGGTAGGCGTTGGAGGTCAGGAAGGTCGGGAAATCATCTCGCAGGGAGCAGGCCTCGAAGATCTCCAAGGCCTCCTCGAACCGGTCCCCTTCGAAGCGTTCCAGCCCCTCCATGGTTTCCTCCGCCAGTTCCCCCACCCAGCGGCGGGAAACGATCTCACCCTCGTCGGTGATGGCCGACTGGTGGATCCACTGCCACAGCTGGGAACGGGAGATCTCCGCGGTCGCGGCATCCTCCATCAGGTTGCGGATGGCCACCGCCCCGTTGCCGCGCAGCCACGACTCGATGTAGCGGATGCCGATCTCGATGTTGTCGCGGATGCCCTGCTCGGTGATCTTGCCTTCCAGCCCGGCGATGTTCAGCAACTCGGAGGCCGAGGGGACCACATCCTCACGCTGGCGGTCGTTCTGGTTCGGCTGCCGGCCCAGTACCCGGTCGTATTCCTTCATGGCCACCGGCACCAGGTCCGGATGGGCCACCCAGGAACCGTCGAAGCCGTCGTTGGCTTCGCGGGCCTTGTCCTCCCGGACCTTGTCGAAGGCCCGCTCGTTGATACGCGGGTCCTTGCGGTTCGGGACAAAGGCGCTCATCCCGCCGATCGCCATCGCCCCGCGGCGGTGGCAGGCGCGCACCAGCTGCTCGGTGTAGGCCCTCATGAACGGGCTGGTCATGGTCACCGAATCGCGGTCCGGGAACACGAAGCGCGGCCCGCGGGAACGGAAGTTCTTGATGATCGAGAAGATGTAGTCCCAGCGCCCGGCGTTCAGCCCGGCCGAGTGCTCACGCAGCTCGTAGAGGATCTCCTCCATCTCGAAGGCCGCGGTGATGGTCTCGATCAGCACGGTGGCGCGGATGGTGCCCTGCTTGATGCCCAGCAGGTCCTGGGACATCACGAACACGTCATTCCACAACCGGGCCTCGGCATGGTTCTCCAGCTTCGGCAGGTAGAAGTACGGGCCGCGGCCGCCGGCGATCAGCCGTTGGGCGTTATGGAAGAAATGCAATCCGAAGTCCACGAAGGCCCCGGCGATCGGCTGGCCGTCGACCAGCATGTTCTTCTCCGGCAGGTGCAAGCCGCGGGGACGGACCACGATGGTGGGCAGCTGGGTCAGCTCGGTGGTTGCCAGCTTGTACTCCTTGCCCTCCGGGGAGGTGAAGTCGATGGTCCCGTCCAGCACCCGGCGCAGGTTCACCTGGTTCTTGACCACGTTCGCCCAGGTCGGCGAGCAGGCATCCTCCATGTCGGCCAACCACACCTTGGCGCCGGAGTTCAGCGCGTTAACGGTCATCTTGCGATCGATCGGACCGGTGATCTCCACCCGGCGGTCCTCCAGACCCGGGGCGATCGGGGCGACCTGCCAGCTGTCGTCTTCGCGGATATGGCGGGTTTCCTCCAGGAACTTCGGGTCGCGGCCGTTGGCGATGCGGGCCCGGTTGACCTGGCGGCGCTGCATCAGTTCGGCACGGCGTGGCTCGAATGCGCGGTGCAGCTTGGCGATGAAATCCAGTGCGTCTGCGGTCAGGATCTGCTCCTGGTAACGCACGGGCGAAGCGGTGATGGTGATGCTGTTCAGGGTGATGGGGGAGTTCATGGCTGCATATCCTTAAGGACTAGAAAGTTGGTGGGGCCCGGCCCCGTCAACCGGCGACGACTGGGATTGTTGAGTTTGCCGGTAGGCAGGTGGCCAAGGCCCCACCAAGACTCGCGTGGAGCCGGTTTAGTGGAATTGGCCTTCCTCGGTGGATCCCACCAGGGCCAGGGTCGAAGCGTTCGGGTTCAGCGTGGTCGAGATGTCATCGAAGTATCCGGTGCCGACCTCGCGCTGGTGCTTGGTTGCGGTGTAACCGCGTTCCTCGGCAGCGAATTCGCGTTCCTGCAGGTCCACGTAGGAGCTCATGCCGTTGCGGGCATAGCCGTGGGCCAGGTCGAACATCGAGTAGTTCAGGGCGTGGAAGCCGGCCAGGGTGATGAACTGGAAGGTGTATCCCATGGCGCCCAGTTCACGCTGGAACTTGGCGATGGTGTCATCATCCAGGTGCTTCTTCCAGTTGAACGATGGCGAGCAGTTGTATGAGAGCATCTGGTCCGGGAAGTCCTTCTTGACCGCTTCGGCGAACTTGCGGGCCAGTTCCAGATCCGGGGTGCCGGTTTCCATCCAGATCAGATCCGAGTACGGGGCGTAGGCCTTGGCCCGGGCGATACATGGCTCGATACCGTTCTGCACCTTGTAGAAGCCTTCCGCGGTGCGCTCGCCGGTGATGAACTGCTGATCGCGTTCATCGACATCCGAGGTGATCAGGGTGGCTGCCTCGGCGTCGGTGCGGGCGATGACAACACTCGGGGTGTTGGCAACGTCCGCGGCCAGACGGGCGGCATTCAAGGTGCGGATGTGCTGCTGGGTAGGGATCAGCACCTTGCCGCCCAGGTGGCCGCACTTCTTCTCCGAAGCCAGCTGGTCTTCCCAGTGCACACCCGAAGCGCCGGCGGTGATCATCGACTTCATCAGCTCGTAGGCGTTCAGTGGGCCACCGAAGCCGGCCTCGGCATCCGCGACGATCGGGACCAGGTAGTCCTCAACGCTCTGGATGCCTTCGGCGAACTCGATCTGGTCGGCGCGCAGTAGCGCATTGTTGATGCGGCGGACAACCTGTGGGACCGAGTTGGCTGGGTAGAGCGACTGGTCCGGGTAGGTGTGGCCCGAGAGGTTGGCATCCGCGGCAACCTGCCAGCCCGAGAGGTAGATGGCCCGCAAGCCCGCCTTGACCTGCTGCACGGCCTGGTTGCCGGTCAGGGCGCCCAGGGCGTTGGTGTAGCCACCGGTCGGTGCCTCGTCGGTCAGCTGCTTCCACAGCTTCTCGGCGCCGCGCTTGGCCAGGGTGTTTTCTTCCTGCACCCGGCCCTGGAGCTTGACGACATCGGCAGCGGTGTAATCGCGGGTGGTGCCGTTCCACCGTGGGTTGGTGGCCCAATCGTTTTCGATGGCGGCAATGCGGTTCTCGATGCTGTTCTGCTCGGTCATGTCCTGCTCCTTTGTCAGTTCGTGTCCGACCGGTGTGTTCGTCCGGGGGACCTCCTCGTGACAACTACTTTTCCGCATGGGCAAGAGTCCGGGTAGGGGTTTTTCATGGAAAGATCAACGGTTCTTCTCAAAAATGGAAGATTTGCTGTTCTTCGGCTGGATATGATCAAAGTCATGAAAATGTGTGGATTCAGCCACTTTCCGTAGTGAAGAACGGCTGGATTTATGAACGATACCGGAGTTGCCGGAACCTCCGGGTCTCACTGTGCTGAAATCTGACTGGGGCCCGAGGCCGGCTGTGGCCTGTATATTTCCGGCGAGAACGAGTTAATGTAGTGAAACTGAAGTGGGTGACGGGCTTCGTTTCTGGTCTTGAAAGGGGTTGCTTCCCGCATCCTTGCTGGCAAAAGGGCCCGGAGATGGTGTCGCTCCGCACGGCGCGGATCAGCCGGAATCCATGGGCGGTAGGTTTGCGAAGAAGTGACGATCTTGAGATTCGGCGAAACTGGTGGGCATGGGCATTGGATGCACCGGAAGACAGCTTCGATGGGGCACGGCGGGTATGGGTGGGGTAGTGTCCCGGATGGAATAGGAGGCTGGTACATGTCCAGGGGATCAAGAATGGCCATTGCATGTGTGGCGGCGATAGTTGCCCTTGCCGGAACGGGATGTTCAAGCAATACCCGGGTACCGCCCCCGGAGACAGCCACGGTTACCGTGACAGAGGCAGCAAATGCCGGAGGGACCACGGAGAGCCGGGACGACAAGGGTGATTCCGGGTTTCCGAATAACGAAGTGCAACCCACGCGATCCCCGTGGGTCTCAGTGGATCCCACACCTTTTCTGAGTGACTCCGGAAACCACTACTTCACTTCACCCAGCGGCAACCTCTACTGCGGAATCCTGCACGATGGAACCCAGCTGCTTGCCGGTTGCCAAGCGCTGTCGATTGTCGGCAACCTCCCCGAATGCGATGACCCCATGGTTCTCAGCGGTCCGATGATTTCCCTGGTCGACGATGGAACGGTGGGAGCTGGCTGCACCAGCGAAGGCGTGTACGTCGGAGAAGCGGGGAAGGTACTTGGGTATGGCGAGCGGATCACGGTTGGCGCTATCAGATGTTCCTCGTTGGAAGACGGCGTTACCTGCGAGGACCTGGAAAAAGGAGCGAAATTCCTTGCCTCCCGGGCAGCTTTCACGCAGATCCCCTGACATGTGGCGCGCTGGGACGGCTGCACGACCGGACGGGTCGGTCAGGCTGGCGCGTCTGTTCGAACTGCTGGTCCTCGCGAAATGCCAGGTTGAGCAGCACGACGAATACTCAGAATCTCGCAACGATGCTGGCGACTGCCAAGACGCGACCAGCCGGAGAACTGGTCGCGACGATTTCGGTTGATTCCATGCCCATGGCGCTGCAGGCCGTGGCTGGAGCCAGCGAGCCAGCAGCGGACCCGAGCATGCGGGAGAATATCCGGCAGACCGGCCGGCATGGTACTGATCTCAACGAGAAACCACCTCGCCGAACGGCGGCCCGGCCGGCCGATTGGCTTTTTGCGCCCCCATGCCGCAGACAGCTGCTTGTCTCAGCTGCCGGGGTGGTCGACCGAGATGACCGCCAGGACGCCCCGGCCACTGAGCCGGACCTCGGCCGCGTCGCCACCCACGACGGTATCGCGCGGATTGGCCTCGGCCTCTTGGTTATGGCTCACAACGGTGGCCTGGCCCTGCAGGAGTACCCCGAGTTGCCCGTCAAAGAGATACTGTTCGCGTTTCCTGGACAATTCGACAATCCGTACCGTGCTGCGAACCTGCTGAGGATCGTGGGCCAGGTGCAGGAGCAGGAGTTCTTCGGTGGGCTGGCTGGTCTCGATGGGGGAAGAGCTGTCCAAGGCCGCCGGGCGTAACGGCTCAACTCCCTGCGCGGCTCCATCGATCACCAACTGCAGGAAGTCGCCGGCGATCAGGGTGAGGATATGGCGCAAGCCGCCGGTGTCGAATCGGCCCGGTTTCTCCACGGAACGGATCGACAGCTGCCAGTGGGTTTCCGTCGTCCCCGTGGCGGTCAAGGCTCCTTCGGGAGTGAGTCGTCCGGCGGCGATTTGCCGCACCTGACCCAGTTCCCACTGCTGCTTGGGGCTGGCAGCCAGCTCGTGGACGGATCCCGGGAGGAATGCCGTGCTCTTTTCGCTCATGGTGCGAGTCTACTTGCCGGAGTCATGCAAGCGACCCCAGATATAGGGTGCAGGTTTGCGTGGAATCTTGATCTGCACCGCAGGTAGTCTAAATACCCGCATGTCATCCCTCTGGGGTATGGGGCCCTGGCGTGAATTCCATTAGGCTCGAAATACTGCGCCGCAGGCTTGGAGTTGCGGTGCGGCTCCGACCGATGGATCACGAGGGGTTGGTACAGGATGAACAAACGGGGTAATCGAGCAGTCTGGGCTGGGCTATCGATGGTTTTGCTCGTGCTGACCGTGGCCTGTACAGCAGAACCCACCGAAGGTCCCTCCGGGCCCATTGGCCAATGGCAAACCGCAACAATCCAGGGACTGACGTGGGAAGACGGAAGTGAAATCCAGGCCAGTGTCCTGGACCTTGACTCGGCCGAAGAGAAGATCATTGGCGACTTTTTCGGGTCCTACGCCAGCGTCGATGGTTGGGCCGGCTCCCGGGAGCGCTTCGGCCCCCTCGCCCTGACCGAGCATGGCGATCTGGTCGGTGAGTTCTCTGTTGCCTTGGAGCCAACCCGTGATGACACGGATTTGAGTTCCCATGGCGCGATCGGCATGGTCCGCGCCGGGGAATTCGAGCCTTTTGCCAGTACGGAGACGCTCGTTGCGGGTGACGGCAACCGCATGGTCATGAGCGCGGCTGCTGCAGATGACATGGTTGTGTGGGTGGAAACTGCCCATTACGGCGATGCAACCGATAAATGGCGGATCTTTGCGGGTGGCGCCGGCAAGGAAACGGAGCTGATGGCCAAAGCCGAGGACTATTCCGATTTTCTCCACCGGCCGCCCTTCAACCAGAATCCCGCGCCGGTGATTGACGACGGCATCGCCTATTGGCAGGGTCTGCTCGATGACGGCGAAGGCAAGCTGAGTGTCTCGGTTTTCGCGCAGCATGGAACCGAGGGACGCGGGGCGGAGATCGTTGTGCGCGATGCCAATAATCCGGTGGTGCTGGATTCCGGCATCGCGGTGACTGACACGATGGTGGATCTGGACCCCGGCGAGGAAGTCGATCCGGTGCAAAGCCCCATCAGAGGTAAGGGAATCTCGATATTTGACGGAAATACGCGCACCCCGCTGCTTGAAATGGCCGACCCTGCAGATCCGCGAACCGAGCTGGGCGGGTTGAGCGGTGGCGGCCAGACGTTGATCACCACCGTCAACGAGCAACTGCTGGTGATCGATGTGGAAACCAGGCAGGTTTCAGTGGTTTCAGCACCTGAGGCCGAAACCGAAGGGTTCACCTTTTTCGCGGCCGGCCCGGAAGTCTGCGGCGACTATGCGACGTGGACCTACACGGATCCCGCCGGTCGCAGCAATGGCATGCAGTACTTCCTTAAACTGGACACCCTGGAATTGGGCAGAATCACCGAGGAGAACTTGTTCGGCAAGGTGTTCTGCAACGATGACTACTTTGCCTGGCTGGTCCTGGATGGCGCCGACTCGGGTGCCATCGCCCACGCCGAGGTCATGGAATGGAAGGGCGACTAGCCGGGCTGGCATGATGGGCCGCTGGCCCAGGCCGCTTCACGTCGAATCTGGTTTCCCCGTAGGCGAGTGCCCTTCGGAGAGTCCAGAGGCGAGTGTGCCAACCGGGGGATCGAAATCAATTCAGCGGAACCCTTCTGCTGATCACTGCAGTGCGCGCCTTGTTTCCGACTTACCCTCCGTGCGGTGTAAAGCCTTCACCCCCATTGCTGTGTAGGCGGGGTGTCGACCGACGTTGATCGCTGGAAGTTGCCCAGGCAAGATCCTTGGATCTTCGGGAACTACTGACGTCAATTCTGGTGCTAGAGGTCATTTTTTTGATGAATTCTGGAAATTTCTTTAGTTCTTCACCTAAGCTTGTGATGTGACTGCAACCACATGGAACCGTAAGTTGGTCGACTCCGGCGGGGAAGATCCAGATAACCAGGAAGAACTGGATGTCATTGCCTTGGGGCGACGCATCAGGCATCTGCGCAAATCCCAGGGTAAAACACTGGATGACGTGTCGGCGTTGGTTGATACCGCCCCGAGCCAGTTGTCCCTGATTGAAAACGGCAAACGAGAGCCCAAGCTCTCGTTGCTCAAGTCCTTGGCGACCGCTCTGGGGGTCGGCGTGGATGACTTGCTGGGGTCCGAACCTCCCTCGAGACGAGCGGCGCTGGAAATAGAGCTGGAACGTGCCCAACGGGGTCCGTTATACGAAGCGCTGGGGTTGCCTAAAGTCCGGATCAGCTCTCGGCTACCGATGGACGTGCTCGAATCCCTGGTCGGTTTGCAGTCCGAGTTGGAACGCAGGCTGAACGAGCAGGCCGCCACACCTGAGGAAGCACGGCGGGCGAACACCCAATTGCGCGAGGAAATGCGTCAGCGAAACAACTATTACAAGGAGATCGAGCAGGAGGCGCGGGGTCTGCTTAATGCGGTTGGGCACTCCGGAGGGCCGCTATCCCATCACCGGGCAGCGGATATCGCCGAACATCTGGGCTTCAGCCTGCGATATGTGGGGAACCTGCCGCATTCGACCCGCTCGGTGACCGACCTGAAGAACCACCGGATCTACCTGACCCAGTCGGCAAGGGCAGACTATGATCCGCGTTCGGTGTTGCTCCAGGCCTTGGGGCACTATGTGCTGGGCCATCAGACCCCGAGTGACTATGCGGATTTCCTGTCCCAACGGGTGGCCACGAACTATTTTGCGGCTGCTCTGATGATGCCGGAGAAGGAAACTACCGCATTCCTGCAGCGGGCCAAGAGCCAGCGTGAATTGGCCGTGGAGGATATCCGGGACGCTTTTGCGGTGTCCTACGAATCGGCAGCCCACCGGTTCACCAACCTGGCCACCGAACACCTGGGGATCACCTGCCATTTCCAGAAGGTGCACGAGAGCGGGATCCTGCACAAGGCCTATGAGAATGACGGGGTGAACTTCCCCTCCGATCACACCGGGGCCATCGAAGGACAGTCGATCTGCCGATACTGGACCAGTCGCGTGGTGTTCGACGTGGCAGATAAGTTCCGTTCCTTCGAGCAGTTCACCGATACGGTCCGCGGCACCTACTGGTGCACCGCCCGCACCGAACGCCACTCCTCGGGACTGTATTCGCTGTCCATCGGGGTGCCCTTCGAACATGTGAAGTGGTTCCGCGGGCGGGATACCAAGGAGCGCTGCCAATCCAAGTGCCCGGATGAGAATTGTTGCCGCCGCCCACCGGCGGACCTGTCCTCGGTGTGGTTCGGCAACGCCTGGCCGGCGACCCGTGCGAATACCCACCTGCTGGCGGCCATGCCCACCGGGGCTTTTCCCGGAGTGGATGAAACCGAGGTCTACCGCTTCCTGCAGGAAAACCAGGTCGACTGAACGATCTGTAGACAGGCCCGGGCGGGTCCATCGTTGACGGTTTAGTTCTCCTACAGCACCGAGTCCACGAAATCGGCTACTGGCGCCGCCAATTGGGCTCCGTCCTCCTCCACGCTGCGACCGGATCGGGCCGACTTGAAGGAGTGGTCGCCGCCTTCGACCCAATGAAGTTGTGCCCTCGCACCGAGCCGATCGACAATTGGCTGCAGGATCTCGGGCTGGGCGAAGGGATCCTTGGTGCCTTGCAGGAACAGCAGGGGTGTGTCCAGGCCATAAAGGTGCTCATCGCGCAGCTTCTCGGTCTTCTTTGGCGCATGCAGCGGGTACCCAAGGAAAACCAACCCGGGCACATCCCGGCCTTCGGCCACCATCAGCGAAGCCATCCGCCCTCCAAAGGACTTGCCAGCGGCGAATACCGGTAGTCCGTCGGCGAGTTGTCCCTCGGCCATGTCAAGGACCGCGTTCCAGGCCTGCAGCGCACGTGGGGCCCGGTCCGGGAACTTCTTCCCGATGTCCATATAGGGGAAGTTGAAACGAAGTACGCTCAGACCCAGTACCTGCAGGGCCTGCGTTACCCCAGTGAGGAACGGGTGGTCCTTGCCCGCCCCGGCACCGTGGGCAAGAACCAGTACCGCACGGGCGTCGGGTGCCGGATTCCACAGGGCAGTCAGTGTCGAGTCCTCGAAGGGGATTAGCAGGCTGCGCATCATGGACACCAGCCTATGCCCGGAACCGGTGGCTAGTGCGGATCCGAAACACAGAAAACCAGCCCGAAGGGGTCGCGCAACACGCTCCAGGCGAAGTCCTCGCTGGCCCGGTGCTCCTCGAGAACCTGGGCTCCGGCGTCAACGAATGCGGTAACCTCGGCCGACCGGTCCGTGGAGGCTTCCAGATCCAGGTGGATCCGGTTCTTGCCCTTGGCCACTTCCGCAACCTGCTGGAAGGCCAGCCGCAACGGCGAGCCGGGCAGGTCGAGCATCACGAACCCGGGATACTGGGCCAGGTATTCGCTGCCCAGACGATCACGCCACCAGCTCGCGGCGGCCCGCTCATCGAGCACATCCACGGTAATCATTCCCACTGAAACCATGGGCATAATCTACTGCAGCGTGCGCGGCAGGGCAATCGGTAGCAGAGCGCCGGAACAAACGCAGCTGCCCCGCACGATTTTCCCTTTCGAGCGGGAAAGGTGCGGGGCAGCTGTGTCTCGGATGAACCGGAACAGGAACTGCTAGGCGTCGAAGTACTCGACGCCGGCGGGGACCGGGGCCGGTTGCTTCTTGGCCACAACCAGTTTTCCGTCCACCACGTCCACCAGCACGGTATCCCCGGCGCTCACGGCATCGGCCACCAGCAGGTCGGCGATGGCATCGTGGACCTGGCGCTGGACGAGCCTGCGCAGTGGGCGGGCCCCGAATTCCGGATCGTAGCCCTCGCTGCCCAACCTGGCGGTCGCGGCGTCGGTGACGGACAGCTCGAGGTCCTGCTCGGCCAGGTGCGCCCGGGTTTCATCGAGCACCAGCGAGACGATCTGCGCGATCTCCGATTCGCTGAGCTTGCTGAACAGCAACACCTCGTCCAACCGGTTCAGGAACTCGGGACGCACGAATTCGCGCACCTTGCCCATCACCTTCGCCCGGATCTCCTCCTGCTCCGCCTTGGCATTGGCCGAGGTGAAGCCCAACGAAGCGGTCCGGCTGGCCAGATACTGGCCGCCGAGATTGCTGGTCATCAGGATCAGGGTGTTGGAGAAGTCCACGGTGCGGCCCTGCGAGTCGGTCAGCCGGCCGTCGTCCAGAACCTGCAGCAGCACGTTGAACACGTCCGGGTGGGCCTTTTCGATTTCGTCGAGCAGGATCACCGAGTACGGGTTGCGCCGCACCTTTTCAGTCAGCTGTCCGGGTTCGTCGTGGCCGACATACCCCGGAGGGGCTCCGATCAGCCGCGAGACGGTGTGCTTCTCGCCGTACTCGCTCATGTCCATCCGGATCAGCGACTCGGGCTTGCCAAAGAGGCTGGTGGCCAGCGCCTTGGCCAGTTCGGTCTTGCCCACGCCGGTGGGCCCCAGGAACATGAACGAGGCGATCGGGCGGTTGGGGTTGGTCATCCCGGTGCGTGAACGGCGCACCGCGCGGGCCACGGCCGAAACCGCGTCCTGCTGGCCGATCACCGAGGCATGCAGCTCGGATTCCAGGTTTGCCAGGCGTGACTTGTCATCCGCGGTGATCTTCGCGGCCGGGATGCCGGTGGAACGGGAAATCACCTCGGCGATCTGTACCTCGTCCACCACCCTGGTCACGCTCTGCCCGCCGGATTCCTCGACCTGGACGATCCGTTCGGTCAGCTCCTTGATGTGGTCGCGCCAGGCGCCGGCATCCTCGAAGCGTTCCTCGGCGATGGCCCGGGCCTTGTCTCGTTCGGAATCCACCAATTCGGCACGCAATGCCTGTACGTCCTCGGTGTTTCCGGCCGCGATCGAGCGGCGGGCTCCGGCGATATCCAACAGGTCGATGGCCTTGTCCGGCAACTGGCGATCGGTCAGGTAACGGGCCGAGAGGCCTACCGCAGCCTGCAATGCCGCGTCCGTGTACTGCACCTGGTGGTGGTCCTCATAGGATTCCTTCAGGCCAGCCAGGATCTGCAGGGCGTGTTCCTGGGTCGGTTCCTTGACGGTGACCGTACCGAAGCGGCGGGTCAGTGCCGCATCCTTTTCGACCTTGCGGAATTCGGACAGGGTGGTGGCGCCAATCAGCCGCAGCTCGCCGCGGGCCAGCCGTGGCTTGAGGATGTTGGCGGCATCCATGGTGCCCGATTCTCCGGCTCCGGCACCGACCAGCAGGTGCATCTCGTCGAGGAATACGATGGTCTGTCCCTCGGCGTCGGCGATCTCCTCAAGCAGCGAAGTCAGGCGTTGCTCGAAATCGCCCCGATAGCGGGTTCCGGCCAGCATTCCGGGCAGGTCGATGGATACCAGCCGGGCCCCGGCGATCTGTTCGGGAACCTCCTCGGCAACAATCGACCGGGCCAGGCCTTCGGCAATGGCGGTCTTCCCCACCCCGGCTTCGCCGATGAGCACCGGATTGTTCTTGGTGCGGCGGGCCAGGATCTCGATGACCTGTTCCAGTTCCTGGTCGCGGCCGATGACCGGGTCGATCTGGCCGTCGGCGGCCAGTTCAGTCAGATCGGTGCCGAAACGTTCGAGCATCGACTCGTTCTGCTCCTCGGCCTGCTGTGCCCCGCCCTGCTCCTGGGCGCGCTGCATCTGGTCGGCGGCGGCTTGCTGCAGGGACTGGGCGGTCACCCCGTGTTCGGCCAACAGCACACCCACCGGGGAATCGGGGGTGAAGACGAAGGCCAGGAACAGGTGTTCAGGATCGATATAGGTCGACCCGTAGTTGCGGGCCACCTGGTAGGCGTCAAAAAGCGTACGCTGCGCGGCGGCGGATAGGCGTGACGTCTTTTCGGTGTTCTCGTTGCGGCGTGGCATGCGCTGCGCGGCGGCAGCGGCCAACGCCTCAAGGTCCACACCCATGAATTTCAAGTGTGATGACACCGGTTCGGACTGCAACAATGCCATCAGCAGGTGCAGGGCGTCGATTTCGTCATGTCCGTTGTCGCTGGCCACGCCGGCAGCGCGCGAAACCACGTCATGGGTGCGTTGGGACAGTAGCCGGGTGATGTCAATCGGGCGTGCGGATTGGGCTCGTGAGGAGAGGAACCGCGAAAGGAATTCCTCGAACGAGCCATCGGCGGAAGAACCGAAGAATGCTGGCAAGTGAGCCTCCTGAAACTTGAGTGTTACGTACTCATGTTCAACACTTCAGCATCGATTCTATTCCCCCGGGCTGGAAAGTTTCTGGATTGTTGTACGGTTCACAGCGCCAGCCGGCTCTTTCTAACGGTGCGGGGGATCGATTTCATACGAATTCAGGTCCACCAGCTGCAACTGGGTGGCCACGATGAGCGCCTGGACCCGGTCCCTGACCCCAAGCTTGGTGAAGATCTTAGCCATATGGGTTTTCACCGTGGTGTCGGCGACATTCAGGATGCGGCATATTTCGGTGTTGTTCTTTCCCTGGGCGAGCAATGACAGGATTTCGAGTTCACGGGCTGTCAGCCCCAGCTCGTCCGCTACATCGCCGGCCACCGCCGGCTTGGCATATGCACGCTGCACGGCTGTGATCAGGTCCGTGGACACCGAAGGGGAGATGGCCGCAGTGCCCGAGTGCACCGAGATGACGGCTTGCACGATCTGCGCCGGGTCGGTGTCCTTGACCAGGTATCCCGATGCTCCGGCCAAGAGAACGGGAACCAAGTAGTCATCGGAGGAAAAGGCGGTAATCGCCAGAACTGCGGTGTGCGCGTTGCTGGATTTGATGAGCCGAGTGGCTTCGACCCCATCCATAATCGGCATCTGCAGGTCCATCAGCACCACATCGACATCGTGCGCGGCGCAGTACTCTACAGCCTCTTGCCCGTTTTGTACGGAATTTAGTAACAGAATGGCATCGTCTGTTGCTAGGATTGTGCCAAGGGCGCGTCGAATGAGTGGCTCATCGTCCGCAATCAGAACCTTGATTTGCTCCATGGGTCGTCCCTCATTCTACTGGTTTCCGTTTGACACGGTGGCTATGCCTCGAAGTATATAAGCTCACATCGTTTGGCAAGTTCACACATACGGAGTAAAAAATGAAGCTCGCAAAGCTCCTCGCCATTGCCGCACTGGCTATTGCACCGATCGCTGCTATCCAGACCGCTGTGCCTGCGGAAGCGGCCGCTGCGACCGTTTCGGGTCCACCGGTCGCCGAGCCGGCAGGAATTTCTACCGAGTTCTCCAAGTGGGTCTGCAAGAATTTCGGGATTGCCTGTGGTTGATCAGTAAGTGGCCCGGAAAGGCCATATCGAAAGCCGGTAAATGAAGACACAGGACAACCTGCGTAGCCTTTGGAACGGCTCTCGGATCATCGTCTGGGTCGGCATAGTGATACTTGGTGCGATTACCGCTACTGAGATCATTACTTTGGTCAACGAGGGAATCGAGCAATCCACGACGGCCGACTTTCACGGTGCTTTTCTAGGCATCTTATTGTGCATCGCCGTGGCGTTGGCGTTTTGGCTACCTTCGGCGTCGCTGGGCGCGTATGTTGCCTTGCTCTTTTTCGGCTTCGCCAGTGCGGCGCAGATACTTCTGTTGATCAGCTCGCTCATAGTCTTCACGGCGTTATCCGGCAGTATTGACTCCGCTCTGCTCCGGCGGCTCTACCTGTCTTTCATCGGTGCGTGGATGCTGCAGTTCGCGGTGCGTGCTGAGGATGATGTCATGGCGCTGGTGGTGCTGATTCCTGCCGTTCTGCTGACCTATATCGCAGCACGAAGCATCTTCGTTCTGCGTGAGAAGAACCAGCAAAGCGCGCGGCAGATGGACGCGTTGCGAGAACGTACCGAAAGCGCGATCCGTAACGAGCGCAAGAATATCGCCAGAGACTTGCATGATATCGTCGCGCACGACATCACGATTGTCGCAATGCAATCGAAGGCGGCGAAATTTGCCGACAACGAGCAGGCAAGCCGTGAAGCCCTTGATGTCATTTCGAAGCTCAGTTCCGAGACCTTGCACGATCTGCGGCTAATGCTCAATGTGCTGCGCACTGACGGCACCATGAGCGACGTTGGCGGTGGCCATGATGCGCCGGCCGCAACGACCATTCATGCCCTGCAAGGAGTCCAGGTGTTCTCCCGGCGCCTCAGGGACGCCGGATTCGATGTCCAGACCCATACCGGTGAGGAGATCGCTGATTTACCGCGTTCGGCTCATACTGCGTTGTATCGGGTGATGCAGGAAGCCACCACGAATATCATCAAGCATGCCGAACCCAATACCGTGTGCTCAATTTCGCTCAACCGGATCGGCGGCAAGGCGGTGCTGCGGATGGTCAACCAGATGCCTACCGGCAAGCCCTTATCCGATAGGGATGCGCTCTGGGGAGGGAGCGGGTTGATCGGCATGGAGGACCGGATGCAAGCCTTCGGTGGGCATTTCGAGGCAGAGCAACAGGGTTCGCGCTGGGTCCTGGTCGCCGATATCCCGTTTTAGTCCGGCACCCTCCTACTTAAGTACGATTTCGCATTCTTGCCAAACAGGTTAAGTTAGATATGTATCGGTGAAGACCGATCACGGCGGTACTTGAGTGTTGAGGTTTTGCGAGTGGCTTCAACGCTCGACCGCAGTGATTAAAAGGTACGTTGTATGTGCAGCGAACTTGAATATTCTCGGTGATGTGCCCCCATCGCATGCCGTGTTCGAGTGTACATGCAACGTACCTTTTATAACTTAAGTCTTGCCAAGCCGTATATGGCCAATCCTTGGGCCGATGACCAGGATGGTGAACACCCCGCGTGGAGCCTATTGCGGGCTCCACGCGGGGTGTTCTGTTCTTGATCAGCTGTTGAGGGTAGGCCCGGGCTGCTCGGTATGCGGCACAAATCGCACCATCATTGCCTTGAAGCCCGGCGTATTCGACTCACGGGCCACCAGATCACGATGGACCAGTGCGTTGGCCTCCGGGAAATAGGCGGCCGCACAGCCCTTGGCAGTGGGGTAGGAGACCAGCCGGAACTTGTTGGCACGGCGCTCGGTGCCCTGGAAGGTGGAGATGACATCCACCAGCTGCCGATCCTCGAGTCCCAGGTCAACCAGATCATCGGGATGGATCAGGATAACCCGTCGCCCGTCCTTGATCCCTCGATAGCGGTCATCGACCCCGTAGAAGGTGGTGTTGTACTGGTCGTGGCTGCGCATGGTCTGCAGGATCAGGTGCCCCTCGGGGGCATGCAGAGCCTCGAAAGGGGAGACGGTAAACCGGCCCTTGCCGATGTCGGTGGCGAAGGATCGTGAATCACGGGGCGGATTGGGTAGGACGAAGCCGTTCTTCCCGCGCACCCGGCGGTTGAAGTCCTCAAAGCCGGGAAGGACACGGGAGATATGGTCGCGGATCACATCGTAATCCTCGGCCATGCTCCGCCAATCGACTGGGTGGTCCTCGCCGAGGATGGCGGTAGCCATCCGCGCCACGATCACCGGTTCGGCCAGCAGGTGATCGGAGACCGGGGTGAGTCGTCCCTGCGTCGAGTGGATCACCGACATGGAATCCTCCACCGAAAGGAACTGGGCACCGCCAGGATGCTTGTCATCCTTGTCGGTACGCCCCAGCGTGGGCAGGATCAATGAAGTTTGCCCGTGCACCACATGGGAACGGTTGGGTTTGGTGGAGATGTGCACGGTCAGCTTGGCCCGCTGCATGCCGGCCTCAAGCATTTCGGTTTCCGAGTTCGCCAGGGCGAAGTTTCCGCCCATGGAGACGAAAACGTCGATCTCGTCCTTTTCGAAGGCATGTAACGCCTCGGTGGAATCGTAGCCGTGCTCACGCGGGGAGGAAATCCCGAACTCCTTGTCGAGCGCCTCGAGCAGCTGCTCGGTGGGCTTTTCCCAAATGCCCATCGTGCGATCGCCCTGCACATTGGAGTGGCCGCGGACCGGGCAGGCGCCGGCTCCGGGTTTGCCGAAATTGCCCTGCAACAGCAGCAGGTTGATGATTTCCTTGAGCGTCGGGACCGAGTGCGGTTGCTGGGTAAGTCCCAGGGCCCAGCAGATGATGGTGGCCTTGGACCTGATCAGCAGATCGGCGATCTCGGTGATCTGGGCGCGGGTCAATCCGGTGGCTTCCTCGGTGGCTTCCCAATCCAGGGTGGAACGGGCTTCGCGGTAGGCATCAAAGCCGTCGGTGACCGAGGCGATGAAGTCATGATCCACCACGCTGCCGGGATCCAACTTGTCCGCCTCGAGCAGCAGATGCCCGAAAGCCTGGAACAGGGCCAGATCGCCACCGACCTTGATCTGCAGGAAATCGCTGGAAACCGGTGCGGACTTGCCCAACATCCCGGTAACCGTCTGCGGGTCCTTGAAGCCGAAGAAACCGGCTTCGGGCAACGGATTGACCGCTACCACGCGTGCACCACGTTTCCTGGCATCGGCCAGTGCACTGAGCATCCGTGGATGGTTGGTGCCCGGGTTTTGCCCGATGACAAAAATCAGCTCGGTATGTTCGAAGTCCTCCAGGGACACGGTGCCCTTGCCGATGCCAATGGTGGGGTTCAGTGCCGAGCCCGAGGATTCATGGCACATATTGGAGCAATCCGGCAGATTATTGGTGCCCAGTGAGCGAGCCAGCAGCTGGTACATGAAGGCGGTTTCATTGGCCGTACGTCCGGAGGTGTAGAAGACGCACCGGTCCGGGGTGGTGGCGTTGACGTGCTGGCCGATGGTGGCAAAAGCATCGTTCCAGCTGATCGGGGTGTAGTGGGTTTCCCCTTCCCGGATGATCATCGGCGTGGTGATCCGGCCCTGGGAGCCGAGCCAGTATTCGGTCTTCTCACGCAGTACGCTGATCGGGTGCTCTGCCCACCACTCGGGGGTGACCGTGCGCGCGCTGGCCTCCTCGGCAATGGCCTTGGCCCCGTTCTCGCAGAATTCCGCGGGCTTGCGTGCACCGGTAATCGATTCCGGCCAGGCGCACCCCGGACAGTCGAAGCCGCCACGCTGGTTAACCCGCAGCATCGAACGCAGGGTGCGGCTGACACCGGCTTCGGCGAACCCGCGTTCCATTGATACCAGGACCGCCTTGGGCCCGGCGGCGGCGTGCTTCGGCTCGGTGACCTTGAGCTCTTCCTCGTTGATATCTTCGGTTGGTGCTGGGCGATGCATGGCTATCTCCATCCGGGGTTCAGGGGCGCATTCGGTGCAGTGGTTCAGGCGCCCACAACGCGTTGTGCATGAGTGTATAGGTTGATGCTGGTGCCGCGGGAGAATGCGGCCAGGGTCAGTCCAGATTCATCGGCCAGTTCCACGGCCAGGGATGAGGGTGCGCTCACGGCGCTGAGCACCGGGATACCGGCCATGGCCGCCTTCTGGACCAGTTCGAAGGACGCCCGGCCGGAAACCTGCAGGACGGTATCGCGCAGCGGCAACAGGGATTCGCGCACCGCCGCACCGATGACCTTGTCCACGGCGTTGTGCCGCCCTACGTCCTCGCGCAGCACCAGCAGTTCACCGGCGGTGTTGAACAGGCCCGCGGCATGGACCCCGCCGGTGGCGGAGAACAGGCGTTGCGAGTCGCGCAGGGTGTCCGGCATCCGCAGCAGTGTTTCGAGCTCAACCAACCCGTCGGTGGGATCCGGCGTGTGGCGGGATTTCTTGCGCACTTCCTCGATGGAGTTGGTGCCGCAGATCCCGCAGGCGGAGCTGGTTACGACATTGCGGGCCAGGGTTAGATCCGGATGCCGGGCACCGATCCCCAGCTGGACCTCGATGACGTTGTAGGTCTGGTTGCCGTCCTCGTCGGTGCCGGCACAGTAACGCATGGAGGACAGATGCTCGGCGCGTTCCACGATGCCTTCGGCCAGCAGGAAGCCGGCCACCAGATCGAAGTCGTCACCCGGGGTGCGCATCGAGGTGGTGAAGGAAGTGGAACCGAAGCGGATTTCCAAGGGCTCTTCGCCGGCGAGTTTTTCCTCCCGGGTAGTGCGCCGCCCGTCCATGGTGGCACGGATGATGCGCCGTCGGGTGATCTTGCGTCCCATGATCGTGCTCCTTTGCTGGGCTGACCTCCTGCGTTTGTCAGGACTGGAAATGCTCGGATTTACCCGTGCCCAGCTGCAGTTGATGTCCTACCTACCACGGTAGCCCCATGGCCGGGTCCGCCACCAGTGACGGACAATATGTATATTTAGCGTATATTAGATTGCCGCGAATGTGTCTCCCGCCACAAAGGGTTGCGTGGATGGTTGCGGGTAGTCAAAGGTTAAAGGGTCAAGCTTTAGCTGTCCCAAGGAGAACCAGTGACCGAGCAACTCACCGCCAGCGCTTCCGAGGCCTTCGTGCTTGCCCCCGAGGTGATGGATCAGCTGTTCTTCGAGGCACGCAGTGCGAACTCGTTCATCGACGAGCCGGTGGCGGACGAAACCCTGGATGCGATCTACGAGGCAACTAGGATGGGCCCTACACTGATGAATAACCAGCCGCTGCGCATCGCTTGGATCAAGTCCGAGGGTGCCCGCCGCGCGGTGGCCGCAACCATGAGCGGTTCCAATGCCGCCAAGGCGTTGGCCGCACCGGCGCTGGCCGTCCTGTCCTTTGACCCCGAATGGCATGAGACCTTCGAGTACTTCTTCCCGCATGCTGCGGAGCGCAAGGCCATGTTCGAGGAGTCGACCATGCGTTCGTCGGTGGGCAGCAACAATGCCTGGCTGCAGGCAGGGTATTTCATGATGGCCGTTCGCGCCGCGGGTCTGGCGGTTGGTCCCATGGGCGGCTTTGACCATGCCGCTCTGGATGCCGCGATCAACGCGGAAACCGGGTACAAGTCCTTCCTGATCGTGAACATCGGCAAGCCGGGGGAGAACGCCTGGTTCCAGCGCCTGCCACGGCACGAAGCAGATTTCGCGGTGCGCAGCCTGTAGGTTGCCTTGCCGATAACCAAGGCCTCGGTCCCATCAGCGGTTGACGGGACCGAGGCCTTCTTGGTTGGAAAATCAGGCTTCGTCTCCGGCCTGGCCGGCCAGCAACCGGTCCGAGACCTTCTCCAAGGCACGCTCAAGGGATACGCGGACCACCTCGGGGACCGAAATGTATTCGCCGATGGTCACCAGGCCCTCGCGCTCGAAGCAACGCAGTACGCGCTCCACCTGGGGTACGGTGGCTTGCAACTGCGGTAGCAGGTGGTGCTGCTCTTCGGGCAGGTCCTCGATTCCGGGGGTCTGCAGGGCAAAGTCGGTTCGCGGCTGGTTTGACGAGGCCGCGTTGCTCAACACCCCGGCGACCATCTCCGCCACATGGCCCTGTCCCGGAACCGCCAGCGCATGGGTCAAAACGTGGGAGAACAGTACTTCGGCGATCAGTTCCTTGATCAGGCGGGAACCGGCCCCAGTGGTCGAGTTCAACGCCTGGAGCAGGTTGTCCGTGGGCACCGCATTCGGGGTTTCGTAGCGCAACAGCGCGGTACCGATCAGCGCATCCCAGTACGCGGCGAGCCGCGGTACCTCGGCCAGTGAGCCCACGATGCTTCCATCGGCCGGTTCCCAGGCCGTTGCCCCGGCGTCGGCCGATTCCTCCACCTTGATCAGCATGCCCAGCGCCTCTGCGGCCTGCGCCAGTGTCTGGCCGTGCAGCACGCCGCTCGGGTCGGTGGGTTGCCCCGCGCCCACCCAGGCCAGCAGTTCCCGGGCGGCGAAGACCATCGGCAACTGCTCGAACGCCGCGTTGGCCTCGTCGTCTTCCATGAAGGGGACAACGATGGGTGAATCACCGGCCATTTTCGACAGGAATTCGAAGCTGGACTTGAAATCCTCGACACTTCCGCCGAAGTTGGCGCTCTGACCGAGGAAAACCAGATACTGCTTCAACAGGTTCGCGCTGGTGCGCAGCACATCTTCACCCAGGGAGCGCAAATGCCCGAGCTGTTCGCCCAAGGCGGCGGTGTCAAAGGAGGTGATGTTGACTTCCTTGCGCAGCTGGGCATGCACCGTCAGCAAAGTGGTCAATCCTTCCAGGGCCGAGCGGGTTTCGGAGGAGGACTCCTGTTGGAAGTGGCGGTGCAGGCCTTGCTTGAAAGGCTGCAGGGCTTGACGTACCTCTGTTTCGAAAGGCACCGAGCTGGCGCCATCACGGCGTGCCGGGTGTCCCTGGGAGGTCTTCTTCTTGCTGGGCTTGCGTGTTGCCATGGTCGGCGTATTGTCCTTTAGCTTGACATGTCGGGTCCTTGCTACCAGTCTACGCAGGGCCGATTGGGCCTTGCGTTTCGGGCCCTGCCGGGGGCATGGCCGAGCCGAGTCGTGAAAACATGGGATTTCATGCCGTATTCGGGGAACCTTGTGTCAATATCGGGAATCGGCCAAATTTATTGCGGAGAATCATTGGAACCAATTGATTTTATTCGGATATTTGGATCATGTGTTCCAGATCACCGATGATTTATCGGATCCCGTTGCAAATGCCGGGAAAAGCCGAGAAGGTGAGAGCGAAGTACTTCCCCTGTGCCAGGGGAACGCCGGAAGAATTCAAGGAGTGCAAATCATGGCCAAGGGTGTATCGCCGGATCATGTTGTCATTGTCGGAGCCGGCTTCGTTGGGCTGTCTACCGCTTGGTACCTGCAGGAGCAGGGTGTCAAGGTGACCGTTGTTGACCGCGGTGGGGTTGCTTCGGGTGCATCATGGGGTAATGCCGGGTGGCTGACCCCGGCGTTGACCCTGCCGATCGCCGAACCGTCGGTATTCACCAACGGCTTGAAGATGATGTTCGACCCCGCCTCGCCGCTCTACATCCCACTGAAGGCCGATGCCAAGTTGATTCGCTTCCTGCTCGGTTTCGCCTGGCATTCGACCCCGAAGAATTGGGAGAAGGCCATGCGCACCTTCTCCGAGATCGGCACCACCGGTCTGGACGCGTTTGACGAGATTTCTGAGTCGACCCAGGCCGGTCCCGGTGTGTCTGAGAAGACCCTGCCCGCCAACCCGTTCCTCACGGGCTTCCGCAGCCTGGCTGACCGTGACGGGCTGCTGCATGAATTCGAGATGATCCACAAGACCGGGGGCAATGTCGAGTTCGACCTGCTCACCGGTGACGAGTTGCGGGAAATCGAGCCGACCCTCTCCGGCGAGGTGGCAGCCGGTATTGCCATTAAGAACCAGCGCTTCCTGAACCCTCCCAAGTACATGGATTCGCTGGCCGAGTCCGTGATTGCCCGTGGCGGCGACATCATCGGTGCCTTCAACGTCACCGACGTGCGGGACAACGGCGGATCGGTCACCGTTATCGGCTCCGAGGGGCGGGCGATCACCGCAGACCATGCCGTCATGGCCACCGGCGCCTGGATGAACGACCTGACCAAGAAGTTCGGTGTGAACATCGTGGTGCAGGCCGGGCGGGGCTACTCCTTCACCGTGGAACCCGAGCACATGCCCACCCACCCGATCTACTTCCCAGCCCAGCGTGTGGCCTGCACCCCGTTGGGGGACCGCTTCCGCATTGCCGGAACCATGGAATTCCGCGACGCGAACCACAAGCTCGAACCCAAGCGCATCGAGGCCATCGTGGCAGCGGCCAAGCCGGTGTATGCCGGGATCAATTGGGAGAACCGCAAGGAGGAGTGGGTTGGCGGGCGCCCGTGCACCGCCGACGGCCTGCCGCTGATCGGCCAAACCAACTCCGCACGCATCTCCGTCGGTGGCGGCCATGGCATGTGGGGTGTGGCTCTGGGCCCATTGACCGGCAAGATCCTGGCCTCGCAGATCACCGGCCAGTCGGTTCCGGGCGTGGCACGTCACTTCAACCCGCTGCGCAAGGGTTTCTGAGCCTACTACGTCTGCCGCACGTCCTGCCGCGCACCGGATTCCGGTGCGCGGCAGGACGTGCGGCTTTGCTGTTCCCGGTGGATGGCCGGACGTCCGGAATCAGTGGTGGCGCTTGGCTGAGCCGCGAATGATGGCCCGATACCCTTCCCGGTAGTCGGGGAAGGTCGGTTCCCAGCCGGTGGAGCGTAGCAACGTATTACTCAGTCGCCGATCGGTGGCCGGCTGTGGCGCGTCATCCTCGGTCGCGAGCAGGGGTACACCCAGGGACGCTGCCAGGTGTTCGTAGACTTCGGCCAATTGCGACGGACGGTTATCGGTAACCAGATACAGGTCCTTGATGCCTTGCCCGAATTCGGCGAGGTGGACCACGGCCTTGGCCAGGTCGTCCCGGTGGATCCGGTTGGTCCACCGGGATCCGGACGGCAACCTGGCGCTGCCCGAGCGCACCAGATCAATCAGGCGGGTGCGGCCCGGACCGTAGATTCCCGAGGCCCGCAGGATCGTCACCGGAAGCCCGGATTCCAGCAACAGGTCCTCGGTCTGCGCCAGGATCCGTGCGGTGGGCCGTGATGGGGCCTTGGCGTGGTGTTCGTCCACCCACTGTCCGTCCTGACCCGCGTTCACCGATGTGGAGGATATATAGAAGAAGCGTGAGAGCGAGGGGGCTTGGGCCTGCAGGGCGGTGACCAGCCGCTGGGTGGTGCGCAGGTAATTCAGTTCGTATCCGGCCAGATCGCGGCGGGAAGGCACCGGGGTGAACAGTACGATCTCCGTTTCGGGATCGATGGGTGGAAGCTCCCCGTTGGCCACGTCAACCCGATGGGCGTCGAAAATCGCCGGCAAGTGCTCGGGGCTTCTACGCCACGCGGTAACTTTCGCCCCGCGTGCCTGGAAGCGCAGGCCGGTTTCTATTCCGACGTCCCCACAGCTGACCAGTAGTACCTTCTGCAATACGGCTCTTTTCCTCGCTGGGTGACCCGTCGGCGGATCTCATTTGTTGTACCAGCATAGACATCATTGGGCGGATCCTTGCTAGAATTCATGTAGTTCGAATATATGTGCGAAAATTGGCGGGTTATGGGAACAGGAGAACCGGTGGTCCCCGAACCATCAAGTGCGGGACCGGTGAGCGCCGTGCAGGCCATGGGGTTCCCTTCGCCTGCCCGGGACTACTACGACGCCGGACTTGACCTGAACCGCTTGCTGATCACCGACCGGGTCTCCAGCTTCATCATGCGGGTCAGCGGCAATTCGATGACCTCGGCCGGGATTTACGACGGAGACGAGATCATCGTGGACCGCGCCCGGATTCCCAAACACGGCAGTGTGGTGGTGCTCCGCCACAACGACCAGTTGCTCGTTCGCCGCTGGCAGCTGGAACAGGGGAGGGCCGGCCTGCTCAGTGACGAGTCCGAAGACCCCCAGTGGCTGGCCGAGGCCGATGATGTCGAGGTCTTCGGCCTGGTGACCAGGTGCCTGCACTATGTCCGCTGAATCGGCCACACGCGGTGGCGAATACATCGCCTTGGTGGACGTGAACAATTTCTACGTGTCCTGCGAGCGTGTGTTCGACCCCGCTTTGCGCCACCGCCCCGTGGTCGTGCTCTCGAATAACGACGGCTGCGTGGTGGCACGGTCGCAGGAGGCCAAGGACCTGGGGATCACCACGGGTGTTCCCTACTTCAAGGTCCGCGACCTGCAGCAAAGCCACGGCCTGGTGGTGCGTTCGAGCAACTACGAACTCTACGGGGACATGTCCGCCCGGGTCATGGAGGTACTGGGCAGGTTCGGTACCTGGCAGGAGGTGTACTCGATTGACGAGTCGTTCCTCGGGCTGACCGGTTCACCGGTGCAGGTGCAACGCAGCGCCGCCGGTATCCGGGCTGCGATCCACCAGGCGGTGGGGGTCCCGGTCTGCGTGGGGGTTTCCTCGACCAAGACCCTGGCCAAATTCGCTAACCACGTGGCCAAGAAGAACCCGAACCTGGCGGGGGTCTGCGTAGAGGAACTCATGGAACCGTCGGTGCTGGCGCGGATCAAGTCCCTGGTTCCGGTAACCGATGTGTGGGGTGTGGGCTCGAAAACCGGGAGCAAGCTGGCCGGAATGGGAATCCAGAGCATCGCCGAGCTGACCGCGGCCGATCCGCAGGCGATCCGCAAGAGGTTCTCCGTGGTCCTGCAACGCACCGTGCTGGAACTCAACGGTACCCGCTGTATCGGCCCGGTCGAGGAGCGTTCGGACAAGGGGCAGGTGATGTTCACCCGCTCCTTTTCCCACCCCGTGCGTTCCAGGGAACAGATGCGCGAGGTGATGAGCTACTATGCCCAGAAAGCCGCCTCGCGCTTGGCCAGCGAGGGCCGTTATGCCAGCCTCATGACAGTGACCGCTGGTACCAGCCGCTTCGCCTCGGGCCAGCAATCCTTCCCCTCGGCGCAGATCCGCCTGCCGCGGGCCACACGGGATCCGATCCTGCTCACTTCCCTGGCGGTGAAGGCCATGGACGGGTTGATGGAGCCCGGGAACGATTACGTGCGCGGGGGAGTGATCCTCTCCGGACTCAGCGACGAACCGGACGCCGAGGAACTCGAACTGGGGCTTGGCCACACCGAAGGAGAGCGGCCCGCCTCGGCAGGCAATACCGGCGGCGAACGAATCAGCCACATGGTGCAGCAGGTAACCCAACGCTTCGGTTCCAGGGCCATCGGGCTGGGGCGGACCGGGATTGCGCAGGAACCGGATTGGTCGATGAAACGCGAGTTCATCTCCCAGCGGTACACCACGGACTGGGAGGAATTGCCCGCAGTCAGGGCCTGAACGTCAGGGATGGGAAACGTGGGAGTTGTCCGATAGCCACCCGCGTCCATAGTGCGAACAGGCTTATTGAATGCCACAATGACTTCATGAGCCTGATACGCAGCGCCCGTGTCCTTGTCCCCGTGCTGGCTCTGAGCCTGGTCGGGTGTGCTACGGGTGCACCGGATTCCGGTGACGGTGGCGGTGCGTCGGAGTCGGCTCCGCCCATTCCGAGCCCCACACCAGCCCCGACTCCCGACACCAACGAGGTAGCCGCCGGGCTGGTCCAGGCGTTGGACCCCGCCCAGCAGGCGGCGATGCTCGTTATGGCGGGAGTACCAGCCTCCGGGGCCGCCGCCGCCCAGCTTGAGCCACTGGCCGAGGCCGGGATCAGCAGTGTTTTCCTGCACGGACGCTCCCAATTGTCGGTGACACAAACCCGTGATGAGGTCGAGAAGATGACCCAGGCACTGGCCGGAAACCTTCCCCAGGACCTACCCGTATGGGTGGCCACCGACCAGGAAGGCGGTTTTGTGCGGGTGCTCCAGGGGCCGGGGTTCAGTGAGCTACCCACCGCCGTGGAACAGGGAGGCTGGTCGGAATCCCGGCTGCGTGAAACCATCGCCGTGGTTGGAGGGGAACTGGCCGAGGCCGGAATCAACATCAACCTGGCCCCGGTGGCCGACACCGTGCCCGAAGAACTGGCCTCGAGTAACGAACCGATCGGCTATTGGAAACGGAACTACGCTTTCAACCCGGTATCTGTGAGCATGACTGTGCGACAGGTCAACGAATCGCTGCATGGGTCCGGGATCCAGCCGGTGGTCAAGCATTTCCCGGGTCTGGGGAGGGTCAAGGGCAACACCGATACCACCGCCAACGTGGCGGACACCACCACGACGGTACAGGACGAGTACCTGCTGCCCTTTGCCGACTCAATCACCCAGGACCTGGCCTGGGTGATGATCTCCAACGCCAGCTACCCGGAGCTTGATGACCAGAACCTGGCTCCATTCTCCGAAGCGGTGGTCACCGACCTGCTACGCACAGAGTTGGGTTACGAGCGGCTGGTGATCTCCGACGACCTGTGTGATGCGGTGGCCGTCTCGGGGATCGAGGTGGGCCAACGCGCGGTACAGTTCATCCAGGCCGGCGGCACCATGGCACTGTGCGTGCGAAGTGAACCGGCCCTGCAGATGGTGCAGGCGCTCGCCGACGAAGCGGAGGCGGACAACGACTTCGCCGCCAAGGTGGAGCAGGCGGCCACCGTGGTCATGGCCGAGCGGCTGCTGTCCACCGGGCAGGACTGATCCCCGGCCCTGCCGTTGGCTGAACCGGGGACCCGCCCTCAGCGCGGACTACTTGTTCCCCTTCCCTTTGCCTTTCTTAGCGGGCGCAATGGTGAGCACCTGGGCGCGGTCGCCGTCATTGATGTCAGCCTTCTTTTTCGTTTTCTTGCCGTCGAGGTTTCCAGTGGCGTTATGCAGGTGGAGCAGCAACACCTTGGATTCCTTGGCGGTGTCCTTGACCGTGACCGGGATGCGGGTATTCTTCACGTCGGTGAACAGGGTTCCGCTCGCCCCGAAGTCCAGTTGCGGAGCGCTCACGTCGAAGCTGATCCATTCGGTCTCATCCACCGGCACCAACGCGCCATCGTCGTCGGTGTGGTACCAGGAGTAGGCCTGTACCCGGTAGGAGATCTCGGTGCTGGATTCATCCAGCCCCAGAGCCGACAATGCGACCGGCAGGATGGCCACATTGGTGTCGAAGCTGTTGGTGTCGACATCTCCGAGTACCCCGTTGACCGGCTGCAGATCCACCTGTTCGCCGTTGGCCAGATCGAAGGTGGCCACCAGATCCAGGTCGATTCCATCGATCTGCGTGGTGAAGGAAACGAAGTCGGCCTGGCCATCGGCATCGGTGTCGAACTCGATGTCCAGCTCGGTTGCCCCGGCCAGGTTCGCCCAGTTCTCCCAGGTCGAGATGCCGATATTCACCAGTCCATCGGCGACCCCGGTCTTCCCGGCGGTACTCGAAGCACCCACATACTGCAGATCCATGGCGCTGGCTGCCGGAATGGAGTCCAGCCTCTTGGCCTCACGGGGGCTGGTGGCACCCAGTTCGAAAGCCCCCAGCAACGAGGTGACCTGGCCGCTTCCGCGACCGACCTGCACATCCTTGCCCTTGAGCTTGATGCCGGTGGTGTTTTTGCCCTTCTTCAGCTGGTCCACCTTGGCGCCCATCGAGGCAGTGGGCTTGGGGGCGGCTTGCACCGGTACCCGCAATGTGGGGGCCTTGGGACTGCTCAGCTCCACCCGGCCGGTCACGTCACTGACCCACTGGCGGGCCAGGCCGGATTGCACTGCGTCCATCGTGGGATCCAGGGTCTTGGAGAACTTGCGGGGATCGATGTTCAGAGTCACCTTCACCTTGGCGGATCTGCCCGCCGCGACCTTCACCGACGAGCGGTCCAGCTTGTAGCTGGCACCCGGGATGCTGGTCGACGGGATGTACTTCAGCTGGTATTTCACGGTTTTGGCCGAGGTGTTCTTGACCGTGATCGATCGGGTGGCGGAGAATTTCTTCTTTGCATCCAATTCGATCACTCCGAAGACCACGGAAGTCAGGTCCGGGTTCTTCGAGTCATAGGCGTACGCCGGGGAGGTGATCGCGGCATCGGCCATCACCCGTCCGGTACCAACCCGGTTCGGCCCGTAGGGCTCGCCGTTGGTGGCCAACACGTCGGTGGCCGCGGTATTCATGATCAGGCTCTTGGCCTGCTCCGGGGTGTAGTCCGTTCCCTCAAGCACCAGCGCGGCGATTCCTGCCACCATTGGGGTGGCCATCGAGGTGCCGGACTTGACCGACGGCTTGTTTCCGGTGCCGACCGCTACCGAACCGATCTGGGTTCCCGGGGCGGCGACATCGGGTTTCACGATTCCGTTCGACCCGTGCACACCACGTGAGGAAGAGGAATTCAAGGTGTCCTTCGCCCCGGAATTCCCGGATGCCGCACCGATCAGATCGGGGGACAACGTCACGCTCAGCGTTTCCGCCTGCGCGGCGGCCCGCAGCGTCTCGGAGTTGTCCCGTGTCAACTGCGCTCCCGGGATAACCGCATTGCCAGCGATGCCGGCATCGAAGAGATTGGTCTCGGAATCCAGCAGTACACCGGTTGCCCCGGCAGCTGCCGCGTTGTCGAAGCGGGCCCCCGAACCACAGGGGAACTCGCCGTTCTCGCTCCACTGCAGCCACACCCACTGTCCTTCCAGGGATCCCGCTTCGAAGGCCTGGCAACCGAAACGGTTGGCTTCCGGGGCCATCACCACGTCCCCGCTGAGCGCAGCGGGATCAGCGGAGGTGTAATCGAAATTCACCGAGTACTGCCCGGCCACGTTGCCTGCCAGATCCGCAGGTGCGTCAACCTGGACGGCATCCATGGTGACCTGTGACCCCACGGTGTTCGCAACCGTCAGTGAGCTGCGCGAGTTGCCAGGGGATCCGCCGACATCGGTGACATCTCCTGCGTTGCCGCTGGCAACCACCGAGAGGATCCCGGCCTTGGTCAGCGCGTCGACGATGTCGTTCTCCGGATCATCCGTGGGGGAGCGGTCCGAACCCAGGGACATGTTCACCACGTGGGCCCGATCGGAGAAATCACCGTCCCCATTCGGGTCGAGAACGTAATCCAGCGCCTGGCCCACCACGGCGGAGGAGCCTGCGCAGCCGAAGACACGGATGCCGATGATCTGTGATTCGGGTGCGGTGCCCGGCCCGACATGCATTTGTGCAACCTGTTCGGCCGTCAGCGAGGTGTAGTCGCCGCGGAAGGTGGCACCATCGGCGGTGACGCCGTAGCCGGAGGAACTGCCGGCCACATGCGAACCGTGTCCCGCACTTTGGCAGTCAAGCGGGTTCGGATCCGGTTTGGGCACCGGTTGGTAGTCGGGATCGCTCGGGTTGGCATTGTAGTCATCGCCCACCAGATCCCATCCTCCAATGAACTTCTCCGGATCACGCAGTCCCGTGTCTGCCGAGGGCAGTGCCTCCGAGGCCTGGGCCTGTGCGTAGGCTTCCAGTGTTCCCGGTCCGCCGAATCCCGCGTGGGTGTAGTCCACCCCGGTGTCCAGCACCGCGATCTTCACGCCCTTGCCGGTTTTCTCCAGCGCGGTCCAGCTTTCCAGCGAACCGGTGTCGATGACACTGCCTCGGTTGGTCGGGTACTTCGGGACAATGGCACTGATCTTGGTGACGTCCTCCCGGGTTGCCAGCTCCCGCAGGTCCTCGGCATCACCGCGCAGGGCTACACCCCGCAGGGCATTGGAAGTGGTGTACAAGACCCGGGAATCGGAGGCCCTGGCCAGTTCCCGGCCTTTGCCTTCAACATCCGAGCGGATCCGCTTGACCCGATTAGTGTCACGTTTCCTGGTTTTGACCTCAACTTCCTCGAAAGCGCCAGCACCCTCTAGCTGAACGTAAACAGAAACCTCACCGTTGGACTTGGCCAAGGGGCCGGAGACCTTCCGGGACGAGAGGGCTGAATTGACCTTGCCGCCGAGCGACTGGGCTTCCCCGCCGTCGGCCGGGCGCGGAACGGGGTCCGCAGCGGCGAGTGGGGTTACGGTGACGGCCAATGCCAGGGCAGTGGCCGACGCCATGATCGTGCGCGCAAGGCGTGGGGTGCGCCGAGTGATCATGATTCTCCTTGATGGTCCGCGGAAATGGCACTTGCGAGTGCCAGCTCGTGACTTCAAGGACCCCATGCTTCGTAGTCCACCAGCTGCTTATTCCCCTGGTGTCCGCGACTGCGCCAGGGTCCTAGCTCGCCATCATATGTGAGCTGCGCAACATTCTAAACAGCTGTTGAATAGCGGCCCCGTGTCCGCGTGCGGGATGGATCGGGCCTTTCAGATCCGGATACTGCGCCGACTGGGGGTCTTGTCGGGGCCGCGGGAAGCCGTCGCGGGGAAAGTTTCAGATTAACCTATCGGCTACCGCGATGGCCGATTGGCCAATGCGCCGGAATTCTCGGTGGTTCGTGACGTTGCAGGGAAAGGGAAAACCCGGTTGGCTGGACAACACAATAAAACGTTGACCGGCCAACCGGGTTTGTCGGGGAAGCGGACCGCAAAAAGGCCCTGGATCCTTGGGCCTAGCGGCGCCCGCCCTGCCAGAGCGCGTCGAAGGGGGTTGCGCCAGCGACGCGGTTACGGATGCCCGCGGTGACAAAGGTCTTGGCGGTGCGGGCAGCCTCCAGGGGCGAAGCTCCCTTGGCCAACTCGGCAGTGACGGCGGCGGCCAATGAGCAGCCGGCGCCGGAGACTGCCACGTCGCCGATCTTCTTCTCGCGCAATACCTCCAGGGTGTGGCCGTCGTAGAACACGTCCACTGCATCCTCGCCGGCAATGCGCACCCCGCCCTTGGCCAGCACCACGACACCGGAGTCCTCATGGATCTTCTTGGCCGCGGCGATCAGGTCGTTTTCGCTGTTGATGCTCAGGCCGGATAGCTGTTCTGCCTCGAAGTGGTTCGGGGTCACGAAGGTGGCCAGGGGAAGCAGGTTGGACTTCAAGGCCTGGTCGGTATCCAGTGCGTGGCCCGGCTCCTGTCCCTTGCAGATCAGTACCGGATCAAGAACGACATTCTTCCACGGCTGCTTCTTCAGTGCCCCGGCCACGGTATCAATGGTGGTGGGTGAACCCATCATGCCCAGCTTCACGGTGTCCAGGCTGCCGTTGTAGCATCCCTGGATGGCTTCCAGTTGGTCGGCGATGACCTGCGTGTCAACGGGCACGAATCGGTGATTCCAGTTGTTCTTCGGGTCAAAGGAGACAATGCAGGTCAACGCGACAATGCCATAGGTGTTCAGTTCCTGGAAGGTCTTCAGGTCGGCTTGCGCTCCGGCGCCGCCGGTAGCTTCGGAGCCGGCGATGGTCAGCGTGATGGCAGGGCGGGGTGCGGTAGTAAGATAAGTCATGATCTCCAGTGTAAGTAATCCGCCGCGGCGGTTCAGTTCCGCTCGCGCATCATGACGCTGATTCGAGTGGCACGGGACCAGCCTTCAGCCAGTTCACGGGCATTGTCCTCGGAGGCCACTAGCAGCAGCCACGGCAGCCCGTGCTGGAATGCCGATCCGGCAAAGTTGGCCAGGACCGCGCGCCGTGCGGTATCCGGATCGGAAGGGGAGAACAGGTCGGGATCGGAAAGCAGGGCGTAGTTTGGGCCGAAGTGCATCCTGCCGCGCGCGACAGGCCGGTCGAAATCGGTGACCTCGACCACGTCGTAGTCGTCCATGGGTGCCTCGAAGAGTGCCGAGGTGTCAGGGAGCTTGACCACTTGCTCCACATCGTCGGGCCGCCCGGCCAGCAGGACCAGGGTCGCGCCGAGTTGCCAGCCTTGTTCCGCGAGAGCCGCTGAGCTGTGTTCGACCGGTTGGCCAAGCAGCATCAGCCTGTTGGTATCCGCCGGAATCTGCCAGGTGTCCTCTGGCCAGTAACGCAACAGCTCCACATCGCCCCCATCCGCGGCGACCGATCGGAGAATGCCCGGCGCGGGTACGGATGCGATTCGGTCACGGAGCTTGGCGTAGCCATTGGTCCATTCGGGAAGCGGTCGGGCGGCGGGGGTCATGCTTGGCTCCTCTGGCATGTGGAACGGGTGGTTCTTGTTTTCGACTTTACGCCCATTCGGCGGACGCTTTCGAACACTGTGACAGGTGATACCCCGGCGCAGCCCGGATTGCGGTTAGGACGCGAGGGACCTGGTGCGTTTGCCGCTTGTTTCGAGACGGGTGGCGGATCCGCTGCCCTCCTGGTGGGCTGCGGATTCGTCCATGAGCCCGAGCAGGTCATCAAAAAGCGAGCGAACCACCGGGAGCCGGGACAGGACCGCGAATTTGGCGGCGACCGGTGCTGCATTGCGCATTAGACGCTGGGACCGGTTCTGTTGCGGTGAGGTGTCATAGGCCCACAGCGAGAAGAGCATCCGGGACAGCAGCAACAGGAATCGGGGAAGGTCGCGCCGGATTCCCAGGGGCGGCAATGGCCGGGATTTTTCGACGACTTGTTGCCACATGCGCAATTCGATATCCCTTCCGGGAACCTCGGGTTGCTGGGCCGAGCCCAGCAGGACCTTGAGGAATGTGGGTCCGAAGCCGTGATAGGGCCCCAGCGTAGTCACCGAGATGTCCAGCGCATGGCGGATATTGCTTTCCAGGGTGTTTCCCTCGTCCAGGGCCTCTTGGCAGAGGTCGGCCTGCTCCTGGCGCAGTTTTACCAGCAGCTCGGCGACGATCTGTTCCTTGGAAGTGAAGTAGTAGTAGGCATGCGACAGGGAGAGGCCTGCCCGTTGGGCGATGGTCCGCATGCTGGCCTGGTGATACCCGAGTTCCGCGAAGGCCGTCAGTGCCGTGTCAAGCAAGGCCGCCTTGGTGCTCTGCCCCTTGCCCGTGCGCGGTTGCATGAGCGCTCCTTCTGTTCGCCGGGATGTCCCTGCTCATCAGTGTAACGATTTTTTGAACGCGTTCAAAAATTTTCCATGAAAAGGTTGAAGCTGACTGGAAACGAACCTGTCGTTGTATTTCATCAGGTCTCTTTATCGAAGAAAGCCAGATGGAAATGGGTTTGACACTACTCCCGAAGGAGGTGTGAGGTGCGTCATAGTTACTTGTCAGATAGGAAATTGTTGACTGGGGGTCGCATGGGATAATGGAGCGGCAAGTGCTAATACAGCGGGGTCACCCTCCCACCTCTAGCCATTCCGGTGTGCATTTTTCCGTGCACGGGTCGGCGCGGTGTGCCCTGGCGAACCACTTTGATTAGGAATCCTTATGGGCGCATTAAACGCCACCCCCAAACCTGCACGCACCTCCAAGGCCGTCTTCGCGGCGGCCGGTAGTCCCTATTTCTCCACGGTTCTGGCCCTGATGGGCGCCGTGGTTATCCTGTCCAATATCGGAGCATCCAAGGGCGTGGCCTTTGGGCCGTTGATCACCGATGGGGGATTTTTCCTCTTCCCGCTGGCGTATATCCTCGGCGACGTGATTTCCGAGGTCTACGGGTTCAAAGCGGCCCGACGTTCGATCCTGGTCACCTTCGGTTTGGCGATCTTCTCGGTCCTGGCCTTCTGGGTGATGATTGCCCTGCCATCTGCTGATTTCTATGACGGGCAGGACGCACTGGAGCGGACCCTTGGTCCGATCTGGCGAATCGTGTTCGCCTCGATCCTCGGGTTCCTGGTGGGACAAATGGCCAATGCCTGGGTACTGGTCAAGCTCAAGGAACGGTTTGGCGAACGTGGTCTGATCGGGCGCCTGATCGGTTCCAGTGGGGTCGGCGAATTCCTGGACACGCTGATCTTCTGCTCCATCGCCGCTTCGGTGATCGGGATCAGCACTGCGGGGGAGTTCATGAACTACGTCGTGGTCGGCTTCGTATACAAGACCGGAGTGGAGATTATCTTCGTGCCGCTCACCTCGCTGGTCATCCGCTGGTTCAAGCGCCGCGAGCCGGGATACGCCCAGCAACCGACTCAGGATGGCGGGAACCGGACCTAAAAAACGCACTTCGGTCGACATTCATGCCGGCGGTGTCCCGGTAGCCTCGAACCATGGGCGAGGATATCGGGAAGATTTGCATACGCGAGCTGAGTGCCGGGTACGGTACCCAGCCCCTGTGCGCTCCATTGAACCTGGACATCCTCCAGGGGCAGGGGCTGGGAATCATTGGTGCGAATGGCAGCGGGAAATCGACCGTCCTGCGCACCATCTTCGACCTGCAGGTTCCGGTGGCCGGCAGTGTGGAAAACCGAGGAACCACCCTGGATGAATCCTCCATGGACTATCGACGGGATCTGGCCCTGCTCGTCGAAGACGGTACGTTCTTCGACGAATTGACCGTGGCCGAACACCTGGGTCTGACCGCTCGCGGGCACGGTCTGGCCCATCCGAGGCAGGCGGTGGATAACGAACTGGGCTTCTTCGATCTATTGCCGGTGGCCGATGCGTTTCCCCACCAGCTGTCCTCCGGCCAGCCTCGCAAACTGATGTTGGCTGCCTGCCTGATTCGTCCGTCCGCATTCCTGGTACTTGACGAACCGGAACAGCGGCTGGACCCCGGTTTCCGGGTACGGCTGGCGGAGCGGTTGGAGCGACTACGCGCCGACGGAGCCGGGCTGGTATTGGTCAGTCATGATCCGCTGCTGATCGGCCGTTGCACCCGCGAGGTGCTGCTGTTGCAGGACGGGGACTGGCACCTTCTGGAAACGGACAGGGCGGTGGCGTGGCTTGGCGGCGCGTGAGACGGCCGCCGGGAGCATCGGGTTCGATCCACGCAGCGTGCTTCGCCATGCTCGTCGCGGCCGTAGCCGCGCCGAGAAATTCGACGCGTTTTCCGATGTGTACATCTGGGTGATCATCGTCGTTTTTGCACTGGCCTATTCCTTCGGCTTCCTGCGGGCCGGACTCGGTGCGTTGCTCGGGGAATTCGCGACACCGGTAGCCTTGCCCAGCGCATTCCTGCCCCTGTCCGAGGTGCTGCTTGCCGCAGTGCTGGTGATTCCCGCATTGGTCCTGCATCTGTTGCTCTGGCTAGGACCCGCAGCGGTGACCGGCGCCCAGGGCCTTTGGTGGTTGCCGCTGCCCATCGAGCAGGATGGCCTGCGCCGTGGTGCGCGACGCAAGGCCGCGCTGATCGGCATCACCGGTTGCGTTTCGGGCTGGATCCTCTGGTTTTCCCTGGCCGCAGCGGTCTTGCCGTCCCCGAGCTGGCTGATGTCGCTCAGCGGGCTGCTCACCGCCCTGGTGGCCGGGGCCGTGCTGGCGGATACGGCACTTCTCATCCAGCACCGGGCGGCCGGACGGCTCGCACACCGGCTGCCGGCACTGGTCCTGTACCTGCTCGGGATATGGTATGCCGCACAGTGGGTGTTGCAAGCGGTCGGTGTCCTCGGACCCGGTCAGGACGCATTGGAGGGTCTGTTCTGGCAACCGGCAGTATTCGTCGGTGTCCTGGGGCTCTGCCTGGTGGCGATGGCGTGCCTGCGTTCCACTGCGCGGCAGGCGGCGCAACAGCTTGCACCGAAAGTGCTACGGGCCGCCGGGCACCGCCAGCATACCGTTCATGCTGCACTGCACGTGATGGATGCCGGCGCCTTGGCCACTGTCGCCGAACCCCGCGCCATACGCCGGGTGCCAGCGCCACACCGATCCCGGGGAGGGATGCTTCCGGTGGCCATCGAGATCGTCGTCAAACGTGTACTTCGCCGTGGGCTGCACCGGCGGATGCTCATGAGCCAGGGGGTGTGCACGGCTTTGCTGCTGCTGGTGCAGGACGCCGCGAATCCGGTGGCCCTGTCCCTCATGATGCTGGTGTTGCTGGTACAGCTGATGCTGGCCATGTCCACGGGATTCGAACCGTTGCTGGCCGGCGGGACCTGGTCCAGGATCCTGGGGATCGGGCGGTGTCAGATATCGACCGGACTGGTATGGGCCGTGCTGCTTCCCGCCCTGCTGATCGCCGGACTCGCGGCACTGGCAGGGCAGCTGTTCTTCGTGGTCGGTGACCCGTGGGCGTTGCTGGTGGCGGTGCTGCTGGCGGCAACGGGCGTGGTGGCCGGGGTCAGTCAGCGTGCCGGACGGGGCCACCAGGATCTGGACGCGGCACTGCGGGGCATCGGCACCACCGCCGGCGCCCTGATATCGGTATCCCATGTGATCAGCGGGGTGCTGCCCACCATGCTCGCGGCTTTGCCGTTGCTGGTGGTGCTGTTGGCGGGAACCTCCGGCGTGCCCTGGATCGTCTGGGGCATCGCGGTGGTGGCCGGGTCGCCCAGGATCAGGGCAATGGTCCCGGGGCGGGCGAGGTAGACCCGGCAGCCCGACTAGGCGGCCGGGTTCCCCTGCGGATCCGGTTTGCCCGCGTAGTACCGGCTCATGACCTTCTCCTTGTAGTCGAAGAAGGTCCCGTTCTCGATGGCCTGGCGGGCGGATTCCACGAGGTTCACGGTGAAGTGCTCGTTGTGGATCGAGATCAGGGTATGGCTGAGCAGTTCCTTGGCCTTGTACAGATGGTGGATATAGGCACGGGTGAAGTGCAGGCAGGCGTAGCAGTCGCAGCCTTCGACCAGCGGGGTGAAGTCGCGCTTGTAGCGTGCCCCGGAGAGGTTGAACCGCCCGTTGGGGGTGTAGAACGCCGAATTCCGGGCCACCCGGGTAGGGGAGACACAGTCGAAGGTATCGGCGCCGTTCTCGATGGCGGTGAAAATGTCGTCGGGTTCGGAAATGCCCAGCAGGTGCCGGGGCTTGTTTTCGGGCAGTTCCTGCGAGCACCAGCCAACGATGGTACCCAGGTTCTCCTTTTCCAACGCCCCGCCGATGCCGAAACCGTCGAAGGCCATCGACCCCAGATCCTGGCAGGCCTTGCGACGCAGATCCTCGTACTGGGCGCCCTGGATGACCCCGAACAATGCCTGGTAAGGCTTGGCGGCGCGCTCGTCGGTCAGCCGGAAATGCTCGGCGATGCAGCGGATTGCCCAACGCCGGGTGCGCTCCAGGGACTCGACCTGGTAGCCACGCGAGTTCTGCAGGGTGGTCAATTCGTCGAAGGCGAACATGACATCGGCGCCGATCTGGTGCTGGACCCCCATGGAGACCTCCGGGGTGAAGCGGTGCTTGGTGCCATCCAGATGGGACTTGAACCAGACACCGTCCTCGTCCACATTGGCCATGCGCTCCTTGCCCGGGGCGACCGCATCGTCCGGTCCGGACTGGTCCACCGATTTCATGTCGATGACCTTCTTGAAACCCGAGCCCAGGCTCATCACCTGGAAGCCGCCGGAGTCGGTGAAGGTCGGGCCGTCCCACCCCATGAACCGGCCCAAGCCCCCGGCTTCGTCCAGGATGTCCGCGCCGGGCTGCAGGTACAGGTGGTAGGCATTGGCCAGTACCGCCTGCGCACCGAGCCGCTCCACCTGTGCCGGGGTCAGCGCCTTGACGGTGGCCTTGGTGCCCACCGCAATGAAGGCCGGGGTTTTCACCTGACCGTGCGGGGTGGTGATGGTGCCGGTGCGGCCCAGCATCTCGGAGCCGTCCTGCGCCGTCAGGCGCGTGCCGACCTCGAAGGAGAACTCGGCTTGGCGGGAATGGGCGGTGGCGGGATCAAAAGTCTTTTCGGGCACCACTCTAGTTTGCCGTATGGGTGGGCCCGTGAGGAAAACGACAGGTGGCCGGTGGGATCAAACCGGGATTCGGACCCGGGGGAAAGCCACAATGGAAAGATGGGATCAAAGGCCAAGTGCAGCAGGGAAGTGGGCAGAGCTTGAAGCAGTCAGGACCGGGTGGGGCCCTTAAATCGTTGATCACGCTGGGGCCGGCCCGCAAGGACCACTGGGTCGGGTTGCGTACCGGCATCGGCATCTTCGCGCCACTGATCCTGTTGCTGGCAATCAATCGCCTGGACCTGATGGTCTTCGTGGTCTTCGGAGCCTTCACCGGGGTCTATGGCCGGGTGGACGGCTACTGGAACCGCCTGCGCATGCAGCTGCGTTCCGGTGCCCTGTTCTTCGCGGTGATCGCCTTGGCATTGCTCGCCTCGCATTGGTGGATCAACCACGATGATCCCGAACTGAAGTCCTGGCAGTTGGTTGGGGCGACCACCCTGGTGGCCGGGGCCTGCTCGGTGGCCGCCGGGTTCCTGCGGCTGCGTCCGGCCGGCTCGCTGTTCCATATCTTCGCCTTTGCCGCGATAGCCTCCATTGCCGAGCCTGCTCCGGCCGGGCAGGCGCTGCTGGCCGCCGCCGCCACGATCGTGTTCCAAATCGTCGTCGGGGCCAGTGGGGCGATCGGCCAATGGGCGAATGTCTGGCAGCGCACCGCTTTGCCTCCACTATCCGGAAACGTGAAGAGCGCGATCTGGTGGGAAGGCCTTTTTTACGTGCTGACCGCGGGTGCCGCCGGGGCATTGGCCAACACGGTCGGCAGCCGGCTGGATGCCGGGCACAACTACTGGGCCATGGTCGCCGCGGTCGTCCCGTTGGTGGGTCACACCACCCGGATGCGGGTCCGTCGTGGCGTGCACCGAGTTCTGGGCACCCTGGTGGGGATGCTCCTGATGGCAGCGTTGGTGCTGGCCAACCCACCGGTGCTGGTGCTGGTGGTCTGCATCGGGCTGCTCCAGTTCATGACCGAGATGCTGGTGATCCGCAACTACTTCCTGGCCCAGATCTTCGTCACCCCGCTGGCCTTGATCGGGGTCTCGCTCGTCTCCGGTTTGTCGACCGCGGTGATGTACGACCGGATCGTGGAGACCCTGATCGGTTCGGCCGTGGGTATCCTCGGCGTGATCGGTGGCAGCCTGTTCGGCCGGCTGCTGTTGCGGATACGCGGCACCCGGACGGCCTAGGATACCGGCCCCAACCTGCTGCCGCTTCGGGAGCCGGCCTGGGCAGCGCCCCCGCCAGATACCTGGTGAGCGGGGACGCCACGATCAGGGGCAAGGAACTAGAAGTTGATGCCCACGTGGGCCATGGCCTGGCGCAACACGTTCTCACGGCCTCCGACGAACTCGGACTGGATCTGGGAGCTGAGCGCCTCGGCCGGGGAAAGCCACGTCAGTTCCAGGGCGTCCTGGCGCGGGGTGGACTCGCCGCGCACCGGCACGATGTAGCACATCGCGACCGCATGTTGGCGGTCGTCGGTCAGTCCGGTTTCGCTGGGCGCGGGGAAGTACTCGGCCACCGTGAACGGGGCCGGGCTGGGTGGAAGCTGCGGCAGTACCAGGGTCCCCAGGTCCTTTTCGATGTGGCGGATCAAGGCGGCGCGGATGGTCTCGCGGTACATGACGCGGCCGGAGACGAAGGTGCGGCGCATCCGGCCCTCGCCGTCGGCGGTCAACAGCAGCCCCACCTCGTTGACGTATCCCAGCGGGTCAAGGCGTACGGGAATCGCCTCGACATACAGCATTGGAAGGCGTTGACGGGCTTCGTGAAGGTCCTCTTCACTCAGCCATCCCGGATAAGGGTCAGGTGTGCGCACATTCATGTCTCCATCTTCTACCACTGTCCTCGGATTGCGGAACAAGTTCAGGCTGTGTTGCGCAATTCACCATTCCCGGTGGCAGTCGGGGGTAGCCAGTAGTAGTTGTCACCGGTAAACTAATTGGGCTTGTTCAATCACTTTTCGGGTATTCCGCCCGCCGCATGCTTCTTACAACCAGACCGGGGACTGTCTTGACCACTTCCACAGAGCGCCTGAGCGCCAAGGACTTTATGACGATTGCGGTGCTGATCGTCTCGGCCTTCGTGGTCATCCTGAACGAAACCATCATGAACGTGGCGCTGCCGGTGCTGATGGAGCAGTTCCAAGTCACCCAGGACACCATCCAGTGGTTGACCACCATCTTCATGCTTACTATGGCGGTGGTGATCCCCACGACCGGTTTCCTGTTGCAAAAACTGAGCACCCGGCAGGCCTTCGTGCTGGCCATGGGGCTGTTCACCATCGGCACCGCGCTGGCTGCGGTGTCCCCGGGATTCACCGTGTTGCTGATCGCCCGGGTCATCCAGGCCTCGGGCACCGCGATCATGATGCCGTTGCTGATGACCACCATCCTGGACCTGGTGCCGGCCGAACGGCGCGGGGTATTGATGGGCAATGTGTCGATCGTGATCTCGGTGGCGCCGGCGGTTGGTCCCACGCTGTCCGGGGTGATCCTGCAGTACCTGTCCTGGCACTTCATGTTCATTGCGGTGCTGCCGGTGGCGATCCTGGCCCTGGTCATCGGCACCCCGCGGCTGGATAACTCCCCGGGGGCCTCCAAGGCCCCGCTGTCGGTTCCCTCCCTGATGCTGGCCCTGCCGGGCTTCGGCGGTCTGGTGTTCGGTTTGAGCCGGTTGTCGGCCGCCGGGTTGGACCTGGTTAGCGGGGTTGTCCTGGGGATCGCACTGATTTGCCTGGTCAGCTTCACTCTGCTGCAGGCACGTCTGCAACGTGAGGACAGGGCACTGCTGGATCTGCGTCCTTTCACCTACCGTCCCTTCACCCTGGCGCTGCTGTTGATGGTGCTGGCCATGGTGTCGTTGTTCGGCGTGATCATCCTGTTGCCGATGTTCTTCTCCATGGTGCTGGGCATCGACACGCTGGCCACGGGCTTGATCATGTTGCCCGGTGGGCTGTTGATGGGCCTGCTCGCGCCCTTCGTCGGACGCCTGTATGACAAGGTCGGTGCACGACCGCTGTTGGTCCCCGGCGGGCTGATCCTGACCGTGGTCCTGGTGGGCTACGCGCTGGTCCTGGACGCCACCACACCTATCTGGCTGCTGGTTGTGATGCACCTGGTGATGAGTGTGGGTATGTCATTGATCTTCACTCCGGCATTCACTACCGCGCTGAACCCGCTGCCGCATCACCTGCACTCGCACGGTTCGGCCGTGCTCTCCACCCTGCAGCAGCTGGGTGGGGCCATGGGCACGGCCACGGTCGTGGGTGTGGTGGCTGCCAGCACCGCAGCCAAGATGGCCGCCGGCACCGATGCGCTGAACGCCACCGTGCAGGGATTCTCCGCCGGGTTCATCGTGGGTGTGGTCTGCGGGATCGGCGTGACCGTCATCGGATTCCTGCTCGGCGGGAAGCAGACTGCGGACTCCGAGGTGGAGCAACCGGCGAACTCCCGCTAGCTGCAGACTGTTACCTGCTACCCCTTCAAAAAGCGCTACGGCCGAACTAGGCTGAACCCACAACCGTTTTCGGTAAGGAATCGTTAACCGAAAGCCGAGTGCACGGCGAATGAGGGGAATCAGATGCAGATCAAGGATGCGGTCGCGCTGGTGACCGGAGGTCTCTCCGGTCTGGGCCGGGCCACGGCCCAGACACTGGCCGAGGCCGGCGCGAGGGTGGTGGTGGTCGACCTGCCCCATGAGCAGGGGGCCGACCTGGCTGCCGACATCAGCCAGCAGGTGCACTATGCCCCGGCTGATGTCACCGACCCGGCCCAGGTGCAACGGGCGGTGGATGCGGCGGAGGCACTCGGGCCGCTGCGGATCGTGGTCAACTGCGCCGGTGTAGCCACTCCAGGCAAGGTGCTCGGACGCGACGGGGTGTTGCCGTTGGAGCGCTTTGCCAAGGTGCTGGAGATCAACGTCAACGGCACCTTCAACGTGATCAGACTGGCTGCCGAGGCCATGAGCCGGACCGATTCCCTGGAAGGCCTCGGCGGCACCGGTGAACGCGGTGTCATCATCAACACCGCCTCGGTTGCGGCCTTCGACGGCCAGATCGGGCAGCCGGCCTACGCCGCTTCCAAGGGTGCGGTAGCCGCCATGACCCTGCCCTTGGCCCGGGAACTGGCGCGCTACCAGATCAGGGTGATGACCATTGCCCCGGGGATTTTCCACACCCCCATGATGTCCGGCCTGCCGCAGGCCGCACAGGATTCCTTGGGCGCGCAGGTTCCACATCCCTCGCGTCTGGGCCAGCCCGGCGAGTACGCGGCTCTGGTCCAACATATCGTGCAGAATGCCATGCTTAATGGCGAAACCATCCGGCTGGATGGGGCGATCCGGATGGCACCGAAATAGGATGCGCTAGGAATCGACCGGCATGCCCCGGGCGATACGGTGTTCGGCATGGGTGATCTGGTGGCGGCGGTTTTCCGCGGCCACCACCACAACCAATCCGCACAGGACACTGGCAATCGACAACCACCAGGGACCCGCCCCGTCAAGCCATTGGGCCAGGGCAACCGCGAGGGTTCCGGCCACGAATCCCAGTGCCAGAGCATGGCGGCCCCGCTCGGAATGCGCCGCCACCGAGGCCATGACGGCCAGTGCCAGCAAGGCCAGCAGCGCCTTGGCGGCATGCGTCTGCCCATTCCATTCGGCTGCCGCGAAGAACAGTTGTGCCGTGAAGACCAGCGAGAACCCGGTGCACAGGCTCAGCGGGGCATCGGTGAGCAATCGTTCAAGGGTGTTGCGGGCGGTGTGACGGTTCAGTTCCCGAATGCCCAGGAAGCCGGCAATGCAGCTGATAGCCGCCAGGACGACGGCCGCCCAGGGCAGGAAGGAAGCGGAGAAGGTGAGTGCGCAGCCCATGGTTGCGGCCATGATGCTCGGATAGATGCTCACAGCCCTCTGCCGACGCGCGGAAACTTGTTGTGGGAGCAGCGCGAACAACGAGCTGAGCAGCAGGAAGATCGAAATGACCGGCCAGGCGTAGGACTGGATGCGTGAAACGCTGAGCAGGTCCGCAGCCGGGCGCCAGGTGCCGTTGGAGGTAAACGCCAGCACCGTGACCATCAACAACGCCGCGGCCAGGGCGAAGATCCCGGCACGGAGCCAATCCAACGTCTCGATCTCGGGACTCGGGCGGTGATCCGGTGGTGTGTACGGTAACTCCAGTGGGCTGGCAGATGCCTTCTGAGCGATGGCGTGCTGCGCGGAATCCACCAGAGACTGCAGTCGCTGTCGATCGCTGTCCGAGGTCATCGTTCACCATCTATTCCGGCCCGGTTGCACCGTGCCCAGTCGTCCGCCAGGGGTTTGTTAAAGACTAGGAACAAATGGGGAGCTTGGCCAGAGTCGGTTTCAGGCTCCGCGGGGGCTTTCCGAGAGGGTCAATTCGGAGGTGAAACGGCGTTCGGAACCGGTCAGCGGGTCGGTGAAGGCGATCGATGTGGCCAGTAGTTGAAGTGGCCGGGCATAGTCGTCCGGAGCCAGGTCCCAGAGCCGCGGGTAGAACGCGTCATTGATGATTCCCAGGCCCAGGGAGGCCAGATGTACCCGCAATTGATGGGTTTTTCCGGTCAGCGGGTCGAGATCCAGCAGTGCCACGTCCAGTCCCTTGAAGTACCCGGTGCTCCGCCCCCGGGCCGCCAAGCGGATATGGGTGCGGGCATTGGCCGGTCCTTCCTCGACCACCGAACGCAGCTGTCCCTTGACCTTGCTCATGCGGTTTTCAAAGTCCATGGGAAGCCGCTCCAGCAGCTCTTCCAATTCTTGGCTGTCGTGCTCGGCGATCACATCTCCGGCGGCGAGCACCTTGCCGGTTTCCAACCCTGCGCCGGGTTCCAAGGCGACCACCGCCTGGTAGCTCTTGCGGATTTCCCGGCGTTCGAAGAGGGTCTGGTAGGCGCCACGCGTGGCGGGGTTTGCGGCGAAGAGGATGACTCCGGCGGTCGCGCGATCCAGCCGGTGCATGGGAACCAGATCATCGATCCCGGTGTGGTTGCGCAGCCGGACCAGTGCGGATTCCTGGATGAACTTCCCGCCGGGTGTGGTAGGAAGGAAGTGCGGTTTGTCCACGACAACCAGATGATCATCCTGGTGCAGGATCCTGGCCTCGAACGGGATCCGGGTTTCGGTTGGCAGCGAGCGGTAGTACCAGATGAACTCGTGCTCACCCAGCGGGGTACCGGCGTGCAGCGGCTGCCCGGCCAGGCCCACGATCTCCTGTTGCTCGAAGCGGCGCAGGATCCCCTCGGGGTCCACATGGCCGAAGCGTTCGAGCAGGTAGGCCGCCACGGTGGGCCAGGGGCCGGTACCGGGCAGCCGCAAACGGGTGGCGTTCACGCCGTTGCGGACCGGGAGGGGGGAGAGCATTGCCATAGGGGCTATTCTTCCAGCTTCTGGCAGGCCGGGCAGTAATAGCAGTCTCTTTCGGTGGCCCCGAAATCGTCGCCCAGGGCGATCTGCCGAATCGGGGTGGAACAACGCAGGCAGGGTTTGCCGGTGCGTCCGTAAACCCAAAACGGTTCGCGGCTGTGTGCCAGGCCGGTGGTGACCCGGCGGGTGCGGTCCTTGTTGAGCTGCAACAGCCGGTGTGCCAGGCTCACCACCGTGTCCAGGTTCTCGACCTGGGCACATGGGGTTTCGGGATGGAGCCTGGCCAGGAAGAGTATCTCGCAGCGGTAGATATTACCGACACCGGCCAGCAGCCGCTGGTCCAGCAGCGCCGTGCCCAGGGGCCGTTGCGGTTCACGCAACAGGTTCCCGGTGGCCAGATGTGCATCCCAGTCGGGGCCCAGCAGATCCGGCCCGAGATGCCCGACCACTTCGTGTTCCTGGTCGGTGGGAAGCAACCTCAGCTGCTGGATCTCGAAGGCCACGGCCACCATGGTGGCCGTTTCAAGAACCATTCGGGCGGTATGGGCCGGACGTTTCCAGCGCTGGCCCGGTGCATACAGGTCCCACCGCCCCTCCATCATCAGATGCGAATGCAGGGATAGCTGGCCGGATATATCCGGCCGGTCGGCCTTGAGGCGGATCAGCAGGTGCTTGCCCCGGGCCACGACCTGGATTACCCGGCAGCCGGATAGGTCGGTGCCGGCCAGTTGGGGCACCCGGAATTCGGTGCGTGTCAGGTCCGCTCCCGCCAGGGCCGAGTGCAAGCGCCGGGCGAGCCGGTAGACGGAGTCTCCTTCGGGCATCGGACCTCCTGCAAAATCGGGGTGTGGGATCCAATCTACTAGCCGGTAGCGGATTGTCGCGCGGCAAGACATCTGGAAGTTATCGAAATTCACTTAGTCGTACTTTCAAATGCTGTAATGACACAGCTTCTATTGGTACATTTAAGTTTCTAACTCGTGATGAGGTGGTTGGGTTGATTGCCGAGTGGACACAGAGGCTGCTCAGTGTTCCCGGTGTCCCCGAATTCTGCGCCTCCATCCTGCCTGTCACCGGGCTCATTGCTGCCGCAGCGGTGGCAGTAATGTCCGCGTTGTGGGTGCTGGCCTGCCGCTCGAAGCGACGCTAACCCCACTGCAAGGCGGAGATTCAGCGCCGGAAGCGGATTCCCTGCGGCGTGGTGTAGAAACCGGCCTGCAGCAGGGCCCGGGCCAGGCGGTGCTCGAGGACCGGCTGGCCGTTCACCGTGGCAATGGCGATCTTGTCCACCGCCGCGGTACGCAACGAATCGACCAGCGCCCGGCCCAGACGCCCCAGGGCCTCCTCGGACGGCTCACCGAAAGCCAGCACGGTACGTCCCCCACGCTCCAGGTACAGGGCGAGCTCACCGTCCACAAGCCCCACCATCGCCCCGGCCTTGCGTCCGGGGCGATGCCCGGTATCGCTGGCGGGCCAAGCCAGGGCTGCACCGTACGGATTGGCGGGATCGGTGGCTGCGAGCACCAGCACCGGTACGGTACGCCGCGGGACCTGTGCTTCAGTATGGAAGCTGCGCAACCTGTCGATGATTGTGGAGGAAGCGAACTGGGCGGCCCCCAATCCTTCGATGAAGTAGCCGCGACGGGTGTGCCCGGATTCCTCCACCTTGGACAGCACCCGGTACAGTGTGCCGAAGCCACCGGGAACCTGCTCGACCGCCACCGACCCCCGGGTGAGCACCCCATAGCGTTCGAGGAGCACCTCGGCCGAGGCATGGGCGCGGATGGTTGGATCGGACACGGGTTGCGGCAACCGGCTCCAACGCGCCCCGCCGGTACGGGCCGGTCCGCTCTGGTTGGCAGACGCGCCTGCCAAACGGGTCAAACCGGAGAGCCGGTTCAACCGTGCCGCCCGGGCACGGGGAGTGGGCTTGGCGATCTTGTGCGCTGTGCTGCCTCCGGCCAGGTAGCTGCGTACCGGGGCGAAGGTGTCGGGACTGATGAATCCGGCCCAGAACAGCTCCCAGCAGGTCTCGGCGACCAGGGCCGGGGTGGGTTCAGGCTCCCCGTCGCGAGCCACCCGATGCGCCAGTTCCTCCACGAAATAAGCGCCGGAGGTATCCAGTGAGTCCAGTACCCGCCGGGCCAGCGCATCCAGTTCCCCGGTTTCCCCGGGCTTTATCGTGAGCGCGGCATGTTCGGCCGGATGCAGGCTGACCCAGCCATCCTTGCCGCCAGCCGCCCCGGCCCCGCAAATGAGCACATCCCCGGAACTGGTCAATTCATCCAGGTATGCCGGGGCGTACCGCCTTAACCGGGCAGGCAGCACCAGGGATTCCAAGGCACTGGCCGGTAGCGGTACCCCCGCCAACTGGGTGATCACCTCGTACAACCCATCCGGACCTTCCAGCGCGGAACCGATCTGCTGCCAGGCTGGCAGGAAACGTCCGAAGGTGGGCTGGTCCACCGGTTCAACTTCGGCGCGCAGGGCCGCCAGCGAGCGGGTGCGGATGGTACGCAGAACCTGCACATCACAATATTCGTCACCGCCGATCCCCTCGGGGACAAGTTCCAACGGGCGGAAGGCTCCGGTGGATAACCTGCCAGCGGCCACCAGCGAGTCCAGGATCGCGCGGACCACGGCCACCCCCAGACCCAATCCCGCAGCCGCCTCGTCAGGGGTGAAGGGTCCGTGGGTTCGGGCGAAACGGGAAAGCAGGTCTTCCACCGGGGTACCGCTTGGTTCCAGGAAGGCCTGCGCGATCCCCGGGGGTAGCGGCGTACCCAGCGCATCACGGAGTTTGCCGGCATCCTCCACCGCCGCATAAACGGTGTTGCCGTCCCGGCGCAGCGGAAAGGCCCGCCGGGCAGCGACCAGCGACTCGGCGTGGCTGCGTGCCGTGGCCTCGTCCAGACAGGTTTCCGGAACCAGCGGACTACGCAACCGTGCGGCAAGCTGTGCAACTGTCAGGGGGCCAAGCAGCCGCAACAGGTCGGCTGCTCCTTCAAGCCCGGCCAGTCGGCGATCTGCGGCCAGATGCTGCAATTGGCCGGTGAAAGCCTCAATCACCCGGGCATCGAGGATCTCACGCACGTCATTGCGCCCCAGCAGCTCACCGAGCAGCACCGGGTCCAGGCTCAGCGCTGCCGCACGGCGTTCGGCCAACGGGGCATCGGACTCGTAGAGGAACTGCGCCACATAACCGAAGAGCAACGACTGTGCATAGGGGGACGGGGTGGGGGTCTGCACCTCAACCAGCCGGATGCCACGCGAAGCGATGTCCTTGAGCACCTGGACCAGGGCCGGCAGGTTGTACACGTCATTCAGGCATTCGCGTACGGTCTCCAGGATGATCGGGAAATCAGGGTACTTGCGGGCCACATCCAGCAGCTGGCTGGCGCGTTGGCGCTGCTGCCACAGCGGAGTGCGTTTGGCCGGGTTGATGCGCGGCAGCAGCAGGGCCCGGGCGGCACACTCGCGGAAACGGGCGGCAAACAGCGCCGAATTGGCCACCTGGGTGGTGACCGCATCGACGATCTCGTCATCGGCGAAACTGAACAGCTCGGCACCCGGCGGGTCGTCATCCATGGCCGGGATGCGCAAGACGATCCCGTCATCGGCGGCCATGGCGGAGGCATCCAGGCCCCAGCGCTCACGCACCCGGGCACCGATCGCCAACGCCCACGGGGCATGGACAGCCAAGCCCAGCGGGGAATGCAGCATAACGCGCCAGTCACCCAGCTCGTCCACAAAACGCTCGATCACCAAGGTCTGGTGGCTGGGCACCGATCCGGTGGCCTGTTTCTGTTCGGTGAGATAGTTCAGCAGGTTCCTGGCGGCGAACTCATCCAGACCCTCGGCCCGCAACCGCTCCAGGGCGGCTGGAGGTTCCGCGGCCAGCAACCCGGAGGTGAAACGTCCCAGCTCCCGGCCCAGCTCGATCGGGCGTCCCTGTCCGTCCCCGTGCCAGAATGGCAGTTTGCCCGGTTGGCCGAATGCCGGGGAGACCAGCACCCGGTCGTGGGTGATGTCCTCGATCCGCCAGCTGGTGGCACCCAGGGCGAAGACATCCCCGACGCGGGATTCATAGACCATTTCCTCATCGAGTTCGCCTACTCGTTTGGGTGCCTTGGAATCCTCGGCACCGGCCAGGAACACGCCGAACAACCCGCGGTCCGGGATGGTGCCGCCGGAAATCACTGCCAGGCGTTGGGCGCCTGGCCGTGCGGTGAGGGTGCCGGCGTCCCGATCCCACACCAGCCGGGGTTTGAGGGTGGCAAATTCGTCCGAAGGATACTTGCCCGAGAGCATGTCCAGGGTGGCCACAAAAGCGCTACGCGGCAATTGGGCGTACGGGGCCGAGCGGCGCACGGTGTCGAACCAGTCCTCCACCTCCAGATCCTCCAGTGCCACCGCTGCCAGGGTCTGCTGGGCCAGGACATCCAGCGGATTGGCCGGGATGGCCATCTTCTCGATCTGCCCTGCACGCATCCGGGAAACCACCAAGGCGGTGGAGAGCAGATCGGCGCGGTGCTTTGGATAGAACATCCCGCGCGACACCGAACCGACCTGGTGTCCGGCGCGCCCCACCCGCTGCAGCCCGGAAGCTACCGAATTCGGGGATTCCACCTGGATCACCAGGTCAACCAGGCCCATGTCGATTCCCAGCTCCAACGAGCTGGTCGCCACCACCGCGCGTAATCGTCCGAGCTTCAGGTCCTCCTCGATTTCTGCACGGGTGTCCTTGGCTACCGAACCGTGGTGGGCCCGGGCCAGTACCGGAGCATCCGGGTGCGCGGCCGCGCTGGAGCCGGCCTGGGCCATGATGGCGGCCGGGCTGGAAGCTGGGATGTCCTGTGCGTTGAAACCCTCGCGTTCGGCGTAGAGCTCGTTCAACCTTCCGGTGAGACGTTCGGCCAGCCTGCGGGAGTTGGCGAAGATGATCGTGGATTGGTTCTCCAGCACCAGGTCCACCAGTTGCGCCTCGACATGTGGCCAGATGCTGGCCCCAGCCGTCGGGGAGGAACCAGGCCCGGCGTCGTGGGCCGCCGCGGCCGCGGGAAGATCGGTCATGTCTTCCACCGGTACCCGGACGCTCAGCTCCCACTGCTTGGAAGCCGGCGGGCGCACGATGTTCACCGGCGCGGACCCGCCCAGGAAGCGGGCGACCTCCTCGGGTGGCTCGACCGTGGCCGACAGGCCGATGCGTTGGGCTGGTCTGTCCAGCAGGTTGTCCAGCCGCTCCAGGGACAACGCCAAATGGGTGCCGCGCTTGGTGGCGGCCATCGCATGGATCTCGTCGATGATCACCGTGTCCACGGTGACCAGGGTCGAGCGCGCCTGGCTGGTGAGCATCAGGTAGAGGGATTCGGGGGTGGTGATCAGGATGTCCGGAGGATTCTTCACCAGTAAACGGCGCTCGGCGGCAGGGGTATCGCCCGAGCGTACACCAACGGTCACGGCTGGCTGGCTGATACCCAGCTCATGGGCGGTAGCCCGGATACCGGCCAAGGGGGAGCGCAGGTTTCGTTCAACATCCACACCCAGGGCTTTCAGCGGGGAAATGTACAGCACGCGGGTGCCTTGGCTGGCAGCAGGTTCCTCCAACCCGGGAAGCACCGGGGTTGGAGGGGAAGTGTTCAGCAGTGAATCCAGGGCCCAGAGGAAAGCGGCCAGGGTCTTACCCGAGCCGGTGGGAGCGATGACCAAGGTGTGTTGGCCGGCCGAAATGGAATCCCAGGCACCAGTTTGGGCGCTGGTGGGCTGGTGGAAGACATCGCTGAACCACTTGCGGGTCGGGGCGCCAAAACGCGAAAGGATATCGCTCATGGTCTTGATCCTACTTTCCGGAACCGACGTGTTGAATCATTCCCCGATCGCCGTGATATCGCGCAGTGCGGCCACATGCCCGACGTAGGCCCTGCGTCCGGCCGAGGTCAATGACACCCGCACATGGCTGCGTCCGAGCTTGGTAAAACGTTCAACCTGGACGTATCCGGTATCCGTGAGCTGCTTGAGGTGTTTGCTCAACACCGAGTCCGTGACACCCAGGACCTCGCGGAGGTGGGAGAACTCGGCCCACTGTACCGGGGCCAGACTGGCGCACAGGCGCAGCCGGATCGGGGCGTGGATCAGGTCGTCGAAGCGTGCCCCATCAGATGCTGCGTTCATGCCCGTCCTCGAGACGCGTTTTGATGGTTTCCGAACGCATGGCCCACATAGCAATCCAGAAGACGGCAAGTAGTACGAGGAACTTGGCGGCCACGAGCCACGGGGTCTCTGGGACCCAGAAATTGCCGAACTGCATCACGAACATCAGCAGCAGCATGAACAGGATGTACCGTCTGGAATGACGGAGCACGGTACGCGCTTTGGGCCGTTTCCGTGCGCTCAGCCAGTACCAGATGCCCAGGGCCACGTAGGCGGACAACGACCAGTACCAGACCGTTAGGTCGATGATCCCGTGGAGCGAAAAGATCGCGGCCGATACCAGCGCCACCCAGGTGAGGAGGTAACGGGGTGCCTCGGTTCGTTCCGCGCTCTGGGTAGCGGCACGCCGGGCGGAGGCCAGCAGCGCGGCGGCTTCCGGAACCGAGGGTTTCGGCTGCTGGGCTGACATGTGCGCTCTTTTCATTGGGGTGTTCTCGCTACCTCCCGTGTTTTCGGGACGGCATAAATCGGACTACACGGATAGCCGGTTTCCGTCATTGACCCGGTCCTTGTCCAGGGCTTCCTGCATGCGGGCGAACAGGCTGCACAAGACGGTGCAGGAGACGATCCACTTGGCGCCGATCTCCCAGCCACTCTGGGCATTCCACAGCAGCAGGCACTGGACGATGACCATTCCGGCGAAAGCGTACAAGCCGTACGTTCCGGAACCATCGAGCAACGGACGACGTTTGGATCGTTTGCGGGTGCGGGTGGCTTGCCACACGGTCAGGGGCACGAAAAGCGCTGCGAGCCACAGCAAGGTGGTCCCCGAAGCCACATCCTTCAAGGAGATGATGGTGGCCATCAGTGCAACGACTACCAGGCCAAAGCTCCGGGAGGAATCGCTGGTGGTGATCATTCTCGTCGACGCATGGTCTGCGGCGGCCAGCATCCTGGCCGCCTCATCGGGCCTCGGCCCGGGCGGTTCCCTCGAGTGCATACATCACCAACTTTCCGTTATGGAAAGTCTTGTCTTTCCAAATTGGAAAGTCAAGGAGTGTAGAGACTGTCAGACATGGTGATATTTGCCACCAGCCAGGATGACCTGCGCACGGTAGAGCTGTTCGGCAAGGATCAAACGGACCAGCATTTGGCGGATTCCGGCGAGGAACTGACCTGACGGCAGCAGACACCGTTCTGATCGTCGAGGCTGGAGCGCAAGGAAATGGCTGCAGTTGGCGTGCTGCAAGTTTGGCTTGACGGGGCACGTCGGGAATGTAGGAGCTGGCTTGCCGTTGAATACAGAAAGCGTGCTTCCAGGGAGCATGAGTCCTGGAAGCACGCTATGTAGTTGGATGAACTAGTTAGCTTCGAAGGGAATCGTGTAACATCCCGTAAGCCATCCAGCATGGGGAACAGCGCCCTACTTGGTCGAATCCCCGGTCCTATGGGACCTAACGCTGACTGTTGCGCACCTCGATTTCGGGAATGGCATCGGGGGAAGGGCCACCACCGAATTTTGGTGAGGGCTGTTGTCCGGCGGCGAGACGGGCAATTTCGGCTGCCTCGAACTCTTCCTCCTTGCCAAGCATGCGAGCGGTATCTTCGTTGGTGATCTCACCGGCGAACGCGCGCTTCATGACATCGCGGTCGAATTGACCTTCCCATTTGGCTACAACGAAGGTGGCCACGCAGTTACCTAGGAGGTTGACGGCGACTCGCATGGAGTCCATGATGCGGTCTGCACCGAGCAGCAGGGCGACCCCTGCTACAGGGAAGATTCCCAAAGCCGCTGCAGTGGCGGAAAGGGCCAGGAACGAGGATCCCGGAACCCCAGCCATGCCCTTGGAAGTCAACAGCAGGACACCCAAGGCTGCCAGTTGTTGCCCGAAGCTCAAGTTGTGGCCGAAGGCCTGTGCGAGGAAGAGCAGCGAGATTGAAAGATAAATGGCGGCCCCATCCAAATTGAATGAATAGCCGGTGGGCACAACAAGCCCAGTGGTGGCTCGCGAGCAGCCGGCGTTGGTAAGTTTCGTCATGATGCGCGGCATTACCGATTCTGTGGATGCGGTGCCCAGCGCCAGCAGAAATTCCTCACGAGTGTATTTGATGAACTGCCACAGGGGCACCCGTGCGAAGCCCCAGGCGATGAGGAAAAGAACTCCGATGAACAACAGGCCCGCGGCGTAGCAAGCGGCGATGAGTTTTGCGTAGGTGCCGAGGGTTTCGATGCCGTACTGACCGATGATGAAGCCCATTGCGCCGAGGGCTCCAAGCGGGGCGACTCGCATGACCCAGCTCATGACCTTGAAAATCAGTTCCAACACGTTCTCAAATACCGCGAGCAAGGGTGCGCAACGTTCCTGACCCACGACCACGATGGCCGCGCCGAAGAAGCAGGAGAAGAAGAGCACTTGAAGCAGGTTGTTATCGGCGAATGCGCCGATGACGCTGACCGGGATGACGCCGAGGATGAAGTCTGCCGCACCCTTCGCCTCGCCGGTCTTTTCATCGAGGGCGGAGCCGTCAAGCGTTGCGGGGTCTATGTTCAGTCCGGCGCCGGGTTGGAAGATATTGGCGATAATGAGCCCGAAAACCAAGGCAAAGAGCGTCGCGCCGGTAAAGTAGACCAGCGCTTTCACTCCAACGCGTCCTACAGCTTTGACATCTCCCACCGCCGCGATGCCGGTGACAATAACCAAGAAAATCAAAGGGGCGATGATCATTTTGATCAACATGATGAAGCCGTCACCCAGCGGTCTGAGTTGGGAGCCGATAGTGGGCCAGAAATGTCCTATGAGGACCCCGGCTAAGACTGCAACGCCGAGCTGGAAGAACAAGGACTTGTAGAAACGCTGTTTACGAGCCGGTTTCGTCTTGGCAGAGGCTTCGGGTGATGCGTGTTTCATGGCTGCTCCTGAGATTGGATGCTCCGAGATGTGTGCCACATCGAAGAATGAAACAACTGTAAGGTGAATCACAAGAATTTCGCAAGGAAATAAATAAATTCCACAATACGAAACAATTACCTTTCGCGATGTGGAATTTTCGCTGAATTGCAGGCCTGCCTATCGGGAGTAGTCCCCTCGACGGTCTCGTGCTCAAAGGGCCTTGGCACCTGCGAGGGAGGGTTGGAACAGCGACATCAGGGTGCAGCCATTGACCGAGGTCTTGGAGGCTTCATTGGTCAGTAGCCGGAGCCCCTATCCATCCGGGGCAGTTTAGACATGGTGGTATTTGCCGCCAGCCAGGATGTCCTGCGCGCGGTAGAGCTGTTCGGCAAGGATCAGGCGGACGAGTTGGTGGGGGAAGACCAGCTTGGACAGCGACCACGTGAAATTGGCTCGGGCATGCACCGAAGGATCCACTCCATAGGCCCCGCCGATGATGATGACCACGTTGCGTGAGGAATCAATGGGAGTGCGCAGCGTATTGGCCAGGGTGGGGGAATCCACGTTCTTGCCGCGTTCGTCCAGCAATACCACGAAGTCCCGGTCATCGATTTTGCCAAGGATACGGGCCGACTCCTCGGTGCGCGCCGCATCGTGTTCCCGAGACGAGTGGTTCAGTAGCTGCCAAGATAAGTCGAACGGTTTCTTCAGCCGCTTCTCGTAGCGAGAGATGCCCTCATCCACCCAGGACTCATGCTTCTTGCCGATGGCCAGTACTTTGATCGTCATGGTTATCATTCTTCCGCAGGTTACAGAGCCACTACGATGAAAGACATGCGTTCTTCCTGGTACTTCCGACGAGGCTCGAAGTCGCGGCCGTCCCAGATCGGCTGGATCATCTTCGGGCTGATCGTAGCCATGTTCTATTTCACCCGCAGGGTGGTGGTTGCATTAAGCGTCGGTGGCTGGGTCGATGACGTGGATTTGCCGGTCTACAACTGGGTGGCCGAACACCAGGTGGCCGGTCTGCAAGCTGCCGCCAAACTGTTGTATTGGTGGGGGTCCACTCCGGGAATGACCGCAACGATGCTGGTTTTGACGCTCTGGCTGTGCTGGGCACGAAAGACCTGGTGGCCGCTGGCGACGGCGGCATTCGCGGCCTTGGGATCGGTTGTGCTGACCATAGTGCTCAAACGCCTGGTGCAGCATGACCGGCCCGTGGGGCTGGATCCGCAGTTCCCGCCTCCGGAATCCTATTCCTTTCCCAGTGGCCACACGCTGAACGCGGCTGCCTTGATCGGCATCATCACCTACCTGGCCATTGTGTACGGACTCTACCGTTGGCGGTGGTGGCTCTCGGTCATGGCTGCGGTCTTCGTGCTTTCCATGGGAGCCTCACGCATTTACCTGGGACACCACTGGGTTTCGGATGTCATGGTGGGCCTGCTAATCGGTGCCGGATGGGGAGCGGTGGTGGCGATCCTGCACTTCTTCTTTGTGCCCCGACCCGCACTGCAGGCGCGGTCCGGAAGCCGTTAGGGTGCGGACAATCAGCCCAGGACACGCACCGGGTTCCCGTCTCTCCACGATTTGATCGCTTCGACAGCATCGGCGTAGAACAGACGGTATTGGTCTTCGGTGACATAACCCAGGTGTGGTGTGGCAATGACCCCCGGTGCCGACAGAAGCGCATCGTTGACAGGCAGGGGCTCGTTGTCAAAAACGTCCACCGCTGCCAATCGCGGAGTACCGGCATGCAGCGAGTCGATAAGGCCCTGCCGTTCAATGATGGCGCTGCGTGAGGTATTGACCAGGACGGATGAGGGTTTCATCAACCCAAGCTGCTGCCTGCCGATGATGTTCGTGGTGCGTTCCGAGTGCTTGAGATGGATCGAGAGCACGTCGCTGCGGGTGAACAAGTCCTTTTCACCGACCAGTTCGGCTCCGACCTCGATTGCTTTCTCTGAGGTGAGGTTCCGGCTGTAGGCGATCACTTTCATCCCGAAGGCCTGCCCGAGCCGGGCCACCTGGGACCCGAGCCTGCCCAAACCGTAGATACCCAGTGTTTTGCCATGCAACCCCATACCCAGAGTCTGTTGCCAGGGGTGTCCCGCGGCCCGTGGCTTGGCAGATGAGAACAACTCGACATCCAGCCGACGGGCGGCAGCCATGATCAGTGCCCAGGTGTGCTCGGCTGCGGCAGTGGGGCTGCCGTTCGTCCCGCAAACCGTGATGTTCCGGGAGCGGGCGGCCTCCAGATCGATTGAGGAATTGCGCATCCCGGTGCTTACCAGCAAGCGCAGATTCGGTAGGCGTTGTAGCCGTGTGGCGGTCAAAGGCGTGCGTTCACGCATGGCGACGATGACATCAAAGGGTTCCAGAACGCGGCAAATGGTGTCGTCGTCGGTGCCCAGGTATTCGGTGAACACCGTGGTGTTGGCATTGAGGGAATCCCAATCGGCCAGGGACAGGGCGACGTTCTGGTAGTCGTCAAGGATCGCAATGCGCATGGAACCATCCTACGGTTGTTGCGGGTTGCAGGTGTCCTGACAGAGTCGTACCACCGGCGTGGATCTACTGACAGTAATGTCACGGTCGACCCGCTAGGTGCCTGATACGGCATGGTGAGTTTTACCGGCTACCACTCGTCCAGCCTATGTTTCTCGGCATTTACTTGAAGAGTCGAGGCTGGCGCTGCTCCAACTTTTCATTGTTTCATACGGAGTCACAGGCTTCACACCTACTTCATATCCATTCGTGACCAAACCCATCGATACCTGTAGCGGCGATTTTCTGCACCAGTCTTGGACGCGGAAATCCGCCGAATTTCCCTGCCAGATCAGAAGGGATGTCTCGGGTATCTTCCGTAAACTGTCAATCGCTTCGGCTTCGCAGCCATCAGGTGGTGGCAGCGAAGCCGAAGCGATGGCGAAAGCGGATCTACTTGTTCTCGTATTCGGCCAGGACCTGCTTGCCGATCTTGAAGGCCACGTTGGCGGCCGGGACCGAGCAGTAGATGGCCGATTGCAGGAAGACTTCCTTGATCTCATCCGGGGTCATGCCGTTGCGCAGGGCTGCGTGCACGTGCATTTCCAATTCTTCCCAGTAGCCGCCGGCGATCATCGCCGTGAGTGTGATGGCGCTGCGGGTGGTGCGCGGCAGGCCGTCACGGGTCCAGATGGTGCCCCACGCATAGCGGGTGATCATTTCCTGGAATTCGTCGGTGAACTCGTTTGAGTTGCTGCTGGCGCGGTCGACGTGCTCGTTGCCGAGCACCTCGCGGCGCACCACCATTCCGGCGTCGTAGGTGTCCCCGGGGAGACGTTCGTTATCATTCATTAGTTGTAAATTCTCCTATTTGGCGGATGCGAAAAAGCCGACCAGCAGCTTTGCGGTTGTTTCCGGATCCTCGGCCGGGGCCAGGTGCGCGGCCTTGTCGACCACGGCGGCATCGCCGCGCTGGACATGCTCGGCGATGAATTCGGCATCGGCTGGTGGGCAGACCTGGTCGTGGGCTCCGGCGATGGCCAAGATCGGATCCGAGAGTTTCGGCAGTGCCTCACGCAGGTCGAAACCGGCCAAGGCACCGCAGGCGTGGGCGTAGGCGAAGCGATCGGCGTCCTGCAGGTTGTGCAGAAGGTTGGTGGAGACCACTGGGTTTTCCTCGATGAACCCGGGAGCGAACCAGCGCTGCGCCGAGCCGACGACCATGGTCGGGGTTCCTGCCTCGGCCACCAGGGCCGCACGTTCGTTCCAAGCCTCCGGGGTGCCGATCTTCGAAGCCGAGCAGATCACCGACAATCCGCTGAACCGGCCGGGGGCGTCATGCGCAAGCTGCAAGGCGATGGCCCCGCCGATGGAGACCCCGGCATAGTAGATCTTCGAGCCATTGCTGATGACACCGTCGGTGTGCAGGTCATCAACCAGTGTCAGGACACCGGCGGCGAGGTCCTGCATCGAGAAGCCCTCGGTGGATGGTGCGCTGGCACCGTGCCCTGGAAGGTCCCAGGCCACGACCTGGAAGTGGTTCTTCAGGTAGGGCAGGGCCGAGCCCCATAGTTGCAGGGAGGCGGTGCCCAACGAAGGGCCGACCACCAAGGTGGGAAGAGAGCTATCTGCATGAAGCAGGGAGGGGGTTAGTGCTGGGGCTGCCATGATTCCTTCCATGCCGAGAATTCGGCCAGTACGTGGGTGATGAAACGGTCTGCCGAGCCGAGGTAGCCGGAGGGGTCCAGGAGGTTGTCTAGGTCTGCGTCCGAGCATGCGGAAACAGGAAGCTGGGAGCGCAACAGGTCGCGCAGCCGGGTCGAGCCGGTGAGGGAATCGATGACTAGTTGTTGGATAGCCGGTTTGCCGCCGGGGAAGATCGGGGCGAGTACGGTGGCAATGCGTTCGGAGAGCACCGCGTCTCCCGAAAGCTGGAGGTTGCTGAGTAACTTGTCTTCGTGCACGTTCAGGCCCTCGGCCAGGGTGGCGGCATGATCGGCCGCGCCCGCAGCTAGCCGCAGCAATTCGCGCAGGGCCGACCATTCGCTATGCCATCCACCGTCGGGGCGTTCGTCCACCGCGGTTCCTGCCGCGGTAAAGAGGGTGGCGACCAGGCCCGGGGCGCTGAACCCGGCATTGCGCAACAGCACCGAGTGCACCGGGTTCTGCTTCTGCGGCATGGCCGAGGATCCGCCCTTTCCGGCCTCGCGGGGTTCGGACAACTCGGCGATTTCCGGGCGGGAGGCGGTGAGTACATCCGCACCGAAGGTACCCAGGGCCGCGATGACGCCACCGAGTGCGGCACCCAGGGTGGTGACGGGGATACGGTTGCCGTGCCAGGGGACACCGGGGTTGGACAGGCCGAGTTCCTCGGCTAGTTTGTCGCTCAGTTCGCCACTGGTGGCAATGGTCTCGCGCACTGCCAGGAACTGGTCCAGCGAGGCCAGGGTGCCGACCGCGCCACCCCACTGCAGCGGCAGCCTGGCTGCTTCGAGCTGTCGGGTTGCGGCCAGCAGGGCCGAGAGCCAGTTGGCCGCCCGCAGCCCGAAGGTCATCGGCAGGGCATGTTGGGTCAGTGACCGGGCCACGCAGACGGTGGACCGGTGTGCCTGCGCCAGAGTGGCCAGGCCGTCGGCGGCCCGGCGCAACGGACCGGTGGCGACGGCGAGGGTACGTGAGGCGATCAGCATCAGGGCGGTATCGATGATGTCCTGGCTGGTGGCGCCCCGATGCAGCGCGGTGGAGGCCGAGGCTGCGGCTCCGGATTCCTTTAATGCGGCGCGCATCATACCCAGCAGCGGGATCAGTGCGTTTGCGCCATCCGGGGTCCTGGCCGCCAGGGAGACCAGATCGTACTTTTCCACCCGGGCAATGGCGGTAACTGCCAGCGCGTCCTGTGCGGAGCAGAGTCCGGCATCGGCCTGCACCCGCACCCAGGCCGCTTCCACATCAAGCATCGCTTGCACGAAAGCCGCATCGGTGGCCTGCGCCGCGGCGGGGGTGCCGGCCCAGGCCGGGGTCAGTACCCCGTAGTCCATGGAGTCCATCCACTTCCTCACTTTGTCATCCATCTTGGGTCTAGGTCGTCGAACTTGCACGACCGCGCAGCTGTTCCAGCGACCCGTGCGAGCGGGGGCTATTTCCTTACACGAATGAAACACCGCGCGTGCGGCCCTCATACTTGTGGGCGAGTGGCCACTCGTTATCTAGCTGATTTGGTCCTAGTCAACTGCTCATATCCCCACAGGTGCGGGGAGCATCGCAGTAGATAAAGGCCGCGCTGGAACCCTACGGGCTCATCCCCGCGGGCGCGGGGAGCATTACGTCTTAATCAATCCATACTCTAGGTTCTTTCCAGAAGCACTGCGAGAACCGGTCGTGCAGCACGCTCGGGACGGGTTAGAGCTCTTGTCGCTGTTAGTCCCGTGGGATAAGTGCTCGAAGAATAATTACTCGGTTGTCGAACCAACGAAACCCCGCAGCTGTTTCACCGGCCGGTGACCGGGGCGAAACAGCTGCGGGGTGTCGTTCCCGTACCTAGTTCTCGCGCGGGTAGGACAGGAACACGGTCTCGTTCTCGCCCTGCAGGCGGATATCGAAACGCAGTGAACCGTCTTCCTCACGGGCGGCGATCAGCGACTGGCGGCGATCCTCGGGCAGCGAAGCCAGCAGCGGGTCCTTGGCCAGCGCCGCGGTGTCCTCCGGCAGGTAGATGCGGGTGAACAGGCGGTTGAGCAGGCCGCGCGCGAATACGGTCAACATGATGAACGGGGCCTTGCCCTCTTCGGTGGGGCCCGGGTTCACGGTGGTGAAGGTGTAGTGGCCGACGTTGTCCACGGCTACCCGGCCCCAGCCGGTGAAGGTGTAACCGTCGCGGACCAGCGAACCGTCGCGCGAGACGACTTTGCCGTTCTCGTCGGCCTGCCAGATTTCCAGCAGGGCATCAGGGATGACCTCGCCCTTGCCGTCGGTAACCACACCGTGCAGGCGTACCGAGTTCGGGTGGGCCTGGTTGACCAGCTCGTTGTCCTTCTCGAAGGGCAATGCGTAGCCGTAGAACGGGCCGACCGTCTGTCCCGGGGTGGGGACGAGCTTGAGTTCTGGTGCCTGTGCCATTTAGTGGTCTCCCTCTTCGTCTTCCATCCAGGTACGGTTGCTGCCGGTGAGCACGATGTCCCAGTTGTATCCGGTGGCCCATTCGTGGGACGTGATCGAGTGGTCGTAGGTGGCGACCAGGCGGTCGCGGGCATCCTGGTCCGTGATCGACTGGTAGATCGGATCCAATGCGAAGAGCGGGTCGCCCGGGAAGTACATCTGGGTGATCATGCGTTGGGTGAAGTCGGTGCCGAACAGCGAGAAGTGGATATGTGCCGGGCGCCAGGCGTTGTGGTGGTTCTTCCAGGGGTACGGGGCCGGCTTGATGGTGGTGAACGAGTACTCGCCGTTCGGTCCGGTGATGGCCCGGCCCACGCCGGTGAAGTTCGGGTCGATCGGTGCCGGGTGCTGGTCGCGCTTGTGCACGTAACGGCCAGCGGCGTTGGCCTGCCAGATCTCGATCAGCTGGTTGGCCACCGGGCGTCCGTCGCCGTCCAGCACCCGGCCGGCAACCACGATGCGCTCGCCGATCGGCTCGCCGTTGTGCTGGATGGTCAAATCGGCTTCCAGCGCGTGCACGTCACGCTGTCCGAAAGCGGGGGAATACAGCTCGATGGTCTCCGGGTCGGTGTGGTGCAGGTCCTTGGTGGGATGGCGCAACAGCGACGAGCGGTAGGGAGCGAAGTCGACGCGAGGCTGGGTCTCGGGCTTCTTCCCGGCCAGGACCTCCTGGCGGTACGACTCGTGGATGTCGTTGATTTCCTCGGAGATCTCTTCCTGCGAAACAGCAGTGGCCGCTGGATCGAGGACATGCGCGTTCTTGAATGATTCGTCCTGTGTGGTTTCGACGCTCACTGTGTGCTCCTTTCGATGTGGTGTGAATGTAGTGGGGATCTAGGCGTGGGGCCAGCCGGTGTACGACTCGGCCAGGTATTGCTGCCCGTACCGTGAGGAAGTGACGGTTTCCAGTTCGCCCAGGGCGCGGCGGGTCATGAACGGGTCGGCATTCACCGGGGTGTGCAGCATGGATGTCATCCAGTAGGAGAAGTTCTGGGCCTTCCATACGCGCTTGAGCGCCAGGTCGGAGTATCCGTCGAGCAGGGTCGGGCTCTTCGTGCTGTAGAACGAGTCGATGGCCTCGAAAAGCACCTTGACATCGGCGAAGGCCAGGTTCAGGCCCTTGGCGCCGGTAGGGGGAACGGTGTGTCCGGCATCGCCTACCAGGAACATGCGCCCGTGGGAGAGTGGTTCGCGCACGAAGGAGCGGAAACCCAGGACGGTCTTGTCGAAGATCGGTCCGGTCTTCAGCTCGAATCCGTCCGGGCCGGCGACGCGTTGTTGCAGCTCATCCCAGATCCGGTCCTCGCTCCAGTTTTCGACCTTCTCGTTCGGGTCGCACTGGAAGTACATGCGCTGCACGGTCTCAGAACGCTGTGAGATGAGTGCAAACCCCTGGGGCGAGTTCGCGTAGATCAATTCCGGAGCGGATTTCGGGGCCTCGGTGAGGATGCCGAACCAGGCGAAGGGGTATTCGACCTTGAAGTCGTTGCGTTTGCCTTCGGGCATCTGGCGGCGGGCGAAGGAGCGCGAGCCATCGGCGCCGACAATGATGTCGGCGTGGACCTCGTACAGCTGGCCATCGGCGTCGGTGAAGCGGAATTTCGGGGTTTCGGTCTCGAGATCCATAATCTCGGTGACCTCGGCCTCGTAGCGGATATCACCGCCATCGCGCTGGCGGGCTGCGGCCAGGTCAACGAAGACCTCGTTCTGCGCGTACAGGGTGACGGTTGCGTCCACCAGGTCACGGAAATCAAGGGGGTGTGATTCACCATTAAAACGCAGGTCGATTCCGGCATGCTCGTCGCCGTCGGTGAGAACGCGTCCGTCGACTCCGGTATCGGTGAGCATGGTCACGGCCTGGGCCTCGAGGATCCCGGCACGGTGCGTGTTTCGAATGGTCTCGTGATCGCGTTTCTCGACAACCACGTTCTCGATGCCGTTCTTGGCCAACAGGTGCGAAAGCATCAGCCCGGCGGGCCCGCCACCGATGATGCCGACCTGGGTCTTGATGATGCGTGGAGCAACGCTCATAACGGGTGCCGCCTAACTCAGTGTGGATTACCCATCGATATCAAAAGCCCAAGGACGACCGATGGATGACGGGGAAGTGGATCGGGGATTCTTCCCTCCACCTTGCCCGGCGGGTAGACATTTCAGCACCCCTTGTCTCATTGAATGAGAAAAACCCTCGCGGCATCGGGTGAGGTTACGGGGTGGCGAGGGCCACCCTGGACAGCAGATCGCGTAACTGGGCGCGCTCGGCTTCACTGAGCATTGTCAGGGCCTCGGCCTCGCTGCGTGCAGTGGCCTTGCGTGCCTCGGTATACAGCCGCTGGCCGGCATCGGTGGCGATCACGACCTTGGAACGGCGGTCGGCGGGGTCGGGAATCCGGGTGACCAGCCCGCGTTTTTCCAGATCGTCAACCAGCGGGACGATCTGGCTCGGATCAAGGGAGAGGAAGTCGGCCAGGTCGCGTTGCGTTGGGGAAACGTCGTCGCAGGCCAGGGACAGGACCGAGTAGGAACGGACCTTCAGCCCCAATGGCTCCAGGGCCTTGTTGGCCCGTGCGGAGCCGGCGGCGCGCATCCGTGCAACCAGGAATTCGAGCTCCTGTGCGAGGTTACTTCTCATGAACAGTTCCGCTTTCGATGCCTTGGTGGAGCCCTTTGCTGCCATGTCCCCATCCTTCCCGAGATATATGAAAAAATAAACCATTGACTTTTTCAAGAATTAAAGATGTTATGTATATCAGTAAGGTTCCCACGATCCATTGCGTGGGGCAACGACCAGCGAACCACAAGACCAAGGGAGATCTCATGTCATTGGCAGGGAAAGTTGCAGTAGTTACCGGTAGCGGTCGAGGCTTGGGCCTGAGCTATGCGCAGGAGCTGGCCCGGCAGGGCGCCTCGGTCATCGTCAATGACATCGACCAGGCCACGGTGGATGCGGCAGTAGCCAGCATCATCGATGCCGGGGGCAAGGCCGCGGGTGTTGCCGCCGCCGTCGGCTCCACCGAAACCGCCAAAGCACTTGTTGCCGGCGCACTGGAACACTTCGGCCGTCTTGACATCCTTGTCACCAACGCCGGAGTGCTCCGCGACAAGTCGTTGCTGAAGATGACCGATGAGGACTTTGACCTGGTCATCAACGTGCACCTGCGTGGCACTTTCACCTGCGTGCGTGAGGCCTACGGCTACTTCAAGGAAAACAACATTGCCGGTCGGATCATCGCCATCGGTTCGCCCACGGGTCAACGCGGCAACTTCGGCCAGACCAACTACGCTGCCGCCAAGGCCGGCATCGTGGGAATGGTGCGCACCTGGGCACTGGAGATGAAGCGTGCGGGGGTGACTGCCAACGCAGTGATCCCGGTGGCCGCCACCGAAATGACCAAGACCGTGCCCTTCTTCCGTCCGGCAGTGGATGCAGACGAACGCGGGGAAGCCATGCCGGACTTCTACCGCAAGGAGCTGGGCTTCGGCACCGCCGATGATGTCGCAGGGATTATCGCCTTCCTGGCTTCGGACGAGGCACAGCAGGTCAACGGCCAGGCCATCGGCGTGGGTGGGGACCGCCTGCAACTGTGGAGCCACCCCGAGGCGGTGGCCTCCGAGTTCCACGACGGGGGCTGGGATTACGCCACCTTGCAGGAGCAATTCAACGTCCTGTTCGCCAGCCAGTTGCAGTCCGTGGGGGAGAAGTTCCCCGAGCTGCCCGCGGAACTCGCTGCACAGATCGCCAAGTAGCAAGGCCGGCGCATCATGAGCATACGATACGAACTGGGTGTGGACTTCGACGCCGTGGATGCCATAGACATGCATGTGCATCTCGAAGTCGACGAGTGCGGCCACAAGGCCATGCCCGAGGACCTGTTCGAGGCTTCAGCGGCCTACTTCAAATCTGCTGAGCGTACCCCCTCCATCGATCGGATCGCCGAGGTGTACCGCGAACTGGGCATGGCCGCAGTGGTGTTCACCGTGGACGCGCGCACCGCGTTGGGCCATGAACCGAACTCGGTGGAGGACCTGGTCGCCGGGTGCGCCCGGAACAACGACGTGCTGATCCCCTTTGGTTCGGTGGACCCGCGACGCGGGCAATCGGCCATGGATGATGCCCGGTACCAGGCAAACGCGCTGGGGGTGCGCGGTTTCAAATTCCACCCGTCGCTTCAGGGGTTCGATCCCTCGGATACCGGGTACTATCCGCTGTGGCGGGTTCTTGAGGAGTTGGGCTTGCCGGCGATCTTCCACACCGGGCAAAACGGTATGGGTGCGGGACTGCCGGGGGGCAGGGGTATCAAGCTGCGCTACTCCAACCCGCTGCTGCTTGATGATGTGGCTGCGGATTTTCCGGGCTTGCGCATCATCATGGCCCACCCCTCGGTGCCCTGGCAGGAGGAAGCGAACTCGATCGCCACCCACAAGGCCAATGTCTTCATCGACCTGTCAGGCTGGAGTCCCAAGTATTTTCCCGAGTCCCTGGTGAGGATGAGCAATAACGTGCTGTCCTCCAAGGTGCTTTTCGGGACCGATTTCCCGCTCATCACCCCGCAGAAGTGGCTTGCCGCCTTCGAGCAGCTGCCGCTGCGCGATGAGGTGCGGCCACGGATCCTGAAGTCCAACGCCATGACGGTCTTGGGGGTGGCGCAATCATGAGCCACGCTCCGGTCAGCGACCTGTACGGAAACTGGGACCTGCTCTCGGCACCGGAGCAGGCGGCCCTGGTACGGTTACGCACCGTGCTTGACCAGCATGTGCGACCGGTCGTCAACGACTACTGGGAGCGCGGGGAATTCCCCGAGCAGATCATCGCCCCGCTGGTCGAGGCGGACCTGATGGATCCGCCGGAGCTACGCGAAGCCGGGGTGAAACCTTCGGGTTTGTATGGAGGGTTCCGCAATTTCGAGATCGGCCGCGTGGACGCCTCGGTGGTCACCTTCTACAATGCCCAAGCCGGGCTGTTTCGCACCACCGTGAATCTGGGCGGCAGCGCGGAACAGGTCGCCGAACTGGAACCGTTGATCACCTCTTATCAGCTCAAGGGTGTTTTTGCCCTGACCGAACCGGAACACGGGTCGGACATTGCCGGGGGATTGGCCACCACCGCCACGGCCGCGGTGCGCGATGGGGAGGACGGGTGGCTGATCAGCGGCGCAAAGCGCTGGATCGGCGGTGCGGCACAGGCCGACGTCCTCGCGGTTTTCGCCCGTGACACCAACGACAAACAGGTCAAGTGCTTTCTGATCCCCACCGATGCCCCAGGGCTGTCGATCACCAAGATGCGCGGGAAAACCAGCCTGCGCATCATGCAGAACGCGGATATCGACCTGGTGGATGTGTGGGTGCCGGCCTCTGCCCGGTTGGAGAATATCAACTCCTTCGCCGATGTGGCCGCCTGCCTGCGCAATATGCGCTCGGATGTCGCCTGGATTGCCGCCGGTGTGGCCGCCGGAGCCTACGAGGCGGCCCTGAAGTACGTGAGCGGGCGCAACCAGTTCGGCAAGCCGCTGGCTTCCTTCCAGCTGATCCAGGAGAAGCTCGCCCATATGCAGGCCAACGTCAACGCCTCACTGAGCATGGTGGTGCGGCTGACACAGCAACAGGATGCGGGAATCTACAAGGACGAGGCCTCGGCCATGGCCAAGATGTTCACGGCCCGGATGCTGCGCGAAACCGCGTCCCTGGCCCGTGAGGTCTGCGGCGGTAACGGCATTCTGTTGGAAACCGATGTCGCCCGGTTCCACGCGGATGCCGAGGCGATCTATTCCTACGAGGGAACCCACGAGATCAATTCGTTGATCATCGCGCGAGCATCTACCGGCATCGGGGCGTTCCGCTAGGAATGTCCACACCGTCCTGTGGCGGCAAGAGCGCAACAAGGCACCGCAATTTTCGAGAATCAAAGGAGTAACACCATGGCAAAGACCCTGATCGGCTACGAGGAACTGGCCACCACCGTAGGCCTGGACCTGGGCTACAGCGAATACCGCGAGGTCACCCAGGAACAGGTCAACACCTTCGCCGATGCGACCGATGACCACCAGTGGATCCACACCGATCCGGAGAAGGCCAAGGAGGGCCCCTTCGGCGGACCGATCGCCCACGGGTACCTGACCTTGAGCCTGCAAATCGCTTTCTGGACCGAGCTGTTCGACGTCACCGGTGTGAAGACCAAGGTGAACTACGGGCTGGAAAAGGTCCGTTTCCCTTCCCCGGTTCCCGTGGGATCCCGGATCCGGATGAAGGGCACGATTGCCGAGGTCACCGAGGTGGCAGGAGGCTACCAGATCGCCGTGGACCAGGTCATCGAGGTCGAAGGGGCGCCGAAGCCGGCAGTTGTCTCCCGCGGCCTCTACCGTTTCTACGCCTAAGGGCCACCCATGAACCGGTGGTGGCGTTGTTCCCGGACGCCACCACCTGGCCAACCAGTATCTCGGGAACCCGGATCCCCGGGTCCACGTAACACCTGACGTACTTCTGTTTCGTAAAATCCCGCCCGGCTGGCCCGCCGGGCGGTTCCTGACGGGGGAAAATGATGCTAAATAACGGATTGGGCAGTTGGATCCACAAACGCCGTATCAAGTCCAGGGAACGCCTCGCGCTGATCCAGGGCGACTACGAACTGACCTATGACCAGTTGGCCGTTCGCATCGACCGGCTGACCAACGTGCTGGCCGCACGAGGGGTAACCAAGGGAACCCGTGTGGCCTTCCTGGGGGGTAACCACCCGGCATTCCTCGAGACCATGTTCGCCTGCGGGCAGCTCGGCGCGATCTTCGTGCCGCTGAATATCAGATTGGCACCGCGCGAGTTGAACTATGCGCTGAATGACTCGGGCAGCGAACTGCTGATCGCCCTGGAAGCGCAAGGTGAGCAAGCGGTGCTGGCCATGGCGGATTCGCCGGTACGTGACTACCTGGAAGCCGCCAATACCCCGGGCGGAGTCTCGGATTACGAGGAGGCGATGACCGGTGCGGAGACCACGCGCCAGGATCTGGCTGTGCGGCTGGAAGATCCCGCGATCATCCTGTACACCTCCGGTACAACCGGTTCCCCCAAGGGAGCGGTGCTGACCCACGGGAATCTGACCTGGAATTCGATGAACGTACTGGTCGACTACGACGTGACCAGTCAATCCGTGGCGCTGCTGATCGCACCGATGTTCCATACCGCGTCCTTGGGTATGGGCGCACTGCCGATCCTGCTCAAGGGCGGCACGCTGGTGTTGCAGGAACGTTTCGAGCCCGCCGCTGTGTTGGCAGCCATCGAGAAGTACCATGTGACTTCGTTATCCGGGGTGCCCACCACCTACCAGCTCCTGGCCGAGGATCCGGCCTGGGATAACACCGACATCTCGTCGCTGAAGATGCTCACCTGTGGCGGCTCGGCCGTTCCCATCCGGGTGCTGGAAGCCTACGAAGCCAGGGGATTAGGATTTACCGGCGGTTACGGCATGACCGAGACCTCCCCGGGGGCAACCTCGCTGGGGGCCGAATACGCCCGATCCAAGATGGGATCTGCCGGCCTGCCGCATTTCTTCACCGATGTGAGGATCGCCGACAGCCTGGGCGGCGAGCTACCGGCCGGTGAAGTCGGAGAGATCCTGATCGCCGGACCGAACGTGATCAGCGAGTACTGGCAACGTCCTGAAGCCACGGGCGGTTCGTACCATCAGGGCGGCTGGTTCCGATCCGGGGACATGGGTTACCTGGACGACGACGGTTTCCTGTACATCTCGGATCGGCTGAAGGACATGATCATTTCCGGTGGAGAGAACATCTACCCGGCTGAAGTCGAACAGGTCATCATGGAAATCCCCGACGTCGAATCGGTGGCCGTGATCGGGGTGCCCGATGAGAAGTGGGGTGAAGTACCCCGAGCCATCCTGGTGCTCAAGGAGGGCCGGACCCTGAACGAACGGGAACTGTTCGAACACCTGGACGGACGCTTGGCCCGCTACAAGATCCCCCGCACTGCGATATTCGTCGAGGAACTGCCCCGCACCGCCAGCGGCAAGATCCGCAAGGCAGATCTACGCAAGCGGTTCGGCGAAGCGGCTGCCATGTAGCGGCCCGGGCAGCACACGGTTGGCCCGCCGGCCAGGTTCGGTTGCACTTCGAACCGGGGTGGCGGGCGTTTCGTTGTGCGCGTACCCCATTCCGTCTGGCGGATTCGCTGGCACGTTAGTAAATCGTTACAACTTCAATCATTGACTTTTTCAATCGTGGATATATGGTTGATATGTGGGGTAGATCACACTACATTAATGCTTACTCGCACGGGGTGAGCGGACGTATTTACGAAGGGGAAATATGACCAAGCGCCTTTCTACCATTCTGGCCGGTGCCTCGATTCTCGCCTTGACTTTGGTCGGTTGCGGATCCGGTTCGCCATCCGGCAGTACCGAAACCGATTCAGGCAATGCCGCCAACGGGGAATTGACCAAAGTAGTACTCGGTATCCTGCCGATCGCACCATCAGCTGCTGTGCAGTACGGCATCAACGAGGGAATCTTCGAGAAGCATGGGCTGGATATCGAGCTGAACACCTCAAACGCCGGAGCGGCAATGTTGCCGGCGGTATCCACCGGGGAACTGAATATCGCAGTGGGCAACCCGCTGTCGGTGATCACCGCGGTTGACCGAGGCCTGGACATGAAAATCGTGACGGGCTATTCCGCGTCCAAAGCCGAGGGCGAGGATGCCAACGCGGTGATCGTGAAGGCGGACTCCGGAATCGACAGCTGGGCCGATCTGGTGGGCAAGACCACCGCGATCAATGCGCTGCGTACCCAGGGCGACCTGACGATCATGGAATCAACCGAACTTGACGGGGCCAATCCGGCAGACCTGAAGTTCAGTGAAATGCCGTTCCCTGATATGCAGGCACAGCTTGATCGCGGGAACATCGACGCGATGTGGGTTCCGGAACCCTTCATGTCCCGCGCCCTGGCGGACGACTCCACCAAATTGCTGGGATATCCGAACCAAGAGGCCATTCCCGGCATGCCGACCATGGTGACCTTCACCAGTGCGAAATTCGCCGAGGAAAACGCTGAAATCATCGAGGATTTCCAGGCAGCCATGCAGGAAATCCTGCCGATCACCCAGAATGACCCGGACCTGGTCCGGGCCCTGTTGCCGGACTTCATCAACATGGATGCGGAGGAATCCAAGACCCTGGTGATGGAGAGCTGGAATGCAGAAGTGCCAACCAGTGAACTGGAGCAGCTGGCAGCCTTGGCCGAGAAATTCGAGTTCATCGGCAGCGCACCGGATATCAGCGCGATGAGCCTCAAGTAGGAACCCAGCAGAAGTGCCGGGGTCAGCTCAATCGGGTTGGCCCCGGCGCACCTCACCACAACGGAGACACATCATGAAAAACTCGCTCAAGTTGGCGCTCTCATCCCTCGCGGTTCTCGCGTTGGCTGCTTGCGGCTCCGGCTCACCCACCGGCGGTACCGAGGGGGACGTGGACGGTGGCGGGAACGGTGCCCTGGAACAGATCACCGTCGGCGTCATCCCGATCGTGGATACCGCCCCTATCTGGCTCGGCGATGACCAAGGCTTCTTCGAGGAGGAAGGCCTGGATCTGACCATCGAAACCGCCACCGGCGGTGCCGCCATCGTCCCGGGAATCCAGTCCGGTAGCTACGATTTCGCTTTCTCCAACCTGATCTCGCTCATGGTTGCCAATGACAGGGGCCTGAGTATGAAGGTTGTGGCCAACGGCATCACCACCACCGGCGATACCAACTCGGATGTCGGTTCGGTACTGGTCAAAGCGGACTCGGACATCACCGCGCCCAAGGACCTGGCGGGTAAGAAAGTCTCCGTGAACAACCTGTCGAACATTGGCGATACCACGATTTCGGAGCTGGTGGACCGTGATGGAGGCGATGCTTCAACCATCGACTTCGTCGAGGTTCCGTTCCCGGACGCTCCGGCTGCGCTGGAGAACGGCATTGTCGACGCGGCCTGGATCCTGGAACCATTCCAGAGCACCGCGCTGGACGAAGGAGCCCGGATGCTGATGGCCAACTTTGCCGAGTTCGATCCGGAACTGGATGTGGCCGTCTACTTCACCACCTCCGACTACATCGACGAGAACCCGGAACTGACCGAGAAGTTCACCCGGGCCATGAACAAGTCGCTCGAATACGCGCAACAGAACCCGGACGCCGTCCGTGACATCGTGGGCACCTACACCCAGATCAGTGACGAGGTGCGCGCGGAAATGGTTCTTCCCCGATTCCGGACCGAGATCAATCGTGATTCGGCCCAGAAGCTCGGCGAGGCTGCCCAGAAGTACGGCACCCTGGGTAATCCGGCTGACCTGGACAAACTGCTTCCATGACTACCGAGGTAACTGCAAGCGAGCCGAAGGGACGGCGTAAGGCCGCTTCGGCGAAGAAGGGCACCGGGCTTCCGCGTCCGGTGTTGGGGTTGATCGGTATCCTGGTGTTCCTGGGGATCTGGGAATTGATGCCGGTGTTGGGTCTGGTGCAGGCCCGGTATCT
>NZ_JAPCHW010000005.1 GCF_026107515.2 Glutamicibacter sp. MNS18 | reverse complement strand
GACCCCTGCGCCTGCATCACCGCCTGCGCCGTATGGTTCTCCGACGCGATCATTTCCAGACCACGCTGCTGACGGGCCAACTCAGCATCAATACGCTGCGCGACCTCCGGATCAAGGGAGCCAAGATCCTGGGTTAGGGATTCTGCAACCAGAGTTTGTGACTGAAGCATCATTCTCTTTCCTAAGTGTACGAATTGCCGACAACTGATATATCAATGCCTGTGTCTTAGCGTATGATCTAACTCACAGGCAGTCAATGGGGTGACGGAATATTTCTGAACGAGTTGGCTTCAGGGCAGAATTGGGTACGAAGGGAGCACCTAGACGATGACAAGCACCACCGAAACCATCAGCACAGAATCCATGGCGGATCGCTCCTATCGCATCCTGCGTGACCGGCTGATCATGATGGACATCGGCCCGGGCGATCCGATCAACGAGGCGGCCCTGGCTGCCGATCTGGATATGGGACGTACGCCGATCCGCGAGGCGCTCAAACGCCTGGAGGTCGATCATCTGGTGGTCTCCTATCCGCGTCGCGGCACCTTTGCCACCGGGGTGGACATCACCGAGCTGGCTGCCATCTCCGAAATGCGCCAGGTACTCGAACCGCTGGCGGCGCAACGCGCCGCGGAAAACCGTGGCGGTGCCCTGCGCGGGGATCTCGCCCAGACGATGCAGGCGATCCGCACCCTCGACCCCCTGCGCGACCGGCGCCAGCTCATGGAATACGACCTGGAAGTCCACCGGCTGATCTACAAGGCCGCGCAGAACCATCATCTGGAAGAGACGCTGGTGCGCCTGGACAACCTGGCCACCCGGATCTGGTGCCTGGTCCTGGACCGGCTGCCGGATATCCACGGCCACATCTCCGAGCACGCCACGCTGATCGACCTGATACTTGAGGGGCAGAGCGAACAGGCGGCCCAGGTGGCCGCGGACCACGTGGTCAGTTTCGAGCAGACGGTGCGCGCCGCCCTGTAATCGTTGCACCCCTGCCAAGCCGGGCCACCCCGGGGCGGATGGTCACCTACCGGGTCCGCACGCCAAATGCTGACGCGTAGCATCAGGCAGGGCTGCCCTCAGATGCCCACTGAAGGGCCACGGGCATCGTCATTATCAAGACACGCACGTACACACTAATGACGGCATGCACGCCACCTGGGCTACCCTCGACCATTGGACCGGGCGCTGTCAGGCATCCGGCTCCGGCAGCCAGGAAGCATCTATAAGGGACGGGTTATGACCGAGTCACCTCAAGACCACCTCGGATACCAAGCGGCACTCGATGCGGCCCGCAGCGGAGCGGCCGCCGGTGGCATCCCCATTGGATCGAGCCTCGCCGACGCCACCGGTGTCATCGCCTCTGGCCACAACCGCCGACTCCAGGACTCAGACCCGACCGCCCACGCCGAAATCGATGCATTGCGTGCCGCAGGTCGGCGCAGGGACTACCGCTCGATGACGCTATACACCACCTTGGCTCCCTGCGCACTATGCGCCGGTGCCATCGTGCAGTTCAAGATTCCTCGCGTGGTGGTCGGTGAACACCGCAATTTTTCCGGTGAACTGGAGTGGCTGCGTGAACGCGGTGTTGAAGTCGTCATCCTTGACGACGGACAGGCCGAGCAGATGATGCGCGAATTCATCCTGAACCGACCCGAGTTGTGGAACGAGGACATCGCCCAGCAGACCGAGGGCGCTCACCCCTGAACGGCCGACAACAATTCCAAGATCGGAAGGCAACGCGGGCACCGGCCACCAAGACCCCTCGGTGACGTCGTGTCCCGGTTTTTCGTCGCCATGCCATAACTAGCCCCAGAATGCGGCAAATCGGGGATTCCGGACGATCAGGCACGCCGCGAAGGCATCTCGTCGGGAAAACGGAAATTTGGACCCCCAACTATCCTTGACTGTGACTTCCGCCACTGGGATGATTCAATGCAACAGTGTTGCACCTTGCGCAACCTCATGATTTTTTACTCAACTGCCTCCGTTGATGATTCCAGTCAGCAGTCCAGTGCCAGCTCCAAGGAGATGACGATGTCCGCAGTATTCCTCGAAGACCTCGACGCCGAAACCTACGCCGCCCACGTAGCCAGGGACGGATCGACGGTCATTATTCCCACCGGTGCCACCGAACAGCACGGTCCACACATGCCATTGGGGGTTGACGCCATGCTCTCCCGGGCCATCGCCGGAGCCGTTGCCGAGAGGATCGGCGCCCTGGTCGCCCCGGTCTTCTCCTATGGTTACAAGTCCCAGCCGCGTTCCGGAGGAGGGAACCACCGCATCGGAACCACCAGCCTGGGCGCCGCGGCGTTAACCGGTCTGGTGGAAGACGTGGTGTCCTCCTTCTTCTCCCAGGGCTTCAAGAACGTCGTGGTGCTCAACGGGCACTTCGAGAACTACCAGTTCATCTACGAAGGCCTGGACAACGCGGTCGCAGGTTCGCGGGCGACAGGCCTGGAACCCCGTGCAGTCCTGCTGTCCTACTGGGATTTTGTTGACGAGCACACCCTGGAAAAAGTCTTCCCCGACGGGTTCCTGGGCTGGGACATCGAACACGGTGGCGTACTGGAGACCTCGCTGATGCTGCTCTTGCACCCGGAAAAGGTCGATATGTCACGGGTCATCGACCACCCACCGGCCAAGCTCACCAAATACGACATCTTCCCCGAGGACCCGGCCAGGACTCCGGCCAGCGGTTGCCTCTCCAGCGCCAAGGGTGCCTCGGCCGAAAGCGGGCAACTGCTGATGGAGGCGGTCACTACCGCGGTCGCCTCTTCGTTGCGCAATGAACTGCATGTCGCAAATCTGTCACTGGAGGTGAACTAACGTGTCCATCAAGGAAACCCAACACCAGGATGCCGAAGCAACGACCCCGAAGACCATGACCAAATCGCCGAAGACCAATGAAGTGGAACTGCCACGGTTCATGGGCAGGCTCATCCCTCCACTGGATCGTGTACTGATCCGCACTATCCCACCGGTGCTGATCATCGCGGTGATCATCTGGGTGCTGACCAATCCCGAGGGCGCCTCCGCCGTCATCTCGGAATTACGCACCTTTGTCACCGGCAAGTTCACGTGGCTGTTCATCCTCTATTCGGTCTTCACCGTGGTCGTGTGCATCTGGTTGGCGACGAGCCGGGTGGGCAAAGTCCGCCTCGGCGGACCGAAGGCCAAACCGCAGCACAGCAAGTTCGCCTGGTACTCGATGCTGTTCGCCTGCGGGCAGGGCATCGGCCTGATCTTCTGGTCGGTCGCCGAACCGATCATGCTGCGCGATGAGAACCCGGTTATCCCGGTCGGCCCCAACGGCGCGTCCGAGGGCGGCATCGTGTGGACCTACTTCCATTGGGGCCTGACGGCCTGGGCGATGTACTGTGCGGTTGCCGTCTGCCTGGCCTATTCGCACCATAACCTGGGCAAGACGCTGACCTTCCGTGAAGCCACGGTGGATATCCTGCCCCGCTGGAGCCAACGCGGTGCCGGGGTGATCGTGGAGCTGCTGGCGATCATCGCCACGGTCCTGGGCCTGGCCACCTCCTTCGGGTTCGCGGCCTTGCAGTTCAGCTCGGGTATCCGTTCCTTCACCGGCCTCGAATCGAATTCCACGATGTGGTTGATGGTGATCGCGATCTTCGCCGGGATCACTTGCATCTCCGCCATCGTCGGCATCAACAAGGGCATGGCGCGGCTCAGTAGCGTGAACTCGATCCTGAGTATCGTATTGGTGGCCGCGGCCTTCATTTTCGGCCCCACGCTGTACATTGTCTCGAACCTGTCCCAGACATTCGGCAGCTTCATGGCCAATTTCGTGAACATGAGCCTGTGGACCGACTCCGGCCTGACTGCCGCACCGCTCGAAAGCTGGCAGGACAGCTGGAACGGCTGGTGGACGGTGTTCATCTGGTGCTGGGTCATCGCCTTCTCGCCCTTCGTCGCCGGATTCATCGCCCGCATTTCGCGCGGCCGGACCATCCGTGAGTTCGTCATCGGCGTGACCATCATCCCGACCCTGATCGTCATGATCTGGGTGGGCGTCATCGGCTCGGCCGCCATCTACTATGATGACCAAGCCGAACGGGCCATCAGCGATGCGGTGGCTGCCGATACCTCGGCGGGCCTGTTCGCCATGCTGGAATACGTCCCGACGGTGGGCACAATCCTGCTGGTGTTGTCCACGATCCTAGTAGCCACCTACTACGTCACGTCGCTGGATTCGGGGATCTACGCCCTGAGCGAGTTCGTCTCGGCTCCGAACAAGTCCGGCCCGGTCTTCCGGGTAGTGCTGGTCTTGAGCATCGCGACCGTCGCCACGGTGCTGCTGACCCTGGGCGGCACCGCGGTGGTGGACACTGTCCAGACCGGAACCATCATCGGCGCCTTCCCGTTCTCCTTCGTGATCATCCTGATGATCGTGAACCTGATCAGGCGCCTGCTCAAGCGGGACAAGGCCATCAAGCAACTGGAGAAGGACATCAACAACCCCGATCCGTCCTTCGTATTCGTCCCCGAACCGGACGGTTCCAATGCGATCGCCAACCGTGAACCACGGAAGGACTCTTCGAACTAGCCTCCGCGCCATCACCCCTGGGCCGCCGTCGGGATCTGCTACCCCGCGGCGGCCCAGGGGTTTTGCATGCCCGCGCGTGGTCAACGGGTCGGCATGAGCGGCGTTTTTCAGCCCCTGAGAATCTCCGATCAAGATTTCGCTTGACAGTGACGCGAACCACAAATACGCTGAGTGCAACGGGGTTGCAAACAATGCAACAGCCTCGATTACTTCTTTTTGATCCACTTACATAGTTCCCAAGGAGTTCACCATGACCACTGCTTCGAACACCGCTACCAACGTCTCCGAGCTGGAGCGCCTGAAGACCCTGCACAACGGCTCCAAGCAGCAGCTGACCTTCTCCGATGCCGAGTTCGAGCGCCGCCTGTCGGGCCTGCGCCAGATCATGGCCGCCAAGAACCTGGACGCGGCGATCCTGACCAGCTACCACGGCATCAAGTACTATTCCGACTTCCTGTACACCACCTTCGGCCGCAACTACGCGCTGGTGGTCACCGCGAACAACACCACCACCATCACCGCGAATATCGATGCCGGCATGCCATGGCGCACCAGCTACGGCGACAACATCGTCTACACCGACTGGAAACGCGACAACTTCTTCTTCGGCCTGCAGGAGGCCCTGCGCCGCGACGGAGTGAAGGCCACCCGCATCGGCGTGGAGGACGACTTCCTGCCGGGCCTGACCCGCCAGCAGATCGCCGACACCTTCCAGGGAGCCACCCTGGTGGACGTCTCGCAGGATGCCATGCGCCAGCGGATGATCAAGTCCGCCGAGGAAATCGAGGTCATCAAGCACGGTGCCCGCATCGGCGATCTGGGCGGCGAGGCCATCAAGGCCGCGATCCGCGAAGGTATCACCGAGTACGAGGTCGCACTGATCGGCACCGAGGCCATGGTGCACGAAATCGCAAGGACCTTCCCGCACCGCGAGGTCCGCGACACCTGGGTCTGGTTCCAGTCCGGTATCAATACCGACGGTGCCCACAACTGGGCCACCACCCGCAAGCTGCAGCGCGGGGATATCCTGTCCCTGAACTGCTTCCCGATGACCTCGGGCTACTACACCGCGCTGGAGCGCACCTTGTTCCTCGGCGAGCCGGATGCACGCAGCCTGGAACTGTGGAATGTCAACGTCGAGGTCCACAAGCGCGGCCTGGAACTGATCAAGCCCGGTGCGGTCTGCAAGGACATCGCCGCCGAACTGAACGAGATCTACATTTCCCACGGCCTGTTGCCCAACCGCACCTTCGGCTACGGGCACTCCTTCGGCGTCCTGTCGCACTACTACGGCCGGGAGGCCGGCCTGGAGCTGCGCGAGGACATCGATACCGTCTTGGAGCCGGGCATGGTCGTTTCGATGGAGCCGATGATCACCGTCATGGACGGCGAGCCGGGCGCCGGCGGCTACCGCGAGCACGACATCCTCGTGGTCGGCGAAGACGGGGCCGAGAACATCACCAAGTTCGGCTTCGGACCGGAAAACAACATCATCGACGCATAGTCGAAGACCTCCGCGCGATAGGCGAGGGAGGCAGGGCCGTGGCCCTGCCTCCCTCGCCTGCGTTGTGCCCGCCGGGCGGAAACCCGCAGCGGCAGCCAAGGGACGTACCGGGCCGAAAACAACTTCCGACGACCCCTTGACCGTGAGCCACGACACACATACGGTTAAGCAACAGTGTTGCAATGAAAGCAACTTCCCTTCTTTTCCTGGTGGTGGATAGTGACCCAGAACGACCAGTTCCCAGCCCACGAGCCGGCGGCTGTCCGGACCCAACCGGACACGGCCCGCACGAAGATTACCGTCGATAGCGCGACCCGGCGCAAGGTGGTGACCGCCAGCTTCATCGGCAACTTCGTGGAATGGTTCGACTATGCAGCCTACGGCTATCTGGCCGTGACGATCTCCGCGGTGTTCTTCCCCACCGAGGACCGGCAACTGGCGTTGCTGATGACCTTCGGCGTGTTCGCGCTGTCCTTCCTGGTACGCCCGGTGGGCGGTTTCATCTGGGGTCACCTGGGTGACCGGATCGGGCGAAAGGAAGCCTTGTCCTGGTCGATCCTGCTGATGACCGGTGCCACCTTCTGCATCGCGCTGCTGCCCGGCTACGCCGCCATCGGCGTCGGTGCCCCGCTGTTGCTGCTGGCCCTGCGCCTGGTCCAGGGTTTCTCGGCGGCCGGCGAATACGCCGGCGCAGCCTCCTTCCTGGTCGAATACGCCCCGGCCAACCGCCGCGGACTGTACGCCGCCGTGGTGCCGGCCAGCACGGCCACCGGCCTGCTGCTCGGCTCGCTGATGGCCGCAGTGCTCACCGGGATGCTGGACCCCGCACAGATGGAATCCTGGGGCTGGCGCATCCCGTTCCTGTTGGCTGCCCCCATGGGCCTGATCGGGCGCTACATCCGCACCAAACTGGAGGACTCCCCGGTCTACCGGCAGGCCCAGGAGGAATCCGCCCCTGAGGCGGCCCCGGTCAGCGCCCTGTTCCGGAATCACTGGCGGCAGCTGCTGCTGGCCACCGGTGCGGTGCTGCTCAACGCCGTGGGGTTCTACGTGATCCTTTCCTACATGCCGACCTACCTGTCGGAGGAACTCGGTCTGCCTGCTAGCAGCTCCTACCTGGCCACCACGGTGGCGCTGGCTACCTACATCGGGTTCATCTTCCTCACCGGGATGCTCTCGGACAGGTTCGGGCGCAAGCGGGTGCTGATGAGCGCCTCGGTGCTGTTCGTGCTGTTCACCGTCCCGGCCTTCATGCTGCTGGACACCGGCAACTTCCTGGTGATCGTGCTGGTGCAGATCCTGCTGGGTGCGATGCTGACCCTGAATGACGGGACACTGCCCAGCTACCTGGCCGAAATGTTCCCCACCCGGGTCCGCTACTCGGGCTTCGCAGTGTCCTTCAACCTGTCCAATGCATTGTTCGGGGGAACTGCACCGTTCGTCGCAACCCTGCTGATCGCCACCTCCGGCAACCTCTTGGCCCCGGGGTGGTACCTGATGGGCGCGGCCGTGATCTCGCTGGTCGCGGTGGCCTGTTCGGTGGAGACCAGCCGCAAGCCACTGGCCTAACCAGCCAACGCAATCAGGCGTACCGGGCCCGCTGCGGATAGGATGTGAGCCAATGGTCAAGACAAGCCGGGAGTAAAGATGACTGCAGTGGAAAGCCAATCACGCAACGGCGGCCGTTCCGAATCCGGCGGCGAGGGGCGCGGCAATTCGGTGATCGTCAACGTGATCGACGTGTTGCGGTGCTTCACCGGGGAGAGCCCGCTGGCCGGAGTTACCGAAATCGCCGAACAGGTCGGGCTGCACAAGTCCAGCGTCTCGCGGATCCTGGCCACCCTGGAGCAGGAGCGGATCGTCGAACGTGACGAGCGGTCGCGCAAATACCGTTTGGGGATGGGGTTGATCGCGATCGCCGGGCCGCTGCTGGCGAACCTGGATGTGCGTGAGATCGCCTACCCGTTCCTCACCGAATTGTCCGAGACCAGCGGGGAAACCGCGGTATTGAACATCTGGGACGGGGTGGAGTCGGTCTCGGTGGAACAGATTCCCTCCCCGCACCCGGTCAAGCACACCTCGGCCATGGGCAGCCGTTACCGCACGGGCCTGAGCGCCACCGTGCAGTTGTTCCTGTCCCACGAACCCGAAACCCAGGTGCGCTCCCTGCTGGATTCCGGACGGATCGAGATGCCCGATACGGTGGACACCGCCGCCTACCTGGAACGCCTGGCGCTGATCCGCGAACGCGGTTATGCGGTGAACTACGGGGAAGTCGGCCCGGATGAGGTGGGGGTGGCAGCCCCGGTGTTCGACCACCGCGGCGACATCATCGCCTGTGTGATGATCGCTGCCCCGTTCTACCGGATCACCCCGCAGGTGCTGGAACAGCTCAGCGCCCACTGCGTGCGTACCGCCGGACGGATCAGCGTGCGGCTGGGCTACCAGCCCGCGGACCGCTAAACACAACAAAAGGCAAGGGACACATGTTCGAGGCTCGCGATGCCCACTCCTTCGGCTACCGGCTGCACGAAGGCAGTGAGATGCGGATGAACCACCATTTCGCCGGGGCCACCGGCATGCCGGTGGCCATCCAGACCTGGGTGCTCCCTCCCGGCGGCTTCGAAGGTGCCCACCGGCACGAGGGCCAGGCGCCGCTGCAGGAGTTCTACCAGGTGATCAGCGGTCGCGCCCGGATGCGCGTCGGAGGCCGGGAGCACATCCTGGAGCCCGGCGATAGCGTGCTGGCCGCGGCCGGTGTCGACCACGACCTGCACAACATCGGTGACGGCGAGCTGCGCGTACTGACGGTCTGGGGTCCGCCCGGAGACTTCGATATGTCCGGTTTCGGCTCCCACCGGCTGGCCCGCCAGCATCATGCGGCATCATCCACCGATTCCCGAATCCCCTAGTCCGTGGTGGCCGGCATTCGCCGTTCGACCTGTGCCCCCAGCTTCCGGGTCGCCCGCCGCCGGCCGATGGACCGGGCCAACCGGGTGGCGAGGAATACGGCGGTGAACAACACCCCGTAGAACACCGCCATCCCCGCGCTGGTTGCCGCATCCAGCGCATAGGACAACCAGAAACCGCCGACGGAACCGGCAATGGCCACCGCTACGGTGCCGCCGATCATCACATCCAGCCTCCGGCTGAACAGGTACGCGGTGGCCGGGGGAACCACCACCAGCGCGATCACCAGGATGGCACCGGCCGCATTGAAGGTTGCCGTCACGGTCAGGGACACCAGGAACATGAATGCGGTATTGAGCAACCCGGTGCGCAGGCCCACACTGCTGGCGAAGGCGGCATCGAAGGTGCTGAGTTTCAACCGGTTGTGGAAGAGCACCAGGAACACGATGTTGAAGGCCAACATGGCCAGCATCATATAGAGGTAGGCCGGCCCGACTTCCGTTCCCGCCACCTGCAGCTGCCGGAACGCGGCGAGGTTCAGGTCCCCGACCAGCACGGCATGGGTATCCAAATGGACATTGGCGAAGTTCAGCGACACCATGATCACCCCGATGCTGAAAAGCGCCGGGAAAACCAGACCCTGCGGCGCGTCCCCGGCCACCAGGCCCGTGCGGACCAGCAACTCGCTGCCGAGCACCACCACCAGCCCGGACAGCACCGCGCCGAGGATCAACAGCGGCGAGTCGAGATTATGGGTGAAGAAGTACCCGACCACGATTCCCGGCAGCACCGCATGGCTGATCGCATCCACCAGCATCGAGTTGCGCCGCAGGACCACATAAACCCCGGGCAGCGAGCAAGCCAGGGCACTGACCACCGCCAGCAGCATTGTTCCGAGCGTGAGGTTCATGAGGCCCGGCCTTCCACCGCGACCGTGTCCAGTTCACGCATCAGCAACCGACGTGCCCTGGCATGTTTCACCGCACGGAGCACCACACTGCGACCCGGAGCGGCCAGCAGTGAGAGAACGAAGATCGCAAACAACGTCAGCACGATCAGCGGCCCGGTCGGTACGGGGACGAAGGCGATGGACAGGTAGGCACCCAGGCAACTACCCACGGCACCGATCACCGCGGATAGTGCGACCATGGCCGGCATCGAGCGGGTCCATTGCCGCGCGGCGGCAGGTGGGGTGATGAGGAAGGCGACCATGAGCACCAGGCCAACGGCCTTGACACCAATCACCGTGGCAATCACGATGACGGTGAACAGGAGCGTGTCAACAGTTGCTGCCCGGTACCCGAGCACCGTGGCATAGTGCGCGTCGAAGGTGCGCAAGACGAACTCCTTGAAGAACAGCAGCATGATTGCCAATGCCGCCCCGCCCACCAGCGCGCTGGTGACCACGTCGGCGCGGGTCATCACCGACGCGTTGCCGAACAGGTAGTCCTGGATTCCGCCCTTGCCCGGAAACGGGCCGTTGGCGATGATGCGCATCAGCAGCATCCCGGCGCCGAAGAAGACGGTCAGGGCGATGGCCATGGCCGTGTCGATCCGGATCTTTGATCCCCTGCTGATCTGGTTGGCATAGCCGACGGCCAGGGTGCCGATGAGTACCGCGCCGATGATCAGGCCAAGCATATTTCGCCCATCACCCTGCCACACTGTCGCTGCGGCCAGGAAGGCCAACAAGGTTCCGGGCAGGGCCGCGTGTGAGATCACGTCGCTGATCAACGACTGCTTGCGCAGGTAGGCGAAGGAACCGAGCGCACCGGAAACCAGTCCGATGATGCTCACGCCGATGAAGACGGTCCGGTAGGTGTGATCGGCCAGGAACTCCAACGGGCTCATGGCGCGAACTCCAGGAATTCCATCTCGCTTGAGGCCACCTCGTAGGCGGTGCGGATATTCGGCCGGGTAAACACCCGGGCAACCGGCCCGCTGGCCACCACGCTGCGGTTCAGCAGGGTCACCTGGTCGCAATAATCCGCTACCGTGGCCAGGTCATGATGCACGATCACCACGGTCCTCCCGGTCTGGCGCAGCCGATGCAGGACCTGCACGATGGCCTGCTGGCTTTTGGCATCGATTCCCTGGAACGGCTCGTCCATGAAATACAGCTCAGGGGCCTGGACCAGCGCCCTGGCCAGGAAAACCCGCTGGCGTTGCCCTCCGGATAACTCGCCGATCTGCCGGGCTGCCAGCTGCGCCATACCCACCTGCTCCAGCGCTTGCACCGCTTGGTCCCGCTGTCCGGCACCCGGTCGCCGCAACCAGCCCAGACTGGCATAGGTCCCCATGGTCACCACGTCCAGGACAGTGGTCGGGAAATCCCAGTCCACCGTCGTGGATTGCGGCATATATCCCACACGTTTGCGCGCCTTGGCGAACGGCAGCCCGAAGAACTCGCTGTGTCCGGTCAACGGGGTGACCAGGCCGAGCATGGCCTTGATCAAGGTCGACTTCCCCGCGCCGTTGGGTCCCACGATCCCCATGACCACTCCGGCGGGAACCTCGAGATCCACGGCTCGCAGTACCGGGTCGCCGCCGTAGGCCACAGAGAGGTTTCTGGCCCGGCACGCGATCTGTTGCCGGGGTTCCGTCCCGTTCACTGTTGTCCCACCTCGAAGGACTCGGCCACAACCTGCGCATTGTGTTCGAAGACCCCCAGGTAGGTGTCCACGCCGGGTTCCGCGCCCAATGAATCCGCGTACAGTTCCTCGGTGGATACCCGGACGTCCCAACCACGCGCATCCACGGCTTCTCGCAGGCTGGTGACGGCCTGCGGGTTGGCCTGGTTGTCCTGGAAGATGACCGGGACCCGGTTTTGCACGATCAGGTCGGCGAGTTCCGATAACTGCACGGGGCTCAAGGCGGCTTCGGTCGATACGAAGTCCGTGGCATGCACCTCGAAACCGAAGGTCTGCCCGAAATAGTTGAACGCATCGTGTCCGGTGACCAGGATGCGCGGCTGAGGCACATCAGACAGCAGATCCGCGGCGTTCTGTGCCGCCTGCTCGATCCTTTCCAGGTACTGAGCCGAATTCTCCTGGTATTGCTGCGCGGCGGCGGGGTTGGCCTGGCCGAGCTTGTCGGCGACGTGTTGCACCACCAGTTTCCACGCCTCGGGGCTGTTCCAGATATGCGGATCATGCAAGGCATTGCCTTCGTGATCGGTTTCGGGCCACGACAACAGCAGGTGTTCTGGCACCAGTTCCCCGACAGCCAATTGGCGTTCACCGAGGCTCTGCAGCTGGTCGATCATCTGGGCCTCGAGATATAGCCCGTTCCACAACACGACGTCGGCATCGCGCATTTTCTCGATGTCCCGGGTCGAGGGCTGGTAGGTATGCGGGTCACCGCCGGGGCCGACCATGGTGGTCACTTGCGCCTCCGGGGCGATATTCGCAACGGCGTCGGCCAGGTACCCGGTGGTTGCGTAGACGGCCACGGGTTGTCCCGCTTCGGGGTTGGCTGCGTCAGCGGTGCATCCGGTCACCGCCAGCAGGCCGAGGACGGCGGCCATCCCCACCAGTTTCCTACCGATTTTCTGGTACATGGTTTGTGCTCCTGTATTAGTTCGAGTTCCCCGGATCCGGGCAACCGCCCCGCTGGGGAGCGGTTACCGGCCGGACGGCTGCGACGCTGCCCGGCATGGTTCCCTACGGCAACCATAGACTATGTTTGACCCATCAAACTTTCAAGTTTGGCCATACATGGACTTATTCTTTGGTGGGTGATATGAATGGCTTCTGTCTCCCGGGAACTGGAGTTTCGGCATCGGTCGGACACGGGCGACGCCACAGTGAAAGGTCAAAGATGCAAGTGCCGCAGCTACCCGGTGCACCGGCAAGTCCCCACGCGCCGGTACTGGTTACCGCCAGCCCGCTGGTCGATTTCTCCAGCACCTCGGAGAACACCAAACGATTTGTCGACAGGTTGGGGTTGCCCGCCGAACGCATCCCATTGCGACCACGCCAGCAACCCATGATCCAGGCATCCCGGCCATACGTCCTGGTGGTACCGACCTATGGGGGCGGAGCACGGCACGGGGCCGTACCCAAACAGGTGATCCGCTTCCTGAACGACCCGGTCAATCGCTCCCTGATTCGCGGAGTCATCACCGCCGGCAACACCAACTTCGGTGAACACTACTGCCTGGCCGGCCCGGTCATCGCCGCCAAATGCCGGATACCGGAGCTCTACCGCTTCGAATTGCTGGGCACCGCGCGCGATATCCAGCGTGTTGGGCAGGGACTGGAACTATTTTGGGCCGAAATGTCCCCCGGACCATGAGTACGGCACCGTTTTCCGCCAACAGTCAGCAGAACGAAAAGGAAACCATGACAATCACCCCACGCATTGCCCTGGCAAGCCGCTCGGTCACTCCTCCGCAGTATCGGCACGATCCCTTGGCCAGATTGCGCCCCATCAACTAGAACCGGTTGGCCGATGAGAAGGACCTCGAGGTCTGGCACCGGCTCACCGCCAATTTCTGGTTGCCCGAGAAGGTGCCATTATCCAATGACCTGCCGGCTTGGAAAACCCTCAGCGACGTGCAACGGGAACAGACCATGAGGGTTTTCACCGGGCTGACGATGCTTGACACTGTGCAGGCGACAGTGGGGGAAATCTGCCAGATCCAGGACGGCCTGACAGATCATGAACAGGCGGTCTACACCAATATCGCCTTCATGCAATCGGTGCATGCGCGTTCGTATTCCAGCGTCTTTTCCACCCTGTCCTCGACGCCGCAGATCGATGCCGCCTACCAGTGGACCGTGGACAACGACCTGCTGCAGCAACGCTGCAAGATCGTGCTGGGGTACTACTACGGCGGCGATCCGCTCAAGCGCAAGGTCGCCTCGACCTTGCTCTCCTCGTTGCTGCTGTACGCGGGCTTCTACCTTCCCCTGCACTATTCGGTGCATGCCACCTTGACCAATACCGCGGACATGATCCGTCTGATCCTGCGGGACAAGGCCATCCATGGTTACTACTCGGGCTACAAATACCAGCGCAGCCTCCAGCAACAGGGCCCGGAACGGCAACAGCAGATGGCGACGTTCACCGACCGGCTGCTGCGGGAACTCTACGAGCTGGAACTGGAGTACTCCGCCGAGCTCTACGAGCCACTGGGGCTAATGGACGATGTTGCCGGGTTCGTCCGGTACAACGCCAACAAGGCGATGATGAACCTGGGTTATCCGGCGCCTTTCGATTCGGCCCAGGTCGAGGTGAATCCGGCGATCCTAGCGGCCCTGTCACCGGGTTCCGAGGAGACCAACGACGAGGACTGGGCGTTCTAGTCACCGGCAGCGCCCACTGGTGACGGGCACCCTGGGGGCAGGGCGTGGATCGATAGTTCTCGCCATGGCGTTGAATCGGTCCACGCATCCTGCTATGCCAGCTGGGCGATGATGACCCGATTGCGCCGGGTAATCAGCTGCCGCATGTAGCGTTCGAGGAATAACTTCTCAGCCAGGCGGCCCAAGGGCCCGTAGGGCGCCGTAAAGGAAACGATATCGCGCATCAGGGTGCGCCGGCCGTGCACCTCAAAGAGATGCTCATGGTGGAAGGAGCGGAACGGCCCGGAAACCTGCTGGTCAATGAAACGGGTGGGCCGATCCAGCTGGCTGATGGCGCTGGTCATCCGCCAGGGGATGCCGAAGTGCCAAGCCCGCCAGGTTACTTGCTCGCCATCCTCGAACAGGCCCGTGGTCCGTCCCCGGAGCACCACCTCGCGCGCCCCCGCCATGGAACGCAGGTGCAGATCCACGCTCAAGGACAGGTCGAACACCTGCTCCGTAGAGGCCTCCACGAGGCTTTCAAGTTCGAAACGGATCATCTGCCCGTCCTCGCCACATTGTCAAGGGCACCGGCCAGCTCAGGGTAACGGAAGCGGTAGCCGGCGTGTTGCAGGATCCCGGGGACCACCCACCGGCTTTTGAGTAGCATCTCGGGTTCCACCCGGAGCAGGAACATGGCCGGTTCGAGCATCCACCGGTAGGCGGGCAGGCCAAAGGACCGGCCCACGGCCTGTCTCAGTTGTGCCATGAGTTCACGATTGGCCACCGGCTGGGGAGCGCAGATATTGACCGGTCCCGAGATGTCCGGGTGCTGGTCAATGAAACGGATCGCCCCGAGCACATCATCCAGATGCACCCAGCTGAAGCGTTGCCCACCCCGGGTACGGTACCAGCTTGATCTTTCCGGCCCGCTCGGATCAGGCCCGATCCCCCGGTATCTTCGATGCGCAGGCCACCATCCATCGAATTGCGCTCCGCCCAGACCATACCGGGCCAGGGCGAGCAGCTTGTTGGTGGCCGGCCCATCACCCAGGACGATCGCCATGCGTAGCGCCACCCTACGTGTTCCGGGCAATTCGCCCCGGAAGAACTCGCGCTCCCAATTGCGGGCCACATCCACCGAGAACCCGTGACCGATCTCGCCGGTGGACTCGTCCTGGGCGTGGTCGGTGGCGTGCCGGTAGATCGTGGCGGTAGAGGAATTCAGCCACAGCCGGGGTGGATGCACCGCCCCGGAGACCGCCTGATGCAGTGCCCGGGTGGTCTGAACCCGGGAGCGCAGGATCTCTTCGCGGGCGGTCTCATGGTAACGGCAACCCACATTCTTGCCTGCCAGGTTCACCAGCAGGTCCGCCCCGTCAACCACCTGCCGGATCGCTGCCGGATCCTGCCAGCTGGCTTCCGCCTCGCGTCCGATGATCCGTACCCGGTATCCACGTCGCTCAAGGTCGCTACGAAGCGCCTGCCCAATGAACCCCGAGGCCCCGGCAAGCACTGCCCGCTTGTTTTCAGTTCCCATCCTTGACCTGCCGGTTTCCTCGGTGGCCCCCTGGTCCGGGGCCCTGTGCCAAGGCTAGCCTCAGGGCCGGGGCCTGGCCAACCGATCGGGCAACGCGCCGCAGCTGCCGGCGGTTGGTACCCTCGGATTCCATCTCTGGACAAGGTCAGTGACAGGGGAATCGGGATAAAAAAGCGGCCGTGTCCACGAAGCATTGGGGGTTGTTCGCGAACACGGCCGGGTCGGGTAGCCGAAACCGGGCACTAGAAGCTGAGTAGCACCTTGCCGGATTCGGCCGAGTTCTTGGCGGTTTCGAAGGCCTGCAGGGCCTCGGAGACCGGATATTCATGGGTGACCGCCGCAGCGACCTCCAATGATCCATCGGCCAGTGCCTCGAGCACCTGGTCGATTTCATCGTTGAAGCGGAAGGAACCGACCAGTTCCAGTTCACGGGTGATGGCCAGCGAGATCAGCGCCGGCTGTTCGCCCGAGGGAAGAAGACCGACCATGACTACCCGACCTCCACGCACCGCTGCGCGCACGGCGGAAGCCAGGCCCCGGTGGTTGCCGCTGGCCTCGATGACCACGTCGGCGGCGACCTGTGAAATGGACTCGACGTCGTTGGCACGCAGCGTCCGGGTGGCACCCAGCGCGCTGGCGATTTCCAGGGGACGGTCGAACATGTCCACGGCGATGATCTCAGCGGCACCGGCCCGTTTGAGCACGGCGACACTCAGCGCGCCGATCGGACCCGAGCCGATCACCATGACACGTTTGCCGGCAACCTGTCCCGCCCGGTTCACCGCGTGCCAGGCGACGGCGGCCGGCTCGGCCAGTGCGGCATCACGCAGCGACAAGCCCTCGGGCAGGACCCGGAGCATGCGGGAAGGCAGATTCACCTCGCTGGCGAAGGCACCCTCGGTGTGCGGGAAGCGGGCTGCCGACCCCAGATAGGTACAGCCCGGGGAAAGGTTGGGGCGATCGACCGGGTAGGGTTCACCGGTGTCCCCTGGCGTAGCAGGATGAACCGCCACCGAGGTACCGGCTGCCGGGCCGCTGCCATCGGCGGCGGATTGCAGCACGGTACCCACGATTTCGTGTCCCAGGACCATCGGGGCCTTGAGGATCGACTCCCCCGCGGCCCCATGCTGCCAATAATGCAGGTCCGAACCGCAGATCCCGCCATAGGCGATGGCCACCCTGGCCTCGTCCGCGGCCGGTGCGGGAAGTTCAATGGTTTCGACCCGTAGGTCCTGGGCGGCGTGGGCCACCACGGCGGTGCTGGTTCTAGACAACAACGCTCATCCCTCCGTCGATGAAGATGGTCTGCCCGTTAACGTAGTCCGACCCGTCGGAGGCCAACCAGACAGCAGGTCCGGCCAGATCCGCCACGGTCCCCCAGCGGGCTGCCGGGGTGCGACCCAGGATCCAGGAATTGAATTGCTGGTCGTCGACCAGGTTCTGGGTCATCTCCGTGTGGATGTACCCCGGGGCGATGCCGTTGATCTGCAAACCCGAGGCGGCCCATTCTGCGGTCATGGCCCGGGTCAGGTTGCGCAGGCCACCCTTGGCCGCGGTGTAGGCCGAGATGGTGGGTCGGGCCAGGTCGGTTTGCACCGAGCAGATGTTGATGATTTTGCCGGTACCGCGTTCAACCATGCCCCGGGCGACTTCGCGCCCTACCAGGAAGGCGCTGGTGAGGTTGGTGTCGATGACGCGCTGCCAGTCCGCGGCTTCGAGGTCCAGTAACGGTACCCGGTGCTGGATGCCGGCGTTGTTGACCAGGATCCTGATCGGCCCGATTTCCGTCTCGATGCGGGATACCGCCTCGGCGACCGCACTTTCGTCGGTGACATCGAAGCAGGCACTGTGGATCCGCTCGTGACCGTAGCGTGCGGTGAACTCCTCGACGGTGGCAGCCAAGCGCTGGGCGTCACGACCGTGCAGGATCACGGTGGCCCCGGCATCGGCGAGCGCGGCGGCCAGCTCCCGGCCAATACCCCGAGAAGACCCGGTCACCAGTGCGCGGCGCCCGGTGAGATCAAATAACTGGCTCATGGTCCCAAGTCCCCTGTCGTTCGGCGGTGGAAAGCGGGACAAACGCCCATTGGTCCATGGAACCAGTTGTGCCCCGTCGCAAATCCATTTATATCAGATATAAGAGTGCAAATGGAAGATAAAATCTGACTTATTCTGGGTTCGGTTGGGTAGGCTGACATTTTCCCGGAAACGAGATCCATCCCTGATCCATCCCCGTAGCCCTATCCAGTACCGGAACCTCCGAGTAAAGTGCTAGGTACTCGCTACCCAGTCCGCCGACACCAGTTGTCGTCATGGCCACCCCGGACGGCAACGCACCTGAGCGAAGGAGCTTGCCATGTTCAATCCCGACGAACCGCTGTCCATGAGCACGACGTCCGAACCGATCCCCGGACGGTATGTGGTCGTCTTCGACCAGACCACCCCGGCCGGCCCGTTGCGGAGCATGGGGGTGCTCCAGGACGAAGCCCCTCGGATGTTGGAAGAAGAAGGCTACTCCACCCAGCTGTATTTCCCACGGCTGGGCATTGCCATCGTGGACTCCGAATCCGCACAGGTCGCGGAGTTCAAGGAACGGTGCGCCTCGAGGCGGATGCCGTTGAACGTCGTCCCCGAGCGGGTCTACCGGATCCAGGCCGGGGATTCCACCGAGGCAGTGCCCAGTGAGCCACCGTTCAGCGACAGCGATAACCTGACCTGGGGGTTGCAGGCGGTCCAGGCGGTTGAATCGGGATACACCGGGGCCGGGATCCGGGTTGCGGTGCTGGACACCGGGTTCGACGCAGCCCACCCGGACTTCACCGGCAGGGATGTGACGACCAAGTCCTTCATCGCTGGCGAAGACGCGAATGACGGCCACGGTCACGGGACCCACTGCATCGGTTCAGCCTGCGGCCCGCGAGGAGTCGACGGGCAGCGCGGTTACGGCGTGGCCCCGGGGGCCAGTATCTATTCGGGCAAGGTGCTCAGCAATGCCGGTTCCGGTACCGACGCCGGGATCCTGGCCGGGATCGATTGGGCCCTGGAAAACGACTGCCAGATCATCTCGATGTCCCTGGGCGCCGATGTCAAGGAAGTGCACCCGCCCTATGTGGCAGCCGGCCGTCGGGCCCTGGAACTGGGAACCCTGATCATCGCGGCCGCTGGGAACAACGCCCGACGCTCCCAGGGCAACCCCGGATTCGTGGGAGCCCCGGCGAACAGCCCCTACATCATGTCGGTGGCAGCACTGGACGAACAGCTGCAGGTCGCGGAGTTCTCGGCCCGTACCCTGCCCGGCCGTGGTGGCCAGGTCGATATTTCCGGCCCGGGTGTCCGGGTATATTCCTCCTGGCCAGGAAGCCAGCGGTACCACACCATTAGCGGTACCTCCATGGCGACCCCGCATGTGGCCGGTGTCGCCGCACTGCTCAGCGAAGCCACCGGATACCGTGGCAGGGAGCTGTGGGCGGAGCTGGTCCAGGAGGCTCAACGTCTGGAACAACTTTCAGTGGATGTGGGAGCCGGCCTGACCCTGTCGCCCTTGCCGGCAGAATCGTAGGAGGCCATGACCCAGGACAAGAACGAGGGTGAAACCTATTCCGAGACGGTCATCGTGACCATCCGGTCCAAGGACCTCGAGCAGATCGACGATGTGGCGCAGAAGCTGCAGGCTGCGGGCCTGGTGATCGACAATGTGCTCAAGACCCTCGGGCAGGTGACCGGACGTGCCGCACCGGACAGCATGGCATCGCTGCGCGAGGTGGACCATGTGGAATCGGTGAGCCCGCAACGCTCCATGGGAGTGCCGCCCCCGGATTCCGAGATCCAATAGCCGTCCGCGGCAGTAAGGGTCCCGGGAACCCGCGGGGCCCTACCTGCCGTGCTGGCGTACCGCGGAGCGGATGGCATCGGTGACGGCGGCCGTGGCCAGCATCCGCACGGTGTCCACAGGAGCCGGTACCACTCCGGTGGCGGCGGCAATGAACGCATCCCCGTCAAAGCGGGTGTGTGGTGGATGCACGGCCCGGGCCAATCCGTCGTGGGCGCCCTCGGCAACGATCCGGCATCCCACCTTGTCCAGCAGTGCGTTGGTGAACACCACGCCAATGGTGGTGTGGCTGCGCGGCGGCACCTGGATGAACGCCGCGTCGAAGACTGCCGCCGACGCGAAGCCCACGGGTTCTCGGCCATTGATCACGTCGCCAAAGGCGTTCACCGCACACAAGGCTCCGACCACCACATCCCCCACCCTATGTTCGGCATAGACCAGCCCCGCACGATGCCGCTCCTGTGGACCACGCCATTGGCTGGCGCAAGCCCCGGTTCCGGCCCCGATCAATCCGGTGACCACTTCACCGGCGCGGGCGTTCAGTGCGGCCTGGTAGCCGCTGTCCCGATCAGGTCGAACAGCCGGATCCCCCAGACCCAGGTCGAATAAACCCAGCGCGGGCACGATGGGAACCTTGCCGGCCGGTGTGACCACTCCCCTGCCCTGTTCCTCCAGATATTTCATGACCCCGTCGGCGGCGGCCAGCCCGAAGGCCGAACCACCGGTCAGCAATGCCGCTTCCACCTGGGTGACTGTCTTACCCGGGTCCAGGACATCAAGCTCACGGCTGGCAGGGGCCCCGCCCCTCACCTCGCAGGAGGCGATCGTCCCCTCGGGGAATTCGATGACCGTGCAACCGGTCAACGCGCTGTACTCACTCCAATGGCCGATCTTCACTCCGGGCACACCAACCGGGTGCCACTGTGTTGTTGGGTCCATACCGCCACCTCGATTGCCGATTTCCGAACCCATCCTTGCCCCATCTGCCGGGGTTGTCCACCCACGGAGCAGCGACTCGGTTTAAAGACAAAAGTGGAGACCCTTTCGGATCTCCACTTTTTCTTGTGGCGGGGAGAGGATTTGAACCTCTGACCTCCGGGTTATGAGCCCGGCGAGCTACCGAACTGCTCCACCCCGCGTCGGTACTTCTAGTATTGCCGACTTGTTAAGGTCTTACCTAATCGAGCACTGGTGAGCTCCATCACGGCTCGAAGTGAGCGTTCTTATCCGTACCAGCGGCATCCCATAGATCGGCGGAGGTCAGCGCAACAATCGGGACCACGGGAGGCGGAGAGTTGTCTACACTGCACTATTGGGCAATGCTGGGTCTGCGAGCAGTTCCCGCGTTGGCCTTCTGGCCCATTCGACGCGCACCCATTCCCCTTGGAGGTCTTGTTGTCCAGCGCCCACACCGGCACCATACGTGGCGTCAGCGCCTCATTGGGCGCTTCGGCATTCTTCGGCATCATTTTCCTGCTCTCGGGCCTGGTGACCGCCTCGGCCGAGTACATCTTCGCGTGGCGGGTACTGGTGACCCTCGCCTGCTACGCCACGGTTGTCGTGATCGCCGGAGGCCGTCGCACCCTTCGGGAGTACTGGAAGTTCCTGCGTGCCAAGAGATCCCGTCCATGGCTCACCGTCCTACTCGCCTTGATGGTCGGTACCCAGCTCTGGCTGTTCGTCTGGGCCCCGGCCAACGGCCAGGCACTGGATGCCTCCTTGGGGTTCCTCCTGCTGCCCATTTCCCTTGTGATTGGCGGCCGCTTCGTTTTCAAGTCGCACATTTCGCACATCCAGTGGGTAAGCATCTCGATCGCTGTGCTTGCAGTGGCCATCAAATTGGCACTGACCGCGTCGATCTCCTGGGTCACGGTGTTCATTGCCCTGGTTTACCCGTTGTACTTCATGCTGCGTCGGCATGCCGGGCTGGATCACCCGGCCGGTTTCGGCCTGGAAGTAGCCGTGATGACCCCACTGGCCATCGCCTTGGTCATCCTGCTGCCCTTTGATGCCGAGCCGGCGCAGGTGGCGGGCATCGGAGCGATTGCCTTGTGCGGGGCGCTGGCCATGGCAGCCTACCTGGCCGCGTCCCGGCTGCTCCCCCTGCCATTATTCGGCATGCTCTCCTATGTCGAGCCCCTGTTGCTGGTTCTCATTGCCTTGGTGCTCGGGGAACGGCTGGACGGGGCGGATCTGCTGGTCTATGGATTGCTGGCGTTGGCCCTGGGTCTGCTGGCTGTCGAAGCGCTGCGCGCCCTGCGCGCTCGGGGCACCGCCCGGAACTTTCGCCGATAGGCCGGAGTGCGGGCACCGGTGTGCCACTTCGGATAGTCCTGGATGCGCAAATGTCCGGAACATCGTGATGTTCCGGACATTTCATATGGTGGAGGTAAGGGGATTCGAACCCCTGACCTTCTGCATGCCATGCAGACGCGCTACCAACTGCGCCATACCCCCAGATGAAGGTGTGGTCACCGGGGAATTTCTTCCCTTCGAACCGAGATAAAACTCTACCGGAGAGCTTCGGGAATATCCAAATCGGCCCACAGAGAGCCTCATCACATCATCCCTTCCATTCGTGGGTACCGGGTGGAAGAATATGCCCCGTGGGCCAATCGGTCCGCCCCGTCGTGCGAAAGGTTTGACCAATGACCACAGCAATGACCCCCTACCTGCAGTTTGGCGGCGTCGCCCGCGAAGCAATGGAGTTCTATCACTCGGTGTTCGGCGGTGAACTGTCGATGATGACCTATCAGGAAGGCATGAACGACGGAAATCCTGCCACTGCCGGCCTGATCATGCACTCGTCCTTGTATCTGGATCGCGGTCTGCACCTGATGGGTGCAGATGCCCCACCGGAAATGAATGTCACCGGCAACGGCACCATCGCGCTGAGCGGGGATGGCTCCGGCGGGCAGGCCGATGTGGATACCCTGCGAGGTTGGTGGGAGAAGCTCAGCACGGGCGCCCGGATCGATGTCCCGCTGGACAAGGCACCGTGGGGCGATTATTTCGGTCAGCTCACCGACAAGTTCGGCGTGAGCTGGATGTTCGACATCGGCGACGCGGAAATGTCCTAGATAGCGGGAGTGCCCGCAACCTGGTGGTTGCGGGCGCATTCCTCAGCTTGTTGGTTTCTTCGCCAGCGGAACCAGTGCGTCCCGCCCGATCTTCAACCCCAGTTTGCGCGAACGGTATTCGGTGACCACCGCCAGGACCAATCCCAGGGCGGCCAGTACCGCACCGACGAACGCCGGGGCCCGGTAGCCGAAGCCGGCGGTGATGACCGCTGCACCCAATGCCGCGCCCAGTGCGTTGGCGACGTTGAGCGCCGAGTGGTTCAACGAGGCCGCCAACGACTGGGCCTGCGGGGCCGAGTCCATGAGTAGGGTCTGCAGGCTCGGGATGAGCAGCGACCCGGTCGCGCCCATGACGAACACCATGATGAAGGCGGGAATCAGCCAGCTGGTCACCAGACCGAAAACCACCATGACGACGATCATGATCAGCGAGGTCAGCTTGATCGCGCCGAAAACCGACCAGTCCGCCAGGCGTCCGCCGATCAGCGAGCCTACGACCATGCCCACCCCGTAGAGCGCCAATGCTATGGGAACGAGCTTGATGTCCATTCCGGTCACGGTGGTCAACGTCGGGCTGATGTAGGAGTACACGGCGAAGAATCCTCCGAAGCCGACCACGCCGGTGGCCATGGCCAGCCACACCTGCAGGCTCTTCAGTGCGGTCAGTTCCCGTCGGACGCTGGCTCCCGGTTCGGCCCCGCGCCACGGGACAAAGAGCGTGATGGCCACCAATGTCAGCAGACCGACGACCGCGACCACAATAAACATGGAACGCCAGCCCGTTTCCTGGCCCAACCGGGTGACCAATGGCACGCCCGCCACATTGGCCACCGACAGGCCCAACATGACCCAGGCGATGGCCCGGCCACGCATGGAGGCCGGAACCAGCGATCCGGCCAGGACCCCGGCCAAACCGAAGTACGCCCCGTGGGGCAACCCGGAGAGGAACCGGGTCACCAGCATGGAACCGTAATCGGGGGCGATCGCCGAGGACAGGTTCGCAATCGCGAAAAAGACCATCAGGTACTGCACGGCCCGCTTGCGCGGTATCTTGGCTGCCGCCGCGGTGAGGATCGGGGCGCCGACCACCACGCCGATGGCGTAGGCACTGATCATCAGCCCCATCTGGGCGTTGGACACACCCAGGTCCTCGCCACCTTCCTGCAACAGGCCCATGATGGCGAACTCCGTGACACCAATACCGAAGCCGCCCATGGCCAGCGCCAACACCGCTCCCAGCAGGGCGCGTCCTTCCAGGATTCTTCCGGGCTGTGGGTGTTTCATAGATCCCTCATTTTCGTTAGCCGCGACTTCTTACGGTGCGGCTTCATCGACGCCCGGATTCGATCGTAGTGGATGGTGCCGGGCAGGGTCCCATTGCGAACCCGCATCAACCTGGCGAGCTGTCCTGCACACCTCCGATTGGCCAAATCCCGCAAGGCTGTGGAAGCCCCGGTTTCGGGGTGTACCTGCTTTCCACGCCCATGAGCCGGCCGATGAAGATAACCATCGGGGCGCCGTCGGTTATTCCACGGCTCCGTTCCCGGAGCGAAAACGAGGTCATCCAGCTGGTTGTGTCGGGCAACCACACGGCAGGCTTTCGGACGCAATTCGATCGTCTCAGAGGTTGGTGGTGAATTGTTCCGGTCTCGTCTGTTCGGCGAATTTAGCCAGGGCATCGATTTGCTTCTGCGTGCGACCGGACAGGCGCATCAGTTGCACCGGATCCAGACGCGGGTCACTGGTCACCAAGGACAACAGCGTGTTCCACATGGCGAGCTTGGCATGGAGCTGTCCACCGATGGTGTCCAGCTCCATCTGCGTTCCCTTCGGGCATCGTGGGCTCGGTGTGCGGTGGACCATGTGCCAGCGGGACAGGCGCAGGACGAGTTCATGCCATGGTGATCTGCGTCGTTCGGACATGCCCAGACGGCCGATGATCGCCCGAAGCTCATGCCGATCGTCCCGGACCTGTTCATAGATGGCGTCAAGGGCCGGTTCCTGCTGGGTGGACTTCCACAATTCCTTGAACAATTCCAATCGCTCCAGGCAGGTTTGTGAAGCCACAAGGTGTTCCCCGAGGTACTTCTCGAGAACCGGTCTGTCGACAGCTCACTCCACTCAACTCATCCCCTTTCCCTGATTCTTGTGTCGCTTTGCTGACGGGTCTGGTGACGGCCGACATTGTCCTACCAGTGAGTCTAGAACCCTGAGCGTCAGGCTCAATGCCTGCCAGTGTTCTTCCAGCCCCGACTCGTGGTGCTCCCGGCCTGGCTGGCCGCTGGGGTCTTGGAACCGGCTGGGAGATTCCGCCAATGGATCCAACTCCCTTGAGCGGGTACTACCCTCGGTCTCAGGGAGTACCCGCGCAGGCCGCACGGCCCCAACCGCGGTCGCGCCGTGGGCCGGGCCAAGGGAAGGACATGGAGCCATGCACAACATTTTTGATGCGGAGGTCGCAAACTCCACGATGGCCGATGTCATCGAGGAAGGGGAGAACAAAAGGCGTCGCTACTTCAGCCTGGCGTTCCTCCTTCTCGTCGGGTTGGTCGTGATCGCGGCGGTGGCGCAAGTCTATGACCGCACGGGGACTGCAGACAGTTCCAATGAGCGTGGCTCCGTTGGAATCGGCTATCCCAGCGTGGCTCGCGCGGGAAACGAAATCGAGCTCGAACTTGAGCTCGTGTCGACCACGGCCTTGCCGGAGACCGCCACCATTGAGATCTCGTCCGACTACGTGATGCTATTCGAGGACCTGTCCATCTATCCCGAACCGGATTCCCAGACCATGGACGGCCTGGGCAGCCTGGAACTTGTTTTCCAGATACCACCGGATTCGGAGAGCACTCGGGTGGTACTGACCGGGCGGGCTTCGGACCGATGGGAGCCATCGACCGTTGGTACTGTGACGACACGATGGCAGGACAGCGGAACACATCGCATCGACTTGAAGACCTGGAGGATCCCGTAGTGGAAATCGTCATTCGTGCTGCCATTGCCTTTATCGTCCTTTGGCTCGTCACCCGCGCGGCGGGCCGCTCAACACTGGGAGAGCTCAGCTCCTTTGAATTGATCCTCTTTGTTGTCATCGGTGATCTGGTCCAACAGGGCATTACCTTGGAGGACCGGAGTCTCACCGGCAACCTGCTCGCGGTATTCACCATGCTGCTCCTTGCGGTTCTGCTCGCCTACGCGAATATGCGTTGGCCGAAGATCGGAAAGCTGATGCAAGGCCGGCCCATCGTCCTGGTACGGGATGGAACGGTCGATCGGCGAGCGCTGCACAACGAGCGGATAGGGCTGGATGAGTTGAGCATGCTGGCCCGGCAGGCGGGGATCGAAAACTACGACGAGATCCGGTTGGCCATCCTGGAAGCCAATGGCCGGGTTTCGTTTTTCACCCGTGAGACACAGTGCTAACGGCCGCAGTCCGAGCCCCGGTGCGTCGGCCCCCGGCGGCAACGGGAAGGCGGGTGCCGGATATGTGCTCCGGCACCCGTATACCCGATGGGTTTCATGGGCCTAGTCCACAAACAAGGTCGTCTCCAGGCGCACGTATTCGTCGAGCAAGGCCAGGGCGTGGCGTCCGGCCTCACCCTCCTGGTCCAGCGCACGGCGCATTTTCGGTACCTTTTGCGCACCGTGTGGAAAGGGCGGAAGCAGCGGGATCGAGGGGTCGGTACGCACTTCAAGCACGACCGGACGCTCGGTTTCCAATGCCCGCGTCCATGCGGCGTTCAACTGCTCGGCCCGGGTGACCTCGATTCCTTCCAGCCCCAGGAGTTTGGCGTAGTCGGCGAAGGGGAACCTGGGCAACTGCTGGCTCTGCTTGTACCTCGGATCCCCTTCGGTTTCACGCTGTTCCCAGCTCACCTCCGCCAGGTCGCCGTTGTTCAGGACGCAGATGACAAACCGCGGGTCGGCCCAGTCCCGCCACCGGTCAGCCACCGTCAGCAATTCGGCATTCCCGCTCATCTGCATCCCGCCATCCCCGGCCAGGACAACCACCGGACGCCGGTGGTCCAGCAGTTTGGCAGCCAGGCCGTAGGGCACCCCGGCGCCCATGCTGGCCAGGGTGCTGCACAGGTGCGCCTGCATCCCCGGGGGAAGCCGCAGCTGCCGGGCATACCAATAGACGCAGCTGCCGACATCCAGGGCCAGCCGGGCGTCGTGGGGCAGCAGTCCCGAAAGTTCGCGGACCACCTGTTCCGGGTTCACCGGCCGGGCCTCGACCGAGGCCCGCTGCCGGCAGAGCGCATGCCAGTTCCTCACGTGTCTTTCCACACTCCGCCGCCAGTTCCTCCGTTCCCCGGCAGGTCGGGCCAGCGTCGTGGCCAGCGCATCGATCGTCCGTGCGCTATCGCCGACCAGGGCGACCTCGATCGGATACCGGTTGCCGACCCGTTCGCCCGAGATGTCGATTTGCACGGCACGTGCCGTGCCCGGCGGCGGGTAGAACTCGGTCCACGGGTCGTTGGAGCCGATGATGAGCAGGGCGTCGCAGTCCTGTAGCACCCGGGCGCTGGCCGAAGTGCCAAGATGTCCCATAACCCCGGCCACGTCCGGCAGGGATTCATCGACATACGGTTTGCCCAGCAGGCTGGTGACGATGGCCGCATCGAGCCTTTCAGCCAGGTCGGCCACCTGTTGTCTGGCGTGCCGGGCCCCCTGCCCGACCAGAAGGGTGATTTTCTCGGATTCGTCCAACAGTGCCGCAGCCTGGGCCAGCTCGCTCCTTTCCGGCACAACCTGTGGCTTCCGCCAGCTGGCCGCGGTGGGAATCTGTGCGTGTGCTCCCTGCGGGTTGTTTTCCGGCTGTTACTGGACGTCGTGGGGTACGATCACCACCGCGGGAGCCGACTGTGTCAGGGCGGTGCGTAGCGCGCGGTCAATGACCGGGATCATTTGTTCGACGGTGGAGACCTGCTCACGGTAGGCCGCCACATCCTGGAACATGGCTTCCAGGTCGATTTCCTGCTGGTAATCGCTACCCAGCGCCGGAAGATCCTGTTGCCCCACGATGGCCAGCACCGGCATTCTATCGAGTTTGGCGTCATAGAGGGCGTTGAGCAGGTGCACGGCCCCCGGCCCCTGGGTCGCGGTCACGACACCGATATCGGCTCCGTCGGAGTCGTCCTGCGCCTGACCGAGTTGCCCGAGGGCGAACTTGCTATGAGCCACCGCCATGAAACCGGCCGCCTCTTCATGGCGGGCCTGGATGAAGGGCAGCCGGCTACGCCGCAGGGCGCCGAGAAGGGTGTTGATCCCGTCTCCGCTGTAGCCGAAGACCCTGGTTACTCCCCACTGCTGGAGACGGTCCACCAGGGTGTCGGCTACCAATCGTTCATTCATCGCTTCTCCTCGCACGAGCTTGTTGGTGGATCCGTTCAGAACGTATCGGGGTCCTGCCGCTGGTCGGCTTGCGCCGCAGGACGCAACGCATCGAGGCCCGGGTCCTCTTCCTCGTCCAGGGGCGGGGGATCCACCGGGCGCTGCGGGTCGTCCGCCTCGTAGGCACCGGTCACCGGCGACAGCTCGTCGTGGTGTTCCAGGATCGACTCGGCACCACGCAGCGGATCCCCGCTATCCAGCGTTTGCGGGGCGTCGGATGATCCTTCGGTCACCGGCTGGCTGTCGCGTCCGTCCATGGGTTCGTCGGTGTCTTCGTCTTGGCGGATCTCATCGAATTCCGAATTGTCCAGGGTCATGGCGTGTCCTTCCGTTGGGATGGCGGGTGGTTGGCTGTGGCGATCAGGTCCACCAGGTAGGCGGTGTCGGCCACGAGTTGCCGGTGCTGCTCGTGCAGGAACTTCAGGGTGCGGTCTTCGAAATCGGGATCGTCGGAGGCAATGGCGTCCTTGGCCACCGCGACGCAGAGATTGGCCGAAAAGGCGTCGGATGCGGTGGCCGCCACACAGGTCTGCGAGGACACCCCGGCGATCACCAGGGAGGTCACCCGGTGTTGCAGCAGCTGGGTGGCCAATTCGGTGTTCCAGAAGGCGCTGTCCCGCCGCTTGATGATCTCGATGCCGCCCTCCAAATGGAGCTCGGGGAGGTTGGCCGCTTCCCGGGTTCCCTCGAACAGGTAGCCCTGCCCGTCCTCGAGCATCTTCAGGGTCCATGTGGACCGGTCGGCCTTGTGCTCGGTGCGCACATTGAAGATCGGTGCATGCCTGGCGCGGGCCGCCTGGAGCAGCCGGTTGCAATTGCCGACAATGCCGGGCTTCATCCCGGCAAGCGGTGGCTTCCGGAAAAACGCGTTTTGCAGATCCACGAGCACCACGGCGGGATACCTGAAATCGTGGCTGGCTGGCGGCATCGTTACCCCTTGGACCCGCGGGCGGGTCAGTCGACTTTCGCTTCGAGCTGGCCGGCCCAGCGTTTGGTCGCCGCCTGGATGCAGGCGGCGCTGGCGCCGGAAATCGCGGCAAAGATCAGCAGCCTGGCCAGTGTCGTGTCCTGCTGGGCTTGGGGATGGGCCGCGCTGGGGGCGTCTTCGCCGGTGCTCTTGCTCCACACGGCACTGATGATTTTTGTGCCCACCAAGCCGGCACCCATCGATACGGCCATGCTCATCAGTCGAATCAGGATCTTTTTCATCGTGTGCTCCTCCTTGCGGGGTATCAGTTGCCGGTTCCGGCGCAATGTGCGCAGCAAAAGGCCGCGCCCTCGTGCCGCGTGGGATGGCCCAGGATCGTGCACTGGCAGTGGGCGCACCGCGGCGCCATCAGATGCGCGGCGCATTCGAAACTGTCGAAGTTCTTGCTCATCCCGTCACGGCTGACGCTGAAGAGGTCCTCGGCGGCCCGACCGCAGGTTGCGCAGGTGTCCATGTTCCGGTTCCTTTCCTGCCTGGTCCGACGAACACGTCGGGTTGGTTGTTTCCCACCCTGTCATCGCGTTGTCCTGCACCCAAGGGCACCCAGCAACATCACAGACTGCGGTTGCCTGCACCTGCGGTCGGCCCGCGTCACCGATGCGCTAGGGATTGAGCACCACCTTGATGCAACCGTCCTTCTTTTTCTGGAACATCTCGTACATCCGGGGCCCCTGGGCCAACGGCTCGGTGTGCGTGACCAGGTCGTCCAGGCCCAGCGGATCCTCCGGGTCCTCCGCAAGCGGCAGCAATTCCTCGGTCCAGTGTCGGACATTGCACTGGCCCTGGGTAATCGTGATCTGCTTGTCGAACATTTCCAGCATCGGCATGGGTGTCTGGGCTCCGCCGTACACCCCGCTCAGGGAAATGGTTCCGCCTCGACGCACCGAGGATATGGCCGCATGCAACACCGCGGTGCGGTCCACCGCCGCCTTCTCCAGGGCCTTGACGGCCAGGGCCTCGGGCAGCATTGACGTGGCCTGTTGGAGGAACTGCGCTCCCGGGGATCCGTGGGCTTCCATCCCCACCGCATCCACGATGCCATCGGGCCCTCTGCCGGTCAGCTCCTTCAGTTCACCGGCGATCGAGGCATCGAATGGCAGGGTTTGCACACCATGCCGGGCGGCCATGGCCCGTCTCTCACCCACCGGGTCGATACCAATGACCCGGTATCCCAGGTGGTTTCCGATCCGTGCCGCCAGTTGGCCAACCGGCCCCAATCCGAAGACAGCCAGGGTGCCGCCTTCGGGAACCCCGGCGTATTTCACTCCCTGCCAAGCGGTCGGCAGGATATCGGACAGGAACAGGTAGCGGTGATCGGGCAGCTGCTCCCCGACCTTGATCGGGCCGTAGTCCGCGTGCGGCACCCGCAGGTATTCGGCCTGTCCTCCGGGCACTTGCCCGTACATCCGGGAATAGCCGAAGAGGGCAGCCCCCTTGCCCTGGTCACGAACCTGGGTGGTCTCGCATTGGGATTGCAGTCCGTTCCGGCACATCCAGCAGTGCCCGCAGGAAATGGTAAAGGGCACCACCACCCGGTCCCCGACCTTCAGGTTGCCCACCTCGCTGCCCACCTCCTGGACGATCCCCATCGGTTCATGGCCCACCACGTCCCCGGCGTCCATGAAGGGGCCCAACAGCTCGTAGAGATGCAGGTCCGATCCGCAGATCGCGGTCGACGTCACCTTGATGATGGCGTCGGTGGGTGCCTGCAGCACCGGGTCGGGAACATCGGTGTACTCGATTTGTCCCTTGCCTTGCCATGTCAGTGCCTTCATACCGGCCTTTCCTGCGGCTGCCGCCTACTGGTCCGCTATCGTTCCTCGTCGTACTGGTCCTCCGGGGAGACATCCAGTTCCGGGTCCGCCCCCTGGATGTGGTTTGTCCCGTCGTCGTCCTCCGCCACCGGTGGTTCGGCGGCCGGCCAGGTCCTTTCGACCAGGGATCCATCCGGGTCCTTGACCTTGCCGGCGATCTTGTCCATGACCTCTTTGGCCTTGTCCATGAAACCCATGTCGTTCCTCCTCGGTCCGGGGTCGGCGGCCCTGCCGAATCGCAGTATCCGCCACATCTATCAACTACCACGCGCGCGGCGGCGGATAAACGCTTAATCGGTTCCTTTCAGGAATCCGGCCGGCCGCGTGGCATGAACCGGCCGCAGGCTCAAAGCTTGCTGGCAACCGTTGCATGCGCGCTCACGGTCGGCCAGTGTCGAGGTATGCCCCGGAGCGCATGCTGCTCCTGGCGGGGCATTCAGGGGTCCCCGGGGTGCCAAGGCCTTGCAAGGCCCTGGCACCGGGAGCCGTCCGGCTTCCGGCCCCGAACCCAAGGAAGAGGAAGGACGATCATGGCAACAATCACTGCACGTGAACTGATGACTTCACCGGCCGAGTGCGTGCACGAGCAGGACTCGATTCAGGTCGCCGCACAACGGATGAAGCAGCTCGATGTCGGCATGTTGCCGATTTGCGGAAACGATGACCGACTGGCCGGCACCATCACGGACCGGGATATCGTGGTCAAGTGCGTCGCCGAGGGGGTGGAAACCTCGCGTACCAAGGTTGCCGACTACGCCAAGGGCAAGCCGGTCACCATTGGCGCCGACGACTCGGTAGAGGAGGCCATCCGCACCATGCGAGAACACCAGGTACGCCGGCTGCCGGTCATCGACGGGCACACCCTGGTGGGCATGCTGGCCCAGGCCGATGTGGCGCGGTACTACGATCAGGAGAGTACCGGTGACCTGGTTGAGGGGGTTTCGGAACCTGGACACTAGAAGCCAAGCACACCGGCTGGCCGTGGTGCTCCTCCAGAGGGACACCACGGCTACCTGCAGGTGCCCGGAACACGCCACGAGCCTTCCCGGGGACACACCTTGAGCGGGGAGCAACCCAAGACGTACGTATTGGGAATGCTCGCCGATCCGGGCATCGCCCAGAAACTGGCCCAACACGCCCGGGGACGTTTGGAGCGGGCGCTTAATGGGCAGGTGGTCTCCGGCGACCGATGGGAGATCACCCTGGACCGGAAACCCCTGCCGTTGTCCTCCTCGGGCCGGGTGCTGATCAACAAGCACGCGGCGCAGCTGCACGAGCAAGGCGCGTGCGACTTCGTGGTCTACCTGACCGACATCCCGCAATACGTCGAGGGCCGTCCGGTGCGCATGATCGTCAGCGCCAAGTACCGGGTGGCGACCATCGTGGTGCCGATGCTCGGGCTGGCCCGGACCCGGACCGTCGTGCGGTGGGTGCTGCAGGCGGTGAACGAGCTGTTCGCCGGCGAGCAAACCCTCGAACCGTCGGTGCGTTTGCCCCGCAGGTTGCTGTCGTTGACCGGCAGCGTGGTGCACGAGCAGGAGCCGGATGACCGGTTCTCCACGGTGGAGGGACTGACCGGCAGGCTGCTGCTGATGATCGGGCTGGTCCGGGTCAACCGTCCGTGGCGGCTGATCCCCCGGCTGTCCTCGGCCATTGCCGGCGCCGCTGCGACCGGGGCGTTCGGCGTGTTCTACACCAGTATCTGGCAGATGGCCGACTATCTCTCCAATGCCCGTTTGGCGTTGATCAGCCTCACCTCCATTGCGATCCTGACCATGTGGCTGGTGTGGCACAACAACCTCTGGGAACGACCGCGCGGGACCCGGCGCCGCGAAAGACTTGTGCTCTACAACCTGGCGACCTTGATCACCGTGGCGCTGGCGGCCGCCGTCATGTACCTGCTGCTCTTCGTGATCCTGTTCATCGGAGCGGTGGTGGTCATCGACGTGGAATTCCTCTCCGACCAGCTCGGCCATCAGGCCGGGCCCGACGAGTACCTGAACCTGATCTGGCTGGCGGCCTCGCTCGGGACCCTGGGCAGTGCCATCGGCTCCAGTTTCGATGATGAGCAATCGGTACGCCAGGCGACGTTCAGCCAGCGCGAATACGAACGACGGAACCTGAAGGACTGGTCAGCGGAGTCGCGGCATCAGGACGGCTCCTGACTCCGGGGGCAGAAGCAGCCCGGACCACTGCCCCGACCGAGCTCCGCCGACGGACCACTACCCTTCCGCGTTGGTTCCCCCACGCGGGTGATCAAGCCGGCTACGTCCCCGGCTGGCGCGATAGGCCCCGTAAAGCAGCATCAGCAACCCCCACGCGACCGCAATCCACAACGGACTCGGGCTGGTAGTGCCGGAACCCGGCGCGAAGATCAGGAACGCCGCGAATCCGGCGCGAAGATCGCCCCGGCAATCATTAATCCGACCCCTGGTCGTTTTCGGCGTGCTGGCGATGCACCATGGCTTTCGGTCATGGCTACCCTCTTTGCTCCTAGAGAACCGGCCCTGCCGGTTTGGTGTCCCGTTCAGCAGGCCAGGTCAGCCGGCGTCAAAGCGCTGCTCGTCCTCCTCCGGGTCGTCAACCGCTTCCGGGCGAGCGGAGGCTTCCCGGTTCTTGCGGATCGCCTCGCGTCGTTCCTCGATCCGCCGGGACGCCTCCTGTTCGGTGTCCCGAACCCTGGCCGTGTCCTGGTTGCCCGGATCTTCCGGTGGTCTGCGTCCCTTCGTCATCCCTGCCTCTTTCCTCTGGTCCCTACGAATTGCGCAGGGCGTTGACCAGTTCCTTCTTGCGCATCTTGGAGCGGCCCTCGATGCCGATCTCGGCCGCGCGTTTTTTCAGCTCGTCCACGGTCCAGTCCTCATAGCTGCCCGCTTCGCCGCCCCGTTGCCCGACCCTCGAGCGTCCGTCACGGGCGGCGGCATTGGCGATACGCGCGGATTTCTGTTTCGAATTGCCCTCCTCGCGCAGCTCCTCGTAGAGTTCTTCGTCCTTGATCCGGCTGGAGTTCTTCTTTGCCATGTTCCCTCCGTAGATTGCCTGGCGATACGGCCAGGCACGGCTGGTTATCCTGGGCGGGCGGCGGCGGATGTTCGTGTGTTGGGCGACCTGCCCGGCTTGGCCCTCACGATAACGCGCACATCGGGCAGGGGGTAGGGCCGGTTACGGGCTTTGCGGTAAATCCCAGCTAACACCCAGGGGCGGTGGTCGGACTCCGGTGACAGTACCGTTCCTTTGTTCCCTCCGGACGAAGTCTGAACCTTTCCCGTGAATGGGCGTGCGGGGCTTCACCTTCCCGGTAGGACTGCAAGACTGGTTGAGGATTCAGAGGTACGGTAGCGGACGAGTTCCGTTCCGGGCCGAATCATCTACCGCAGGAGGAATTCATGTCTGGCGATCAGCAGAAGAACCATCCGGATCACACCGAACCGGTGGGTACTCCCAATGATGAGAGCAGGGCCCATGCCTCCACCCACGGAGAGCACAACGAACCGGTCGGCACTGGTGGAGGTGGCAACGGAGAGCCGGGATTGCACCGCAGCCATCGCGCAGGTCGCGAACGCATCAGCCCGCCCGAGCAGCGACAGCCCGAACCCGGGCTGGACAGTGAGCTCATCCCCCTGGCCGACCATGGCGAGCACAGCTATACCGGCCGTGGGCGCCTGATCGGCAAACGTGCCCTGGTCACAGGCGGGGACTCCGGCATCGGGGCGGCGGTGGCGATCGCCTTTGCGCGTGAGGGGGCCGACGTGGCCCTGGCCTACCTTCCTTCCGAGCAAAGCGACGCCTATACGATTGCCCAGGTGCTGGATGAGGCGGGGGTCCAGGTCCACCATTTTCCCGGTGACCTCCGGGATCGGAGCTACCGTGACTCCTTGGTGCAGCATGCCGCCCAGGCGTTGGGCGGGCTGGATATCCTGGTGAACAATGCCGGCAAGCAAATCAGTGTGGAATCCATTAAACAGCTCAGCGATGCCCAGGTCGAAGCCACCTTCGATGTGAACATCCTTGCCATGTTCGCGCTCAGCCGTGACGCGCTGGAGTACATCCCGCACGGGGGTTCGATCATCAACACGACATCGATCCAGGCCTTCGATCCGTCGTCCCACCTGCTGGACTATGCCGCAACCAAGGGTGCGATCAGCAATTTCACCAAGGGGCTGGCCGCCCAGGCGGCTGAACAGGGGGTGCGCGTCAACGCCGTGGCGCCGGGACCCATCTGGACCCCGTTGCAACCCTCCGATGGGCAACCGATCGAGGCCCTTCCGAGCTTTGGCCACGACACGTGGCTGGGGCGGGCAGGCCAACCGGTTGAGGTGGCACCGGCCTACGTGTTCCTGGCGTCGGATGAGGCCTCCTACATCGTGGGCAGCACGATCCACGTCAACGGCGGCAAGAACCAACCCTGAGCGGAGGAACGGCCCTGTACCGGTGCGCGGCCATCTTCCCGTCCAGCCAACCAATGGCATCTGCTTGCGGCCGGCCTGCCACGCCTAGGCGTGCTGCGGGATTCCCCACGGGGGCAGCTGCTGCCGTAGTGCCGCGTCCACGTGGGCAACCAGGATGGATTGCAGACGGGGTTCCCGTGGCTGGTGCCCCGTGGCTGCACCGGTGCGTAGGAGCCGGAGCGCAGGGAATAGACGGCAACGCACAACGCCGATCGGATGTGGAGAAGTCGGTTCGGCTGCATCACGATACGCCAAAGGAACAGGACTTGGCGGACTGGTTGGCATGCACGGGATCAGCTTTCTGCTCCCATCCTGTGGTTCGCGGATTCCCCGGTGCTGCCACTCAGCGTCGCAGCACCGGCAAACGCGGGGCCGGTGGGGAAAACCCCGAAGTTTACGCTACGGGGTAATTCCCGAACTGCCTAGTGTCCTTCCTCACACGTGGCACTCAGGTGCGTCCGGGTCGGCATCCATGGGCATCGGGTATGCGCGGGTGCACTTAACATGGGAATTCACCCAAGGTACTTCCGTCCCCTGGCACACCCGCTTAGTGTCATTGCACCCTCGTCGGACGGCATCGCCGGGAGGGATGCACACACGCAACAGGCAACGGAAGCGGGATGGACTCCTGGATGAGAACTTTTGTGATTGAAGAAGAATTTGTCCTGCTCGATCAGGAAACGGGGATGCCTGCGGTACCTGCCGACAGCGGGTTTCAGACTCTGCATGCCCTGCCCACCCAGGGAGATATCCAAGACGAATGGCTGGCCTGCCAGATAGAGTTCGCCACGAATGTGTGCGAGCACCGCTCCCAGGCGCTGGACCGATTGCGCGGATTCCGTTCGCAGCTCTCCGGTGCGGCAGCCGCGGAGTCGTTGCTGGCCGTCAGCATGGGCGCATTGCCGGTCATCCCGGCCGAGTCGGCGGAGATCACCCAGTCCGTCCGGTACCAGCAGATCGCCCGGTATATGCCCGCCGTTGCCTCGGAACACTACCTGTGCGGCCTGCTGCACATCCATGTGGGTATCGAATCACGGGATGAGGGCGTACTGGCCATGAACGCCTTGCGACCCTGGCTGCCCGTGCTGGTGGGACTTGCCGCGAATTCCCCCTTTTGGCGGGCCGCGGAGACCGGATTCGCGTCCTGGCGCACGATTCAATACCGTCGGTGGTCCGTCCAGGGGATCCCGCCGCTGTTTCGCGACGCTGCCGACTACGATCAACGGTTGGCGAGCATACTGGACAGCGACGCGGTGCTGGATCCCGGACATGTCTCATGGGCCGCCCGGCTGTCGAAAAACCAGCCAACCATCGAAGTCCGGATGGCCGATGCACAACTTCGTGCCGAGGACTCCGTGCTCCTGGCACTGCTGGTGCGGGCCTTGGTGGACGCCACCGTGCACCAGCCGATACGGCACCAGCAGTTCGCCCCGGAGTACCTCGACCTGGCGTTCTGGCAGGGAGCCAAGGCAGGACTGGACGGCCCCTGGCTCAACCCATGGACACAGCGCTCCACCAGCGCGCGAAACCTGCTCACCTTCCTCATGGACCATCTGGAACCAGCTTTGCGACGCAACGGCGACCTGGAACCTGTCCGGCAGCGTCTGCATGAGATCCAGGCTCATGGGAACGGGGCGGCGCGGCAACGCGTGGCGTTCGCCGACGGTGCGCTCAGCGGCCTGATCCGGTTGGCGGGCCGAGAGCTGGTGATGTAGCAGTACGAGAACCGCACCGGCACGACCCTGCCTTCCAGCTGCACAACCGGCTCATTCGCTGGATGGACACCGACCCCTGGCATGAACTACCCGAGGGTGCCGCGGCCGGGGATCGGGCACCGGGACCGTTGCCATTCCTGCACCGGCACGAAATCGGGCAGTTCCCTTACCTGTGTGTGCAACTGGGGCAGTTGCAGGTCCATGCCCAGGAGATCGCCTGGTACGACGGCCGGGTCCTGATCCGCTATCCGCTGAGCGTTACCGACCAGCGGCACTTCTCCCGACCACTGATCAGCTGGATCAACCGGGTGCAGACCACCAGGATCCGGCGGGAGGATGCCTGCTGGAATCATCCCGAGGACGACATCGACTGGCATGAGATTGAAGATGAGGCCATCCCGGCGGCTACCCCTGGCGCCTTCGGTCCCGGACAGCGGTGAAACCCACCCTGTTCGCAGCCGAAATCTACGTTTTGCACCGTCTTTTGTGGCAATGTTGACTTGAAATGTCCAAAGCTTCGCATCGCCGGTTGACGGCTTCCAGAATCCTCGCGCGCCTGCTGGTCATCCTTGCGAGCCTTGCCTTGGCCGCGCTGATGGTCTTCCACCAACAGGTCCCGGATGTTGCCGGATTGGGCTTGGTCGTGGACAATCTTGCGCCATGGCTGGGGCTGGGCATCGTTGCGCTGTTCTTGTTTGCCCTGGCTGCCGGTGGCCGCGGCACCTTTCTGATGTTGCTGCTTCCGGCCTTGGCATGGTCGTTGAGCTTCGGAGGCCAGGTGCTTCCCACGGCGCAACGTGTAACCGTTGACGGACTGAGTATCGCCACCCAAAACGTCCATGGCCGAAGTGACATCGATTCGGCGCTGGCCCTGGCCGATACCGGGGCCTCGGTGATTGCCTTGCAGGAAATCGAGCAGGGCCGGGATGTGGAGGTCACTGCCGCCCTGGCCCAGACACATCCGTATTTCTACTCGGTGGGCACGGTGGGTGTGTGGAGCAGCTATCCGCTGGCCAATGCCGAGTCCCTGGATCTGGGGCTCGACTGGTCCCGTGCCCTGCGGCTGGATGTGCAAACCGCATCCGGACCGGTCCGTTTCTATACCGTTCATGCCGCCTCGGCCCGCCCCACGGGGCACGCCGACCGGGACATGATGCTATCCAATCTCGCCCGGTACATTGCCCGGGATCCCGCCGAACGCATCATCGCGGCCGGGGATTTTAATGCCACCGCCACGGACCGACATTTCGCTCCGGTGGCCCGTGAGCTGGAACAGATGCGGTACAACGGCTGGGGATTGGCCTTGACCTGGCCACGCACCCCCTTCGCGATGTTGGGAATCGACCACGTGATGACCCGGGGTGTGCAACATGCCTCGCTGCAGCGGATTGATGCCGGGAATTCGGATCATTTCGCCTTGGTCGCCGAACTGGAGTTGGCCGACGACGCCTAGCGCAGCCCGGTCTGGCGCAGGGTGATGTTGATCCGCCCGCTACCCAGACCGCATCCCGGCGGTGCGGAGTGCGGATGAATACGCGTGACCCCGTGGTACGCGAAACGGGCCGGTCCCTCGAAGACGATCAGGTCCCCGGAGGCCAGGTACACATCCTGGTAGGGCTTGTTGCGGTTTTCGCTGTTGCCCAGCCGGAACGTGGCCCCGTCCCCGATGGACAGGGACACCACAGGGGCATTGATCGCCTCCTCACGGTCCTGGTGCATGCCCATGCTTGCGTGGATATCGTAGTAGTTCACCAGAGCGGCATCCGGCAGATAGGCTGCGGCCTTGTCGGGGTCCCCGGTGGTTTCGCGCACGGCCCGCTTCCCCAGGTCCACCAGCCAGGACGGGACGCGTGGAACCACGGCACCGTTGACGTCGTCGGCCGTGCGCGAGTACCGGTTGGGCGACCAGTGCCAGCCCAGACACACGGTTTTCACCCGCATTGGGTGACCGGCAACCATGGTCGAATGCGGCGGCACCGGTCCCCGGCCCCATTCCCGGAAGCGTTCGGTGATCCAGTGTTGCGTCTCCAGGGACAGCCATCCGGGCAGATGGTAGGCCCCAGGGCGCAGCTTGGCCGGCGTTCTGGACATGACGCTGTCGTCGAAGAGTGCATCCATGACTTCCACTTTGCCGGTCAGCGCATGTGCCAGGCAAATGCATCGAAGGATCGGTTCGCGTATCCGCTCACTGGATTTTGCGATCCGCTTCCGGATGCCGGTGTCAGCCGATCGTTGCCTGTCGGTAGCGGTGGACAACCAGTTGTGCCAGTTCGTGGGGTATCGGATAGTTCTCGCTGAGGATCGGATCGGTCAGGATATCCGGCTGGGTCTTCCCGGCCAGCGACCAGAAGAAACCCGGTGCCAGCAGATAGCTGGATACCACGATCCGCCGCCCGCGGTGGGCTTGGCGGGCCTCGGTGACGACCCTACTCAGTTCTGGAACGGATGCTGAGACGAAGGCGCAACGCACCATGGTCTCCAACCGTTGCTCCAGCAGCCGGGCCATCTGGTGGCAGTCCTCCAGTCCGCCCGGATCGCGGGTTCCGGCGCAGCCCAGGATCACCGGCTCACCGCGCTGCCATCCGGCCTGTACCAGACGCCGTTCCAGCACCAGTGCGAGTACCGGGTCCGGTCCCAGCGCTCGGGCCACTTTTACCCCGGAGTTCCGGGCGGCTGCTGCGGCCAGATCGTCGTTCACATGGACGCCCCGCGAAAGCAGCAACGGAACCAGGCAGGGCGCTTGGGTATCGGATGCATGGCGCAGCACCAGCTCCCCGGCCTGGGGTTGTTGCACATCCACGAATCCGGGTTGCACCGTGACATCGGGTAGCAAGGGTTGCACGGCGGCGACCAGTGCGCCCACCAGACGTTGGCCGACCGGATGGTCGGTACCATGGGATATGGCCAGCAGGGCCGGAGCATCAATCCGGTTTTCCGCGGCACGGTCCCGTTCAAGGCTATGCACACTCATGTCCTGACTCCTGTCATCGAGCGGCACACGTGTAGTTTGATCCGGCCATCCGGCACGGTGTTCCCATGCCGCCAGGACAACGCCCAACCGGTTACGGCGCGGGAACCGGACACCGCGTTCCCCGTGATGCCGCCGATGTTCCAGGCGGGATCCACGACGATGCCGTGGGAGGTTTGCCCATCGTGAATGATGTTCATTTAATTTCCCTTTCAGCAGGTGATCCGGCAGGTTCTCCCGTGCCGTAATCCAAGATTAGAACAGCAACGTTTCAGCTACCTGCGCTGAATTGTTGCGGGGATGTAAAACCGATCCAGTTGCGTACAAAGGGGCTTGAAGTGGGCGTTTTCCTCGTATGACATGGATTCAAAGCCCAGTATCCGTCGCAGGGAGCACTTATTTATTCCACCGGAAACAAATGCGAAATTTCGGGGCAAACCGGGACTTCTAGACTTCAATTCATCCCTTATTCACGAATGAAAGTCGGCAGATTCCGATGACAACAAGTTCAGGCGAACACAGCATAGTACCCCTCGATGCCCTGTTGCAGGCACTGCTTTTGCCCGAGGTGTCGGACCGATGATCGCCCCAATGCTCCACCTTGCCGGGTGCACGGTGTTGCTGGCCGGTGAACGGGTCGCTGCCCGGCACGCAGGCCGCCAGCTGGAAGCCGAGAGCGCGGTGGTGCACCGCGTGAGCAATGATTGGGAGGGGCTGGCCCGGTTGCGGCACGCCGGATTGCTGGTCATCTGCGATAAGGACCCTGCACGTTTCGCCCTGCTGACTGCTGCGGCCCACAGTCGCGGGATCCCGGTCAGTATCAGGGAACCGAGCCCCCTGGCCGGGTCGTTGACATTGGTCGGCGGCGGTCCCGGGGCCTTGGATCTGCTCACGCTGAGAGCCGTCACGGCACTGCAACGGGCGGATGTTGTCTTCCACGACCGGCTCGGTCCCGGGCAGCACCTGCACGAGCTGGCACCGCAGGCCCAGCTGGTGGACGTGGGCAAGCAGCCCGGCCACCACAAGGTCACGCAACGCCAGATCGAGGAGCAGATGATCGCCGCCGCGCTGAAAGGGCAGCAGGTGGCCAGGCTCAAGGGCGGGGACCCGTTCGTCTTCGGCCGGGGATTCGAGGAGGTTGCCGCGGCCACCGCAGCCGGGATCAGCGTCCACGTGGTTCCAGGGCTCTCCAGCGCCATATCGGTTCCGGCCGCAGCCGGGATCCCGGTGACCAGCCGGTCGATTGCCCGGGGATTCACGGTGATCTCCGGTCACGATCCGTTCAGCGACGGCGAGCTGGACCACTTGGCCGGGCTCGGGGCAAGTATCGTGATCCTCATGGGCATGGGGACCTTGGAACATACCGTGGCCGGGCTGCTGCGCAGGATGCCCGCGCAGACCGCGTGCGCCATTGTGGAGCAGGGCACCACTGCACGGCAGAAGACCACCCACGCCACATTGTCCACGCTGACCGCCAGGGCCCGCGAGGAGCACTGCGCCAACCCCGCCGTGATTGTGATCGGTGAGGTCGCCCGGCTGCCCCTGACCCTGGGACAGTTCACCGAAAGTCGAGCAAAGGCCACCGCATGAGTTCACCAATTACGCCCCTGGACGGTTTCAGGATCGCGGTGACCAGCGACCGCCGTTCGAACGAGCTGATCGAGGCTTTTACCCGCCGCGGTGCCGAGGTCGAGCATGTCCCGCTGCTCAAACTCGCTCCGTTGGATGACGAGGCCGCTCTGGTGGAACAAACCCTGCGGATGATCACGTTGCGTCCGCAGTTCCTGGTCATCTGTACCGCCTACGGCCTGCGCCGCTGGTTCGACACGGCCGAGGCAGCCGGATTGGGTCCCCGGCTCAGCGAGGTCATCAGCCAGTGCCGGCTGTTTGTCCGTGGCGCCAAGGCACACGGTGCGGTACGGGCGCTGGGTTTCCATGCCGAGGCGGTCGCCGCCGATGGCATCGCCGCGTCGGTGTTGCCGCACCTGGAAGGGCAGGTTGCGGGGGCGACAGTGGCCATCCAGTTGCAAGGGGACCAGGATCTGGGATTGATCGCAGGCCTGCGTGGCATGGGAGCCGGCAGCATCGTGCGGATCGAACCCTACCGTTGGATGGATTCGGCCATGGATCCGCAAGTGGGCAAGCTGGTGGACGGCTTGTGCGCCGCCCACTTCGATGCGGTGACCTTCACCAGTGCCCCCAGCGTCCATGCCCTGCTCGCCGCGGCACGCCACCGCAACCGGACCCCCGCGCTGATCCGTTCCCTGGAGGAACGCGTCGCGGTGGCCACGGTCGGCCCGGTCACCGCCAGCCCGTTGCACCAGGCGGGTATCATCTCCGTGCTCGTGCCCGAACGCCACCGGATGGGCGCCATGATCGGTCAGCTGGTTGACCATCTGTCCTCGCTAGGCACGCTGACCCGCCAGACGGTCTACGGTCCGTGCACCCTGCGCGGACGGACGCTGAGTATCGAGGGTCAGCAGTGCGAGCTCTCCCCCGCCCAGGCCGAGATCATGCGTTGCCTGATGGAATCCAACGGCGCGGTGGTCTCGCGCGACGAGCTGGGGGCCATGTTGCCGAATCTGACCTCACGCCATGTGCTGGATATGTCGTTGAGCCGGCTACGCCGCGGCCTTCCGCACTCGGATCTGATCGTCACGGTGATCAAGCGCGGCTACCGGTTGAACGTCTAACCCGTTGTCATCGCAGGGGCTACTGCTCCTGGCCTTCAAGCTGTGCGGCCAGTGCACGCTGGATGGCGGCCTGCTCCGGCTTGTGCAGGGCCTCCAGCGAATCGGCCAGCCGCAGGCGCAGGGTCCGTTCGACCAGCCGGTCCTCGATCGGCAGGTGCAACGACTGTTCAAAAAGCAGTACGGCCTCGTCATGTCGCCCATCCAATGCCAGGTAGCTGGCCGCGGCGCCGATCCCCTGGGCGGCATTGGACTGCTGCTCCAGGGTCTCGAACAAGTGGGCTGCCTGCAACATCAGGCTGACCGCCAGGCCCAGGTCCTGGTCCGCGGATCCGGCCCATTGCGCGTGCTTGACCATGATCTGTGCCTGCAACTGGATCTGCCCGTACTCGGCAGCCAATTCGGTGGCTGCGGTGAAGCTCTGCGCCGCGTCCCCTTCTCCGGTGCTTTCCTGCACGGTGGCCAGCAGCATCAGCGCGTTCAGCTCCGGTTGGATGCCGTGTTCCTCCCGTAGCGACTCGCCCAACGGCACCAGCCGTTCGGCGAGGGTTTGGGCCTGGGCAAATGACCCGGTCAGCAAGTGGACGTTGACCAGTTTTTCCGCGCATTGCATCTGCCGGAAGGCCTGACCCGCCACGGCGAACTGGGCGGTGGCTTGTTCCCAGTGCGTTGCCGCGTCCTGGAACCGCTCGCTCAATCCGTGCGCTTCGCCCATCAGGTCGTGGATTTCCGCCTGCTCGGCGACGCTGAGTAGGTCTCCGGCCTCCTGCTGTGCCCTGGTCAGGTAATCCAGTGCCTCATGGGGTTCCCCGCCATCCAGATGCAGCTGGGCCAGCCGGAAGAGCAGGGCCAGCCGTTGGTCGCTCTCGGCCAGTTCCGCCTGGTGCAGCCCGAAACGCAGCCGTTCCTTCGCCCGGTCCGGCTGCCCGGATTCCAGCAACAGGGTCGCGCTGAAATCCGCGGCGAGAATCGCCCGATGGCGGTCATTGTAGCCGTTGAAAACCGCCAGCGCCCGGGTGGCGTAGTCCAGCGCCGTCTCGCTATCCGCGGCTTCGCCGGCCAGCTGCGCCAGGAAGTAATGCACCTGGGCCAGCGAATTGTCCGTCGGGTTGTACCTGCGCCAGGCGCGCACCAGTGGCTCGATCTGCCCTACGCTGCCGTGGCCCGAGGCCTGGATGATCCGGATGGAATACAGGTTGTGCAGTAGCGAGTCGCGCACATCGTCGCCGGCCCGGGACCGGATCAGTTCCAGGGCGCGCAGTTGGGTTCCCTCGGTGCAGACCTGGGCCAGGTCGAACTGGTCGTGGCGCATCCGGGCATGGGACAGCCAGGTGCCGATATAGACCAGGGTCGTCGTGTCCCGGTGCCCTGCACCCTGGGCATGCAACAACGCGGAGAGCTGTTCCTGTGTCCCGTCACGATGGATGGACAGGCCGTAGGTTCCCAACATGTCGGCCAGCGGCCGGTAGCCGGCCTTCGTCAACGCCCGGAGGTAGTCCTCCAGCTGCTGTTCGGCCTGCTCTTCACGACCGGCGCCCAGCTCCAGGATCATGGCCAGCTGGTGCAGACCTGCTGCCACATCCGCGGACGGCCGGCGGTCCAGTCCTGCAAGGGCATCGGCCAAAGCCGCGGCGGTATCACCGCAAGCGGTACGCTCCCGGGCACGACGCAAGAAGTCCACCGCATGCTGCGGGGTGCCGACTGGCTGATGCAGAGGCAGCCAGATATCGGTCTCCCATTCCACATCCCACTGCCCGGATACCAGTGCGGCCACACTGTGGACTTGCCCGGTGGTCCAGCCGTTTCCATTCCGGGAATCGAACCGGGACGCCAGGTCGTAGGCGGCGTCCCAGGCCAGCGCGCCAAGGCGGGTCATCGGCACCGGCTCGTCGTGGGGTCCGAAGAATTCGGCCAGCCCCGGCAGCTCGCTGCCACGCACCGCGACCTCGCCCAAGCCCAGATCCGTGGCTGTCCGGCATAACAGTCCCAGGGAACTGAGGAAGGCCAGGTGTTCACGCTGGGCCATGGGGTCATGGGCGAGCCACGGAAGGTGGCGTTCGACCACGGCCAGCGCCCGCCCCAGGTTTCCGGTCACCACCAGGTACTTCAGGTGGTGCGCTACCAGGCCCAGGTTGTCCGGGTCCTTGCGTGCGGCCTCGTAGCTGCGCACATGCAGGGCCTTGGTCTCTTCGATCCGGCCCGCCCGCAGGAGCGGGACCAGGGCCACTGCGATCGCGTTGGCTGGTTCCTGCCCGCAATTGAGATCGTTGGCCAGCAGCTCATCAAGCAACTCCAGGGCCTGGTCCGGTTTGCCGGTGGCCAGCAGGTAGGACATGTTCAGTGAGCGGATACAGGCATCGCAATGCGAATACTCGTCGCCACGATCCTGTTGCAGCAGGGCGTGGATCTCGGCGGCCTGTTCCATCCAGCCGTTGGCGAAAGCCACCTCAAACCGGGCAGTGAGCACCGCCGAGTCGCCGATCCCGGCCCGCTGGTAGTGCCTGTGCATTTCCTCCAACAGGCCGTGGATGTCCTCCGCGGGGATCTGCGGGTCCGCGCTGAGCACCGCGGTCATCCATTTGTACTGCCAGAGCAGGTCCGCACCATCGCCCGGATCCGAAGGGTAGGTGTGCGGATCCTGGTCGTAGTGGTCAAGGCACCAACGGAAGTTCCCGAGCAAACCGGTGCTATCCCCGGTCATGGCGCAGGCATCGGCTTGGAGCAACCGGACACGGTATTCGGCCCGCACGTCCTGCGCTTCCTCAGCCAACTGGAGGGCCTGGTCCAGCAACTCGTTCAGCTGTGCCCCGTAGGGCAGGCTGGCGCAACGCTGCAGCAGTTCGTTGATATCGTGGTCGGTCAATGTGTTGCCCCTTCCGTGATCCAGGCTGACGGGGTGTTGTGCCCCAGCCTATGGGGATTTCGCCGCCCCGGGGTAGAGCGCCACGGCACCACCGGGAGTATTTCCCGGGAACCGTGGCAGGTTCCCCCGCCCGGCATTGCCGCATAGGATGCAGACATGGCTCGTATTTCTGTAATTGGCGAATCCCTGGTCGATGTGGTCAACCGGCAGCCCTTTCCCGGTGGCTCACCGCTGAACGTTGCCGTGGGGCTCTCCCGCCTGGGGCACCAGGTCATGTTCCACACCGAATTCGGCTTGGACGAACATGGGGCGATGATCGCCGGACACCTGCGCGAAGCCGGGGTGCAGTTGGCCGATGGCACCCAACGCTTGGTGGCCACCAACCAGGCCCAGGTGAAACTGGATGGGGACGGACGGGCCAGCTACCGTTTCAACATCACCTGGGACCTTCCCGATGACGTGGTGGCCCCGGGAACCGTTCTGCTGCATGCCGGGTCCATTGGCTCCTGGCTGGAACCGGGTGGTTCCAAGGTCTTGGCGGCGTTCAGGAACTCGCCGCCCTCCCAAATCCGCAGCTACGACCCGAATATCCGTGCCGAGCTGGCGGTGGACCACGATGCTGTGCTCGAACGTGTTGAGACGATGATGCGATTGGCCCACGTGGTCAAGCTCAGCGAATCCGATGCCTGCTGGCTGTACCCCGCCATGGATCCCGCTGCCGTGCTGGAGCATGTCCTGGATCTGGGGCCACAACTGGTGGTGCTCACCCGCGGAGCCCTGGGCTGCATGGCCCGCACCGCCGGCCAGTCCTTCACCCAGGCGGCCTGGGTCACCCAGATCGATGACACGGTCGGGGCCGGGGCTGCGTTCATGTCCGGTTTGCTGCACGGGATCCTGGATTCCCCGGTCGCACGGGCGCTGTGCGGAGAGGGTCCTTCCATCCTGGAATCCACGGCGGTGCAAAAGGCGCTGCGATGCGCCACGGCGAGCGCCGCAGTGACCGTATCCCGGGCCGGAGCCAATCCGCCGGACACCGGCGAACTAGCCGCGCTGCTGGCCGGGGACCGGTAGTGGTGGGGTCGAGATGGCAAGGAGGGGCGCGTGGCTAGCAAGACTCCGGCGGCGCGCAACACCCTGCGCGTGCTCAAGCTCCTGGCCAGCCGGAAGTCCCCCACCCCCGCGGCCATGATCGCCACCCTGCTGGATTTGCCGCGCTCCAGTGTCTACCAGTTGTTGACCGAGATGGTGGAGCAGGGATTCGCCACCCATTACCCGGAAGAGCAGGCCTACGGTTTGGGGCTTTCGGCCTTCGAACTGTCCAGCGCGTATACCCGCCAGGAACCGCTGGCCCGACTGGGTGCGCCGTTGGTGGCCCAGCTGGTGGACCGGTTGGGTGAAAGCGCACATCTGGCCGTCCTGCACGGTGCCGATGTGTTGTATATCGTCGAGGAGCGTGCCAAGTCGCGTCCCTCACTGGTCACCGATGTGGGTGTCCGCCTGCCCTCACACCTGACCGCATCGGGTCGGGCGATCCTGTCCAAGCTACCCAAGTCCCAGGTTCGAGCCCTGTATCCGCGGGCTTCCGATTTCATCAGCCGTGGACCGGCCCATGGGGCAATTACCGACTACGCATCACTGCGCCGCGAACTGCTACTGACTGAAGAACGCGGCTATGCCATCGAGCAGGGCGATGTCACCGCGGATTTCCATTCCCTGGCAGTGGCCATCGTGGACAACTCCAATTGGCCGGTGGCAGCACTGGCCGTCACGTTCCTGGCCGACCGAGTGCCTGTTGATGACCACGAGAAGATCCTGGCCCCGTTGCGGCACACCGCAGGGCAATTGGTCGAACGCTTCCACGGCCGGCGGCGTACCGGCTGAGTTCCGGTGCCGGTTTCCCTGCGGTAGCGGAACGGTGGGAAAGTGCTGACGGTTTCGCGTCCCGTCCACTCGTTGGCCGCGTGGTCTGTCAGACTTGTCAGATGGATCACTCCCACGACCAGTCGGCGCCAGAGCAGTCCGACCACGGTCATTTCCGATATGTCCAACTGGAAATCGATGGCCAGTTGGTTGACGCGCAGGTGATCGCCCGGGAGGCAGGCCGCGTGCTGGTCACCTACCCGCAACCTGACAATGACCAGACCGACACCCGGATGCAGAGCCTGTGGATCGATGAGGGTTCCACGCTACGCATCCGGCGCGAGGACTCCTCCTGGAACAACGAGGAGGACGATCTGGACTGGCATGAGACCCAGGACGGCTACTGACCGTTGTTACGGGTACCGAAGTGCAACCAGGCCCCGAAGAACTGCTGGTCCTGTCAGCCCGGCTTAAACGACGCCACGCGCCCTCCTGAACAAGGAGGGCGCGTGGTCTTTCATCGGGTCCTGAACGATCAGGGGTGACGGGTTTCGGCGCTGATGAACCAGGCCTGCTGTTCCAGCTGGGCGATGTAACCATGGAGGATATCGGCCGAGGTCGGGTCGGCTTCATCCACGGCATCATGAACCCGCCGCATCACCCCGACGGTAGCCTGTACGGCCTTGACCATCAGGTCCACGGCGTTGGTTGTCAGGATCTCACCGGTGGTCGGCTGTTCGATCTCGGTGTACTTCCCGACGGTTCCCACCAGCCCGTCCGGGGTAGCGTGCAGTGCCCGCATTCGCTCGGCAACCTCGTCCGACCCCTGCCGGGCGATGTTGACCACTTCATCCAGGTTCAGATGCAGGTCGCGGAAATTGGGGCCCACAATATTCCAGTGCGCCTGCTTGGCCACCAGTTGTAAGTCAATCAGGTTGACCAGTACCGATTGCAGTGCGTCACGCAGCTCGGCTGTCGCCACAAAACCGTTCTCGACATTTTCCCTTGCGGTTTTTCCTGCCGGGGTCTTCTCTACGGAATCAGACAAGGTTCGTTCCTTCCCTCTGTGGTTCGCATTCACGCGATATTCCTCCCCGCGCGCCGCATGGCCAGCGGGGTTCATTTCGCACTCTACGCCGAAGAACGGTGACTATGAACCACCGGCTTCAACTCCCATGCTCTTCCAAGATTCACCGGCCCGGCATGGTCTTCCCCGTCGAATGGCTGGGTACCGGGCGGGACCTAGCTGGCAATTTCCTTGGAACCGACGCCAGCCGTTCAGCCTGAGGTGATCAGTCGGTAGCGTGGCACACGAGCCGAGAACGGTGACACCAGCCGGTACCGCCGGCAGGACAAGGAGGAATATCGTGGACAACCGACATCCCACCGAACCACCGACCACTCCGGATGATCCGACGGGGCCAGGGGCCCCACCCAGTGACCCGACGGCTCCGCCGGGTCCGGTCACCGACCCGACAGCGCCGAGCCAGCCGCCGTTGGATCCGACCGCCCCACCGCTCCCGCCCGACCCAGGCACCGAGCCCGAACGCTAGGTGCCAGGTCTTTGTCCGCCAACGGCCAACCGACAGAAAGTGAGCAGCTAACCATGGGTGAAAAACATATTCCCGAAAACGCCGAACAGTCCAAGGCCAAGGACCACGTCTCGGATCCCAAACTCTCCGATGACACCGGGCATGATTGGACCGACGAGGGCGGGGCGACCGAGGATGGTGCGGCCATCTCCGGTGACGATGGCTAAGGCAACGGGCTAATCCGCAGGGGAGGGTAGGGACCGGCAGACCGGTTCCCACCCTCCCCACGGTTTTGTCCCGGCCGCTACGCGACAGCTTGTCGCAGGATTGAGACAGCTCTGGAACAGGTCAGCGACCACTGGCCGTTGAGGAACCCCTAGGCTCGGTAGTAGCAAGTCCAGTTCGGCGGATTCTCCGCCCGGTGTACAGAAGGAGCCTTCCCATGGAAAACAAGACATTGCGCAGTGCCGGACTCAGCCTGGCGGTTGTACTGCTGGCCTCGGTCGGCCTGAGCGGTTGTGTCACGGTCCAGCCCGAAAACGACGTTCCGACCTCCAGCGCCCCGATCACCAGCCCTTCCGCTGAAATGACCGGGGACAGCGCTCCTGCCGGGGATACCAGCGCCGCACCCACCACCGCCTCCGATCCGGCTGCGCAGCAGACCGGGCCAACGGACTTCGATTCGCTGTTCAACAGCATCGTGCAGGCGGCCGATACGCAACTCGAGTGCCTCGACGACGATGCGTCGGGCCGGGATGATGCCGATGACCTGACGGTCTCGGACAGCGACAGCATCATCAGCATTACCGGGGATTGCGATGACGTGATCGTAACCGGAAACAACCTGACCATCTCCATAGTGGAGGTCGACGACTTGCGCATCCGCGGCAACAACAACATTATTGCCGTCCAGGATCTGGATGACGTGCAGGTCCACGGCTCGGAGAACGTGGTCGGCTGGAACCCGGTCCACGAAGACGATCCGGATATCGTCGACCGCGGATCGGATAACGTACTGCGACACGATGCCCTGGGCACGACGGACCTGTCCTTCTAGCGCAGGAACCCAAGCAGTTCACGCCGGAGCCGGAACGCCGTTGGTGGCGTCCCGGCTCCGGCACCGGTTGAAGGACAATGGAGACATGAATACCACTTCCGCAGCTTCGGTCCTGCTGGTCGATGACGAACAGGATATCCTGGCCACCTTGGGCGGTTACCTGCGGCGTAGCGGGTTGGAGGTACTGACCGCTGGCAACGGGGTCGAGGCCCTGCAGGTGATGGACAGGCATCCGGTCCAGGTAATCGTGTCCGACGTGATGATGCCCTTCCTGGATGGGCGGTCCCTACTGCGCACCTTGCGCCAACGCGAGGACTGGACACCGGTGATCCTGCTGACCGTGGTCGGCGAAGCCGATGAACGCTCCGCCGCCTTGGATGAGGGCGCCGACGACTACCTGAACAAGCCCTTTGCTCCCCAGGAACTGCTCTCCCGTATCCGCGCGGTATTGCGCCGGCTCCAAACATCAACCCACGCCCTGGGAAATGCCCAGATCCTGGTGGCTGACCACGGGACCGGCACCCTGAAGCTGGACCGTTTGGCACGGCGCGTCTGGAACGAGGACACGGAGATCATGTTGACGCCCAAGGCCCTGACCCTGCTGGAGTACCTGATGACGCGCCCGGATGAGGTCCACAGCCGGGAACGTCTGCTTGAGTCCCTGTGGGGATTCGAATTCGCGGTGTCCACCCGGGCCGTGGATCACAGGATCGCCGAAATCCGCAAGGCCTTCGGTGATGACGCCGCGGCACCGACCCTGGTGCAAACCGTTGCGGGCCAGGGCTACCGTTTCGCCGGGGAGGTGCGACGTGGCTGACACGCCTCGCCGGTCCGATCGCGGATTGCGCCTGGGATTGTGGCTTGTCCCCCTGCTTGCCATCGGCGGTTGCGTGCTGGCTGTGATGGTGGCCAGCGACCTGAACCTGTCAATCCTGATCCCGTTCTGGCTGGCTCCTTTGCTTCTGGGCGCAGTGGCGACCGCAGGCTGCGCGGTGGCCCTGCGGCAACGCCAACGGCTGCGGCGGAAGCTGGATGACCTCGGCGTCCGGATCCAGCAGGAGGGCGATCAGGCCCGTCGCCGCCTGCTGCAACGGCTGGACCATGAACTGAAGAATCCATTGACGGTACTGCAGACGGTCGTCAGCGGCAGTGAACACGGTGTACCGGATGCGGAGAGCTGGGCAAGCGTGGCCACTCAAACCAGGCGGCTTTCACGACTGGTGGGTGACCTTCGCGGACTGGCCGAATTGGAAGTGGCCCAGCTGGAACGAATCGACGTGGACCTCGAATCCCTGTTGCGCGACGTATTGGATGACACCGCCGAAGGCACGCAGGGTACCGACGCCGAAAAACGCAAGATCTCCCTGCACCTGCCCAGGGCACCGTGGCCACTGCCACTGCTCAAGGGAGATCCGGATCTGCTGCGCCTGAGCCTGCAGAACCTGCTCAGCAATGCCATCAAGTACTCCCAACCCGGGGACAGCATCGAGATCACCGCCCAGGAGCTCGATGGCTGGGTCATCATCGATATCGCCGACACCGGCCGGGGCATACCGGATCATGAGCAGGAACTGGTTCTGGAGGAACTCGCCCGGGGATCCAATGCGCGCGACATGCCCGGTTCGGGTATCGGCCTGGCCTTGGTCAAGGTGATTGTGGCGCGTCACGGAGGTGCGCTGATCCTGCGCTCACGCGACGGGCACGGGACCTCGGTGTCGGTCCGTTTGCCGTTGCACTGAGCAGGAAGCCCGCAGCTCCTGCACCCTGTCCGGTGCGGGGGCTGCGGGCTTTGCGGTATCCGCTACTTCCGGCGGTCCGTGGCTTCCAGTTCGGCCACCGCTTCCGAGGTGAACACCTGGTAACCGTAGTCGCGGTGGTAGCCGTGGATCTCCCGGGTATCTAGCATGTCCATGTAGTCCAGGATCTCGGTGGTGATCACCTGTCCGGGGACCAGCACCGGGAAACCCGGCGGGTACGGGGTCACGAAGGCCGCGGAGACCACTTCCTGGCCGGCCGCGATGCGTTCACGGATCCCGTCCGAGAGGTGAAAGGTCGTCGCGGGGTCCCGGTACGTCAGGTAGTAGGCCCTGCGCATGTCACCACTTTGCGCACCGCCGTCAAAGGCGCGGGCGAAGTAGCTGAAGTTCGGCAGCGGGACCTTCAAGGCCGCCGAGGCCTTCAGGTCTTCCGCGGATCGACCATCGAGCCGACGCCGGTGTTCCAGATCGGTGGCGATCTTGATCAGCACCTCGATCAGGTAGGACACCGCGCTGCGGTTTGTACCGATATTGGTCATCAGCAACACACTGGTGCGACTGGTCTTGTTGACCTGGATCGCATGGCCGTCCATCAGATAAGTGTGCTTGAAGGTGTCTCCGTCCACCCCGGTCCGGCTGATGTCCAAGGTCAGGCGACTGGGGTCGACAACAAATTCGTCTGTCTCCCAGGCGTCGTCCCATGAGGCCAATCCATCACGCACCGGATTGGCATTGCCCGATACCCGGTATTCCTGGGGAATCAGGTCACGGCTGTCCAGGATGCTGAAGTACTTGCGCAACAGCTTGTGGCGGGCAATGGCCTTGGACACCGACAGCGCGAGATCGACCTGGCGTTGCACCAGCGCGTAGCCTTCCAGCTCCGCCTGCCGCCGCCCGATATCCAATGAAGCCAGAATCTGGTAGTTCGGCGAGGTGGAGGTATGGGTCATGTACGCTTCGCGGAACGAGTTGGAGTTACGGATTACGTAATCCTGGTCGTATACATGGATCATCGATCCCTGCCGCAGCGAGGTCAGGGTCTTGTGCGTGGACTGGGTCGAGTAGATGCGCAGACGGGTCTTCTCGGGATCGGGGATCAACCGGGTGTTCAGCCAAGCGTCATCATTGGCCGGGTTGTCCTTGGTTCCCGGTTCCGGGAGCCGTTGGACCTGCTGCTTGTAGCGACGACGGTACTCAGCGGTGCCCATGGAGCTTTCCAGGGTACGTGCAGCGGACATGCCGGTGCGCTTGCGGTAGATCGGGTGGAAGCCGGCGAAGGCGAACCAGGCTTCGTCCCAGAGGAACACCAGATCCGGCTTGATCGCCAGGCATTCTTCCATGACCCTGCGCGGGTCGTAGATGATTCCGTCAAAGGTGCAGTTGGTCAGGGTGATCATCTTGACCTTGTGCAGCATGCCCTCGCGTCGCAGATGCAGCAGCGTCGATTTGATCTCGCTCAACGGCACCGCGCCGTACATGGAATGCTCCTGCAGTGGATATGCCTCCAGGTATTTCACATGGGCGCCGGCGAGCACCAGCGAGTAGTGGTGGGACTTGTGGCAGTTCCGGTCGACCAGGACGATATCCCCCGGGGCCAGGATCGATTGGTGCACGATCTTGTTCGCCGTGGATGTCCCATTGGTGACGAAATACGTCAGGTGCGAACCGAAAGCACGTGAAGCCAGCTCATGCGCTTCACGGATCGATCCGTGCGGGTCCAATAGCGAGTCCAGTCCCCCCGACGTGGCCGAGGTTTCAGCCAGCAACAGGTTGATTCCATAGAAATCCACCAGGTCCCGGGCCCACGGCGAGTTCTGGACCGAGCCGGCCCGGGAAATCGGCATGGCATGGAAGACCCCCGCAGGACGGCGTGCGTAGTGCTGCAATGCCGTGAAGAACGGCGTCTCATAGCGAGAAAGGATCTCGTTGATGATCGACAGGTGCAGATCCATGCCGTCGTTGCGGGAAAAGATACGCTGGAATCGACCGGTCATCTCCCGAGCCAGGGATTCCAACGCCACCCCGGCCACCAGGTAGACCGCGACCTCGGGTCGCAGTCTGGCGATAGTGCTTTCCAGATCAATCAGCAGACCCATCGGCTTCCTGCTGCTGAACCGTCCCGCGGTTTGGCGCTGGATGTAGCCGTGCAGGGCGCTGCTGAGCTTGCGTTTGGTATTGATCTCGAATCGCGGGGTCAGGACACAGGTCTGGATGGTCGGGTTGATCACCAGCGCAACAAGGGCATCCTCGACACTGGGCACCACGACGAAGTTGTAGTTGAATTTGTCCGTGCTCCGGCGCTGGTCAAGCATTTCCTGCTTGAAACCCTCGATTTCCTCGGCACGACCGTTGTCGACCAACAGCACTTCGACCACCGGCGCGAAACGCTCATTGGATTCGGCCTTCAAGCTGTTCTTTTCTTCGTCTTCGACCTCGTGGCCATTGTTTTCCGGCTCGATGTATTGGGTCTGCGAACGGAAGGTCTTATTGACCAGGTACACCTTTTCCAGCGCAGTGGAATAGTCGTCGGACTCCAGGGCCTTGACCATATCGTTGAAATAGCTGATCCCCGGTGTGGCCCAATAGGGTTCGATCGCCGCGATCAGGCCGATCAGTTGCCTGGCTTCGTTGACCAGCGTGCCAGAATCCGTTTTTTCACCCAAATGCCGAACCACTTCGCTTAGGATGTAGCCCAAGTGCTCCCACGCGTCCTTGCGTCGGCGCCATGCGCTTTCAGGTGTCCCCGTTGCGCTTGCGGTGTGGTTGACTATCCCAGTATCCACGGTCGTCGGTCTTTCTCTCGTTATTTACTGCTCGTTTACCGCACTGTTCCTGTACCAGCTGTCGCCTTTGACCACTGGTGTACGAAGACTATGCGATCTTCCTCCAGGTTGGGCTATTGGCGCGCTAAGTTACCGCAGAACGTCCAACGATGTCGGCAGGGATGCCCCACCGCCCCCGCAACGACCTCGAATGTGAATATCGGGTTAACGCCCCCATGCCTACCCATCCTTCTCGCCGGGCCGCCCATGGTGTCCGAAATACCGGACAGAGTGTCTCCAATTGGCGACCCTTATTTACCAAAGTATCCAATGATGAGGGTTAAGTCCTTATAGAAGTCTTAGCAACGGGAATGGAAAATGGATACGACTCTCATGAATACCGTAGTGACCTTGGGTTTAACAGGAATTTCGGCCGACGACGTGGTTAAGGTTGCGCGTCACAATGCACAGGTGGAGGTTTCCACCGAGGTCCTTGACGAGCTCGCCCGGGTGCGGTTGCAGATCGATGCCCTGGCGGCCAGCGATACCCCGGTTTACGGCGTCTCGACCGGTTTCGGCGCCCTGGCCACTCGCCATATCCCGTCCGCCGATCGGGCCAAGCTGCAACGGTCGCTGATCCGGTCCCATGCCGCGGGCATGGGCCAGCCGGTGGAACACGAGGTGGTTCGGGCCTTGATGTTCCTGCGGGCCAAGACCCTGGCCAGCGGACGCACCGGCATACGCCCGGTGGTTCTGCAAACCCTGGTCGGGCTGTTGAACCACGGGATCACCCCGGTGGTCCGCGAATACGGTTCGTTGGGTTGCTCCGGGGATCTGGCCCCGTTGTCCCACTGCGCGTTGGTACTGATGGGCGAGGGTGAAGCCACCGACCGGCAGGGCAACCTCCGCCCGGTACCGGAACTCCTGGCCGAAGCCGGGCTGGCGCCGGTGGAGCTGGCCGAGAAGGAGGGCCTGGCCCTGATCAACGGGACCGATGGCATGTTGGGCATGCTGCTCATGGCGCTGGAAGACCTGTCCGATCTGGTCGACATCGCCGATGTCAGCGCGGCCATGAGCGTGGAGGCCCAGCTGGGAACAGATCAGGTCTTCCGGCCGGAGCTGCATGCTCCGCTGCGGCCTCATCCGGGTCAGCGGACCAGCGCCGCGAACATGTTCGCGGCGCTGGCAGGCTCCCCGATCGTGGCCTCGCACCGTGAAAACGATGGACGGGTGCAGGATGCCTATTCCCTGCGCTGTTCACCCCAGGTGACCGGGGCGATGCGCGACACCCTGGACCATGCAGGACGCGTTGCCGGTCGCGAACTGGCCGCGGCCATTGACAACCCGGTCGTGTTGCCTGATGGCCAGGTCAGTTCGAACGGGAACTTCCATGGTGCACCGGTGGCCTACGTGCTGGATTTCCTGGCCATCGCCGTGGCGGATCTGGGATCGATCGCCGAACGCCGCACGGACCGGATGCTTGACCCGGCCCGATCGCGCGATCTTCCGCCGTTCCTGGCAGACGACCCCGGCGTCGATTCGGGAATGATGATCGCCCAGTACACCCAGGCCGGGTTGGTCGCCGAAAACAAGCGCCTGGCCGTACCTGCCAGCGTTGATTCCATTCCGTCCTCGGCAATGCAGGAAGACCATGTGTCCCTGGGCTGGCATGCCGCACGGAAGCTGCGCACAGCGGTGGACAACCTGCGCCGCATCCTGGCCATCGAGATCGTGGTTGCCGCCCGTGCCCTGGATTTGCGCCGCCCGCTGACCCCGGCCCGGGTCACCGGTGCGGTCCTTGACCTGTTGCGCAGCACCGTTGACGGGCCGGGACCGGATCGGTTCCTCTCCGCGGATCTCGAAGCCGCGTACCGGTTGCTGGACAGCGGCGAGCTGACCCGGGTGCTGAAGGCGGTTATGGGCTAAATCCCCGGGCTCGCGCCGGATGTCGGCCGCACCGCCGCTGGCAGTGTGGTTCTGGCATCCGGCGGCCGCTGAAGGCCGACCGTGATATTCCTTAATGCCAGGCAGTTCAAAACAACGTAAACTTGGGGGAGCAAGATTTCCGTTTCCCCCTTGTTTTGGAAGTGTTCCTTGATGCAACGCACCATGTTTAAGTCCAAGATCCACCGCGCCACCGTAACCCAGGCCGACCTGCACTATGTCGGTTCGGTGACGATCGATGCGGACCTGTTGGAAGCCTCGGACATCCTGCCCGGTGAACTGGTGAGCATTGTGGACGTGACCAATGGGTCCCGGCTGGAGACCTACACCATCGCCGGGAAACCCGGCAGCGGGGTCATCGGCATCAATGGCGCCGCGGCCCATCTGGTGCATCCCGGGGACACTGTCATCATCATCAGCTACGCGCAGATGGAGGATGCCGAGGCCCGGACGTACTCCCCTGCCGTAGTCCACGTCAACGAGCAGAACCGGATCATCCATCTGGGTGACGACCCCGCGGTAGCGGTGGCCGAAGGTGTGCAGACCCCGCCTTTTGCCCAGGTCACCGGGGTCTAGCTCCCCCATTCCCGATGGCTCCCACCCGCCGCGGGTTCATGGAGCCGCACACCGCGCGGTGCTGGCAATCGGCTAATCGGTTCCTGGGCAAACCGCAGCGGACGCGACCCGGCCGCCGAGGCTGATATAGGATTCAGGTCACCATATACCAGGAAGGTGGCCTGATGATCGCAGACCGACAGCCGGATGACAGCCCGCAGGCACCGCACCGGCAGTGGAACGAGTTATTGCAGGAAATGCGGGTCATGCAGACCGGCATCCAGATCCTGGCGGCCTTCCTGATCATCCTGCCCTTCCAGGCCAGGTTCGAGATCGTCGAGCCACGCGAACAGGTCTTTTACCTGCTGTTGCTGGTTGTCGCAGTCCTGCTGATCGTCCTGCTGGTGATTCCCGTGGCCGTGCACCGGCATTTCTTCGGCCAAAGGGTCAAGGCCACCACGGTGCATTTGGGGCATATTGTTGCCAAGGTGGTCGCCGTCGGTGTCGGTGTGCTCGTCAGCGGTTGTGTCTGGTTCGTGCTCCAGGTGCTTTTGGGATGGCAGATGGGATTGTTCATCGGTGGCCCACTGATGCTGGTCACGTTGTTCCTGCTGGTGGTCCTGCCGCGCATCATCACGCCACGTGACACCCTGCCCGGGGATTTTCCGCCCGGCGAATCACGTCATAGCAAATGACCGGGTGCCGTCTCAGCCCAAGGCACCGCGATCGACCCTGCGCAATGAGTACCTCTTGGGAGCGTGGCGGACGTAGTGCGGCAGCAACCGGTTCCCCCAACGGGCCAGCCTGATCACCAGGCGGGCCCGCCGCCGGACCGTGGCGGTCAGTTCATAACCGTAGAGCCCGCGCACCTCTTCCGGGAGCAACGCAATGGTCAGGTCGCGGGCCAACGGCAGGAAGATCCGGACCGGCCAGGGCAGGTGGCGCCCGAGAAACAGCTGCTCGGCGGCTTCCCGCACTTCCGGTCCCACCTGCAGGGTTCCCAGAGTGTCCTGGAAGTATCGGCGGAATTCTTCCCGGTCGCCGGGCCAGTAGTCGGCCGGCATCTGTAGCGCTTGTCCCAGGCAGATGTATTCCCGGTACAGCTGTTCCTCGGCGGCGTCGTCCAAGGCAGGGAGCGTGTGCCGGGAGATCACAGCGGCCGAATCATAGAGTGTGGCGGCCACCCACAGTTGCAGCTTGGGATCTCGGGCCGAATAGGCCGGGGTGCCGGTGGCCGGGTCCCGCGGCGCATGTACCGGGGCGTGGGCGGCGTTGACGAACCTGATCACCGTTTCGCGCTGGGCAGGGGTGCCCACACCCAGCGCGTACACGTAGGACAGGGTGTTGTGCAGCCGGGACAACGGGTTCTCCACGAAATCCGAATGGCGAACCACGGCCGTCCCGATCCGCGGATCGGCAAGTTGCAACAGGATGGCCCGGCCGGCACCCAGCAGCAAGGATGCTTCCGGTGCGATCCGTGCCAGGATGCCGTGGTGTTCTCCTGCCGTTGATGTCATATGTCCAAGAATATGGCAGCAGCCTCAACAGGCGGTGTGTGGGCCGGACGGTCTGGCGAACCCCGAGCCGACAGCCCTGGGGTTCATCCAGCGGATGACGGGTTGGGTTGTTTCCCGTCCTTGTTCCGTCATGACAGTATTCTGAGATCAGGCAGGCCGCAGTCGGCGACAACCACGGTGGCAGCATGCCCCAGCGTGGCCGGTGCTGCCAGCAGCGGGGGGTGTGGATCGGGGTTTTCAGCCTGACGGATCATTCCTGGGTCCGGGCGGACCCGGTCTCCTGGGGCTGCGACAGGTCCCGCGGGTAGGAGGCCTGAGCGCCCGGGTGCTGTACGGTGTAGGCGGCGAATCGGGTGGCGAAGGTGGCCGCCTGGGCCAGGTTCTTCCCGTTGGCCAGCTGCGCGGCCAGCGCCCCGGTGAACGCATCGCCGGCACCGGTGGTGTCCACGGCATCGACCCTCGGGGCCGGTACCTTCTCCAGCCGGACTGATCCGCTGCCATCGCGTTGCGCGACGAGGCACCCGGCTCCACCCAGGGTGATCACCACCGATGCGATGCCCTGTTCCAGCAATGCGTGGGCCAGGTGGTCATAGTGCCCCTCAAGTCCGGTGGCCGCCCGGGCGTCCAGCTGTTCAAGGACCTCGAATGCCTCGTGTTCATTGACCACCAGGGGGTCGGCCCGCACCAGGTCCTTGGGTTCCAGCTTGATCACCGGGGCCAGGTTCAGCACGATCCGCTCGGTGCCGGCGGCGATGGCGGCAGATATCCCGGAGGCGGGGATTTCCCCCTGCAGGACCACCACGCCATGCAACGGCCCGGCAGCGCGGACTGCGGTGCCGTCAACCGTGGAGTTGGCCCCGGAGATCACGGCGATGCTGTTTTCGCCCTGCGCATCGACCGAGATGATCGCCACCCCGGTGGGCTCGCTGCTGCGGATCACCCGATCCAGGAGCACCCCGGCCTGCCGCAACTGCGCCAAGGCGATCGCCGAATGCTCGTCCTGTCCCAGCGCACCAACGAATTCGGTCCGGGCCCCGGCCAGCTGGGCGGCCAGGGCCTGGTTGGCGCCCTTGCCGCCCGGGGTCAGCCGATAGGAGTCGGCCAGCACGGTTTCCCCCGGGCCGGGCAGGCGGTCCATCCGGGCGGTGATGTCCACGTTGCTCGAGCCTACGACGGTGACCTGGACTCGCTTCTCTTCAGCCATGTTCATTGTCCTTGTTCGATGGTGCGGTATGCGGCGCGGTGGCCACCGAGGCGCGCGGGGTGTAGCGGTTCTCGAGGTGAACCTTGGCGGGTTCGGCTGCCTGCATCAGGTCGGCCAGGGCAGTGACCGCGGCCTGCCCCATCCGTTCCAGGTCGTGGCTGATCGTGGCGATCGGGGGAACATGCAGCAGCAGGGCATCGACCTCGTCGAAACTGAATAACCGAGAAATCCTGCCCGATCCGTGCGCCGGCCTCGTGCCAGAAGGTCAGGGCACCCAGGGCCATGGGCGCGTCGGCGATGACCACCGCGGTCGGCGACAGGTCGTGCTCGCTGAACCAGCGGGCTGCGGCCCGCCCGGAAATGCGTCGAAAGTCCCCTGCAAAGTGCAGCGTTTCATCCACAACCAGGCCGTTCGACCGCAAGGCGGAGTCAAAGGCCCTGCGCCGTTCCTCGGCGGTGGAGGCATGTTTCGGGCCGCCCAGGAAGGCGATGCGTTCATGCCCCCGGGCCTTGAGGTCGGCCACGGCCTGCCCCAGGGCGCGTCGGCTGCCGGCGGTGATACTGGGGATGCCGGCTCCGGCCACGGTACGGTCGACGAAGACCGTGGGGATGGGGCTGTCAATCACGCGTTGCAGCATGGCGCTGGGGATATTGCTGCCTTCACCCAACCCTTGGGGGACGATCAGCAACCCGTCCACCCGCCGGGAGAGCATGGCGGCCAGGAACCCATCCTGCTGGCCGGTGTCCTCGTTGGCATTGCCGATAAAGGTGACCAGCCCCGCGGCGCGGGCATGGCGTTCCACCGCGTGGGCGAGGTCCGAGAAGTAGGGATTGCGCACATCGGATATCAACAGGGCAATGGAATCGGTCTTGGTGGAGCGAAGTGAGCGGGCCTGGGCGTTGGGAAGGAAACCGAGTTCGGTTGCTGCGGCCTCGACCCTGGCACGGGCGGCGGCGGAGGTGGCCGGTGATACCCCGGCGGCACGTGCCGCGTCCTCGATCGTGATTGCCTGCATAACGCGATAAGCCCCTGTGCCCATTTGTAAAATCGATTCCATGGAATCGATTTCACAGCTTGCCGCATCGGTTCCGCGGAGTCAAGAAACCTGCCGGTCCACGCATCGGGGACACCGCCGGACCTGGCCCCCTCCACCGCTGCCAGCCATATTCGGGGTTGGTTGACTATGATGGATTCGTGTCGGTCAACCAGCTTTCGGATAGTGCGCAGAATTACCTGAAGATCATTTTCAGCCTCAAGGAGTGGTCCGATGAACCGGTCACGCCCAGTTTCGTGGCCGAACGTGCCGGGGTGAAGCTGTCCACGGTGTCCGGTGCGCTGGCCAAATTACGGCAGCTGAACCTGCTGGATCATGCCCCCTACGGGGAAATCACGCTCACGGATACCGGGCGGGCCTACGCGCTGGCCATGGTGCGACGGCACCGGCTGATCGAGACCTTCCTGGTGCAGATGCTCGGCTACCGCTGGGACCAGGTCCACGATGAGGCGGAGAACCTGGAGCACGCGGTCTCGGATTTCATGATCGAACGCATCGACGAGCTGCTGGGCCATCCCACACGCGACCCGCATGGGGACCCTATTCCCAGCGCCGCCGGTCAGATCTCGATGCCCACGGCCCACCCGTTGGGCCAGGCGGTTCCCGGCAGCACGGTGGTCGTGGAACGGATTTCCGATGCCGACTCGCAGTTGCTGCAGTACTTTTCCGAAAACGGGATCGTGCTCGGCGCCAGACTCAGCGTCTTTGACGGGGACCCCTACTCGGACACCGTGGAAATCACCGCGGAACCGGGCTCCCCGCGCGTGGTCCTCGGCGCAAGGGCGGCCGACGCCGTCTGGGTTTCCGGCACCGAGCAGTAATCAGCGCGTCGCGGCGATGGCCTTTTGCCGCGCGCGGAAGCGCACCGCCTTGGCCACCAGCCCCTGTTGCGGGCTGAAGAGGTACACCAGCAGGAACAGCACACCCTGGGCCAGGACCACCATGCCACCGGTGGAGGCATCCAGGTAGTAGCTGACGTAGACGCCCATGATCCCGGCGCCTGCGGCCAGTGCCGGCGCGTAGACCAGCATGCGGCCAAAGCGGTCGGTCAGCAGGTACGCGGTCGCACCGGGGATGATCAGCATGGCGACCACCAGGATCACCCCCACGGCCTGCAGGGCCACCACCGAGGTCATGGCCAGCAGGCCCAGCAACACCGCGCCGATCAGCCGGGGGTTCATGCCCAGGGCGTGGGCGTGCGTGGGGTCGAAGGCGTACAGCGTGAAGTCCTTGCGCTTGAGCACCAGAATAACGAAGGTCACCGCGCCCAGGGCCAGCACCTGCCAGAGATCGGCAGCCGAGACACCCAACAGGTTGCCGAAAAGGATATGGTTCAGGTCCAGGTGGCTCGGGGTCACGGAAATCAGTACCAGGCCGAAGGCGAACAGCGTAGTGAACACGATCCCGATCGCCGCGTCCTCCTTGACCCGGCTGGTATCACGCAATCCGCCGATCAACGCCACGGCCAGCAGCCCGAAGACAATGGCTCCGAGCGCAAACGGTGCCCCGAAGATGTAGGCCAGCACCACGCCCGGCAGCACGGCATGGGAGACCGCGTCTCCCATCAGCGACCAGCCGATGAGCACCAGCCAACAGGAGAGCACCGCGCAGAGCACGGCGGCGATGACGGTGACCGCCAGGGCACGGACCATGAAGGTGTAGCCCAACGGTTCGGCAATCAGCTCGATCAGGTTCATTTTCCGCCTCGCTTCATCGGATCCAGGCCGAAGGCCAGGGCCAGGTTCTCCGGTCGCAACACCGTTTCGGGTTTCCCGTGCATCAGCACCCTGGTCATCAACAGGATCGCTTCATCGGCCAGGTCGGGAAGGGCATGCAGGTCATGGGTGGAGATCAGCACGCTTCCACCCTCGGCGGCGACCTCCCGCAGCAGCGTGGTAATCGTTCCCTCGCTGCGCTTGTCCACCCCGGCAAACGGCTCGTCCAGCAGCATGATGTTCGTTTTCTGGGCCAGGCACCGTGCAACGAAGGTGCGTTTCTTCTGGCCTCCGGAGAGCTGCCCGATCTGCCGTTCGGCATGGCTTGTCAGGCCCACCCGTTCCAATGCGGCATCCACCGCCGCATGATCGACCTTGCGGGCACGACGCATCCATCCCATGGAGCCGTACCGGCCGGTCATCACCACATCCCGCACCGAAATCGGGAAGTTCCAGTCCACTGCCTCGTTTTGCGGGACGTAGCCGATCGCCGCCTGGCGGCGGGCCAGCTGCGGGTCCAGCCCGTTGACCTTCACGGTCCCGGTATCGGGTTTGATCAGCCCCATGATGGTCTTGAAGAGTGTGGATTTGCCCGACCCGTTCATTCCGACCAGGGCGCAGACCGTACCGCGGTTCAATGTCAGGCTGGCCCGGTCCAGGGCCTGCACCGCTCCGTAGTGGACGGTGGCGTTGTCTACTTCGATGGCCGGGGTCATTGGACCTCTCCATTCAAGGCGTCGGTGATGGTGCGGGTGTCGTGGGTGATCATCTCCAGGTAGGTCGGCACCGGCCCATCCGGTGCGGAGAGCGAATCCACATACAGCGAGCCGCCGAAGCGGGTATCGGTGGATTCGACAACGCGTTGCATGGCCGCATCGGAGACCGTGGACTCGCAGAAGACCGCCGGTACCTGGTGTTCACGCACGTAGTCGATCACCGCGGCCACCTTGCGTGGCGTGGCTTCGGTTTCCGAGTTCACCGCCCACAGGTACCGTTCCTGCAGTCCCGCATCGTGGGCCAGATAGGAAAAGGCCCCTTCGCAGGTGATCAGTACCCGTTTGGCTTCGGGCACCCCGGCCAGGTCCGCAACAAGATCGTCATGGATGCGCTGCAATTGCTCCTGGTAGCGTGCGGCATTCGCCTGGTACTCCGCGGCATGCCCGGGGTCCAGTTCGGCAAAGGCGCGCGCCATGTTCTCGGCGTAGATCTTCACGTTCAGCGGGCTCATCCAGGCATGCGGGTTCGGATGGCCGCTGGCCTCGCCCTCGGCGATGGGGATCGGGCTGACCCCTTGGCTGACATTGACATGCGGAGCATGCACATCGGTCACGAATTGCTCGAACCATGCTTCGAGGTTCAGCCCGTTGTCCAGTACCAGGTCGGCATTCGAGGCCCGCCGCAGGTCGTCCGGGGTCGGCTCGTAACCGTGGATTTCGGCACCGTACTTGGTAATGGATTCAACGCGCAGGTGCTCGCCGGCCACGTTCTGCGCGATATCGGCCAGCACGGTGAAGGTGGTCAGCACCACGGGCCGTTCATCCCCGACGGCATCACGTGCGGTCGGTTCGGCAGTGGCTGTGCAGCCGCCCAGTAGCAACAGCGCCACGCCGGAGAATATTCCACCCAGCAGCTGGCGCACAGCTGTCATCCTTGACAGTCCGCTCATGACATATGACCCCGGTCCCGATAGTCCGCCACCGGGCGCAGCCGGTCGCGGGAACAACTTTCAGCGGTCCTGTGGACCACAAATTCAGGATAATGTTTGTGGGGTCAAACATTCAAATTTTGCTACCCTAATCCGCCCCGCCGTGCCGCCAGTCGCGGACCGGGCAGGCGATCAGCCGCGCTGCGGGCGGGATGCTGGCCGCTATCGGGCGCCGGGTTGTTGGCCAGGAGCTGCCCACGGCGGTGTTCGGCTCGGGGAGCGCCATGGCGCCCCTGTCAGCGGGAAGCCGGACGGTCCTTCCTGAGTCATGGCAGCGGCTTCCGGTGTACCATCCCTCCAGCACGGCACCGGGCGGGATGGGAGGGGCGCATTGGTGCCCGACACCCCGGATCAGCAGCGGGGTCAGTGGAGGAAAATCAGCAGTATCCGCGCTGGTTCCACCGCGGTGACCGCATGGTCCACCCCGGCCTTCAGATGCAGCAGGGCCCCGGCCTGGAACCGGAGGGTCCCCCCGCCGACTTCGACATCAATGGTTCCGCTAACCACCTGCACGATGACCGTATGAGGCGAGGAATGCTCGCTGAGCACCACCCCATCGTCGAAGGCCAGTTCGGTGACCCGGAAATCCTCGGCCTTGTAGCGTGCCCGGGGTGAAACACGTCCGGGCTTGAACGGGTGATCGCTGGCCAACTGGTCGGCCCCGAGGCTTATCACGCCGTCGGGCAAGCTATGGTCCAGGGGATGTTCCATGCCGCAGTGCTCCTTCGCCGGTAGGTAAGGCCACCATGCCACAGGACTCCCCTGGTGCGCCAGAGCTATCCGGTGTACACGACGTAGGCGGTGGCCGAACCCGGTTCGATTTCCGTGCGTCCCGCGTCCCGGATGACCGGTCCAACCGCATCCTGGATCCCGCGTTCGAAACCCTGGCGATCCATATGCCGGATACCGAGGGTCGCGCCCTCCTCGATCCAGTCCTGCACGGTTTCCGGAGCGGCCTGGATCAGCCACGCGAACAGGGCATGGGCCGCCTGGGCGCAGGCCTTGCCCGTGGACATGCCCAGGGATCCATCCAGGACAACCTGGACCTGTCCGGTGAAAACCTGCCCGGATTCTGGCAGCTCGGTCCCGGAGACCTGGAGCTTGGCCAGCCGTTTGGGCAACGCATTGGCCGGAAGTGGCACCAGACCCGCGGCCTGCGCAGCCCCGACCTCGATCAGCGCGTGCTCTTCGAACTCTTCAAGCACCTTGGCGAACATCTTGGGGTTGGCCCGCCGCACCGACTTGGCAAAAGCCCCGGCCGCCCAGGGCCCCCACGCAGGGTTCTCCGGATTCTGGAGGAACGCGGCCACCGAGGCCAACGCCGCGGCGGCAATACCCTCGTCCTGGCCGCAGGGATCTTCCTTGTCGATTCGCAGGATGATGGGCTGGACCAGTTCGCCCGGCTCGGACTTTGCCTCGGCTGCGGACTCGGACTCGGTGAATTCACTCATGTACCCGATCTTAGACAAGGTCCAGCCACGGACCGGACACGGCAGGCTCAGTCGATGCTGATAACGACCTTGCCTGCCAGGGCCCCGTCGATCATGGCCTGGAAACCCTCATGGATCCGCTCCAGCGGCAGGACCCGGTCGATTCGCGGTCGCAGTCCGTGGCGTTCCACCATTTCCAGCATGGCCTGGGTCTCCTGCCGGGTCGAACCGGTCGAGCCGATGACACGCAGTTGCTGGTAGAAGATCCGCCCCAGGTCCGCGTCGGGTGCGGTGCCACTGGTGGCCCCGGCGATGACAATGGCCCCGCCGGGTTTCAGGCAGCGTAGCGAATGGCCCCAGGTGGCCTCCCCCACGGTCTCGATGACCACATCAACCCGTTCGGGCAGGCGCTCGCCGGACTGGAAGGCGGCAGTGGCCCCCAGTTCCAGGGCCAGCTGGCGGTTGGATTCACTGCGGCTGGTCGCATAGACGGTCGCCCCGGCCGCCGTGGCCAGGCAGATCGCGGCACTGGCTACACCTCCACCGGCCCCCTGGACCAGGACCTTCTGCCCGGGCTGCAGGCCGGCGCGGGTAAAGAGCATCCGGTAGGCGGTGGACCAGGCCACCGGCAGGCAGGCCGCCTGCTCGAAACTCAACGAGGCCGGCTTGTCCAGCACGCACCTGTCCGGAACCAGGATGTACTGGGCGAATCCACCGTCATGCCGTTCGGAGAGCAGCGCCCGATTCGGGTCCAGGGTCTCATCCCCGCCACCGGCATCGGCATCGCCGATCACCGGATGCACCACGACCTCCCGACCGTCTTCGGTCACCCCGGCCACATCGCAGCCCAGGATGACCGGGATGTTCCTCGGGTCATGACCCACGCCGCGTAGCGTCCACAGATCATGCATGTTCACCGAGGAGGCCTTGACCTTGACCACCGTCCAGCCTTTGCGCGGCTCGGGCCGGGGAACGTCCCGCACGTCAAGGCCCGACAACGGATCTTCGGGGTTCTGGGAAACGGCGACCGCTGCGCGCATCGGGTGCTCTCCTTGGGTTCCATGTAGTACTTTTCGTTGTTCCCGAACACTCGGGAACAACGCCTCCCACCAGTCTTTTGCCAGTTGCCGCGGGAAGTCGACCCGGTGTTCCGCACACCGGCATGATCTCTTCAGGTGCTCCCTGCCCCGGACTAGGCTCAAACGGATAAACCCCGCCGACCACACCCCAGGAGAGAGCCGTGCTCGACACCAAGGACACCATCTGGCATGGACAGACCGACGCCAGTGAGCTCAATGAGAAGGCCGCCGGTTGCCTGAACGCCAACCTCGGTATCGAGATCACCGAGATCACCGCCACCTCCTTGCGCGGGCGCATGCCCGTGGATGAGCGGACCATCCAGCCGGCAGGGGTCCTGCACGGAGGCGCCTCGGTCGCCTTCGCAGAGACCCTGGCCTCGTGGGCCGCCTACCTGGCCGTGGATCGTACCCGTTTCCATGTGGTCGGACAGGAGATCAACGCCAACCACCTGCGCCCGGGCATCCGGGGCCAGTACGTCTACGGTGAGGCCACGGCCCTCATGATCGGACGCCGCTCCCATGTCTGGATGATCAACATCCGCAATGACCAGGGCAAGCTGGTCTGCGTGTCACGGTGCACCATGGCCGTCATTGATATCCCCGGACAGTACACCACCGCGGATCAACGCACCGGCAGCTAACAGCCGCCAGGAGATGTTCAGGATTCCTGGCCGGCAGGCGTGAACTGGGCGATCTGCGGGGCGGTGGTGGTCACGTGCAGCAAAACCTCCGGGTCCCGGGTGAAGTAGGAATGTTCAACGTCACCGGGGAAACGGAAAAAGTCCCCGGGCTGCAACTCGACGCTGTCGAATTCGCCGCTGATGCGTACGCTGCCTGCAATGACGTACACCTGGTGCAGGGTTCCCCGGGAATGCGGGGCGATGTCCTCGGGCACGTTGGCAGCGATCCGGATCAGACTGGTTTCCACATATCCGGTGCCATAGATCTTGTCCAGGGACCGGGTGCTGCCGATCGCATGCGCCCGCCACGGTGCGACCTCGACGCGCTGCAGCTTCACATTTGAGCCGTAGGCGGCCAATATGGCCCCGAGGTTCACGCCCAGGCCCTGCCCGATGGACTCCAGGGTCCCCACTGTGGGGTTGCCTTGTCCTGCCTCGATTTTCGACAGGGTCTGCTTGGAGATCCCGGTGCGCTTGGCCAGGTCCCCCAAGGATAATTCGCGCTCCCGCCGAAATCGACGGATATTCGTGGCAACCAGATGATTACTATCCATACAAAAAGTGTCACTTATACTGGACAATTTGTCATGTTTGACTATCGTACTGGTCGCGGGAACAATGGAAGCAAAGCTTCTTCAGGCAGGGTTGCGCGCCTCCCGGCCTGACCACACCTCGCATTAGGAGCCCTTCGTGACCCGTTCAAGCACCCCGCCAAGAGATAACCGAACCGCCGTGGATAAGGCCATGGACCTGCTCAAGGCCTTCGGTGAAGAGGCCACCACGGGGGTTGGCGTCAGCGAACTGGCCCGGCGGGCGGATCTGTCCAAATCCACCGCATTCCGGGTATTGGCGTCGCTTCAGGCCAATGGTGCAGTGCAACGTGCCGGCAACGCCTACCGCCTGGGCAAGATGATCCAGGACCTGGGCATGACCCAGGAATCGGATCTCCATGCGCGACTGCGTGATGCCTTGACCCCCTACCTGGTGAACCTCTACGAGTTGACCCGGCAAACCGTTCACCTGGCCGTGTTGCAGGGCACCGACGTGGTGTACCTGAACAAGCTCTACGGCCAACTGGCGGTACGCAGCCCCTCACGGATTGGCGGACGCGCACCCTCCTACTGCACGGCTGTGGGCAAGGTCCTGTTGGCGCACACACCCGCGGCGGCCTCCGCAGTCATGAACCAGGAGCTATTCGCCTGGACTGAGAACACGATCACCGACCCCGACCACCTGGCCAGGGAGCTGTCCCAAGTCCGCCAGGCGAATCTGGGCTATGACAGGGAGGAGATCCTCATGGGGTTGAACTGCGTGGGCGCTGCGGTCTTCAATGCCAGCGGCCAGGCGGTGGCGGCGCTGTCCATTTCCGGTCCTGCGGGAAAGTTCGTTCCCGAAAGCCAGACATCGGTGCTGCGCAAGGTCTGTTACGAGGCTTCTCGGGCCGCAGCCGCGGTATCCGCCGCCGCCGGCAGGACTGGCTAGTTCCAGGTGCCGCGGCCCCTGGGCGGTTTCCGGCATCACCGCCGCCGGCAGAGCCCGCCGTGCACCGATCGCCCAAGGCTAGACGCAGATAGACGGATTCCATAGCGCCTGGCCGCTGCACGTAAACTGAGCGGATGGAAACGGACACACTTCTTGGAGTTGCCGCGGGACTGGCGGTCGGCATCCTGTTGGTCGTTCTCGGATGGCTGTTCACCAGACTGGCCGGTGCCCGCCGCGGTCGGCGGGCGATCAAGGCCGAGGCCCCGAAGTGGGAAGAACACCACCGGCCGGTCTACGCTCACAACCCGGAGCAATTCGGCCACCATCCCCTGGGGTTGGCGCTGGCAGTCTCCGCCGGGTTCACCCTGTGCCGCAATGAGCCGCTGGACGAGTTCGGCTACCGGGATGCGACCGGCGAACAAGAACTGCTGGCCCGGCACTGGTCCATCCACAACCGCAGTGACGTGCTGGAACAGATCTGGTGGCTCTTGACCCAAGGTCACCGCACCGAATGGGAAACACTGCGCGCCATGGTGGTTTCCGGGGACCCGCAGTTACAGGCCTTGCGCCGCGGGCTATCGCGGCAATACCAAACCAGTGCCGATGCCCGGGAGCAGCTTCTGCGCATCCGCCGGATGCAACGCAATGAACGCGACGTGCAGCGAGTCAATCTCAGCGCCTGGGACCTGAGCCGGGCGGTGATGCTGGCCCGTTCCGGCATGGCTGCCGGTTATCTGGAGCGGGAGCTGGCCGAGGATATCACGTTGCAGGCAGCCGGGTATGTGCAGCAGGAATACGGATCCTGGCAGCAGTTTTCCACGGCCATGCTCACGGCACGCTGGTTCTGGAACAGCAAGCGCGGGGTCGAGGACCAGGTCGACACCGCCCACGACCAACATAACCAAGCTGTGCTACTCTCCGCTGACGGCCCCTACCAACTGGTGGATTTCACCTCACGCGGGAGATCAAGCCGGAACCTTCTGCTGGCCAGCGACCCGCCACATTGGGCGATGCTCGCCGCGCACGTACCCGGTGATCTGGGACGCGGATGGCACCGCGAACTGCTGATGAACGCGCGTGCGGGAACCGGCAATCACCCGGATGCGAGCACCCACAAGGGCTAGGGTCCGGTACCGGCGGCCCGGGCGCCGGTCACCGGGTGGGCACCTCGTCGATGCGACGCGATTCCTCCAACACCCAATCCGGTTCGGCGGTCATCAGGCTCACCGCCCGATCCCACAGGTCGACATCCACCACGTAGCGGTAGCCACCGGCTTCGGCACGGGCGATCGCCTGGACATCCCCTTCATCCGGAGCGATCACCAACCTGCGGCACTGCGGGTCGCGGCGCATCAGTTCCTCAGAGACCAACTGGATCGTCCCCGGGGCGGCCGACCCGGAAACTTCAAGCAACTGGTCGTGACCGGAGACCGGGTAGGCATCCTTGATCTCACTGTGCGCGCATAGGACGGTGTCGCACCGGCCACGGGGTTCATCGGACTCGAAGACCTCGAACGCCAGGGAGTATCCCGGGCGCGCGGCGACCTCGGCCAGATGCCAGGTTCCCGGCAAAGGTCCGGGCCATTTGAGCAGGTCCACCTCATCATCATGGTCATGGGACATCAGTTTCTCACCTCGTACTTACTAGGGATCGGATCGCTACCTTGTCCAGCTTCCCGGCGCCGTTTCGCGGCACATCCTCGGTCACCACGATTTCCTTGGGCAGCTTGTAGCGGGCCAGATGGGACTCCGCGTAGGCGCGGATCTCCTCCACGGAAGGATTCATCCCGGGCTTGCAGCTGATCACCGCCACCACGCGTTCGCCCCATTTCTCATCGGGCACACCCACCACGGCGATATCGGTCAACCCGGGAAACCCGGTCAGTGCCCGTTCGACCTCGGCCGGGTAGATGTTCTCGCCGCCGGAAATGATCATGTCCTTCAAACGGTCCACGATGTACAGGTATCCGTCCGCATCCTTGTAGCCGATATCCCCTGAACGGAACCAGCCCTCGTGGAATGCGGCCCGTGTGGCTTCCTGGTCTTCCCAGTACCCGCTGGTCACGTTCGGGCCCTTGACCCACATTTCACCGGTCTGGCCATCCTCGGCAACTTCCTCCAGGCTGACCGGATCAACGATCCTGACCTCGGTGTAGGGCATCGGCATACCGCAGGAGCCGGGCTTGGCGTGGGTCAGTTCGCGCGGCAGATAGGTGGCGAACGGCGCGGTTTCGGTCAGCCCCCAGGCTTGCTGCACATCCACGCCCTTGTGCTGGTACTGGGACAGCAGGATCGGCGGTACCGGTGCCCCGGCACAGATCAATGCGCGCAGCGAGGAGATCTCGTACTGCTCGAACTCATCGGTCTGCTGCATGGCACCGAGCATCGCCGGGACCAGGAACGCCTGGTTGACTTGGTACTGCTCGATATCCCGCAGGACCTGCCGGGGATCGAAGTTACGCCGGATCACGGTGCGACCGCCGCGCACCAGACTGCGGATGGTTAGCGCGTTCAACCCGCCGATGTGGAACAGCGGGGCGACGGCCAGGTTGGTGTCCCCGCGGCGGGTGTCCACCAGCGAATCCACATTGACCGAGTTCCACCACACATTGCCATGGGTCAGCTGCACACCCTTGGGGCTTCCGGTGGTTCCCGAGGTGAACATCAGCATGGCCAGATCAGCCTCATGCCGTTCAAGCGCTTCACCCAGTTCGGTATCCTGTGCCGCGGCACGCAGGGGGCCCAGCAACTGGTAGTGCTCCGGCAGCCCGCCGTTCAACGGGACCTGCGGGTCATCGTCGATCATCACCATGGTGGTGGCGGTGGCCAACTGGTCGAGGTCCGCCATGGCGTCGATGACATCCTGGTGAGTCGGTTCCACCAGCAGCACCTTGGGGGCCGAACGGGTCAGCAGCCCGGCCACCTCACCGGGAGCCAGCCGGAAGTTCAACGGCACGTACACCGCACCAATCCACCAACTGGCCAGCATTCCTTCAAGGAAGGTGAAGCTGTTCAAGCCCAGGTAGGCGACCCGGTCGTTCTCCTTCACCCCCTGGGCAAGCAGCAGCCGGGCCATCGAGCGCACCGAATCGGCCAGCTGGGCATAGCTGTAGGTTTTCTCCCCGTAGATGATGGCTTCCTGGTCGGGAAAGAAGAACGCCTGGCGGGCCACTCCGGTGGCGGCATTGATATTGGTCTTTTGCTGGGTATCGTTCACAGCGCATCTCCTCCTGCTGCCTTGTCCCCGAAGCCGCGGATCGCTATACCGCCATCAGCCTGGATGATCTGTCCGGTGATATTGCCGGAATTGCGTCGTGAGGCGAAAAGGACGTACGAACCGGTGAAATCCGTCGGGTCAACCGACGCGTCGTGTAGGGGGATCAACGGGTTGTTCCCGGTGATCGTGGAGCGCGCGAAGGAGTCGGCAATCGAGCGCCCGGACAACCCGATGGACTCGGGTCCACGCAAATCGGTGTTCATCCCGCCGACCGCGACCCCGTTGACCCGCACCTTGGGGGCCAATTCATAGGCCAGCTGGTTGACCAGTCCGCGGGCGGCGAACTTGCTGGCCGTGTACACCGGCCCGCCGCCTGCGGTATGGAACGAGGCGTTGGACAGTGTCATCACCACATTGCCGCGGCTCTTGACCAGTTCGGGCCAGGCCGCCTGCACGGTCAACAGGTAACCCTTGACATTGATCGAGAACAACTCATCGAAGCTGTCGGATAACTCCTGGGCGCTCAACCGTGTGATCGAACGGTTGAAGTCCCAGATCCCGGCATTGGGCACCAGGGTATCGAGTTTGCCGAAGTGCTCGACGGTCCGGCCCACCGCATGCTGCAGGGCTTCGCTGTCGCGCACATCGGCGGCAATGCCGAGCATGTTCTGCGCAGCCGGCGATCCGGCGATGACTTCATCGAGTTTGTCCTGGTCCCGGCCCAGAATGACGACCTTGGCGCCTTCGGCCAGGTAGCGCAGCGCCACGGCCTTGCCGATGCCGGATCCACCGCCGGTGACCAGTGCGACATCGCCTTCCAGCCAGCCGGCGGTTTGCGGGAGTGTGCTCATCAGTTCTCTCCACGTGTGGTGATAAAAGGGTGTGTTGAGCCACCGGCCCATCATCCTGGAACGACCCCGGGGTGATGGACCGGTGTGACTCGCCTGCGGGCTAGAAGAAGGTGCTGAGGTTCTTGGCCTGCAGGACGTTGATGTCGAACAGGATCTCGCGGCGTGCGATCCCGAAGCCGCCATCCTCGCGCAGCCGCACGATATCGGTGCGTCCACCGGAGTACAGGTCCGTTTCGGTCTGCAGGCGGTTGCGGTACACCAGGAAGGCCGAACGGACCCGCAGCTCGGTCGGGCCCTGCCAGCGGGCGGTGATGTTCGAGATCAGGTGGCGGGTGCGGCTGGGCGGATCCTCGGCCCAGGCCATGCCCGAGTCGTAACGGCGGATGCGCCAGGCCAGCGATTCCTTGGTCTCGTCGAAGTAGGCGGCTTCACCTTCGCGACCGATCGACAGGGCCGCCTGACGGCGCAACCGGTTGGTGCGCAGCGGCGCGAAGTAGAACAGGTCCTCTTCGAAGATCTCCAGCCAGTCGGCAAATCTTCCGTCGTCCAGCAGTTCGGCCTCGGTGAAGTAGAACTGCTGCACCTTGTAGGCCATGTCCGAATCGACGAGCTGGCCGTGCAGTTCGAACTGCTCATCGGCCGGTGTGGTGGCTTGCTCAGTCATGGTTTTCCTTTTCACTCTCTCCCGGCTAGCGGGCAAGTTTCTTCAGGTCGACGTCCGGATCCGCCAGTTGCTCACCGGTGACCGGTTTTTTCCTGTCGATGATGCGGCGGGCCGCGCGAACCAGCATGCCGCCGTCGATGGCGGCGCACCCGGCCAACAGGCCCTGCTCATCGATCCGGAAGGCGGCGACCGGAATGCCGTCGCGTTCGCGGATGACCTGGGAGCCGGCACCGAGCATCGAACCGACACCTTCCACATGTACCCCGTGGCGGTCGGACCAGAACCAGGACGCCCCGTGCTCGGGCAGGTCTTGCCCCAGCAGTGCGGCCGCAGCGGTCACCCCGGTGTTCATGGCGTGTTCCCAGTGCTCGGCGCGCCGTAGCAGGGTCCCGTCCGGAAGCCGGGTACGGGCGGTGTCACCGATGGCGTAGATATCCGGGTGGCTGGTGCGCTGGCTGGGATCAACCAGGATCCCGTTATCCGTCTCCAGCCCCGCGGTGGAGGCCAGCCCGGTATCGGCCACGATGCCGATCCCCACCAACACCACGTCGGCAAGCACCGAAGTCCCATCGGCCAGTTCCACGGTGTGCACGCCGTCGTTGTCCACCGAAATACCGGTCGGTACCCCGGTGATCACCGTGATGCCCTTCTGCGCATGCATACGGTGCAGGCGATGGGCCAGCACCTCGCCCACGGCCGGGATCAATGGCGGATCGACCGGGTCGATCAGCGTGACCTCCGCACCGAAGGACAGGGCGGAGGAAGCCACTTCGGCACCGATCAGCCCGGCACCCACAATGGCCAGCCGGGTCCCCTCACGAAGTACCGAACGCAGGTGGTCCGCGTCCTTGCGGGTGCGCAACTCCAGCACGGTGGGCAGCTGCCCACCGGGGATCGGCAAACGCCTGGCGGTGCCGCCGGTGGCCAGCACTATCTTGTCCGCTGTGTGAACGCTGCCGTCGGCCAGGGTCACCGCAGGGGCTGCGGTATCCAGGCCCACCACCGTGGAGGTGATGATCTCGATATCGTTCTGTTCGAACCATTCGGCCTCGATCAAACGGATCTGCGCGGCATCCCGGGTCCCAAGCAGGTAGTCCTTGCTCAACGGGGGCCTGTCGTAGGGAACCCCTTCGGGATCCACGATGCTGATGCGCCCGGTGAATCCCCGCGAACGCAGTTCCTTGGCGCAGGTGAACCCGGCCATGCCGCCTCCGGCAATGATCACTGATTCCAGTGCCATGATTGTCCTCTAATCCTTGTATGCGGCGGTGTTTAGGCGTCGACCACGGCCGGGACGTTCGGGTAGAGCAGCAGATCGTCCCCGGAGACCTCAATCTTGTGGGTGCGGGCATCCACGGTGGCCGGCATGCACAGGGCTGTGCCCTTCTTCAGACAGAACTTGGCCGAGTGGATAGGGCATTCGACCTCGGTGCCCTCGATCCAGCCATCGGCGAGCGAAGCGGTTTCATGGGTGCAGTTATCGTTCAGCGCGTAGAAGTTGCCGTCCTCGGCATGGAAGACCGCGATGTCCTCCCCGGTGCCGGTTTCGGCCGCGGGGATGACCTTGGCTTCGCCCTCGTCGATTTCGTCGATGCTTCCGATGTTGATTGCTTCGCTCATGGCTGTTCATTCCTTTCGTGCCAGGCCGGGGTGCTCATCAGGGACTTCCAGTGCTTGTAGAACGCGCGGCCTGCCGCATCCGAGTACAGCTCGCTGGTTTTGCCCGGGTAGGTCCCGTCTTCCTTCTCCGAGCCGATGCCCATCTGGAAGTTCAGCGGAACGTTGTTGGTGACAAAACCGTGGGAGATCGCCTGGATCTCACTCCAGTTTTCACCATCGTCGGCCTCGAAGATACCCGACGGGCCAAAAGTCCGCAGATTGTACAACCGCTGGGCGTCCTTGACTTCCTGGGGCATTGATTTATCCACCAGGACCCAGGCCCAGACTTCCATCTTGTCCGGCCCCTTGGGATGCCAGACACGGATCGAGCCGTTGACCGGCAGGTAGGAGAAGTTCGGGAACACGGTGGCATGGCCGGTGGTCATCGGGCCCTCCACCGCGGCATCGCCCAGGCGTTCACGCAGGAAGTCGTAGTCGTAGTACTCGTGGACCGGGCGCGCATCGAAACGCGACTTCGGGTGGGTGGGGAACCCTGCCCCGTGGCCGTTCTCGGAGCCGAACTGGCGTCCCGGGGTGGCAGCGATCTCCGCCTTGGGTCCCCGGCCGGTGGGCGAGAGCACCATCAGGGCCGAGGCGTGGGACATGTTCACGTGGTACCAGTCGGTGGCGAACTGCTCGGCGGCCAGTTTCCAGTTGCCTTCCAGGGTCCATTTCATGACCCCACCCATGACCTCGGTGCCTTCCGGGTCACGGTCCAGCATGGCATCCAGGTAGTAGCGCATGTCGCCGAGGTTCTCCTCCAGCGATTCGGCATCCTTGTCCCAGTTGCCGAAGATCAGGCCCTTGTAGACCTGTACGTTCGGAACCTCGATCAGGCTCCAGTTCTTCTTGTCGAAGTCCTCGGGGTAGGCCTGTTCGTTGGGCACCGACTGCAGGGCGCCGGCCAGGTCGAAGGACCAGCCGTGATAGGTACAGGTGAACATCTTGGTGGCCCCGGCGTCGGCGCGGCACAGGCGCACGCCGCGGTGGCGGCAGGAGTTCAGGTAGGCGCGGATGCTCTTGGTCTTGTCCATGGTGACAATGACCGGGTCCTCGCCCATGAAGGTGGTGAAGAAATCCCCGGGCTTCTTGAACTGGGTTTCGTGGGCCAGGAAGAGCCAGCTGCGGGCAAAGATGCGGCGCTGTTCCTGGGCGTAGATCGCGTCGGCAGTGTAGATCGACCGGTCGATCAACCCACCGTCGGTATCCACCAACGTTGACACATCGATGTTCTGGGTCAGCGCTGCGGGGCGCTCCATCCGTCCGATCGAGGCATTGGCCCCGGGCTGCGAGGAACAACTATCAGCGGTGCTCATCTGCCTACCGTCCTTGCTTTGGTCTGTTGTGGTGTCGCCACGGCATCGGCGACCTTGCTCGAACACCATTCATCCATGGATGTGACCCACTACGCTAGCGGACGTTCCAAACCACAACACACCAGGGATTGTCAAGTACAAGAATTCCCTGTTCAGGACCCCTGCCGGTAAACCGGCCTGTCGAGTGCAACTGCGGCCATACGGGGCGGGCCCATGACTCCATTGGTGCCGCGGTCGCAACCGGGCCCCGCCCAGGGATTTCACGCAAATCCGACGCCGGGAACGTCGTGCCCAAAAACGGATGGTTCAGCGCCAGTGCGGAAAACCCTGCACTACGGAACACCCCAGGTGCTGGACTCCAGCGAAGCCCGGGAGCGGACGAACCAGGCCGGCCGTTGCATTTCCCCCGCGTCTGGCGCCGGTTGCCGGGGCCATGCTCTGAGGGTACGCCTCTCCGGTCCTGTCCCCGGTATCGAACCGGATGATGAACGGCCAGGCGATCCGGTCGGACGGCGCCACCGATGTTCCGTGGTGCGGAACACATTTTGTTTTTTTGGGGGTTAGGTGTCTCACACTGATTCAAGCACGCTGGCGGCAGGCACCGCCGATCGTCATTACCCGATTCAAACTCTTTGGAGCTCGCAATGGATCAGACATCCGCACAGGCACCGCAGCCTAAATCCAGTAAGGAAACCCGCCGGGCACTGGTTTCTAGTTTCCTGGGTTCAACCGTTGAATACTACGACTTCCTGCTCTACGGTGCAGCTGCCGGCCTGGTATTCCCCTACTTGTTCTTCTCGGAAGACATGGACCCGACCCTGGGGATGGCCTTGTCCTTCGTGATCCTGTTGGCCGGCTACATCTCCCGGCCGATCGGCGGTATCCTCTTCGGGCATTTCGGCGACAAGTTCGGGCGTAAGAACATGTTGTTCATTACCCTGATGATGATGGGTGTCGTCTCCATTGCCATTGGCCTGATGCCGACCTACTCGACCATCGGTGTGGCTGCACCGATCATCCTGGTCCTGCTGCGTGTGGTCCAGGGACTGGCCGTCGGCGGCGAATGGGCCGGTGCCACGCTGATGGCTGCCGAGCACGTCAGCGAGGACAAGCGCGGTTTCGCCGCCTCGATCGCCGTCACCGGCGGTCCCACCGGTTCGGTGCTCGCGACCCTGATCCTCGGCTTGTTCGCCGGGCTTCCGGAAGAGGCCTTCCTCTCCTGGGGTTGGCGCATTCCGTTCCTGCTTTCCGCTGCACTGGTGATCATCGGCCTCTACCTGCGCTACCGTGTCACCGAGTCCCCCGATTTCGTCGAAGCCCAGGCCAAGGGCGAGGTGCACACCGGCGTGCCGATCATGCGCGTCCTGCGCAAGTACAAGATGTCCAGCATCTACGGCATCCTGGCCGGTGCCGGTCCACTGTTCATGCAGGCCCTGTTGGCGGTGTTCATGGTTCCCTACGTGGTGTCCACCGGTGCTGTTGACCGCCAAACCGCGCTGATGATGTTGACCGCCTCGTCCTTCGTCCATATCTTCGCCATCCCGTTCTTCGCCTCCCTGTCGGACAAGTTCGGCCGCCGTCCGGTCATGCTCGCCGGCGCCGCGATCTCGATCACATTGGTCTTCCCGATGTTCGCCCTGTTCAATTCCGGCAGCTTCTGGCTGATCGCGCTGGCCTTCATGGTCGGTAACCCGATCATCCAGGCATCGATGTACGGTCCGATCGGCGCCTTCCTGGCCGAGAAGTTCGAAACCCAGGACCGCTACACCGGTGTCTCGCTGACCTTCCAGCTCGGCTCGGTGCTGGGCGCCGGTACCGCACCGTTGATGGCCACCTGGCTGGTAGCCCTGGACAACGGCTGGGGAACCACGAATATCGCGATCTTCTTCATCTTCATGATCGTGCTCGCTGCCATTTCGGTCATCCTGTCCAAGGAAACCCGTGGACGTAAGGAACGCACCGAATTCCGTGCCAAGGAAATCATCGACGACCACGTCAGCAACTAAGCTGCTGACGATCTGTCACCTACCGGTGGCCTGTGCGGCCTTTCAACGCCGCATGGGCCACCATTGGCTATAGGCAGGCCTTGTCCCATGCACTGCGTGTTCCAAGGCCAATACAATCCCCCCCTTTCATAACCCAGAGGAGCAATAGTGGCCATCCCCGCAAAACCGCAGGAACTGCAGGCCTATATCGGCAAGTTCCTGGACCGCCTTGGTTTCGACGACATCGTCACCACCTTGGGTTTGGTAGCCCACGATGCCGATGGCGAATCGATCAGCCTGCGCATGGATCTTCGCGAACCCATTGCCCAGGCCAACGGCATGTTCTCGGCCGCGGCCCTCTTCGGCGCTGCCGACATCACCGGCACCTTCCTGGCAATGGCCGCCTACGCCGAATCCGGGCAGTTCCCCCTTGCCGTGCAGTCCAACCAGAACTTCATGTCCAACTCGAAGACCGAGTACGCCGTGGCCACCGCCCGCATCCTGCGCGGAGGCGGGTCCGTGGCCGTCGCCGAGGTCTCGGTGGCCGATGCCGAAGGCAAGGCGCTGATGCATTCAACATTCACCTACGTCATCAAGGAACGCACCTTGGGCAAGTAAACACGACCGCGCAAGTCGTGGCTGTTCCACCCTGCGGAACGGCCACGGGCGGTCCCGGCCAACACTTCCTAGTGTGGTCACCAGATCCCCTCGACGTAGGCCATCTGGCCGCTCATCCCGACCCCGAGCACAACTGACATAAGGAGCGTGGCAATGACCAGCGTATCCACTCCCGCATACACCACCGACAAGTTCTTCGGCCTGGAAGACAAGTGGTTGGAAACATCCGAAGGCGAGCTGACCCATTATCATGAGCTGGGTGAAGGCACCCCGATCCTGTTCCTGCATGGCTCGGGAACCGGTGTGACGGCCGCGGCCAACTGGTGGCTGAACCTGCCGGAGCTGAGCCGGCACGGCCGCTGCATCGCCATCGACTCGGTCGGCTACGGACAGACCGTGGCTGCCGAGGGAATCCAATACGGCATCAAGGAATGGGTCCGCCATGCTGTACGCACCCTGGATGCCCTGGGCATCGAGAAGACCTGGATCGTAGGCAACTCCCTGGGTGGCTGGCTGGCCTTCCAATTCGCCATCGATTTCCCCGAACGCCTGCTGGGCATCGTCTCCATGGGGACCGGCGGTGCGAAGCTGACCGGTGCACTCAAGGGCCATTCCAACCCGGTCCTGACCGAAGAGGGCATCCGCAATACCCTGGAGATGTTCGTGGTGGACAAGTCGCTGGTCACCGACGAACTGGTCTCCCTGCGTTACCAGTCGGCGTTGAATGACACCGCCAGCGACCGCCTGGCCGATGTGGTCGCCGCACGCGACCGCGACCGTATCGAACTGCCCCTGGACTTCGAGGTGCTCGCCAAGCTGGAGATCCCGGTCCTGCTGATTCATGGCGTGCAGGATGTGGTCATTCCGGTGTCCCGCACCTGGGATCTGTTGAACACCATTCCGACGGCCGACGCGCACATCTTCAACCAGTGCGGCCATTGGTCGCAGGTGGAAAAGGCCGCTGAGTTCAACGAGGTCATTGGCGCCTACCTGAACCGCCACATGGCCTAGGCAACGGTTATACCCCCCCACGGCCCCGGCCTACCCAATGCGTAGACCGGGGCCGTGGTTCGTCCTGGCTGCGGCCAGTCACGGCATGCAGAGGGTCTACCCAACCGTGGCCGGGGCAGTGAATGGCCCTGCATCAGTCCCCTGTCAGGATGTCCCCGTCATCGGCAAGGCCCCGGGGTGAGCGCTTCGTACCGTCAGATGGAACACGAGCTGGATCACTTCCCACCCAATGCAGTGCAATGGATACCAAGCCACGACTCATGAATTCACCTTCCGTCTTCGAAGGAGCACCCCATGCCCCAGGCACTACTTTGCATGTCCCACAGCCCGCTGCTGGAACACACCAACCCACCAGCAGAGGTCAAAGCCGCCGTCGACTCGGCTTTCGACCAGGCCCGTGCCTTCGTGAAGGACTTCGACCCGGATCTGGTCATCAACTTCGGACCGGATCACTACAACGGTTTCTTCTACGACCTGATGCCTGCCTTCTGCATCGGTTACGAGGCCTTGGGCACCGGAGACTACGATTCCTGGGACGGCCCGATCAACGTCCCCACCGCCATCTCCGAGCAGCTGGCCCAGTACGTCATTGATCAGGACATCGACACCGCCATCTCCCGCAAGATGGAGGTGGACCACGGTGCGGTGCAGCCGATGGAGATCATCTACGGCAACCTGAAGGACAAGCCGATGATCCCGATCTTCATCAACTCCGTGGCCCGCCCCTTCACCAAGGTCTCCCGGGTACGCAAGTTCGGCCAGGCCGTCGGAGAATTCTTCAAGAACAGTGACAAGAAGGTGCTGTTCATCGGCTCCGGCGGACTATCCCATGATCCGCCGGTGCCGCAGATCGCCACCGCCACCGAGGAACAACGCAAGTTCCTCACCGAAGGCCGCCACCCCACCGCCGAGGCCCGCGCCGCACGCCAGCAGCGCACCATCGACACCGCGCTGGCCTTTGCCAAGGGCGAGGCGGAGATCATGGATCTGAACCCGGAATGGGACAAGAAGTTCATCGAGGTGTGCAAATCCGGCAGGGTCGAGGATTTTGATGCCTACACCGCCGATGACATGGATGCCCAGGCCGGGCATTCCTCGCACGAGGTGCGCACCTGGGTCGCCGCCTATTCGGCGCTCAAGGCCTGCGGCGACTACGAGGTCAGCTACGAGTTCTACAAGCCCATCAAGGAATACATCGCCGGATTCGGCGTCACGACAGCGGTGATCAAGTAATGACACAGGCAGCACAAGCGGGCGCAGCGGACTGGGCCAGCAACCACTCGGACCAGGCTCCACGCGGGGAACTGCTCAAGCGGCTGGCCGACGAACTGATCAAGGCCGGCACCGAACTCACCGTCGTTCCTCCGTTGCGCGACCGGGTGCTGGACATGGGTCTGGATGACGCGTACCGCGTCCAGGAGTTGCAGCTGCAGCACCATCTGGCCAACGGCCGGGTGCTGGCCGGCCGCAAAGTCGGACTGACTTCACTGGCCATGCAGCAGCAGCTGGGTGTTGATTCACCGGACTTCGGCTACTTCTTCACCGACATGGTGCACCACGAGGATGCCGCCATCCCCGCGGACTCGTTCATCTCCCCGAAGGTCGAACCGGAATTCGGTTTCGTGCTCAAGGAAACGCTCACCGGTCCGGGAGTCACCCGCGAGCAGGCCGCGGCAGCCATCGGCGAGGTATACGCCGCCATCGAGATCATCGACTCGCGCATCGAGGACTGGGACATCAAGTTGCTGGACACCGTGGCGGACAACGCCTCCTGCGGTGCCATCGCCGTGGGTACCACCCCACTGGAGGTGCGCATCGAGGACCTAGCGAAGGTGTCCTGTTCCCTACTGATCGATGGCCACCGGGTGGCCACCGGCCAGGGCAGCGCCGTCATGGGCGACCCGGTCGCCCCGTTGGCCTGGTTGGCCAACGTCCTGGGTGAACAGGGTGTCAGCCTGGAGGCAGGGCAGCTCATCCTGCCCGGCTCTTTCACCTCGGCCATGCCCGTGGTCGCGGATTCAACCGCCACCGCCGATTTCGGTGAACTGGGCCAGCTGACCATCAATTTCACCTAGACGCCGGTCTCCCCGGCTCCCCACCTACCTGTATCTCTCTTTAAGGATTTCGCTCCCATGGCAAAGAAAACCGCCGCCATCGTAGGCTCTGGCAATATCGGCACCGACCTGATGTTCAAGATCATGCGCCGTTCCAGGAACGTCGAGGTCAAGTACATGATCGGCATCGACCCGAACTCGGACGGTTTGGCGCGCGCCAAGAAACTGGGTGTGACGGTTTCGGCCGAGGGAGTGGACTGGCTCCTGGCCCAGGATGACAAGCCGGACTTCGTCTTCGAGTGCACCAGTGCCAAGGCCCACGCCGCCAACGCCCCCCGCTACAAGGATGCCGGCATCCACGCCATCGACCTGACCCCGGCCGCCGTGGGCCCGTACCTGGCACCGGTGGTTAACCTGGATGAGTTGACCGACACCATGAACGTCAACATGATCACCTGCGCCGGGCAAGCGACCACCCCGATCGTTGCCGCCGTGTCCTCCGTGGTCCCGGTGGACTACGCCGAGATTGTCGCCTCGATCGCCTCGAAGTCCGCCGGTCCGGGTACCCGCGCCAATGTGGACGAGTTCACCGAGACCACCGCCAAGGCCCTGGAAGTCGTTGGCGGGGCCAAGCGCGGCAAGGCGATCATTATCATCAACCCGGTGGAACCGCCGATGATCATGCGCAACACCATCTACTGCGCCATCCCTGCCGAAGCCGCCGAGCCCGGCCCTACCCAGGAGAAGATCCGCGCCGCCATCAACGAGGCCTGCGCAAAAATCCGCGACTACGTGCCCGGCTACGAGCTGCGCGTCGAGCCACAGTTCGACGCCGCCCGGGATGACTGGGGCGGCAATGGCCGGGTCGGCATCTGGGTCCAGGTCAAGGGAGCGGCCGACTACCTGCCCGAATACGCCGGCAACCTGGATATCATCACCGCCGCAGCGACCCGCACCGCCGATCTGCTCTCCGAGAAGATCGACGCCAAGCTCACCGCGGGCGCCTAAAGACCTCGCCCGGATAAGGACTCTGAAGACAATGAATGCACCACTGGATACAACCTTCGATATCCGCCTGACCGACACCACCCTGCGCGATGGTTCACATGCAATGAGCCACAAGTTCACCGAGCGGCACGTGCGCGACGTGGTCCGTGCCCTGGATGACTCCCGCGTGGAGGTCATCGAGGTCACCCACGGTGACGGGCTGGGCGGTTCTTCCTTCAACTACGGTTTCTCCCTGACCCCCGAACTGGACCTGATCCGCGCGGCGGTAGACGAGGCCAAGCAGGCCAAGATCGCCGTGCTGATGCTCCCGGGGCTGGGAACCATCCACGATTTGGACCAGGCCCATGACGCCGGCGCATCGGTGGCCCGCATCGCCACCCATTGCACCGAGGCGGATATCTCGATCCAGCATTTCCAGCACGCCCGCAAGCTGGGTATGGAAACCGTGGGATTCCTGATGCTCAGCCACCGCACCAGCCCCCAGGACCTGGCCAAACAGGCCCGCATCATGGCCGATGCCGGCTGCCAGTGCGTGTATGTGGTCGACTCGGCCGGCGCCTTGATCCTGGAGGATGTCTCTGACCGGGTCTCGGCGCTGGTGTCCGAACTGGGTGACGACGCCCAGGTGGGCTTCCACGGCCACCAGAACATGAGCTTCGGTGTGGCCAATTCGGTGTACGCCGTGCGGGCCGGCGCCAAGCAGATCGACGGTACCCTGCTGGCTCTGGGGGCCGGGGCGGGCAATTCCCCCACCGAGGTGCTCGCTGCCGCATTCGACCGGCTGGATGTCAAGACCGGCGTGGATGTGCAGGGGCTGATGGGTGCCGCCGAGGATATCGTCAAGCCGTTCATCACCCGTATGCCGATCATGGACCGGGCCTCGATCATGCAGGGCTACGCCGGGGTGTACTCCTCGTTCCTGATCCATGCAGAACGTGCCGCCGAACGCTACGGTGTTCCAGCCTACAAGATCCTCGAAGAGGTCGGCAAGGCAGGTTACGTGGGAGGCCAGGAGGACATGATCGTGGACGTCGCCGTGCAGTTGGCTACCGCCACGTAGGGTTCACCTTTTTCGAAGGGCTTGTTCAGTTCCACCCCGGGGTGGAACTGAACAAGCCCTTTCGGATTATCCACGCTGACAGTACCCGTTGGTTCGCTTTGCGGCCTGTCGCCAGGCCGGGCCCGTGAACCAGCGACCGCCGCAGGGCTAATCGGGGATGCCGGTAGCTAGCACCCGGCCTTCCGCGTCCAGTGCCTGAATGCCAACATACTGCGCATTGCCGGGCACCGTGAAGGCTGTTTCAAAGGTCTCCGCCTCGACCCTGGCCTGCGGGATGGCAGTTGCCTCATCGGCCCCAGCGATCAGACGCCATTGCGCGACGTGGGTGGCACCGTTCCAGGATACGTAGGCGACCTGCTCGTCTTCCGTCTGGTTGACGACTACCCGAGGTGGGCCGCTGGGCTGGCCTTGCCAGTGCGCCTTGTATGCCCTGTAGCTGGTGCCTCTGCCGTGGACATTATCCGGGTAGCAGGACTCGCCGTGGCAGACGTCGTAGATCACTTCTCCGCCCGGTTCATGTTCCGAGTAATGGGATTGGGAGCCCCAGCCGATCAGCATGTTTCCATTGGCCAACTCCTGCGCATTGGCCATGCTGCCCGAGGAGCGTTCCCGAAGTGGATGGTACTCGGTGACCACCGAAGCCGTCATGGCCTGCTCGTCGAGCGCCAGCCGCAGCGCCCTCGAAGCCCCCTGGTCATCGGTTCCTCTGGCGTGGTTGTCCAACAGCGTCAAGGTCCCATCCGGCGCCCGTTGGGCATCATGCTGCCAAGCGAAAACAGCATCCTCGTCGAGGTCGAAGTCACTGGCGGATCCACCCAGGGTCCAGATCACCTCCCCGGTCACGCGATCCAGCCGATACACCGCGGAGGTATGCCGCGCCGAGACGAGAATCGTCCCTTCGTGGTCTTCGGTCATCGAATTGATGTGGAAGTAGTCAAAGGGCTTGCCTTCGGTTCCCAGCTCCTCTTCGTCATCCGTCTGCGCGTTCCGTTCAACGTCAAAATCCAACAGCGTCTGCGTCAACGGTATGTGCTCCGTTGCGCTCCATTCGAAGATCACCTCACCGGTGGCAATGTCGATTTCCTGAATCACCGCGTCCTTGATCATTCCCTCCTCGGGCCCACCCAGGGCCGAGAGATCGGCAGGGACAGGCGCGTACGAGGCGATCAACATGGTGTCATCGGCGGTGATGGTCGAGTCATGGAAATCGGCTTTGTCCGGTCCCAAGGAACCGGCGGTGGTGACGCTGGCAACCGGTTCATAGGATTGGTCAAGGATGAGAATCTCACCGTTGCCCCGTCCTCCGGATCTGGTGCCCCGATAGACTGTCAACACGTCTTCGCCCCGGTATTGCTGGACTCGAAGGTCGAAATAGTTATCGGTGGGGTCCGCTGGATCGGACGGTACCATCCAGACCAGCTCTCCGCGGGAGTCAAAGATCATCGCCCCGGATGAGGGGGTGTCGGTCTCGAAAATCGGAGTCAGGAAGAGAAGATCGGTCGATTCTTCGTAGTCCGGTCTCCAAGCCGGTCCCGGGGTAATGTCCATCGGGGGCGGAGCGAAATCCGGATGGCTGACGAAGCTGTGGTGTGGAACAGCCTGCTTGGCCGGCTCCCCCTGCCCAGGACCGCAACCGGAGAGCGCCACGGTAAGTAGCGCCGCAAAAATTCCGACGAAATACTGCTTCTGGCGGTATCGCTTCCGTGTGGTTCGCTCACCCATATCCAAGGGTTTCATGGCTGTGCCGACGAAACAAGGCAAGCTCCGGGGTGCCGGAGGGAGAATCCTCCCTCCCGGTCGCTGAGTTGCCCCGCCGAAGTCGGCATCCCGGGACAAGTCCCGGGAGCGGCAGGGAACAAGATCACCACAAGCGTTACCGAGCGCCCAAGCATGAAGCACAGCGGTCAGAGACTATTTAAGCACACCTAGGTCCAGGGCGCGGTTGGTTGCCGCAGAACCATAGACCTCCACGTGGATATGGTCCATGTGCCTGGTGGTGTCGGTCCAGTTGCCGGTGAATTGTGCCCCGTATTTTCCAGAGGTCGAGTACTCGGTCCACCCGGTGTGGGGTAACCAGATCTTGTCCTGCCAGATCAGATAGTAGATCCCCAACTGGGTCCGGTTGGCCAGGAGGAATTGGGCCAGACGGTCTCCCTTGGCAACGCCGGCCGCCGACTTGTAGTTCTTGATCATCAGGTCAACCGCCTTGCCACTGCTGTGGCCGGTGGAGCCGCTGCGGATGGTGTGCATATTCGTGATGGTGTCGTCGAAGCGGCCACTGACCGCATTGATCACCTTTTGCGCATCCGGTTGCAGCGAGGCGGGTTCCCGGGTACCCAGGTAGCTTTCACTGATCCAGCCACCACCGCGTGAGGTGGTTACGTTGGCCCACCCGTTGGCGGACTTGAGGTAGCTGACCTTCTCACCAACTGGCACGACGCCCTTGGAAACGTATGAGGTGCCCGCCCCTGCGCGCAGGTTCACGTTGGCGGTGGTCCACCGGTGGGTGGTGTCATTGGGCCTCGTCGATTCGGGTTGGGTGGCCTGCGGCCGGGAGGTACCCAGATAGCTGGTGGACACCCACCCGGTGCCCTTGCTGGTTTTGACCCGGGTGAATCCATTGGAGGTTCCCAGCGCGATCACCTTTTCTGCTTTCGGGACAACACCCAGTGATTTCGTCGCGACGGAGTTGCCCGCGCGCAGGTTCACGTTGCTGGTGCTCCAACGAGACACCGAGGACAGCGGCGTGTAGGCGCTGGTGACCAACGCCGAGGTGGGCACCCAACCGGTTCCCCGGGAAGTCTTGGCCTTCGACCAGGAACCACTCACCGAGTAGAGACTGAGCTTCTCCCCCGCCGGAATCGACCCCATGGATTTGCCGGTCGAAGCCGCCGTGGCCCGCACCGTGGTCTTATCCAGAACCCAGCGCGAACCGATGACCTTGTCCACCACCGGCGCGGTGGTGGACAAATAGCTGCTCGCAATCCACCCCGTGCCCCGGGAGGTCTTGACACGGGTCCATCCGCCAGCCGCGCCGAGCGCAGTGACCTTCTGCCCCTTGGGCACGGTGCCCTGCGACGCACCGGAGGAGGCATTGGTCACCCGTTGGTTTACGTCACTGGTTGTCCAGTGGGTTTTCGAAGTAGTCGTGTAGGCGCTGGTGACCAACGCCGAGGTGGGCACCCAACCGGTTCCCCGGGAAGTCTTGGCCTTCGACCAGGAACCACTCACCGAGTAGAGACTGAGCTTCTCCCCCGCCGGAATCGACCCCATGGATTTGCCGGTCGAAGCCGCCGTGGCCCGCACCGTGGTCTTATCCAGAACCCAGCGCGAACCGATGACCTTGTCCACCACCGGCGCCTTGGTTCCCAGTTTGGAGGACTGGATCCACCCGTAGCTGCCGGAGGCCAGGACGTAGCTCCAACTGCCTGACGTGCGCAACCATTCGACCTTCGTGCCCGAGGCCAACGTCTTGGCCGGGATGCCCTTGGTGGAGGCGGTCTTGTAGATAGCCTGCTTGGACTGGGAATAGCGGTAGACCGCTGCCGGTTGCCCGGTGGCCAACTGGCTGGTGGGCACGAAACCGGTCTTGCCGCCGGCCTTCACCTTGGTCCAGGAACCGGTCGCCCCCAACCTCTCGATCTTGGTCTTGCGTTGCAGCCCGGCCAGTGATTTCGAACTGCTCGAAGCATTCTGGCGCAGCACCTGGTAGGAGGAAAGATACCGGTAGGTTTTGGCCTTCTGGCCGGCGGGGCCCAGATACCTGGTCGAAACCCAGCCGGTTTTCTTCGCGTAGGTCACCTGGGACCATCCGTTGCCGGTGCGGTTGACCTTCAACTTCGTGTGTTTCGGAATCACCAGCAGCGACTTCGAGCTGGCCGAAGCCGACTGGCGCAGGTTGAGGTTGGCGGTGGTCTGCCAAGTGGTCGTGGCCGCGGCGGGGAGGATGACTGCCTGGGGACGGGCGGGAACCTCGACGGCTGTGGCCGGGAGCGCGGTGCCCAATCCCAGCGAAAGGGTCGCGGCCAGGCTGAGCACACGGGCAGTACGGGACATGGGGCTGCTTTCTCTCAAGGTCGGGCCACACTACTGGCCTGTGACCATGCAAGGCGGTCAGCCCTTGCCGGTCCCATCCGCCCGCCAATCGCGGGGAGCCACCACCTGATGCATGGCCCGCCAAGGAAGAATACTAGTCCATTTCCGGGGCCACGAAAACCCGCTCTGACAGGCGGTGAATGCCCGATCCGGCGCTCGCGCGGGCGCGGATCCGCATCGAGCATCCAGTGTTAGGTAAGATACGGCGCAAACGCACGAAACGGGGCCCACGGCGTCAGGATGCAGCGGGCCCCGTTTCGTACCGGATTCAGGATCAGATGTGCGAAGCCGAACGCTCAAACAGGCGGTTCGTGGCCAGCTTGGCGCCGTCTCCCAACGCCTGGAGCTTCGCCGCCGCGATTTGCGGGTGGATGCGACCGCCCAGAGCGCAGTCAGTGGAGGCGATGACGCTTTCACGACCTACGGGCTTGGCGAAGCGCTCAATCCGCTGGGCAACCAGCTCCGGGTGTTCCACCACGTTGGTCGCGTACGACACCACCCCGGGCACCAGCACCTTTCCCTCTGGCAGAACGGTGTCCTGCCAGATGTTCCACTCGTGTTCGTGGCGCACATTGCCGGCCTCGAAGGAGTACGATCCGGCGTTGATGCCCAGCACCAGGTCCACGATGTGACGGAATTCGATATCGGTGGTGTGCGGCCCATGCCAGGAACCCCAGCAGACATGGAAGCGCACCTGCTCTTCCGGCAGCCCGCGCAACGCATAGTTCAGCGCCTCGATGTGGATTGATCTGGTCCCAGTTCTCGGCGATCGACGGGTCATCGATCTGCACGATCAGCCCGGCGTCGACGATCGCCTGGTATTCCTCGCGCAGTACGTCGGCCCAGGCGTAGATGAATTCCTCTTCGCTCTGGTAGTGCTCGTTGCCTATCCGGCTGGCCGAGCCCGGGGACGGGGCGGTAATGAACCCCGTGGCGAGGCCGGCTACCGAAAGCCCGCTTTTCAGGTTCGCGATGTCGGTGGCCAGCGCCTTCTGTCCGGTGTAGGAGATCGGGCCGGTGGCGGTGGGGAAACCGGTGGCGTTGGTGCCAACATGGATACCGCTGGTCGGGTCCTGGTAGGCCGGGAGAACTTGACCCAGTCCCGCCGGTCAGCGAAGGAGGTCAGCCTGATGTTCCCCGGGGTGCTGCGCACCAAGGCGGAGGTAATTGGGTTGAATTCGGCCAGTTCCAATCCGGCAGTGCGTTGGAAACTGTAGGTCCACCAAGCCCCATAATCCACCGGTTTGGACATGGCCTTGCCGTATTCGCCGTCGCCTGGAATGGTGATTCCCAGCTTCTTTTGTCGTGCCACCAGGTCGGTCACCGCTTCACGCAGCAGTTACTCGAACTGCGCTGTGCGCTGGAGCGTCAACCCGTCCCCGGCGAATGTACGTGCCGCATTGGCGGCAATCAGCTCATCGGTACGCGGCGATGAGCCGGCATGGGAGGTCTGGATACGATCGGTCGTCATGGTTCCATTTCCTTTTCCATCGGTCCTGCCATTAGCACCTTTCGGAAGGTGTCTCCCAAGGAAGCTGCAGCGTCAGCGAGGCAGGTCTCTTAGCTGCTCTGGATGATTGTGGCTTAGGGCTCCACGTCCACTGGTGACACGGGTGCGTTCCCTTGGCTGTCCGAAGTCGGGCACCACAGGCAAGGGACTGGCTTCCAGCATGGATGCCCCGTGGCTTCGCTCCCAAAAAGGGCAGGAAAGATTGCGGAAAAATGCTTCACATGACAAGGAGTCCGTCGCGGAATACGGCCGCGTGACGTCATCCTGGCCGGGTTGGTCCGGGACTACATCAGTGACGGGCTGCCGGCTTGTAGGCCACCAGTGCGATACCGGTCAATGACTTGCGGTGCGTGGTGAATACCTTGCGCATGGCCAGCACGCGTTTGCGCGCCTGCGCATCGCGTAACAGGTTGCGCACGATTCGTGCGGTACCCAGCAATCCCTCATCCGCGATATTGCGACGCGGCTTGAGCAGGGCCATGTCGGCGGTGCCAGTCCATTCGACCACCAACCCGTGGGTTTCGAGCAGTTCGCACCATGAGGCCGCGGTCAGCGGACGGGCGTTGACCTTGATGGTGCGGGCCAGCGCCTGACGGATCTCCGTGTCGATCTGCTCATCCAGGTCATCGGGCTGCAATCCCAGCTCATGGATGGCGTAACGTCCGCCAGGTCGCAGCAGGCGGACCACCTCGGCGATAATTGCCTGCTTGGTTTTCGTTCCCTGCATGGTGAGCATCGCCTCACCGATAACCACATCGGCACACGCCTCGGGTAGTCCTGTTTCGGACGCGTTGGCGGTGCGGCAGTATCCGTGGCCACTCACGACCTTGTCCACGATGGCGGCGGCGTCCTTGTCCTCGTCCACACCGACATACGAAGACGGTCGCGCGGCAATGATCATCGCAGCGGTCCGACCCAGTCCTGGGGCCAGTTCCACCACGTCCTGCCCTTTCAGCCGCGCGTGCAGTAGCAATTCGCGGGTCAAGTCCAGCCCTCCGGGACGCAATACCCGTTTACCCAACCGCGCCAACAACCAGTGCCCGGGTACGTCCTCGGTTTTGCGTCCGGCCAGCGGAAGCTGCTCATTCTCCCGATCGATCATGGCATGCTTGTCCTTTCGCGGGGTCATGTGGATCTCAATTGCTCAGGAAGGTGACCGTAATCCGGGCCGGATGTTTCGCATAGACCGCGTGGGTGAGGTTGGCTTCCAGGTGGATCAACCCGCCAGCCTCCAGATAGTGGATTTCACTTCCAATGGTGAAGTCCACTGCCCCGTCGATGACCTGCACCAGGATCGGAGTGCGTGCTTTATGGTCCGGCAACTCCACCCCCGCGTCAAAGGCGATTTCCGTGATCTGCGCCTGCGGACCGGCGTAGATCCGCTTGGCGGCGTACTTGCCCGGTTTGAGCGGGTTGCGCTCGATGTAGTCCTGCACGGATCGTGCAATGAGGGTCGAATCCGATGCAACCGAACCTTTGGTGACCATGTCTCTCCCGTTTCATGATGGTTATGTGGTGACAGTGATTATTCCGCGGATCAGGACGCTTGTCCGTTGCCACGGCAACACCCCTTCAAACGACCGAGCCCGTGACGGAAGATGCCGATGTTAGGCTTAACTAACTTTGACACGTTGCCGTGTTTGCTGACCGGGGGTTGCGGGGAAAGGATCTGTCATGAGTCTGGTTCCCTTGTGGGACAGCGATATTGGGTCGTCGACGGATAACCTGCCGGAGATCTTCTCGGGATTCAGCCCGTCGGAAATCACCCGGGTCATGCGGTGTCTGGGTGTTCGCCGGCGCGCTTTTTCTCCCGGCGAGATCCTTGCCCGGGAAGGGGACATCAGCCATGCGGTTGTCCTGCTACTACAGGGAACCGCTCTGGTTCGCCGTGGTGATGCCGAAGGCAATCGTCACCTGATCGAGGTCATCACGGCTTCCGATGTCTTCGGCGAGGAAATCCTGTGGGATCCGGCACGACGATGCCAGCACACTGCCACGGCCACCGAACAAGGCGTTGCCCTGATGATCGATATGCAGAAAATCCTTGATCCGCAGGGGCCGCTGTGTGAATTGCGTTCGAGGGTCGTGGAGAACCTCTTGCGGATCATGGGAGCAAAGAACCGCAAGCTCCAGGAGCATCTACAGGTTCTGGCGCACAAGTCCTTGCGTGCCCGGTTACTGGAGTTCTTCACCCAGCACGCTGCAGCCAACCAGTCCACCATTTTCACCCTTCGTCTCAATCGCAATGAGCTGGCCGAACACCTGAACGCCGATCGCGCCGCGCTTTCCAGGGAGTTATCGCGCATGAAGGCAGAAGGACTCATCGACTACCACCGGAACAGCTTCCAACTTCTCCGCTAGGCTCCAGGGACAGAGCGCTATCCACTAGTCGGCGGGAACAGAATGCGCCGGTTCCCGTTGCGCTCCCGCCGGACGAACACCATGTCGCGAATTCAGGGCGATCAGAACCCAACAGCACACTGCCAAGGCAAATACGGCGAACAACAGGTGCGTCATTGGCACCCACAATGCCACAAACGCCAGCACCGTGGGGGCCAGGTATCCGGCGTAGGCCAGAGTGTAGAATTTCCCGGTCGCCGCTCCCAGCCGTTCCGGGGAACTCAACCGTTGGGTTTCGAGCAACCCTGCCACCAGCATCAGCCCGTAACCGGCTCCCAGTAGGCAACACGCCAGCAACCCCAGCCAGGGCCACTGCCACCGGCCGGAACCCAGGGCCACCAACAGACCCAGCACACTCATGGCCAATGCGACCAGGGTGGCATGTGCCGACTGCGCATCGTCCAGTCGGCGTCCCCACGGTTGGATTGCCACGCCACTTCCCAGCGTGAGTGCCACCGCCACGGTGGAGTAGACCAAGGCCATGTCTCCCAGATCGGTGAAGAGCCCGGGAACCACCGCGAAGCCCACTGTCCCCGCACCGAAGACCCACGGCGCCCCCGGAACCACTACGCGCCGGAAACGTTGCCCGGCGCCGGGATACGCGTAGGGTTCCGGCTTCCCGGCAGGTTTTCCTATGGCCAACGGTATCTGCAGGCCCTCGGGAACCCTGGCCACGAACACGAACAATGGCAGGCACAAGACTATGTGTACGGCATAGGGTAGGACCTCGGGCCACGGGGCGAAATTCGCGATCAGCCCGCTGGCCACCGGACCCAGCCAGAAACCTGCGGTGGTGAACAGCGAGGCGCGGCGCGCCCCGGCCCCGGCGGAGGCCCCGTGGGACAACTCCTTGACCCAACTGGTGCTGGCCGCCATCGCCGCCCCGGTGGCAACCCCTGCAAGCAGGCGGCCCACGTAGATCACCACCGGAGAGGCCACTCCAAAAATCATCGCGGCGCTGGCCAGCACCGCTACCAGTAGTGCTGCAATACTTGTCCCCTTGCGCCCGAACCGGTCCGAAATCCTGCCACCGAACAGCAGCGCCGGGACCAGACCCGCGACGTAGATTCCCAGCATGGAGGTAACGGCGACCTGCGAAAAGCCATGGGTCTGCTGGTAGAACGCAAGCATGGACGCGAACTGGTTGGCGCCCCATCCCACCAGCATCAGGCCCAACGCGACAGGGAGCCATGCACGGGTACTCTCAGCCAGGGTCATATCCTCTCCTCGGGGCAGCACCTAGCGCGCTACACCCGGTGGCCATTCTTCGTCACCTTGTCGTCATTGACCAGCCTCCGTGCCATGGTACGCAACACCGGGACCGTATATGCCATGATCAGTAGCGTGAAGGAAGAACAGAGTGCCGCCAAAAGCTCCCGCACCGCCGGCTCACAGACCCTGGCCCGTGGACTGGCGATCTTGCGCCATGTCACCGAATCCGCAGACGGACTATCCAGTTCGGAAGTCGCGGCACTGGCCGGAGTACACCGCACTGTGGCCTACCGGGTCCTGAACACGCTCTGTGAGTCGCAGCTGTTGCACCGCGGCGTCGACGGCCGTTACCGCGGTGCCGCAGGTTTGTTGTCGCTGGCAGCAGCCGGCCATCAGCACCTTCGCAACAGCGCCATGCCTCACCTGCGGCAGGCTGCCGGGGAGTTGGGGGCCACGGTTGCGCTACTGGTGCGCGAGGGCAACTCCGCAGTGGCCCTGGCCGTTGTCTCCCCGGCCACCGGAAACTACCATGTTTCATTTGCCGAAGGTGCCCACCATCCGGTGACTGCAGGTGCCGCGGGAATCGCACTTCGTGCCGCCGAACCGCCTTCGGACACCGATACCGAACAGGTAATGCAGGCCCGGGCTCGGGGTTTTGCCCAGACCTTCGGGGAGGTGGAGCCAAACATGTTCGGCTTGGCCGTGCCGTTGCCCGCCCACGGCCTGGCCCCGGCATCCTGTCTCACCGTGATTACCGTGCGCAAGGAAACAGCTCAGGCAGCGCTGGAACCATTGCGCCGCACCGCACTGGCACTGCTCGACGAGTTGTCACGGTAACCCGGCAGGTCGGCACCGCGCTCGGCCCTGGTACTGCCCACGCACCGTATTGCCCTTATCTAGTCAAATCGTTCCACTGTGCGAAACGGGCAGTTGACCTGGATCACATGCGGTGATGTCATTGAACCCAAAGCAGTGCAAATATCGGTCATTGATGAGCGATATATACACAGAATGAGGATTCCATGGCCGAGAACACCATTACCAGCGAAATCGTCATCGTCGGCGCAGGGCCCACTGGCCTGATGCTGGCCAATATCCTGGGCATGTACGGGCGATCGGTCACCGTACTTGAGTCCCGCGATACCTTGATCGATTACCCCCGTGGCGTGGGGCTGGATGACGAATCCCTGCGGACCATCCAGACCGTCGGGCTGGTAGACCAGGTGCGCCCACACACCACTCCCCAGCACATCATGCGACTGGTCAACGGCCGCGGCAAGACCATCCTGGTGAACAACCCGCAGACCGACGAATTCGGGTGGGAACGCAAGCACGGATTCATCCAGCCGGATGTAGATAAGGTGCTCTACGAGGGACTTGAACGTTTCGAACACGTCAAGGTGCATTTTGGGCATGAAGTCACGGTGGTGGACGAGGACGACTCGAAGGTCACTGCCACGGTATCGCTCACCGATGAGGATGGTCAGCCCATCGAGAAGAAGTTCCAGGCCCAGTACCTGGTGGGTTGCGAGGGCGGTAAATCACCTACCCGCAAACGCCTGGGAGTGAGCTTCGACGGCGAGTCCCCCTCGACCCGATGGCTGGTGGTGGACGTAAACAACGACCCGCTGGGAATCCCGAATGTCTTCCTGGGCGCCGACCCGAAGCGCCCGTACGTGTCCATCGGCTTGCCACACGCCGTGCGCCGGTGGGAGTTCATGTTGCACGACCACGAAAGCGAGGAGATGGCCACCGATCCAGCCTTCGTTGACCGGATGTTGCGTGAGCACGTACCCAACCCGCGGAACCTGGACTTCATCCGTCGCCGCGTCTTCACGCACCACGCCCGCGTGGCCAGCTCCTTCCGCAAGGGCCGTCAGATCATCGCTGGGGATGCCGCCCACCTCATGCCGGTATGGATGGGGCAGGGCTGGAACTCCGGAATGCGTGATGCCACCAATCTGGGCTGGAAGCTGGCATCGATCATCGCAGGCCAGTCCGACGACTCGGTGCTCGATACCTATACCTCCGAGCGCAAGGACCACTCCAAGGCAATGGTCGATCTGTCCTTGACCATGGGCAAGGTCATCAAGGTCACCAACCCCGTCGGGGTCGTGGCGCGAGACGCCATCTCCAGCGCGCTGAACCTCTTTCCTTCGGTCAAGAGCTATTTCTCCGATATGCGTTTCAAGCCCATGCCGCGGTACACCGAGGGCGTACTGGCCGATCCGAGTACCCAGTCCTCAGGCAAGGCCGCAGCCACATTGACCCGGAAGCTCGTTCCCGTGGCAACGGCCAATACCCGGGTATCGCCGGTCGGCGTGCAGTTCCCGCAACCGGATGTCACCACCGCTGAGGGAGTCAGGAAGTTCGATGACGCCGTGGGCAACTGGTGGACCGTGATCGTCTGGGGCAACAACCCCAAGGACGTGTTGCCCGCCGCATCGCTGGAGAAGTTGGAGGCACTTGGCGCCAAACTCGTGGCCGTGGTTCCGCAAACCCAGAGGGACTGGGCGGATAGGGATGCAGATGAGGATGTATTGGTGCTGGGTGATCACACCGGCCGGTTCAAGAAATGGTTCGACGACCGTCCAACCCCGATGATCTTCCTGCGGCCGGACCGCTTCGTCGCAGGCGCCTGCCTGAACCAGGACGGACCGCAAACCCTTGATGCCATCCTGCAAGCACTGCGGTTCCGCGGACCGGTGACCGCACCGGGGATCGGCACCACGCCCAAGAACGCCACATCCCTGTTTTCCTGAACATCGTGGCCGACCCGGCCCCGGAAAAGAATGCGGCCAGGTGGAACCGGCCGTTCGGCGGAACCGATGGGGAAACCTGGCCAGCGCCCTTTCGCCTCGTCACGCAGTATGTATGGCTCGGTTCCCAGCGGATCTGGGGCCTGGTGCCACTGTCTTCCATACCCTCCCAGCACGACGGCGTCCGGCATCCGGATATCGGTCGGGGAGATGACCTGGACAAGACATGGTTTCTGGACTGGTTCGCACAGTCCACACAGGGTTTCCCGCCCAGAAACCCCCAATCGGGTCGCAGTTCCGGGCCCAACCGCATCATGATCTTGAGTCTAAAACGCATAACCTCAGGTTCACCCTCGCGAATACCCAACGGTTCACCAATGTTCACGTAACACGGGGTCGTGTAACCCGTTTGGACAGCTGCCGGTTACCCGCCGATGCTAGCGTTAAAATCGACAGTGGTTGATTTTCCGCTGGCACAACGGGGTAATTATGCTGCCGTACCGCGCAGCACAACAGGGGAGTTCTATTCATGGGCGCTTTAGGCCTACAACTACATCGTCCATCGGTTCAGCTTGAGGTGCCTGCCAGGATTTTCTCGGGTTTCACCGAGGAAGAGACCGAACACTTGCTGGCCTGTACGTATGCCACCGCACGAAACTTCAAACGCGGTGAAGTCCTGGTCTCCCAGGGCGCTGATACAACTTCCCTGGGTATCGTCCTCCGGGGCACCGTGCTACTCAGCGACGATGCTTCCGGGCAGGTGTCGCCTGTGGCGTTCGCCAACGCCGGCGACCATTTCGGGGAGGAGCTGGGCTGGGGCGAGAATCCCACGGCCGGCTTCACTGTCACGGCAGCCACCCCGGGTAGCCTTGCCCTGCTGGACCTGTCCGCCTTGCAGAACCTCGATGGCCACATATGCGAATTGCGCACCCGGCTTTCGGCACGACTCCTGGAACTCAGCGCGGAAACGATCCGCCGGGTCACCGAGTATCGCCAGCTGCTGGAGCTCGAGTCCCTGCGAGAACGGCTCTCGCAGTTCTTCCTCAACCAGCAGGCCGCGCAGGGCTCGGACAAACTGCTGATCACGCTGACCCGCGAGCAAATCGCGGCCCACCTGGGGACCGACAAGAGCGCGTTGGGCAAGGAACTCAAGGCCATGCAGGAAGAGGAGCTGATCGACTACTATCGCAGTAGCTTCCGGATCGTCAAGGATCTCTCGGTCCGCTAGATCGGGCTAGTCCCTTTCGGTTCCCTCCACGCCGTCCCACGCATCCAGAGGAATCCTCCGAATGGTGACGATGTCCCCGAGGGCACTCCACTGACTGCCGCCCAGACGCGCCAGCGGATTAAGCAATTGCGCGTCTGGCCTGCGCTGGTCGTTGTAGACGTTGTCGCTGACCGCCGCCTGGACCACCTTCCCGAGCACCAGGAACGAATCTCCGACTTCGATGATCCGTTCCAGTTCGCACTCCAGGGCCGCCGGCGAATCGGCAACCCGCGGCGGTGCCACAAGTTTGCTCGGCTCGGGCTGTATACCCACCTCGGTGAACTCGCTGCGCCCTGCCTCGAACTCCGTGGCCGTGGCATTGACGGCTTCGAGATGATGTCTGGTGGCCAGGCACACCGTGAACTGCCCGGTTTGCTCGATATTGCGCAATGTGTCCTTGCGGCCCACCGAGGTGAATTGCACGATCGGCGGGTTGGCGCTGGCAACGGTGAAGAACGAATGCGGGGCCAGGTTGGTTCGTCCCTGCTCATCCACCGTGGAGACCCAGGCAATCGGCCGCGGAATCACCAGGTTGGTCAGCAGGCGGTAGAAGTCGATGGAGGACAGCTGGTCCGGTTCCGTTTCAATGCGCATGGTCTCAAGCACACCAGATTCAACGGCCGATTGCCATCGCCGGCAAACCCCAAGGGTTGGTCATACGGTTCGTTCCGGATCCGGCCCTTCAACCAGGTCGGACTCCACCCGCAGTCGTTCGCGAGGCTTCTCCCCGACGCTGGAGGAGAGGAACACCGCCACAAGCACCAGGGCCAGCGGCACTATCAGCGCCCCGCGCAGGCCATGGTCCTCCGCCACGAACCCCAGTAACGGCGGCCCGACCAGAAACGCCACATACCCCATGGTGGCAACCACCGACACGCGGGCTGCGGCGTTGGGTCCGGAATCACCGGCTGCCGAAATGGCCAACGGAAACGCCAGCGAGGTGCCCAGCCCCCACAGCACGGCGGCGAAGCCGGCCAGCACCGGATTCTGGGCAAAAATGACCGTACCCATCCCCAGGGCACCAATCAACGCGCAGCCGCGGAAGACCCTGGAGCGCCCGAATCGGGCAATGAACCAGCCTCCGGCGAAGCGCCCTACGGTCATGGCCATCGCGAATCCGGTAAAGATCAGCGACCCGGAGGCGGCATCAAACCCATGCCCGTCCACCATCACCAGGGGCAGCCAGTCGGTAGCCGCCCCCTCGGAGAGCGCCATGGCCAGTACCAGCACCCCGATCAGCAACAGCCGGGGCTCGCTCCACAGCGATGCCGTGCGACCGGACGGCGATCCCTCGGTGGGCCTTTCAGCCCTGCCAGTGGCCGGCGGAAGATCCCGGATGACGACCCCGAAACCCAGCACCGCGACCAGGCACACAACACCCAGGTGCCACGGCACCGCAACGCCAAGCGCCGTGAAGGCGATTCCTGCCGAGGCGCCGACAACGGTTCCCAAGCTGAAGAAACCGTGCAGGCCAGAAAGAAACGGCTTGCGGATGATCCGCTCGATATCCGCGCCTTCGACGTTCATGGCCACTTCGGCGCTACCCATACCCGCGCCAAAGCAGAACAAACCGGCGGCAACCACAGCCCCCTGTCCGGTCAGGGCTCCCAACCCGATCATGGGCAACCCCGTGATCAGCAGGGCCACGCCTGCGGCAATAACCGGCCGGGCACCAAAACGGGAGACCAGGCGTCCGGAGGAAAGGATGCCCAGCATCGAGCCGATGGACAGCCCAAAAAGCACCATCCCCATCTGCGCGGGAGAGGCCCCAATCAGATCACGGACATCCGGGGTGCGGGTCACCCAGGAGGATAGCCCCAGTCCGGGCAGGAAAAACAACAGGGACAGGGCCCGTCGCCGGCGTTTCATGGCCGGGCTCATCCAGGCTCCGCGCAGGCGAAGAGAACACAAAAGATCATCACTGTACAAATGTACACCTAGTGCGGTAGAAACGAACAGGAACCGGATCACCGATACAAGCAGTCAGCTGCTTCGACCCAGGGAAACAGAGGCGAGCCCATGGCACCGGAGTGCGAACCCCCTCTTCCCCTACGGCGGCGCGTGATCCTGGATTCCACGCTCAGGGTCATCGCCACGACCGGCTTGCACAAAACCACGCATCGGCTGATAGCACGGGATGCCGGGATCTCCCCCGGGTCGGTCACCTACCACTTCTCCGATCTGTCACAGCTCTTCGAGGAATCATTCGCCCACCTGGTGGCCCAGATGTCAGCGGACTACTGTCAACGCCTGCAGGCCGCAACCACCGGGCACGAGGCTTGCCAGGCGGTCGTGGGGATGCTGTGCGGACCGGGGTACCTCGATAGCCAACGGATGACCCTGCTGTTCGAGATGTACTCATTCGGCAATTTCAACCCCACGGTACGCGAGCTATGCCGGCATTGGCTGGAATCCAGCCATGCCAGCCTGCGCCTGCACTTCAGCCAACCGACATGCAGCGCCCTGGATGCGCTGATCGAAGGGTGGCCGATGCATGCCCATTTCCAAGGGGTTGAATTGGACCGCAACGTCGTGGAACGCACCATACACGCCATCGTCAACGCCCTCGAATCCGGCGAACCACCAGTAGCCCCACGCTGACCAGCATGGCCATCGCCAAGGTCGCCACGCTGAAGGACAGCCACTGCAAGTGCAGGGCGTGGCCCGTGAGCAGATCCCCCAAGCGGGCATCGCCCGGCTCCCCTTCGGGATTTGTCAGTCGTTGCTGCACGGGAAGCAACACGGCGGGGGTTAGCCATTGCAGCACCAGGGCCAGGCACCAGATGAGCAGGGATCGAACCCGGGTAAAACCGAGCAACCCCAGGAGCAGTCCCAGAACCACCGGGCCGATGTACCCTGCCCGGGATTCGATGAGCGGGTCATCGAACCAGGCGGCGAACCACAGCCCGGGGCTGAAACCTACCAGTGCCACACCCAGTGCCACCCATTGCAGGTTCGCCCGCGCGATGAGCCAATACAATACGAGCATCACCACGACGCCCACCAACAGCGATCCCATATGCACTCGCGTCCAGTCCGCGAGCCCGGAGAACGGCGCCAGCACCGCCCAGGATTGGTAGCCCGCCGCCAACCAGCCGGCCAGCACTCCAAGTCCTGCCACCACGCTGAACTGAAGTGCGCGCCGCCCGGGACCCCGGGCAAGGAATCCTGCCACCAAAGCGCACAGCGCCAATAAGGTCCAGAACAGATCGGGGTGCAAGGACGCATGAGGGAGAAGGCTGGGAACCGTTGACGGCTCCCCTACCTGGGTCAGGTCAAGCAGGCCACCACCGACCACCCAGGGAAGCAACACCAGCGCAACGGCACTCAGGCCCAAAGTCCACTGGATCCACCACACGCCAAGTATCGAGCGCCTACCCGGCGCGTGCAACATTTTTCGGGGATTCACCCCTCCATCCTGCCAAAGCCGTCGCCCGGCCCCAACACACCGCGGGCACTGTGGCAAAAGGTTCCCGGCAAAAAAGATGCAGGCGGTTCGAAACATCTTCCTCGTCAAAGGAATGAGCTTCGAACCGCCTGCAGCGGTTCTGACCTGCGCTTGCCTTGTGGGCTCCTGCTACGCCGGATCCATCAGTGACTTTGGCTCATGGAGGGCGGGTCCTACGGCGCTTCGCAACGGTAGCCGCGAGCAACGTGATCTGTTTCCAGTAAAGCCAAGTTCTTCATCCTGCGCAACAGGTCGTCACTCGACTAGTCAATCTGATCAAGCAGGTTTCAAATCACTTGCGATACTTGATCAGTTTGCGAGCACATTGAACAACGGGTGACCTAGCACACAGCAGATTTGACCCATATCACCTTGACGTTGACGCGACGCCAACCTCTAGCGTTATCCCCATGGACTTCGGCACACATGAACACTCCCGGCTGCACTCGACTCAGCAGGTCGCCCACGCCGCCGGGATCAGCAGTCGAACCTTGCGCTACTACGATCAGATCGGTCTGCTGCCGCCGGTATCGACCACCAGCACCGGGCAGCGGCTCTATGATTCGTCCAGCCTGGTTCGGCTGCAACGCATCCTGCTGCTGCGCGCGACAGGAATGGAGCTGAAGACCATCACCGCCATCCTCGACCAGGAACAGGATGAAAAGGCCGCCTTGCAGAAACACATCATTACCCTGGAACGGCAGCGGAGCCTGCTGGATCGAAAGATCCTCACGTTGCGGAACACGATCACCATACTGGACAAAGGAGACACCATGGGCCTGCATGACTCGTTCGAGGGTTTTAACGAGCAATATGAGCAAGAGGTTACACAACGCTGGGGCAAGGACCAGTTCACCCGATCCAATAACTGGTGGAAGTCGCTTCCGGAAACCAGGCGTATCGACTTCATGGAGGAATCCCGCTCCTTGATCACCCGATGGGCCACCGCCGGCAAGCAAGGACTAGCTCCGAGCTCCACCCAGGCCCAGGAACTTGCCAAGGACCATGTCACATGGCTCGAGTCGATCCCAGGGACCCCGGGGCATCATGCGGACCCCGCCGTACTGCATGGCTATGTGCGTTCGCTGGCCCAAATGTACGTGTCGGATGAGCGTTTCGCTGCCACCTACGAAGGTCAGGCACAGTTCGTCCACGACACGTTGGAGTACTTCCTGGACCACCAACGGGATTAGCCCTTCCCCGCGCATCCTGCCGCCCGCGGACCTACTTGGGTTCGCGGGCAATCTCCTCGCGGGCTTCGGCATAGCGGCGTTGGATGTAGTTCTCCAGTTCCACCCGCTCCACTCGCCACATTCCCCGACCGCCGATCTGGATAGCCGGAAGCTCACCGCTTTTGACCAGGGCACGCACCTGGGGCAGCTTTACGTTCAGCTCTTCGGCCACGTCTTCTAGTCGCAGGAATCTCATACCCAACAGGTTACCCACGCTTGAAGACCTTTGGTGTCGTTTGTTCCACTTCTGTGGACAAGTCCGGGCCTGCGTCCGACCGTGGGCAACGGCCGATGATTCCCGCCCTGGCGAAACATAACCGGTCATACCGTGCAATAAGCTTGGGGGTGGCTGGTCATTTTGACTAGTATTTCACGAAGGCATCCCGCTTGTTTAACCATTTTGACGCCACCGCGCAGGAGAGACACCGATGACTCCCGAGACGTACCAGCTCGACGAAACCGACCGTCGTATCCTGTTGGCCCTGGACACCGACCCCCGGGTGCCGATCATGATGCTGGCCCAGCAGCTGGGACTGGCCCGTGGCACCGTCCAGACGCGGCTGGAACGACTGGCACATTCGGGAGCACTACGCCCCAACACCGCCAGGATCCGCCCGGCATCCCTGGGCCGAGGAGTATCGGCCTACGTCAGCGCGGAATTGGACCAGGCCAGATTGGATGAATCCATTGAGGCTCTGCGCCAGATCCCGGAGGTTCTGGAATGTGTGGCACCGGCCGGCGATACCGACCTCCTGATCCGGGTTGCTGCCAAGGATCCCGATGACTTGTACCGGGTCAGCGAGGTTATCCGCCTGTGCCCGGGGATCACCAGGACTTCTACCTCGATGATCCTGCGAGACGTGATTCCGTACCGCACCACCGCCCTGCTCAAGCACGACACCGTTTCCTAGTCCAGGGGACGCCATGGCCATGGAACTGGATTTGAATGCAGACATTGCCGAATCCTTCGGCCAGTGGTCCATGGGTGATGACGACACCGTGCTCAAATTCGCCAGCAGCGCCAATGTCGCTTGCGGTTTTCACGCTGGCGATCCCAAGACCATCGCCAGGGCCTGTCGCGCGGCCGTAACGGCCGGGGTCCGCATCGGTGCACATGCCGGATACCACGACTTGAGGGGTTTCGGACGCCGCGCACTGGCAGTTCCCCCCGAACACCTCCGCGCGGATCTGTTGTACCAATTGGGCGCGGTGAACGCCGTGGCCCGTGGTGCCGGCGCGACCATTGGCTATTTCAAACCGCACGGGGCCCTGTACCGTGCCGTGGATCAGGACGCGCTGATTGCCCGGGCCGTGGTGGATGCGGTGGCGGCATTCGATGCCGGCCTGGTAGTGCTCCACCGCCCAGGTTCCCTGCTCCTTGAATTGGCCGCACAACGCGGGTTGGCCACGGCCGGGGAGATCTTCGCCCACCGGGCCTACCTGCCTGATGGGTCGCTTGTTCCCGACGGGGATCCGCGGGCCCATATATCCGATCCTGCGCAGATGATCGCCACCGCCCTGAGACTGGCCGAACACGGTACCCTTCAGGCCGTGGATGGCACCCTGGTTCCCAGCACCGCGGTTTCGGTGCGTATCCAAGGTGACCACGCGGCAGCGGTCAGCGAGGCATTGGCTGCGCACGGGGTCAAGGTCAGGCCCTTCGCCCGGTGACTTTCACTGCCGGTGTCAGTTGAAGCGCGCGTCGACCGGTAGGTTCACCCGTAGGCCGGCAATCCGGCGACGGATATGCTCGACCTGTCTCAGAACATTGGGTTCGGCAGGATTCAACTGGACCATGACATGCGCCCCGACCATCTGGGTCAGCAATTCGTCGGCCGTCACCCGGGGACTGAGGGAACTGTCCACTTCGCCGTTTACGACCGCCTGTTCCAAGGATTTCTCCGTCAGCTGCCTCCATGGCAACAAGTCCTGGCGGAATGAATGGCTCAATTCCGGATGTCCGATGGAACGCTCCCAGAAGGTAATGAGAACCCGGGCGATATCGACGTTCTCGGGTCGGTCCGGCATGGTTTGTTCAAAGATCAAGCTCACCGCGTCCAGCCCATGCCGTCCTTCCACGGCGTTTTCAAGCCGTGTAACCAGCTGGTTCGCCACATACTTGCTGGTGGCCATGAGGATCTCGTCCTTGCCATCAAAGTACCGTTTGAGCGCACCGTTTGCGTACCCGGCAGCGGTGGCGATTTCGCGCATCGTGGCGGCCTGGAACCCGCCAGCGACGATAAGTTTCTTCGTTGCCAGTACGATTTCCAGCCGTCGCTGGTCGTGGTCGATGATTTTGGGCATCTACTATCTCCTATGCCTGGGCATCAGTGCGGCCCGCCCCTGGTGGCGGGCCGCACAGCTCGACCTTCGCAGTCGACAGCCAAGCTCAAGAACACTAGCCTACTGATGTATTGTGAACTCCACCAGTGTCCGGGTGGTGAACCTGGGGGTTAAGCAACAAGCGCCGATTCCTCAGCACACAGACCAGGCTGATCGAGCACAGCAGGATCAGCAGCACAATGAAGTAGACGGGGTCTGCCTGGTAACGCCACAGGGACAACATTGTCGGGGTCAAGAACCCGATATAGCACACTGAATAGTAGCGGCCGGTGAGCTTTCCGACCTCGGCCGGCCCGGCCAAGGCCAGCACCTGGCCTAATCCCCCCAGTAGCAGGATGCCATTGGCGCAGCCTGCCAAGACGGAGGCCAGCAATCCCAATGTGGTGGACCCGGTCAGGGCCACTGGAACCATTACGAGATAAGCGCTGATGGCTGTGCCCAGGCCGATCACCAGTAGCCTGGCGCTGCGTGGTCGGTCCCAGCGGCGAGCCAAAGGCTGGACCAGCGCGCCCATTCCCATGGTTAGGGCCACGGTTACCGTGGAGAAGAGCAGACTGGCCCCCTCACCTCCTCCGGTCAGCGCGGTGACCACGGCGAATCCGCTGGTGGCCAGCCCGAATACCCAGGGTGCCATGGGCAGGACCACGCGACGGAAGATCCTCATGTTTTCCGCGCTGGTTGCCCCGTCCTGCCGTGTCATGTGGGCACGACGGGGTGCATCCGGTTGGAAGAGCACCAGGACAAGCCAAGCCAGCGAGGCCAGGATATGGGAAAGATAAGCCAGTTCGGGACTGTTGGTGGCACCCACCAGCACTCCGGAGATCACCGGCCCAACAGCGAACCCCAGGGATGTGCACACCCCAGCCCGTACCGCGCCTCCGGGCCCCAGACTCAGTTCCTTGATCCAGCTGGTGGCAGCCACCATGGCCAGACCCATCCCGATACCGGTGAAAACCCTTCCGGCATACAGCCACAGGTGGGTTTCCGCCCCCAGCATCAGCATCCCCGAACCGAGAATGGCGGCGGCCAATGCCAGCAACGTGAACGGCTTGCGGCCGGCCTTGTCCGCCCACGATCCGCCGAATACGAGCATCGGCAACAAACCGATCACATAACTGGCCAGGACTAGGAAGGCGGTGAATTCGCTCAACTCACGATTCTGCTGGTACCACCCGATGAGCGAGACGTACTGGTTGGCACACCATCCGCTCAGTACCAGGCAAATCCCGGGGAACCACCACGATCCCCGCCGGGATACTTTTGTTGTCCGGCTATGGGGCGCGATGTCTATTTCTCCAGTTCGAAGCTCAGCGAGCGCACACGTTCGGCGATTTCATCACGGATCCGGCGCATCCGTTCGATACCGGTATAGCCCTCATCGCTCGGTTCGCTCAATAGCCAGCGCTCGGTGCGTACCGAGGCGTCAAAGACCGGGTGCGCCTCGCTGCCCAGGATCACCACCCGATCCACCTGCGCGACAATGTCCGGGTCGATGGGCTTCGGAAACGCTTCGGACATATCCGCCCCCGTTTCCGCAATGACTTCCAACGACTCGGGATTCACCGCTTCACCCGGTTTGGTGCCGGCGGAGTATCCGGTGATCCTGCCAGCGGAGAAATGCTCCATCAGGGAGGCGGCCATCTGGGACTTGCCGGCATTGCGGGAGCAAATGAAGAGAACTGAGGTACCCATAGGGTAATTGAACCACCGTTGGCGGTTGATCGGGAGCCGGTGAAGCGATGATTGCGGGCTCATCGCACCGGCTCCCCGGTCAGCGGCGGGTCTTAATGGTCTGCCCGCGGAAGAACGCCGGGTGGCGGATGCGCATGTAGAGCATGATTCCCACACCCAGCAGCAGGACTCCGATGCCCAGGACAAAGACCATTCCCACGGACCCGATCGAGGAGCCCGAACCGTAGTCCGGGTTCATGGAGTCTATGCAGGTTCGTACAAACATCACCAGCAGGACCACCCCGCCGACCAGTGGTGCCAGGAACCTGAAGATGACGTTGTGAAGGGAGTCGAACAGCTCGGTGCGGAAGTACCAGACACATGCCAGCGCGGTCAATCCGTAGTAGAAACAGATCATCATGCCCAGTGCGGTGATGGTGTCCCACAGTGCGTTCTCACTGAGCAACCTGGTCACCACATAGAATCCCGAAGCCGCAGCAGCCGCGGTAATGGTGGCCACCGAAGGGGACATGAAGCGCGGAGAGATCCTGGAATACGATTCGGGCAGCGCCCGGTAGTAGCCCATGGCCAGGATGGTGCGCGCCGGGGAGACCATGGTTGACTGCAGCGAGGCCGCCGAGGAGGAGAGGATCGCCAAACTCATCAGGATAGCCAGCGGCCCCATCACCGGGCCGGAAAGCACCGCGAAGATCGATTCCTGGTTTTCCGGATTACCTGCGCCCAGCCCTTCGCTACCGATCCCGGCATAGTAGATCACTCCCAGTGAGATGGCCATGTACAAACCGATGATGATCAGGATCGTCAGCGCCGCGGCGCGACCGGGCACCTTGGCCGGGTCCGTGGTCTCCTCGTTCATGGTCAGGGTGACATCCCAGCCCCAGAAAATGAAGATCGACAGCGAGATCCCTGCGGCGAAGGCGGTAAAGGACTCCACCGCCGCCGGGTTGAACATTTCCAGGGTGATGGGAGTGCGGTCAAAGGGTTCGGGGTTGGTGAAGCACAGCACGGCGAACAGCAGCAGGACCGCCACCTGGAACCCGACCAGCAGGTACTGGAAGGACTTCGTGGCGTTCAATCCGCGATAGGAGACCCAGGTTGCGGCAGCCACGAAGACCAAGGTGGTGGGAATGTTCACCCAGAGGTTGCGGGTCAGCTCGGCGATCCATGCTGCCCCGGTCAATTGGCTGATCAGCAGGTAGAAGAAGTCCACGGCCACCGCCGCCAGGTTCGAGAGCACGATCACCGTGGCGGCGATCAATCCCCAGCCTCCCATCCAGCCGATATACGGCCCGAAAGCCCGGGTTGCCCAGGTGAAGCTGGTGCCCGAATCCGGCATGGCCCGGTTCAGCTCCCGGTATCCCAGTGCCACCAAGAGCATCGGCAGGAACCCCGCCAGGAAGATCGCCGGAAGGCTGGTGCCGACTTCGGCCACGGTCGGCCCCAGTGCAGCGGTCAGGGTATAGGCCGGGGCGATACAGGAAATCCCGATCACCACCGTACCCAGCACGCCGACGGTGCCCTTGCCCAGCCCTTTCTCATGCAGGCCGCTTTCGGAGGCAGGCTCCACGGCCCGTACCACGTCTTGTGACATGTTCGGTTCCTTCTGCTTGGGTATCTGATTCCGCGACGGACTGAACGCCGTACGGATTAGGCCTGGTGGGGAACCACGGCCAAGGGGACGGGCAGACGGCGGAGCATCCGCTGCGCCTTGGGTCCCAGGAAAAGCCGGCGCGGCGGGGCGAGCCTGGAGGATCCGAAGACCGCCAACTCCCCATCCAGCCAGCCGATGGACTCGATCGCCTCATCAATACTGCCGCCGGTCACGACCTGCGGTTTCACCCGCTCATCCAGTCCGGCAACAAGTTCCTCGAGGAGCCCCCGGGAACGGTTGACCTGCTCGGTGTCGGCCGAACCATCGGGCTGGTCGGTCACCAGCGTGGCCACCCGCAGGGGCACCTGCAACCGGGCTGCGCTGCGCACCGCATGCCCGATCACCTCTGCGGCGCCTGGCTTGTCCCCGACGAACGCTGTCAAGCGTTCGATCCGCACTGAGGCCCGCCGCAGGGAGGCCACTCCGGCCGGGGTGGACATGGCCACCGGCAGCGGGGAGGCATGCAACAGGCTGGAGGCCACCGCACCGGGGGCAAAGAAGCCGGCCTTGTGGCGGGTGCGTCCCCCGAGCACGACCCCCTGCGCGTCGCGCTCGGCTGCCAGTTCGAGCAGACCCTGCGCAACCGAGGGAACGGCACGGGCTACCACCCGCGCGGTGATCGCCGGGGGAACCAGCTCCAGTGCCTGCTCGGCCCAGCGGTCCACCTGTGCCGAGAGCACGGTGGAGAAACCGTGATCACCCCCGGGATACACGGCCTGGAAGGGGGTCTGCTCCGGAAGGATGATAGCCAGTTCGAGTTCGGCATCCGCGCTGGTGCGCAGCAGCGCCGATGCCAGTTCAATGGCCTCGGCACCGCGTTCGTCAGCGGTGTAGCCGATCAGCAGTTTCATGCGTGGACGCCGCCGGTGACAAAGGATTCGGTGCCATCGTAGACCGGGTCGGCTTCGGTCCCATCCAGTTCGGCAACTATGCGCGCCGCTGTTCGACGCCCCATGCGCACTGCGCCATCCACGTGCTGGTAGCCGGCACCGGCCAGGTCCGAGGAGGAGAAGTAGATTGGCCCCACGTTCTCGTTCTGGGCCGGACCGAAACGGTAGAGCCCTCCCAGGTCGTAGCTGGTGGCATAGGCCCCGCGGGTCCATTCCTCGGAACCGAAGTCCGAGAGGTAGAAGACCTTCGGGTCCAGCGCCTGCGGACCAAGGTAGCCGGCCATGTCCTGGAGGATGGCGGCGCGGCGGGACTGCTCGTCCATGGCGAAGACCTCGTCGGCTTTCACATCCGAGATGAAGCCGACCAGGGTGCCGGTGGTTTCCCGGTGGTAGGTGTTGTCGTAGATTTCCTGCACGAGGGCCGCGGGCCCGAAACAGGTTCCCGACAGCCCCGCTTCACGCCAGAACGGGGTGTCGTAGACGGCATGGACCTTGATGACCAGGCCCATCGACTGGTGCTGGTGGGTGATGTGCTGTTTGCGTGGCAGTGGCGGATCATAGCTGATACGGGAATACAGGTTGGGTGGAACCGCCAGGATTACCTTGCTCGCCCGGACGCTGACCTCCCGGCCGTGGGCCACCACGCCCTCGGAGGACCATTCAAGACGCAGCACCGGGTTGTCCAGGAACAGCACCTGTTCACCCAGCCGAGCCGCCAGGGCCTTGGAAACCCCCTGCATGGTGCCCACAATGCGGCGGTCCAGGATGAAGTCCTCATCGATCAGGTTATCGAACGAACCCGCCGAAGCTGCCATCAGCAGGGCCTGCAGGGCCGAGAAGGTGTGGGCAGGTTTGGTCAGCATCCCGCCGGCGATGAACATCCCGATATTCTGCCGGGCCACTTCATCGGGACAGTTCGCGGCCAGGAACTGCTCGAAGGAGATCCGGTCCAGCTCTTCGGCCCGGGGATGCGCCCATGGGTGATCCGGGTCGAGCTGGCCGGCCAGCTCGTTGATCAATGCCGTCAGCCGGTTCATCTGCGCAACGGTTTCAGCATCCACCGGAAAATCCTCCCCGGTGTAGCTGATCACTTCCCCCTCTTCCGTGCGGTAGATGCTCTTGCCCTGGCGGTAGCGCGGGAATGTCTCGAGCCCCAGTTCCCCGATCAACGAGTAGAGGGCGGTCTGGTCGGGACTGATCCATTGGCCGCCGATTTCAATCGTCGCCCCGTCCATGGTTTCACTCCAGGTCCGTCCCCCAACCCGGTCACGGGCTTCGAGAACGGCTACCGATTTGCCGGCCTTCTGTAATTCGTAGGCTGCCGTGAGTCCGGATGGGCCTGCACCCACAATCACGACATCGCGTTCAAGCTGTTCCATGGTCTCAACTCTCCCAATCAACTTTAATGAATGACGTTCATTTATGTTCATCAGCATAGAATAGAATCAGTGTTTTGTGAAGCACGCCACGTCAGGGGAATTTTCCATGGACACCAGTACGCCACGTCGCGCCGGACGGCCACGCACCGCAGTCTTGGACCGCGAACGGATCACCAGCCATGCCCTGACATTGGTGACGGAGGGCGGCTATGATTCACTCACCATGCAGCGCCTGGCCACGTCACTGGGCGTCTCCCCCTCCGCCCTCTACAACCATGTGGCCTCGAAGCACGATCTGCTGCAATGGATCCAGGAACTGGTCATGGATGACGTGGACCGAGAATGTTTCGGCAAACTACCGCTGGCCCAGGCCCTGGAAGCCTGGGCCACCAGTTACCGGAATGTTTTCGCGCGGCATATCCCGCTGATCCCGGTGATCGCCGTCTTGCCGGTCAGCGACTCACCGCAGACCCTGTCAATGTACGAGCAGGTTGCCCGCGCTCTGGAAGAGTACGGGATCCCCGAGGAAAAAATCGTCCCGATCATCGTGGCGTTGGAATCCTTCATTTTCGGTTCAGCCATCGACACCTCGGCCCCGCAGGATATTTTTGCCACCGGACGCCATGAGGCAGCGGCCCAGGGGTTCAGCCGCGCGGTGGCTGCCCAGCAGGCCACGGGTGTGCGCAATTCGGACGATGCCTTCAGCCTCGGGCTGCGTGCGATGATCCGTGGCCTACTGGCAGGATAGGACGCATGGACAAGGACAAGCCCACGGGTACCAGGACAATGAATTTGCGGCAGTGGACCGCCCTCGCCCTGGCCGTGGCCGCTGCGGTTTTCATCCTGCAGAACCTCTATCGGGTCAGGGTGCAGATCCTCTTTTTCCACGCGGCCGCGCCACTATGGTCGGTAATCCTGGCAACCCTGGTCATCGGCTACCTGATTGGGCGTCTTTCGACCCGGCGTTAGACCCAGGAGGATCCCACGGAAGGCTCAGTCGTCCAGGATCGCCCATTCCCCCACCGCTTCCATCCCGGAATCAAAGATGTCTTCCTGCGCTCCGGGCTCCATCGGGTAGAGCTCAAGATTCTTGGCCCAATGGCGCAGGATCTGCTGCAGCTCCTCGCGGGGGTTGAGCTGCATGGCAGCGGATTCGAAATTGACCTCGAAGACGAACCTCATGAGAATCTCCCATCTTTTCAGATGGTCGTCATCCTATGCGCAATGTCCGCCAAATACGAGCACCTGATTCACCCCTGAGGGTAACGACGGGAAAGGAAATGACAGGGCGGAGCGGCCCTGTCATCGGCAATCGGGATGCGGCATGGCACCGCAACGGCTACAGCGGGTACTGGCTGTACGCTGCGGAGAGGTTTTCGATCAGTTCGCTTCCGCCGACCCGGTAGGCGATCAACAGCAGTCCGCCGAAGACCAGTCCGGTGACCGCGCTAAAACCCAGGGACAGTTTTGCCAGTGAACGTATTTCCGTGCGGCTGACGGATGCCTCGTTATTCAGGTAGGCCTGCACGCCTCGGCCCATGGACGCCGCCGGGCTGAGTACCTGGGTGTCGATATGGTTCGATGCGGTATCGGTGCCACCGCTTTTCAGCAAGGCAATGGTCTGGCGGTTGCGACGATCCTGGCGAAGTTTGACAATGTCGGCACCGTGGCGGGCCAACAGGATATCTTCACCAAGTGGAATCGTGCTCATCGTCGCTTCTCCTAAGGAAAGTGCCGGGGTTATTTCAAACCTAACAGGACTCTTGATCCGCTTAATACCAATCCCCCCGCATAGTTCAGAACCTCACAGGCAGCTGTGACGGAAACTGCACGATTCCGGGGCAGGGGAGGTGAAGCAGGCCACGTGATGCCCATTTCCCGCCAGGTTCGCGGCGCAATACAGCGAACGGTTTAAGGGTTCATCAAAACGACTTAGAACCGGTTATTTATCGCTCATGAATTACCGGAATGAATTCGACCGGAAATAGGCGCGGCCCGGGCGTTGAACAGTAAGTTGCCCGCCCGGGCCGCACCCGGGGTTTTCGGCTCGTTGACCATTCCCTGGTATAGGGGTTCCGTTCCTATTGCGCTTCAGCCGGCGAAGCCGCCGAATGCCTGCGCCGCTGGTGTCCCCGAGTGGCACCGCGTCGTATGGATATCGGACCTTCACGGTCCTCGGCGGCGTGAGCCCTCCGGTATTTCGCGACCAGCACGGCGCTGATCCCGGCCAGTAGCGCGACGGTAACAACCGCCGCGACTATCAAGACATCGAATTGCATCTTCCGTCTACCTCCTTCAATCTCCGCTCCCGGGAACCTCGGGTCGACTACCGCCATTGGCAACCCCGCTTGCCGAAGAGCAATGGCCGTTTCACACGGCAAGCTCCGGGAGGGAACCACCAATTCTAGCAATTATGTTCTAATAAGTCATATTCCATGTCATATTCTGTGCCGCTGGCTGGCCATTGCCCGCTCGGGTCCGCGGGTTCACCTACCGCCTCGGCATCCAGCCTTGTGCCACCGACCTGAAGCCGGTAGCGTCCAAGGAAAGGGGCGGCCGTCGGGTTCCCCCGCATCGCCGCGGGCAACGATGTGGAATACAGGTTGCCTATCCCGTGTTATGCCAGCTGGTGCAACCGAACTACAAGGAGGCCTAACATGGCTGAAGAACGTCGAGTGGTCATAGTGGGCGGACACGGCAAAGTTGCGTTGCTCGCCGCTCCGCGGCTTGTCCGCGAGGGGTTCGCGGTCGACTCGTTCATCCGCAACCCGGAACATGCCAAGGACGTCACTGCTGTCGGTGCGAACCCTATCCAGCTGGATGTCGAGCAGACCGGCACCCAGGCGTTGGCGGAAGCCTTTGCCGGTGCCGATGCGGTGGTGTTCTCCGCCGGTGCTGGTGGCGGCAATCCCGAACGAACGCATGCGGTGGACTACGAGGCTGCCATACGCACCATGGAGGCGGCCAAGCAGGCCGGGGTCAAACGCTACGTCATGGTGTCCTACAGCCGTTCCGCCGTGGATCTGGATTCCCTCAGTCCGCAGGATTCCTTTTATCCCTACGCCAAGGCCAAGCACGATGCCGATGAGTATTTGCGCGCCACCTCTTTGGACTACACCATTCTGGGGCCCGGCATGTTGACCTTGAATCCCGCTACCAGCAAACTCACCTTGGTGGACAGCCAGGGCCGGGTGGCCGGCAAGCAGCCTTCGGGCAGCGAGTCGGAGACCGCCCGGGAGAACGTTGCCGAGGTGATCGCCTATGTTCTGGCCCATGATTCCGCGATCCGGCAAACCGTGAACTTCTTTGACGGCCAAACACCGATCCGCAAGATCTTCTCCTAGATGCCTTGCGTTTGTGCTACATGGACGGTCGGTGAGCTTCTGGGCGGATGCCCACCGGCCGTCTGCTAGTATTCAGCGCTGCCGATGCTGTGTTCGAAGACCAGTGACGTCTGGGTGGTGGCCACGGCCGGGTTGGATGAGAGATGGTCGAGCACGAACTGGCGCACATCCGCGGAGTTGCGTACCGCGACATGCAGGACGAAGTCATCTGCCCCGCCCAGGAAAAACAACTGGCGGACCCCGGGTTTGGCCTGCATCTGCTGGGCGAAGGTCGACATCAGGTGCCGTGCCCCGGGCCTGATCCGCACGAAGATCAACGCCTCGAGCTCACGACCGAGCACCTGGGGATCGACCTCAATGGTGAATCGTGAGATCACCCCCGATTCACGCAGCTGGTTCAGGCGCGCCAGACAGGTCGATGCCGCGATCCCCAGTTCCTCGGCCAACGAGTTGTTGGTGCGCCGCGAATTCTCCGAGAGCAGTTTAAGCAGTTTTCGATCCAGGTCATCGAGCTGCGCACGTTTCCCCTCGGCGGAGGCCGATGAATTCAACAAGTCAGAACCTGCTTTCCGAATAGCGTTGCTCCCGGTGATGCGGCGATCTCCGGGTTGGTCATTGGATCTCTTCCGGTCCAACCACCCTGGAGGCGCGTTTGTGTCGGCGAATGTACAGCCAGGCCAGCAACCCGATAACCACGGCCCCCAAAAGCAGCCATTGCCAGTCCAACGCGATCCAGGCATAGACCACGGTCATTCCCACCGTGGCATAGATCAGCGCCCACAGCAGACAGCCGACGATAACCGCCGGAATATACCGGCGCAACGGCATCCGGGCGATCCCCGCCGAGGCGTTAACCGCCGATTGCACCCCCACGGTCAGGAAACTGAGCGGCACCGCGAGAACACCCCAGCGGGCCAACAGTGCCTGCGCCCTGTGATAGATCGGGCCGTTGAGCAGGCGTTGGAACCTGGTATGCATCATCCCGGCCGCCAGGCCGCGCCCGATCCAGTAGGTGCTATTCGCTCGAATCATGGCGCCGCAGAAGAAAAAGACGAACGTCACCAGGAAGGGTGCTTCCTCGATCCACTGCATCATTCGCCGACCCGCCTACGGAACCATCTTGATGCGGTGTACCAGTATTCCACCGGCCAGGGCCACCACGGCAGCGCACATGAACAAGGTCGGGTACCCACCCAGCCAGGTCACCGAGAGCCAGGCGATCAACGGGGCGAAGACCTGGGGCAGGGAGTTGGCAATGTTGATCACGCCCAGGTCCTTGGCCCGCGAATCGGCATGGGGTAGCACCTGGGTCAGCAACGCGTAGTCCACGGCCAGGAACGATCCGAACCCCAGCCCGAGCAGTACCGCGCCGCCGATGGCCACCGGGAAGGAAGGAGCCACGGCCATGACCACGGCGGCCAGGGCCACAATCACCGATGAGATCAGTACATAGCGTTTGCGTTTCCCGTCCCGGTCCGAGAGCCGCCCGGCCACCACGGAGGAGAGGATGACGAACCCGGCATAGATGCTGGAGAGCACCAACACTCCGGCCGCCGGTTGCGGGTGGTGAAGCCCATCCTGCAGGAAGAACAGCAGGTAGACCAGGATCAGCTGGCTGGAGAGGTACAGCAGGAAACGCGTGAGCCAGGCCCACCCGAAGTCCGGGTAGCGCACCGGGTTGATCCAGAAGCCCTTCAGGAACCGGCCCCAGGCGAAGGGTTCACGGACGCTGGCCGGCAGAACCACATCCTGGCGCAGCAGGACAAAGGGCACCGAGCACAGCCCGATGACCACCGCGGCAATGGCATAACCGAAGACCAGGTCGCTGGCGGCCACCATGCCGATTCCGGCACCGATGAGAATGCCCACCGTCTGCCCCAGTGCGATCAATCCGCCCACCGTGCCGCGCTGTTGCACCGGGACCTTGTCCGGTACCACGGCCAGCACCGCCGCCAATGCGGCATTGCCGGCCGCCTGCATCAGGGCCCACCCCAGCACCAGCAGGCCCACGGTTTGCGCCGTGGACATCAACAGCAACGCCAGGGCCCCGCACAGGGTTCCGGCAACGATCCAGGGGATGCGGCGTCCGAATCGCGATGTGGTTCTATCGCTCAGTGCGCCGAACAGGGGGTTGGCCACCATTGAAACGGCGGCCCCCACCCCGGTGACCAGGGACAGCGTGGCGTTCTTCTGCGCCGGGGTGATGGCCTCGGCATGTAATCCCAGTAGAACCTGGATGGGCGCGAAAAATCCCACGTTGATGCCGATATGAACGATCAGGACAGCGGCGATCCACCCGGTGGTGACCCGGGCGCGCGGCGTGCGCAACGCTTCAACGGCGCTGTGAGAATCCATGGGTATGTGTTCCGTTATCGTCTCTGGCCCAGGTCCCGCGGGGAGATCCGCGGATCCTGCAAGGCGCTGAGGGGTGGAGTTGGTCCTTCGTCAATCAATTTTCGCACAGCCTCTCCCATCGTCCCGTCATCGGCCATGGCCGCGGCCACCAGGGTCCCTGCGGCATCCAGGCCGAACGACATGTGGATCTTGTCCTGCCGATTGTGCCGTTCCACGGTGTGCGTGGCGCGGGAGAAATCCCCGACCACCTCGACATGGCTCTCGTGCCGGTCGGTCCAGAACCAGGCGCTCCGGCGCGGCGGGGGTTCGGTTCCCATGATGGTTGCCGCGGCAATTTCCGCGTCCTCGGTGGCCCGTTCCCAATGCCGGTAGGCGCGGTGTCCGTGTTGCCGGGCCGCGTCTCCGACGGCCAGCACCTGTGCTGCGCTGGTGCGCATGTCCCGGTCCACCAGGATTCCGTCATCCGTGGCCAGCCCCAGCCTTCGGGCGACCCGTGTGTTCGGCTCCACGCCGATCGCGGCCACCACGATATCCGCCTCAAGCTCTTCGTCCTGGACCAGGACAGCGTGTTCGGTGATGCGCTGCACCGTACCGGTGATGACCCGGATGCCACCGGTTCGGTGCTCCTCATGCAGCTGGCGGGCCATGGGAGGGCCGAAAACCGCACCGCCTGGCAACTCGTGGTTACCGATCAAGGTGACCATGGCTCCGAGCTGGCGGGCGGCCGCTGCGAACTCGGCCCCGACCAATCCCGCCCCGATCACCACCACCTGGGTGCCAAAGGCCCCGAAAGACAGTTTCCGTGCCAGCGCCTCGGCATCCGCCGCATCGTGGAGCACCTGGGCGTATTCCGCGCCGGGCACCTGCAGCGGCCGGGGTGTGGTCCCGGTGGCCAGGACCAGCCAGTCCTGCGGGGAGTCGGGGATCCCCGGTAGCTGGGCCGCGTGCCCGACCAACTCGATACCGTGCTCCTGGAACCAGCCGTGCTCGGCGAAGTGCACCCGTTCAAGGCTCTTGCTCAACGGGGGCCGGTCGTAGGGCAGCCCCTGGGGGTCGTACAAGGTGATCTGTCCACCGTACCCGGCCCGGACCAGGTGGCGGGCCAGCGAAAAACCGGCGACACCCGCCCCGATGACCTGCACGGTTCCCATCTAGAAGTGCAGCTCCAGCATCCCGTCGACAACCTCGACCTTGTAGGTCCGGGCGTCGACATAGGCCGGCAGGCACAGTACCTTGCCGGTCCTCAGGTCGAACCGTGAGGCATGCAGTGGGCACTCGACTTCGCAGTCCTCGATCCACCCGTCGGAGAGCGAGGCGACTTCATGGGTGCATTCGTCCTGCAAGGCGTAGAAATTGCCGTCCTCGGCATGGAAGATCGCTATGTCTTCGCTGGCCCCGCTCTGTTCCGCTTCGACCCTGAGTGCTTCGCCCTCGGGGATTTGTGCTGCCGGTCCCACCGTGTAACTCACTGATATCTCCTCTGCTCCGTGGATTCTCCTCTTCATCTTGTCACTTTTGGCGACCGGTGACCTATCGGGCAGGTCACGAAGGAAGGTTCAGGAACCGGAACGGGCCTTGCGGGACATGCTCAGCAGCACCCAGGCCAGGAACGGGGCACCGGCCATCGAGGTGACAAGCCCCACCGGCAACGCCACCGGGAACAGGGTCTTGCCCAGCCAGCCGGCGGCCAGCATCAGCACCGCGCCGGTCACTGCGGCCGGACCCGGTTCCGGATGGGTGGCACCAAAGAGGCGCTGGGCGGCCTGCGGGGCGACGAAGGCGATGAATCCCACCGGCCCGGCGATGGCCACCGCGGCCCCGGCGATCAGCACCGAGACCCCCAGCAGTCCCAGGCTCGCGGCCTGCACCCGCACACCGAGGCTGCGGGCCACCTCATCGCCCAGCTGCAGCACGCCCAGCCAGCGGGTGCACAGCACGGTGGCGATGATCCCGCCGGCCAGGATCATGGACCCGGCCGGGGCGATCACCGTCCAGGTGGCCAGCGACAGGCTTCCGGTCAACCAGACCAGCGCACTGTTCAGATCCGGCAGGTCCGCGCGCAAAAGCAGCCAGGACACCCCGGCACCCAGCCCGGCGTTCACGCCCAGACCCACCAGCACCAGCCTGAAGGAACTGAGTTGCCCCTGGAAGGAGAACGTCAGCACAAGCAGCCCGGCCAACAGTGCCCCGGCGGCCGCGGCGATCGGCAACCGCCAGGGTCCGAGCGGCCCCATCGCCGGGATCATGGTGGCCCCCACGATCGAGGCCACGGCCCCGAGGCTGGCCCCGGCGGTCACCCCGATGATGTCGGGGCTGGCCAGCACGTTGCGCAGCACCGCCTGGGTGATTGCCCCGGCAAGCCCGAAACCCACGCCGACCAGGATCGCCGCCGCGGCCCGCGGGCCGCGCAAATCGCGCACCAGGAACAGGGTGCCCTCATCGGCGCTGCCATCGGCCACCGCCAGCCACAGGCGCACGTCGGCGCCCAGGCCCAGGGCATGAGCCAGTAACAGCACCCCGGCCACCGAAAGCACCACCCAGCAGGCCAGCCGGCGCCAGTGGCGGGTACGGCCTAGCGCGGATGGCAGGATTACTGGCCTCGGCACAGTGTCCGGGTTACCTCGGGGCATTGCCGCGACCTCGTTTCAGTGAGCGGGCCAGCAGGATGAAGATCGGCGCGCCGATCACCGAGAGCACGATGCCCACGCTCAGCTCCCCGCTGGCCAGGACCAGACGCCCGACGGTGTCGGCGGCCAGCATCAGGGCCGCGCCCAGCAGCGCGGACACGGCCGCCACCACCGGCAGCCTGGCCCGGGTGATGCGCCGCGCCAGGTGCGGGGCGGCCAGGCCCAGGAATGCGATCGCACCTATGGCGGCGGTGGCCGACCCGGCCAGCAGCACCACGGCCAGCAGCCCGGTAACCCGGTCGCGGACCACGTTGCGGCCCAGGCTTGCGGCCACATCATCTCCCAGCGCCAGCGCATCGAGGCTCGAACTGTTGTGGATGGCCAGCAGCAGGCCGAGCAGCAGCCACGGTGCCACATCCCACAGCACCGAGGTATCCCGGCCGGAGAGCGAACCCACGGTCCAATAGCGGAAACGGTCCATGGTCACCCGGTCCATGAGCACCACCGTGCTGGAGACCGAGTTCAGTGCCCCGGTGACGATCGCCCCGGCCAATACCAGCGAGGTGGCCGCGTCGGTCAGCTTGATCCCGGAGGCCAGGCCGAGCACCAGGCCACCGGCCAGCAGCGCTCCGATGAGCCCGAAGACGGTGTACTGGGCCGGGGAGGACAGGCGCAGCACGCCCAGTGCGAAGACCACCCCGCAAGCGGCCCCGCTGGTCACGCCCAGCAAACCGGGATCGGCCAGCGGGTTGCGGGTGTGCATCTGGCAAAGCGCCCCGGCCAGCCCCAGGGCCGCCCCGCAGACCAGCCCGAGGATGGTGCGTGGTACCCGCAGGTCGAGCACCGCGGCGGTGGCCTCGGGCAGGCTGGCCGAATCCCCGAACAGGTAGGCCAGCACCTGTCGGGGGGCCACCGGCTGCGAGCCGAGGAAGAGGCTGGCGGTGATCGCCGTGCCCAGCACCGCCAGTCCCACGACCAGCGGCACCCCGGCACCGGCCCGGGCCGTGAACCCCACCGGGGTGTGGAGCGTGGTGCCCATCCGGGTGCTAGTTCTCGTCGTGGTGGTGGTCGTGGTCGGCCTGGCCGCGGCGCCAGTACCCGTCCACGTCCCAGTTATCGCGTTCCAGTCCCAGCTCGTTCTTCAGGTAGCGGCGCAGCGGCTTGATCGAGATCGATTCGCCGGCCACCCAGATGAACCCCTCCCCTTCGGGCAGGTCCAGCGAGCGGACCGCGGTGTCCAGCAGATTGGTGGTCCCAGCCGGGCGGCTTCCGCGGTGCAGCCAGCTGACCTGGAGGTCCGCCGGACTGGACAGCTCGATTTCGTCCTGCGCATCCTGCACCTCGATGAAGGCGAAAACCTTCGCCTCGGCGCGCAGCCCGGTGACCCAGCGGGCCAGGGCCGGTAGCGCGGTTTCATCGGCCGCCAGCACATACCAGTCGAAGACGTCCTTGACCCGGAAGGAGCCGCGCGGGCCGAGCACGGCCAACTGGTCGCCGGGCTTGGCGGCACCCGCCCAGCGCCCGGCGATCCCGTGCTCGTGCACCACGAAGTCCAGGTCCATCCAGCCCTCGGCCGGGTTGGCATCCCGGATGGTGTAGTCCCGGCTGGTCATCGTCCGCCCGTCCACCCAGCGGTCATCGCGCACCGTGGGGACCACGGGGTTGCCCTGCCCGTCACGGTCGAAGAACACCTTCACATGGTCCTCAGCCGCCACGGTGCGCAGCGACGTGAGGTCCTCACCGGCCAATCGCAGGCGCACCATGCGCCGGGACAGCCGGGTCACGCTCCGGACTGTGAGCCGGCGCGGGACCAGCGGATGGGTGTAGGTCGCGTTCTTGGCGTTTTCGTTATCGGGCAGGACCGGCTGGCCGGTGAGCGGGTCGTGTGTGGTGATCAGCAAGGGGGTGTGTTCTTTCCTCTGGAGGGTGGACGTGCGAAGGAGGCTACAGCCCCTTGAGGACTTCCTCGATCTGCTCCACGACGCGCAAAGCGGCCCCGTAGTTGTCGGGGAAGAAGTGGGTCAGCCCGGAGGTGTTGCCGGCCTTGACCACATCCAGTGCGCCCCAGGTGGCCTGGCCTTCCAGGATGCCCTGGGCGTCGGAGACGCCGTCGAGGTATTCGGGGTAGAAGAGCACGGTGGCGTCGTTGATCCCGGAGAGCTGTTCGAAGGAAAGGAACACCCCGTTCTCCTGCTCCTCTGAGGCCACGACCTTGGCGGCCGGGGCACCGAGGTCATCGAGTACCTTGCCGATCCAGGAGATCTTCGAGTAGACGGTGACATCCTCGTAGGCGTCGACCGCGGCGAAGGTATTGGCCGCCAGCGCATCGGCGTAGTCGGTGGAGACCTGGCCGACCTTGTCCTCGTAGGCCTGCTTGGCGGCCTCCGCGTCCTGGCCGGCACCCAGTGCGGCGGACATCTGCACGGAGGCGTCGCGGACCGTGGCGGAGCCATTGGAACGGATCAGCACGGTCGGGGCGATGGCGTTGAGCTTGTCGAACTCGGCCTGCTTCTCGGCGCTCAGGTCCTGGGACTCGTCACCGCCGCCGCGCACGAAGCCGATCATCAGATCCGGCTTCAGTTCCACGATCTGCTCGTAGTCCCAGCCGTCCGGGGAGAGGATGATGGGCAACTCGGCGACCGATTCGTAGTCGTTCGGGTTACCGAAGGAGTCGTCGAAGGCGTCCCCGGCGGTGGCGACCGGAACGAACCCGGCCTCGACGCTGGCTACGGTGCCGCCTTCCAGGGCGATGATGCGATACGGCTGGGTGGGGATCGTCACCTCACCGAATGCGGTGTCCACGGTGGTGGTGCCTTCGGCGCCCTGGGCCTGTTCACCCGTCGTGGCGGAGCCGTCGGTGGGGTTGGCTCCGGCGCTGCAGCCGGTGGCCAGCAGGGACAGCGCCAGCACGGCGGCCGCCAGACGGTAACGTGGAGAAATCTTCATGGATCAGCCTTCAGGTGTTGGAGTGCCAGTGTTGTTTTCGGCCGGTATCGCACCACCGAAAAACTTAGCATAGCCTTGCCTTCTTCGAAAACGCTACCCGGGCGCGTGCTTAATGTAGGGTTGCTCCCGACGGCAGCAGACGTACCTTCCCTAGAATTGGCAGGGTGAACGCTTCTCTGACGACTCCCGCCCCAGCCGGGGAACTGCACTACGTGCTGGCCACCCCGGCCGAGGTCGGGCGGGTGGTGGACGGCCTCGGCGGCTACGACGCCCTGCTGGGCCCCGAGGCGCAGCGCGCCGGCCAGTTGAGGAACAAGGATGACGCCCAGGCGCTCCTGGCTTCCCGCGCACTGGTTCGCCTGCTGGTCGCGCACCTGCGCTTCGCGGATGCCGGTCACGCGGACCGGGTGCAGATCACCCGCACCTGCCTGGACTGCGGTCCGGGCGACCACGGCAAACCGGAAACCGACGGATACGCAATATCGCTGTCACGCACCCGCGAACTGGTGGGCGCGGCATTCGGGCCTCGGGGCATCACCCTGGGACTGGATGTCGAGCGAGGCGAGCAACCGGAGCATCCGGGGGTTTTTGCCGGCTTCGACCAGCAGGTCCTCTCCCCCGCCGAACGCGACCTGGTGGCCCGCCACCCCTTCCCCGATCGGACCCGGCTGGCGCTCTGGTCGGCCAAGGAGGCACTGCTGAAGGCCACCGGCAACGGGCTGCGCATCGAACCGGCCTCCCTCCCGGTCCTGTCCCGTACCGGCGGCCAGGCCGACCCCGACGGGCAGTGGCATGCCCTGGATATGCCCGGCGGCCTCAGCCCGCAGCGGCTGTTCCTGTGCTGGATTCATGCCGGAGAAACGCATCTGGCCTCATTGGCCAGCTCCGCCCCCTTGCCGGCCAGCGCCATTGCCCTGCAGGACCTGCTCACATAGCTCGCCAGTAAACCGGCCTGCGGGCCGTCCACAAGTGCCGGCTGCCGGATGCCGGCCTCCAGGGATTCGTACTCCGGTACCTGGACCAGGGTGGGCAGTCAACGGGCACGGAGGGACACGGCGGTGTCTCCGGCAACCAGCGCCCCCACGGGTACCCTGGTCGCTCCGCCCGGCGCCGATCCGGCCCTGCCCGCCTGCCGAATGGAAGCACTACGGCAGCACCGCGGCGAACGGGTCCGCGGCGGGTCCGCAGCAGCAAGATCACGGCGAAGGCCTCGGCCACCGCCTGTTCGGCCATCCCGTCCGCGGTCCGTCTGACGCCCGGGCCCGGTGCCGTTCCCCGCGGCGTGCCAGCGCGACCGTTTCCATCACCGTGAGGGGGCCCAGCGATCCGCAGGGTTCCGCTGCGGTTCGGATCAGTTCCCGGCCGGGACGAGCCCGGCTTCGGCCGCCGAGGCGATCGGGAAATGGCATTCGGTCTGGTGCGGGAACTGCGGCGGACCTGCATCCGGCATCCCCAGGGAGACCAGCCCCGCCTCCTCGCGGGTTTGCGCGGCCGGTCGCTCGGTTCGGCAGATCGCCTGCGCCTTCCAGCACCGGGTGCGGAACCGGCAGCCGCTGGGCGGATCCAGTGGCGAGGGCAGTTCGCCCTGCAGGACGATCCGCTGGGCCGGGCGTTTGGCCGGATCCAGTTTCGGGGAGGCGGACATCAGCGAAGCGGTGTACGGGTGCAGGGGATGATCGAAGACGTCCCGGGTGGTCCCGGTTTCGATGATCCGCCCCAGGTACATCACCGCGACCCGGTCGGTCACATGCCGGACCACCGACAGGTCGTGGGAGATGAAGATGTAGCTCACCCCCAGCTCCCGTTGCAGGTCGTTGAGCAGGTTCAGCACCTGGGCCTGCACCGACAAATCCAGCGCCGACACCGGCTCGTCCAGGATGATCAGGTCCGGGTCCAGGGCCAGCGCCCGGGCGATCCCGATACGCTGGCGCTGTCCGCCGGAAAATTCCTGGGGCGACTTCGCGGCATCGGAGCTGCGCATGCCGACCAGTTCAAGCAGCTCGTTCAGGCGCCTGGCCTTGGCAGCCGCCCCCTTGTAGAGGTCCTTGTGCGTGGCAAACGGCTCGGAGATGATCTGCCCGGCGCTCATCCGCGCGTTCAGCGACGCGAAGGGGTCCTGGAAGACCATCTGCACCCGGCGGCGCCACTTGAGCAGTTCCCTGCCGCGCAGCCCGAAGGGGTCCTGCCCCTCGAAACGCACCGTGCCCGCATCCGGTTGTTCCAGCATCATCAGGGTCCGGGCCAGCGTGGACTTGCCGCACCCGGATTCGCCCACCAGGCCCAGGGTCTCGCCCTTGCGCACCGTCAGGTTGATCCCGTCCAGCGCACGCAGTTCCCTGGTGCCCGCCGCCCCGGCCGAGACATGGAAGGTCTTGGTCAGGTCCTTGACCTCAAGGACGTTGCCGGGCTCTGCACCGGTTTCCTGGGTGTTCACTGGTTCTCCTCCTCGACACTCACCACACCGGTCTGGCTGACCGTTTCCTGCCCGACCCGCTCGGCGAAATGGCAGGCTGCCCGCTGTCGCGGTCCGGTGGGTCGCAACTGCGGTCGTTCATCCCGGCAGATCTGTGCCACCAGCGGGCAGCGGTCCTGGTAGACGCAGCCGGCGGGGATCTTGTTCAGTTCCGGCGGGCTGCCGGGAATCGATGACAGGCCCTGGCCACGCACCGAATCCCCCGGCACCGATTCCAGCAGGCCCTTGGTGTACGGGTGGGTGGGTTCGGCGAAGACCGTTCGCACGCTTCCCTGCTCCACCACATTGCCCGCATACATCACACACACGTCATCGGCTTCCTCGGCCACCACCGACAGGTCGTGGGTGATCAGCACCACCGCCATATCCTCCTCGGATCGCAGCTTGCGTAGCAGCTGCATGATCTGTGCCTGCACGGTGACATCCAGGGCGGTGGTCGGTTCATCGGCGATCAGTAGCCGCGGGCTGAGCGCCACGGCCATGGCGATCAGGATGCGCTGGCGCATCCCGCCGGAGAACTGGTGCGGGTAGGAATTCACCCGGGTTTCCGGCTCCGGGATCCCCACCCGGCGCATCAGGTCGATGGCCTCGGCCTTGGCCTGTTTCCTGCTGGCCCCGCGGTGGATACGGAAGGCCTCCCCCAGTTGGGTGCCGATGGTGTAGACGGGGTTCAGGGCGGTCAACGCGTCCTGGAAGACGATTCCCAGTCCCGGGCCGGCCACCTCCCGGCGCTCCCGCGCCGACATGGTGTTCAGGTCCTTCCCGTCCAGGAAGGCATGCCCGCCGGCCACCGAGGCGACCGGGTCGAGCAACCCGGCGATGGCCTTGGCGGTCATCGACTTGCCGCACCCCGATTCACCGAGCAGGGCCAGGGTCTGCCCACGGCGGGCGGTGAACCCCACCCCGCGCACCACCCGCACGGTGCCCTTGGGGGTCCGGATATCCACATCGAGGTCCCGCACTTCCAGGACCGTCTGGCCGCTGTCGTTCATCACTACATCCGGTTCAAGCAGGTGTGTCATCATTTCGCGTCCTTGATCACTTTCTTGAAGGCCTTGGTGGTGGCCTTATCCAGGGTCAGCCGCCAGCGCTGTGAGGGATCGGTGGCGATGCGCATCCAGGCGGCCAGCATGTTCGCGGCCACGGCGGTGATCACGATGGCCAGGCCGGGCAGGATGGACAGCCACCAGGCGGTTTGCAGGTACTGCCGCCCCTGGGCGACCATCAGCCCCCACGACACATCCGGCGGCTGGATCCCGATGCCCAGGAAGGACAGCGAGGATTCGGCCAGCATCACGAAGCAGAATTCCAGGGTGGCCAGGGTCAGCAGGGTCGGGGTGACCACCGGGATGACATGGCGCACGATAATGGCGTTCGGCCTGGTCCCGAAGGTCCGCGCCGCATCCACGAAGGTGCGTGATTGCAGTTCGGCCGATTCGGCCCGCGCGGTACGCATGTAGATCGGGATCCGGGTAATCGCCAGGATCAGCACGATGTTGGCGGCCGAGGGGCTGAAGACGTACAGCACCACCACGGCCAACAGCAGCGAGGGGAAGGACATGATGATGTCGGCCAGGCGCATCGAGATATTCTCCCGCCGGCCCCGGTGGTATCCGGCCCATACTCCCCACAGCGAGCCGATGACCATGGCCAACAGCACGGCGGGCACCGCCACCATCAGGGTGGTGCGGGTGGCCACCACCATCCGCGCCAGCATGGAACGCCCCAACGAGTCGGAGCCCAGGATGTAGGCCCAGCCGTTGGACGGGTCGAAGGGCGGCTTGTTCATGAACATCAAATCCTGCCTGGTCGCCAGTTCGCCCATCAGTGCCGGCCCGAAGACCGCGGTGAGGGTAACGAAGGTGAGGATCAGCGCGGCCAGTGTGGCGAACCTGTCACGCAGCAGCATCCGCCACATGCTGGGGCGGCCCAACTGCTCGGCCCGTGAACGTTTGGGCTGCGCGGAGGCAGTCCCGGAATGTGTCTGTGTCATGGTTTATCCCTTGGCTACACGCTGGCGCCGGTGGCTGCCGGGTCCTTGATTTCGGTCGGGTTCCCGCGCCGGGCGCTACGCGCCCTGCGGCGTCCGCGGGCCCCGGCACTGGGGCGGACCCGCGGATCGAGCAGGGCGTATCCCAGGTCGATCAGGATGTTCAGGATGAAGATCGCCACCGCGGTCAGCAGCACGCAGGCCTGCAGCACCGCGAAGTCACGCTGCAGGATCGAATCGATCATCAGCTTGCCGATACCCGGCCAGCCGAAGATGGTCTCGACCACCACCGCACCGTTGACCAACCCGACCGTCAGGTCACCTGCCACGGTCAGTCCGGGGGCCGCGGCGTTACGCAGGGCGTGGGAGCCGACCACCCGGTACTGGGTGGCCCCCTTGGAGCGGGCCAGCTTGATATAGGGTTCGGACAGCGAGGAGACCATGGCCCCGCGGATCACCTGGACCAGTGCCCCGAAGGGACGCATGACCAGGGTGGCGACCGGCAGCACCCAGGCCGCGGCCCCGGCCACCCCGGAGGTGGGAACCCACCCCAGGGTGATCGCGAAGACCCAGATCCCCACGATCGCCAACCAGAAGTCGGGGATCGAGGCGGCGGTCATGGACAGGAAACTGGCGAAACGGTCCAGGATCCCGTTGGGCTTCAGCGCGGCGGCGGAACCGACAAACACCGCCAACACGATCGCGATGGCCATGGTCATTCCCGCCAGCTGCAGGGTGGCAGGGAAGGCGCGTAACGCCATGTCAGCCGCATCCTGGCCGGTGCGCATCGAGGTACCGAAGTCCAGGCGCAGGATGCCCCCGAAGTACCGGCCCATCTGGATCCACAGTGGCTGGTCCAGGCCGTTGCGCACCACGAAGTCCTCGCGCATCGCCTCGGTGGCGTTCAGCGGCAGGTACAGGCTGGCGGGGTTTCCGGTCAGCCGGGCCAGGGCGAAGACCCCGACCACCACGACTACCAGTGGCAGCGCGGAGGAGATGATCCTTTTACGCAGGTAGGTAAGCATGTGACTGTGTGCTTTCGGTTCGAATCGTCATTATCGGTTCCACGGCGCCGGATCTACTGGGCCGGAGTCACTTCGGACAACCGCAGTTCGTCGCCCGAGGCCGAGTTCGGCTCGTAGTCCACAGCGGCGGAGATGCCGAGCATGCCGGTCTGGTGGGAGATGTGGGCGAACTGGACGACTTCCTCGTTCTGGTAACCGAAGATCTCCTCGTAGGCGGCCTGGCGTTCGTCCCCGGTCAGGGTCGAGGCCTCCTTGATCATCGAGTCCAGTTCCTCGGTGCCGAAGGCCGACTGGGCCCCGGTGGTGGTCATGTACTGCTCAACGGTGAATGCGGCGTCACCGGCCTGGTTGCCGTGCTGGATCATCAGCATGATCGCGCCATCGTCATCGGTGGGGAACGGACGCACCTGGTAGATCAGGTGCTGGCTGGTTTCCAGCATCTGCAGGTTCACGTTCAGCCCGGCCTGGGTCAGCTGTTCCTGGATGACCTGGGCCAGTTCCTCGATCTTCGGGAACTGGGCGGTGCGTACGATCAGGTTGATCGGCGCCGTGACATCGGCCCCGTCGGCCTTGGCCTCCTCCACCAGTTCCTTGGCCTTTTCCGGATCGTAGTCCCACACCGGCAGGTCCGCGTCGTGGCCCACGATACCCTCGGGAACCAGCTGCGCGGCGGCCAGATCGCGGCCACCATACAGTGCCTGGACGATCGATTCCTGGTCCACGGCGTAGTTCACGGCCTGGCGCACCCGGATGTCATCGAAGGGCGCGGTGTCCGCGTGCATGCGCAGGGCCACGGTTTCGTTATTGGGGTAGGAGACCCCCAGATCCCCGATATTGTCCTCCGGGCTCAGCCCGGTGGCGATCTCGGCCTCACCGGAGGTGATCATGGCGGCCCGGACACTGCCTTCGGATCGCCACTGGTAGTTGGCCTTTTCGAAGGCCGGGGCTTCTCCCCAGTAGTCGGCGAAGGCCGAGGCGTTGATATGTTGCCCGGCCTGCCATTCGTCCAGCTGGTAGGGGCCGGTACCGATGGGTTCACGCACCTTTTCGGTACTGGAGGTCTCGGCGGGAACCACCTCCAGGAAGGACAGGCGCAAGGGCAGGATCGGATCCGCGGAGGGTGCGGTGACTTCCAGGGTGAAGTCGTCAACCACGTTCAGTTCCAGGTCGTCATCGCCGAAGACATAGCCCTCGACATTGCATCCGAGATCCGAGTTCACCGCGCGATCGATGGTGGCCGCGGCATCCTCGGCCGTGAAGTCCGAGCCGTCATGGAATTTCACCCCTTCGCGCAGTGTCAGCCTCCAGGTGGTGTCGTCCTCGCTGCTCCATTCGGTGGCAAGTTTCGGTTCCAGCTCGCCGGTGGTCGGGTTGCGTTCGATCAACGGTTCGGTGATCGTCGAACGCACGACCACCCCGGTGCTGGTCAGGTTCGATTCGCAGGCTTCCAGGGTGGGTGGTTCCTGTTGCAACACAATGCGCAGGGTGTCACCCACACCGGAGGCCGTGTCACCGCCGGCGTTTTCGGAGTTGGAGACCGAGCAGCCGGCCAGTGCGGTGGTGCCGACCAGAGCCGTCACGGCCACGGCCAGCGAGAGTCGGCGGCTGCGCTTGATGGGAGTGTGTGGATTGGACATCGTTGTTTCCTCCGGAGTGACGAGTGGGTGCAAAGGGGGCCGGGAGGGATACCGGCCAGGTCATGTATCCCACAGCTTGTTCCCTCGCCTCCGGCAGCGTCAAGGGAAAAAGCACGCGTGGAACCGGCCGGAAAACCGTTCGGGGACGAGCGGGGAACAACACCAAATGTGACTTCCGCTACATTCCGCGGCAGACGGGCAACCCATACCCCAAGGGCATTGATCCATGCAATCTGCATGTTGGACGTGAATCCATCAACCTCCCTACGATTCAGGTATGAGCACCGATACCTCTGCGTCCGCGCGACGCAATACGAACCCCATCAGCGCCCGGCAGATCGTGCGTGTGGGCCCGGTCAACCCGACCGTGACCCGGGTCCTGGCCGAGGACTACGGTACCCTGGTGCTGCCAGGCGACCCGGCCGAGCGGCAGGCCTTCCTCTCCGAGCACGGGCCAACGATCCGGCTGGCCGTCTGCTCGGGCAAGATCGGCGTGGACACCGCACTGATGGGCCAACTGCCGAACCTGGAAGCCATCATCAACTTCGGTGTCGGTTATGACGCCACCGATGTCGCCCAGGCCGCCGAGCGCGGCATCCCGATCAGCAATACCCCCGATGTGCTCACCGACTGCGTGGCCGATACCGCGCTGGGCCTGTACCTGATGACTCTGCGCTCCCTGGGGGCCGCCGAACGATTCGTACGCCGGGGCAGCTGGGCCGGCGGCGAGAACTTTGCCCTGACCACGCGGGCCAGCGGGAAGAAGGTGGGCATCCTCGGTCTCGGGCGGATCGGCCAGGCCATCGCCACACGCCTGGAGGCCTTCGGGTGCGACATCCACTATCACAACCGCAACGCCAAGCCCGGGGTGTCCTACACCTACCATCCCAGCGCCGCGGAACTGGCCGCGCACACCGATGTGCTGGTGATCGCCGCGGCCGGCGGGCCGGAGTCGGCCGGGCTGGTTGACGCCACGGTACTGCGCAATGTCGGCCCCGAGGGGTTCGTGGTCAATATCGCCCGCGGCAGTGTCATCGACGAGCCCGCGTTGGTGGCGGCCCTGGCATCGAACACCATCGCCGGGGCCGGGCTGGATGTCTTCGCCCACGAGCCGCAGGTTCCCGCCGACCTGCTGGAGCTGGATAACGTGGTGTTGCTACCGCACCTGGGCAGCGGAACCAGGGAAACCCGCGCCGATATGGCCAACGTGGTCCTGGAGAACCTGCGTTCCTATCTCAAGGACGGCACGCTCATCACCCCGGTCTCGTAATCCCACCCTCCCCCTGGACGATCCGGCCAGGGGGAGTTGTGCTGCCAGGCGCAACTCCCCCGCAGGGGAACCAGCGGGCGAGGATCCCCGGCTTGGCCGCCACCCGGGCGACGCGCGTCCCGCCTTCGCGACATTCCATCCGGGGCGAGGTGGCGAATCACCACCTTGCACCCAACCCCGGACAAATTCTCCACCCTGAAACCACTTGTACTATAAGTTATCTACTTATACGATAAGTACATCAGGAATTCTTCCGACCACCCCGCAAGGAGCCACCGTGAGCTACACCCCGGATGCCATCCGCCACGTCAAGCTGTCCACCGCCCGCCTGCCGCTGGCAACCCCGATATCCGATGCCAAGGTCTTCACCGGCCGGCAGAAGCCGATGACCGAGGTGGTCTTCCTTTTCGCCGAGATCACCACGGAACAGGGACATGAAGGACTGGGGTTCTCCTACTCGAAGCGCGCCGGTGGCCCGGCCCAGTACGCCCATGCCAAGGAAGTCGCCGAAACCATGATCGGCGAGGACCCCAACGACATCGCCAAGCTGTACACCAAGCTGTTGTGGGCCGGGGCCTCGGTGGGACGCTCCGGAGTGGCCACCCAGGCCCTGGCCGCCCTGGATATCGCGCTCTACGACCTGAAGTCCAAACGGGCCGGCCTGCCGCTGGCCAAGTTCCTCGGGGCCCACCGGGACTCGGTGCGCACCTACAACACCTCCGGCGGGTTCCTCAACGCTTCCATCGAGGAGGTCAAGGAACGCGCCAGCCAGTCCATCGCGGACGGCATCGGGGGCATCAAGATCAAGGTCGGGCTGCCCGATAGTGCCGAGGACCTGCGCCGCGTGGCCGCCGTGCGCGAACATATCGGGGCGGACTTCCCGCTGATGGTGGATGCCAACCAGCAGTGGGACCGCGCCACCGCGCTGCGCATGGGTCGCAAGCTGGAGGAATTCGACCTGGTCTGGATCGAGGAGCCACTGGATGCCTATGACGCCGAGGGTCACGCGGCACTGACCGCGGCACTGGACACCCCGATCGCCACCGGTGAGATGCTCGCCTCGGTGGCCGAACACGAACGCCTGATCGCCGCCCGCGCCTGCGACATCATCCAGCCCGACGCACCACGCGTCGGCGGCATCACCCAGTTCCTGCGCCTGGCCACCCTGGCCGACCAAGCCGGGCTGGATCTGGCCCCGCACTTCGCCATGGAAATCCACCTGCATCTGGCCGCCACCTACCCGCGCGAACCATGGGTGGAGCACTTCGACTGGCTGGACCCGCTGTTCAACGAACGCCTGGAAACCAGGGACGGGCGCATGATCGTCCCGAACCGTCCCGGGCTCGGTTTCAGCTTCAGCGAACAGGCCCGGGCCTGGACCACCGATACCGTGGAATTCGGCCGCGTCTAGGAACAGGCCACGTGATGCCGGGGCGCCTCGTGCGGCCCGGCATCTATCCTTGGAGAATGGCACCCATGAAACCGAACCTGACCACCACCCTGGTCCAGTACCTGAGGGAACAGATCAGCAGTGGTCGGATCGCTCCGGGAGAGAAGCTGCCCAGCGAAAACACCCTGATCGCAGAGCAAGGGGTCTCGCGCACCGTAGTGCGCGAAGCACTGACCCGGTTGCAGGCCGAAGGGCTGGTGCACACCCGCCGCGGAGCGGGAAGTTTCGCGTTGACTCCCCCCGCCCGCGACGAATCCGGCCGTCCACCGATGCCCCGCACGCTGGCCGAGCGCCGACAACTGATCGAGTTCCGCATGGGCTTCGAATCCCAGGCCGCCGCCCTCGCCGCCTCGCACCATCCGGCCGCCGCCCTGGCCGAACTCGATTCGGCCCTCGCCGCCTTTCGCGCCGCCGGCCCGCATGCTTCCCGGGCCATGAGTTGCGACTACGACTTCCATCTGGCAGTCGCCCGGGCCAGCGGCAACCGGTACCTGGTACAGGCTGTCGAGCAGTTCGGCCCGGCGATGATCGCCATGCCCCGTGAACGTTTCGAGCTCAGCGATGACGCGGCGGATCCCCGCCTTGGACAGGTCGCCGCCGAACACGAAACCATCCGCAATGCCATTGCCGCCACCGATCCGCTGGCCGCCGCCGCGGCCATGCGTGTGCATCTGGCCAACTCGCTGCACCGTCTGGAGCATGAGACCGGCGAGCGGTCCTCCTAAACCCGCTAATCCGAAAGAGGGCACCATGTCCCAGCAGCACCTTCCCCTGGACGTACTGGTGGTGGGTGCCGGTATCATCGGCAGCACCACGGCCAACCTGCTCGCCGAGCTGCAACCCGACTGGAAGATCGGCGTGGTTGAGGCGCTGGAGTCGGCGGGACTGGAAAGCTCCAACGGCTGGCACAATGCCGGAACCGGTCATGCGGGCCTGTGCGAATTCAACTACACCCCGGCCGCCGCGGATGGCTCGGTGGATCCGGCCGCCGCCGTGCAGGTGCACGAACAGTTCCTGGTCTCCACCCAGTACTGGGCCTACCTGTGCGCCTCCGGACGGCTCGGTGCGGCCCGGGATTTCATCCGCAGCGTCCCGCACGGGTCCTTCGCCCACAGCGCCCCGTGGGTCAAGATGCTCAGGACCCGGTATGCCTCCCTCGGCGAACACCCGCTCTTCGCCGACATGCAGTACTCCGAGAATCCGGCGATCCTGCGCCAGTGGTATCCGCTGATGTTCCAGGAACGTCCCCCGGGCGCCCCGGTGGCCGCGACCTATAGCCCCTCGGGCACCGATGTGGACTTCGGCACCCTCAGCGTCCGGCTGCTGGAGGACGCCCGCCGCCGTGGGGTGTCGGTACGCACCGGCACCCGGGTTCATTCGCTCAAACGCCAGGCCAATGGGCTATGGGCGGCCTACCTGGAGACCCCCACGGGGGCCACCGAACGCCTGGAGGCCAGGTTCGTCTGCGTCGCCGCCGGTGGCGGAACCCTGCCGTTGCTGCAAGGGGCGGGGATGGACGAGGTGCGCACCTCCGGGGGGTTCCCGATCAGCGGCCTGTTCCTGCGCACCGGCAACCCGCGGCTGGTGGCCGCGCACCGGGCCAAGGTCTACAGCCATCCCGCGCCCGGGGCACCACCGCTGTCCATGCCACACCTGGATTTACGGGTCATGGACGGCACCGAGTACCTCATGTTCGGCCCATTCGGGGCCTTTTCCCCGCGGTTCCTGACCCGCGGCAGGCTCACCGACCTGCCTGCCTCGGTGAACCGGCACAACATCCGGACACTGCTCGGGGCAGCCAGGAACGGCACCGACCTGCTGCGTTTCTTCCTCGGCGAGTTACTGCGCACACCGGGCAGCAGGTTCACGGAATTACGGACCTTCGTCCCCGCGGCACGCACGGAGGACTGGGAGCTGATCCGTGCCGGACAGCGCGTACAACTGGTCACCGAGGTGCAGGGACAAGGGAAGATCGCGGGCTTCGGAACCCAGGTCGTGATCGACCGGCAAGGAACCCTGGCCGGGGTGCTGGGCGCCTCACCGGGCGCCTCGGCCTCGGTTTCGGTCGTCCTGGATCTGCTGGCCCGGGCATTTCCCGCACGGGTCGACACCTGGCTGGAGCAGCTGCGCCGCGCCATGCCCCAGCTGCGCAAACCCCTGGATACCGACCGGCAGGCACTGGATCATGTCCGGAAACAGGTCGCCGCGTCCCTGCGGCTCAACTGGTAACCCCGGAAGTACAAGGACCAGGGTCCGCACCACCTGTGTGGTGCGGACCCTGGTCCTCTGGGGTCGGCGGCTCAGAAACCCGACTCGGCCTTGATGGCAAGCACCGGGTGTTCGGCCTGAAGCAGGATCCGCTGGGCATGGGAACCCATGATGAACTTGCCCACCTGGGAGCGCTGCCGCAGGCCGATGACGATCAGCGAGACCTCATGTTCATCGGCCAGCCGCAGGAACTCCTCGGTGAGATCATCGCGGTATACCGAGTCCAGGATCCGTGCCTGGATTCCCGCGGCCTCGGTGGCCTGCAGCACGCGTTCCAACTCCTCGGGTGAAGCGACATTCTTGTCCACCAGCGACCCTTCACGGGCCGAGTTGACGATCAGCAGTTCCTCGTTGCGCAGCCTGGCTTCGCTGATCGCCGCAGAGAGGGCGGCTTCGCCGACCTTGGTGGGGACATATCCGACGATGATACTCATGCGTTTTCCTTTTCCTTGGCGCCGGCTGCCGATGCCAGCCGTGTTTTACGCTTTTCGATGCCGGAACGGATGATCGGCAGGAGGGCAACGAAGACGAACAGCACCAGCAGGGTCGCGGAGATCGGCCGGGTGAAGAAACCGAACGGGTCGCCTTCCAGCACCAGCAGCGAGCGGCGCAGGTTCGATTCAAGCAGGCTTCCCAGCACGAAGGCCAGCACCAGCGGCCCGGGTTCGAAACCGAACTTCTTCATCAGGTAGCCCACCATGCCGAAGAGCACCACCAGCATCACATCGAACATCGAGTTGCGGATGGTGTAGGCACCCAGCAGGGTGATCAATGCGGTAATCGGTGCGAGGATCGCGGCGCGGATGCGCAGGATCCGCACGAATACGCCGATCAACGGGATCGACATGATCAGCAACAGGATGTTGCCGATGTACATCGAGTTCACCACACCCCAGAACAGCTGCGGATCGTTGCTGATCAGCTGCGGTCCGGGGGTGACTCCCTGGATGAGCAGGGCCCCGAAGATGATCGCCATGGTGGCGTTGGCGGGGATACCCAGGGTCAGCAGCGGGATGAACGAGCTGGTCGCCGCGGCGTTGTTCGCGGTTTCCGGTCCGGCCACGCCCTCGATGGCGCCCTTGCCGAAGCGTGAGGGGTCCTTGGCGGTCTTCTTCTCCATGGCGTAGGAGGCCAGCGAGGAGATCGTTGCCCCGCCACCGGGCAGGATGCCCAGGAAGAAGCCGAGGACCGAGCCGCGGCCGATCGCGCCGGATGCCTGCTTCAGGTCCTGGCGTTTGGGCCAGACATTGGATACCGCCAGCGGGGCCGAGGCCGCGCGATGGCGTTCCTCCAGGTTGTAGAGGATCTCGCCCACACCGAAGAGTCCCATCGCGATGGGTACGAAGTCGATGCCGTCGGCCAGCGACAGGTTGCCGAAGGTGAACCGCTCGGCGCCGGTGAAGATATCGCGTCCCACGGTGGCCAGGAACAGGCCGAAGGCCGCGGCGATCACCGCCTTGATTTTCGATCCCCCGGAGATGGTGGCCACCAGCAGGATGCCCAGCAACGCCAGCGCCGTGTATTCCGGCGGCCCGAAGTCCAGGGCGAACCCGGCCACCAACGGGGCCAGGAAGGTCAGACCGATGATGGCGACCGTACCGCCGATGAACGAGCCGATGGCGGCAATGCCCAGGGCCGTACCGGCCCGGCCCTGCTTGGCCATGACATAACCGTCGAAGACGGTCACCACGGAGCTGGCCTCCCCCGGCAGCCGCAAGAGCACCGAGGTGATGGTGCCACCATACTGGGCACCATAGAAGATCCCGGCGAGCATGATGATCGCGGTGACCGGTTCCACGCCGTAGGTCAGCGGAAGCAGGATCGCAATGGTCGCTGCCGGCCCCAGCCCGGGCAGCACACCGATGAGCATGCCGATGACCACGCCCAGCAGGCAGTACAACAGATTTGTGGGGTCCAATACGACGGTGAAGCCGTCCAGGACCGGTCCGAAGAATTCCATACGGATTTTCCTTTAGGGTCTGCGGCCTAGAACAACCGCGGAATCGAGGTGCCCAGGGCGGCAATGAAGATGGCGTAGAAGGCGGCGACAATCAGGATCGAGTAGACCGTGGCTGAGCGCCAACGCTCCCCACCCAGCCAACGCATCCATACGAAGCACAGCAGCAGGGCCGGGATCTCGAAACCGATGACGGGCATCAGCAGCACCATCACGATCAGCGTGCCGAAGCCGATCGCGGCATACCAGCTCATCCGGGTGAACTTCTCACCGTCCTGGCCGCCGTGGCGCCCGACGATGATCTGCACGATGGACAGGACCGTGACGATCAGGCTGATGACAAAGGGCCACATTCCCGGCTTCGGGGACGCCGGGGTTCCCAGCCCCAATCCCGTGGACATGACCAGCCCGGCCGCACCTAGTGCGAGCACCACCAGGCAGGCCGCCAGGTTGGCGATCGGGCCGGCCGGGTCCGGGGCCTCGGCGTCCCACTGGGCAGCCAGTTCCTCGGGGGTCAGTGCCTCAAGTTCCTCGGGTAGTTCCGGTTCGGGCACCCCGGGTGCGGTTTTGTGAGCTTGCATGATTGTTATCCTTTATGACTCGCACGCAACGGGTTATTCGGTCGCCAGCGAGATGTCGAATTCCTCGGTCAACGTCCGGTAGGTCTGGGCCAGCTCGGTCCACTCGGTGACGACTTCCTCGCCGGAGATCTCGTGTGGGGTCAACAGGTTCTGCTCGTTGAATGACCGGTAGGTGTCCTGGGCCACGGCATCCTGGATGGAGTCGACAAGGGCCTGCTTCGTGGCCTCGTCCAGGCCCTTGGGCGCCGCGATGGCACGGAACTGCGAGACCGGGACCTCATAGCCGGATTCGATCGCGGTGGGTACATCCGGCAGGAACTCGTTGCGTTCGCTGGAGAAGACAACCAGCGGGGTCACGGTGCCGGCATCGATCTGCGGCTTGGCCTCGCCGAGCTGCACGGTGGAAATCTGCACCTGGTTGCCCATCACGGCGGTCAGCGCCGGGGAGCCGGAGTCGAAGGGGACGGTGGTGCCCTCGATATCGGCCTGGGCCAGCAGCAGTTCCTGGGCCAGTTGCGAACCGGTACCCACCCCGGTGGTTCCGAAGGACAGCTTCTTGTCGCTGTTCTTGATGTCCTCGATGCTCTCTACGCCCGAGGCGGTGCTGGCGATCATGACGTAGTCGTCCTGGGACAAGCCCATGAGCACATCCAGCTCGTCGAGGCTGACCGCTTCGTCCTCGGAGACCGCCAACGGGGTGATGGTGATCAGCGAGGCGTTGAGCAGGATCAGGTTCTGCCCGTCCGGGGCCATCGCGGCAACCTCCTCGGTAGCCAGCGCCCCGTTGGCTCCGGGCTTGTTCAGCACCGGAACGGCCACACCGAGCGAGTCGGCCATGCCCTCGGCCGCGGCGCGCGCGATCAGGTCGGTGGAGCCGCCGGGGGCCTGGCCCACGGTCAGGGTCACCGGACCGTTGGGGAAGTCACCGCCGCTGGAGTTGCCGCCGACGTTGCCGCCGCAGGCGGTCAGTGCCAGCGCGGCACCCGCTGCGGTCAGCGAGAGCAGAAGTCGTTGGGTGAAGCGAGATGACATGGGAAGTTCTCCTTGGTCGAGTGATCCGCGGGCAGCGGATGAAACACGGTCGTGAGACAGCTCACGCTGACGGGTATGGGTTGAGCCTAGAAAATAGATATGATGCATGTCCAACCCCTTCTCTGCATTGAATGATTCCCGGAAGGTATCAAATGTTCACTTTGGATCAGGCCCGCAGTTTTGTCGCCGTGGCCGAGGAGCTGCATTTTGGCCGCGCCGCCGAACGCCTCAACATGACCCAGCCTCCGCTGAGCCGGCAGATCCAGAAGCTGGAACGCAGCATCGGGGTGGAGCTGCTCTCGCGTGACAACCGCCGTGTGGAACTGACCGCGGCCGGCCAGGCGTTCCTGGTTGACGCCCGACGGCTGGTGGTGTCGGCCGAGCGCGCACCAGCCAATGCCCGCCGTATCGCCTCCGGTCAGTTGGGCGAGCTGCGCATCGGGTTCACCGCCGCTTCCGGCTTCAGCCTGCTCGGCCCGTTACTGGCCGAGATCACCGAACAGATGCCCCAGGTGCATTTGGAACTGTTCGAAATGGTGACCGGCGAACAGGTCCAGGGCCTGATGGACGGGGACATCGATCTGGGTCTGGCCCGCCCGCCCTTCGACACCCGGCACTTCGAATCCATGCTGCTGTTCTCCGAGGGCCTGTTCGTGGCGGTCCCCTCCGGGCACCGGCTGGAGCAGCTGGGCCGCGAACTGACAGTGGCCGATCTGCAGGACGAACCGCTGATCATGCACTCGGCGACCAAGGCGCGCTACTTCTACGACCTGATCGTGCGCCGGATCAACTTCGAGCACTCGAATGTGGTGCACTCGGTCAGCCAGATCCTGACAATGATCGCCTTGGTCTCCGCGGGACGCGGCATCGCGTTTGTCCCCGAAAGCGCCCGGCTGCTCGGAGTGGACGGGGTTGGCTACCTGCGCATCTCCGATGTGGTGGACGACCCGGTGCAGCTGCACGCGATCTGGAACCGGGGCTCGCGCAACCCCGCGCTGGGCAAGCTGCTGGCCATCGTCCGGGAATCGATGGGATAACCCTCGGGGCACAATGCCCTATGGGTATCAAATAATACAAATATGGGCTTGGACAGGCATCGACACCTATCCCTACGCTGAGGACAACGGACAAGATCCAACCATCCCCTGCGGCACCGGCCGCAGGCCCCAGCAAAGGACCCATTCCATGGCTCAGTACACCCCCTCAGAACTTGCCAACAAGCTCAAGGACGGACTGCTCTCGTTCCCGGTCACAGCATTCGATGCGAACCTCGAAGTCGACGAAGCGGCCTACCGCGAACACCTGGACTGGCAGTCCAGCTTCGAGGTGGCCGGCCTGTTCGCAGCCGGCGGCACCGGAGAGGGGTTCAACCTGACCCCCGAGGAAGCCGCACGCGTGGTCCGCATGGCCGTGGAGGAAGCCGGTTCGCGGGTTCCCGTGCTGGCCTCGGCCGGCGGCTCGACCAAGCAGGCCATCCAGAACGCCGAGGATGCCGAGAAGGCCGGTGCCGAAGGCCTGTTGCTGCTGCCTCCGTACCTGACCGAATGCGACCAGGACGGCCTGTACGAGCACGTCTCCCGCGTCTGCAAGGCCACCAGCACCGGTGTGATCGTCTACAACCGCGCCAACGCCATCTACTCGGCCGAGACCGTGGCCCGGCTGGCCGAGAACCACGAGAACTTCATCGGGTTCAAGGACGCCCTGGGCGATATCGAACACCTCACCAAGGTCTACGCCCGTAACGGCGACCGCCTGTTCTACCTGGGCGGCCTGCCCACCGCCGAGACCTTCGCCCTGCCGCTGCTGCAGCTGGGCATGAGCACCTATTCCTCCGCCATGTACAACTTCATCCCGGAGTTCGCCCTGGAGTTCTACCGCGATGTGCGCAACCAGGACCGTACCGCCGTGAACGAGAAGCTGAACCGTTTTGTGCTGCCGTACCTCGACATCCGAGATCGCGTGAGCGGCTACGGCGTGTCCATCGTCAAGGGCGGACTGAAGGCCGTGGGACGCAATGCCGGTTCGGTCCGCCCGCCGCTGCAGGACATGAGTGAAACCGACCTGGCCGACTTGAGTGCCCTGATCCAGCAGGCCGGCGTCGTTCCGGCCGCTGCCACCCAGTAACCACTTCCTCGTTCACCACCGACTGACATCACAGAACCAGGAGCTTCCATGACGACCAATACCCAGAACCTGTCCGGGCAGTCGATCCTGGCCGGGGTGCCCACCGCGGGCAACGGCCGTGAAGTACACGGCTACAACCCGGCCACCAACCAGGCCCTGGATCCGGCCTACAGCCTGATCGATACCGAGCAGTTGAAGCTGGCCACCACCGCGGCGGCCGCGGCCTTCGACTCCTTCCGTTCCCTGGATCCGCAGAAGCACGCGGATTTCCTCGATGCCATCGCAGCGAATATCGAGGCTTCCGGGGATGAGCTGGTGGCCCGGGCCATGGCCGAGACCGGTCTGCCCGAGGCCCGGCTGGTCGGCGAGCGCGGCCGGACCTGTAACCAGTTGCGGCTTTTCGCCCAGGTCATCCGCCAGGGCGACCACCACGGGGTGCGGATCGACCCGGCGCTGCCCGAGCGTACCCCGCTGCCGCGGGCGGACATCCGCCAGCGCAAGGTGCCGGTGGGTCCGGTTGCGGTCTTCGGTGCCTCGAACTTCCCGTTGGCTTTCTCCACCGCAGGCGGCGACACCGCCTCGGCGCTGGCCGCCGGCTGCCCGGTGGTCTTCAAGGCCCACAACGCCCATCCGGGCACCAGCGAGATCGTCGGGGCGGCCATCACCAAGGCCGTGGCCGAGTTCGACCTGCACCCGGGGGTGTTCTCCCTGGTCTACGGCCCCGGGGCCAGCATCGGCCAGGCCCTGGTCGCCGACCCGGTGATCAAGGCCGTGGGTTTCACCGGTTCACGCTCCGGCGGCACCGCGCTGATGGCCACCGCCGCGGCACGCCCCGAGCCCATCCCGGTGTATGCGGAAATGAGCTCGATCAACCCGGTGCTGTTCTTCGACGGCGCCCTGTCCCGGGACCCGGAGGCCCACGCCACCGCATACCTGGGATCGGTGACCGGTTCCTCCGGCCAGCTGTGCACCGCGCCGGGGCTGGTGTTTGTTCCGGTCGGAGCCGCAGGTGACGCCTTCGTCGAGGCGATTGGTTCACAGGTTCCGGCAAGCCCGGGCCAGACCATGCTCACCGAGGGCATCTACAAGTCATGGCAGCAGGGTGTGGACACCCTGGGCGAACAGGGAGGTGTCCAGCTGGTCGGACGCGGCCGCGACGGGGAGGGTGAGAACGCCCCGGCTCCCACCATCTACTCGGCCGGTGTCGAGCAGCTGCTGGCCAACCCGGTGCTGCAGGAGGAGATCTTCGGTGCCGCATCACTGGTGATCCGCTACTCCGATCCCGCGGACCTGGCCACGGCGCTGGCCAAGCTCGAAGGGCAGCTGACCGCCACCCTGCAGCTGGAGCAGTCCGATTACGCCGCTGCCGCGCAGGTCCTGCCGGTACTGGAGCAGAAGGTCGGGCGGATCCTGGTCAACGGCTGGCCCACCGGTGTGGAAGTCGGCCATGCCATGGTCCATGGCGGACCGTTCCCGGCCACTTCTGCACCGCACACCACCTCGGTGGGTACCCTGGCCATTGAACGGTTCCTGCGCCCGGTGGCGTACCAGAACTTCCCCGAGGATCTGCTGCCGGCACCGATCAGGCAAGAGAATCCATGGAACCTGAACCGCCGTGTTGACGGCGTCATTTCGATCGCCGGGGAGTAGCGCATGAGCAACCAGCCAACCATTACCACGGTTGAGGTCATCCCGGTCGCCGGTCACGACTCGATGCTGTTGAACCTCTCCGGGGCGCACGGGCCGTTCTTCACCCGGAATATCGTGGTGATCACCGATTCCGAGGGCCGCACCGGACTGGGTGAAGTCCCCGGCGGCGAGGCGATCCGTTCGACCATCGAGGAAGCTGGGGTACTGATCAGCGGCGCCCCGGTCGCCACCTTCCGCACACTGTTGCGCCGCATCTCCAGCCGGTTCGCCCACCGTGATGCCGGCGGCCGTGGTGCGCAGACCTTCGACCTGCGCACCACGGTGCATGCGGTGACCGCCATCGAGTCCGCCCTGCTGGACCTGCATGGGCAGTTCCTGGGGGTACCGGTGGCCGAATTGCTCGGTGAGGGACAGCAGCGCGAGGCGGTTCCGATGCTCGGCTACCTGTTCTACGTGGGCAACCCCGATGCCACCGACCTGCCCTACCTGCGTGAGCCGGCCGGAACCGATGACTGGGAACGGGTGCGGCGTGAGGAGGCGATGACCCCCGAGGCGGTGGTCCGCCTGGCCGAGGCCGCGCAGGCACGGTACGGTTTCAAGGACTTCAAGCTCAAGGGCGGGGTGCAGCACGGCGACCTGGAAGTCGATGCGGTCACGGCGCTGAAGCAGCGCTTCCCCGAGGCACGCATCACCCTGGACCCCAACGGTGGATGGCTGCTTGAGGACGCCATCCGGCTGGGCAAGCGGATGCAGGATATCGTGGCCTACGCCGAGGATCCCTGCGGGGCCGAAGGCCGCTTCTCGGGCCGCGAGGTCATGAGCGAGTTCCGGCGCGCCACCGGGTTGCAGACGGCCACCAATATGATCGCCACCGATTGGCGTGAAATGGCCCATGCGGTGCGGACCAACGCCGTGGATATCCCCCTGGCCGATCCGCATTTCTGGACCATGTCCGGTTCGGTACGGGTCGCGCAGCTGTGCAACGACTTCGGGCTGACCTGGGGGTCGCATTCGAACAACCACTTCGACATCTCGCTGGCGATGTTCACCCAGGTCGGTGCCGCCGCACCGGGTGACATCACCGCACTGGATACCCACTGGATCTGGCAGGATGGCCAGGGGTTGACCGAACAACCGCTGCTGATCCGCGACGGCGAGATCAAGGTGCCGGAACGGGCCGGTTTGGGGGTGAGCTTGGACCGGGATCGTGTCGCCCAGGCCCATGAGCTCTACCTGGAACACGGTCTGGGATCGCGTGATGACGCGGTGTCCATGCAGTACCTGATCCCGGGATGGACCTTCGACTCGAAGAGTCCTGCCCTGGTTCGCTGACACGGAAATTCGAGAACACACACTGCCATGGGGGCGGTGGATGCCACTACCGGCATCCACCGTCCCCGTCGGTGCGTCACGGCAGGGAGGGGAGGACTGGTGCAGGGAGTCTTACAGGGTTTTACCGTGGTGATGATCCTGATTGCCATCGGGTTTTCCACCGCGCGGTTCCTGCCGCGGCACCGGGACCCGATCGCCAAGGGCCTGACCCCGCTGATCTACTACATCACCAATCCGGCGCTGATGTTCATCCTGCTCTCGGGCACCGACCTGCGAGCGGTCATCGGGGTCTTCACCCCGATCGCGCTGATCACCGCGGTGGCCACCGGCGGCTTGTATGCCCTGGGCACCAGGCTGCTGTTCAAGACACCCCTGCAGCGGATTCCGGCCGCGGCCATGTCCACCAGTTACGTCAACGCCGGGAATATCGGTGTGCCCTTGGCGCTCTACGCGGTGGGCAGCACCACCCCGGTGGTTTCGGTCCTGTTGGCCCAGCTGCTGGTGATCGCCCCGCTGTACCTGTGCCTCTTCGCCCTGGTTTCACGCGGCTCCGGCGGGCGGGACACGGCACCGGTGGGGCGTACCATCCTCAAATCCATCGCCAACCCGGTCACCATCGCCACCTTCATCGGGGCGTTGTCCTCCTGGTTCAACCTGCAATTGCCCGAGGTACTGCACTCCCCCGTGCGGATGCTGGGCGAATCATCGATCCCCCTGCTGCTGTTGGCCTTCGGCATGTCGCTGTACGGCCAACGTCCGCTGGCCGACAAGTCACTGCGTGGCGAGGTGCTGCTGGGCACCGGTTTCAAGGTGCTGTTCATGCCAGCGGTGGCCTGGGTGCTGGCGCACCTGGTGTTCGGGCTGCACGGCCCGGACTTGTTGGGCGTGGTCATCATGGCAGCCCTGCCCACAGCCCAGAACGTGTTGCTATTCTCCCAGCAGTTCCGCCTGGACCAGGTGGTTCCGAGGGAAGTGATCCTGGCCAGTACCCTGCTGACCCTGCCGGTGGTGTTGCTGGCCACCGTCCTGCTTACCTAGTCCGCTGCCCTGCCAACAACGGTTTGTCCCGCTAACGCAGGTCGCGGCGCGAACCCCAACCTTCCAGGAGAACAATGTATGGCGTGATCGAGGGATTCTTCGGCATCTGGGTCATCATCGGTATCGGCTACTGGGCCGGGAAGAAGAACCTCTTCGGAGACAACGGCCGCTACATCCTGAACCGGTTGACCTTCTTCGTGGCTTCCCCGATGCTGCTGTTCACCACCATCGCCGCAGCCAAACCGCGGGAGGCGCTCGGGCCCCAGCTGTTCATCGCCGGGACCTCGGCCATGATCGTCTTCCTGGCTTTCTGGATCTTCTCCCGCCTGGCCTTCCAACGCAGCTCCGGTGAACGGACCATCGGGGCGATGGCCGCCTCCACGGTGAATGCGGGCAACCTCGGCCTGCCCATCGCCATCTATGCCTTGGGGGATATCTCCCTGGCCGCCCCGATCGCGCTATTCCAGATGTCGGTCATGACACCGATCTCCCTGGCCATGATGGAAAAGGCCACGGCCAACGGGGAAACGAAGTTCGCCGGTGTCCTCTGGCGTACGGTCACCAACCCGATGATCGTCGCTTCCATGCTGGGTCTGCTCTGCTCGATCTTCCAGTGGCTGCCTCCGCAGATCATCATGACCCCGGTCCAGTTGCTGGCCGGAGCCTCCATCCCCGCCATGCTGCTGGGTTTCGGCCTGTCCCTGGTCGGTTCCCGTCCCCTGCAACGCAGCTCGAAACGGCGGTTGGAAGTATGGATCGCCTCCGTCGCCAAGCTGGTGCTCCATCCCCTGCTGGCCTGGGCGCTGGCTGCCTGGGTGTTCGGCCTGGATCCCACCGGGCAATACATCGCGGTGATCATGGCCGCGTTGCCCACCGCGCAGAACATCTTCGTTAACGCGGACCGCTACGAATCAGGGATCACCGTTGCCAAGGACACGGTGCTGCTGACCACGGTATTGGGAATCCCGGTCATGCTGGGCTTCGCCGCCGTGCTGTTGAACTTCGGGTAGCGTCCGGATCTCATCGCCCCGTTCTCACCTCCGGTATCTACTCAGCGGCCGTCCGTGGCAATAGACTGGCCGCACACGGGGCGCACGTCCCGCGGAACGCTGGGGGTTTGATCGTGGGCAGTGGTGTTGAGGGGACCGAGTCGACAGGAGCCGGCCGGCGCACGATCACATCCGAGATGTCCCGGGGCAAGGAAACACGTCGGCATTGCCCACGCAGTGGACTTGGCAACTATTCGGCGTCCTCTGATCGCGACCCGCTCGGGATCATCCAACGCCAGAACGGCACCCGGCTGCCGGAACTGGTCCCGCTACGGCTTGAGCGGATGCTGGCCAGCCCTTTCGCGTTCTATCGCGGAACCGCGGCCCTGCAAGCGGCCGACATGGCCCGGGAGGCAACCACCGGCCAGCCCATCACCATCTGCGGTGACGCGCACGTGGGCAATTTCGGACTCTACGCCTCCCCGCAGCGCTCCATGGTCTTTGATCTCAACGACTTCGACGAAGCCGCCTACGGCCCGTGGGAATGGGATGTCAAGAGGTTCGTCACCAGCGTCGTGATTGCAGCGCAGCACAACGGACTGCCCGAATCCACCGCCCGGGATGCAGCGCAGTCGGCCGCGGCCTCCTACCGGGCCGGATTACGCGACATGATGAAGCTCGAGGCGTTGGAACGGTACTACCTCAGCGGCGAGGTCACCCGCAGCCGGGGCAAGCGCCGGCAATCCTCCCAGCTGCTCATCGACCGCGCGCTGGCGGCGGGAAAAAGGCGCACGGCCCACCGGGTGGTCAAGAAGATCACGGTGCGCAATCCCGATGGTTCCCTGTCGATCGTGCTGAACCCACCGACGCTGATGCGTGTGCCGGAGGCCACCGAGGAACTGGTCGCCGAGATCTATGCCAAGTACTGCCAGACCGTATCCCCCGACATTGCCGTGTTGCTCGCCCACTACCGGATTGCGGATATCGCCCGACGGGTGGTCGGGGTCGGCAGCGTGGGCACCCGCTGCTCGATCGCCATCCTCGAAGGTCCTGCCAATGAGCCGTTGGTGCTGCAGGTCAAACAGGCAGCCCTGTCCGTGGTCAACGAATACGGCGGAATCGACACGGAACTATCCCCGGAGATCGGCCGTCGTGCTGCTGCCGCGGAACCCGGGTTCCGGGTCACGGCCAGCCAACGGATCCTGCAGGCGGTCTCGGACCCGTTCCTCGGTTTTGTCACCCTGGATGACAGGGCCTTCTACATCCGCCAGTTCCGGGACCACAATGTCTCCTTCGATCTGGAAACCCTGGATGCCGAGTCATTCGCCGACTACGTGGATGCCTGCGCCGTCACGTTGGCCCGGACCCATGCGCAGAGCCCCAACGCGGCGTTCATCGCCGGATACCTGGGCTCAGGCGGGAGTTTCGACAACGCCTTGGCCCGCTGGGCGACAAGCTATGCCAGGCAGTCATTGGCCGACTACCAGGCGCTGGTCGACGCGGTAAATTCGGGACGGCTCGGCGCATAGCACCGGCCCCTATGCATTGTCGGTCTCGGCCTCGTCAAAGGATTCGCCGATCGATTCCAGAAACACCATACGCAGCGTTTCCGCCGCTGGATTGGCCGACGAGTCATCCCAGGCCAGGTACATGTCCGAGTGATTCAGGTCCTTCAGCCCCTTGGGTCCCACCAGTTCCTCGAACACCACATTCGGTGGCGCGAAATCCATGGCGCTGGCCGGGACCAGTGATACTCCCAGATCGGCGGCCACCAGGGCCATCAGTGCCGGGATCTGGCTGGCGATCTGGGCGATGCTCGGTTTGGCCGACACCGAGTCGAACAGCCGGAGCACCAGGTCGTAGAAATACCGAGCCTCATTGGTGGAATACATCATCAACGGCAGGCCAACGATTTCCTTGATCAGCACCCCTTTCCCGGTGGCCAGGTGATGGCCCTTGGGCAGTGCCACCACCAGCCGGTCCTTCTTGACCAGATGGGTTCGGACTCCGGAACGGTTCACGACCGGGCGCAGCAGGCCGATATCGATGGTTCCCCGGCTCAACGCGTCGAGTTGCTCCACCGAGACGGCCTCACGCAGCACCAGGGTGACATGCGGAAGCTTGCGTGCCGCCGTGGACAGCAGTTGTGGCAGGACCGATTGCCCGGCGACGGCCGTGTAGCCCACCACCACCGTCCCGGACTCCCCGCTGGCCACCCGTGAGACCTCCAGGCTGGTCTTGTGGCTCAGGTCCAGGAGCCTGCGCGCGTTGGGCAACAGGACACGGCCTGCAGGAGTGAGTTCGACATTGCGTGAGTTGCGGATAAAAAGCTTGGCTTGCAGCTCGCGTTCCAGCAGCTGGATCTGCCGGCTCAAGGGCGGCTGGGTCATGTTCAGCCGCTCCGCCGCCGCCCCGAAATGTAGTTCCTCGGCCACTGCGACGAAGGATTCCAGCTGTATCAACGAAAACATCAATTCACCTCTTGAATCGTTAGTTGCGTTCTTTGGCTTGGACAGTATCGATCAACGCTTCTAGGGTGATTCTAGACACCCCAAGCCACAATGCCTGCGAAAGAGGACGAATATGTCTGAGCACTCATCCGCCGGACTGCTACCGGGCACGAACGCTCCGCGTAGCCCCATTACCGCTGTCCAGGTGGTGCCGGTGGCCTTTGCCGATCCGCCGTTATTGAATTCCGTGGGGGTGCATGAACCCTTTGCGCTGCGGGCCATCGTGATCGTGCACGCTTCCGGCGGAGTCCACGGGTTGGGCGAAACCTATGGGGACAGCGCGCACCTGGCCCGGTTGGAACGCGCCGGGAAGCTGCTGATCGGCACCGACGCCTTCAACCTGAACCAGGTTGCGGCACGTGTCGAGCAGTCATTGGTCGATGATGCGGGAACCGGCGGCCACGGCACCGGTGGAATGGTGACCACCACATCGTTGACCGACCGGGTGCTCTCCGCGTTCGACGTGGCGTGTCTGGATATCCAGGGAAAGGTGCTGGGCGTCCCGGTCAGCACCCTGCTCGGCGGCGCGGTGCGTGACGCTGTGGATTTCAGCGGGTACCTGTTCTACAAGTGGGCCGGTCACCCGGGCGCGGAACCCGATGCCTGGGGCGAGGCCCTGGACCCGGCCGGGATCGTCGCACAGGCCCACCGGATGATCGACAGGTACGGTTTCACCGCCCTGAAGCTGAAGGGCGGGGTCTTCGTCCCCGACCAGGAGGCCGCGGCGATCGAGGCCCTGCGGGCCGAATTCCCCGGCATGCCGCTACGCATCGACCCGAATGGTGTATGGACCGTGGAGACCGCGATCCGCATGGGACACCGCCTGGAACCTGTATTGGAATACCTGGAGGATCCGTGCCTGTCCATTGCGGATAACGCCGCGGTCCGCTCAGCGATCAACCTGCCGATCGCCACGAATATGTGCGTGGTGTCCTTCAACGACCTGCCCCCGGCGATCGAGGCCCACGCCGTTGACGTGGTGCTCTCGGACCACCATTTCTGGGGCGGGCTGTCCCGCTCACGCCTGTTGGCGGGTATCGCCCGGACCTTCGACCTGCGGCTGTCCATGCATTCGAATTCCCATCTGGGCATCAGTTTCGCGGCCATGATCCAGCTGGCGGCGGCCACCTCGAATATCGACTATGCGTGTGATACCCACTGGCCCTGGAAACGGGCCGAGGATGACGTCATCCGTCCGGGCGTGCTGGAGATCAGAGACGGCGCGGTCAAGGTCCCGACCGCACCCGGGTTGGGAGTGGAACTGGACGAGCAGGCCCTGGCCAGGTTGCACCAGCAATACCTGGACTGCGGGTTGAAAAAACGTGATGACACCAGCTACATGCAAAGCATCCATCCGGAATTCGAATTGAAGAGCCCACGATGGTGACCGGGCTGAAGGTCGTGGTGACCGACCCGATTGTCTCCCGCCTGGAGCCGCTGTTCCGGGAACTGGGGCCGGACCACGAGTGGCATTTCGTTGCCGGGCAAACCGACCGGGAACAGGATGCGGCAATCGCCAGCGCCCAGGTCTTGGTTTGTTCCCGGCTCACAGCCGAACAGGCAGCGAGCTGCACCGCTTCCTTGGTTCATATCACCGGTTCCGGAACCGATCGGGTGGCCTTGTCTTCACTGCCCAAGGACACCGTGGTGGCACGTACCGCCCATCATGAGCGATCGATTGCCGAACATGTGCTCATGGTGATCCTCGCCCACCAACGCAGGTTGCTGCAGGTCACCGGTGAACTACGGAACGGCGTGTGGAAGTCCGTGGCCACCGAAAACTCCACCGCTATGCACCGCAGCTTCCGTGAGCTGAGGATCGGCTTCGTGGGCCTGGGTGGAATCGGCCGTCAGGCCCTGGAATTGTGCGCCGCGATGGGGGCCAGCTGCGTTGCGGTCAAGCGCACCCCGCGCGAAGACGATCAATCACTACCGGGCTTGGAATGGGTCAAGCCCATGGGCCACCTTCCCCGATTGCTCGAAACCAGCGACGTGGTGGTTCTGGGCGTGCCGCTTACAGAGGATACCCGCGGGATGATCGGCGTAACCGAGCTGCACACCATGCGTGACGGTGCGCTGCTGGTTAATGTCTCACGTGGCGCGGTGGTGGACCCGGATGCATTGTACGAGGCCCTCGTGGCCGGCAGAATCGGCGGGGCCGCACTGGACGTCTGGTGGGATGCCCCGGAAGGATCCCGCGCACCGGATGACACGCAGAGGTTCTCTGCCCTGCCGAATGTCATTGCCACCCCACACTATTCCGGACATTCGCTACAGACATTTCGCAGTCGGGTTACGGAAATCACTACGAACATCAATGCGTTCAGTGCCCGTAGCGCATTGGCCAACACTGCGCCGGGAATCTCGGCACCTGACTACCGGTCGGCAGGCTGATTCCCCACCTTGCTCCCGGAAAAACCCGGGTAACGTCTCTCCCCCATATCAGTGACGCTACCCGGGCGTTGAAACGCTGCGGCAGAAGCCCGGCCTCTGCCGCAACGTGGACTTAGCGCTTCTCTTCGATGGTGACGGACCAGCCCGCGAAGCCTGCGGCGCTGACATCCAGGTAGTAGTTTCCTGCCGTGCGATGCAAGAACGTCTCGTCGCTGTCATCTTCGGTCAGCATGAGTTCCGGGATTCCGCCATCAACCTGGATATCGGTTCCCTCGGTCAACAGGTAGACCGCAGCCATCCCGAAGTCGCCACTTCCCTGGAAGTCATAGGTCATCCGTGTTTCGGCTCCAGTAAGTTCAAAGATCCCACTGGATTTATCGGATTTGCCATCCAGGGTCACAACTTCCTGCCAGGTTGCTTCCTGGACAGGTGCCGCTTCGGTTTCCTCAACAGGTTCAGCCGACTCAGCTGCGGGGTCTACCGATTCCACCTCGGCTTCCGCGATCGGCGCTTCGGCTACCGGTGCCGATGCTGGTGGCTGGGATGCCACGTTACCGGCGCTGTTCGCGCCACTGATGCCGCCAATGGCAAACAGGACCACGGTCACGATCCAGGCCACGATCTTGTGCTTGGAGTAGCCTTCCAGTGGACGACGGGATTTGTCGGTCATGCCGCCGCAGAGGATGATGATCAAGTCAATCAGCACCCAGATACCCAGTCCGCCAATCGTGAACAGCTTGAGTAATCCGGTGCCGACCTTGCCCAGGTAGAAACGGTCTACACCCAGGGCACCGAGGAAGAGCGAGAGCAGCCAGGTGACCAGGAAGGATTTCTGGGGCGTCGCGGGCTGGTATCCGGGCATTGGGGCCGAGTGTATCTGTGTATCAGTCATGGGGTTCTCCTTGATATGTGTGATTCAAGTGTTGGTTGTAGGGGTTCAGCTACTGCTTGACCCACGTGCCGCAGCGTTTGGATTCGAAGTCCTGTCCCTTTTTCACGGTGACCGTAGGTCGACCACCACCGGGGATTCCATTGCTGGCAATGTCACGGCCGTTGGTCCCTGATTTGAGCACTGCCCAGTAGCAGCTGCTACCCACCGATTCCTTCGGCCGATAGGTTCCCGCCGAGATGTCCTGGCCCACGGTCCAGACGCCGTCGCCGACCGAGTTCGCGGCCTGTTCGGCCTCGATGGTCCCGACGGCCTTTTCGCGCTCCAGGACGTCTTCTTCCTGGCTGGCCAGATCCTCGGCCCGTTCCTCGAGTTCGCCACTGCGTTCATCCAGTTCATCGGTACGCTTCTCGACCTCGGACTCCCGCTTTGCGATTCCGGCTTCCAGGCTGTCGAAGTCGGCCTGGATACGGTCGCGTTCCTGGATGAGCTTCCCGTTGCTGGCCTGCACGGTCTGGAACTCGTCCGATTCCATGGGATCCACCACTTCCATGCCCAACAGCAGGCCGCCGGCAAACGCTCCGGCCACCGCCACACCACCAATCACAATCCCCCAAGGCTTGCGTTTGGCAGGTTTCGGGCTTCCACTCGGTCCAGTGTTCATTTCTTGTCAGCTCCTTCGATCAGGACATGGACACCGTTATCCGGGTGGTATGACCAGCTGGCCTTATGGCCTTCCCAACTATCCGTTTGCGTACCGTCAAGGGCCCGGGTTCGGTCCATCTTGTGTTGGGTAGTTTCCGGAACCCCCAGTTCGTTGAGCATGCAGTAGTAGGCAAGGTAGTTTTCGGTTCCCGCGTCCCCTGAATCCTCGCCCTTGGTATCGAGTTGGATGGCCTTACCGCCGTCAAGAATCCTGTAGCCGGCCTCATCCATCCCGCAGCTTTCCACCGCCGCGGCGATCGCCTTTTCGTCCAGTCCGCTGCCGGACGATGCAGCGGAGGCCAGTCCGTAACCGCCGGCGAATCCCATGGTTGCCCCAATGACCAAGCCGATCGCGGCAGGTGCCATCCAGCGTGATTTCCTGCGGCTGCGCTGTAACTCCGGTGGCACGTACGGCCCTTCGCCTGTAGCTTGCATGGTTTCCTCCTGAATGACTGCGAGCGTTTCGGCAACCGACGCAACTCCGTTGAGCACATTGTGTCGGTGGCCGTGGTGATCTGAAATCCATACTTCTGGATGCGACTTCAGAAGTCTTGAAAACTACTGATAAGGGGTATTATCAGTGGTGTTCACGAACACGTCCGCAATTTGCATAGGCTGATTGCACGAACACCAATCACCGGATAGAAAGGGCCCCGATAATGGCATTCACCGAGGCTCTCTCCTTGGCTGATATCGCCCGGCTTGCCAAGGTCCAACGTCCGGTGGTCAGTGTCTGGCGAACACGAAGTCGGGATAGCGCGCGGCCATTCCCCGAACCGAAATTCCAGCGGAATTCACAGGACTACTTTGATCTTGGGCAGGTCGTGACATGGCTGCAGGAAACAGGACGCGGGAACAACCCGCATGCGGCAGAAGACGCTGCCGCATTCTCCATTGAGACCCGGATGGCGTTCGAAGAAGTCTCGGCCCTCCTGGCGCTACGCGCGCTTAGCGACCAACCATTAACGGGCATGGATGCTGATGAGTTGCTGGATCTGGCCGACGACATCGATCCGGATGACGAATTCTGCTATTCCGAGATCGAGCAGCTTGGTGACCGGATAATGCCATTGGCTGGCTACTGTGACAGGTTGGTCGATGCCTCATACGGTGCGGTGCCGGCGTTTGAATTCCTGCTCACCGACCGATTTCGGCTGGCACATCCCCCCTTGTCGCAAACGGCGCTAGACCATGACGCATTACAGCTGCTGGCAACCGCTGCCCTGGAAATCAGCGGACGACCCCGGGTCTTCGCTGAAGCCACCCCGGTGGGAAGCGACCTGCTGGTTGCCGTGGCAGAGCTCCTTGGCGAATCAACCGATGGAACTTTCCTTCTGGCCGAGATGCCCAGAAAGGGTTCGGATCTCAGCAGGCTGGCCACGCGACGGATAGTCGTCCTAACGGCCCTACGAGACAATCTTTCTTCCGCTTTGCCCCATAGCGCGCCGCCGGGCGTGGTGTATCTGGCCCAGTATCCGGGGCCCGGGGCTCCCGACATGGACGAGGTCTCCATCCTGCAGGCCATTGACGATCTGGTTTTGCAGCTTGGGCCGACAGACCGCGCAGTAATTATTGCTCCCGCCTCGTTGCTGATTGACCGGTTGGACTCCGCCCATCTGGAAGGGACACGGTCTGCGACTCTTCGCTCTGGCCGCGTACGGGCCGCCATCCGGCTGCCGCAAGGACTGATGGTATCCAAGCCGCGCCAGGCCATGGGACTGTGGGCTCTTGGCCCCGAACCGAAGTCGGTACCTCTGGGCGAGCGCGGGGTCATGGTTGCCGATCTATCCGAGTACACACTGGATGAAGCCGTCGTGGGCGATCTAGCCACTGATCTTGCGGCGTCACTTGGCGGTCCCGAGACCATCCACAAACATGCTTTCCGGTTCGCCAAGCTGGTGAGGACCAGCTCGCTGCTGGCTTCGGCCTCCGGTCTGATCCCGCGCGCGGCTCGGCATCAGCAGGGCATACCACCGAGACCTGACACTGCAGCCGAATCCCTCATTCGCCTCGAAAACGCCGTTGAGTCGGCCAATGCCTCAGCAATCGCACGGCCAGCACTGGGATTCGATGTCGTCTCACGTTCAGCGGGACAGTCCGCTGATCCATACCGTACGCTGGCCTCATTGCACGAAGACGGATCAATTCGCACACTGCCCGGAACACGAATCGACGATGCGGATTTATCCCGTGTTGGTGATTCGGGAATTAGTGTGTGGACGGCCCAAACCCTGGATTCTTCTGGCACCTCCGAGCGGATGGATCCCATGCTGTTGGCCGCCCACTACCCGCGCGCCATTCTGACCGAACCAGGTGATATCGTCTTTCGGACTGGGCCTACCCCAGCTGCGGTGGTGGATTCGCACGGTGCCAGCGCCGTCCAGTATCCAGCGCGCATCCTGCGGGTCAGTAAGAATTCAGGGACAGGCCTACTGCCCACCGTGCTCGCTGCGGAAATGGCCGCTTCGAAGCCCGGCCCTTGGAGGCGTTGGAGTGTTCGCACTGTCCCCCCGGATCAGGTTGATACCCTCGCTGAGGCGTTGACCGTGATTCACCGGGAGCGGGAAGCCGCCGAAGAACGCCTGAAGCGGTTGGCGGACGTCGAAACCCAGCTCATGAATGGATTGATCATGGGCAATCTTGAGATGATGAGAAGTATGAACAGTATGGAAGGACGGCCCTAGTGGCAGCAACAAGAAAAGCCGCGGCCAAGCAGGCAGCGGTACCCAGCACCATGAAGGAGCTGAAGGACACGTTGTGGAAGGCCGCGGACAAGTTGCGTGGATCCATGGACGCCTCCCAGTACAAGGACGTGATTCTGGGTCTGGTGTTCCTGAAGTACGTTTCGGATGCCTTTGATGAACGCCGTGAACAACTCGGTCAGGAATTGGCCGCCGAAGGTATGTCCGAGGACCAGATCGCGCAGCTGATCGACGATGTGGACGAATATACCGGTCGTGGCGTCTTCTGGGTTCCCGACACTGCCCGCTGGGAGTACCTTGCCCAAAACGCCAAGGGCCTGCCCGCTACGGGCGGTGAAGCACCCAAGAACATCGGTGAGCTCGTGGACGCCGCCATGGATGCCATCATGGCCGCCAACCCGACCCTGGCCGCTACCCTGCCACGTATCTTCAACCGGGAATCAGTGGACCAGCGCCGTCTGGGTGAACTGATCGACCTCTTCAATACCGCACGCTTCACCGGCCAGGGCGCAGGCCGGGCCCGAGACCTGCTCGGCGAGGTCTATGAGTACTTCCTGGAGAAGTTCGCCCGCGCCGAAGGCAAACGCGGCGGGGAGTTCTACACCCCAGCCGGGGTGGTGCGTGTCCTGGTAGAGGTACTGGAGCCAAGCAGCGGCCGGGTCTATGACCCGTGCTGCGGCTCCGGTGGCATGTTCGTACAGACCGAGAAGTTCCTCGACGCGCACAACGAGGACCGCACAGCGATTTCCGTCTACGGGCAGGAACTCAACGAACGCACTTGGCGGATGGCCAAGATGAACCTGGCCATCCACGGGCTGAACGCCAACCTGGCGCCACGGTGGGGTGATACCTTCGCCCGTGACCAGCATCCGGAGATGCAGGCCGACTACATCATGGCCAACCCACCCTTCAACATCAAGGATTGGGCCAGGAACGAAGCCGATCCGCGATGGCGTTACGGGGTACCCCCGAAAAACAACGCCAACTATGCCTGGATCCAGCATATTCTCTCTAAACTTGCACCGGGTGGTACCGCCGGTGTTGTCATGGCCAACGGTTCCATGTCCTCGAACTCCGGTGGCGAAGGACAGATCCGTGCCGAGATTGTGGAGGCGGATCTGGTTTCCTGCATGGTCGCACTGCCTACCCAACTCTTCCGTTCCACGGGAATCCCGGTGTGCACCTGGTTCTTCACCAAGGACAAGAGCGCAGGTGAACAGGGTTCGGTGGACCGCACAGGCCAGGTACTGTTCATTGATGCCAGAAACCTCGGTTACATGATCGACCGCGCTGAACGTGCGCTAAGCGATGAGGACATCGCGAAGATCGCTGACACGTACCATGCGTGGCGTGGCAGTGCGTCAGCGGACGGCAAAGAATACCTAGACGAGGCTGGCTTCTGCTATTCGGCAACCTTGGCGGAAATCAAGGAGGCAGACTATGCGCTCACCCCGGGACGCTACGTCGGCGCGGCCGAGGTTGAGGACGACGGCGAACCGATCGAGGAGAAGATTGCACGGCTGAAGAAGGAACTATTCGAACAGCTTGAGGAATCTGAGCGGTTGGCGGCGGTTGTACGCGAGCAGTTGGGGAGAGTTTCGTGATGACGAACATTCACCTCACTTGGGCCGACCTCGGAACCACATTCGACGGACCACACGCGACTCCTCAGCGCGTCAATGAAGGGCCATATTTTCTGAATATTTCCAGTCTGAATAGTGGCCGACTTGACCTCGAAAAATCGGACCACGTTACCCCTGAGGAATTCGCAAAGTGGACGCGACGGGTAACACCGCAGAAGGATGATCTACTGTTTTCGTACGAAACCCGACTTGGCGAAGCTGCATTGATGCCAGATGGAATTGAAGCATGCCTTGGCCGACGTATGGCGTTACTTCGACCTAATCGAGAGATTGTGAATCCCCGTTTCTTGCTCTACTTCTACCTGAGCCCAGCATTTAGGCAATTGATCGAGCAAAATACGATACATGGAGCGACGGTCAATAGAATCGGCCTGTCAACAATGGGTAACTGGTCACTCTCGATCCCTCCAATTGACGAACAAGGAAAGATCGCTGAAGTCCTCGGTGCTCTCGACGACAAGATCGCTACCAACAACAAGATCGCCCTCACGATCGAAGCTCTCGGTTCTGCCAGATTCCGACAGTTAGGTCTCGATACCGAGCCTTCGAATGACTATGTTTTATTAGGAGAGTATTTCGACCTCAATCCTCGTCGAAATCTCAAATCCGATAACCCCACGATTATAGATATGCAAGCTCTACCGACGACTAGTCCTATGATAGAACAGTGGAATACTGGCGTACGCAAAGGCGGTGCGAGGTTCACTAACGGAGACACTCTGATCGCAAGAATTACCCCGTGCCTCGAGAACCGGAAGACGGCTTTCGTTGATTTCTTACGCGACGGAGAAGTAGGAATCGGTTCAACTGAGTTCATCGTCCTAAGGTCTAAGAATGACCTTCCTCTTGGGTTGTCCTACTTCATGGCCATCAGCGAGCGATTCCGTGATTTCGCGATTCAGAATCTGGTGGGAACTTCTGGCAGGCAGCGAGTGTCTGCGGCGGATCTGGCTAGACACACCTTGACCCCTGCTGGGTCCTCCGAGGTTCGCGCATTCGGGGAATGGGCCGATCGTAGCCTCCAGTACCTAGGTTCCCTCCGCGAGGAGAACCGTTCCTTAGCCACGACCCGCGATACCCTCCTTCCCCACCTCATGTCGGGCAAACTCCGTGTCAAGGAAGTCGAATCGCTGGTTGAATCCGTCGTGTAACCGGTCACGATTTTGTCCGTAGCATGGGATAAGTTCTAGTTAGAGGTTGCTTTACAAGGGGGAGGACAAGTGGCATGGCTTCGGAAAGCAAGACATCTGATTCCGACGACGTCACGCGGTTTGCCAGCACACCGCCTGCCACCGGCCTTCCCCTGTGGTATCCGACGCTTCTTGATTCTGTTAGTGAACGGATATCCCAAGACCAACAGCGTGCCAGTCTTGCTGCCAATCAGGAGCTGGTAAGTACTTATTGGCACATCGGACACGATATTCTCGCCCGTCAGAGCGAACAGGGGTGGGGAACCAAAGTCATTGACCGGCTCTCCGCCGACCTCAGGGACCGTTACCCAGGTATCAAGGGATTCTCCCCTCGAAACCTGAAATACATGCGCTCATTCGCCGAAGTGTGGCCTTCAGATTCAATTGTGCAAGAGCCGCCTGCACAATTGCCGTGGTATCACCAGATCGCTTTGCTTGAAAAGCTTGACGATGAATCCACGCGCATTTGGTATGCCCATCATGCAGTTGCTGAAGGTTGGTCCCGCAATCACCTCGTCCGCCAGATCGAAACACGACTGCACGAACGTTCCGGCCAAGCAACCTCTAGTTTCCAGGCGACCCTCCCACCGCTAACGTCGAGCATCGCCCAGGAAGCGTTGAAGGACCCCTACGTCTTCGATTTCCTGACCATGAGCGAAAAGCGCAGCGAGCGAGAGCTTGAGGGCCAGCTCCTGCAACACGTCGAACGCTTCCTGCTGGAGCTGGGGCGCGGATTCGCATTCGTCGGTCGTCAAATTCGCTTGGACGTGGCAGGGGACGAGTTCTTCCCTGACATGATCTTCTACAATTTCGTCCTTCGTCGATTCGTCGTGATCGAACTGAAAGCAACCAAGTTCGAACCCGGCTATCTGGGCCAACTGGGCATGTACATGAGCGCCGTTGACGATCTGCTGGCCCAGCCGGGTGACGAACCGACGATCGGACTACTGCTGTGCAAGACCAAGAACTCCGTGGTTGCCGAATACGCATTGCGCGGTTTCAAGTCACCCATCGGTGTGGCGGAGTGGGCAACCGAACTCAAGGAAGCACTGCCCGAAGAGGTGTCCAGCAGCCTGCCGACCATCGATGAGTTGGAAGCCGAACTCGCAGGTTCCGGGATCGATGAGGAAGCCGGCCGCGAAACATGACAGCCGAGAAACACCCGAGCCGTTTCATCCACGGGGCTTCAGGCATGCGCAGGTCATGTCTGAACCGTGCACTTTCGATTCCACTACTAACTATCGAACAACGCCTGACTAACCTCCTCCCTGAGAACAAGGATTTGGCTCCATGACATTGCAGACCCGTTTCACCGAAGCCGATTGGGAATCGCTCGCCCTCGAGCGGCTCGGGGACGAGAATTGGCGACCGATACAGGGTGAGAAGATCGCCCCTGGTGCAGGAGAACGAGAATCCTGGGACGAACTGCTGATCCGTCCCCGGCTGCTGGCCGCGCTACGCAGGCTCAACCCCGGCGTGCCGGAGCAGTACCTGCAACAGGCGCTGGCGGAGATCGTTGCCCCGCAATCCCAGGACGCGATCACCGAGAACTACCGCATCCACAAGATGTTCACGGAAGGCCACCGGATCAACTATCTGGATCCCGATGGCACCGAGCAGAACCCCACGCTGCGGATTCTCGGGACCGAGGAAACCGACAATGACTGGTTGGCGGTCAGCCAGGTCACATTGGTGCAAGGCGAGCATCGCCGACGTTTCGATGTGGTGCTCTACTGCAACGGCATGCCGATCAGCATCATGGAGCTGAAACGGGCTGGTTCGCAGACCGCAGATGTCACCGCGGCCCACGCCCAACTGCAGACTTACCTGCGTGAGTTCCCTCTGGCTTTCCGCTTTTGCGTCTTCACCCTGGCCTCCGATGGGCTCTCCGCCAAGTACGGTACCCCGTTCACCCCGCTGAACCACTTCTCCCCCTGGAATGTGGATGATGACGGTGTGCCGGTTCCGCTGGATGCGGTTCTGGATGGAGAAGCCGTGCTTCCCATCGAAACCGCCATCACCGGTTTGTACAATCCCACCCGCTTCCTGCAACTGGTACGTTCCTTCACCGCCTTTGATGCCGGTGGCGATGGGCTACTTAAACGTATTGCCAAACCGCACCAGTATTTTGCGGTCACCAAAGCCGTAGGAAACACGGTCGAGGCTGTACGATCCCATGGCAAGGCCGGCGTAGTCTGGCACACCCAGGGATCGGGCAAGTCCATGGAAATGGAGCTCTACACCGCTGCCGTCATGCGCCACCCGGCGCTGAAGAATCCAACGGTTGTAGTGATCACCGACCGCAACGAACTCGATGGCCAGCTCTATTCCGGATTCGCCCGCTCCCAGCTCTTGCCTGATACCCCTCGGCAGATCCGCCGACGGGCGGAACTCCGTGCCGAGCTTTCCGGACGGGTCACCGGGGGCATCTATTTCACCACGCTGCAGAAGTTCGGACGCAGCAAGGCCGAGAAGGATGCCGGGGCCGAGCATCCATTGCTCAGCGACCGACGGAATATCATTGTCATCGTGGACGAGGCACACCGCAGCCACTATGACGATCTGGACGGCTACGCACGCCACCTGCGTGATGCCCTCCCCAACGCCACCTTGATCGCCTTCACCGGTACCCCGATTTCCTTTGACGACCGCAACACCCGGGACGTCTTCGGCGACTACATTGATATCTACGACCTGTCACGTGCCGTTGAAGACGGTGCCACGGTACCGGTGCACTTCGAACCCCGCCTGATCAAGGTTCGCATGGCCGAGGGGATGACCCAGGAGGACCTGGACGCGGCCGCGGACGAGGCCACGCTGGGATTGGATGACACCGAGCGTGCCCGGATTGAACAATCCGTGGCCGTAGTTAACGCCGTCTACGGTGCCCCCGAACGTCTTGGTGAACTGGCTAGGGACCTGATTTCCCATTGGGAAACACGTCGTGACGCCGTGGCCCCGTTCATCGCCGACACGGCAGGCTCCCCGACCTACGGCAAGGCCATGATCGTGGGCGGTACCCGGGAAATCTGTGCCAACCTCTACTCCGCCATCATCACCATGCGTCCGGACTGGCATGCGGAGGACATCGACCGGGGCAAGATCAAGGTGGTCTATTCCGGTACCGCCTCCGATGCACCGCCGATCTCCGATCATGTCCGCCGGGATTCCGAGAACAACGTCATCAAGGAACGCCTGAAGAACCCGGAAGACGAGCTGGAACTGGTGATCGTCAAGGACATGATGCTCACCGGCTTCGATGCACCCCCTTTGCACACCCTGTACCTGGACAGGCCGTTGAAGGGTGCACTGCTGATGCAGACACTGGCCCGGGTCAACCGCACCTTCAGGGGCAAGAGCGAAGGGCTGTTGGTGGCCTACGCCCCACTGGCCGAAAACCTTTCCAAAGCCCTGGCCGAGTACTCGCAGAGCGACCGTACGCACAAGCCCATGGGCAAGAACATCGACGAAGCGGTATCGCTGGCCGTTGACCTGGTGTCCCAGCTACGCGGGATATTGGTCGGCTACGACTGGCGTGCAGTACTGTCAAAGCCCGGCCCCAAGGCGTTCCTGAATGCCTCGACCGGAGCGGTGAACTACCTGCGCGACTCCACCACACCGGGCAATGCGCCTGACGCGGACGGCGCCCAGCCCTTGGCGGTCCGCTACCGCGAGGTTGCCGGACGTCTTGCCCGAGCATGGGCGCTCTGCACCGGATCCGGCCAGTTGGAGCAGCTACGTCCGGAAATCCAGTTCTACGAGGAAGTCCGGGTCTGGATGGGCAAATACGATGCCCAGGATCGGCAGTCCCGCGGTGAACCGGTACCCGAGGAGATCCAGCGGATGCTCGGACAGCTGATCGCCACCGCCACTGATGCCACCGGCGAGGTATTGGATATCTACGACGCGGCCGGTATGCCCAAGCCCTCCTTGGACGATCTGACCCCCGAGTTCATCGCCAAGGCCCAGAAAGCCCGCAACCCCCAGTTGGCCATCGAAGCCCTGCGCAAGCTGGTGGCCGACGAATCGATGAAGTCCACCCGCAACAACACGATCCGCCAGCGAGCCTTCTCCGATCGCATCACCGAGCTGATGAACAAGTACACCAACCAGCAGCTCACCAGCGCCGAGATCATCGCCGAGCTCCTGGAGTTGGCAAAGGAAGCGCTGAAGGAGGCCAACCGCGGGCAACGGTTCTCACCTCCGCTGGACTATGCCGAACTCACCTTCTACGACGCCATCACCCAGAACGAGTCCGCCGTCGAGATCCAGGGTGAGGGCGTGCTCGCGGAAATCGCGCGCCAGCTGGTTCAGGTCATGCGCCGTGATGTGCGCACCGATTGGACCGTCCGGGAGGACGTACGCGCCAAGTTGCGTTCCCAGGTCAAGCGGCTGCTCATTCTGAACGGATACCCGCCGGATGAGCAGCCGGAGGCCATCAGGCTGGTCATCGAGCAGATGGAAGTCATGGCGCAATTGGAATCCAGCGCCAAGGCCTGACGCCGCACCAACGGGGATCGAAACGTCCGGACAAGTGATAGATGCAAGGAGAACGTAACTGGGTCCGATCCCTCGTGTAGGCCATGGCTGCGATTTTCCGGGATCCTGCAACCCATCCTCATCTCTCGGCAACGACCTATTGCTTTGCGCTCTGACATGCGTGCTACTGTTCGTTTTGATGGCAACCGGTCGATCCATTCCCACCAGGGAACGTGTTGGCAGTGGTCACCAGGCCGTCACCTTGTTGACCGAGTTGGAAGGCCCTCGCAATGAGCAAAGAAAATGAGCCAGTCCCTCCCGCGGCTTCCGATGTGGTCTCAACTGAGGCGTCAAAAGAACTGTCACTGCCGGACCCCGAACCGGCCGAGGTTCCTCGCACCGGTTCCTCGCCGCTGCAGGCAACCGTTTCACGTCCGTTCATGCTGGGCCTGTTCATCACCCTCGGCGGGCTAACCGCACTGGGATTCGCCTTCACCCTGGGCAGGATCTCAACGATCCTGATGTATGTGGCCTTGGCGATTTTCATTGCCTTGGGACTGGATCCGTTGGTCCGCTGGTTGCAGCGCCGCGGCCTGAAACGACCTTTGGGTATCGGACTGGTCTATGCCACCTTCCTTCTGCTGGTCACCGGACTGACGCTGCTCATCTCACCCGTGGTGGTCCAGCAACTGACGAGCTTTATCGGATCCATTCCACAAATCATCACGGATTTCCAAACCTCGGATGCCTTTCTATGGGTCACCGAGAACTACGGCGACCAGGCTTCGGACGCATTGGCAACAGTTTCCGGTTTTGTGAGCGACCCGCAGAACCTGCTGGCCTTGACCGGTGGTGCCCTGCAGGTGGGGATCGGTATCGGCAATGTGCTTTCCGGGGCGTTGATCGTCCTGGTACTCAGCCTGTACTTCCTGGCCTCGCTGGAGACCATGAAAAGCTGGCTGGTCCGGCTGCTCCCCGCCTACGAACGCCGGCAGACCGCGAGCCTGGTCGAGCAGATCTGCCATTCGGTGGGCGACTACCTGGGCGGCATGACGATCCTCGCGCTGATGAATTCGATCCTCGTGGGGCTCCTGTCCATGATCCTGGGCCTGGCGTTCCCGCCACTGATGGCAGTCACGGCATTCTTCATCACCCTGATTCCATTGATCGGTACCGTCTTGTTCTGGGGCATTGGAACCGTGGTGGCGCTGTTCCACTCCCCGACCGACGCATTGGTCTTCGCGATCGTCTACTTCATCTACATGCAGCTCGAGGCCTACCTGCTCACCCCGAAGATCATGAACCGCAGTGTGGCCGTGCCCGGGGCATTGGTGGTGATCGGTGCGCTGGTCGGAGGCACCCTGCTGGGCCTGCTCGGCGCCCTGGTTGCCGTCCCGATCACAGCGTCCATCATCCTCATCGTCAAGCAGGTCCTCATCCCCAAACAGGATGCCAAGACCGCGGCCCCGTAGCGTCGCGTCACGTCTCCAACTCGTGAATGTTCCCGCGGAAAACTACACTTGGTCTCATGCACGATGAACACTTGCTCAATGCGCTCGAAAACGAGTTCACCGCCGTCCTGTTGCACGCCCGGCAGACCTTGCTGCGCCGGGCCAAGGAGATCCACCCTGATCTCCAGGCGCCGGGGTATCGGATCCTTTCGATCCTGATTCGCGAAGACGCGCAGCAGCAAGGTTACCTGGCTGAGTCCCTGCAGCTGGACAAGGCCACCATCTCCCGGCTGGTCAAGCAGCTCGAAGGCCAGGGACTGATCAGCCGTGTCACTGATCCCAGCGATGGCCGGGCGCAGCTGGTGTCGATCACCGATATGGCACGTGAAGCCTGGGTGAGCAGCGGACAAGCCGTACGCCAGCGATTGCATGACCGCTTGAACGAGTGGAGCGCGGATGACGTCCAGCGGTTCACCGATCTGCTGCACCGCCTGAACGAGAACATCAATGCCGGGGATCCGACCCCGAATTCGTAACTTCCGGTTCCGTTTCCCCGACTCCTGACGATTACCCCTGTCCTTTGGCGGATTAACCGCATAGCCTGACACTCATCCAGGTCGTCACCGGGCGGGAGCGAACATGTGCGCTACATCCATACCGAACTGGGATCCCCGTGATCCCGAGGTTTTGGAGGATCAGATCAGTGCCTACGACGGATTGCGCGCGCAATGCCCCATCGTGCACAGCGAGTTCCTCGGGTATTCGATTCTCGGACATGCCGATGCCTTGCGGGTCCTGAACGACCCGGACATCTTCAGCAATGCGGTATCCCACCGGCTGACTGTTCCCAACGGCATGGATCCGCCGGAGCACACCGAATACCGCGCCATCAACGACAAGTACTTCACCGATGAGCTGATGGATAAGTTCGAACCGGTCTGCCGGAAGATCGCCGTCGGTCTTCTTGATGCCTTGCCCCGGGGACGCGCCATCGACATCATCGAATCCCTCGCCGAGCTCTACGCACTCAGGGTCCAGAGCGCTTTCCTGGGGTGGCCCGCGTCGTTGGAAGAACCCCTGCGGGCCTGGACCGAGAAGAACCGGGTGGCCACCCTGGCACAGGACCGCCCGGCCATGAAGGCCATTGCGGTGGAATTCGACGGCTACATCCGGCGGCTGCTGGCCGAGCGCAGGGCTGCCGGTCAGGCCGCACCCCAGGATCTGACCACCCGGTTGCTCAAGGAACAGGTGTACGGTCGGCCGCTGACCGATATGGAGCTGATCAGCCTGTTGCGCAATTGGACTGTCGGGGAACTGGGCACCATTGCCGCCAGCGTGGGAATCCTGATCCACCAGCTGGCCACGAACCCGGAGCTGGCCAGCCGGTTACGCGGCGAGCCGGGTCTGATTGGCGTGGCCAATGACGAGGTGCTGCGCGCCCACGCCCCGCTGATTGCCAATCGGCGGATCACCACGGGTGGGGCGGAAGTCGCCGGACACCGCATCCCGGAGAACCAGCGTGTCACCGTCGTGTGGGCCTCGGCCAACCGGGATGAAACTGTTTTCGGTGATCCTGATGAGATCCGGCTGGATCGCGATCCAGCCTTGAACCTGTTATACGGTGCTGGCATACATTACTGTCCGGGGGCACCGCTGGCCAGATTGGAGCTCCGGGTGTTGGTGGAGGAACTGCTTACTCACACGACCTCCATCTCGCAGGTCGCCGGCATGGCACCGGTCAACGCGCACTATCCCGGCAGCGGATTCGCCTCCTTGCCTCTGGTACTTCGCTGAGCTTGCTACTCCATCAGCGCCAGGAAATCATCCGCGCTGAGCGTATTGGACTGGCCCGTCTCCGTCTGCTCACCGAGCACGTCGTTGAACAACCGGGTCTTCTTCTCCTGCAGGGCCAGCACCTTTGATTCAATGGTTCCCTTGGCGACCAACCGGTACACGTGGACCGGCCTGGTCTGCCCGATCCGGTGCGCCCGATCCACCGCCTGGGCCTCCGCCGCGGGATTCCACCACGGATCGAGCAGGATGCAGTAGTCCGCGGCCGTCAAATTGATCCCGAACCCGCCGGCTTTCAACGAGATGAAAAACACCGGGTATTGCCCTTCGGTGAACCCGTCAATGAGTTTTCTACGGTTCTTCTGGCTCGTGGACCCATCCAGATAGCCGGTCTGAACGCCCAACCGCTCGGCCACGTCCCTGGCCTTGGCCAGGAATCCGGTGAATTGGCTGAAGACCAACACCTTATGCCCCTCGGCCACCGCATCGGCGAGCAGTTCGCCCAGCAGCTGTAATTTGGCGCTCGGTGCGTCCCCCTCGTCGACGAGGGAGGGATCCAACGCCAACTGGCGCAACAAGGTCAACGACTGCAGGATCCGGAACCGGTTGGAATCCACGTCCTCGACCAGGCCCAGGATCTCCTGCCGCACCCGCGCGAAGCGGCGGTCGTAGGCCTTGCGGTGGGCCGGGTCCAGCTCCACTTCAAGTATCTGCTCGGTCTTCGCCGGCAGATCCGTGGCTACTTGTTCCTTGGTACGCCGCAGCACGAACGGGCGCAACCGGCTCTTCAACCGCTGCAGCCGGTCCGTCCTGCCCTCCGCGATCGGTTTGGCGTAGTTGTCCTTGAACGCCTTCAACCCACCCAGCAGCCCCGGGGCGGCCAGGGAAACCAGCGCCCACAGCTCCAGCAGGTTGTTCTCCACCGGGGTTCCGGTCACCACGAACTTGCACGGCACCACCATCTGCCGGGCCTGCTTATACCCCTTGGACGTGTGGTTCTTCAACTGCTGCGCTTCATCCAGGATCAGCACCGAGAAATCCAGTTCATCGAAGCTCTCGAAGTCCAGCCGGAAGACGGCGTAGCTGGTGATCACCAGCTGCGCATCATGGGCGATGTCCACGGCCTCGGCAACGCTCAACCCGCGTTTCTTGCTGGTTTCGGCCAGCAGCGCGGTCCGCATCTGCGGGGCAAAACGGGCGGCCTCGCTATACCAGTTCCCCGCCACCGAGGTCGGGGCGACCACCAGGAACTTCTGATCCGGGTTCTCCAGCCGGGCGGCTTCCAGGGCCGCCAATAACTGCACGGTCTTGCCCAGCCCCATGTCATCGGCCAACACCCCGCCGAGCTGGTGGGTGCGCAGGAAATGCAGCCAGGCGGTTCCGTGCTGTTGGTAGTCGCGCAGGGTCGGGGTGAAGTCCGAGGGCAGCTGGGGCTGTTCCAGTTGCGCCCCCGGGCCCAGTTGGCGCATGGTCTGCAACCAGTCGTTTTCCTGGGTCTCGATGATCCCCAGGGCCAGGAGCTCCTGCCACCAGTCGATGTTCAATTTATGCATGCGGACTCCGTCGTTGCGCACGTCGGCCAGTTCGCCGGCTTCGGCGATCAGCGCGCGCAGTTGGGAGAACTGTTTGTCGTCCAGGTTCAGCACGGTACCGCTGGGCAACACCATGTAGGGTTGTTCGTCATTCAGGGCGGTGAACAACTCGGCGAACGGCACGGGTTCGCCGCCAAGGGTCACCGCGACTGCAAGGTCGAACCAGTCGTTGGAGCTGCTATCGACTTCCACGGTGACCTGTGGAAGTTCGTCGGTCAGCCGGTATTCCGGGATGGGTGACTTTTCGATGATCCGCACATCCGGGTGCTCACGCAGCAATGGCAGGGCGTTGAGGATGAATTCTAGGGCCAACCCCGGGTTCATCACGGTATCGAGGAACTTGCCGTTGATCGGAACCCCAAGGATTCTGGTGTGCTCCCCCAACTTGTCCGTGATCCCGGCCAGGATCCCTGTTTCCAGCTTCCGGTCGCGGTCCCCACCATCCGCGTAGCTCCATGAGTAGCTGACGCGCAGCGTGGAACGGTCTTGCTGCAGTCCGATCTCCAGGGCAGGACGGACCGGATCGGGGATCCGGTAGCTGCCATCCGGGCTGACCAGTGGCGCGATTCTGCGTAACCTTCCCAAGAGCGTGGATTCGAAACGGGCGATATCCTCCGTCGGGACCTCGATCCTGCCCTGCTCCGCCAGGTTCAGCAGCTCCGTGGACAGCGTGGTGCCCAGGACCGACAAATGCTGTGCGGAGGGCTTGTCCGGTTCATTCGCGGACAGCAGGGCCAGCTGGGCAGGTCGCCCGATGCCGAGCATATCCCACGGCTGCTGGGCCGACCCGGTGAGCTGGGCCTGGACACTCAACCCTGCGTCGGTGCGTCGCAGGTCGATCAAGGGGGTGAGTTCCCCGGGTAGGAACTCGATCGGCTTGCGGGCAGGGGAATCGTCGACGATCACGACCCCGACGTCGATGAGTTTCCGGAAGGATTCCACCAGTTGCGGCCCGGGAACGTCGTTGAGCACCATCCACGCATCATCTTGCTGCTGGTAGTAGTACTGGGTGGCCCGCTGCAGTCCGTGCAGTGCCACCAGAGCTGCGCGTTGTTCCCGTCCGAAGCGCGGATCCCCGTACAGGTGGCTCCAGGAGACCCCGGTTTGGATCCACCCGCCCCGGGCTCCCGGACGCATCGGCCTAACCCGAACGGTCCTGCTCAGTGCACCACGGTATCCGGTATTGACCGAGAGCATCAGGGCCAGCGGCTCGATGTCCTCGTCGTTTTCCACCGGCACCGGCGGCACGCTCTTGTTGATGGCCCGGTACCACTGCGGCAGCGTTCCGTTGGCACGGGCTCCCGGATCGCTGTTGACCATGAAATCATCAGGGTAATCGTTGACCAATTCCAGCAGGAATGCTCCCAGATGCTCACAGCTTTCGGCTTCCAGACAGTCCCCACAGAAGGTCCGCACCCCGACTTGCTCGTGCAGGTAGTCCATTTCCACGGCCACCTGGACATCGTCGACATAGCCCATGGCCATGGTGGAGCGCTCCTTGTATTCAAAGCCGATGTCGCTGAATTCGCAGATTTCCCGAAGTCGCATCCCCAGGAGGTAGGAACGTACTCCCAGTAGTTCCTCAACTTGCCTGGTCTGCAGTTGGAGCTCCATAAATGTGTGTCGTCCTGTCGCTGTTCCGGGCCGGGTCCGATGTTCGCGCGGCACCGGTTGAGGTAGGCCGCAACCCCTTCCCCAGTCTATCTATTGCGCCTTCGTCTCATGACGCCGCATGAAGCAGGCGTTTACCCCGCTGTGCCGTCCTTGGTAGAAAAGAACCACTGAATCACGAGTTCCAACCACTTGCAGCCCTGGCTGGTTGGACGGCAACCCTATCCGCGCCATTGTGCGGGGTGCTCCAGGTGATGATTCGACGCTCCTGAAAGCCAGGAACGTAAGCGATGGCGCCCCCTCGCGCCAGAAAGGGGAACACTCCTCCCATGTCGAATGCAACAAGCACACTGTCAGTGGCCGAAGACCGCGCGCGTCGTCTCCAGGAGGCCGGCCAGGCCTGGTCCGAACGACTGGCCCAGGACCCGGCAAACGGCCAGCTGACCTTCAGCACCACCGGCGAGGGCATCGGGTCCGTGGCCAGTACCATCAAGGCCGGCAAGCACAGCTTCCAGGTCGACGAGCCCGCCCCGCTGGCCGGTGACGATATCGCCGCCAGCCCGGTGGAATACGCCTTGGGCGCGCTGGCATCCTGCCAGATCGTGGTCTACCGGCTCTATGCCCAGCAACTGGGCATCCAGGTCGATGACATTTCCATCACCGCCAACGGCGACCTTGACGTGCATGGCCTGTTCGGTGCCAACGACGCGGTGCGTCCGGGATTCTCGGACGTCCAGCTGGAAGTGCAGATCACCGGGCCGGAAGCACTTGAGCGTTATGAGGAACTGCAGCGCGTGGTGGATGAGCGTTGCCCGGTCCTTGATATCTTCAAGAACCCGGTGCCGGTCCAGGCCACCGTCACGGTGACCTCGGCGAACTAGGTGGATACCGATGTGCGTCGTTGCCCCTGCCACGGGCAACAGCGCACATCGTTGTAGTCGCGTTTACGAAGCAGGAAATCCCGGGCGGGCAGACCACGCACGGCTCTGGCCCTTCTCCGGATTCCCAATGTTCACGGGTCGCACAGAAGCCAGCGTTCCTCGCTATATCGTATGTCGTCAGTTGCCCAGCGCTTTTGCTATAGAACCCGGAAAACCTGAATCCGGACACCATCCGTATACCGCTCGCCTGTTCCGATAAATAGTGACCTGTTAACCCATCGGTGGATGGATACATCTTCAACGCTCAGTGTAGGGACGCACCTGAAGTAGATTAGGTCCGGGTTGACCGTGCGTCCATCCATGAGGGCTTTGAGACTCTCCGGTTCGGCGGTTCGCACGGCATTGTTTTCCACCAGCAAGTTGGTCCCATCGTCCAACCGGATCACATAGTTCGCCTCCAGCAAGGCCAGATCGCCGACCGGGTACCGCTGGAAATCAGCGCCGGCACCGTATACCGTGCCGTTTAGTTGCGGACCTTGCATCTGTCCGCCACGGATTGGAACCACCTTTCGCTCGCCATTGGCTGTCTGCCCGATATTGATGGGTGTGCCAACATCCACGGTGATGGTTCCCGTGTACTCCAATTGTGGGTTCTTCGGCTCGATCCGTTTCTTCATCATGCTGTGTTGTCCTTGAGTATCGCTTCGCTAACAATGACCTCACCTACCAAGCTCATCGAATGCATCTGGTTGCCCTTAGGCATGTTTCAACGCCAACCGCGCCTCGCGACGTTCTTGTTGCATCCTGGGGTTCGGAACGGGTGCTGCCGCAACAAGTTTCTTGGTATATGGATGCGTAGGGTTGTCGCACACGGCTGCGCTGTCCCCTTCCTCCACTATGCGCCCTTGTTCCAGGACAATGACCCGATCAGCGAAAGTACGCACTACGGCGAGGTCATGGGTGATGAACAGATAGGAAACATCCAGCCCCTCCTGCAATTCGCGCAACAGATCCAGCACCGCTGCTTGGGTGGAAACGTCTAGTGCGCTCGTTGGCTCGTCGCACACGACGAGCTTGGGTTCCAAGGCGAGTGCCCGTGCGATCGCGATCCGTTGCCTTTGACCTCCGGAGAAGTTGCCAGGGTACCGATTGACCGTGTCCTTGGGCATATGCACGCGATCCAGTAATTCGACAATACGGCGTTGGGCTTGCGCTCGACTGAACTTTCCGGAAGCTTCCAGTGGTTCCACCAGAATCTGGCCAATAGTCAGACCTGGGTTCAAAGATCCATACGGGTTTTGGAATATCACTTGCAAGTCACCGGACATCATCCGACGATCCCTCTTGTTCATCGCCAGCAAGTCGTGTCCTTGAAACTCGATGTTCCCCTCGGCCGCAGGCGTCAGCCCCAGGACGGCTCGACCAATCGAGGACTTGCCTGACCCTGATTCACCGACCAGTGCAAGTGTCTGTCCGACGGCAATTTCGAAGCTGACGTCGTGGATAACCCGGATCGAAGACCTGCGCCAACCTGGGCGTTTGTATTCAATCGCCAGGTTTTGGACCGTCAAAAGGGAGTTGGTCATCTCATGCTCCTTGGACAAGGGTCGGGGTATTGGCGATTAGCGTTTTCGTATACTGCTGTTCGGGTAAGTCGAATATCTCTTGGGTTACCCCCGACTCGACGATCTCCCCGTTCTTCATTACGTAAATCCGCTCACAGATGTCGGCAACCACACCCAGATCGTGTGTCACCAAGACAATTGACATCTGTTCGGTATCACGAAGGTGCCTCAGCAGGTCAAGTATTTCTGCTTGGACCGTCACGTCAAGTGCTGTGGTCGGTTCATCAGCGATCAATAGCCGAGGTGAACCGGCCAACGCAATGGCGATGACGACCCGCTGCAGCATACCTCCGGACAGTTCGTGCGGATATTTGCCTAGGAGCCCCTCCGGGTCGGGCATTTGGACCTGGGAAAGCAGTTGCAGGCAGCGTGTCCGGATATCCCTTGATGTCCCGTTGGTATAGAGCCGGACAACTTCACCCAGTTGGGATCCGATGGTGAACGAAGGGTCTAGGGCCACCATTGGCTCTTGGGAGATCAAACCAATCTTCGCCCCACGGATATCTTGCAGTTCACGTTCGGTCTTCCCCACCAGTGGCACACCGTCGATAAAAGCCTGGCCTGTGGTTACTGCGCCGTTAGAGGGTAACAGTCCCAGCCAGCTTAATGATGTAACGCTCTTTCCGCTGCCGGATTCACCCACCAACCCGACGATTTCCCCTGGGTGAACTTCCAAATCGATGTTCTTCACTGTCCGCGTCGTTTCACCGTTGGAGGTGAAGCCAATGGAGTAGTCGATGACGCTCAGCCTTGCCTCGGTGTTAGGTGGTTCGATTCTGTCTGTGACCTTCATGGGTTTGCGGAACAACGATGCTGCCGGTTGTTTGCGTGATTCCGACGCCATATCGCGCAAGCCATCACCCAGGAACCCGAAGGCGAAGGTCATGACTGCGATGATTCCGCCGGTAATGACCAGGAAATACCCGTGGCCAGACATCACTTCTGCCGCTTCACCGACCATCGATCCCCAGCTGGGTGCTGGTGGTTTACTTGCCACCCCGAGGAAGCCTAGACCGGTTTGTACAGACAGCGCCACCCCGCTGAAGATGGACAGCTGCACCAAGACCGGCCCAACCACGCCTGGAACGATATGTCGGGACATGATCCGCAGATCCGTCAGGCCCGAAACCATCGCCGCGTCGACGTAGAGCTCTCCCCTGATCGCCAACACAGCTCCTCTCACTACCCGGGTCAGGTTTGCCGAGGCCAGCACGCCGAGTGTGATCATTGATGCCGGCTGACTTTGGCTGAACACGGCTAGTACCGCAAGGATAATGATGGTGTTGGGCAGAGCCATGAACATGTCCACTACTACCCCGACAATGCGGTCGACCAGCCCGCCCAGATATCCTGCAAGCACACCGAGCAACACACCCACCAATAGAAACACTGTCAGAGCCAGGGCCACACCGAGCAAGGCGGGTTGTCCCCCATACAACAGCCTGCTGAAGATATCCCGCCCCAAGGAGTCGGTTCCCAACCAGTTCTGAGCATCTGGTCTCTGTAAGGTCCGCGATAAGTCCTGTTGTAAGGGATCATGCGGTGCGATCAGCGGGGCCAAGGCCACCATCAGGATCACGGTCAGGATCAGGACGCTTGGCAATCCGACCGCCAGATTCATCCGGATTCGGCGACGCTGCTTGGGTGCTTGGATAGTTTCCAACGGGGTCATGAGACTCTCACCTTTGGATTCAGGACCGTATAGACCAAGTCGACGGCAATATTAATGATGACCACCAAGAGTGTGTACGTAAGCACCACCCCCTGGGTGACAGGCGTGTCGTGGTTGTTGATCGCGCTGACTGCCAGCGATCCCAGCCCCGGCAGCGCGAAGACATTTTCCACGAAAACCGTGCCGGAGATGCAATGGATCATCGTCAGGCCGATCATGGTGCTGACGGGTATGCCTGCGTTCCGCAAGGAGTGTTTCCACACGAGCGAGCCCCTGCCCACTCCCGCGGCCCGCAAGGTGCGAATATAATCGGTATTTAACGAGGTCAGCATGCTTTCACGTGTAACCTTGGCGATCGTGGCAACGCCATTGAGCGACAAGGCTATCCACGGAAGAACCAGACACAACAACCATGGCGAGAAGCCATAGGCCAGCGGCTCATACCCCGTGGCAGGGAACAGCGGGATGGCAATGGCGAACGCCGCCACCAACAGCAATCCGAGCCAGAAATTCGGAATCGCGAATCCTGCCATGGACAGCCCGTCAAGAACCTTGCTGATGGTGCCTCCGCGCACCGCGCTCCACACGCCCAACAGGATGCCGAGCACCGCGGCCAGTACAACGGCCCCGATCATTAGCGCCAAGGTTACCGGCAACCGTTGCAGAATACTCGTGGCCACTGGGATGGAAGTGAAAATCGAAGAACCCAAATCACCCTGGATCATTCCTCCCAAGTAGTCACCGTAGCGAGTGATGAATGGTTCATCCAGCTGCAGTGCCTGTCGCAGTTTCAGGTAATCAGCTTCACTGGCGTTGACTCCCAACAGTGTTCGAGCGGGATCACCCGGCACCAACCCCTGCAGGACAAAAGTCACCGCGGAAACCAACAGGATCAATGGCACGGACAACAAAACTCTTTGCCCTACAGTTTTCAGCATTTCCCCCACCTTCCTCCAACGAATTCATTAGCCGTCATGGGACATATCCACGTCATTCACCGGCACGAGTCCAGGTGTCAATAGGCGAAAGCTTCGGGGTGTTTCCGAGGAAGCCAACCGATTCGACCGCTTCGGTGTCATAGAGATAGATTTCGTCGGCGGAAACCACGGGTAACGTGTAAGCATTTTCCACCAACATCTGCATGAAGTCCCGGGCCACTTCTTCCTGATCCTCCGTGGACGCATGGATCAGCTCATCGTAGGCGGCACCAATGTCTGGGTCATCGACGTTAAACGGGTTGAGCACACCACCGGGCAACCAGTTCATCTGTGCAGCCAGGACCAGTGGTCGACCAGAGGAATCCTGTTGGAAGGCTCCGTGCGTCTGCGATACCAACTTCGAGACCCATTCCCCGGTATTGGTGGAGGGCTGCAGGTCCAAGGTGACTCCTACTGCCTTGAGTTGCTCCGATAGTGCCTGGACCATTGTGGTGCTGGGTGCCTGCTGCCCCTTATAGGGAACACTCAGGGTAAAACCATCGGCGTAGCCAGCCTCGGCCAGGAGTTCCTTGGCCTTCGCCGGATCGTAGCTGTAATATTTGCTCAGCTCCTCGTCATAGCCATGGCTGCTGTCTCCTGGGACAGCTGGCTGCGTCTCGGCACGTCCGTAGTCCCCATACGCGGCAGCAGCGATCGCTTCTCGATCCACGGCATAGTTCAAAGCCTGTCGTACTTTTCGATCAGCTAGCTCAGGTGACAGGGTGCCATCGCGGTCGGCAAAGTAGAGCCCATTCCATAAGGTCGGTTGCGTCGTGATCCCGACGTTGTCCACGCCTTCAACTTCACCCATGATTGAATTGTCGCCCTGCATGACATCGATTTGCCCGGTCTTTAGTGCCTGAACCTGGGAGGTGAGGTTAGGGATAATCCGGATGGTGATCTTGTCGAAGTCCAATTCGTCATACTTGTAGTAGTTTTCATTGGGGACGTACACATAACGGTCTCCGCTGACGGTGGCAGCCGTGTCCAAGACATAGGGCCCCGCACCAAAGGTTGCTGCGTTCAAGGTCTCGGTGCTGTTCAGACCCGCCGACGAAATCACTCCGCCACCCATGTATTTGGGTGTCAGCAAGGTGGGAAGAAGTGGATTCGGCTCGGGGCTGGTGATTACAACGTTCAGGTCATCTGTTGCTTCCAGCTCAAGGTCCTTGAAATAGGTACTTGAAGGTCCTGATCCTGTCTTGAAGTACTCGATGGAGTCGACGACACTCGATGCTGTCAGTGCGGTGCCGTCGGCAAAAGTCAGTCCTTCTTGCAACGTGACTCTGACCTGAGTATTGCTGGTATCTGTGAATTCCCATGAGCTAGCCAACCCTGGGGCAAGCTCGCCGTTTTCGTCCAGTGTCAGCAACGAGGCATAGGCCAGATCAACGAACCAAGCCGAAGCATTACCATTGGCTGCAACAGCCGGATCCAGTCCAATGGGTTCGCTACTCACTGCCAGTGTGAGTTCGGAACTTCCGGCGGCCTGGGTACCTCCGCCACAACCGGTGAGCGCGAAGATCCCGATTACCGCAGGTGCGAGAATTTTGTGTAGTTTGCGCATGATGTCTCCTGTGTTGCGGGGGCGGCTACAGTGCAGCCCGCTGAATTTCTGTTTCGGGTACGGCAGGAAGGTGCAATACACACCGTGAGTGTCCTAGATGGATCTGCTGATGTGCGATCTCGGATTTTTCGCTGTCATAGCAGGTTTTTCCGGTATTCGGATTGGCGTCCCATCGCGGCCAATTACTCGAGGTGATATCGACACGCAACCGGTGACCCCGTGCAAACGTATACGCAGTGCCCAGCATGTTGACGGTAATGTGCACTTTCTCGCCTGGTTCCACCATCTCGGGTTCGGTGCCCCTGTACTGCGCGTCGTAAGTAAACATGTTGCGTGCCGAAATTCGTTGGATCCCGTCGGCAATGAGAATTGAGCGTCCGTCTTCAGTCACGTCGCACAGCTTTACGACGAAGTCCGTATCCGGTGCCGAAGTGGAAACAGTAAGGTCGATGCCAAGGTTGCCAATTACATGCAAGTCTGATTCAAGGACTTCGCTAGTAAAGGACAGGATGTCGCTACGCCCTGCCAGTGCTGACTGGTCCACCGGACCGACTCGGAATTCGGGCGGCAGCAACACGGGCCCCCCAAGCGTAGGTACCGGGTTCAACGGATCGTAGTCGTATTGCTCAACGCTCTCCCGGGACGGCTGTCTCGAACTGAGGATCCCTTCCGAATGCAGATGCCACTGTTGCATGACCAGTTCCTTAGGTGGATAGGTCTCAAATCCCAGCCATTGGTTGCGGCCCATGAGGAACAGTTTCACAGGATGTTCGACGTCCAGTTTGTCCGATTGCCCCTTGATCGTGGCATCGAACCAATCCAGTATTTGCTGTGTCATTGTGCCTATGCTTCCGGGCATTGCCGCCTTGGCATGGGGGCCGAATTTGAGATCCCCCAACCGGTCCAGGCTCTCCCGGTGCGACCAGGGGCCAACGATCAGGTGCGGCGCTCGGCTGTTTTTGTTCCGGGCTGCTTCCGCCAGTCCCTCATACTGTGCAAGCGTTGATCCGAGAAAGCAGTCGAACCATCCCCCATAGTTGAGTACCGCCACATCAGTAAATTGATCATATTTACCAGCAGTTCGTCCCAGCGAACGCCAGGTTTCCCCAGGCTCCTCACCAAAGATTCGACTCACATCGGACAAGAATCCGGCTTGGACATCGTGAATCCGTGAGAATGGGCGCAACTCGTAGATCTGCTTGGAATCGAACAGTTCCTGGTTTCGCGCGTAAAGAGCCACCAATTCTTCGCCGGAAGCCTCCGGCTGAGAGCGCCTGAACTCTTCAAAGGCTATAGAGGATTGCCCCCAGCCAAGGCGGCTGGCAAACTCCTGCGCTCCCCCGCGCATGGTAAAACCGTTGAACTGCGAGTGCGAGGGTGAATTGATGGGAATGATCGATGAGATTTCTCCCGGAGCGCCTTGGATCGCGCTCCACTGGGCCTCGGCTGCATACGACGAACCCCACATGCCGACTTTCCCATTCGATTGGGGCAGGGTATGGGCCCACCTGACAGTGTCCGCACCATCTTCGATTTCGTTAATCGATGGTTCAAAAACCCCCTCCGACCCGTAGCGGCCACGCACGTCCTGGAATACCAGGATGTAGCCCGCTTGCACGACATCCAGTACGTCGACATCACGTAGCAGCGGCCGACGATCCCTGCTATACGGGTGGCGCAGGATGATCACTGGGTAGGTCCCATCGCCAGCCGGTGCATAGACGTCGGCCGCCAGTTCTACTCCGTCACGCATAGGTACCCGCACATCAATCTGTACGTTTACGGTCTTGTTATCCAAAGAATCCTCCACTGCCATTAGACAAAATGTGTTGTTCGCCACACGATGTTCAATCATGGTATTCTGCAATCATTGTATTTTGCAAGGATATTTTTGAAAGTGACTGTTTTATCGAGAAGGACGAAGACAGTAATGAAACTGGGTACGGCATAGGATATTTGAAGAACAGATAGGAAAGATGTGAACGACAACCATGAAAACCTCATGCTTAAGGAAGCCGGTCTGGCCACGGAAGTCGGCTTTGTCATTTCACGAGCCAAGACACAAGTACTGAAGCAGGTAGACCACGTTCTGGAAGGCTTCGGTTTCACCAAACACCATTACGCGGTCCTGGCACTGGCCTGTAGTGTTGAAGCCCCATCGCAACGCGAGATTGCGACCTACATGCGCTTAGACCCGAGCCGCTTGGTCAGAATCCTTGACGAGTTGGAAGGCCAAGAGCTCGTGCGTCGCGAAAGATCTGCGCACGACCGTCGAACGTGGATCATTCAGGCCACTGATTCCGGGCATCAACGTCGCACTGAAGCCTCAATGGCCCTGCAGCAGCTCAACGATAATTTGCTCCGACATCTTGGAGAGACCCAACGCCAGCTATTAATCGGCGCGCTCCTGCACCTTGCCGAGATCGAAGTCCAAGTCGAGCAAAGGTAGTTCGACTCCACCTGAGGCCTTCGACTTCCTGGGGCCGATGCCCAGATGCGCGGTTAATCACCATGTTCGAACACCAGCGGAATGACGCACAACCGACCGCTACATACAACCTTTTCAGCATGCTCTTGCTTCGAACATTCAGCCTTGGATACGCGTCACGACGGTAAACACATGGCCTGTCTCGCTCTTCAACGTTATTGGCCAGGACTGCTCGAATATCTTCCAAGAAACAGAGACCTCGAGAATCTGCCCGGCAGGTTCTTCCGATGCCTATCCCGAAACTGAAGCACGAACGACCTGGAAACGACACACGACCCAAAGCTTTTCACGGTGCCTCCTCACTGGGCGATACCAAGCGCAAGACACGCTTCACCTCCGCCGTTCGATAAAGGCACAACACCCCCAGTCTCCTAAACCCGGGAAGTCATCTAGGCTAGATGACGATGATGACACGTAGAGACGCCGCGATTGCGCTGGACATTCCCCTTGAAATGGCCAAACGCCATGGCATTCCTTCACGCCTGAGTGAGAAGGAATTTGCCGCATTGAACGCTAACCCACCGGCTTGGCTGGTGCAGTCCCGGGCCAACCGCAAAGCCGGAGGCCGCCCGGTTTGGACCCAGCTCACCTGCGAGGTCTGCGGCTTTGCGGAATTCGAACGGACCAAGAAATGGTGGCCCGTCTTCGACTTCGTGCATTGCGCCGAACACTCCCCCGCACAGCTTCCCACACTGGAAGCCGGAAAGATTCGGGCCGAATACCCGAATATTTCTGCGCGGATGTACGGAATCGTCGACGAACGACGGTAGGAACCGAGGCAAGCGGCACGACTACCGGCGGACCCTGCTGGACCACTTTTAAAGCCGATGACCTGTTATCCCGAGAATTCGGGTTAACAGGTCATCGGCTTTCGACTCAGCCCACACCGGGCATGGGCCTTTGAGGTACCAGCACGCTTGGCCACGCGTTACTTCTGGCCAAGCTGCAGGCCGCCCCGTACCGGATCATGATCCGGGAAACGGGACAGGACCCGGAGAGAACAGCTGAGCCACATTGTTGGTCAGCCAGCTGTTGTCGTGGGCCTGCGACCCCGTGGCATAGCGGTTCCAGAGGGCTTGCCTGATCGACCTCGCCGCAGCATCACCAGGTTGACGTTACGGTTGGGCCTTGAACCAGTCAGTGAATCGGTGGCAACCCGGCCCATCGATGATGCCCGCAATTCCAGATATGGGTCCTGGCCCTAGAACCTGGTCTGGTTGTAGAACCAGGTGATGTGTTCCTCGAGCATGTGGGCCGCCCGCTCTCGGTTGCCGCTGGCGAACGCCCGATGGATGGCCTTGTGCTGGCGCCGGAGCACCTTCACGATCGGCTGCCAGCTTTCGTCATCCGGGATCGCAGCCGAGACGTAGTCGCTGATCGAGTGACGCAGCGACTCCATCATGGCTTCCACCACGGCATTGCCGGCCATGGAGGAGAGCAGCACATGGAATTCCGCGTCGATCCGGTGGAATTCCTCGCGTGAGAGCTGCGGGTCGTCCATCCGCATGATCAGCACCGCGGTCCGGTCGATCACATGTTGGGCGTAGGCCCGGTCCCGCGGCTCCATCTGCGCGGCCCAGGTCTCCAGCAGGATGCGGGATTCGACGATCTCACGTACCTGGATCCCCTTGGACGCCACGTGCAGGCGCAATGCCTGGGAGAGCCCCGCCGCCGGATTGGAGATGATCACTGCCCCGGAATTCGGGCCGGACCCGGTGGAGGTGCGCACCACACCCATCACATCGAGAATACGGATGGCATCTCGCACCGAGGCCCGGGAGATCCCGTGCTTTTCGGCCAGCGCACGCTCGCCTGGCAGCTGGTCGCCGAGCAGGAGCCTGCCCGAACGCAAATCGGCTTCAATAGCTTCAAGGACCACCTGGTAGGCGCGCGGTGCTGGATTAGTAGGCATCAGGACCCAGTTTAGTCACTAGGGAAGCATCCAGCTGAGCACTGGTGTGGACTGCAGGTACACCAGCACGCAGAGCACCAGCAGCAGGCCAACCGACCAACCGGCAACCTTCTTCAGGATCACCGATTCCTGCCCGTCCATCTTCACCGCGGTGGCCGCGATGGCCAGGTTCTGCGGGGAGATCAGCTTGCCGACCACACCACCGGAGGTATTGGCGGCGACCAGCAGGGTCGGGTCGATGCCGGCGTTGATGCCGGCGGTCTGCTGCAGCTTGGCGAACAAGGCGTTGGCGGAGGTATCCGACCCGGTAACCGCGGTGCCGATCCAGCCCAGGATCGGGGAAAGGAAGGCGAACGCCGCACCGGTTCCAGCCAGCCAGGTACCGATGGTGATGGTCTGGCCGGACAGGTTCATCACGTAGGCCAGGCCCAGCACCGACAGGATCGTCAGGGCGGCGAAACGCATGTTGTAGACGGTGCGTCCGATCTCGGCGATCGCATTGCGCACTGTCATCGCGTACTTGCCGCCGTCGTCGAACTTCGAGTAGACGACCGCTACGATCAGGCCGGTGATCAGCAACAGGGTTCCGGGGGTCGACAGCCAGTTCAGGTTGTAGATCGTCGAGGAAACCGGCTCGCCTTCGGCATCCACCACAACGTTGTAGAGGCCGGGCCAACCGAACTTCACATCGGTGGAGGCCAGCGCCGCCGGGATGTCCACACCCAGGCGCCACAGCTTGGCCACACCGAAGATGATGATCACCAGGATGTACGGGAACAGCGCCATCCAGGTCTGGCCCGGGTGCAGCTTCTTGTTGTGGTCAATCGGGATGGCCAGCGCCTCGGGGGTCAGGATTCGCGCACGCGCTTCCTCCACGCCCTTCGGGTGCCAGATGCGCAAGAGCAGCACGGCCACACCCAGACCGACCAGGGCCGCGACGATGTCGGTCAGTTCGTAGGAGAAGTAGGTGGCGCACAGCCACTGGGCGATGGCGAAGGAGACACCGATGGTGATGGTGGCCGGCAGGGTCTGGCGCATGCCGCGCCAGCCGTCGATAACCAGCACCAGAATCGAGGGGACGAACAGGGCCAACACCGGGGACTGGTGGCCGACCACGGCGCCGATTTCGGCCGACGGGATCCCGGTCAGGGCACCGGCAGTGGTGATCGGGATGGCTACGGCGCCAAAGGCCACGGGAGCGGTATTGGCAATCAGCACGGCACAGGCAGCCCGCAGCGGCGAGAGCCCCAGGGCCAAGAGCATGGTGGCCGTGATCGCCACCGGTGCCCCGAAACCGGCCAGCGCTTCAAGCAGGCCGCCGAAACAGAAGGCGATCAGTACGGCCTGGATGCGGACATCGCCGCCACCAATGACGTCGAAGACCCGGCGCAGATCCTCGAACCGGCCGGAAATGACGGTGACCTGGTAGAGCCAGATCGCCATGACCACGATCCAGACAATCGGGAAGGCACCGAAGACGATGCCCATGATTCCGGAGTTGAAGGCCAAACCGACCGGCATCTGCCAGCCGAAGATCGCCACGATGATGGCGACGGATAGGGAAGTCAGGCCGGCCCAGTGGGCCTTGACCTTGACGATGGCAAGCATGACAAAAAAGGTGAGCAAGGGAATGAGGGCAACCAGCGCGGAGATGGCCACGCTGCCTGCAATCGGCTCTGTTGATGGTGTAAACACGTGTGGGCGTCCTTATGTGTGATGGTCAGACCACGTATGGTCAGACCACCGATGTTACAAGGTGAGAGCAATCACAACAAGTCTTGACGGAACCGGATTCTTCGACCTAGTATGGTCAGACCACACAGCGAGAGAGTTAACTAATGCGTATTGCACTCTTTGCCACCTGCATCGTGGATGCCATGTACCCGGAAACGGCCAAGTCAACAGTGAAGATCCTGGAGCGCTTGGGCCACGAGGTGATCTTCCCGGCCGGCCAGGCCTGCTGCGGACAGATGCACATCAACTCCGGATACATGCCAGAAGCACTGCCGGTGGTTGAAAACCACGTCAAGGCCTTCGAGCGTTCCGACTACGATGTGGCTGTCGCCCCGTCCGGGTCCTGCGTCTCCTCGGTGAAGCACCAGCATCCGGTCCTGGCCAAGCGCCTGGGCAAGCCCGAACTGAAGGAGCGCGCCGAGGCCGTCGGGGCCAAGACCTATGAACTCTCGCAATTGCTGACCGATGTCCTGGGGATCACCAACGCGGCCGAACAACTGGGCAGCTACTTCCCGCACACCATCACCTACCACCCCTCCTGCCATGGCATGCGCACCCTGGGGCTGGAGGACCGGCAGCTGAACCTGCTCAAGTCCGTTGGCGGGATCACCGTGGAGGAGTTGCCCGAAGCGGACCAGTGCTGCGGTTTCGGCGGCACCTTCTCCCTGAAGAACTCCGAGGTGTCCAGCGCCATGCTCGATGACAAGGTCAAGAACATCTGCTCCACCGGGGCCTCCCTGTGCGCCGGAGGAGATGTGTCCTGCCTGATGCACATCGGCGGCGGCCTCTCCCGCAGCGGACAGCGCCCGGGCACCATGCACCTGGCCGACATCCTGGCCAGCACCCGTGAAATGGAGGTGGCACTGTGAGCCAAGTATTCCTCGGCATGCCCGCCCCGGGTGCCGGCAACCTCTTTGCCGAAGAACAGTTCCCCGCCGCGGCCCACCGCGAACTGGGCAATACCCAGTTGCGCGCCAACCTGCGCCACGCCACCCACACCATCCGCGACAAGCGCATCCGCGTGGTGGGCGAACTTCCGGATTGGGAAGCGCTACGTGATGCCGGCTCGGCCATCAAGGATGCCTCGATGGCCAACTTGGACCAGCGCCTGGAGGAGTTCGAGAAGAACTTCACCGCCCGCGGCGGCATCATCCACTGGGCCCGCGACGCGGACGAGGCCAACCAGATCGTCACCCGCCTGGTCAGGGACACCGGCAGTGACGAGGTTGTGAAGGTCAAGTCCATGGCCACCCAGGAAATCGGGTTGAACGAACATCTGGAGGCCCAGGGTATCGCGGCCTTCGAAACCGACCTGGCCGAGCTGATCGTCCAGCTGGACCACGACAAGCCCAGCCACATCCTGGTCCCTGCCATCCACAAGAACCGCACCGAGGTACGCGACATCTTCCTGCGTGAAATGCCGCAGGTGGATCCGGCGCTGACCAATGAGCCGGCAAAGTTGGCCGAGGCGGCCAGGCTGCACCTGCGCAAGAAGTTCCTCTCGGCCAAGGTGGCCATTTCGGGGGCCAACTTCGCGTTGGCCGACACCGGCACCCTGGGTGTGGTCGAGTCCGAGGGCAACGGCCGCATGTGCCTGACCCTTCCCGAAACCCTGATCACCGTGATGGGCATCGAAAAGGTCCTGCCCAACTGGCAGGACATCGAGGTGTTCATGCAGCTGCTGCCCCGCTCCTCCACCGGTGAGCGGATGAACCCGTACACCTCGTTGTGGACCGGGGTCACCGAGAACGACGGCCCGCAGAATGTGCACCTGGTGCTGCTGGACAACGGGCGGACCCGCGCATTGTCGGACAAGTTCGGGCGCACCGCCTTGAACTGTATCCGCTGCTCGGCCTGCATGAATGTGTGCCCGGTGTACGAGCGCACCGGCGGCCACGCCTACGGGTCGACCTACCCGGGGCCGATCGGCGCCATCCTCTCCCCGCTGCTGACCGGCATCGAGGCCGAGGAGAACAACTCGTTGCCGTATGCTTCCTCGCTGTGCGGGGCCTGCTACGATGCCTGCCCGGTGAAGATCAACATCCCGGAGATCCTGGTCCACCTGCGTGGTGAGGACGTGGATTCCAAACGCGGAAAGAAACTGCTGCCCACCCAGATGGATCTGCTGATGAAGGGCGGTTCGTGGGCCCTGAGCAGCGGCAACCATCTGGGCCTGCTGGAAAAGGCCTTGCCGTTGGGCAAGCTGGTGGCCGGCAAGGACAAGAAGATCAAGAAGCTGCCGGGCATTGCCGCGGGCTGGACCTCCAGCCGCGACCTGCCGGCTCCACCGAGCAAATCCTTCCGCGACTGGTGGAAGAGTGAGAAGGAGGGCAAATGAGCGCCAAGGATGAGATCCTGGGCCGGATCCGCACGGCCCTGGCCGACGCCCCCCGGGTGGAAGAGGTTCCCCGCAGCTACCGCACCACCTCCTCGCTCAGCGAGGAAGAGCTGATCGAGCTGTTGGTGGACCGGCTGGTTGACTACAAGGCCGGGGTGGATGTCATCGACGCCGCCGATATCCCCACCTTCGTGGCCTCCAAGCTGGATGCGGCCCACAGCGTGGTCTACCCGCATGGTTTGGATACCGGATGGCTGCAGGCCGTGCCCGAATCCGTCCAGCGCCACATGGACGCCCCCGGCTCGATGCTGACGATTCCCGAGCTGGATGCCACCAGCGCCGTGGTGACCTCCTCGGCGATTTCGGTGGCCGAGTCCGGAACCATCATCCTGGACGGTGAACCGGACCAGGGCCGCCGGGCGATTTCGCTGGTTCCGGACCACCATGTGTGCATTGTCCCGGTCTCCACGATCGTGCAACTGCTGCCCGAGGCGATGCCGCGCCTGGAGGTGACCCGTCCGCAAACCTGGATTTCCGGGCCCAGCGCCACCAGCGACATCGAGCTGGAACGTGTTGAGGGCGTGCACGGTCCGCGGACCTTGGATGTGCTGATCGTCCGCGGGCTCTGACACCGCCGCAATGCACCCGAAGGCCGGCTTCCATTGTTCCTCAAACCTCCTGGAAGCCGGCCTTCGGGTTACCCGCAATACCCTTTGCTCAGCGCATGGCTACCCCAGCGCCGCGGCCATTTCGTTCGGTGCCGCGTCCAGCGTGGCAGTGGCGGTCCTATCCCCGGTTTCCAGGTCAACCGCATGGACCTGGTTGTTCTCCGGATCCGCCACATAGGCGATCGAACCGTTGAGCGTCATGGCCGGATGCGGATCCTGCCAGTTCATCGGGCCCTGCCAGGGATCGAGCACATCGTACTTCCCGGTGATTTCCCCGGTGGACGGATCCAGCACGTGGATCGCCCCGTCGGTGGCCAGGATGTAGGCCTGCTCGTCCGGGCCGCGGACCACCCCGCGCCAGGTGTACTGCACCCCCGCGGGCAGCTCGATGACCTCATAGGAGTGCTTGGCGGTGTCGATCAACGCCATCCGGTTCAACAGATACCCCTCGGCGTCGGGATCATTCTTGTAATCCCCGACGATGATGGGGCTGTTCTCCGAAACGTAGGCATTGCCCATCCGCCCGTAGTCGTCCGGGGCGGTGAACTTGTCGAAGTGCCCGTCGTGGTACAGCAACGCCCCGTCCTCGCAGCCGAAGACCACCGCTTCACCCTGGGCGGTCTCCTCCCCGTGGATACCCGGGCAGCTGGTATTGGAATCCAGCTCCTGGCCCTGGCTATCCAGGGCCTTGGCGCCGCTGCGTGACTGCTCGGTGCCGATGGTGGTCACCAGGGTGCCGTCGGCCAGTTCGACCGAAACCCCGTGGTGGGCCTCCTGACCCGGGATCACACGGGTTTCGGGAAGCTGCCTACCGGCGGCATCGAGTGCGGATGTCTCGAAGACGGTGGTATCCCCGGTGCCGTCATCAAAGAGCACGGTCTTGCCCGCATGGCGCACCACGTGCCCCGGGGTGGTGGCCGAGAAGGTGGCCCCGGTCAGTTCCGGCACGGCGGTATCCAGCACCTCGAACCCGCGGGAGGTGGTCACGAGGATATGCTTGCCGTCACCGACCGCGTTGAGCCGGGTGAACTCCTCGCTATCCAGGGTCGCCAGCACATCCAGGCTGGTACCATCGAGCACCGCAATCCCGTTCTCGTAGCTGACGGCTAGCGGCGCCAGCCCGTGCTCCACGCCCTGCCCGGAAGCCGCCGGTTCCGGAGCGGAACCGGTTGACCCTGAGGCGCAGCCGGTGGCCGCCAGCCCCAGCAGTGCAAGTGTCGAGAACAGGGCCAAGGGCCGGTTCTGCAATTTCTTCATGGTGTTTCCTTTCATGGGGCGGGCTGCTCTAGCCAAGCCCGTCGGTAATTCGTTCGGTATTGCTGTACATCATTTCCAGGTAGCTTCCGGCCCCGTCACCGGGTTCGCTGAGCGATTCGCTGAACAGCTCGATGACCTCGACGTGGATTCCTGACTCCTCGGCCAGGGCCCGCACCAGCCGGTCCGGTTGCGAGGATTCGGCGAAGATCGCCGGCACCCCGGCCTGCCTGATAGCCGTGGCCAGCCCGTCCAGGTCCGCCGCACTGGGTGCGGCCAGGGTGGTGCCGCCCGGGATCACCGCGCCGACAAGCTTGAAATCATAGCGCTCGGCCAGGTAGCCGAAGACGTGGTGGTTGGTCACCAGGGCCCGGCGTTCGGACGGTATCCGCCTGAACGAGTCACGCATCCGTTCGTCCAGTTCCACCAGTTGCGCCCGGTATTCCCGGACGCCGAGTTCCACCGCCGGGATGTCGATCCCCTCAACCGTCGCCAGTTCCCTGCCCAGCGCGTCAACAACCTCGGCCATCCGCAACGGGTCGGTCCAGAAGTGCGGGTCCGGGGTGTCGCTTCCGGCATCGGGCGCGTAGTCCAGCACCGCCAGGTGGTCCCCGGCCACGAAGAGCCGTGAACCGGAGGCGGCGGCCCGGGACAGGTGCTGTTCCAACCCCTCTTCCAGACCCAACCCGCTGGTCACCAACAGGTCGGCCTCGGCCATCAGCGCCGATTCGCGGGCCGAGACCGCGAAGGAGTGCGGGTCGGCGTTGGGTTTCATCAAGGTGGTCACTTCTGCCGCATCCCCCACCACCTGTTCGACCACGTCGCCCAGGATATTGGTGGTCACCACGATCCGCACCGGTTCCCCGTCCGGTGCGGTGGCCGTGCACCCGGTCAGCAGCAGCGCGGCCACCGTGCCGACCAGCAGCAGCCGGCGCCTGAACCGCCCGGTCACCGGCCGGTCTCCGCCATGAAGACCGCGTCCGTCGGTGTGTCCAGGCTGCGAGTGATGCGCCCGCTATCGGCGAAATCGATCTCATGGACGGTTCCGCTGGCCGGGTCGTTGAGGTAGGCGCGGCTTTGGTCCACGGACAGTTCGACCCCCTGCAGCAGCTGCGGGTCGTCAACCAGGTGTGCCAGCAGCGGTTCGCTGACCGCGGTCTCCTCGCCGGACTCCAGCTGGTGGATCCGCAATCGCCCGGCATCATCCAACGCGATCACATGTCCCTTGGCATCGTCAACCGCGATGACCCGCAGCAACGTCCGGCCCTGCCAGATCCGTTCCCAGCTTTTTGCCCTGGCATCCAGGATCCAGGCGCCGTGCTCGCCGGCCAATGCCGCGACACTGGGCCGAGCCTTGCGCCCGGCGAAGTCCATGGCCCGCTCGGCGGCCGGAACCCGTTCCGGGTATGGAATCTTCTCGAATTCGGGGGTTTCGCCGGTCCCGGTGGCCACCAGCGCGCCGTCGGCGCACCCGAGAACTACCCCGGCAGCGGTGGTGATACTACCGTGGGCCTGTGGGCAATCGGCTTCGCTGTCCGCCACCGGTACTCCTTCCTCGTCCACGTATCGGACGCCCGTGACTTGGCCGTCGTTATCGGTCCGGCTGACCAGGGCCCCCTTCCCGAAGGGCGAGAGCAATGTCTGGTTTTCTTCGAGTTGGATACTGAAAACCTCTTGGAGGCGCCCGTGGGACAATTCCTTGTTATCCAGCACGGTCGCCTGGCCGGTCTCGGGGAAGAAGACCCCGGTGCCGCCGGAGGTGGAATGCGCCGAGATGGAGACGATCGCCGGGCCGCTCCCCTCCAGATTTCCCAACAGTCCCGGGGTGCCCCGGTAGTAGTGGAAGTGGTCCCCGTGGGCCCAGCTCCACATACCCGAATCAATGACCTGTACCCCTGCCCCGGTATCGGCAAAGACGTACCGCCCATCGCTGTCCACGTTGTGCGGAACCGGGATCTGTCCCAGCTCCCGGCCCTCTTCGGAGACCAGGTCCAGCATCCCGACCCGCCCCTGGGAATCGATGCTCACCAGATGTAGCGGGGCTTCACTGGTTTCCTGGACCCCGTGCTCGGGTTCGGGCTCGTGATCATGGGATTCGTGCTGTTCCCCGTTTCCGGAGAGGGTCGTTGATGGCTCGTTGCCTGGCGCGTTCTGGGCGCAGGAGGTGAGGACGAGCAGGGACACCGAGGTGGCCAGCAAGCCGGTGAGGGCGCGATTCATGCATTTCCTTTGCTCATGGCTGGAGTTGTTGTCGGTTGTGTGCGCTGGTGTGTTGCCGAATGGCCGCTGCGCATGGCCAGCGAGCGGACCAGCGCCGAGCACAGGCTCAGTCCTATGGCCGCGGCCGCAATGGAGGCCCCCGCGGCGGTCCCCAGATACCAGGAGATCAGCAAGCCGCAGAGCACCGAGGTGATGCCGAAGAGCGAGGCCAGCACCATGGTTCCCGGGATACGTGTGGTCCAGCGGTTTGCGGCCACCACCGGGGCCAGCAACAGGCCGACCACCAATAATGTCCCGACCGCCTGGTAGGAGGCGACAACGGCCAAGGTGACCAATCCGACCAGGATCACCTGGGTGCGCAGTGGCCTGAGTCCCAGGAGCTGGGCGATCCTCGGGTCGAAGGCGGCCGCGGTAAACGCCCGGTGGAACGTCACGGCAATCACGACGGCCAGTCCCAGCGCACAGGACAGCACCAGCAGGTCACCGGCGGAGATCGCGAGGATGTCGCCGAAGAGCATGGTGGTGGCGTCGGTGGCGAAACTCCGGGAGTGCGACACGATGATCACCCCGGCGGAGAGCATTCCGACAAACAGCAACCCGATGCTCGTGTCGTAGGAGAGCCGGCCCCGCCGTTGCAGTACGCCGATGGCCGCGCTCATCACGATCGCGCTGCCTGCAGCACCGAGGAGCAATGGCCATCCCAAGACGGTGGCCAATGCAACGCCGGGCAGCATGCCGTGGCCAAGCGCTTCCCCCAAGAAAGCCATGCCGCGGACAACCACCCAGGTTCCAGCAATACCGCAAATGATGGCCACCAGGCTGCCTCCGGTCAGGGCCCGGAGCATGAAGTCTGCATTCAGGGGTTCAATCAACACGAGAACGAACATACCGTTAATGAGAATCATTAGCAATTGATACACTGGTTGCATGACTTATGCCCCGCCCACCATCACCGCCAGCGACCTGTGCTTCGGTTACGCCACACAGGACGTGCTGCGCGACATCCACTTCCAGCTGCACCCGGGAGAATTGACAGCCATCGCAGGCCCGAACGGTTCAGGCAAGTCGACACTGCTGGAGTTGCTGGCCGGACTGCATGCGCCGCGGCAAGGGAAAATCCAGCGTCGCGGCACGGTTGCGCTGGTGGTGCAGCATACCCGGGTTCCCGACACCTTGCCGGTCACCGTACGTGATGTCATAGCCATGGGAACCTGGCGCCCACGCTCCGGCCGTCGCATCCCTACGGCGGATGTGGCGCGCTGCGCCCGCCAGGTTGACCTGGAGGATCTCCAGCATCGGCCGTTCAACACGCTCTCCGGTGGCCAACGCCAACGCACACTACTGGCGCAGGGGCTGATCCAACAGGCTCCGACCCTGCTGCTGGACGAACCGGCGGCCGGACTGGATATCGAGAGCCGGAAGAAGATGCATGAGATCCTCCGTCACGAAGCCGACCGCGGCACCGCCGTCTGCCTGGTCAGCCACGACCAGGACTCCCTGGAATTGGCTGACCGGGTCATCCGGTTGGAATCGGGCAGGCTGCTCGCAGCGCACTGACCAGGGGAAATCCCGACTGCCGGACGGCCGTCAGATCCTTCAGGCGTTGGGCAGCTGCCCCGTCCCTGCCCCACGGCGGCGCAGGGTGGGCGCGGGCACCTCCACGGGAACCTGGCACCCCTGGGTCGCGCCGGAACAACTGGCCGCACAAGAGGTGCCACAGCCGGCCGCCGCGACCTGCTGCGGAGGCAGGGCCGCGGTATCCCGGCGCAACTGTTCCGCGAGCCGGTACGGATCTTCGCCCTCCTGGCCCAGCACCACGAAGCCGGCGTCCGCGATCATGGCAAGATCCTGGACTGCCGCCTGCCCCTCGCTGGTCAGGTAGTCCCCCAGAAACAGCGAGTTGGCCACTTCCAGGGCCGCGGCCTGCTGCGAGCGCAGGTGCATTTCCCGGCCCCCGGCCATGCGCAGCTCCACATCCGGGCAGGCCAGCCGGACCAATGCCAGGATGCGCAGGCAGGCCAATGGCGTCAGCAGCCAGGTACCCTGTAGCGGAGTACCGTCGAAGGGCATCAGGAAGTTGACCGGAATGGACTGCGCGCCCAGCTCACGCAAAGCGAACACCGCCTCCACGAGCTGTTCCGGCGTTTCGCCCATGCCCACGATCAGCCCGGAGCACGGCGAAAGCCCCGCCTGCTGGGCCCGCTCGACGGTATCCACCCGGTCCGCGAAGGTGTGGGTGGAACAGATCTCGGGGTACAGGGACTCGGCGGTATTCAGGTTGTGGTTGTAGGCATCGGCTCCGGCCGCGCGCAGGCGCTCGGCCTGCCCTTCCTTCAGAATGCCCAGGCAAGCACACACCTCGATCTCGGGATGCTCGCCCTTGAGCCGCTCAACCATTCCAGCCACGCGGTCCACATCCCGGTCCGTGGGACCCTTGCCCGAGGCGACCATGCACACCCGCGATGCCCCACCGGCCACGCCGAGGCCCGCCTGGCGCACTGCCTCATCCTGCTTCAACCAGGTGTACTTGAGGATTTCAGAGGTGGACCCCAGGCGCTGCGAGCAATAGGTGCAGTCCTCTGGACACAAACCCGATTTCAGGTTCACGAGGTAGTTGACCTTCACGGTGTTACCGAAGTGCCTGCGCCGCAGGAGGCCGGCCGCGCCCACCAACGCATGGGTTCTCGAGTCGGGGGTGCTGAGCACGGCCAGCGCCTCGGTGCGATCAAGCCGATGCCCGTCGGCAATGCGCGCGGCTAGCGCGCTGGCATCAAAGTCGCTGCCGGCTGTCTCCGGCAGGGCCGTCGGGGAACTCTGGGTTGCTCTCATGGAACACGTCGCCTCTCACGGGGTGGCGTCCAGCATCACCAAGGGAATCACTGAACGCTGTTCAATACTGGTTGCGACCACTGTACACAAGAAACTTGAACACCGTTCAACGAAGAACGTAACATTTCCCGACTCCGCTGTCGGAGCAGGGGGCGGACGGGTACCGGGGTACGTGGGCCCGGCCGGTCAGGGAGGAGTCCCCCGAGGGGCACCCCACATCACGCATGCGTGGCTACTCGCCGGGCACTCCCACGTTGGAGAACATGCGCAATCTCATGGCCTTGGCCGTTCTCATGTGATCCTGGATCACCTGGCGGGCACGATCCGGCTCGCGGTCACGGATGCATTCCACGATCCGGGCATGTTCATCCAGGGATTCCTCCCAGCGTGCCCCGACCGACAGGGTCGAGTTCGGAGCGTGCACATGGTGTGTGGCCAGCCGGTCAAGAATATCTTCCAGTACGGGGTTACGCGCCGACTTCCACAACGCCTGATGGAATTCGATATTGGTGACCAGCCGCACGGCATTGTCGGGGCGTTCCAGGGACCTGTCCCTGTCAACCAGCGCCTGCAGGCGGATGATGTCAGGCTCGGTGCGGCTCAGTGCCGCTTCGGCGGCAGCCTGTCCTTCAAGCATGATGCGCAGGTCGTAGACCTGCATGATCTGTTCCGGATCGATTTCCTTCACATATAGGCCGCGGGCCCTTCGCTCTAGCAAACCTTCATGGAGCAGCCGGGTCAGGGCTTCACGGACCGGGGTACGCGAGACCCCGAATTCCTCGGACAGCGTCACTTCGCGCAATGCGTCTCCCGGCGCGTACTGGCCACTGAGCAGCCGCTGTTTCAACTTTGCGTGGATTGCCTCGGAATCGAGCTTCGCCATGTCCCTTGCCTACCTACCCGGTGGGGCCACCTCGTTCCCGCGGCGCAGGGTGTTGCCCCGCGGGAACGGTCAATGGATTACTTATGCCAGATTACCGGCTCGGCGGCCGAAGACGACACCGGCGGCCAGGCCCGACCCACCAGGGTAGTTGGTCGAGAACAGTCCGCCGAGCATTTCCCCGCAGGCAAAGAGCCCGTCGATGACCTCACCGTTCTCGTTCAGAACCTCGCCATTGATGGTCCCCTTCAGCCCCCCGAAGGTGAAGGTGATACCGCAGGTGACCGGGTAGGCGTAGAACGGCCCGGTTTCCAGCGGGGCCGCCCAGTTGCTCTTGGGAGGACTTACCTTGGCCGCACGCCCATCCAGTACGTTCGGGTCATAGGGGATGCTGGTGTCGATGGCGGCGTTGTACTCGGCCACTGTCCTGGACAAGGATGCGGCATCCACCCCGATCTTTCCGGCCAGTTCCTCGATCGAATCGGCAACCACCTCGGAGATCCCGGGCATCTCGTATTCTTCACTACGCAGCATCGGGCGCAGCGAGGCATCGAAGACCTGGTAGGCGATCGAATCGGGTTGCTGGAGAATGACCTTGCCGTACTTGGCGTAGGTCAGATTGCGGAAGTCCGCGCCTTCATCGAGGAACCGCTCACCGCGGTTGTTCACGATGATGCCCAACGGGTAGCTTTGGCGGGTCAACCGGTTGGTCAGTTCACGATTGGACTCGTTGTGCGCGGTGTTCGCATCCCACTGCACCGAGTGGCAGGTGTTCCAGTCCCCGCCCTTGGCGGCACCGATTTCCAGGCCAGCGGCGATCATTTCACCGTTATTGAACGGGGTACCGCGGACCTTGGCATGCTGCCACCCCTCGCCCAGGTGCTCGCGGCGCCATTCGGCACTGGACTCGAAGCCTCCGGCGGCCAGAATGACCGACTCTGCCCGCAGTTCCCGCTCCAGCCCATCGACGCGCACCTTCACTCCGACAACCCGTCCGCCGTCCACTATCAGCCCGTGGACATCCTGGCCGAACCGGACCTCGGTACCCAACTTCCCGGCCACGGCCAGGTGATCGTGCATGAGCCCCTCGCCACCTCCGACATTGCCCACATGCAGACCGCCCCAGAACAGGTAGGTGCCGTCTTCTCGGGCGTAGGCCTGGCGCTCGTACATCAGCCGGTACTTCAGTCCAAGTGAGTTCAGCCAGCGCAGCCCCGGGGCCGCTTCCTCGACCAGCACCGCGGTCATGTCCTCGTCATTGCGCCCCTCGGTGACTTTTTTGATGTCCGCGGCGTAGTCGGCAGCCGAATATGGAGGAACCTCGGAGAGCGGGTGGCGCTCATCGAACTCGATGAAGTCCTGCAGGTCCTCAAGCCCATCGTGGGCAATGCGGGTGGCCCCGGCGGTGTAGTAGCTGTTTCCGCCAAACTGGTCCCTTGGCGCCTTCTCCAGCAGCAGGACCTTGCGACCACGGATCGCGGCGGCATGGGCAGCAGTAAATGCCGCATTGCCTCCCCCGACCACGATCACGTCGGCATCCAGCGCAGTGCGGTTGGCTTCTGGGGTGGTTGTCATGTTCGGAACCTTTCCGGATGGCGAACCATGTTCTCAGGCACCCCGTCGGATGGGACTGCATGGTTCAGTGGTCAAAATCGTGGATCCGAAATTAGTGTATACACAAAAATACAATGAAAACCATAAAGCTGCGGTTTCTTTAGTTTCTAAACCCTCCAGCGGTAGCGGTGCTCGGGTCGCCCCGTCGCCCCATAACGCGGCCGTAGTTCCGCCAGCTTCCGCGAAACCAGGAAGTCAAGATACCGGCGGGCGCTGACTCGGGAGATGCCACAGGTCTCGGCAACCTCCCTGGCCGACAAGGTCCCGTCCCCCGCTCCATGGGCCGTTCGCAGCTCCTCGCTGATCATGGCCAGGGTTGGTGCGGTGAACCCCTTGGGTAGCTGGGTGGTATCGGCACTTGTGGCCTTCCCGGGCTCCAGCCACGATCCGGGGCCGACCGGCGGCAGGTCCCGCCCCGTCGCCGCGGCCATCAGCCGGTCGATCTCCTGCTGGTCCCATCCCCCGAAATCCGTACCGGCTTCAGCTTGCTCCACCCGGTCGCGGTAGGCCTCCAGCCGCGCGTTGAACTCCTGCACCGTAAAGGGCTTAACCAGGTAGTCATCCGCCCCTTGCCCCACGGCCCTGCGCACCGACTCGCGTTCGTTGTCCGCGGTGATCATGATGACATCCACCTCCAGATCCGCGGCACGCAACCTGGACAACACCTCCAGGCCATCAAGATCAGGAAGGTGGACATCCAGCAGCACCAGGTCGACGTCATTCTCCAGCACGAACGGCAGGACCGCCCCGCCGCGCTCCAGCACGCCTACCACCTCGAACCCGTCCAGGTGCTCGAGGAAGCGCCGGTGCAACCGTGCCACCGCGAAATCATCATCAACTACCAGTGCCTTAATCATCGCTCTCCAGGGTTCCACCGTTTTCACTCACCGTACCGCGCCGGGGCGTAACACGTTCGGGCCAAGCCGCCACTATATGCGCCCCGCCAAGATCGGCCCGCTCCACCCGGAGGACACCCTGTCGGCGGGTAATGATCCTATCGACCAAGGTCAACCCGATGCCCCGCGAATGGGCAGCGACTCCCGGCTTGAGCTTGCTGCTGTACCCCATGCGCAGCAGGGCCGGGAGCTGGTCCGGGTCAATCCCTGGTCCCGAATCCTTGACTTCTATACGCACCCCGGTGACACCGGCATTGATCCGCATGGACACGACCCCGCCGTCCCCGGCAGCCTCGATGGCGTTGGACAGCAGGTTCGAGGTCACCGTGGCTACATCCTCATCCGCCTTCCACCCAACCTTCGTGGATGTCCCGGGGTGGATCCGGAGCTCGACCCCGGCCTCCCGGGCCACGGCGAGCTGGGCATTACAGATCGCCGCCAACATCGGGTCCTCCACCGGTCGGTCGCTGTGCGCACCACTCGTCCCGGCATATCGCTGGATTTGCTCGGTGGCTTCCTCGATTTCCCCAATGGACAGTAGCCCCGAGACCAGGTGCAGTTGGTTGGTGAATTCATGGGCCTGTGCCCGCAACGTATCGGTCAGGCTCTTCTGCCCCCGCAATTCGCGTAGGGTGTTTTCCAGTTCCGTACGATCCTGGACCGTCAATGTCCGACCATAGCGGTTGTCTCCGACCAGCGCTTCGCGACGGGTGGCGATCAGTACGCGCTCACCCGAGAGGACGGTTTGGGTCATCTCGGCCTGCGGTGATTCGCTGCGCAACAATTGCACGACACCCGAATCCAGAACGGCCTGCATGGGTTGGCCGACCACCTGCTCGGGCAAATCCAGCAGCCTCCGGGCTTCCCGGTTCACCAGCGTCACCGTGCCCTCCCGGTCAACACCCAGCACCCCTTCGTCAATGCTGAACAGCACCGCCTGGTGCGCCTGCAGCAACGAGCCCACCTGTTCGGGTGCCACCCCGTAGATCCGGTACACCGCCCGGGAAGCCAGCCCGGCGCCAATGGTTCCGATCCCGGCAGCCAGGATGATCCACGGCGCGAAACCCCACACCACTTCCGCCAGATTGGCCCGTACCGTACTTTGCAACACACCCACCGACACCGTGCCCACGACCTGGCCCTGGTGGTAGATCGGCTCCTTCACCCGCAAGGTCAACCCCAGTGGCCCTTGCTCGATCCCCCTGAAGGTGCCGCCCTGGCGAATGTCCTCATGCTCCGAAGACACCGGCTGTCCGATCTGTCCGGGATCCTGGTGGGCCACGCGGATTCCATCCATATCCGCGATGGTCACGTAATAAACCCCGGATACGGCGGTGGCCATACTGGCGATAGGTGCCACCCGGGCCACCGGGTCCGTCGAGACCATGCCCTGCTGCACGGCCTGAAGTCCGGCCAGTTCGGAGGCTGCGGTCTCCACCCGATCGAAGGCCATCTCCTCGACCCGGTGGATCTCCACGCGCATCACCACCAAGGAGACCAGCAGCACGGTCCCCAGGACAATACCAAGCTGAAGCAGGAGAATCCGGGCGCGTAGCCTACGCGGATTGCCGGTTTTACCCATTGAACCCATCCACCATTTACTTTACTTTCTTAACGTCCAGTTATGACCAGAACCACATTTTCACTGTGTGGTTCATCACTTCTCTGTCATCGTTGAATCGCGCACATCGAGACTCGGTGAGGCGGATCACTAGCAATGAGGTTACGGAACATGGTGGACAAACGCATAATGGGCAAGGTGGTGTACGGCGTCGCGGTCGTGGCCATCGCCGGGCTCGCCTTCACCAACGCGGCGGCATCCGGTGGGGAATCCTCCGCCAGGAACAAACTGGTATTGATGGCACCGGCGGCCCCCGGCGGCGGTTGGGATGGTTTCGCCCGCGAAGCGCAGCAGGCCATGAAGTCCATCGGTACGGTCAATAACATCCAGGTGACCAACATTCCCGGTGCCGGCGGCACCATCGGCCTGAGCCAGTTCGTGCAGATGACCGGTCGCCACGACATGATGATGGTCACCGGCGGTGTGATGATCGGCGCCGTCGAGCTGGCCAACTCCGATACCACGCTGGATGATGTGGAGCTGGTGGCCCGCCTGGCCGACGATTATGCGGCACTGGTGGTGCCGGCCAAATCCGATATCCAGGACCTGGACGACTTCATCGAGGTGTGGCGTGAGGACCCCGGGGGCACCTCCATCGCCGGTGGCTCGCTCGGTTCCATCGACCACCTGCTCACCGGCTATGTTGCCCAGAAGGTGGGGATCGATCCGGCAGACACCAACTACATCGCCTATTCCGGCGGCGGCGAGGCGCTGACCTCGATGCTCTCGGGAACCACGGTGGGCGGGATCTCCGGCTACAACGAAGTAGCCGACCAGGTCGAGGTCGGAACCCTGCGTGCCCTGGCGATCTCCTCGGAAGAGCGTCTCCCCGGCGTCGATGTACCCACCTTCAAGGAACTGGGCGTGGATGCCGTCATGGCCAACTGGCGCGGATTCGTTGGTGCCCCGGGAATCACCGAGGAGCAGAAGCAGGAATTCGTCGAGATCGTCACCGAGTTTCGCGATTCCCAGCAGTGGCGCGACGCCCTGGAACGTAATAACTGGACGGATAGTTTCATGGTCGGCGACCAGTTCGCCGACTTCGTTGACAACGAAATCACCGTCACCGCACAAATCATCGAAGGACTGGGACTATGACTACCCCAACCACGCAACCGGAATCCCCGGCACCGCGCCTGCCCCAGCAGTCGACACACCAGGCACAGGGTTTCTGGGCCGGACGCAGCGAATTAGTCGTCCCGGCCCTGGTTCTGGCGCTGGCGGTATTCCTGACCTACCAGACGGCCACCATGCAGGTACTTGGCAGTTCGGTACCCGGCCCCCAGTCCTTTCCCACGATCGTCTGCGTGCTGCTCTACGCCATGGTGCTCATACACACCATCCAGATCCTGCGTCACCCGCGGCTGCCCGATCCCACCGATGACTCGGGTAATCCGGATTTCTCCAGCGACATGCTCGGTGACCTGGCCGATGCCACCGAACGCGGGCGCAGCAAGATCGAGGGGCGTACACCGGATGCGAAACTGCCCGCCGGGTGGAAAGCCTACTCGGATTGGAAAACCGTGGGCATGGTCATCGCCGGGGTTGCCGGGTTCACCTTGCTGCTGCCCTACGCAGGCTGGATCCTGTCCGCCTCGGCCCTCTTCTGGATCGTTTCCCGTGCGCTGGGCAGTAAGCGGGCCGTGTTCGACATCAGCATCTCGGTGCTCTTCGCGTCGGTAATCCAGCTGGCCTTCAACGCCGGACTGGGACTGAACCTGCCTTCGGGCTTCCTGGAAGGACTGCTCTAAATGGAACAGATCATGCTGTTGATGGAGGGCTTCTCCCAGGCCCTGACCCCGATGAACCTGCTGTGGGTACTGATCGGCGCCCTCTTGGGAACCGCCGTTGGTGTCCTGCCGGGACTCGGCTCGGCCATGGCAGTGGCGCTGCTGCTGCCCATCACCTTTTCGTTGGACCCGACCGCGGCCTTCATCATGTTCGCCGGTGTCTACTATGGCGGCCTCTTCGGCGACTCGACCTCCGGCATCCTGCTGAACACCCCCGGAAACTCCTCGGCCATCGCCTCAACCTTCGAGGGCCACCGCATGGCCCGCAACGGCTTGGCGGCCAAGGCCCTGGCCACTGCCGCCATGGGAGCCTTCATTGGCGGGCTGTTGGCCACCACCGTAGTGGTCTTTTTCGCCCCGACCCTGGTCAAGTTGGCCACGGCCTTCGGCCCGGCCGAGTACTTTGCGCTGGCGGTCTTCGCCTTCCTGGCAATTTCCTCCGTGGTATCCGATTCGATCGTCAAGGGCCTGATTTCCCTGGGGATCGGATTGGTGCTGGCCCTGGTGGGTGTGGATGGCCCGTCGGGAACGGTGCGGTACACCCTGGGTCTGCCCCAGCTCTTTGATGGCATCTCGATTGTGGTCATCACCGTGGGCTTGCTGGCCTTGGGCGAAGTGCTGCATATTGCCGCCCGCATCCACCGTGACCCCGAGGCGCTGAGGATCAAGCCAAGCGGCCGGCCACGGCTCTCCCGTCACGATCTGCGCAAGGCCATGCCGGCATGGTTGCGTGGCACCGCCTTCGGCCTGCCCTTCGGCATCATCCCGGCTGGTGGTTCGGAAGTCCCCACGTTCCTGGCCTACGGCACCGAGAAAAAGCTGGCGAAACGTCGTGGGGATATCGAGTTCGGTCAAATCGGTTCGATCCGCGGTGTCGCGGCACCGGAAGCAGCCGGCAATGCCACCGCAGGCACCGCCATGGGCGCCCTGCTGGCGTTGGGCCTGCCGACCTCGGCTACCGCCGCCATCATGATCGCCGCGTTCCAGCAATACGGCATGCAGCCCGGTCCGCTCTTGTTCGAACGCAGTGGCGACATGGTCTGGACCCTCTTGGCCTCACTGTTCATCGGCCTGGTCATCCTGCTGATCATGAATATGCAGTTCGCCGTGTTGTGGGCCAAACTGCTGCTGGTACCACGCCATTACCTCTACGCCGGGATCACGGTCCTCTCGGTACTGGGCGTCTACGCCATCAGTGCTTCCACCCTGGATCTGTGGGTTCTGCTGGGTGTGGGCCTGGTCGGCTTCATGATGCGCCGCTACCAACTGCCATTGGCGCCGGTGCTGATCGCGGTCATCCTCGGCCCGCTGGCGGAAACCGAACTGCGACGTGCCCTGACGGTGTCCGAGGGCGATCTGTCCACACTGGTCTCCAGCCCGGTCACCATTACCCTCTACATCATCTTGGCAATCACCCTGGTGGTCAGCGGCATGCAGCATATGCGCCACCGTCGGAAGGAACGCGAGGGACAGGCAAGTGAACTGACCAGCGTCTAAAGCAGGATAGCCCGAACGGGCTGTCCACCAAGGCCCCGGCCAGAACGCATATCGGCTGCCGGCCGGGGTGTTGGTGCAGCTTCGCTACTCCACGAGCTTGCCGGCCGTGGAAACCTCGCGGATCAGTTCGGCGATCTCCTGCGGGATGCCGGGAATCTCCTCGCGGCTGATTCCCGCCGTGGGAGACCACACCAGGTTCACCTGCAGCTCCGGGTCCATCTGCGGATAATCGCTGCGGTTGTGGCAGCCGCGGGTTTCGCGGCGTTCCAGGGCCGCCTCCAGGGTGGCCCTGGCCGACAGTGCCGAGGACAGCAGGTCGAAGGCATGGGCCAGATCCTGGTAGCCGGCGATATCCGGGTGGATGCCCACGTTCCCGATCCGTTCCTCGATCTGCGCGAGCTTCTCCAAACCCGCCGTCAACCCGGCTTCGTCGCGCACCACCCCGGCATGCTCGGTCATCAGGTCGCGGATCGCCCGTTGCAGGGCACGCACGTTCTCCACGCCATCGGCGGCCAACAGCTTCTCCACCCTGGCCCGCGCCGCGGCCACAGCGTCCGCCGAACGGGTCTGCGCTTGGAGCTTCGCCGAGTACTCGGCGGCAGCCTGGCCCACGATCCGGCCGAAGACCAGCAGCTCGATCAGCGAGTTGCCACCCAGCCGGTTCGCACCGTGCAGTCCGCTGGAGGCTTCCCCGATGGCGTAGAGCCCGTTGACCTCGGTGGCGTGATCGTGCGGGTTCACCCAGACCCCGCCCATAGAGTAGTGCGCGGTGGGGGCGATCTCTATCGGCTCGCGGGTGATATCACGCATCTGCACCTCCAGCATGGTCTGGTACACCCGCGGCAGCCGCTCCATGATGACCTCGCGCGGCAGGTGGGAGATGTCCAGCCAGACACCGCCCTTCTCCGTCCCGCGCGCTTCCTTGATCTCGGTATAGGCTGCCAGCGCCACCCGGTCACGGGTGGACAGTTCCATCCGCTCGGGGTCGTAGCGCTCCATGAACCGTTCGCCCAGTGCGTTGCGCAGGATCCCGCCCTCACCGCGGGCGGCTTCCGAGATCAGGGTTCCGGCGGCATTTTCCGGTTCGATGATGCCCGAGGGGTGGAACTGCACCAGCTCGGGGTCCCGTAGCCGGGCGCCGGCTTCCACGGCCAGGCGGAACGAGTCCCCGGTATTCTCATCCCGGCGCGATGAGGTGCGCCGCCAGATCCGGTTGTGCCCGCCGGCGGCCAGGATCACCGCGTCGGCGTGGATGAGATAGCGGGTTCCGTCGTTCAGGTCGAATCCGTAGGCCCCGAAGACCCGGTTGTGCTGAACCAGCAGGTCGGTGATGTACACGGTGTCCAGGATGGGGATCTGCAGTTGCTCACTGCGTGCCACCAGGCTTCGCTGGATTTCCAGCCCGGTGTAGTCCCCGGCAAAGGCGGTGCGGCGGAAGGTGTGGGCGCCGAAGAAACGCTGGGAAATCCGCCCGTCGTCCTCCCGGGCGAAACCCATGCCGTAGCGTTCCAGGTCGGCGATCCCCTGGGCGGCGCCGCGGGCCACGATCTCCACGGTGCGCGGGTCGGCCAGGTAGTAGCTTTCCTTGAGCGTGTCCGCCGCGTGCTGCTGCCAGCTATCCTCGGTGTCCATGGTGCCCAGTGCGGCGTTGATGCCCCCCGCAGCCAACGAGGTGTGCGCGTCATGGCGCGGCCGCTTGCCCACCGCGAGCACGTCGGTGCCCTGCTCGGCCAGCTCGATGGCCGAGCGCAGTCCGGAGCCGCCGGTGCCGATGACCAGCACGCTGGTGGCGATGTTCTTTTCCCTAACCGTTGTTTTCTTCATGCTTTCCACGCTAGAAACCACCCGGTCATTCGTCCAATGAATTATCCGAGTCATCTCAATGCGTTTATGCTATGAACATGAATCTGGAACAGCTTCAGGGCTTCCTGGCCGTGGCGAACACCGGCCATTTCACCAGGGCAGCGGCACAATTGCACCTGGCCCAACCCACCCTCAGCCGGCAAATCTCCACGCTCGAGACCGAGCTGGGTTCCGAGCTGTTCCACCGGGCCCGGGGCAACATCACACTCACCGCGGCCGGCGAAACCCTGCTGCCGGTGGCCACCCGGATGCTCGCCGATGCCGAGCACATCCGGTACCAGATGCAGCAGTTGCGCGGCCTGCACTCCGGCAGGGTTCGGCTTGGCGCCCCACCGACGCTCTGCGTCTCGCTGGTGGCCGAGGTGCTGGAGAAGTTCCATGCCGCCTACCCGGGCGTCGACCTGGTCCTGCACGAATCCGGTTCCCACGGCCTGCTGGAGGACCTGGCCACCGGAATGCTGGACCTGGCGCTAGTGGTCACCTCTGAACACGAGCCGGCCCCCACCCAAAGTCTGGAGCACCTGCCACTGTTCACCGAGGAGCTATTGGTGATCTCCTCCAAGCGCACACCGGGCGGACAGCCCGGACAGCAGCTGGCACTTGACGAACTGGCAGGGCTTCCGCAGATCGCCTTCTCGCACAGCTACGACCTGCGGGCGGCGACCATGCAGGCCTACCGGCAACATAACCTGACCCCGCATATCGTCCTGGACGGCGGCGAAATGGATGCTGTACTGCGCTTCGTCGAGCGCGGCCTGGGGGTGGCCGTCGTCCCTGCCATGGTGTTGCTGGACCGGCCCGGGCTGTCCACCAGCCGACTCGTTCAACCGGCACTGAGCCGCACCATCTCATTGGCCCACCGCAAGGATGTGCACCCCACCCGTGCAGCGGCCGCCATGCAGCAGATGCTGCGTTCCACGGTGGCCGATCTGGCCGCAGGCAATCCTGCCATCCGATCCTTGCTGTAGCGCTCTACGGTACCGGTCTTGGACAGGCCGGGGTATTGCGGCGACCATGGGAGCATGAGGACCTTGATCCAGTTCGTGAAAACCTACTTCCTGCTCGCGCTTACCGCCTGCGCCATGGCGGCCACACTGCTTCTGTCGTTGGCCGGCCTGGATACCGCCAGCCGCACGGTGGCCACCAGCATGATCGCGGTGGCCTGCCTGTGGATCGGGGTGGACATGTTCCGCAGCCTGCTGCGCAAGCACTATGGCCTGGACATCCTGGCGCTGGTGGCAATCATCGCCTGTGTGCTGGTCGGCGAGTATCTGGCCTCGCTGATCATCGTGCTGATGCTCACCGGCGGCGAAGCGCTGGAGGCCTATGCAGGACACCGCGCCACCGGGGAACTGGCCAGCCTGCTCGAACGCAAACCCACCCTCGCCCACCGGGTCGACGAGGCCGGGCAGATCATCGATCTCGCCGCCGGGGAGGTCCAGGTGGGCGACACCCTGCTGGTGCGGCCCGGCGAGCAGGTTCCGGTCGACGGCCAGTTGCTTGACCAGCAGGCCACCTTCGACGAGTCCTCGCTGACCGGGGAGTTCCTCCCGGTCACCCGCTCCCGGGGCGAGCAGGTGTATTCCGGCTCGGTCAACGGCTCAAGGGCCGTGCGCCTGCAGGCGGTGCGTACCGCCGATGACAGCCAATACCAGCAGATCATCGCCTTGGTCCGACAGGCCCGCGAGTCCAAGGCCCCGGTGGCCCGGCTGGCCGACCGTTTCGCCATCCCCTTCACCCTCTTTTCGCTGCTGCTGGCCGGCGGGGCATGGCTGCTCTCCGGCGATCCGCTGCGTTTCGCCCAGGTGCTGGTGCTGGCCACCCCCTGTCCGCTGCTGATCGCGGTCCCGGTGGCGTTTCTGGGCGGGATGTCCAAGGCCGCCAAGTCCGGGATCATCGTCAAGGGCGGGGCAGTGATCGAGCGGCTCGCCGCGGTGCGCGGCGCGGCCTTCGACAAGACCGGAACCCTGACCAGCGGCCGTCCCGACCTGGTCAGGATCATCCCTTCCGGTGTCATCAACGAGGACCGGTTGCTGCAGCTGGTGGCCTCGGCCGAACAGTATTCCAGCCATGTGATGGCCGCGGGGATCAGCAAGGCCGCCACCGGCCGGGGGCTGGAGCTGCTTGCCGCCCAGGACGCCCGGGAGATCGCCACCAACGGGGTCATCGCCACGGTGCAGGGTCACCGGGTGGCGGTGGGCAAACCGGCTTTCATCGCCTCGCTCGGCGCCCGGCCGGCGCGTGTGGACCTGGAATCGGGTCAGACCGCGGCCTACGCGAGCATCGACGGCGAATTCGCCGGAGCCCTCGTGCTGGCCGATACCCCACGCCCCGAGGCGCGCGACACCCTGGCCTGGCTGTCCTCCCACGGCATCGAACGCCAGGTGATGCTCACCGGCGACGTGGCCGATTCGGCCCGGCTGGTGGCCGGCGTTGTGGGGATTGAGGAAGTGCATGCCGAACTGCTGCCAGGCGGGAAGGTCCAGCTGCTCGATGCGTTCACCCCGCGACCACTGATGATGGTAGGCGACGGGGTCAATGACGCGCCGGCCCTGGCCACCGCCGATGTGGGCATCGCGATGGGGTCACGAGGTTCGACCGCCGCCGGACAGGCCGCGGATGCGGTGATCCTGCGCGACTCGCTGGCCCCGGTCGCCGAGGCGGTGGCCATCAGCCGTTTCACCTACCGGGTGGCGCTGAGCGCCATCTGGATCGGGGTCGCCCTGAGCGTGGGGCTGATGCTGGTGGCCACCACCGGGGTGATCCCGGCCGTACTCGGTGCGCTGCTGCAGGAGGTGGTGGACCTGGTGGTCATCATCTACGCACTGCGTACGCTGCGTGGGCCCCGGTAGGTTTCGACGCGGAACGCAATATCTTCGGGGTTCGACCCGTCTGTCTGGTTGGATGGGCTGTTGGCTCGATGTGAAGGACGGCGCAGCATGGCAGGAAACGACCCGACCCGGGTGCCGGACTCGGCACTGCGGTTCATCGGCTTCCTGGCCTTCTTCGATCGCTACGCCACCGCCCCGATGCTGCTGGCGCTGTCGCTGGCCACCGAGCTGAGCCTGGGCCAGGCGGTGCAGCTGGTCGCCGGGTACTCACTGTTCTACGCCGTGGGGCAACCGGTCTGGGGTATGCTCAGCGACCGGTTCGGGCGGTTGGCGGTGCTGCGCACGGCCCTGGTCGGCGCGCTGCTCGGGGCCCTGGCCAGCACCCTGTTCACGTCCTACCTGCCGCTGTTGCTGGTGCGGTCGCTGACCGGGCTGATGTTCGGTGCCCTCTACCCCACCTTGCTGACCCTGCTCGGGGACACCCGGACCGGGATCGAGCGGGCGCGCGGCCTGTCGGATTTGCAGGTCTATTCCTCCTTGGGTACCACCCTGTCCACACTGGCTGCCGGCGCACTGGCCACCTTCGTCGACTGGCGGCTGGTTTTCGCCCTGCCCGCCCTGGGCGCCCTGGCGGCCCTGTTCAGCCTGCGCAAGGTTGCCGCCGCAACCCGCACCGTCCGCGGATTCACCCTGAAGCCGGCCTTCACCGGATCCACGCTGCTGCTGTACGCCGTGGTGTTCCTCGAAGGTGCGCTGCTCATGGGCCTGCTGACCTACATCGTCCCGGCGCTGCAGGACCTGGGCATCGACATCGGGCTGGCCGGCCTGCTGGGCTGCGGTTTTGCCCTGGGTGTGATCCTCGGTGCCCGGTTGATGCGCCGGCTGGTGGCACGTTTGCCCCGAACCGTCCTGATCGGGCTGGGGGCCGTGATCCTGTTGGGCGGCTTCGCGGCTTCCGCCTTCTGGTTCTCCGCGGTGGCGCTGACCATCACCGCGACCCTGATGGGGGCGGCCAACGCCATCATGCATTCCTCCATGCAGGGCTGGGCCACCGATGTGGCCCCGACGGCGCGGGCCACCACCGTCTCCTTCTTCGTCTTCAGCTTGTTCCTCGGCGCCGCGGCAGCCACCTGGGTCACCGCCTCGCTGGCCGAGACCGGTCACTACGCCACGATTTTCCAGTACGGTTTCTACGCCACCATCCTGCTGGGCATCCTGGCCACCGGCACCCATGAATTGTGGAAACGAAAAGTCTCCTAAGTTCCTGTGCACTGTCCCCGGGCACTGGTGGCCCACGGCGCATATTGGTTCAATGGAACCACCAACTCCTCGAGGATCGTGACCATCATGTCGACTCCCGCCAACGAACCGCACAACCCCTATTCCCAGGGCGGTCCGTCCTATGACGGCGCGTCCTTCGACCAGCCGCCCCGGTTCCACGGTTACACCCCCGCCGGTGATCCGCTTCCCGGGCCCAACAACCCGCGACCGAACGATCAGGGCGCGCAACTGGCGCAGACCGCCATGGTGCTCGGGATCCTCGCCCTCGTCTTCAGTTTCCTGGGCTTCATCTTCGGACCGATTGCCATTCTCAAGGCCCGCCGCGCCGAACGGGACTTCGCCACCCCCGCCACCGTCGGCAAGGTCACCGGGTGGGTTGGTAGCATTCTGGGTCTGCTCTGGGTCATCGGCGCACTGTTTGCCCTGATCGCCTTGCTCTTCTTCATCCCGGTGGCCGGTTGAGCACCCACCACCGGCCTTCACAGACTTACCCCTTCGGCTGGGCAACCGCTAGCGTAAGGCTAATAGAGGTAGTACCAGCCAAGGAGATGGAATACACGTGAGCGCAAAGATCCGCATCGGCATTGCCGGCTACGGCAACCTGGGACGCGGCGTACAAGCCGCCGTCGCGAAAAACGCGGATATGGAACTGGTCGGCGTCTTCACCCGACGCGATCCGCAGACCCTGCAACTGGCTGCCGACGCACCGCGTTATGCACTGGACGATGTGGCCTCGCACGCCGGGGACATCGACGTGCTGATCCTGTGCGGCGGGTCGAAGTCCGACCTGCCCGAGCAGGGACCCGCGTTGGCTGCGCTGTTCAACACCGTGGACAGCTTCGACACCCACGCACGGATCCCGGAGCACTATGCCGCCGTTGATGCCCCGGCGAAGGCCGCAGGCAAGACCGCGTTGATCTCCGCCGGCTGGGATCCGGGAATGTTCTCCATCAACCGTGTCATCGGCGAGGCCCTGCTGCCCGACGGGGTCACCTATACCTTCTGGGGTCGCGGCCTGAGCCAGGGCCACTCCGACGCCGTTCGCCGGGTACCCGGTGTGGCCGGTGGTGTGCAATACACCATCCCGAGCCCGGCGGCGATCGATGCGGTTCGTGCCGGTCAGCGCCCGGAGCTGGAAACCCGGGACAAACACCAGCGCGAGTGCTATGTGGTGCTGGAGGACGGTGCCGATCCAGACACGGTGCGCGAGGCCATCGTGAGCATGGAGCACTACTTCGACCAGTACGACACCACCGTGCACTTCATCGACGCGCAGACATTGGCCACCGAGCACTCCGATATGCCGCACGGCGGCTTCGTCTTCCGTTCGGGCAATACCAGCGAACAGCAGTCCCAGGTCATCGAGTACTCACTGGCCCTGGGGTCAAATCCCGAATTCACCTCCAGCGTGTTGGTGGCCTACGCCCGTGCGGTCTTCCGGATGAACCGGGCCGGGATTACCGGTGCGCAAACCGTTTTCGATGTGGCCCCCGGTCTGCTGTCCCCCAAATCGGCCGAGCAGTTGCGCGCCGAACTGCTCTAGCCTGCAGCCAATCCCCCAGTGGCGGTGGTTAGGGTCTATCCACCGCCACCGTTGTGGGGCTAGCATTTGCTGGTATGAGCACCCCATACCGAAAATTGATCCTGGCACCCGTGCTCCTGCTGGCCCTGGCGGCTTGTTCGTCCGGCCCGGGAAAGTCCGATGAACACCCGTTGACCGGCAAGTTCGGCGGCGTAGCCGAAGGCGATCCCTTCCTGCAATTCGCCGAGGACGGTTCGCTAAGCGGCAACGACGGCTGCAACACCTTCACCGGCCAGTGGACCCGCGATGGCAATGAGGTGGATATCGAACTCGGCGCGATGACCCTGATGGCCTGCGAAGGCGTGGACACCTGGCTGAACACCGCGGCCGGGGGCACCGTGGATGCCACCATGCTGGCCCTGCGTGACGCCCAGGACCAGCCGATCGGCACCCTGGAACGTAACTGAGTTCCGCGTTAAACACGACGACCCCGGCAAGGGGGTCGTCGTTATTGCGGTGTGTGCCCCCAATGGGAGGTTTTACTCGGCGGTCGGCAGGACGAAGGCCGCGTCGATCTCGATCTTGACCTTGTCGCTAACCAGTACACCGCCAGCTTCCAGCGCGGCGTTCCAGGTGATGCCAAATTCCTTGCGGGAAATGGTGGTGGTGGCCGAGAAGCCGGCGCGGGTTGCGCCGAACGGATCCACGGCCTGGCCCCCGAATTCGGCGTCCAACTCGACTTCCTTGGTCACGCCCTTGATGGTCAGCTCGCCTACCAGGGCGAACGCGCCCGGTTCGCCCTGCAGGCCGGTGGAGCGGAAGCTCATGACAGGGAAGTTCTCGGCGTCGAAGAAGTCCTCGCCCTTCAGGTGGCCGTCACGGCCTGCGTCCTTGGTGTTCACCGAGGCGATCTGGATATCCGCGGTGACACTGGAGTCGGTCAGGGTCTCGCCGACCACCAAGGTGGCGTCGAATTCACCGAAGGTGCCGCGCACCTTCGAGATGCCAGCGTGGCGGACTACGAATCCGATTTCGCTGTGCGCTGCGTCCAGGTTCCAGGTGCCTGTGCTCAGGGTGGTGGCTGCTACGGTCATGGTGACTCCTTCTGGGTTCGGGTTCCGTGCCATTTGATTGACACATCAACTGTGCGTTGGTTCCAGTATGGCACAAAATAAATTGAAGCGTCAACAACATTCGTGGAATTCTTTGGTTCTTTTGCCACCGGCTCCCCCGGAATTCACGGAACCACTTGTCAACAAGGCATTAAAGACAACAGCCCGACAGGGAAATAACCTGCCGGGCTGTTCCAGGTGCTTCTAGGGTTCGGTGACCAACCCCTGTTGCACCATCCACTCGAAGGCGACGTCGGCCGGCTCCCGGCCTTCCACATCTACCTGCGCATTGAGGTCCTGCAGCGCTTCATCGGTCAGCAACGGGGCGATCTGGCCCATGATCTCACCAACCTGCGGCCACTGCTCGTTGAATCCGGCATTGATCATCGGGGCGACGTTGTAGCTCGGGAAATACTGTACATCGTCCTCGAGCACCGTCAGGTTCAGCGCCTTGATCCGGCCATCGGTCGTGAACACCTCCCCGAAGTTGCAGGCCCCGGCAGCCGTGGCCGAGTAGATGGCTCCCACGTCGTAGAGGCCGATATTCGATTCAGGCACATCGCTGCCGCGTTGCAACCCGATTTTCTCCAGCATCGGGGTCAGCCCGTCACGCCGCGAGTTGAATTCCGGATCCACGCAGAAGGTCAGGTCCGCGGCATCCACGTCCTTCAGCTCCGACAGCTTGGTGATTCCCAGTCGTGCGCTGACTTCCTCGTTCATCGCCATGGCATAGGTGTTGTTCAACGGCGCCGGCCGACCCCAGTGGATCCCGTTGGCCGCGTCTTCGTCATGCACCGCCTGCCATTGTTCCTCGGCGCCGATCACCGGCTCCTCGCGCCCGAGATAGGTCAACCAGGCGGTACCGGTATACTCCCAGAGCACATTGGCGGAGTTTCCCACCACCAGTTCACGCGCCGGCTGCGATCCGGGCACATTGGTCAGGTCGGTCACCTCGAACCCGGCCGTTTGCAGCGCGATGACCGCGATCTTCCCGACCAGCAGCTGTTCCGTGAACGATTTGGATGTCACGGTTACCGCCGCGTCATCTGGCAGATCCGCCAGTGGCTGGATCGTACCGGGGGCCGAGGCCGGCACGGTTCCGGTGGAGGGTGCCAGCCCGCAACCTGTCAGTGCCAACAGCATCGCGCCACCCAGGGCCAGTGTCTTCAATTTGCCTTTCACGACAGTCCCTTCGGTCGGGCCGCGGTTTCCACCAGCTGGCCAACCCAATCGATGCTCACTGCCAGCAGGGCCACCAGAATGGCCCCGGCAATCAGCACCGCGTTCAGGCTCAGATTCACCCCGGTGGTGATCAGGATCCCCAGGCCACCTCCGTCGATGAACGTAGCCAGGGTCGCGGTACCCACCAGCAGCACGAGCGCGGTCCGGATCCCGGAGAGCATGACCGGTACGGCTAAGGGGATTTCCACCTTGAACAGCACCGCCAGCTGGCTCATCCCGATACCACGACCGGCTTCCACCAGTCGCTGGTCGACCTGCTGCAAGCCGATCATGGTGTTGGATAGTACCGGAAGGATGGCATAGAGCACCATCGAAACCACTGCGGTCCGCGCGCCGAAGCCCAGCCAGAAGGCCAGCAGGACCACCAGGCCGATGGCCGGGGCAGCCTGGCCCACGTTGGCCACTGCACGCACCGCGGGAGCGGCGCGGCGGATTCCCGGCCGGGTCAGCAACACTCCGAGGGGAACGGCAATAACCAGGACGATCAGCGCCGCCCACAACGTGATCTCCAGGTGTTCACGGGTGTAGCCCCACACCGTTGCGGGGTCCAGGGTCTGGCGTTCGGTTTCGGTCAGGTCCGCGGTCAGCAGCCAGAGGAGCAGCAGCCCGAAGGCCGCCAGGATCCCCAGCAGCTGGAAAAGCAGTCCACGGTACGCGGAATTCACTGGCTACCACCACCGTCGTCGATGGCCACCTGGTTGATGGCCCCGGAATTCAATCCCACTGGAGCCTCCCCGTCGCCACCGGCCGCCGAATGAGCGGCCGCAATGGCCTCCATGACGGTCTGCACGGTGATCACCCCTTCGTACACATCCCGTCGGCCGGTGACAATGGCGGTTTCGGTGCTGGCCACCAGCATGGTGTCCAGGGCGTCATTCAAGGTGGCCTGCAACCCGACCGAGGGCAACGCGGGATCCGCGCTCCCCTCGATGATCTGGGCCCGGGAGAGCTGCCGGCGGGTCATCCGGCGTAGCGGACGATTGCGCGAGTCGAGCACCACTGCGTACTTCAAGCCGGCACCCTGCAGCTGGGAGAGCACATCGGAGGCATTCGCCCCGGGTTTGGTGGTAATGGCCTCGGCCAGCTCCACCTCGTGCACACGGGTAAGCGTCAACTGCTTGAGCCCGGCGCCGGAACCGATGAAGTTCTCCACGAACTCGCTGGCCGGGTTGGCCAGGATCCGCTCGGGCGAATCGTACTGTTCGAGCTGCGCCCCCTCATTGAAAATGGCGATCCAGTCTCCCAGTTTCACCGCTTCATCAAAGTCGTGGGTCACGCAGACGATGGTCTTCTGCACCTCGGACTGGATATTGAGCAACTCATCCTGCAAGCGCTGGCGGGTAATCGGGTCCACTGCGCCGAAGGGCTCATCCATCAGCAACACCGGCGGATCGGCCGCCAACGCCCGGGCCACGCCCACGCGCTGCTGCTGGCCCCCGGACAGTTCCTTGGGGAAACGGTGGCGGTACGTCTCCGGATCCAGTGACACCAGTTCCAGCAGCTCATCAACCCTGGCTGCGATCTTCTCCTTCGGCCAGCCCAGCATCTTGGGGACCATGCCGATATTTGTGGACACTGTCATATGCGGAAACAGGCCGCCGGCCTGAATCACATAGCCGATCCGGCGGCGTAGCTCGTCGCCGTTCATCTGGGTCACGTCGTCCCCATTGATCACGATCTTTCCACTGGACGGCTCGATCAGCCGGTTGATCATTTTCAGCGTTGTGGTCTTGCCGCAACCGGAAGGACCGACGAACATCACGATCGACCCGGCGGGGATTTCCAGCGTCAACCCGCCGACCGCGGACTTTTTCTGCCCCGGGTAGGTCTTGGTGACCTCCTCGAGCATGATGGATGCCCCGGTGACATTGTTTTCAGAATTGTTGTTTTCAGACACGGATACCTCGCGGTGTTGTCAGCCGGCCAATGCCGATCAGGATCAAATCAAGAATCAGGGCCAGGATGACCACTCCCACAACGCCGACAATCACGGACTCCAGGGAGTTGGCCCCGCCCAACCGGGATAGGCCCGAGAAGATCATGCCGCCCAGGCCAGGTCCCAGCGAGTAGGCTGCGATCGCAGCCACCCCCATGACCATCTGGGCGGCGATGCGGATGCCGGTCAGGATGACCGGCCACGCCATCGGCAGCTCCACCTTGAACAATGTCGGAAGCCGGCCCATGCCGATACCGCGCGCCGATTCAACCAATGTGGGCTCGATATTGTGTAGCCCGACGATGGCATTGCGCAGGATCGGCAGCGCGGCGAAGAACGTCACCACAATGACCGCCGGGGTCACGCCGAACCCCACCGGGACGATCAGCAAACCGATCAGGGCGAAGGAAGGAATGGTCAAGCCGATCGCGCTCACTCCGTTGGCCAGACCGTACATGGTTTTACTGCGGTAGACCAGAATCGCCAGGAAAACCGCGATGATCGTGGCCAGGATCAGGCACTGGACAACCAGTGAAAAGTGTTGCCACGAGGCAAATAGTATTTGGCGATATCGCTCGCCAACGAATTCTCCCACATCAAGACCTACTTCACTTCAGTTACGAATCACGTCTGCACAGGCCTCGTCAACACCTGTCCACAGATTCGTAGCTTAGCGAGCTTCATCCGGCCATTCCACCTTCTTGGCAGGTTTTCATTGAATGACTAGGGGATAACTGTTTCCGATTAGGCTAAATTGGCTACACGTCATCAACTAGCGTGCGCCGGGTCACTGGTAGTGTGATGGTGCTATGAAACTTGCAACCCTGCGCACCCCGGATTCCTCCACTATAACCACCGCCGCAGTTCTCGACACCGACGGCGCCTATCCGATCAGCGCGGTACCCGATGTGCTGGCCTTGCTACGTCTGGATCCTGCCGAACGACAGGATCGGATCGCGCAAGCCATGGCCGGCTCCCCGCTGCCGTCGGACTCCCTGGACTACGCCACAGTGATCCCAAACCCGGGCAAGGTCTTGTGCATCGGGCTGAACTACCGCAACCACATTGCCGAGGTGAAGTTGGAGGAGCCGAAGTATCCGACGATCTTCGCAAAGTTCGCCTCCTCGCTCACCGGCCCGAACGACAGCATTGAGATCCCCACGGAGGACCACCGTATCGACTACGAGGGGGAACTGGCCGTGGTCATCGGCACCGCGGGGCGTCGTATCGCACCCGAAGACGCAGCGGCCCATATCGCCGGCTACGCGGTTTCCAACGACATTTCCATGCGCGGCTACCAGGGACGCACCTCTGAATGGCTGCAGGGCAAGTGCTGGGATGCGTCCACCCCTGTTGGACCCTGGTTGGTGACCCCGGACGAATTCGTCGACGGTGCCCGAATCACCACCAAGGTCAACGGCCAGGTAGTCCAGGACGACTCGACCAATGACCTGGTCTTCTCGGTCACCGAGCTGGTTTCCTACATCTCGGCGATGACCGAACTGCAACCCGGGGACATCATCCTGACTGGCACCCCAGCCGGAGTGGCCGTCTCGCGCAAGGACGAGAACGGACGGCGCCCATGGCTGAAGGAAGGCGACATCCTGGAAACCAGCATCGAGGGACTAGGCACCAGCCGATTGACCTTCCACAACCAGTAACCACCCAACGAGCAAGGAGCTTCCCATGTCCCAGGCGCCTGATTTCACCACCTGCGACCTGTACGACACCGACGAAAACCTGCAGTCGGTGAGCACCCAGCTACGCAATTTCGGAGCACAGAAGAAATTCGCCGGCCGGATCCGCACCCTGCGCTGCTATCAGGACAACTCGGTACTCAAACAGATCGTCGCCACCCCCGGTGAAGGACAGGTGCTGGTCGTTGACGGAGGCGGCTCACTGGACGCCGCACTACTGGGTGACATGGTCGCCAAGACGGCTGCGGAGAACGGCTGGGCGGGCCTGGTGATCTTCGGAGCGGTGCGCGATAGCGTCGAACTGGCCACGGTGAATCTGGGCATCAAGGCTTTGGGGACAAACCCGCGAAAGACCCAGAAACTCGACTCCGGCTCACCCGACGTTGAGCTGCGCTTCGGCTCAGTGACCTTCCGGCCCGGGATGATGCTCCATAGCGATGAAGACGGAATTCTGGTGGAATCCGCAGGCTGACCGTACCAAATGCAATATAACCGGCAGGGATGGGCTAATCTTTCTCTGTGACACAAAGCACGTCACACTCATCACATATGCACACTCGGAGGATCTCACAACATGGACTCCCTTTCGACGCTTTTCGGGGATATCTCATCGGTTATCTGGGGGCCGTTCGTCCTCATTCCGTTACTACTGGGCACGGGGTTGTACCTGACCATCCGGCTCGGCCTGATCCAGCTGTTCAAGCTCGGCCCGGCACTGCGTCTTGGACTTATCAAACGCAAGGACGCAGACAGCGAAGGTGATGTTTCCCAGTTCCAGGCGCTGACCACCGCTCTGGCCGCTACGGTCGGCACCGGCAACATCGTCGGTGTGGCCACCGCCATCGGCATCGGCGGGCCAGGCGCCCTGTTCTGGATGTGGGTGACCGGCATCTTCGGCATGGCGTCCAAGTACACCGAGGCCTATCTGGGTGTCCGATTCCGTGGCACGGACGCAGCCGGTGAGAAATCAGGCGGTCCGCAGTATTACCTGGAACGTGGCATCAAGGGCCCGTTCGGTAAACTCTTGGCCCTGTTCTTCGCCATTGCCGCGGCCATAGCCAGCTTCGGTATCGGAAATATGACCCAGGCCAACGCGATTTCGGCGAACCTGGAGAACTCCTTCCATGTGCCGTTGTGGCTGACCGGCGTGATATTGACCGTGCTCTCACTGTCCGTCTTGGTCGGCGGCATCAAGTCCATCGGCCGCGTCACCGCCGGGTTCGTTCCCGTGATGATCATCTTCTACGTCGGCGCCGCCCTGTACATTCTCATGGCGAATGTGGGCCAGATTCCTGCGGCCTTCGCCACGATCTTCACCGATGCCTTCACCGGCACCTCGGCCGTCGGCGGATTCGCCGGATCCGCGATCATCATCGCCGTCCAGTTCGGTGTGGCCCGCGGCATCTTCTCGAACGAGTCGGGCATGGGTTCAGCGGCTATCGCGGCAGCGGCTGCGCAGACCACCCACCCGGTCCGTCAGGGTCTGGTCTCGATGACCCAGACCTTCATCGACACCATCATCGTGGTTACCTGCACCGGTCTAGTCATTATCACCACCGGTACCTGGAATCTGATCGACGAACGGTCCGGCGAGCAGGTTTCGGCAGCCCTGATGACAGGACAAGCCTTTACCCACGGGCTACCAGGTGAATGGGGCCATTGGATCGTCACCCTCGGCTTGGTCATGTTCGCATTCTCCACCATCCTTGGCTGGTGCTACTACGGCGAACGCAATATTGAGCGGCTGTTCGGTCGCAAGCTGGTCATGCCCTTCCGCGTGGTCTTCTCGCTGGTCGTGTTCGTCGGAGCAACCACCGAGCTGGAAGCCGTTTGGAACTTCTCGGATATGATGAACGGGCTGATGGCCCTGCCGAACTTGATCGGCTTGTTGATCCTTTCCGGAATGGTAGCCCGTGAGACCCGCTGGTACCTGAAAAACGATCCAAAGCTGGAAGCCAACAAGGTCCAGATCGAAAACTTCATGAAGGATCGTCCAGGCTGGGCCGAATGGAAAGCCGGGGATGTCGTCGGTTCGGCACACCGTCGTCGCGAGTAACATCCTCCTCCAATAGTTGAAGCCGGCCTCGTTGGGGCCGGCTTCAACTTTTAACTCGGCGGGGCAGATTCAGGCTCTTCCCCCAACTGTCATGGGGCAGAACAGAATGCCCCAGAGCCGACCTCGTGACCGCTTTCGCAGTGCGTCCCATGCAGGGACCGCATAGGCGTGTTGGGCTGCCTACGGGTCGGGACCGCAGCGAGGGCTGTCCTGTTGCAACGAATGCTTGAAACCCTGCACCCATTTAGACTGGTGCATCAATTGCGGAAAGGTGCGGTGCACCGCACCGGTAGCAGGTGGGGCCTTGGAGACGTAGGATAACGTCGTCAACGGGGATATTCGAATGGCATGCGGTCCCTTGAGGGCAACCACTTCAACCCATCCTGGCGATTCCTTAGCCTTGTTACAGCTCGGACATCGGCCAGCTGCGTTCTCAACGTCGGTAGGTCCACCCAGGTAATGCTGCACAACATGATCGATCTCATCCACAAGCCCATTGCAGAAGGGCGTACGGCAGTGACGGTCGCGGATCCGGACAAAACGACGCAACCCGTCCGGAAAAACCCTGGATTTGGAGTCCATGGCGACCAATTCAGTGTCTCCTGGCGCGGTGTAAATCCGTTGAAGCTCCGGGAAGGTCTCAAGGCGCTTGATATAGTCCTCCAGCGGCGGGCCTTCCAAATCCTGAAAGTTCTGTGCGGTATCGATTGAATCTCCTGCTACCAATTCACGTGCGAACTGGGAAGGAACAAACCCGTACCCCTCCAGATAGGCAGGCTCCCGCTCACCGACAAAGAGGGTCTTGTCCGTCATGATCAGACCGACATTGAGTTTCAGCGGCATTTTCTCGGGCTGACCGGCCAGCATGTACGTTGTCAGCAGGTCAGCCTTGATCTGCTCACGAGTGCGCGAATCACCGGATTTCACAATGCGGAAGGACTCCTGCCGTAGGTGCATCTGCATCGCGGTCCCTGCAATGACCGGCAGACGGCCGGAAATATGAATGCAGTTTTCACCACGACGGAACTTAACGTAGCGGCCTTCCTCGGCTTTCTTCGTCTTCTTGCACTGCTCATCGCTGGCGTATTTGAGTGTAAAACACTGAACTGTTTCACTGATTTGCTTGGTTCCTTGGGATTCGAACATGTCAGGGTTCTGCGAGAAGAGCCGATCGAACTCCTGGCGCTGCTCAGCATTGACGTCCCGCAGCGGACCGAGGATCGCCATAGCTTGCGATTCAGTGAGTTCCCCAAGGGCAAAGCGTTCGGCCAGATACGGGGTATCCTCGGCCAGGATACGACACTTGACCAAGTAGCTGCGGAAACCATCAGGTGAACGTCGACGCGACAGCGCAACCAGCGAGGCAGCCCCGCGCGTGGAGTCATTGAGGTTAATGCCGAGATACTCGTTGTGGCGAACAACTTCTTTTTCCAGTTGATGGGAGAGCATCGCTTGATGGAATCGATAGCTGGCTTCCAACGCATCAAGTTCTTCAATGGCCTGAGCACACTCTTCCTTGCTGCCGTGGTTTTCGATCCACGCCAGCTTCCCTTCCAAGGAGGCGACCAGGTCTCGTGATTCCTGGTGCAGCGACTCAATGGTTGAGCGGTGTCGTTGCGCCATTGCTTCGAGCATACTCCCATTATACCGTAGATAATCGAATATATCTTCGATAAAATTGGAAAAGAAGATCCCGACCCATCGGGTCGGGACGATCCTTATACGATACTAGGCATTCCACAGGCCGTAGGAATCGGCCAGATCCGCGATCTTCTGGGCACGAGCCAGACGCGGCAGGTACGAACCGTCACCCACTGAAGCGCCGGCAGCATGTGCTTCGAGAAGTTCCATGGCCCACGTCAATTCATCGGTGCTTGGAGCCAGCGCCGCATTGATTCCGTCCACATGGTCGCTACTCAGCGAAAGCTTTCCCGTCATGCCCATCGAGGCGGTCACGCGGGTTTCACTGGCCACGATCTCGGATGTCGCACCGGCTGGCGGTGGGCCGTCAATCGCGCCAGGCAACTTGCCCACGCGGGAAGCCACGACGAGCTTGCCGCGGGCATAAGCCAACGCAATGGGATCATCGGAAACACCGGTATCCTTGCGAAAGTCGTTGACTCCGAATGCCAGACGGAAGGTTCCCGGAGCTGAGGCGATGGCCGTAGCGTTCTCGATACCCAGAGCCGATTCCACCAGTGCCAGCACTGGAGTGCCTGCACGCAGGCGCATCGCACTGAGGGTCACTTGTTCGGGTTTTTCGGTCATCGCTAGCATGATGCCGCGCAGACCTGGTGCCTCGGATAGCGCGGCCAAGTCATCGGCCCAATATTCCGTGTCAATCCCGTTGACCCGAACCCAGGCAGTCATTCCAGTCGATAACGCGTTCACCACTGCATCTCGCGCCTGGCTCTTCTGGTCATCGGGAACTGCCGCTTCCATGTCGAAAATCACCGAGTCTGCCTCGGAGGCCAGGGATGGCCCGAAGGCTTCGGGCGTGGCGGCGTTAACCAGCAACCACGAACGGGACAATTTTGCGGGAAGCGCGGCGGCGCGACGATTACGGAATGCCATACCTCTACAGTACTCACTCGCCGCGACCGGCTTCCAGCACAGGTGTTTGTGTTGCGGCCTCGGTTTCGCTATTTTCCTTTGAAGGGCTTGACTCCGGCTTATAACGGGAGCGCTTTACCATGCCGGTCCACCTGCAGAGAAGAACGAAGGTGCGGTGGCGGAGGCGCACGTGGCCGTGTGGTGGATGGAACAGGCAGGACCCCGGCATCTCCGGCGGGTTCGTCGTTATCCTATGACGTATTCAGGCGCCTCGTTCTGGGGGTCGGTGTCATCCGGGCACCAAACTTCCAGCAGGGTAATCTCCGGTCCATATCGTTTAGCCGCTTCGGGCGCGAAGCGGCAAGCTTCACCGATTTCCTCAAAGTTCAAGGTTGAACCGTACCAACGGATGTTCATTCCATGTCCGAGAACCAACTGGTGGTACATGACATCGTGGGCCAGATGGTGCATGAACTTGTAGACCAGTGGGGCTTCAGCCCCCTGCATTGTCAGTTCCGGATGCCCAATCGAGCTCAAACCGATTGTGTAGCAGCGGCAAAAGGATGACTGAGGATCTTGGATGATCAAGGGGAAATATCCATTCCGCTGTATGTTGATATCAATCCCGAATTTCAGGTCGGCGTCGGACAGCCCGCCGATAAACACTGGCTCCATCGTGACAACTCCCTTTCCTTTGGCGTTGGGACGGTCGTTCCTTGGATAAGGGTGGCTGGGAACGACCCTGGCCCGTGGTTCGCGACATGGCCGCAAGTCTGGTTTACACCGCGCCGGCAACCCTGTCCCGGTGTCCCTTGCAGGCATGTTGCACCAGGTCACGATCCACCAGATGGATCTCGAGCACCCTCAGCGCTGCAGCGTACCGGCGATAGGCCACCACTGCTTGTTTGCCCGCCCCGTTCTTGGATACGAAGTACAGCCACTGACCGCCCTTCCAATCGGCGGTGTGCCCGTGGGCATACCGGGCACCGCGTAATACATCGCGGGCCAGGCCATCGAGCATCATCATGGTGTCTTCCTGGCAGACACCGCGCACCAAGAATTCGGGCTGCCCTATTTTCGTGAGCCCAACCGTATAGCCGATTACCCGCTTCGGGTTGGGGTCCTGGACGCAGATCACCGAGAATCCATGCTCCGCGATATGGCCATTGATTCGCCGCTCCACCTCGGCTGCACTTTTTCCTTCGCACATCAGACACATGCTGAACACTCCTTAGGATGGTCCTGGTTGGAAGTCCTCCCAGTGTTCAGCCTTTGGCTTGCCGGTGGGCAGTGGATTGCGAAATTGTGGATAAGTATTTCCCGGCCTCCGCCGGTTCCTGTTGCACAACGCGCGAAGCCGACAGGTGGCCAGTCGATACTGGCTACCTGTCGGCTCCGTGCGAGGCAGGAGTTCCTGCCTGGGGTATATTCCCTACTTGGCGTTCTCTGCGACCGCTGCCACCGCTGCGCAGACCGCAGGCATCACACGCTCATCCAGGGCGGAAGGAATGATGTAGTCGGCGTCGAGGTCTTCTCCCACCAGGTCGGCGATGGCGTGGGCAGCCACGACCTTCATTTCCTCGGTGATCTTCTTCGCTCCGGAGTCCAAGGCACCACGGAAGATGCCCGGGAATGCCAACACGTTGTTGATCTGGTTCGGGAAGTCGGAACGCCCGGTTGCAACCACGGCGGCGTACTTCCTGGCGTCATCCGGCATGATCTCCGGGGTCGGGTTGGACAGCGCGAAGATGATGGCATCCTTGTTCATCTTGGCCACGGCGGCCTCGTCGAACTTCGAGGAGGACAGGCCCACTACGACGTCGGCACCGTCCAGCGCCTCAGCCAGCCCGCCCATGACATCGTCATTGTTGGTGATGGCGGCCAGCTCGGCCTTGGATGCGTTCAAGTCGTCACGTTCGCGGTGGATGGTGCCCCGCGAGTCCAACACGATGACATCGGCCACGCCGGCCTGCAACAGCAGCTTGGTCACGGCCACGCCAGCGGAACCGGCACCGGAAACGACCACCTTAAGCGAGGACAGCTCGCGCTTGGTGTAACGAACGGCGCCGATCAATGCGGCCAGCACGACCACTGCGGTACCGTGCTGGTCATCGTGCATGACCGGAATATCCAGGGCCTCGATCAGGCGACGCTCGATCTCGAAGCAGCGTGGGGCGGAGATGTCCTCCAGGTTCACCGCACCGAAGCTCGGGCGCAGGCGGATGACGGTGTCGACGATCTCGTCGACATTCTTGGTGTCCAGAACCAGCGGGATCGAGTCCAGTCCGGCGAATTCCTTGAACAGTGCGCTCTTGCCTTCCATCACCGGCAACGAGGCAGCCGCGCCGATGTCGCCCAGGCCGAGCACTGCCGAGCCGTCGGAAACCACGGCCACCAGTCGGGAAGCCCAGGTGTGGGAATCGTGCTTGGCCGGATCGTCGGCGATGGCCTGGGAAACCTTGGCCACACCCGGGGTGTAGGCGATCGACAGGTCGCGCTTGGTGCGCAGTGGCATCTGGGAGATGACGCTGAGTTTGCCGCCGAGATGGGCGTCGAAAACCTCTGCATCGGTGATCTTGGAAAGGTCCTGGGTGGAGTCAACAGACATTAGACTTCTACTTCCTTCAGAAAGTGCTGAATACGGCATAACGCATTGCCCACGAAACTTGTGGCATAGCGAAGGGAACGCGTAAAACCAAGCATCGGGCCGCGTTTATGCAAAGCGAGCCAGAATCGGGCTCGAACTTCACTTCACAAACACACATAACAACAACGCCGCCGCCAGGTAAGGAGATCAGTCACGTCACTGCGTGCCGCAATGATGGTTGGTCAGTACTTTCTTTAGACCTTGGTTTCCACCATACGGGAACCATTCACCGCATGACAACTCCCGCTTGCCGCATCAGGTCATGTTTCGCGCCGCCGAGGTCCTGTCCACCGGGAACTCGACGGCGCGCTGCATCTACGCGGTCAGGCTGCGGCCGTTGGACGAGATCGGGAGGCCGCGAGGTTGACCAGCTGTTGGTTCATCGCCGATTCAAGTCGCTGGCGTAATGCGGCGCCGCAGGGATCTTCGGCAAGGTTTTCCAGCTCATCCGGGTCACTTCGGTGGTCGTAGAGCTCGTAGGTGCCTGCGCCCATATAGTGGGTCAGTCTTCCCTCCCTGGTGATGACAGTGCGCATCCGCACCGGCGCGGGAAGCCCGGGCAATGAGAATGGCTGATCTTCCTCGACCAACAATGCGCTGGCTCCTGGGCCGGTGCCCAGCATGCCTTCGTGGACCAGGCTTCTGCCCTGGACACCGCGGAAGGCTTGCACATTGGCCAGCTCCATGAGCGTGGGCGCCAGATCGGCGCTGGAAACCAGTTCGCTACTTCGGCGCTGCCCGTCCTGGCCTGGAAGGTGGATCATGAGCGGAACCCTGGTAACCGCCCGGTAGTGCACGAAGTGCTTGAGCATCAAACCGTGGTCCCCGAAAAGATCCCCGTGGTCCGAGGTGAATAGCACAATCGTTTCCTGGTCCTGTCCGGTCTGCTCCAGGGCATCGAGCACCAGCCCGATTTGCTCGTCCATGAACTCGATGAGCCCGTACTGGGCGGCAGCAGCAGCACGGTACTGCTCCTCGGTAACCGCAAAGGTCATCGTTGGGTCCTGGTTGGGCACTCCCCGCCGGTCGATCATTCGCCGGATGTGTTCCGGGGATTTGGTGTGGTCCTGGTCAAACCCGATCGGCAAACCCAGTTGCTGCGGATCGTAGCGTCGGGCATACTCGCGCGGCGGGGCAAAAGGGTGGTGCGGATCAGGAAAGGAGACGAACATGAAAAAGGGTTCCTCCACCGAGCTGTGTGCATGCACGGCTTCCACCGCTTTTTCCCCGATGTACCGTGTCGGGTGGGCTTGGGCCGGGATCGCGGAGGTATAGACCTGCTCCCAACTGTCCAGCACGTCCGTTCCTGCCTGGACTCCACCCAGCTCCCGGGGATCGATCCCCTGCTCCCGTGCCCAATGCGGCCAGTGGCCGCCGGGGGCATCCCCATGACCGATCACCAGGTCAACGTGCTGGTAACCGTAGTAGTCTTCTGGCATCGGCAGATAGCCTGCCTCGTGTCTCTCGCGGTTCTCCCACTGGTCCCAGCCCGGGTGCCGGTTGTGCACTTCGGCATCCGGTACAGCTGGATCCAATAGCTGCGGGTCAGTGGCCAGGATCTGCTCACGCTGTTCCGGTTCGTAATCCCAACCCATATTCTGATGGTGGAGCTTGCCGATGGCCTGGGTCCGGTACCCGCAGGTCCCCAGCTGCCGCACGAAGGTGGAGGCGTTGGGGTCCAGCGGAATTCCGTTGTATTGGGTGCCGTGTGCGCTGGGCCAGCGCCCGGTGAGCAGGCTGGCGCGATTCGGCATGCACGTCGGATTCGCCACATGAGCATGATCATAGACAGTACTCCGGGCTGCCAACCGGTCCAGATGCGGGGTGCGCACCTCTTGGTTTCCGTAGGCCCCAAGATGGTCGGCGCGCAGCTGGTCTGCGATGAAAACCAGGATATTGGGACGTTTGGGTGTCTGGCTCATGCCTGGGCCTGTCGGATCAGGGAGAGCACCTTGGTGCGCTGGGCAGAGAACTCCGGCAAGGCTCGGGTGTCTATCTGGTTGCGTGGGGAAGGCAGAACGACATCCATGACCTCAAGGACCCTCGCGGGCTTGTGGCCGATCGCCACGATCCGGTCCGACAGATACACCGCCTCGTCGATGTCGTGGGTAACCAACAGGATCGTCATGCCCAACTCGTCACGGATCTTGAGGCATAAATCCTCCAGTTCGAATCGGGTCTGCGCATCTACGGAGGCGAAAGGCTCGTCCATGATCAGGATCTCCGGCCGATAGGCGAGGGCACGGGCGATGGCCGCGCGCTGTTGCATGCCCCCGGACAACTGCCAGGGGTACCGCTTGGCAGCGTGGCTGAGGCCTACTTCTCCAAGGGCATCCTCGACCCTGCTGCGCATTTCCCGAGCCGGAAGCCGCAGGTGACGTAGCGGCAGCTGGAGGTTCTTCTCCACGGTCAACCACGGCATCAGGGAGCGTGAATAGTCCTGGAAGACCAGGGCCATCTCGGCGGGCGGGCCGCTGACCTTGCGCCCATCAATTGCCATGGTCCCGCCGCTGGAAGGTTGCAGGCCGGCTAGGCACTTGAGAAGGGTGGTCTTGCCCACCCCTGAAGGACCGACAATACAGACCAGTTCCCCGGCGTGGACCGAGAACGTCAAATCCTCGATGACTTCCACCGCTTTCGGGCCGCTGCCATAGGTCTTGGCCAACGACTGGACCAGAAGCCGCGGTGTGTTGCCAGGGGACACGTCGTTCGTGGTGTGAGTTTCCATGGTGGCGTTCACGATACCTTCTCCATTTTCTTGGATCCGATGTACCAGGACAGGACCCGGTTCTTGATGAGGTCAAAGAGCAGATTGCTCAGGAAGCCGATCAGCCCCAGCAGCAAGATGCCGGCCCACATGTCTGCGGCCATGAAGGTCTGCTGGGCCAGCAGAGTCATGGCTCCGATACCCTGCGCGGTGCCCATCATTTCCGAGGCGATCATCACGATGAACGCCACCAGCAGGCTCACCTGCATTCCCGCTGCGATCTGGGGGCCGGCCGACGGCAGGTAAACCGACAGCAGCCTGTCGCGCTTGGACAGCTGGTATACCGTGCAGACATCCTTCAGCCCGGAGTCGACGGCCCTGATCCCGTCAATGGTGGCGATCATCGTCGGGAAGACCGCGGCGATCATGATCGAGGAAATGCGCATTTCGTTGCCGAAACCAACCAGGGTAATCAGGATCGGGACCAAGGCGACGGGTGGAATACCGCGCAGCAGGTGCAGGCTGGGTTCGAACATGGCCCGCAGCAGCGGCACCGTGGCCAGGACGAAACCGAGGGCTACCCCCAGCACCACCGCGCTCACGAATCCCACCACCAGGTTGCCCAGACTCGGAAGAATGTCGCTGGTGAAGTGCTCGAATAGCCACAGATCCGCGAATCGGGAAAGGATCTGCCGCAAGGGCGGGAAGAAGGCGTTGGTTGAGGAACTCGAGGTCCCGTACCACACGACGACCAGCAGCAGCGGGGTGGCTACCGCCAGCGCCAGGTTGAACGCATGACGTTTCATTTTTCCACCTTCCGGAATGCCGGATGCCAATGCAGCACCCGCCGTTCAATGGCCGCGGTGAGGTTTTGCGCAGCCAGCCCCAGGACGCCCAGCACCAGGACCAGTGCGTACACCCCGGGATAGTCGCCGGCTGCCTGGGCCCGGTAGATCGCGCTACCCAGTCCGGGAGCCCCACCGAGTAGCCCGGCCACCACCACGATAATCAGCGCGGCGGGGGCACCGATGCGTACTGACGTGCCGATATAGGAAGCTGCCGAGGGCAGGGTGATCCGCCAGAGGCGTTCCATCCGCCCCATCCCGAAGGAACGGGCGGTGTTCATCGCCACCGGATCGGTGTCGTTCACCCCGGCAATGACCTGAATTGTCGTGGAGAGCACCGTCCCTATCATCACCAGTACCAGGGCCATGGTGTTGGTTGGCCCCCAGATCATCACGCATAGCGGCAGCACAACAATCGGCGGGATGGGCTTGAGGAACTCGGTGACCGCCCGGGTGGCGTAGAAGACCGATTCGATGGTGCCGATCAGCATCCCGAGCAGCACACCGGCAACCAGCGAGATCGCCAGACCCAGTACCGCCAACCAGATGGTCTGAGCTGTGGCGATCCAGAAGCCCGGGTCGCCCATCAACGTGGCCAGTTTGCCACCTGTGGCACCAAGGGTAGGCAGGCCCGGTCCAAATACTCCGTTGACGGCAGTCAGTTGCCAGCAAGCCAGGAGTATTCCTGCCCCGGCCGCCCTCAGGGCGATCCTGGCCACCGGGGAATCGTAGTCCCTTGCGCGACGCCGTTCCGGTGCTTCGTTCTCCGGCCGGCTAGCGAGCGCTGAAGATGATGGATTCATCGATACCCACCTCCTGCGGCAGGTAGCCGAGCTCTACCAGTTGCGCGTCCACCTGGGTCAGGTCAGCCAGCTCGACACTCGCCGGCCAGTAGCTTTCGGCACCTTGGCGGATGGTCTCGATGTCGACCCCGGTGATCTGGGCGGCCAGCTCATCCATCTCATCAAGGTTCTCGTTCGCATAGGCGTTGGCGCGGTAGATCGCCCGTTGGAAGGCCTCCATCACCTCGGGTTCGGCATCCGCAAGCTGTGCACCGGAGACCCACAGTCCCACAGCGCCCGGCCCGAAGAATTCCAGCCCGGGGCTGCCCAGCAAGTCCATTCCCTGGGCCATGGCATTGGAGGTGAACGGGGCCACCAACCCGGCGGCATCCACCCGCCCCTGCTGGAGGGACTGCAGTGAACTGGCCGGATCAAGCACCATCCAGTTGATGGTGTCGGGGTCTCCCCCGTCTTCAAGGACCATGCTGGCAACGGTGACCTCGATTTGGGCTTTGCGTGCCGGGACCGCTACGGTCTTGCCGGCAAGGTCCTTGGGGCTGGTGATCGCGCTGTCCGGTTGGACGAATAATCCGGTATCGTCCACCTTTTCTGGCTCCGCGTTTTCCAATGCGTCTGCGCTGTAGCCGTCGGCCGCGGCAATGACCCGAAGACCCACGTTCTGCGACAAGGCATTAATCAACGGGATCGAGGGCGTGTAGGTCAGATCCAGCTGGCCGGACTGGGCGGCGGAAATCCCCGCAGGAGGGTTGGCAACCACACTGGTGGTCACCGCCAGGCCTTCTTCGGCAAAGAAACCCTGTTCGATGGCCGTGGTGATGGCGGCATCGGAGCCGATCCCCACGGTTCCGACATTCAACTGGGTCAGGCTGTTGGAATCCGCGGACTGCGGATCCGGGGCGTCCCCGGAACAAGCGCTGAGCGTCATGCCCAGTGCCAGAGAGGTCAGTACTGCGGTCAAGGTGCGAATTTTCATGGCGGGTACCTATCATCGGGTTGTTGGTTGGGGTTGGTCAGCTGCTGTAGACAAGTTCGCCACCGACGAGGGTATGGCGAGTCGGGTTATCGGCCAGTCGGGTGACATCGGCATCGATCGGTTCCTGCAGGATGCACAAATCCGCGAGGTATCCCGCAGCAATGCGGCCCTTGTGGTTCTCGGCGTGATCCTGCCGGGCCGGGGTTTGGGTCATCATGGCCAGCGCCTGGGAGATGGTCAGCCGTTCGGCGTCACCATCCCCCGGGCCCGCGGTGGTATCGCGGGTCACGGCCGCGATGACGCTCTGGCGCCAGTCGGGGCTGGTGACCGGGGCGTCGGAGGCGATCGAAACATCCACGTCCCGCGCGGCGGCGCTGGCCAGCGGCTGCTGCGCTGCGAAGCGTTTCTCGCCCAGCAGCGAACGCATGAGTGCGCCGGCCGCGGAACGAATGGCTGGATTGGTGCTGTAGCCAAGGCCCGCACGATGCACGCGTTCGAGCAAACTGCCGTCCCGAAACGCCCCATGGATGATGTAGTGCCGGTTCCTCCTGGCCCGCTGCGCATCGGGAAGCGCCTCGATTGCCTCGATGAGCGCTTCGGTGGCGGCATCCCCGGTCACGTGTACCCCGGCCTGCAGCCCTGCCGCATCGATCCGGGTGAGAATGGCCCGGAATTCCTCCACCCGCTGCGCATCGTCCTGCCCTCGCAACACCAGGGCCCCATGTCCATGCCCGCAGGGAATCCGGTATTCGTCGTGGAACCAGGCAGTGCCCGACCGCGGGATCCCGTCGGCAAAGACCTTGACCCCGGCGATCCGCAGACGCATCGGGTCGATCCCCTCGGTTATCTGCAACAGCCCTCCGGAGAGACCGTGCTCGACCGATTCCAGCGATTCGCCGCCGGTTCCACCGAACAGCAGCAAGCAGTTGACGCGCAGGGTCAGCTCACCCGTGCGGGCCATCGAAGCCAGGATGCCCAGGGTCTCGGTGCCACAGCTGGCGGCCATCAGGCTAAGTCCCCCGGGACCCAGACCCGGCTCCGTCAGCGAGGTGATGCCAAGCGCATGCAGCTCCTGCTGATGCCGGGTCAGGGCCGTGCGCAACAATTGCTCGGGGATTTCCGGCAGCCCCTCATTGACCAACCGCATCGCCGCGTCCACGAACCGCCCGGTTGGCTGTCCGGCGGTATCCCGGGCGATGATTCCCCCCGGAACCTGGTCCGTGGTGTCCTGCAGCCCCAGCCGCTTGAGCCCCTCGGCGTTGACCATCACCTGGTGACCCGATGCGTCAAAGGCCACGATGGGGTGCTTCGGATTGGCCGAGAACAACGCTTCCGATCCGCCCGTGCCCAGCGTCGCCTCGTCCCATTCGGCGGCCCTGATCCATCCGCTGGCATCCGGTGCTGCCGATTCAAGCAGGAGGGCGACCTCGCTCCAGCTCCGTGCCCCACGCAGCGACAGGTGGGCGTGGCGGGTCATGGCGCTGGCGGCGAAATGCAGATGCCCGTCATTCAAGCCGGGCAGGATGGCCCCGCCGCAGGCGTCGATCAACCGGGTCCGATCGCCGGCCGTAGACAGCAGGGACTCGTCGCCCACCGCCTGGATACGGCCGCCGCGCACGGCGACCGCGGTCGGTCGCCCGGCACGAACTGCGGCATCAAGGTGGCTGCCCAAGCCGATCTGCGGGACCACTCCTCCGTGGATGATCAGGTCTGGTACCGCATGTTCCATGGTTTTCCACCCTTCCCGGACCGCCCGGATTCATGTGACTGAGCTAACAACTTCCAACAGTATGTCAAATGACTAAGTCACTTGACCAGCATTATGGGAGAATATTTTTAAACCGTTTTCCGGTACCGGTTTTGCCGCGAATCTTGGCGGCGGGATAAAGTCTCAAGGGAGCGCATGGCTTGCTGGCCATGCGTCCCGGCATAACGAAGGAGCCAGGGTGGCGCGGATATCAGTCGAGGATCGCAGCCGGCAGTTCATCGAGGCCGCGGCACGGGTGATCGCCGCCGAGGGGATTGTCGCGGCCACCACCCGTCGTATTGCCGCCGAGGCCGATGCCCCCCTGGCCGCCCTGCACTACTGCTTCCGGAGCAAGGACGACCTGCTCAACGAGGTCTACAACTACCTCAGCCGCGACTACGCCCGCGAGCTGGAACCGATGCCCACCCCGCGGACCCTCGAGGATGCGGTGGACCTGCATATCCGCCGCATCTGGCGGCGCATGCTCACCGCACCCCATGAACAGATCACCACCTTCGAGTTGCTACTGCGCTCGACCCGCCTGGACAAACCGCAGGAGATCGACTCGGCCAGGGTGATCAACCGCTCGATGTATGCGGCATGGATCGACTCCACCAGCTCGATCCTCGCAGCCGCGGCCCAAGCCGAGGGCCGGGACTCCGGAATCGACCTCGAAATGGTTTCCCGCATCATCATTGCCGGGATCGACGGGATCAGCCTGCAACATGTTTCCGACCCGGATGTGCAGCGCTCCGAACAACTCATTGAGGCCCTGTGCACTTCGGTCAAGGCCCTGCTTGGGCCCCGTACCCACCGGCCGGAGCATCCATGAGCTGCTGCCCTCCCGCACGTCCGGCAACCGCGGCCCCGGCGGCCGTTCAGGCACGCGATACCGGCCCCAGGCCCGTGGAACAAGTTGAAATCCCCGCAGGAAGTTTCATGATGGGCGATCACTTCAACGAGGGATACCCGGCTGACGGCGAACTCCCGGTGCACGAAGTGAGGGTGTCGGGATTCTCGATGGATCTCACCGCCGTGACCAATTCCGAGTTCGCACGCTTCGCCCAGTCCACCGGATACCTGACGGAATCCGAAAGGCTGGGATACTCGGCCGTCTTCCATGCGTACCTCACGGCGCCGCCCAAGGATGTGATCGGACCGGCACAGGGCGCCGCCTGGTGGCTGGGGGTCCGCCGGGCCAGCTGGCGCCATCCCACCGGCATCGATTCCCACTGGCAAGACGTCCCGGATCATCCAGTGGTCCAGGTTTCCTGGAACGACGCCGTAGCCTACTGCCAATGGGCAGGAAGGAGGCTTCCGACCGAGGCCCAATGGGAATATGCTGCCCGCGGCATGCTCCCGGGCAGACGCTATGCCTGGGGCGATGACCTGCTTCCCGGAGGCAGGCACCAATGCAATATTTGGCAGGGCGATTTCCCGACGCGAAACACCGCCGAGGATGGCTTCATCGGCACTTCACCGGTTGGCGCCTTCCCGCCCAACCCCCTGGGCTTGTACGACATGGCCGGCAATACATGGCAGTGGTGTCACGACTGGTTCCTACCCAAGTACTACCGCAACAGTCCGCTTCGGGATCCGCAGGGACCCACTATCGGCCGCGGACGGGTCATGCGCGGTGGATCGCACCTTTGCCACGAGTCGTACTGCAACCGCTACCGGGTTTCGGCCCGGAGCCACAACAGCCCCGATGCGGCAAGCAGCAACACCGGATTTCGAACGGTGGATCGATAGTCGCCCACGAACTTGGGGCAGAATGGAACCATGGCTTCACCTACTGCCGCACTGAGCAAGGTCCGCACCTTTGACGCACTGGATGAGAAGACCACCCGGCGCCTGGCCCGGGCCTTGGCCGAGTCCAACGACACCACGATCTTCGTCAACGGCACCGCGATGCAACTACCGGCGGCCGCCCACGATGCCCTGCTGGAGGTCCTGCAGCGACTCGCCAAGGGCGAGGCCGTCAGCATCGGCACCCCGCAGTTGCTGCTGAACACCTCGCAGGCCGCCCAGATGGCCGGGATTTCCAACAGCTACCTGCGCAAACTCACCGATGCGGGAATCATTCCCGTGGAATACCGCGGCACCCACCGCAGGATCCGTCCGGCCGCCATCGAGGCCTGGTTGGCCGAACGGGCCGAATCGGACAGCGGGCCAGTCTCGACATAGGGTCAAAACTCCTTCATACTCGTCTCAACAGACTTTTCCCAATAGGACACTTAAGTAGTTCAACAGACAACTTTTGTGCCGGGAGACCCAGGTTCAACGCCCCATCCACGGCCCGGCCCACACGAGGAGCACCATGACTGTCCCTTCATCCGCCCAGTCCATCACCGCACGGCACGAGAGCCTCTTCTCCGAACGCGCCGCAGGGATCAAGCAGTCGGCGGTCCGGGATGTTTTCGAGCTATCGCTGGATCCGTCGTTGGTGTCATTGGCCGGTGGAAACCCCTATCTGCAGTCCCTGCCGCTGGAGAAACTGGGCGAGATCTCCCGCCGGATCATCACCGAGCAGGGTCCCGTGGCCCTGCAGTACGGTTCGGGGCTGGGCACCGAGGAATTGCGCACCCAGATCCTGGAGGTCATGGCCGCCGAGGGGATCAACAATGTCGCCGTCGACGATGTGGTCGTCACCAACGGATCGCAGTCCGCCCAGGATATGGCCTGCAAGGTCTTCTGCGATCCCGGGGACACCGTGTTGTGCGAGGACCCGACCTATGTGGGTGCGTTGAACACGTTCGAGGCCTACCAGGTCCAGGTGGCCCCGGTGCTCACCGATGACCAGGGGATCGTCCCCGCGGCGCTGGCCGAACGGATCACCTCGTTGCGTGCGGCCGGCGAGCGGGTCAAGTTCCTCTACACCATCCCGAACTTCAACAATCCCTCGGGCATCACCCTGGCTGCCGACCGCCGCCAGCAGGTCGTGGATATCTGCCGCGAGGCCGGGGTGCTGATCCTCGAAGACAACCCCTACGGCATGCTCCGCTACGATGGGGAGCCGGCCCCCACGCTGCGCAGCCTGGATGCCCAGAACGTCATCTACATGGGTTCCTTCTCCAAGATCCTCTCCCCGGGATTGCGGATCGGCTGGGCTGCGGTCCCCGCGCATCTCTTCCGCCGTTTCTACCTGGCCGGCGAAGCGGTGGCGCTGTGCCCGCCTACGCTGAACCAGATGATCATCAGCACCTACCTGCGGGAGCACGACTGGCGTGGACAGATCGATCGTTACCGCACGCTGTACGCCGCGCGCCGCAACGCGATGCTCGATGCGCTGGATACGTACCTGCCAGCGGGCATCAACTACACCCGTCCCGAAGGGGGCTTCTTCATCTGGCTCACCCTGCCCGCGGGAATCAACACCTATGACCTGCTGCAAGAGGGCGTGAAATCCGGGGTGATCTTCATTCCGGGCACCGCCTTCAGCCCCGGTGACGAGCCGAGCCACAAGTTGCGCCTGGCTTTCTGCGCGGTCGACGAGGAAACCATCACCGAGGGTGTGCGTCGGCTCTCTTCACTGCTCGAACGCGAGTTGGCGAGCCTCTCCGGCTAGCTGGTTGGCCGGCTACTTCCTGCCGAGGCGGCCACCGAAGTCGTCGGCGATGTCCTGGGCGACCTGTTGCATCAGCGGCACCATTTGTCCGGTAATCGATTCCCGTTCCATCCGCCCGGGCTGCACCGAGACGTTCAGCGCCCCGAGCAGCTGGGTGCCCCGGTAGACCGGGACGGCCAGGCCGCGCAATCCTTCATCCAGCTCCTGGGCGACCATGGACCAGCCCTGGGCGGCGACCTGATCGAGTTCGGCGCGCAAGGCCTCGATACTGGACACGGTCTTGTCCGTGTAGTGGGTCAGCTCGATCCGGGAGAGGAACTCCTCGCGTTCGGCCGCGGGCAGCTTCGACATCAGCACGCGGCCCATGGAGGTCACCCAGGCCGGTAGCCGGTTGCCGATCGTGCTGTTCGTGGCATGCAGCCGCGGGGAGAGGACCCGTTCCACGTAGAGGATGTCCTGGCCGTCCAGCACGCACAGGGCCGTGGTTTCGCCCAGTTCCGCGGCCAGCCGCTGCAGGTGCGGGGCCGCCACCTGGGGGAGGGTGAGTCCGGACAGGTAGGACGCCCCGATATCCAGCACCCGCGGTGTCAGCCGGTAGGCGTTGCCCACCGTTTCCAGGTACCCCAGATCGGTGAGGGTGAGCAGGAAACGGCGGGCGGTCGCGCGGGTGGATTCGATGGCCGTGGCGATCTGCGAGACGGTCCGCGGATCGCTGTGCCCGTTGAATGCCAGCAGTACCGACAAGGTCTTCTCCGCAGATTTCACGAAGTAGTCGGGCTGCTCTGCCGCCATCGCCATCCCCATTTCAGTGTGTGTTGCTACCTACCGGCAAGCCGGTTCCTCTCGAACTGGGCAGCCAATCGCACGGGTGCGTTGGGTGCTCCGTATCCATCGTAGCCGTCGCGGCGTTCAACCACCTCGAAGAACAGGTTGCCCACGGTCGCGGTGTAGAAGTGCAGGAACACCCCGCGCTCGTCCCGGTCGTACAACAGGTTCAGCTCCCGCAGGGTCTGCAACACCGGCTCCGGCAGGTGGAAGCGTGCCGCCAGGTCCTCGTAGTAGTTCTCCGGCACCGGCAGGAACTCCATTCCGGCCGCGATCGCACGACGTGCCAGTAACACGATATCGTCGGTGGCCACCGCGATGTGTTCGGGGTACTCGTGGTTGCGCTCGATGGCCGCTTCCAGTCCCTGCGGCACGATATTCAGCGCCAGGCGTACGATCCCGTCCCCGGTGCGCAGCACCTGGGAACGGACCAGTCCCATCGGGCTGGGCACCTCGGTACCGGCGTTGGCCTGCAGGTTCAGGGTGCTGGTATAGAACAGTACCGATTCGTCAAAGGCCTGCCAGGGCTGGGCCAGGTTGATATGGTCGATCCCGGTGACCAGGCCCGGCTCGGCAGCCGGCGCGCCGACACCGAATTCCTCCTCCCAGGAGGCGGTCACCGCCGCCCGGGAGAAGAAGACCTCTCGCCGATCCGGGGCGGTGAAACCGGCCAGGGCCTGCTCGTCGCCGGTCTGGTGGCGCGGCACCCGCGGGGCCCGCAGGGCCCGGGCACGCTGCGCGGCCAGGGCGTCGTCATCAACCTGGATCCCGAATCCCGACACCTGCGCGGTGATCCCGCGGCTGCGCTGGGTGTTGATGATGATCCGCGCGTCCCCGGCCTTCCACAGCTGTACCGGCTTGCGTCGGTGCTGCCCATGGAAGCCGAAGCCGAGCTGGGAGAGCATCGCCGCGACCTGCTCCGGGTCCTCGGTGCGTACCTCGGCGTAGTCGAACCCGTTGGGGGCCTGGGCCCGGGGCAGGGCGGTGAGCTGCAGCGGGTAGCGTTCGGCCTCGTCCTGCATCAGCTGCAGGGTACGGTCCTGCAACCAGATCAGCGAACGCAACCCGTCCACCGCGGTATGCACGACGTTGGACTGGCGGAAAACATCGTTGAAGATCTCCAGCGAGACGATCCCGTCATAGCCCGAGCGCACCAGCTGGGCCATGAAATCATCCAGCGCGAAGCCGCCCTCCCCCGGGAAGACCCGGTAGTGGCGGGACCAGGACAGGATGTCCATGCTCATCACCGGGGCGTCGGCCAACTGCACGAAGAAGATCTTCTCCCCCGGGATCCCCGCGATATCCGCCGGGTCATCCCCGCGCGAGAGGATGTGGAAGGAATCCAGGCAGATGCCCACGTTCTCCCGGTCCACCATCCGGGCGATCTTCCAGGAATGCTGGTAGGTGTTCACGTATTTGCCCCAGGCCAGGGCCTCGTAGGCGATGCGCACCCCGTAGCCGGCAGCCAGATCGGCCAGCTGGCGGATCTGGCCGGCGAAGAGCTCGTCGTCGTTGATGGTGGCCGTGGCCACGTTGGAGCACAGCAGCACCAGGTCCATTCCCAGGCGCTGCATCAGCTTGAACTTCTGCTCGGCGCGGTGCAGGTTCTGTTGCAGCGTGTCCTGGTCCACCCCCTCGAAGTCGCGGAAGGGCTGGAAGAGGTCCAGGCTCAGACCCAGCCGCGCGGCCAGGGCGCGCACCTCTTCGGGTGATGAGGAGCTGACGGTCAGGTCCTGTTCGAAGATCTCGATCCCGTCGAATCCGGCCTTGGCGCAGGCGAGCATCTTTTCTTCCAGCGTGCCCGAGAGGCAGACGGTGGCGATCGAGGTGCGCATCAGAGTCCGGCCTCCAGCATTTCCAGCAGGTGGGCACGCATCCGGGAGGCATCGGCTTCCAACCCGGTGATGATGCCGAAGGCGTCCACCGCCTGCCCGACGGCCATGTTCCCGCCATCAAGCACCTGGCATCCGCGCTGGCGTGCGGCAAGCACCAGTTCGGTGTCCACCGGGCGGTAGACGCAGTCGGCCACCCAGTGGCGGGCTTCCAGACCGGCGATATCCAGTGGCAACCCGGGGTGGTGGTGCATGCCGATCGGGCTGGCGTTGAGCACACCATCAACGGTGGGCAGCAGTCCGGGGACCTGGTCCGGGATGGCGGTGGTGATGGTGCGATCCGCGAAACCGGCGTGCAAGGCAGCGGCCCGTTCCTGCGCCCGGGTGCTGTCCGGATCCACGAGGGTCAGTTCCTTCACCCCGGCGTCCAGCAACGCATAGGCCACCGCGGCCCCGGCACCGCCGGCACCGAGCTGGAGTACCTTGTCCAGTTTCACTCCCGGTAGTCCGGTGGCCAGTGCCCAGCCGAAGCCCGAGGCATCGGTGTTGTGGCCATGGAACTTCCCGTCACGGATCACCACGGTATTCACCGCCCCGATATTCTTCGCGTTTTCACTGATCCCGTCCAGGTGCCCGATGACCAGCTGCTTGCACGGGTGGGTGATATTGAAGGCGTTGAAACCCAGTTCGGCCCCGGCCCGCAGCAGCTCGCCCACGTCGTCACCCGCACGTCCCAGTTCACTCAGGTCGATGGGGCGGTACAGGTAGCGCAGGCCGTGGGCGTCGGCCTCGCGCTCGTGCATGGGCGGGGTCAACGAGGGGATGACCCCATCGCCGATCAGGCCGACCAGGTAGGACTGCTCAATGGTGCTCACCGGGGTTCCCCTTTTTATGTTGTGGACTTTTTCCAGTCACAAGGATTGTCTCAGATGTGATTTACCTCTATCCTAGTTGAATGCTCGCTTTGCGCACAAGTGTACGTATTGCGAACAGAGTAGAATTTTTCCACCATTGCATGGACATCACCCAAGGAGTATTCAGATGCCAGAAATGCAGCAGGCCGCCGGCCAGCAACAGCCGGAGACAGCCAAGCGAACACCGGTCAAGGCCGCACTGGCGAGCTTCATGGGAAGCGCCGTCGAGTACTACGACTTCTTCATCTTCGGATCGGCAGCGGCGCTGATCTTCCCGCACGTCTTCTTCCCGGATGCCGGCACCAATGCCGCGGTCATGTCGCTGGCCACCTTCGGCTTCGCCTACATCGCCCGCCCGGTGGGTGCAGTGATCCTGGGGCACTTCGGTGACCGCATCGGGCGGCAGAAGGTGCTGATGTTCACGCTGGTGCTGATGGGTGTTGCCACCTTCGCCATCGGCTGCCTGCCGACCTTTGACCAGGTGGGCTGGCTGGCACCGATCCTGCTGGTACTGGCCCGGCTGATGCAGGGTCTCTCGGCAGCCGGCGAGCAGGCCGGCGCCTCCTCGCTGAGCCTGGAGCACGCACCGGATCACCGCCGCTCCTTCTTCACCTCCTGGACGCTGACCGGCACCCAGGGCGGCCAGATCCTGGCTGCCCTGGTCTTCATCCCGGTGGTGGCACTGCCCGACGAGATCAAGTTCGGCATCGGCTGGCGCATCCCGTTCTGGCTCTCGGCCGTGGTGGTCATCGTGACCTACTTCATCCGGCGCACCCTGCACGAGACCCCGGAGTTCGAGGCGGCGAAGAAGAACAAGCAGATCGCCAAGCTGCCGCTGGGTGTGCTGCTGCGCTTCCATTGGCGCGATGTGCTGCGCGTGATCCTGTGCGCCTTCATCGCCGCGGTCTCCACCGTCTACGGCACCCTGGCCATCTCCTACGGCAAGACCATCGGCAACCTGGATGAATCGATCACCCTGTGGCTGGTGGTGGCCGGTAATATCGGGGCGCTGTTCACCCAGCCGCTGTTCGGGATGCTGGCGGATAAGATCGGCCGCAAGCCGGTGTACATCTATGGCGCACTGGGTTCGGCGGCCTTCATGCCCTTCTACCTGCGTTCCATGGAATCGGGCAACACGCTGCTGCAGTTCGCGCTGTCCCTGCTGGTCTTCTCCTGCGCCTACGCCGCGGCGAACGCCGTTTGGCCGAGCTTCTACGCCGAGATGTTCTCCGCCCAGGTCCGTTTCTCCGGGCTGGCCATCGGCACCCAGCTGGGCTTCCTGCTGGCCGGGTTCGCCCCCTCGATCGTGGCCGCCATCGGCGGGCTTCAGCCCGGCGGCTGGGTCCAGATCAGCGTGTTCACCGCCGCGGTGGCCCTGGTGGCCAGCATCTCGGCGCTGACCGCCCGCGAAACCTACCGGGTGCCGACCCACCAGCTGGGTCATCCCGTGCAGAAGGTGGTGCAGTAACAACAGGCGCTTGCGATATAGGGGGTGTTGGATCCGGTGGCGGCCGGGTCCAACGCCCCCTTTGGCGTGCCCCAGTCCAGGTGACAACCGTGGTGTCGTTTGCAAGGGACACCACGATCCCTACCGGCGCTTCCCGAGGCGATAAATGAACAGCTCGACCAGGGCGGTCGCACCGCTCGCGATCAGGGCGTAGACAAGGAAGACCGGGGCCACAAGGACAAGCCAATCAACAAGGTACTCGGCGACCGGACTCGGAATTGGCCAAGCGAGGAAATCCCAGAGCAGATGCAGCAGGCTCAGCCCCACAAATAGAAGCATGCCTTCGCGGGCCAGTGATGTTCGCTTCGTCAACCAGCTAGGCAAAACGGCGAACACCAGGGTCGCGGCGAACACCAGTGCGCTCATGAAAATGGCCCACTCAAGGCTTCCGACCTCATTGCCACGGATCACCACGACTGCAAAGCAAAAGACCATCGTCAAGACAGCTGTCCCCACCCACGAGACCAGCCGGGTTCCCACAATTGACGTGGCTGACCCGAATCCACCCGCTGCACGCTTGTTGCTTTTCAACTCTTCCAACGCATTCCGCCGCACGGTAATAGGTCCATGGAAGTAAACACCGCCCACCGCTCCTAGTTGGCTCAGCATACACCTGGGCACCCGCCGTTGATCTGTAGGATTGTGTGCATGCCTTACACCATCCGCCGCGCGCTGCCTGCCGATCTCGCTGGTGCGGCGCACACCCTGGCCCTGGCGTTTGACCGATACCCGTGGACACGGTGGGCCATTCCGGCCGATGGCTACAGTGCCCGGCTTGAGCAGTTGCAGGGGATCTATCTGGAGCACGCGCTGGCCCATGGTCTCGTGCTCGTCGATGACAACATACAAGGCGTCGGCGCCTTCCTGCCGGATACCGCCCCGGAGCCAAACGAGGCGACACAACACCGCATCGCAGAATTGCATGGGGACCGGTTCGGTCTACTCATGGATGCCGAACTTCCACCCCAACCCGTCAATGCGTGGAGCCTTGCGACACTGGGCACCCGGCCTAGCGCTGCCGGCCAGGGCCTTGGTTCCGCGATCATCAAACAGGGTCTGAGCCAGCTTGGAGGCAACGCGTCGGTCATCGGCCTGGAGACCTCCGATGAGCGGAATGTGCGCCTCTATCAACGCCACGGATTCGAGACCACCTCGAAAACCCGAATCCCCGATGGCCCCCTGGTTTATTCGATGATTCGCAATCACCCCACCACATAACAACCCGGGCCTGGCGTCGTATGCGGGCCATCACCGCGATAGGTGCTACGCAGCCCGGTTTACCCTGGGGATCGGCCATACTGGTGGGTATGGACAACTCCAGCCCCACGCACCACCCGCCGGTCACGGTTCAACGCGCCGCCAGCGTGTTGTTGCTGCGCGAAACCACGGGCGGACTGGAGGTCTTCATCCAGCACCGGGCGATGACCATGGACTTTGCCGCCGGTGTAATCGTGTATCCCGGCGGTCGGGTTGACCAGCAGGACACCGCGGCGTCCGGCGAGGTACCCGATGCGGTTGCCGCCGAACATGCGCGCCGCTGGGCCCGCACCTCGCTGGGGGATCTGGGACCGGAGCAGGCGAGATTCGCCTCCGCCGTGGTGGCCGCGGCGGCCCGACGGGAAGTCCGGGAGGAAACCGGGGCCGAGCTGCGCACCTCGCAACTCCATCCGTGGGCCAACTGGGTCACCCCGGTCGGAAATCCCAAGCGTTTCGACACGTTCTTCTATGTCGCCGCGCTCGAACCCGACCAGCAGCCACGTCACCAGACCACCGAGGCCACCGATTCGCAATGGATCCGCCCCGAGGAGCTGTTCCGGGCCTGCGATGCCGGCAAGGTCCGGTTGATGTCCCCCACACGGGCCACCTTGCAGGCAGTCGTGCGGCACTCGAGCCTGGCTGAGGTTCTGGGCCAGCGAGCCGAGATCGTTCCGGTCCGGCCCTTGCTGCCCTCGTCTCCCACGTCGGGTCAACGCACGTCGTGAACCGGCCGAAACATCCGACGATGGAGCGGTTGCATGCTGCGGGCCGCGTCACCGTCAGCCTGATGACGCCCGAGCCAGCCGCTCCCGGCCAGCTGGCCGATCACCGTGGGAACCGCCGCCGCGGTACTGCTCCTGCGTCACCCCATCCACCTGGCCAATGCCACCCTGGGCCTGGTTAGGCTCAGGGTGGCATTTTTGCCCTCGGGCTGGGGACCGGAAGGAGGAGTTCGCCTCCTTCCGGCAAGAGCACACCCACAGTGCACCCCTCTTCCGTGACAGGTGGCCACGCCTGCGTTCGGCTCTCTCGCCCGATGAATCGATGCATGAGCCTTTCCTCGAACCCACCGGCGGCTATTCCACCGGGCAGACCCTGCAATGGATCGCCCGTCATACCGAAGGCGGGGCGACCTAGTGTCGACCCACGCACATCCAGCGTGACCGCTTCGGGCTCTGGCGAAAGGCATTGGACTGGAGTCGGACGTGCCGCTACTTATCCACCCCATGCAGCTGGCCCTGGACCCCGACCCGATGGCGGCCTCGAGGGAACTTCGGCTGGACCTGCACGCCGGCGCCCAGGGCAGGAACGCTACTTGCGTGAGGCACACGTTCCGGGAATCGACCATGTGATGCTGCATATCGATCCGGGGCAGCGCCATCTCGACGAGATGCTCCCCCGGCTGTAGGGCAGGTGACCTCGCTCAGGAATCAACCAGTCCGCGCCCGACGATCAACTGCATGATCTCGTTGGTGCCTTCCAGGATCTGGTGTACCCGCAGGTCCCGGACGATCTTCTCCAGCCCGTACTCGCTCAGGTACCCGTAGCCGCCATGCAACTGGATCGCACTGTTGGCGGCATTGAAGCCGGCATCGGTGGCCACCTTCTTGGCCATGGCGCATAGGCGCACCGCATCGTCCGACTTGACATCCAAGGCGGCTGCCGCACGGCGCAGCAGGGTCCGGGCCGCTTCCAACTCCATGTCCATGTCGGCCAGTTTGAACACCAGGGCCTCCTGTCGGGTCAACGGGCCGCCGAAGGCCTCGCGCTCCTTCAGGTACGCCACGGACTTCTCCAAGGCCAGCTGTCCCCCGCCCAACGAGCAGGCCGCGATGTTCAGCCGCCCGCCGTTCAGCCCCTTCATCGCAATGGAAAACCCGTCTCCCTCGGCGCCGAGCAGATTCGTGGCCGGGACCCGCACATCCTGCATGATGACCTGGCGGGTGGGCTGCGCCTTCCAGCCCATCTTCTTTTCAATGGCGCCGAAGGACAAGCCCTCCGACTTGGCAGGCACCAGGAATGCGCTGACCCCGGAGGCCCCGGTGTCGGCAGTTCGGGCCATCACCAGGTAGAGGGCGGCCGCTCCGGCACCGGAGATGAACTGCTTGACACCGTTGAGCACATAGTTTTCGCCCTCACGGACCGCGCGGGTGGTCAGCGCCGCTGCATCGGACCCTACCCCGGGTTCGGTCAGGCAGTAGGCACCCAGATGCGCCATGGTGGCCATCTCGGGCAGCCAGGCTTCGCGTTGCTCGTCGGTGCCGTAGTGGTCGATCATCCACACCACCATGTTGTGGATGGAGATGTACGCGGCAATGGTCGGACAGGCCTTGGACAGCTCCTCGAAGATCAGCACCGCGTCGCTGCGGCTCAAGCCGGATCCGCCGTAGTCCTCGCTGGCATAAATCCCGCCAAGCCCCAGCTCGCCGGCCTCGGCCAGCACGTCGATCGGGAAATGCTGGGTCTGGTCCCACTCCAGCGCATGCGGCGCGATCCTATCCGCTGCGAAGTCGCGAACCGTCTGTACCAGCGCCAGTTGGTCTTCGTTTAGATCAAACATGCCCGGCCCCTCCCCGACCACCAGTATATGTGATCCACACTACAACGAGATGCTTGGAAACCCGAGTAGTTTCAGATACCTGCCCCCATGCCATGGGCCCGGTCCCACCAGCGACGAGAACACTGGTCATCGAAGAATACATGTGGGAAATGATCGGGTTCGGACACATGACCCGGTGAACCGGGCCGAGGTCGTCAGCATAGTGCGTGCGGAATCGCACCCACGTCACTGCATTCACGAACTCCGGGACTACCGCGAACCAGTTAGCACTGGCACGTGCAGGGTGCTTAACCAACGTCCGGGCGGCCTGTCACCCGATATAGGGTGGGGCTGTATCGTCCAGACATAGACATTCGAGGAGCAGCATGACCGAACGCAGCCGGTTGGCGCGATGGGTGCTACCCGACGGGGTGGAACCCGACCCGCGGTTCACACTGGCCAATGAGCGCACCTTCCTGGCCTGGATCCGCACCTCGCTGGCGTTCCTGGCCGGCGGCATCGCACTGGAGGCATTCACCGCGCAGGCCTTCGCCTCCCCGCTGCGCACCGTCCTGGCGGTATTGGTCATCGGGATCGGGCTGCTGATCGCTGCCGGGGCCGGGTTCCGCTGGATCCGGGTGGAGCGCAGCATGCGCACCGGAAACCCCTTGCCGATCCCCGCGATCGTGCCCCTGCTCGGTTTCGGTGCGGTCGCCGCGGCCATCGCCGCGGTTCTCATGGTCCTGCTCACCACCCAAGGACCATGAGAGGGCCGCTACATGCCGACCCCGGCCTGCAGCCTGAACGCACCGTGCTCGCCTGGGGCCGGACGCTGGTGTCCTTCCTGGTGGTCTCGGCGGTCTTCCTTCGCTGGCTACCGCATTACGGGTGGGGCATCGTGGGGTTGATCGCGATTTGCATGCTGCTGGCCACGGGGATCTTCCTGTCCCAGCGTCGCCGCTACCACCGCATGGCCATGGGCCTGGAAGGCGGGCGCATCCATGCGGACACGGTCGCGGTGCTGGTGATGACCGGATCCATGCTGGCACTGGGCCTCAGCGCCCTGGTCCTGGTGCTGGGCCGCCATTGAGTCAGGTCTCCAGCGAGCCCCAATCATAGTCCTCCCGGGCGGCCAACACCGAGGCGGCGTGTTGTTCGGACCATAACCGGATGGCATCCATCGCTGTCAGCAGGCTGGCCCCCAGCTCGGTCAGTTCATAGTCCACCCGGATCGGTACCTGTTCGGTGACCTTGCGGCTGACCAGGCCGTCGCGTTCCAGGGTGCGCAGGGTCTGGGTGAGCACCTTGGGGGTCACCGTGGAGATGCGCTGTCGTAACATGGAGAAACGCAATGGCCCGTCGGCAAGGAGCAGCAGCACCAGCGGCGTCCACTTCTCCCCCAGTCGTTGCATGATGGCACGCGAGGGGCAGTCGTGGGCCAGGACGTTGAAGTTCGTCGTGCTATCCATGAGGTAACCAAGTTCCGTTGTAGTTCCCAGTATCAAAAAGATACCATGTTCTCGAACAAACCAGACCGTCCCGAAAGGACCAAGCATGAAGATTGCAGTATATGGAGCCACCGGAGCCGTCGGTAGCCAGGTGGTCGCCGAGGCCCTGGGCCGCGGCCACGAGGTCACCGCGGTCAGCCGCTCCGGCACCGAGGTGGCAGGAACCGTCTCCCGCACCGCGGATATCAGCGACACCGCCACCTACCGCGAACTGGGCGCGGCCAACGATGCGGTGGTCATCGCCGTTCCGCCATCACGCACCGGCGGGGACCACCAGGAATACCTGGATGCCTTCGAGGCGATCACCGAGACCCTGATCCCGGCCCGCCTGCTGGTGGTCGGTGGCGCCGGCGCCACCGAGGTGGGCGGCGTACGCCTGGTCGACACCCCGGGCTTCCCCGAGGAATACAAAGCCGAGGCCAGCACCTGCGCCGAGGTCTACGACATGTTCACCTCGGTTTCCGGCATCACCTGGACCGTGGCCGCCCCGGCACCGGTCATCGCCCCGGGCCGTCGCACCGGCAGCTACACCCTGGGCACCGATTCGCCGGCCGGCGAGTTCGTCTCCACCCAGGATTTCGCGGTGGCCATCCTCGATGAGCTGGAAACCCCAGCCCATGAGAACCGCCGCCTGACGGTGGCCAGCGAGAAGTAACCGGCAAGCGCACGGGCGGGCGGGAATGTGATCTGGCATACCCGACCCGCCCTGGCTCCTTTAAGGTGGCTATTGTTGGAACAGAGAACGAACATCACTCTTTTCCCGCGAGGTAAGTTTTGCAACGTACTATCCGTACACGACGCCTGGTCACCGGCACCGTCGCCCTCCCGCTGGCCGCTGCCCTGTTGGCCGGCTGCTCCGCCTCCGCTCCCGGGGAGCAGGCCCAGGACACCGCCCCGGTGATCGGTGGCACCCTGGTCTACGCCTCCGGGGATGCCGAACCGACCTGCCTGGATCCGCATGTGGGCGGCAACTACCCGCAGGCCCTGGTGGCCTCGCAATACCTGGAATCGCTGTTCACCAAGGACGCCGCCGGGCAGATCGTCCCTTGGCTGGCCGAGTCCACCGAGCTGTCCGAGGACGGGCTGACCCGCACCATTACCCTGCGCGACGGGATCACCTTCCACGACGGCAGCAAGCTGACGTCCGAGGCGATCAAGGCGAATATCGAACACCTGCAGAACCCGGATACGAAGTCCTCCACCGGCTACCTGGCGGTGGGCAAGGTCCTTCAGGTCGAACCGGTCGATGAGTTGACTGCCGAGCTGCAGCTCTCGGCCCCGGACAACGCCCTGCTCGAGTCCCTGTCCATGCCCTGGTCGGCGATCCAGTCCCCGGATGCCCTCAAGCGCGGGCAGGCCGTGAACTGCGAGGCGCCGGTGGGCACCGGCCCGTTCAAGGTCGAGTCCTGGCAACACCAGCAGGCCGTGAACCTGGTGCGCTACGAGGACTATGTCCTGCCGGCCCAGGATGCGGGCCGCGAACGCGACACCGCGTACCTGGATGGCATCACCTGGCGTTTCATCCCCGAGGCGGCCACCCGCTATGCGGCCCTGCAATCCGGCGAGGTGCACGTAATCGACAACGCCCAGCCGGACACCATCGCCTCGGCCGAGGGCGCCGGGCTGGGCCACCTGGATGCCCCACGTCCTGGGGCATCCAACCGCATCGAACTGAACAGTTCCAAGGCGCCCTTCGACGATGCCGCCGTACGCGAGGCCTTCATCCGCTCGCTGGATGTGAACGCCGGCATCGACTCGTTGTTCTTCGGCACCGCCCCGCGCAGCTACTCGTTGCTCTCCTCGGTGGAACCGCTGGGAATCGCCCAGGAGCAGCTCTTCAGCCCGGATGCGGCCAAGGCCGCGCAGTTGCTTGATGACGCCGGATGGGGCGAACGGGACGCCGAGGGCTACCGGGTGAAGGACGGGCAACGCCTGAGCCTGGATTTCCCGGTCTCCACCAACCAGTCGGTCCCGGCCGAGCAGTCCCTCTTCGAGCAGATCCAGGCCTCCGCGAAGGAAGCCGGATTCGAGGTCAGGATCCAGCTGCTGGACCTGTCCAGCTGGTACGGTGCCCTGGCCGAACACAAGTACAACATGGTCTCCGCCCCGTACACCAAGGTCGGCCCCAGCGTGCTGCAGGTGATCTTCCATTCGGACTCCACCACCCCGGCCCCATCCGGGTACTTTGCGAACAATGCGCAGGTCACCGACGATGAGCTCGATGACCTGCTGACCCGCGCCGGGCAGACCAATGACGCCGCCGAGCGCGAGCAGCTCTACGCCCAGGCCCAGCGGATCGTGCTGGAGGGCCACTATGTGCTGCCGCTCTACGACCAGCAGAACCACTTCCTGTACGGCAAGGATGTCGCCGGCATGGGGGCCACCACCGCGGTGTCCTCGCCGATCTACTACGACGTGTTCCTGACGAACTGAGAACCGTGAGCTGATGGGAACGCTTCGCTGGGCCGCGGGCCGGGTAGGCGGTGCGCTGGTGGTGTTGTGGCTGGTGGCCACGGCGATCTTCATCGGTGTCCGGCTGATTCCCGGCGACCCGGCCGAAGCCATCATGGGTGGGCCCGGTTCCCAGGCCTCGGCCGAGGCGCTGGCCGCGGCCCGCGCCGACTACGGGCTCGACGAACCGCTACGGGTGCAGTACCTGATGTTCCTGGGCAAGCTGCTCCGCCTGGATTTCGGCACCTCCTACGCCCTGCGTGACCCGGTGCTGGGCATCATGGGACAGGTGCTGCCGCAAACCATCGTGCTCTCCCTGCTGGCCCTGCTCCTGGCCTGGGTGCTGGCCCTGGTGTTTGCCGCCGCGTCCCTGCGCGCCACCCGGGTGGGCGCGGTGCTGGGCAACGCGGTGGAGATCATCGCCGCCGCCGTCCCGCACTTCTGGCTCGGCGCGGTGCTGATCATGGTCTTCTCCTCCACCCTGGGCTGGCTGCCCGCGGTGGACAACGGCACCGGCGCGGGGCTGGTGCTGCCGGTGCTGACCCTGGCCCTGCCGTTGGCCGGATTCCTCACCCAGCTGATGCGTGATTCGCTGTCCACCGCGCTGGCCAGCCCGTTTTCCCTGGCCGCCCGCGCCCGCGGGGACAGCCGGTTGCAGGTCTTCTGGCGCCACGGGTTGCGCCATGCGGCGCTACCGGCGTTGGGCATGACCGGCTGGGCCTTTTCCTCGCTGCTCTCCGGGGCCGTGGTGGTCGAGGCGGTCTTCGCCCGACCGGGCCTGGGCCGCGCCCTGCTTTCAGCGGTGCTCTCCCGCGACATCCCCATGGTCACCGGCATCGCCCTGTTCTCCGCCGCCATCTACATGGTGGTGATGGCCCTGACCGAGGGCATCGAACGGGCCCTTCATCCGGCAGGAGTCGATTCATGAGCCGCTGGGCCAGGATCGGCAGCACGCTCTTTGTGCTGCTGTTACTGCTTGTCGCGCTGGTCCCCGGGTGGTTGGCCCCGGGCGATCCGTTGGCCATCGATCCGGCCGAGGCCTTCCAGTCCCCCAGCCCGGCGCATCCGATGGGTACCGACGAGTCCGGTCGCGACGTGTTGACCCGGGTGGTGCACGGGGCGCGGGATTCGCTGGTCATCGGCATCGCCGCCACTGCCCTGGGCATGGGTGTTGCCATCGTGCTGGGCACCGCCGCAGCGTTGTCCCCGCGCTGGCTGGACGCGGGGATCCTGCGCCTGCTTGAGGCCCTCTACGCTATCCCCTCGTTGTTGATGGCCCTGCTGATCATCGCCTTCACCGGTCCCGGGGTGGGACCGGCCATTGTGGCAGTGGGCCTGTCCACCGCCCCCGGCTACGCGCGTCTGGTGCGTAGCCAGATCCGTACCCTGAGGCACTCCGAAATGCTCCAGGCCGCCACGGTGCTCGGGCGCGGTACCCTGCTGCGGGTACGCAACCATCTGGTGCCCAATGCCCTGCGACCCTTGCTGGCGCTGATCACCCTGGGTGTGGGCCAGGCAGTCATCTGGGCCTCGGCGCTGTCCTTCCTGGGGTTGGGCACCCCGCCACCGGCCCCGGAGTGGGGAGCCATGCTGGCCGCGGGGCGCACCTACCTGCATCTGGCCTGGTGGATGAGCCTGTTCCCGGGCCTGGCGATCGTCGTGGTCGCGGCCGGGGCGACGATGATCGGGCGTGCCCTGGGCGGGAAGGTGAATGCCGCATGAGTGCCTTGATCAGTGTGCAAGACCTGTCGATCGGTTTCGCTTCCGACACCGTGGTGCAGGGGGTGTCCTTTGAGCTGCATGCCGGGCAATGCCTGGCCCTGGTCGGCGAATCCGGGTCCGGCAAGTCGGTAACCGCCCGCAGCCTGCTGGGACTCAGCGGCGGCAGCGTGGCGGCCAAGCGGCTATCGGTGCTGGGGTCCGATGGCAGGAAGCTCAGCGACCGCCAGTGGCGGGCGATCCGTGGCCGGCAGGTGGCCATGGTGTTGCAGGATGCGCTGATGTCGCTGGATCCGTTGCGCCCGGTGGGACGCGAGATCACCGATGCCCTGCCGCATCTGCGCTCCCGGGCCGAACGCCGGCGGCGGGCGGAGGCCATACTGGGCGAAGTGGGTATGGATGATCCGGCCCGGCGGGCCAAACAGCGCAGCCCGGAGCTCTCCGGCGGCATGCGCCAGCGCGCACTGATCGCCCAGGCGCTGGTCAACGACCCGCTGGTGGTCATTGCCGACGAGGCGACCACCGCACTTGATGCGCAGCTGACCGCACTGGTGCTGGAGCAGTTGCGCGCGATCAAGGAGTCGGGGCGGGCGGTGCTGATGATCAGCCACGACCTGGCGCAGGTGGCCCAACTGGCTGACCGGATCGCGGTGATGCGTGCCGGACGCATCGTCGAAACCGGACCGGCGGCCCGGGTCCTCTCGGATCCGCAACACGAATACACCCGCACCCTGCTGCGGGCCGTTCCCTCCGGGGTGCCCCGCTTCACGCCGTTGTCGGTGACCGAACGGCATCTGCCTGTCGAACGGGCCGAGCCATCCGGGACACCGGCACTGGTGGCCACGAACCTGGGCAAGTCGTTCTCCGGGCACCAGGCGGTGGACTCGGTCAGCTTCGACGTGCCGCGCGGCCAGACCCTGGGAATCGTGGGTGAATCCGGGAGCGGGAAAACCACGACGGCCCGGCTGGTGCTGGGGCTGCAACGCCCGGATAGCGGCAGCGTGAGCCTGCTCGGGGAACATTTCGCCCCACGTCGCGAGTCCGCCAGACGGGCCCTACGCCAGGGCCTGGGTGCCATCTACCAGAACCCGTTGGGATCCTTTGATCCGCGCTACACCGCCGGCGCCCTGCTGGCCGACGCCCTGAGCAGGGGCAGGACCCGCCGGGTGGCCGGCTACCGTGCACAGGTCAGCGGGCTGCTGGAGCAGGTGGAACTGGATCCCGGGCTCATCGACCAGTACCCGTCCCAGCTCTCCGGCGGGCAGCGGCAACGGCTGGCGATTGCCCGGGCCCTGGCACCGCAGCCGGCGGTGCTGGTCCTGGACGAACCGGTGTCTGCGTTGGATGTTTCGATCCAGGCCACGATCCTGGATCTGCTGGACCGGATCCAGCTGGAGACCGGGACCAGCTACCTGTTCATCAGCCATGACCTGTCGGTCATCGAGCACATGAGCGATACCGTCGCGGTGATGCACCGGGGCCGGTTCGTGGAGACCGGGCCCACCGCCAAGGTCTTCGGCGACCCGCAGCACCAGTACACCCGGCGGTTGCTCACTGCGCTGCCACGGTTTCGCTGAGCATGACCCCGATGGGCTCAAGCCGTCGAGCCGCAGGACAGGCGCTATTCGGTTCCCACGCGTTCAACCGGGATCCAGGGCTCGCCACGTCCCGCGGTTCGCGTGGTCTCGGGAACCACCTGCAGCCCGGCTGGCAGCTTCAGGTAGTCCACCCCTTCCGGAACCGGGGCGGTACCGGCCAGGGCATGCCAGTCCTCCAGTTCGGAGCCTTCGGCCACGGATGCACTGGGAGGTGGTGATCGATCGCTTGGCCCGAAAGATCGGACCGGCTCAACGACGCGGCAGAGTGCCCTGCAGATCGGCGATCCGTTGGCCCGCCCCACCGTCGGACAGGCCCACCTGATCATTCAGCCAGCGAAAGTGGTCTCTTGCCGACTCAAGCAGGCCCGGCAGGAAATCCCGTGGATCCACCCGGTGCACTGAGTTCCCGACCTGGAAAGTGGTTGAGCGCCCCTTCCGAACCAGCCTGATGGGCACCGGTTGCCCCGGATACAGCCGCTGACCGGTACCGGTGTCGAGGTACTCCTCGACAACCCCTATCAGCTCCTCCCAGATCCCGTCCACGTTATCCCAGAGGTCAGGGGCGATCAGCGGCTGGTGCCCGTACCGTAGCTGCACCAGCCCGTCCCCGCCATAGGGATTGCTCTGCAGCCGGGACCGGTAGCACCTGGCTGCACCGGCCGGATCCTGCTCGACCCACAGCAGCTGGTCATCGAGGCGGGCGGCGAAATCGGCCAGGTCGGTCACCGTAGGCGGAACCAGGATCCCGGTCCTGCTGGTGACTGCAGCCATCTCAGACCTGCTCGGTCAGCTGCTCACGAACCTGTTTGCGCAGGATCTTGCCCAGCAGGGAGCGCGGCATATCCTCGATGGCCACGATGCGCTTGGGAACCTTGTAGGCGGCCAGCAATCCACGGCAATGCTCGCGCAAGGCTTCTTCGTCCAGGGTGGCCCCGTCGTCCAGTTGCACCGCGGCCACCACCATTTCGCCGCCGCGCTCCAGCGGCTTGCCGAAGACCGCGGCATCAAGAACATCCGGATGGGAACGCAGCGCCATTTCCACCTCGCTGGGCGCGACATTGAAGCCGCCGGTAATGATCAGCTCTTTGGCCCGGTCCACGATGGTCGAGAAACCCGCCTCGTCCACGGTGACCACATCCCCGGTGCGCAGCCAGCCGTCGGCGGTGAGCGTCTTGGCCGTTTCCTCCGGGTTGTTCCAGTAGCCCTCGAAGACCTGCGGGCCGGAGATCAGCAGTTCGCCGGATTCGCCTGGGGCGACTTCCCTGCCCGGATCATCCAGATCCACAACCTTCATCAGGGTCGAGGGGAACGGGATCCCGATGGTGCCGTTGCGCCGTGAGGGGTGGAAGGGATTTCCCAAGGCCACCGGGGAGGACTCGGTCATCCCGTACCCCTCCACCAGCAGTCCACCGGAGAGGGACTCCCACAACTCCACCACGTGGTCGGGCAGGTTCATGGCCCCGGAGATGCAAAACTTCGCGGACTTCAGGGAAATCCCCTGTTCCCTGGCCGCCATCGCGGTGCGCTCATAGATCGGCGGGACGGCGCAGTACACGCTGGCCGGGGACTTCTTCCACGCCTCGAGCACCAGCTGCGGATCGAACTTCGGAAAGAGCACCAGCAGCCCCTGCTTCTTGATACCGAAGGTCAGATACAACGTCATGCCGAAGGCGTGGAACATGGGCAGGATCGCGTACAGGATTTCCTTGCGTTCCTCGGCCCCCTCCATCCAGGCTTCACCCTGCAGGGCATTGGCGTAGAGGTTGAAGTGGCTAAGCATGGCCCCCTTGGGATGGCCGGTGGTGCCCGAGGTGTACTGGATCACCGCCAGGTCCTTCACCTGGGGCTTGGGATGCTCCGGATTCAGACGTTCGGCCTTCAGCAGCTGCTTCCAGGCCATGGTGCCGCTGGTTGCAGCGGTCAGCGAGGCCTTGGTTTCCCGCAGCTTCTTCAGCGGCAGATTCAGCGCCATGCGCTTGATCGCCGGGAAGGCCTCCAGCAGATTCACTGCCACGATGGTATCCAGCGCAATGTCGTTCGGGAATTCCTGCAGCGCGGGAACTACCTTGTCCCAGGCGATGACCACACGGGCCATGTGGTCCTCAAACTGGTGGCGTAGTTCGCGGGAGGTGTACAGCGGATTGTGCTCCACGACGACGGCCCCCAGCCGCAACACCGCATAGAAGGCCACCACATGCTGCGGACAGTTTGGCAGGACCAGTGCGACCCGATCCCCGGGCTTCACCCCCAGCCGACGCAAGCCCTCGGCGGCCCGTTCCACCTGTTCACCGATCTCGGCGTAGCTGAGCTGACGGCCGAAGAATTCGGTGGCGGGACTGTCTCCGGCTTGGGCCACCGAACGCTCGAACATATGGCTGAGCGACTCGGTAGGCAGTTCAATGGTCTCAGGGACGCCTGGCTGGTAGTTCACGGTCCAGGGATGTGCCGAAGTATTCTCCATGCACACCATCTTGCCCTCTTGGGATCATTCGCGCGATTCGGCGGGGCGGGGCACTGATCAAGGTGAGGCGTCGGATGGTGTGATGGCCTCGCCCAGCTGGGCCACGCTCAGTTGCCGGGCGAAGAGTCCCATGGATTCCAATGAGGCCTCGTGGGCGGCCGGGGCCGCCGCTGATGACGCATCGGCCAGGACAAAGGTGTCGTATCCAAGATCGGCAGCTTGGCGGACCGCTCCCTCCACCGAGGCGTTGGTGGCCACTCCGCACACGACCACATTCCGGATACCCCGGTCCTGCAACTGCTGATGCAGGTCCGTGCCGCTAAACGGACCGGGACGCTGGTGAGTGACAACCAGGTCGCGCTCGTCCACGCCTGCCTCCGCAACGATCTGTGAACCGGGATCCGATTCCTTCAGGCACCCGGCCTGCTCCACCATCTGCAGCAATGGCAACGACGGGTCCAAGTCCGAATAGTCGTCCTTGAACACGATTCTCAAGGGCACCACGAGTCCTCCGGCGCTCCTGACCAGACTCATCGCCTGGGCACAGCGGGACACCACTTGGCGTTCAACCGCCTGCGGATTGAACAGGGCACCGAACGCCGTATGCGGTGAAACGATGTCATGTTGCAGATGAACCACCAGTAGTGCCGTGGCCTGCGGGGTCAAGGTAGCCAAGTCGTTCTCCTCTTGCCTGGATAGCGGGTTTCTCCCCTCATCCTTACCCACCGGAGCGGTACCGTGCCACCGGCGTTCCGCCTGCCGGGACGCCCCATGACGTCATCGGGAACCGGTCATCAAGCATTGTTTTCGGACAAACTGTTGACTACATCACAATCTACGAATAGTGTGATGCTCGTTACTGATATATCAATCGTGCATTAATCAGCTATCAGTTCGGAAGGACTGGAATTTAAGGAATCACACGAGAATATGGCGGAAAAATTACCCACCAAGGCGCATCTGGCCACGGTGGAAAAAACCAATTACCTGCGCGTGTTGACCTACGCAGGGGCGATCATCGCCTTCCTGATCGGCTCCGGCTTCGCGACCGGCCAGGAAATCATGCAGTACTTCACGTCCTACGGCTACTGGGGTGTCTTCGGGACCGGAGCGTTGGTCCTGGTCCTGATGAGCTATGTCGCCGTCGAGTTCTTCGTTGTCGGCAACGCCAAGAAGTTCGACAAACCCTCACGGATCTTCCACTACTACTGCGGCAAGTACCTGGGGACCTTCTTCGACTACTTCTCGATCCTGTTCGTATTCCTCAGCTTCACCGTGATGGTGGCCGGGGCCGGAGCGGTCTTCGAGGAGCACTATGGGGTCTCGAAGCACATCGGCGGCATCGGGCTGGCGGTGGCCGTGGGCATCAGCGTCTGGTTCGGGCTCAAGAGCCTGGTGGATGTGATTGGCAAGATCGGCCCGTTGATCGTCATCGTGGCCATCACCCTGGGGATCGTGGGCATCGCGTCCAATCCCGGCGGAATCTCCACCGGCAATGACTTGGTGGCCTCGTTGGATCTGACGCGCGCCTCGAGCAACTGGTTCTTGGCGGGCCTGTCCTACGTCGGATTCTGCATGCTCTGGTTGGCCGCCTTCCTCACCGCGCTAGGCAAGACCGCCCGCAGCAAGCGCGAAGCCGCCTCCGGCGGCACCCTGGGCGCGGTGGCCTTCTCGGTGGCGTGCATCGTCATCGGGCTTGGCCTGCTGGCCAATGTGGAACGTGTGGCCGGTGCCGAGATCCCGATGCTGATCCTGGCCTCGGATATCGGACCAGTGGTAGCCTCTGGCATCTCGGTCATGATCGTAGCCGGTATCTACACCACCGCAGTGCCGCTGTTGTGGACCGTGTCCTCGCGCTTCTTCCCGGACAAGACCCCGCGCTTCAAGTACCTGACCATCGGGCTGGCCGTCCTGGGGACCGTGATCGGCTTGCTGATCCCGTTCTCCCAGATGGTCAACTTCGTCTACGTGATCAACGGCTATGTGGGCATCATCCTGCTGGTGTTGATGCTGGTCAAGACCTTCACCCGTCTGGCCCGTCGCGAAAAGCTCTAGGGCTATGCGCCGGTGGCCCGGAACCCTCCCGGTTCCGGGCCATCGGTGCGTCCGGCCCCTATCGACCCCGCAGTTTCTGTGAGAGCTGGTGGGCATGGTGCAACAGCAGCCGTCCCAGTTCCGGCCGCCGTTCCGGGGCAAAGCGCGATTCGATGCCGGTCAGGCTCAGCGCCCAGGCCGGTTGGCCCGAGGCATCGAAGACCGCTGCGCCCATCCCCCAGCTCCCTTCCACGACTAAGCCCGGATTCACCGAGTATCCGAGCTGCCGGGTTTCGGCGACCTTGGCGCGCAAGTTCTCGGCATTGTGCGCCGCCCCGTATGAGCCACTGAAGTCATTGGACTTCAGGTAGCGTTCCACGGCGGGCTCGGGCAGGAAAGCCAGGATCGCGATACCCGCCGAAGCTACCCCCAGCGGGAAACGCCTGCCCTCGTACAGCACGAAGGAACGGATCGGGAAGGCGCCGTCCTGCCGCAGCAGACACACAGTCTCATCGCCGCGCCGGGCGGAGAGGAAGGCACTTTCCCCGGTGGCTTCGGCCAACGCCCGCACATGTTCATGGGCCAGTTCGCCGATGTCGTATCGTTCGGCCGCCACCGCCCCCATCAGATAAAGCTCCGGACCGAGCATCCAGCGCCCGGCCTTGCGATCATGGTCGCAGAACCCTTCGGCGGCCAGCGCGGCGAGCAACCGGTGCACCGTGGGACGAGCCAGCTTCGTCTGGCGGGCCGCCTCGGTAGTGGTGATTCCATCGGGCATGGAGGTACTGACCACACGCAGGACGCTGGCAAGTCGTCCGACCACCTGGGCTCCGGGAAGTGAACTGGGCATGCTCATATTATGGACGAAGTGCGCCAACCCGTGAACACCATGAGGTCACCAGACAACCCGCAGCCCCCTGGTCACCCAACACCTTCCCCCGGATGGGATGGCCGGCGCACCCGACATGCTGCTGAACAGCCAGCGAATACGCCCCCTTGGAAGCGGCTCCGCCGGTGACGGTTCATAATATGAACACATGCTCGCGGAATCATCACCTATAGAGCACTCCGATGCATTTCGTTGACCGGGATCCTTGAACCTCTGTAGTTTTTGAAGCAAGGCGACACAATCCACATCATGGACACAGGAGAAATGATGACCACAAAATATCGGCATGATCCCGCCCAGGCGTTGGCGGAAGTCATCCGGGACGGCATGACCATCGCGGTGGGCGGCTTCGGGCTGAGCGGTATCCCGTCCAGGCTGATTACCGCCGTGCGCGACTCCGGCGCCCGGAACCTGACGATCGTTTCGAACAATATGGGCGTGGATGGCAAGGGCCTGGGCCTGCTGATCGAGAACCACCAGGTTTCCAAGGTCTTGGCGTCCTACGTGGGCGAGAACAAGCTCTTCGCCCAGCAGTTCCTCTCCGGGGATCTGGAAGTCGAGTTCGTGCCCCAGGGCACCCTGGCCGAACGCCTGCGTGCCGGCGGGGCCGGCATCCCGGCGTTTTATACTCCCACAGGTGTCGGCACCCCGGTAGCCGAAGGCAAGGAAACCATGGATTTCGATGGGAAACCGGCCATCCTGGAACGCGGGATCGTGGCTGATATCGCCCTGGTGCGCGCCCACCAAGGCGATGCCGAGGGCAACCTGCGCTACCGGATGACCGCCCGGAACTTCAACCCGTTGGCCGCAGCCGCGGGACGGTTCACGCTGGCCGAGGTCGAGCAGGTGCTGGAAGGCTATATGGATCCGCAGCTGGTGGACACTCCCGGGATCTTCGTGCAACGGGTCGTGGACGCCGACCCGGTCAAGCACATCGAACAGCGCACCGTACGCGTGAAGCAGGAGGCCTAGCCATGTGGAACAGGGATGAAATGGCGGCCATTGCCGCCAGCGAATTAGTGGACGGCCAGTATGTGAACCTGGGGATCGGCATTCCCACCCTCGTGGCCAACAACCTGCCGTCCGGGGTCTCGGTCAAGCTGCAAAGCGAGAACGGGTTGCTGGGCATGGGCCCCTTCCCTTTCGAGGGCGAGGAAGACGCAGACCTGATCAACGCCGGAAAACAGACCGTCACGGTCCTGCCCGGCGGCAGCTTCTTCGACTCGGCCACGAGCTTCGGGATGATCCGCGGCGGGCATGTGCAGACCGCGATCCTCGGAGCCCTGCAGGTGGCGGCCAACGGGGACCTGGCGAACTGGACCATCCCGGGCAAACTCGTCAAGGGCATGGGCGGTGCCATGGACCTGGTCGCAGGCACCCCACGGGTGATCGTGCTGACCGACCATGTGGCCAAGGACGGGACCAGCAAGATCGTCGAGGAATGCGACCTGCCCTTGACCGGCGTCGGTGTGGTGGACCGGATCATCACCGACCGTGCGGTGTTTGATATCGAGGACGGGCACCTGGTCCTGCGACGTATTGCCGAGGGGGAGAGCCCGGAAAGCATCCGCGGGATCACCGCCGCCACATTCACCATCCAGCTAGAGGAGAACCAGAGAGCATGACCGTCAAGATCGCCGGCTACGCCCGCACCCCATTCCTGCGTTTCAATGGCGCCCTGGCCAATGTTCCAGCATCCGAACTGGGTGCCCATGCGGCCAGAGCCGCGCTGGAGCGTGCAGGGGTCCCCGCCGACAAGGTCCAGCAGGTCTATGCCGGGCAGGTCCTGCAGGCAGCCGCCGGACAGAACCCTGCCCGGCAAAGCGCGGTGGGGGCGGGCATCGGATTGGATGTCCCGGCCATCACGCTCAACGCCGTATGCCTCTCGGGCACCGAAGCCGTGGTGGCCGCAGCCCGGCTGATCACCGCCGGGGAAGCCGATGTCGTGCTGGCCATCGGCCAGGAGTCGATGTCCCTGGCACCCCATGCCCAGCGTGCCCGCGCCGGGTCCAAGTACGGGGCCATCGAAATGGTCGACACCCTGGAATACGACGGGCTGACCGACGCCTTCGAGAAACGTTCCATGGGTGTATCCACCGAGGAACACAACACCGTGCTCGGCCTCGGGCGGGAATCCCAGGACCGGTTGGCCGCAGCCTCGCATCAGCGGGCGGAGGCCTCGGCGGAGTTCCTGGCCGGGGAAATCGCGCCCTTCACCGTCTCCACCCGCAAGGGCGAGACCGTCTATTCCGCCGATGACGGGGTCCGCGCCGGGACCACCACCGAGTCGTTGGGTAGGTTGCGGGCCGCCTTCGCCAAGGACGGGTCCATCACCGCGGGCAATTCCTCGCAGATCACCGACGGGGCCGCGGCCCTGGTACTGGTCAGCGACAAGGCCGTGGAAGAACTAGGGCTCACCCCGATCGCCGAGATCCTGTCCCACGCCTTGGTGGCCGGACCCGACCGCACCCTGCACGAGCAGCCCTCCAATGCCATCACCGCGGCACTGGAGCGGACCGATTACACGGCCGAGGAACTGCAGGCAGTGGAGATCAATGAGGCCTTCGCCGCGGTCGGCGTGCGCTCGATCCAGCAACTGGGAATCGACGGGAACATCGTGAACCCGCATGGCGGGGCAATCGCCTTGGGGCACCCGATTGGTGCTTCCGGGGCCCGGATCATCGGCACCCTGGCCCGGCAGCTGGCCGCACTGGGCGCCGGCGCAGTGGGCGCCACCGGCATTTGCGGCGGCGGTGGGCAGGGCAGTGCCGTGGTTCTTCGGGCGCTGTAGTCGGTGGGCCGGTGGCCCGGTCCCGGTCATCCCGGGGCGAAACAGGTGCAGGATGTTCTGACCGGCAACGCGCAGCTCAGCGATCACCTGCTTGACCAGATTGCTCCAGCCCGCGCACAACCAGCACCTGATCGGGGTGAAGCCAGGACGTGGACGGAAACTCCGCAACAGTGGCCACGTATTCCTGGTCCTGGGTAGAACCATGTCAAGCCGTATCGGCAGCGTTGTGCGTCAATCATTGGTTCGCTACCCACGGTTATCCTCTTGGAATTTCGCGATAGCCTCCGGAACCTGACACGCTGGATAGGCCTTTGCGTGCCTTGTCCCGGTTGTTCACCCGAGGGTTTCCTGGCCAGGCATCGTGAAGATCCGATGGCTCCCGCTCCATTGGCGGGGCCGCCCGAGGTGCGGGCGGCATGCTCTCGCCAGGTCCTTCAAAGGGATATTCGCCAAGCACCATTTCCTGTGTCCCACCCGGCTGTGGATAGACTTCACTGCCGGTTCGGAAAACCCTGGTCAGCCGAAGTCCGTGATGGGTCGGCCTCGCTGCGGCAACAGCCGGGGTACCAGCCTGACAAACAGCACCATGCCCAGCAGCTCCACCAGGGTTTGGGTGACCACCACGGCCGGGGCGATACCCAGGGTTGTTGGCAAAGCCAAGGCCAAAGGCAACACCACCAGCGAATTGCGGGTGGCTCCGCTGAAGACCAGGGCGCGGGCGGTCGGGATATCCATGCCGAAGAGCCGTGCCACCCCGATCCCTGCCAGCAGCATCAGGGCAAGGAACCCGGCATACAGCGGAACCACCGGGAACAGGGCGGTACCCGAGGCCAGGACCCGCGGGGTCTGCGAGGCCGTCACGATGAACAGCACCAGCACCATCAGCGGCACCATGGATCCGGTGCCGACCTGCATGACCGCTGCCGCCCGCGCGCTCCCGCGGGCCAGGAACTGGGTGGCTGCGGCCAGGGCCAACGGGACCAGGACCAGCCAGATCAGTGCGCTGAAAAACGGGGTCGGGTCGATGATGCCCAGGGTGTCCGGGCCAGCCATCAGGTAGAGGTATCCGGGCAAGAGGAGCAGTTGCGCCACCAGGAGCAGGGGTGCTGCCGCCAGCAGCTTCCCGTGGTCGGCCCCGGCCAGCCCGGAGAACACGATGACGTAGTCGATGCAGGGGGTGAGCAATACCAGTAACACGCCGATCAGCAACCCGGCATCGTGGGCGACGAACCGGCTGAGCCCGAACACCAGCACCGGTACCACCACGAAATTCAGCACCAGCAGGGCACCGAGGAACCTCCGGTCGCCGAACCCCCTGCCCAGCCGGGTCATCGGGATTCCCAGGAAGGTGGCGTAAAGCAGCAGCCCCAAGGACGGGGTCAGCCCCGCCTCCAGTACGCCGGCGTGGCCAAAGGCCGCACCGGCCCCCACCCCGGCAAGGATGCCCAGCAGGTAGAGCGGAATCTGCCAGCGCTCGGCGGCATGGCTGAAGCGTTGCAGCAGGTGGGATCCGGAAGAAGGCACGAGTCCGATTCTAGCGTTGCACGAACTCGTGCAACCGCCGGGTATCGAGCACCAGCACCTCGCCGTTCTCCACGCGCGGGTGCGGACTCTCGGCCAGCGCACCGAGAACCAGCCGGATCAGCGTCCCATGCGCCACGATGACCACCCGCGAATCCGGGTTCTGCTCCACCAGGGTGCGCAGGGCGTCGACCGCACGGACCACCACATCGTCCTCGGCTTCCCCGCCGGCCAGCAGCCGCTCGCGTTCCTCGGGGCTGATCCGGTCCAGGTAGCGTCCCTCGGCAGCCCCGTAGTCGCGTTCGACCAGGCCCTCGACTTCCAGCACCTGCCAGATACCCAGGTAGTCGGCGATGATCTGCGCCGTCTGCCGGGCCCGGCCCAACGGTGAACAGACCACCAGGTCCCACGGGCCTTCCTTGGCCAGCTGCACCCCGGCCCGCTCGGCCTGTTGCCGCCCGGTGGCGTTCAACCTGACATCGGAGCGGCCCTGCAGGCGGTTATCCAGGTTCCAGGCGGTCTGCCCGTGGCGCACCAGTACCCAACGTTCCTCGGGCTTGTTCAGCACCTGATCGGTGTCGCGTTCCTCGCTCATGCCGCGACCGTCGAACGCTGGGGTGGCGTGCCGGCAAAGACCCGGGCGGCCGTAACCCGCGGGCGTACCAGCTCGCCTTCGTTCGGGGTGTTCCCCGTTCCCATCACACGTACCTCCACTCCGACCCAATCCAGGCTGGTCTCGTGCCCGTGTGCGGTGCGCAGCACGGAGGTGACCCGGGCCAGCTGGGCCTGGTTGAACTGATCCGATGATGCGACCATAGCGCTTTCGAGCTCGATTGCGGTAGGGGCGACCGCCGCCACCGCCCGTCGTGAACGGCCGTTGGGACCGATCGCCCCGTCGTGCAGGCAGGTCCCCGCAGCTGCCGGATCCCCGCTCAACCCCGGCAGCGCCAGTCCCGGGTGGTCCGCGTGGAAACTGGAGCCCACCAGCGTGCCGGCGAACAGCGTGGCATCGCTGATGAAGGAGGCGACGATCCGGTCGGCGAGCGCGGGCGCTTCGGAGCGGTCGCGGGTGACATGGACCGCGGTCAGCAGTTCCAGACGCAGCCGTTCGTCCAGGCCGGTCGTTGAATAAACGTGTCATCTGCTGGCGGCAGTCCGACCCCGCTGGGGTGGCGCTGCGTTGCCTCCAGGAGTACCGCGCACGTCACCGGACAAACCGGGCTTGAAATGGTGTTACGCGGCCGAGATCCGGGCTACACCGCGCGTGCGGAGCACAGCGAATGCAGGCTGGCCCCGAGCACGATGAGCCCGATCCCGGCCAGTTCGCCCCAGCCCAGCTGCTGGCCGAGCAGCAGCAGCCCCATCAACACCGCCCAGATCGGGTTGATGCTGGTCAGTACCCCGAAGGTGGCCGCGGACAGGTGCCGCAGTGCCAACAGGTCCAGGGCGTAGGGCACCACCGAGGCCAGGACCGCGCATCCGGCGGCCAGCGCCAACGCGCCCGGGGTCGGCGGATGGTGCAGGAACCAGACCCCGGCCACCGGAACCCACAGGATGGTGGTGCACAGGCTGGCCGCGGCGGTCCCCTGCAATCCGGGCAGGCGTTGGCCTGCGCTGCGGTTGAGCAGGATGTAGCCGGCCCACCCCACGGCGGCGGCCAGCGCCAGCAGGATCCCGGGCATATCGGTGCTCGGGCCGGGACGGACCAGCAGCAGCACCCCGCCGCCGGCGATCAGCGCAAACAGGGCGTCGACGGCACGGCGGCTTCCGGCCAGGGCCACGGCCAACGGGCCGAGGAACTCCAGGGTCACCGCCAGGCCCAGGCCGATGCGTTCAATGGCCGCGTAGAGGCAGATGTTCATCAGGCAGAAGGAGAACGCCAGGCCGATGACCGGGCGCCATTGGCCGGCGGTGAGCCGGGAGAACCGCACCCGCACCAACGCGGTGAGCACCACCGCGGTCAGGATCTGGCGTACGGCAACCACCCCGACGGGCCCCAGCACGGGAAAGGCCATGGCCCCCAGCGCCGCCCCGGCCTGGTTCGAGATCCCGGCACCCAACGCCATGGCGCTCCCGTGCAACTGATTGCCGCCGGCACCGGGGATGCCGACCCTAAGTGATTCCTGGGTATCCATAACTTGAGGGTAGGTTTCGGCCACGGCATAACACTAGTGAATATTATGTCGATCCCATACGCTGTGGTTATGGATTGGTCCCTTCGTGATCTGCGGTTCTTCGTGACCGCCGCCGAGGCCGGCTCCTTCACCGAGGCGGCCGGCCAGCTGTTCGTCTCCCAGGCCGCGGTTTCGCGGACCATTGCGGGATTCGAACGGCAGGTCGGTGATCAGCTGCTGCGGCGCACCGTGCGCGGCTGCGAGGTCACCGGGGCCGGGGCCCAGCTGCTTCCCGAGGCCCGCCGGGTGCTGGCCGAGGCCGAACGGTTCAACCGTTTCCTCACCGCCCGGCACCGCACCCTGCGCCTGGGCTATGCGTGGGCTGCCCTGGGCGTGCACACCCCCGCGCTGCAACGCCAATGGCCGGACCTGTGCGGCGGGCTGGAACTGGAGCTGCTGCGGCACAACTCCCCGACCTCCGGGCTGGCCGAGGGCCTCTGCGATGTGGCGATCATGCGCCGCGAGGTGAATGCCGAGCTCTACGACTCGGTGGTGGTGGGGCTGGAGCGGCGGCTGGTGGTCTTCGCCGCCGATGACCCGCAGTGGGCACGGCGCCGGGTGCTGTCCATGTCCGAATTGGCCGACCGCACCGTCTTCATCGACACGCGGATGGGGGCCACCGATCCTTCGCTCTGGGCCGATGCCGGGCAGCGGCCGCGGTTCCTGGAATCCTCGGATGTGGATAGCTGGCTCGATGGCATCGTGGCCGGTCGCGGGGTGGGCACCACCGCCGAGGCCACCGCCCACCACCACCCGCGCCCCTCCGTGGCGTACCGGCCGTTGCGGGACGGGCCGCGTATCGCGGTCCGTCTGGCCTGGCACCGCAACGAACCGCCGGAGGGACTCGGTGAGCTGATCTCGCTGGTCACCCGGCTCTACTCCTGAGCCCGGCTACTGTCCAAGGTGTCCGAGAGCAGATCGGCCAGTTCACCGGCCGGGCCGAAGGCCGGCTGGCCGCTGATCCGCTGCACGGCCAGGTTCACCGCGTTGAGCACCAGGGCATGGCTGATCCGGCTGGCCAGGATCTCGCTGTCTCGTTCATTCGAACCGGTCACCAGCACCAGGTCCGCCACCTTGGCCAGGTCCGAGATCCCCGAACTGGTCACCGCGATCACGGTGGCCCCGGCATGCCCGGCGGCCTGCACCGTTTGCAGGGTGTGCCGGTTGGCCCCGGAGTAGCTGACCGCAATGCAGGCGTCACTGGGCTTGAGTAGCCGGGCCGCGAATTGCTGGCCCAGCACATCGTGGGGCGCCACCGCCGTGCGTCCGCTCATGGTCAGCCGCAGGGCCGCGTCCTGCGCCGGGATGGAGGAGCCCCCGGTGCCGGCCAGCAGGATCGTACCGGCTGCCGCGAGCCGGGCCACCGCCCTGTCGAAGACCTGCCGGTCCAGCATGGCCTGGCTGGCACGCACATCGGTGATCGCCGCCGTGAACACCTGCTTCAGCAGCGCGTCATGCACCGAGCCACCGTGGTGCGACGGCAGCCCGGTAGCGTCCCTGTCCCGCTGACTGGCCGCCACCCTGATCGACTGCAGGCGCAGCTGCTGGAAGCCGGAGAACCCCATGCGCTGGCAGGCGCGGACCACGGTGGCCGCCGAGCAGCGGGCTTCGGCCGCCAGGGCCACCGCCGAGTACTCCTCCAGACGGTGCAACTGCCGGATCAGCACCTCGGCGACCCGGCGTTCGGCAGGGACCAGTGCGGTGGCGGCGGAGCGCAGGTGGGCCAGCAGGGTCTCGTGCGTCGGGGCTGCGGTGGTCATTCAGGCAGGCTAGCCGAACGGATTTAACGGCAACGGACGGCCAAGCTAACGGCGAGTAAACACGCGACCCACTACGCTTGATGACAGATAACCCGATTCCCGCCTTGAATGAGGAGCGTTAGCCATGCGCGGCAGCAAAGTTGTTTCCTTCGGCCATTACCAGCCCGAACAGATCGTACCCAACACCGAGCTGGAGAAACTGGTGGAAACCAGTGACGAATGGATCACCCGCCGGGTCGGCATCAAGGAACGCCGCTGGGCGCAGGATCATGAAAGCGTGGACTTCATGGCGACCGAAGCCGGCGCGATGGCGCTGGGCAATGCCGAGGGCATCACCGCCGCCGATATCGACATGGTCGTGGTGGCCACCTGCACCGCGGTGGATCGCGCACCGAATATGGCCGCCCGGGTGGCCCTCGCGCTGGGTATGGAACACAGCCCGGCCACCCTGGATGTCAATACCGCCTGCTCCGGCTTCAACCATGCCCTGGCCCTGGCCCAGCACGCCATTATCGCCGGCAGCGCCACCAACGCCCTGGTCATCGCCTCCGAACGGCTCACCGAGGTCACCGACTTCACCGACCGCACCACCTGCGTACTCACGGCCGACGGTGCCGGAGCGGTGCTGGTTACGGCCTGCGATGAGCAGCTGGTGTCCCCGGTGCTCTGGGGTTCGGTCCCGCAGATGTCCGATGCCGTGCGGATCGAGCGGGAGAACAACGACAAATTCGCCCAGAACGGCCAAAGCGTCTTCCGCTGGACCACCACCCAGCTACCGAAGATCGCCCAGCAGATCATCGGGAAGGCCGGGCTGGTTCCGGAGGACATCGGCGGTATCGTGCTGCACCAGGCCAACCTGCGCATCATCGAACCGCTGGCCGATAAGATCGGCGCACCCAATGCACGGGTGGCCACCGATGTCATCTACTCTGGCAACACCTCCGCAGCCTCGGTGCCACTGGCATTGTCCAAGATGATGGCCGAGGACCCGCTGCCTGCCGGTACCAGGGTGCTGCTTTTCTCCTTCGGTGGCGGACTGACCTACGCCGGCCAGGTCATCACCATTTCCTAGTCGCCCGGCCGACGGACCACCCGGTACCGCCCGTTCACTACCCGTGGACTGTAGGCTACCTCTCAGGCGGGTGCCGGACCCGGCCCATTGGAGGATCACGACGTGCCACGGAAACGAACCGTACCGCCGCAAACCGTCGCCTGGCTGGCCTGCACGCTGCTGGGCGGTCTGGTCCTGGGCTCGTGCACCGCGCCGGCGCCGGGCACCGGCGATCCCACGGCACCGCCGGCCGAGGCCTCCTGTACCGATCCGGTGGCGGATCTGGAGTCCCGCACGGATCTGGACCAGCAGGTGCTTTTTGTCCAGCACGAGGCCTTCGGTGAGCAGCCGGAGACAACCACGCACGTTCTGGCACCCTTCGAACCCTCGCTCACCTGGCAGGCTGCGGAGCCGGGGATCGAGGACGAGGTGCTGCTGCCGTTGCTCGATGAGCAGGTCACCGGCATGAGCGTTGACCTCACCCCGATCTCCATCGACAGCGCCGATGTGCTCGTCGAGAACCCGGAGGACGGGGAGCAAACCCTGGTCTACCGGTTCGTCCAGCCGGTACAGCTGGATTACACGGTGAGCTGCCAGGGCGAAGCTACCGCCTATCGCGCCCGCGTCGTCGCGAATGCGGCATCCGGCACGGTGATCCTGGACTGCCTGGATCCCGACGGGGAGGACGCCGAGACGCTGGCCACCGCGCTGCGCCAGGACTACTGCTAGGAGGGACCCGCCATGGAAGTGGTCACCAGCCGAGTATTGTTGCGACCTGTGGACCACCAGGCCACGCTGCATTTCTACCGCGAGGCGCTGGACCTGCCGGTGGTCCGCGAATTCGGCCCCGCCCGCAGCCCCGGGGTGGTCTTCCAATTGGGGACCGGGCAGCTGGAGATCTCCGGCAGCCGCGAGGCCGGGCCGTCCACCCTCGTGTTGTGGCTGCAGGTGCGCGATGTTCCCGCCGAGCTACACCGCCTGCAGCACCTGGGGGTGCCAGTCACCCGGGAGGCGCGCACCGAACCGTGGGGGCTGGTCGAGGGCTGGATCCGGGACCCGGATGGCAGCAGGATCGTGCTGGTGCAAATCCCGGCGGAGCATCCGCTGCGCCGGGATCAGCGCGGGATTCCGGGGAGTTGACGTAGGCCGGGTCACATTGGCATACTCATCACCATGAACCTGTCAGACAGCTGGACACCCGGACAGCAACCCATAGCGCGGACCAGTGCCTCCGAAGCCGTATTCCACGCGCTGCGCTCGGCCATCGAGGCACAGGAGATCCCGTTGGGGACCAAGCTCGGCTCCGAGGCCAGCCTGGCCGCGAACTACGCGGTCAGCCGCTCCGTTATCCGCGAGGCCCTGCGCTCCTGCGCCGCCCTGGGGTTGACGCGCACCGAAACCGGGCGCGGCACCTTCGTGATCTCCCACCGTCCCACCCGGGACCTGGTACTGGGCGGCCACTCCTCCGCGGACCTGCATGAGGCCCGTCCGCATATCGAGATTCCCGCGGCCGAGCTGGCCGCCTCCCGGCGTACCGCCCAGGACCTGGAGCGGCTCAACGGCCTGATCGAGGAGATGGAGCAGGAGGACGGGGCATCGACCTGGGTGGAACTCGACGCCGCCTTCCATGCGGCGGTGGCCCGCGCCAGCGGCAACTCGGTGTTCGACCGGGTGGTTGGCGATATCCGCGAGGCCATGGCCCGCCAGTCCGAAACGGTCAACCTGGTCGCCGGACGACGCGAGCCGTCCAACAGGGAACACCGGGTGATCGTGGCGGCCATCGCCGCCGGTGACCCGCACGCCGCGGCCAACGCCATGGCGCAGCACCTCAAGGCCGTCCAGCAGGCGGTTTCCACCATCGTCAGGAGCACCGAATGACCCCGGCCAACCGGTCCCTGCCGGCCCATGTTCCGCTGGTCGCCGCCAGCCGTGGCGGGCAGCTGGAGTCCATCCACTACGGTTCGGCGGTGCTGCTCGGCCCGGACGGACGGATCGCCATGTCCCTGGGCGATGCCGGTGCCCGGTTCTACCCGCGTTCGGCCCTCAAACCACTGTTCGCGGTGGCCATGCTGCGCGCCGGACTGGAACTGGATGACGAGCAGATCGCCCTGGCCGCGGCCAGCCACTCGGGCTCCGGCCGGCACCAGCAGGTGGCGCTGAGCACCCTGCACCAGGCTGGCCTGCAGGAGGAGGACCTGGGAAATTCCCGCGACCTGCCCTACGGCCCCGCCGAACGCCAGGACTGGCTGGCCTCCGGGGGCACCGCCACCCGGCTGGCGCAGAACTGCTCCGGCAAGCATGCCGCGCTGCTGGCGCTGTGCCGCCTGAAGGGCTGGCCCACCGCAGGGTACCTGGGGGAAGACCACCCGCTGGCGGACCTGCTGGCGCAGACCGTCCAGGAGCTGACCGGGGAGAGGATCACCACGGTGAGCACCGACGGGTGCGGCACCCAGGTCTACCCGCTGACCCTGGCCGCCCTGGCCCGCGGCTTTGCCCGGCTGGCCAGCGCCGCACCGGGCACCGCCGAACACCGGGTAGCCAGTGCCATGCGCCGGCACCCGGACCTGGTCGCCGGGCATGGCCGGGACGTCACCGAGCTGATGCTGCGGCTACCCGGGGCCGTGGCCAAGGACGGCTTCGAGGGGATCCAGGCCGTCGGGTTGCCCGACGGCTGGGCCGTGGCCGTGAAGATCGCCGACGGCACCGACCGGGCACGCATGCCCATCACCATCAAGCTGCTCACCGCGCACCTGGGTGCGGCCGCACCCGCGGCCCTGCAGGAACTGGCCTCCAGCCCGGCCCTGGGCGGCGGCCAACCGGTCGGCGAACTGGCCGCACTCTAACCATCCACCTGACACCGGTGCCATCGGGCACCCGAGGAGTACTTTTCCATGCCCAATTCCGCCCTTGCCTCCCCCACCCGCAGTGAACACGACCTGATCGGCGACCGGCAGATTCCCGCCGACGCCTACTGGGGCGTGCACACCCTGCGCGCCAAGGAGAACTTCGACATCACCGGGACCACGCTGGCCGGCAACCCCCACCTGATCACCGCCCTGGCCCGGGTCAAGCAGGCCGCGGCCCGCACCAACCGCGAGTTGGGGCTGCTGGATCCCACCCGGGCCACGGCCATCGACCAGGCCTGTGAGGCCATCGCCGGTGGCGCCCTGCACGACCAGTTCATCATCGACCCGATCCAGGGCGGGGCCGGGACCAGCACCAACATGAACGCCAACGAGGTGATCGCCAACCTGGCGCTGGAGATCCTGGGCCACGCCAAGGGCGAGTACCGGCACCTGCATCCGAACGACCATGTGAACCTGTCCCAGTCCACCAACGACGCCTACCCGACCGCGGTCAACATCGCCACCCACTTCGCCACCCAGCCGCTGCTGGCCGCGATGCAGGTGCTGGAAGACTCCTGCCTGGCCAAGGCCGCCGAGTTCCGCTGCGTGGTGAAGATGGGCCGCACCCAGTTGCAGGATGCGGTGCCGATGACCGTCGGCCAGGAGTTCGGCGGCTGGGCCGTGACCCTGGGTGAGGACCGGGCCCGGCTGGCCGAATCGCTGTCCCTGGTCACCGAGATCAACCTGGGGGCCACCGCCATCGGCACCGGGCTGAACGCCCCCGCCGGCTATGCCGAGGCCGCCTGCCGGCATCTGCGCGAACTGACCGGGCTGCCGCTGAGCACCAGCCCGGACTTGATCGAGGCCACCAGTGATGTGGGTGCCTTCGTTCACCTGTCCGGGGTGCTCAAGCGGGTGGCGTTGAAGATCTCCAAGATCTGCAACGACCTGCGGCTGCTCTCCTCCGGGCCGCGGGCCGGGCTGAACGACCTGCAGCTGCCGGCCGTGCAGTCCGGATCCTCCATCATGCCCGGCAAGGTCAACCCGGTGATCCCCGAGGTCGTGAACCAGATCGCCTACCAGGTGGTGGGCCACGATTTGACCGTGACCATGGCCGCCGAGGGCGGGCAGCTGCAGCTGAACCCCTTCGAACCGGTGATCGCCCATTCGATCGGGCTGTCGCTCAAGCACCTGACCAACGGCTGCCTGACCCTGGCCACCCGTTGCATCGACGGGATCACCGTCGACGAGGACGCGTTGCGCCGCGAGGTGGAGAACTCCATCGGCCTGGTCACCGCACTGAACCCGCGGCTGGGTTACGCCGCGTCCACCTCGATCGCCATTCAGGCCCTGCACACCGGACGGGGCGTGGCCGAGCTGGTACTGGAACGCGGTCTGCTCTCGGCCGCGGACCTGGACGAACTGCTCAAGCCCGAGCGGCTTGCCAATCTTTCCGACTAACCCCAAGGAATCCCATGGACCATTCCACAACACGGGCCCAAGCCGCCCCGGTCACCGACGCGGCACTGACCGCCGGCGACTCCGACTACCACAAGGGCCTGACCGGCCGACAGATGCAGATGATCGCCATTGGCGGGGCCATCGGCACCGGACTGTTCATGGGCGCCGGTGGCCGGCTGGCGGCAGCCGGTCCGGGCATCGTGATCAGCTACGCCATCTGCGGTTTCTTCGCCTTCCTGATCCTGCGCGCCCTGGGCGAATTGGTGATGCACCGCCCTTCCTCGGGCTCGTTCGTCTCCTACGCCCGCGAGTTCTACGGGGAAAAGGCCGCCTTCGCCACCGGGTGGCTGTACTGGCTCAACTGGTGCATGACCTCCATCGTGGATATCACCGCGGCGGCGCTGTACATGAACTTCTTCGGCAAGTACGTTCCCTGGATCGGGGCGGTCCCGCAGTGGCTTTGGGCGCTGGCGGCCCTGGTGCTGGTACTGGGCATGAACCTGGTCTCGGTCAAGGTCTTTGGCGAACTGGAATTCTGGTTCGCGTTGGTCAAGGTGGTGGCCCTGGTCGGTTTCCTGGTGGTGGGGTGCTACTTCGTCATCTTCGGCACCCCGATCGCCGGCCATGAGGTCGGTTTCTCGCTGATCTCCGACAACGGCGGGCTGCTTCCCAGCGGGCTGTTGCCGGTGCTGGTGCTCATGCAGGGTGTGGTTTTCGCCTACGCCTCCATCGAGCTGATCGGCACCGCCGCCGGGGAGACGAAGAACCCGGAAAAGGTCATGCCCAAGGCCGTGAATACCGTGATCATCCGCATCGCAGTGTTCTACGTCGGCTCCCTGGTGCTGCTCTCGCTGCTGTTGCCGTTCAACGCCTACAAGGCCGGGGAAAGCCCGTTCGTCACCTTCTTCGGCGCCATCGGGGTGCAGGGCATGGATGTGGTGATGAACCTGGTGGTGCTCACCGCGGCGCTCTCCTCGCTGAATGCCGGGCTCTACTCCACCGGGCGCATCATGCGCTCGATGTCGTTGAACGGTTCGGCCCCGCGCTTCGCCGGACGCATGAACAAGGCCGGGGTGCCCTACGGCGGCATCGTCATCACCTCGGTGGTTGCGGTGCTCGGTGTGGTGCTGAACGCGGTGGTTCCGGCGCAGGCATTCGAAATCGTGCTGAACTTCGCCGCGGTGGGCATCATCTCCGCCTGGGGCATGATCGTGCTGTGCCAGATGGCCCTGGTGAAAAAGGCGCGGGCCGGGGAACTGCAGCGGCCCTCGTTCAGGATGCCGCTGGCCCCGGTCTCGGGCTGGGTCACCCTCGCCTTCCTGGTGCTCGTGCTGGTGATGATGGCCTTCGACAACCCGGTGGGGACCTGGACCATCGCCTCGCTGGTGATCATCGTCCCGCTGCTGGTGCTGGGCTGGTACCTGTGCCGCGAGAGGATCAACGAAATCGCCGGGGCGCGGCTGGCTGCCGAAACCGCACCCGGTGAACCGGTGAAGGTCGACGCCGCGAACTGAGCGCCCGGACCCCGCGGTGCGCACCGCGGGGTCCGGTTATCCACACATCTGCGCTATGCGCCCCGCCGCACCCGATGGTGGGGCATGCTGGGGCCATGAACACCTCCACCAGCCCACTGGCCCAGTTGGCCCAGGCGGCATCACTGATCCAGAGCGCGACCGCGGCGCTCGCCGGGCAGGAACCTGCGCCCGGGCATGCCGCCTACTTCGCGCGACTGGTGGAGCATCTGGGTGAACAGCTGGTCCGCGCCCAGCTCCATGCGGTCGACGCCCTGCGACGCACTGGCGCACATCAGCTGGACCAGGACTCCTTCCAGGCCATCAGCGACGCGGGCCTGGATCCCTCCCCTGCCGAGCTGGCTGCGATCAACGGGCGCACCACCATGGGGCGCTCCTACTACGGCAACACCGTGGACCTGCTCCACGGCTGGCTGAATATCCCGTTGACCACGGCCCGCGAACGGGTCCACCAGGCCGAGGCGTTGATCGCCGCCATCACCGAAACCGGCACGCGCACCGACCCGCTGATGCCCGAGTTGGCCGAGCAATTCACCGGGAAGGACATCGACCCGAGGCTGGTCACCAGTGCAGCCAGACAGATCCGCGGAGCCAAGAAGGATCTGGGCACCGGACCCGGCGCCGCCGGAGCCCAGGAACAGCTCGAACGCGATGCGATCACCCTGATTCGGGACCAGCCACAGAGCGCACGCAAGCACATGAACCGCCTCGTGGAGCAGACCGTGGCCGCCGACCGCCCTCTCGAAGCATTGATAGCCGAATCCGGGCTGTATCGGCGCGGGCTCAAACGCGGACTGGTCACCTACCAGCTCAAGCTCCTTCCCCAGGACGCCGAACTGCTCGAATCCGTTTTCACCCAGATCGACAACCCCAAGACCATCGCCGGAAACCGCGACGCACTCGATGCCTTGGTTGCCACCCGATACGGTCCCGCAGCACCGCCCAACGGCACAGGACCGGAGCCTGCCGTGTCCGCCCCATGGGGAGACCCGTCCGATATGCCTGCCTGGGCGCAGGAATCACCCGGGGATACGCCGCAGCTGCCGGCCATGGTCCCGGATGCGCGACCCGAACCCGGGGATCTTCCGGGCGAAACCGGAACAGGAGCCGACGAATCTTCCGGCACCGCATCACAGGCTCCCGCACAGGACGCCCACGCTCCCGAAGCCACCCAGCCGGTGTGCACCACCGCAGATACCGGCATGCCGGCGGAACTGTCACTACCGCTGGAAAAGGTCCGCCCCGAATTCAGGCACCTGATCGCGCTGATCGAACTGATCCGGGGCGCCGGGACCGTGCCGGACGGAAAACGAGCCGGATCGGTCACCCCGGAGGTCATGGTGATCCTGAACTACGAGAAAATGCTGGCCGGGGCCACGGATTTCGCGATCACCGCCAACGGGCTGCCGCTGACTGCCGGTGAAGCCCGGGCGATCATGTGTCAGGCCAAGATCTACCCCGAGGTCCTCGGTTCCAAGGGCATGGTCCTCGACTTCGGACGAGCCCGGCGCCTCTTCCCCAAACACGTCGGAAAGGCGGTTCGTGCCGCCTACCGGGGTTGTTCCTATCCCGGGTGCACCATGCCGGCGCACCGCTGCGAACTCGATCACCTGGAGCCCTGGGAAAATGGCGGTACCACCGACGTGGACAATGTGGATCTGTACTGCAAGATCCACCACCTGGCCCGGCACTGCGGCCTGTTCAAGGTGGTCAAGGTCGAGGGGTGTCGCCCTATGGTGCTATTGCCCCGCGACCTGGATCCACCTCAACACCTGAGGGTGAACACCTACTGGATGACCCCGTCCGAAGCCATCGAGGCGAACAAGCTGGCCGAGGAAGCCACCGTGCTCTACAAGGCCGGCAAATTGCAGCCCTTCGCTGCCTGAGCCATCGGACGACCCGCCGCGGACCGACTATCCGACCCGTTTAGCAAGGTAGCGACGCGGGCAGCTTGACCGGGGTCTTCTGCACCCCGCCCTTGGGACCATGATAGGCCCTACACACTGTGAGCCCGCGTTTGCCCAGGTTGTTGCCGATCTGCCTGATCGCGTCGACATCGAACCCCTGCCACTGCATGTGCATCAGGACTGTGTCCCCGGCCTTGGCCTGCGATGCCCGGGCAACGATGGTCTTCTTGTTTTTCACCTGCCAGTCCATGGTGTCCACGGTCCAAGTCCAGATCCGCATGTCCGCCCGCTGATATGCACAGCGCACATTGTCGTTGATCGCCCCATATGGCGGCCTTCCCCAGTTGGTGCGCACCCCGGTGCCCTGCAACTGCTTGGCCCCGTTGGCGCAGGAGAGCCTACGCAGATCAGGATGACTGACCGAGTGGTTGATCACCCATTGTCCGTGGGCCCGGGCCCGGTCTGCCAGATCCACACCGTACCGGGATTTGAAGGAAGCCAGACAGTTTCCGGTGGGAGCAAGCACCAGCCCGATGTTGCTCTTTGCCGCGTACTTGACGACAGCGTCGAAGGCCGACAGCGTCAGCGGGCAGTCGTCATAGGTCAGCACAACCGACTTGGTGAGGTTCGGACCCTTGCCCTGGGTGGTTTGGGGAGCAATCGGTTTCGGCGTGGCCTTCGGTGCCGTCGCTTTCAGGTACTGTCCGCTGGCCCAGCCGGTCCTGCCCTTGTAGTTGACCTTGTACCAGCCGTTGGCCGCCTTGGACAGGACCTTGACATTCGCTCCCTTGGCTATGGTCAGCACGATCTTGTGCTTCGTACTGCTGCCGGTGCGCATGTTCAGGTTCGCTTGGGTGACCAACGTGGCGGGCGGCTTGCTCACGGTCCTGGGTTTCGCCGTTGTCTTGGCCGCTTTCAGGTATTGCCCGCTGGCCCAGCCGGTCCTGCCCTTGTAGCTGAGCTTGTACCAGCCGTTGGCCGCCTTGGACAGGACCTTCACGCTCGCACCCTTCGGCATGGTGAGGATGACCTTGTGCCTGGTGCTATTTCCGGTGCGCAAGTTCAGGTTCGCCTGCGTGACCAGCGTCGATGTGGTGCTGGCGCCTGCCGCAGGATTCCCCAGGTCCTGCGGCTTCAACAAGCCGGACTCGGATACGTGGAACGCGGCGTAGTCTGCGGCCCCCTGGCCCCCAAACGGATCCTGCGCTGCGGCGTTCATGGACGGCGTGGCAGCCGTGGCCCCCGTCGACAGCAACGCGGTTCCGAGCATCGCGCAGAGCACGACCCTGGCGATTCCCGACGTGCGAGTGCGATATTCCATTGTCGATTCCCCCATGACCATCGGTCCCCACCGATTGTTATGGACCTATCATGAGCCCGAATCCGCCTGTCCACAAGTGTTTTCCGCGCATGGGAACGGAAGCGCCCGTGGTCTGCGGAAACTGCTACAAGCCAGGAATTGGCCCCTACTCCGTGATGCGCACCGTCTTCATGATCGAGTTCAGGTAGGTGAAGTCCTCCGAGTTCAGGAACTCCTCGGCCTGTTCCCGGGTCATCTGCCCGTCCACGCGATAGCCCATGACCTCCAGGTACTCGTTGGACACCCACAGCATCGGCCAGGCATCCTCGCTGGTCTTGAAGTAGTCCAAGTCCGGCTGTTCCCCGCGCTTGGCCAGAACCTCATCATCGACAATCGCCATGGAGAAGGACTCGGTCACTCCACCGTCCTCCTGGTGGGTGCCGATGGCATGGTGGGCCACCACACTGGCTGGCTGGAATGTCAACCCGGGAGCCGGGTCGCTGCTGAGCACTTCGCGCTCGTAGAGGTTCATGTCCCCGTCTGGGGAGGTCGCCGTATTCGGCAACAGGCTCAGTACCGTGACCCCGGCCTGGTTCTTCAGGTTCCATTGGGTGTATTCGTGACATTCACCCTCGCATTCCTCCTCCGGTTCGACGCTCCACGTCTGCGGAATATCCAAGGTGACCTCGTACTTGGATATGGTCTGCATTTCCGTGGCCGTTTACGATGGGCTTTCGGTGACGGTGGGCGACTGCTCGGAAGCAATAGGCGGTGTGCTCGGCTCCGGCGACTGGTTTCCGGAGCATCCGGTCACCAGGAATCCGGCACTGATGAGCATGGCGGTCAGGGTGAGGTTTCGTTTCGGGTTGCGCATGGTCTGCCTCCTACGTCGAATGTGGCGGTATATCATCGCCAGACCCCACTTCATACGGTGCCTCATTTCACCCCTTATTCCAAGGAGTGATCGAACTTTCGTCAGGACACTCTCAGGTTCACTTCGACATCAGATGCCTTTCGGCCACCAACGTTTCGCTGGACCGAATCACGTTTGCTCTAGTGCGAAGCGCAAATCAATGGAAAGATAAGTGAGGTGGAACACTCTAAGCATTCATTTCATAATTTGGACTCATACATCGGCATGCATCGCGTCGCGGGCCTGCAGCTCTCCCCCGACGGTTCCCGTCTGGTCACCACGGTCACCTCGCTGGACAAGGAGGAGACCGGCTACCGCAGCGCCCTGTGGGAGCTGGACACCAACGGAGCTTCCCCGGCCCGGCGGCTCACCCGCGGAACCGAGGGGGAAACACAAGCGGGCTTCACCGCGAACGGGGACCTGCTGTTTATCGCCAAACGCTCATCCGACAAGGATGCCAAACCGGCATTGTGGCGGTTGCCGGCCAATGGCGGTGAAGCACAGCTGGTAGTGGAACACCCGGCAGGGATTGGTGCGGTGCAGACCCTGCCGACCGCCCCGGCCTCCCGGCAGGGCACCGTGGTCTTCACCGCCAGCACCATGCCCGGCGCCGGCAACATCGAACAGGACAAGACCCTGCGCGCACTGCGCAAGGACAAGAAGGTCAACGCCATCCTGCACAGCGGCTACCCGGTACGTTTCTGGGACCACGATCTGGGCCCGCAACAACCCGATTACTTCCGTGCCCAGCTTCCCTCGGAAACCGACGACGCGGCCACGCCCGAGGCCATCAGCCCGGGGATCGGAGCCGAGCTGCTCGAAGCGGGCATGCATATTGCACCCAACGGCCAGTTCCTGGTCACCGATTGGAGGACCCCGGAAGGTCGCGGCAGCTCCTATCAGGGTGTGACCAAGATCGATCTGGATACCGGTGAACGCGAACTACTGCTGGAACCGGATGAGACCTACGAATACGGTGTGGGCAAGATCAGCCCCGACTCGACCGAACTGGTCTACTACCGCATCGAACGTTCCACGCCGGAAAACCCGGGCCGTTCCACCCTGTGGCTGATGAACCTTGCTGGCGGGGAAACCCACCAGATCGCGGTCGGCTGGGACCGGATGGTCACCTCGGTGACCTGGCTGCCCAATAGCACCGCCCTGCTGGTCACCGCCGACGACTTCGGCCGCGGACCGGTATTCCACATTGCCCTGGAAACCGACAAGGTCACCCGGCTCACCCGGGAGGGCAGCTACAGCGATGTGGTCATCTCCCCGGATTCGAGTTCCGCCTTCGCCTTGCGGGCCAGCTACGAGTACCCGGCCGAGCCGGTACGACTGGACCTGACCCATATCACCGGGCTGGAAGACGGGGACGAGGTCGCCCTTGGTGCGCTGAATTCGCCGGTGGGCCGGCCCAAGCTGCCAGGACGCCTGGAAGAGGTCACCACGACGGCCGAGGATGGCACGAGCATCCGCGCTTGGCTGGCCCTGCCCGACCAGGCCACAGCGGGGTCCCCCGCTCCGCTGCTGCTGTGGGTTCATGGCGGCCCGGTGTCCTCGTGGAACACCTGGAGCTGGCGTTGGAATCCCTGGTTGATGGTCGCGCAGGGGTATGCGGTGGTGCTGCCGGATCCGGGTTTGTCCACCGGGTACGGCCACGACTTCGTCGCCCGCGGCTGGGGCCGTTGGGGTGCCGAACCGTACACCGACCTGATGCGGATCACCGACGTCGTTGAGGACCGTGCGGACATCGACCGGACCCGTACCGCGGCCCTGGGTGGTTCCTTCGGCGGCTACATGGCCAATTGGATCGCGGGGCAGACCGACCGGTTCAAGGCCATCGTCACCCATGCCAGCCTCTGGGACCTGAACGGATTCGGCCCGACTACCGACATGTCCTTCTACTGGGCGCGGGAAATGCGACCGGAGATGGTCGCCAAGTACTCCCCGAGCGCCTACGTCGATCGCATTAGCACCCCGATGCTGGTGATCCACGGGGACAAGGACTACCGGGTGCCGATCGGCGAGGGGTTGCGGCTATGGTACGAGCTGCTCTCGAAATCCGGGCTTCCGCAGCAGGCCGACGGTTCGACAGCGCACCGTTTCCTGTACTTCCCGGAGGAAAACCACTGGATCCTCAGCCCGCAGCATGCCAAGGTCTGGTACCAGGTGATCCTGGGTTATCTGGCTGAGCATGTCCTGGGTGAGGAAGCCGTCCTGCCGCAGAGCCTGGGGCTGAGCGCTCCCGAGGAGGACGGGAAGAACTAACGGCACGAGAACAGGTCCCGCCCGGCAGCGTCCGGGTGGGACCTGTTGGCGTTGAGGTGGCCGGGGTCACCCGGGCACCTGCTGGGGCCCCGGTGTTCCTCCGCCGGCCCCGCGGGTTGCGGCAATCAGCTGCTGGGCACGCACCGCGGCATCAACCTCGTGACGTCCCAGGGTCTGTACCAGTTTCTCCAGGTGCCGGACCCGGCGTCCGAAGGTGCCTGAATAGCGTTCGGCCAGCGGGATGGAGGCCAGTTCCTCGGCCTCACGCCAGGCCATCGCCAGCGCTCGTTCATGCAACCGCTGGCCGGCTTCTGCAGCAGTTCCCGGCGGGCCGGCACCCAGCACCGCCACCGTGTTCAGCCGTGACTCGTCCAGCCCCAGGGCCAGTTGCCCAAGGTCCCGTTGCGCGGCGCGCAGCCGACGGCCGTACCGTCCCAACCGGCCCAGGGACGTGGTGGCTCCCAGCAGGAAGCGCACCAGCAGCACGGCGTTCAGGCCTGTCAGCCAGATCATGGCCGTGAGCGTCCAGAACAGGGCGGAGACCGAGAAGTCCGGACGGCGAGCGTCGTTGCGTACCAGGGCTTCGGCGTAATCGTCGATCATGTTCGCCAACGTGATCCCGCCATAGCTGGAAGAGCGGATGCTACCGTGTTCCCACCGCACCGGCTGGCCCCAGCCGTATTCGCCACGGGCCAGCTGCCAGCTGGCCATCCCGGGGATGGCCAACTCCCCGTTCTCGAAGATCATCGCGGGGATGATCGCTTCCCCTTCGAACAGCTCCCCGGTCTCCGGGTCGACCTTGTCGCTGAACTCGTGTTTCAGGCGCCACAGGATCTCCGGGATATTCCGGGGAACCAGGTAATCCGGATCCTCCGGATCGTATTCCAGGTAGGCACCGGCATCGCGCACGGCGATGGTAATCCTTTCGGCCTGCGGGAACTGCACATCCATGTACCGACGGATGTCGCTTTCAACCACTTGCTCGTGCACCCCGTCGATGACCAGCTCCAAGGCCCGGCTGCCTCGGTCCTCCTCGCCTTGCGGACGTTGCGAGTAGGGCGTGATCACCACCCCCGACACGATCATCGCGCCAATCAGCAGCACGGCGGCCACGCCGATCCGCCACCAGCGGCGGCGCACGTCGGGTTCGTCTCCTCCGGTCCGTTGGCCCCGGGCCAGACCCGAAACCCAGGTGCGGATCCTGCCCGGCGGAGCGGGTGCCGTGTCCCCGGGCAGGTCCCCCAGGATGGCCCGGACCCGGGCATTGGCGTAGCCCAGTTGCACCAGGGCGCGCTCACGCCGGTCCGGCTTCATCCCCAGGCTCTCACGCAGCTTGAGCAGCTCCGTCGACTCGGCCGGGGTCGGGGCGGCCAGCCGGATGTGCGGATAGCGTCGCAGCCAGGCATTCAGATCCCGCACGGTGCGGGCCAGGGCGGCTTCGGCCCGCGACCAGCTCTCGATCGCGGCCCGCGAGTCGTCGGCATTGTTGGCCACGCTGATCAGCCGGTCAAGGGCTTCACGCAACGACTGCAATTGTTCCTGGCTGACCATGCGCCCCGGGGCATGGCGCAACCGGTTGAGCAGTTCCAGCACCGCCGCGTTGATCGGTTGGCTCAGCCGGTCGAAGGTCGATCCCGTTCCGGCCAATTCGGCGTGCACCGATCCCGCCCCCAGCAGGGCATCGGCCAGCTCGGTCAGTTCGCGGCAGTCTCGCTCGAAGCCGGCCAGTTCGGCAACGAATCCGGGCGATGCCACATCCCGCAGCAGTTGTTGTTCGCAGCGGGCGGCCTCCAGCGAGAGTGCCTCCAGTCTCCGCCACGCTTCGGTGAACCCGCCTGGGCGGCGTCCTTCCGGTGTGGCCCGGTAGGTCACCTCCAGGGCCTCGAGGTCCAACACCACACGGGCCAGCTTGCGTCCGGCCGCGCGCAGACGCTGCTCCCGGCTGGTCTGCCGACGGCGGCGGCGCAATCCCAGGGCAAGGAAGGCGAAGGTGGCCATGGCTCCCAAACCGATGCCTGCCAGCCAGTACGTCGGGTTGGTGACCGGCTTGTCGCCGAGCACGGCGGCCGCCTGCTCACCGGCGGCCACCACGGCTGCCGGGCCGTGGCCCAGCCCGAGGTTGTCCCTGAAGCCGTTGTGGATATCAAAACGCTTGTCGGTGTATTCGGTATCATCTCCCACCAGCGATCTGTTGAATCCGGTGCCCGAGAACCGTTCGGACACCCGGTAATCCGTATCCGGAGCCCGGTTTCCCAGCCTCGTGGAGAGCAGGATGTCGGTGCCGCTCACCTCGCCGCGCAGTAGCTCATCCCCGGTCAGCCAGCGATCGGTGACTGTCAGTTCCAGCGGCCGCCAGCTGCGGATGGGCTCCTGCAACACCGCGTCAACGGTGCTCTGCGAGATATTCCATTCGTGTTCTCCGTCAACCCGGATGGTCAGCTGGTGCTGCGGTTCGGTCGTTAACGCCCGGTAGGCGCTGGCCGCGGTGAAGGTGGTGATGACGGCGCACACCAGGGCCAGCAGCCAGGGCCAGTGCCGGGTCCACTTGTTCGTGCTCATGGGTTGAGCACCGGGTCATATGTGCCGATCAATCCACTCAGCCGTTCGTAGATGTCGGGGTCCTCCAGCGGGCCTCGACGCAGGGTGCCGGCCAGTTCTGCCGTTCCGCCGCCCGCTTCCAGAGCGCGGTCCAGTTCCACCTCCAATTCCCGGCGCAACTGCCAATGCCCGGCCAGCAGGTCCTCGTGCGAAACCCCGCTGGTCGCGGGAATCTCGGTTTCCAGGGTTTCCAGGGCGTCGGTATGTTCCACGGCCAGTTGGCGCAGGACCCCGGCATTGACAATGCTCCGGCGGGTCACCAGCAGTTGCGGGATGCCGGACAATTGCGTCCGGTGGTGCTCCTGCAGGGTCCGGAAACTGGCGGTGCGGCGTGACGGCCGGTCCCAGGAGGCCAGTTCCTGGAGGATCGAGGAGAGTTCCTCCAGGGCTGCGGCGTACTCGATGAGCTTCTGTCGCATGCTGTTGCTGAAGTCGGTGTTCCCCTCCGGTCCCGTTGCCAGCCGGGCGGCCTGCACCAGGCCGGGGCCGTGCTCATCCAGCCAGCGCACGGCATTGGCGGCCGGGCTGCTGCCGATGATCTTCATCGGACGGTATCCCAGGTGTTCGATCCCCCGGGCGAGGGTGCCGATACGCCCAATGGCAGCGAGGGTCTGCTTCTGGCGCTTCTGCTCCCGCGCCCGTCGACGATGCCGCAGCCCCTTGGTGATGCCGGCAGCTGATGCCAGGGCCACGAGCACCCCGAGGACGAGCAAGGCGTATTTGGCGTAGTCCGGGCTGAGTTTCACCCCGGAAACCACCGACTCGATGGTGGCGATCACCCCGTCGGTGGTGTTTCCCCCGGCATAGTCCCGTAGGCCCGCGGCATCCAGGTCCCCACGATCCGCCTTGGATTTGACGTTGCGTCCGAGGTCCACGGCGACCCGGGCGGGGCCCTTCCCCGATTCGGGGAGGATGATCCCGATGACCACCCAGTCCTTGCCCACGTAGCCGCGGGTCTTGCCGTGCTCCAGCCAGTCGTCGCTGAGCGCGTCGATGGGGCCGAACAGCAGCATCCCGCGGATCAGTTGGGCGGCCGAGGCGACGCTGGATGGGTCCTGGTCCACCGCCACGGCCAGCTTCAGCCCGGTTCCCTCCAGCAGTTCGGTGGCGGCGTCCACGACCTGCCGGGTATCAACCAGTGGTGCGGCCGAGTCCTTGAGCGCAAACTGGAATTGCCCGGTGTCGGTGGCCAAACCCGGCAGGATGATGGCCCCTTCGGTGTCCTCGGGCACGCTCGTGGCGCTGGGATACACGGGGATCGGGTCGGCAGCCAGGGCGGGTGCCGCGGGAAGCAGCAGGGCCAGCAGCAGGGCCGGTACGGCCGAGGCAGGCAGGGTTCGGGCTGGTCGCATCGGCTGTTTCCTCGGTTCGGGTTTCACTGCACCCCAACTTATCAACAGTGAATGGACAAAACGTCCGAGCTCGCCCGGCGGGTTCCGGAACGGCAAAGGCCACCCGCCGATGGGGTGGCCCTTGTGCTGTCAGTCCAGCAGCATCGCCGGTTCCTCCATGATGGAGGCCACATCGGCCATGAACCTGGCCGAGAGATCCCCATCCACCACGCGGTGGTCGAAGGAACCGCCCAGGGTGGTGATCCAGCGTGGGACCACTTCCCCGTCGACAACCCACGGCTTCTGCCGGATGGTTCCGAAGGCCACGATCGCCACCTCCCCCGGATTGATGATCGGGGTACCGATGTCGATGCCCAGCGCCCCGATGTTGGTGATGCTCAGGGTACCGTCACGCATGGCCTCGGGTTTGGTTTTGCCCCCGCGCGCAGTCGTGGCCAGGTCGTTGAGCTCGATGGCCAGCTCGCGCATGGACAGATCCTGGGCGTCCTTGATGTTCGGCACCAGCAGGCCCCGCGGAGTGGCCGCGGCAATGCCGAGGTTCAGGAAGTGCTTCTGGTGGATCTCGGCGCCATTTTCGGTTTCCACCCAGCTGGCATTCACGCTCGGGTTGCGTGCCGCGGCCCAGATGACCGCACGGGCCAGCACCAGCAGTGGGGAGACCTTGATGCCCTCGAAATCGCGGGACTTCTTCAGCCGGGCCACGTATTCCATGGTGCGGCTGGCATCCACGTCCACGAAAATCGACACGTGCGGTGCCGTGAACGCCGAATCCACCATGGCCTTGGCGGTGGCCTTGCGCACCCCGCGCACCGCGATGCGTTCGATCCGGGTTTCCTCGCTGGCCCCCTTCTGCCAGTACATCGGGGCGGCATCGCGTTCGGCGGCGCGTTGCGCGTTGTAGCTGTTCACGTCCTCCCGGGTGACTTCACCCTGGGTGCCGGTGCCCACCACATCGTTGATGTCGATATTCAGTTCCTTGGCCAGCCGGCGGACCGGAGGCTTGGCCATGACCCGGTCCACGAAGTTCGCCATGGCCGGTTTACGCTTGTCCACCTCGCGGGCCACCGCGGCCGACAAGTCCTGGGCGCGGCGGGAGATCTGGTCGGCCAACGCGGACGGGGTGCTTCCGGCGCGGGCGGCTGCGGTACGCTTGCCACTTTCGCTCGGAGCCGGACGGTTCAGCCGGGTACGGCGGCGTGCCGAGTCGGCGGTGGGCCCGGAACCCACCAGCGGACCGGGCTCCTCGCTGGCCACCGGCGCGGCGGTAGCCAACGCCTCTGACGCCTGGGGGGTACCGGTCGGGGCGGGCTTGTTGCCCTGTTCGTCAATGGTGATCAGCGGGGCATCGACCAGCAGGGTCTGGCCTTCCTCGGCATGCAGCTCGGTCACCACGCCGGCGAACGGGCACGGCAACTCCACCAAGGATTTTGCGGTTTCGATCTCCACAAAAACCTGGTTGACCTCGACGGTGTCGCCCACGGCGACCTTCCATGAGGCGATGTCGGCCTCGGTCAGCCCTTCGCCAACGTCCGGCAGGTTGAAGGTAGTCATGTTTTCTCCTTGGACTCTAGTATGCGAAGGAGCGGTCGAGCGCTTCAAGCAGCTTGTCAATATCGGGCAGGTACTGCGATTCGACCTTGGAGATCGGATAGGGCATGTGGAAACCGCCCACCCGGATCACCGGGGCTTCCAGCGAAAGGAAGGCACGTTCGGTCACCCGTGCGGCGATTTCGCCACCCAGGCCGCCGAAAGTCGGTGCCTCATGGGTAAGGATCAGCCGTCCGGTCTTCTGCACGGATTCGGTGATGGTGTCGAAGTCGATGGGTGAGAGCGAGCGCAGGTCGATGACCTCGATGGAGCGCCCGTCCTCCAGCGCGGCATCGGCAGCGGCCAGGGCCACGGGAACCAGTGGCCCGTAGGCGACGATGGTGGCGTCCTCGCCGGGGCGGACCACCTGGGCCTTGAACGCGTCCAGCGCCGGGGTTTCGGTATCGACCTCTCCCTTGAGCCAGTATCGGCGTTTGGGTTCCAGGTAGATCACCGGGTCCTGGCAGGCGGCGGCCTGCTGGATCATCCAGTAGGCGTCGTTGGCGTTGGAGGGGGTGATCACGCGCAGACCAGCGGTGTGCACGAACAGCGCCTCGGGTGATTCCGAGTGGTGCTCGATCGATCCGATACCGCCGCCGTAGGGAATACGGATGACCACCGGCATGTCGATGCGCCCCTCGGAACGGGTGCGCATCTTGGCCAGCTGGGTAGTGATCTGGCTGAAGGCGGGGAAGACGAACCCGTCGAACTGGATTTCGGCCATCGGGCGGTGCCCGCGCAGTGCCATGCCGACGCAGCTTCCGACGATGCCGGCCTCACCCAGCGGGGAGTCGATGACGCGGTGCGCCCCGTGTTTTTCCTGCAGCCCCTCGGTAATCCGGTAGACGCCGCCGAGCTTGCCGATGTCCTCGCCGATGATAACGGAGTGCGCCTCGGATTCAAGGATCTTGTCCAGGCCGGCGGTGATCGCCTTGGCCAGGGTCATGGTGGTGGTCAACTTACTTGCCCTCGTTTCCGGCCTGATCGGCGAATCCTGCTTCGTACTCCAGATGCCATGCCAGCTCTTCCTTGATCAACGGGTGGGCTTCGGCATACACCTGGTCGAAGACTTCGGCCAGGGGCGGAACCGGGAAGGCCATGGCATCCTCGCGGACCCGCGCGGCCATCGCGTCGCCGTCTGCGGCCAATTGCTCGAAGAAGGCATCGTCCACCAGCCCCGCATCACGCAGGTGGGTTTCGAGCCGGGTCAGCGGATCCTTCGGATCCCAGGCCTCTTCCTCGGCGCTCTTGCGGTACTTGGTTGGATCATCGGCGGTGGTGTGGGCACCGAGCCGGTAGGTAATGGCTTCGATCAGCACCGGCCCCTTGCCGCTGCGGGCGTGTTCCAACGCCCAACGGGTGGCTGCGAGTACGGCCAGCACGTCGTTGCCGTCCACCTGGATGCCGGGCATGCCGTATCCGGCAGCGCGGGTCACCAGCGGGACCTTGGACTGGACCTCGAAGGGCACCGAAATGGCCCACTGGTTGTTCTGGCAGAAGAACACCACCGGAGCATTAAAACTGGCGGCGAAAACCATGGATTCGTGGGTTTCGCCTTCGGTGGATGAACCATCCCCGAAGTAGGCGACAACCGCCTCGCCTTCGGCCGCACGCCTGGCTTCATCCCAACCGTGCTGTTCCAGGTTAACGGCCATCCCGTACCCGGCCGCGTGCGGAAGCTGCGCGGCGAGCACCATGGTGTACATATGGAAGTTGTTTTCCCTCGGATCCCATCCGCCACCGGAAATCCCGCGGAAGAGGCGCAGCATCTCGGAGAAGGACACATCCCGGGTCAGGGCCACGCCATGTTCGCGGTAGGTCGGGAAAATGTAGTCACCGGGGCGGGTTGCACGGCCCGAGGCAATCTGGGCTGCTTCCTGGCCCCGCAGTGGCACCCACAGGCACAACTGCCCTTGGCGTTGCAGCGCGGTGGCTTCGGCATCGAATCGGCGGGTCAGGGCCATATCGCGATAGAAATCGCGCAGCATCTGGTCATCCACGTCCTGCAGATAGGCATCATAGAACTCATGGGAATGCCGTTGACCGTCCGGAGTCAATATCTGTATGAACCCCTGGTCCGATGCCTCGGCTGCCTTGCGCGGCATACGCTGTCCCTTCAATCAAATATGCCCCATGCGGAATGTATTCCGCATGGGACATATACGGCATGTCCTCGTCCTAAGCCTAGCGCCCGAGACCGGGGAAATGCGAGATTTCGACCCGCCCTATGAGCTTAACAACCCCGAATTCGCCCGGCACAGCTCAATAAACCGGTTGTTCGCTTCCACCTCGCCGATGGAGACCCGCACCCCTTCACCGGCAAACCCGCGCACCGACAACGCCTGCTGGTCGGCCAGCTCGACAAACTGCGTGGTCGTCTCGCCCAACGGCAACCAGACGAAGTTTGCTTCGGTGGCAGGGATGTTCCATCCCAGGTCCTTCAACGCGGTGACTACGCGTTCGCGCTCCGCGACAATCGTATCCACCCGTTCCATGACCTTATCCAGGTTCTCCAGTGAAGCGATGGCGGCCTGCTGGGCGACCGTGGAGACGGCGAAGGGTGTAGCGACCAGTCGGATGTAACTGGTGATCTCGGGCTGGGATACGGAGTAGCCGATCCGCAGGTTGGCCAACCCGTGCGCCTTGGAGAAGGTTCGCAGCACCACCACGTTCTGGTGCTGCTTATAGGTCTTGATCCCGTCGACGGCCGCGGGATCCCGCACGAACTCCGTATAGGCCTCGTCCAAGACGATCAACACGTTCTTGGGAACCCGGGCAATGAAGTCGTCGACTTCCTGTTGCGTCAGGATCGGGCCGGTGGGATTGTTCGGTGTGCACAACAGGATCACCGAGGTATTCTCGTTGATCGCCTCGGCCATGGTGTCCAGATCGTGGCGGCCATCCTCGAGCAGCGGGATCTGTACCGGCAGCGCCCCTGCGCTTTGCACCACGATCGGGTAGGCCTCGAAGGAGCGCCAGGCGAAGATGACCTCGTCCTGGACACCGTCCTCGTTCTGGCCCGCGAAGGTCGCCAGGATCTGCGTTAACGCTCCCAGCGAGCCTGCGCCGGTGACGATATCCGCAGCCGGGATTCCAAGAACCGGTGCCAGTCGGGCGCAGAGCTCAGTGGAAACCGTATCCGGGTAACGGTTTGTACCGAGCTGGGCGGCAATGGCCGCACGGACCTCATCCAGTGGCCCGAACGGGTTCTCGTTCGATGCCAACTTGTACGGAGTCAGCCCCGGCACCTCCACCGGAGGTTTGCCTGCCGCGTACTTGGGCAGGCGAGCAACCACCGGCCGCGGCTGAACGGGATCATGAGTCACGGGGTTATCAGTCATGAAGCCAGCTTATCCGTGACGCTGGAGGCACGGGGAAGTTTTTCAGCATCCGTCCGGAAACTTGTGACAAGGTATATTCCATGAACTTCTTGATTCGCGTTATCGTCAATGCCTTGGCCCTGGCTGCCGCGGTGTGGATCGTGCCCGGGATCCACATCGACAGCGTGGGTGAAGGGGCCATGGGCGCCGGGCTGTCATACCTGATCATCGGTTTGATCTTCGGTGTCATCAACGCCTTGGTCCGCCCGATCGTGAGGCTGTTCTCCCTGCCGATCACCTGCCTGACGCTGGGCTTGTTCACCGTGATAATCAACGCGCTGATGCTGATGCTCACCGCGTGGGTCTCGGGCTTCACCCCGGTTTCCCTGACCATCGAGAAGTTCTGGTGGGACGCCATTGTCGGGACCATCATCATTTCCGTCGTGTCCGCGGTTCTGGGGCTGTTTGTCAGCAAGGACCGTCGCTAGCGTTCTTGCTGACATCCCGGTCAATGCGGTGGATTGATCCCGCTGAGCTTCCTGTAGTGCTCATCCTCACGCTTCGGGGTCGGCGCCGGTTCCTTCTTACGTCGCCGGAGCCGGAAGCTCTTGAGTTTCATCGGACCGGGCGCAAACATCAGGCTATTGATGATGGGGGCCAGCTCCGGATTCGGCGTGTTCTGCAGATGTTCCAGATGGTCCCGGTAGTTTTCCAGCTGGTGCCCCTTGCCGAACCCTTCGGAGTCCAGCGACTCGGGATCTGACGGTTCAGGGAACGTGACGGTAATCTGCTGACGCTTCCTCTTGTTGGGCATCCCGTCCATCCCGGGCACCGGATCCGTTTCGTCTTCCAGATGCAAGGACTTCACGTCTTGGGGCAAGGTCATCGGGCCGATCGGCGACCCCAGGGTCAGCACCGTCTTGATCTTGAACTTGTTGCGCAACAGTGGGTGCTTGGCCAGGTTGGCGATATGGATACCTCCTTGGGAATGGCCGCTGAGCACGACCTCGCTTCCCTCATGCGCCCCGCTGAACTCCAGGGCCTTGGCAAACGCCTCGGCATAGTTGTTCGAGTCATGCCCCAACGAATCCATGATGCCCCGGGGATCGAAGGGGTTACCGTCCCCGCGGTGCGGCTGAGTTCCCGGGACGATAACCAGGAAGACTTCCCGGCCCTCACTGCGGGTCCGTCCGATGAGGATCCGTGAGTCCTCTTGCCGCGACAGGTCCTGTAACCGATAGTAGCTGTCCAGGGTTCCGTCCATCGGTATCGGTGCCAGATCCTGGATCTGGTCGATCACGATCGGCTGACGCGGGAGCAGATTCTGCGTATCCAGGACCTCGGCGAACCGTTGCATCACGTCCTGGACCGGTGAGCCCAGCGGGTCCGTGGCGTTCCATGGCAGCAGTTCGACGTTGGCAAGCACTGCCAGCAGTTCCAGTAGCCGTTCGGTTTCATTGCGTGGCGGGCGCCAGTTGTTCTCCCGGGCCCCGGTGAAACCGTGCATCAGTGTGCCCGGTGTGCGCAACAGGGCGATCATGGCCCGCACTTTCCGTTCCGTTTCCGTGGCGTTGATAATCGCCTGCTCGACCTTGGTGGCGAGGTCCACCGCTTCGGATTCCCGCTGCCCTGACAACTGGATCAGATCCTGCAACTGCGTCCCGAAGTCGTGAAGTGCCGGTAGCCATGGGCTCAACCCGGCGGCATTCGCCCTCACCCGCGCTTCGATCCGGCAGGCTATGGCACGCATCAGACATTGCTGGAACAAGGTCTGCGCCCTGCGGGAGTGCAATGCCACAGCCCGGCAGGCCGCGGCGGCTTGTGCGTAATCCTCCGGGTTGTAATTGATTTCATACCCCATGGTTAACCCGCCAGTTGGTACTGCATGATCTGTTCTTCCAATACCGCCAGATCATTCATGGCGGCTACCAGCTGGTCCCGGGTTGAGGCAATAGCCAGCAACATCCGGCGGAGCTCCTCCGCCAGTTCGCCACTACGCTGGATGAACTCCTTTCCAGCGACTGTTTGCCATGTCAGGCCACTGATTGCCGTGAGTTCCCGGATCGCTGATGTAACCGCGGTCTCGGTTTCCGCCAGCTTGGTCCCCACCGAATCCAACGTCGCGTTGAACATCGTCGCTCGCCTCCCGATCTCCGGTTGACCGGGCAGCACGCCCGGATAAACTCCAGAATGCGGCCCGTTCACGTCACCCAGGAGGGCCTGCCCACCAGTTGTGGATGGAACCGGCTGTCGCAAAAGATGAGTCTGACGGCAAGTGATGGAAGAATATGGGCATGTCTGAGATTGCGCGCACTTCCCTTGCAAATGAACCCCTGGCACTTGGTGCACTTGATGGCCGTTACCGTTCGGCTGTCGCTCCCCTGGTGGACTACTTGTCCGAAGCGGCCCTGAACCGTGACCGGATCCACGTCGAGATCGAGTGGCTGATCCACCTGACTGACAATTCCGTCCTGCCGGGAACTTCCCCGCTGACCGCGGAGCAGAAGGCGGCCCTGCGCAAGATCGTGACCGATTTCAACGCCGACTCGGTGAAGGAACTTGCCGAGATCGAGGCCGTGACCGTCCACGATGTGAAGGCCGTGGAGTACTACATTGCCAACCGTCTGGAAGGCATCGGTATCGAGCAGTTGAAGCCACTGGTGCATTTCGGATGCACTTCGGAGGACATCAACAATTTGTCCTACGCCGTCGGGGTCCAGGGAGCTGTCGCCCGGGTCTGGCTGCCGGCGGCTCGCGACCTGGTCGCCCAGCTGGGCAAGATGGCCGAGGAATCCCGCGAGGTGCCGATGCTCTCACGCACCCACGGCCAGCCGGCCACCCCGACCACGCTGGGCAAGGAACTGGCCGTACTGGCCTGGCGCCTGACCCGCCAGCTGGATCGTATCGCCAAGACCGAGTACCTTGGCAAGATCAACGGTGCCACCGGCACCTATGCCGCACACTACGCCTCGGTTCCCGGTGCCGACTGGCAGCAGATCTCCCGGGGCTTCGTGGAACACCTGGGGCTGACCTGGAACCCGTTGACCACCCAGATCGAATCCCACGACTGGCAGGCCGAACTCTACGCGGACATCGCCCGCTTCAATCGCATCCTGCACAACCTGTGCACCGATATCTGGAGCTACATCTCCATCGGCTACTTCGCGCAGATTCCCGTGGCCGGGGCCACCGGCTCGTCGACGATGCCGCATAAGGTGAACCCGATCCGCTTCGAGAACGCCGAGGCGAACCTGGAAATCTCCAACGGCATCCTGGACACCCTGGCTTCTACCCTGGTCACCAGCCGGTGGCAGCGCGACCTGACCGATTCCTCCGGCCAGCGCAATATCGGAACCGGGATCGGGCACTCGTTGCTGGCGATCTCCAATGTCGCCAAGGGCCTGGATCGGCTCGACGTCGCCGAAGCGGTGCTCGCCGAGGATCTGGACCACAACTGGGAGGTGCTGGCCGAGGCCATCCAGATGGTGATGCGTGCAGAGTCCATCGCCGGTGTGGAAGGCATGGACAACCCCTATGAGCGTCTGAAGGACCTGACCCGTGGCCAGCGTGTGGATGCCGCCCGCCTGAAGGAATTCGTGGGTGAACTGGGGCTGTCGGCCGAAGCCGAACAGCGTCTGCAGTCGTTGACCCCGCATACCTACAACGGCATCGCTTCCCAGCTGGTGGACCACCTGAAGAAGTAGTCGACGTCCGTACGGCAAAGGGCCTGCCCAACGTTATCCCACGTTGCGACAGGCCCTTTGCTCGTTAAGGTCATGATGCCTTCCCTAGTTCCTCCTACCGCTTCACGGGCACTGGAGCATCTTCAGGGTCTTGGTTGGCCGGTGCGGCAAGCCTGGTATCCGAGCGCAGTTCCTTTATCAGCGAGATCGCCAGCAAGGTGACAATCACAGTGAACGGGACGGCCGAGAGAATTGCCGCTTGCTGCAAGGCCTGCAGGCCACCGACAATCAACAGCACGATCGCGCACACACCGGTCAACACGCCCCACACTGTTAGTACCGGTCGCTTCGGATACATGGCCCCGCCGGAGGTTAACGTCCCCAGAACGAAGGTATTCGAATCGGCCCCGGTAACGAAGAACATGACCACCAAGATGATCGTGAAAATCGAGGTAATCAATGGGAATGGTAGCTCGGCCAGCACCGCGAAGAATGTCGTATTGGTATCCACCAGGGTAGCTTCACCAATCCCAGTTGCGGTGTTCATCTGCTGATCCATAGCGGTGCCACCGAAGATACAGAACCAGATACTGAAAACCATCGAAGGAATTCCCAAGACCGCGGCGACGAACTCACGGATGGTCCGCCCCTTGGAAATACGGGCCAGGAAAATCCCGACGAACGCCCCCCAGCTCAGCCACCAAGCCATCATGAAGTAGGTCCACCATTGCATCCACTGCAAATCCTCGGCAGTTGATGGAGTCAACAATGCCACGGCGGGGAACTCGCCGACGAACTGTCCAACGGACCGGAAATAGATGTTGGTAATGAAACCGGTCGGCCCGGACACCAGCACGAAAAGGCCGATGATGGCGGCACCAACCATAGTTCCCTGGCTCAGCCATTTAATTCCCCGCCCCACTCCGGAGAGTGCAGACAGCGTGAAAATTACCGTGATTCCGGCAATGATGATGATCTTGACGATCAGGTCGTTGGGTAGGCCGGTAATCCGGTTCAAGCCCTCGGCGATCTGTGAGGCACCGAGTCCAAGCGAAGTGGTGGTACCAAACAACGTCGCCAGCACTGTGAAGATATCGATGGTCTTTCCCGCCCAGCCGTCCATCGACTTGCCAAGTACCGGACGCAACATCACAGATACCAGTCCGGAATTGCCACGACGGTGAGTCGAGTAAGCGATGGCCAGACCGAAGACACCGAACAAAGCCCAGGCGTTGGGTCCCCAGTCGAAATATGAGAATTGAAGCGCTGTCACCGCAGCATCGATGGTTTCCGCCTCTGCGCGTCCGTGGGGCGGAGACATGAAATGGGACATGGGTTCGGCTGCGCCATAACTGATCAGGCCAATGCCCATCACTGCCCCTAGGATCATGGCTATCCACGCCCAGTTGCTGAATTCCGGTCGGTCCGCATCCTTACCCAACCGTATTCTGCCGAAGCGGGAGATCGCCAGGAACAGCATCAGCCCTATGCAGCCCAATGTCACCAAAAGGTAGCTCCAGCCGATGTTCTTCGCTGCCCAGTTCGATGCGTTACTCATCAACTCGTTCAGGTTCTGCGGCGCCGATGCGGCCCAGATAACGAAACCGACGACCAGCGCCAGGGACATGAACAGCACACCGCCGGGTGCATAGATTTTCTTGTACACGCTCTTGGTTTCGTCTGCACTGCTGGCGCGCCGCAGTTCCCCACCGGTCAAGGTGGGGCCGCCGACGGGACCCCCGTACTGCCTGTGCTCAGGGTTGGTGTTCATCGCTTTCACGCTTTCTGGTTGGGTCAAAGATTGTCTGGGTACCTAGAGCTCGTTGAGCTTTGCCCCATCGAAGAATCGGCCGGCCTTGTAGACCATTGGTTCGAGTTGGGCCACTTCGGAGTGCTTCACCTTGGCGATGAACACGGTATGGGTCTTGGCTTGGAAACGTTCCTTGATCTCGGCCTCGATGGATGCCGCCGAGCCATCGATCAGTGGGCTACCGTTCGGTCCGGTATGCCAGTCGAGGGTGGCGAACTTGTCATCGCCCTTGGAAGCGAAAATGCCTACGGTATCGCGCTGCTCGTTGCTCATGATATTGATACCCAGGTGAGTTGATTTGAACAGCGAGGAGTATGTGCTCGTGGTTTTCTGAACACAGACGAGCACCAGCGGTGGCTCCAGCGACACCGAGACATAGGAGTTCGCGGCCAACCCACGGGGCTTGCCCTGGTCATCAACCGTTGTCACCACCGTCACGCCGGTGACAAATTGGCGGTTGAAGCCCTTGAGCTCCTCACGCCCCGGAATCCCGCTGAGGTCATCGACTACCACCCCATCGGACGGGGCTTCGAAGGCCGAACGCAGGGAAGGAACGCCAACATCGGCCAGCAATTCGGTTTGATCCCAGGTCACCTGCTCCGAGATCACCAACCCATCCTGGAGCGTCAGCAGATTCGACCCTCGGGTTTCAACCTTGTTCCCGGTTGCCGGCACTCCCTGAAGGTCGTTGGCGAAGGTTCCGTTGGTGTGCCAGAAGATGGCCGCGCTCTTCCCATCGGCATCCACCACGAGGCTGTCGATGGTGGTCACCAGGTCAGGGAAGGCCGCACGCACATCGAGGATGTCCTGCTTGAGCGCCTCAGCATCCACGACATGCTTCGATTGGGTGCTGATACGCCGGTACTCCGGGTGAAGGATCCCATCGAAGGCTTCTACCTCGCCACGATCCCAGGCTGATTCCCAAATGGCAGTGATTGATTCTTTGATTTGTTGCATGCAAGAAATGCTAGCATCGACTGTGATTCAGTCAACAGTTTTTTGGAATTTCCTGAAAAATCAACAGATTTTCAAGAATCCCTTGCATACAAGAGTGGCGCTCGTTAGAGTTCTTGTATGCAAGAGACTTCAACACTCGGAACCAAGAGCAAGCCTGATTCCGAGCCGCCACTGCTCAGCCGCCTGCGCCAGATGATCGTGACCGGGGCAGTCCAGCCCGGGGATCTACTGGCGGAAACGGCTCTGGCCCAGGACTTCGATGTCAGCCGTACCCCGATTCGCGAGGCACTCAAACAACTCGAGCGCGAGGGCTTGGTGGAAGTGCGCGCAAGGGTCGGAACATTTGTACGCAAACCCACCCAGCGTGAGATCCACGAGATGTTCGAGCTCAAGGAATCCTTCGAGGGTCTCGCCGCCGGTCTACTGGCCCGACGGGGGCCGGTGCCGGAACTGCAGCAGTTGCGGGAGAATGTGGCACGTTCCCAGGAAGCGGTCAAGAACGACGACTCGGAACTGTATTCCCATTTGGTTCACGAGTTCCACAGCACCTTGGTGGCCGGGGCCGACAACCGCAAGCTCTCCGAACACTACGACTTGCTCATGAACCAGTTGGCCTACCACCGGATCGTGTCCCAGACATTGAGTATGCCGGGACGGCTGCAGAACTCGGTGAAGGAGCATCAGGCCATTATCGATGCCATCAGCTCCAAGGATCCGCTGGCCGCGGAGCTGGTGATGCGGCGCCATGTCGCTTCCTCGGGTCAATCGGCTGTCCTCGCGGCTCTGCACGCGGATGATATAGACCAACCGGGTTGATAGCCCGGATCACGCAGACCTCCAAGCAAAGGAATACCAGATGAATAGCTTCATCGCCGAGCCGACGAGCCTCGTCGATCTAAGCAGCCGCACGACGTTGGACGACTACTCGGAAATCTCCGCCTCCATTGGGCTACGGAAGATCTCACGCACCGTCGAGGAAACCCCGCACGAGCAGCTGGGCAACATTACCCGGGCCACCGCAACCGCAGTGATCACCAACCCCTGGCTTGGTACCGGCACCGGCCATGAGCTGGCTGAACGGACCGAGGCCATCGCCCCGCTATTGGCTAAGCTGCTTTCCGACCGCCTGCTGGACGCCCTGGGCGGAGCCGGGAACATCGAAGCCTTCGGCAAGGCCGCACTCGTGGGCCTGGACGGCGAGATTGAACACGCCGGTGCACTGATCCATACCCCCTTCTTCGGAAACCTCCTGCGCGAGGCCCTGGGGGGCACCTCGATCCTGTGCTTTGTGGATGGGCGTGCCACAGCTGGCGAGACCTTGCGCATTCCGCTGTGGCACAAGACCGCCGCCGCAACCCGGACCCACTACCAGAGCCTGGAGCTCTTCCTGCCCGATGCCCCGCAAGCCGGGGAAATCGCGGTGATTGCCGCGGCATCCACCGGCCCACGCCCCCACGCACGCATCGGCGACCGCACCACCGATCGTCAAGTAACCTCCGAAATCCTGAAGGGAATCGCACTATGAACTACCGCAAACTCGTGACCATCATCGATGAAACCGTGACCGAGGGCGGACGCCCGGTTGAACCGGTGGCCCGCGTGGTCATTGTCGCCGCTGTTATTGACAACCCGTGGGCTGGTGAAGGTTTCGTCGAGGACCTGAACCCGGGTATCGACAAGGTCGCTTCGGCGGTGGGCGAGTTGCTCGCCCCGCGCGTCATCGAGGCTCTTGGTGCACCGTTGGAAGCCTATGGAAAGGCCGCCATCGTGGGCCTTGACGGGGAGATCGAGCATGGGTCGGCGCTGATCCACACCCTGAAGTTCGGAAACCACTTCCGTGACGCCGCCAACGCCACCACCCTGCTGCCCGCCGTGGAAAAGCGTGGACCTGCCGGAGTGCAGTTCGACATCCCGCTGAAGCACTTCACGGATGCGACCATCCGTTCCCATCACCAGAGCGTCGAGGTGAAGATCGCCGATGCCCCGCATCCCGATGAGATCCTGATCGCCCTGGCCGGTGCGACCCGAGGCCGTCCGCAGGAGCGTCTGGCCCCCCTGTCCACCGAGCAGTAGTCCACACGGAGGCGAAACGCGCATGAACAATACCAAGCAGCCACGGGTCGTCCTGTTGCACGGCGTCGGGTTGGACCACAGCATGTGGCAACCGCTGCAACAATTGCTGGGACGGGAGTCCGTTGCCTTGGACTTGCCGGGGCATGGCGCTCAGCCGGTACTACGGGAAAAACAGAACCTGGCCAGCCTTGCCGCCGATGTCCTGTCCCGCATCCCGGTGACCGAACCGGTGCATTTGGTGGGTTTCTCGCTCGGCGCACTTATCGCCCAGCACATTGCGCGCTTCGCCCCCGATCGGGTGCGGACCCTGGTTGCAGTCAATTCGGTCTGCCGCCGCACCCGGTCCGAATCGGCAGCCGTGGAACAGCGCCTGGCTACAGCCGGCACGGATTTCGCCGAAGGTGTGGACCGGGCCATCGAACGCTGGTACCCGCCCGCCGAAACCCGGGTACCGGGGGAGGTCATCGAAGCCACCCGACGGGTACTGCTGGCCAATGACCTGGAATCGTACCTGCACGCGTATGCGGTCTTCGCCCGCGGAGATCGTGAAATCGCCGGGGAGCTGGCAGCCATCGGCCAACCCACGCTGGCCATCACCGGCGAACTGGATCCCGGCTCGACACCCCAGATGTCGCACCGGTTGGGTGAAGTCGTTCCCAACTGCCAGGTGCGCATTGTTCCCGGCGCACGTCACATGCTGCCGGTGGAGAACGCGGCGGCGCTGGCCGCCGAGTTGAACAGATTTTTCAGCGACAACGAAGGGAAGTCGTCATGAGCGACCGTTACCTGCATTTCATCAACGGGGAATATGTCGCCCCGAGCGAGGAACGCTACTTCAGCAGCACCAACCCCGCCACCTTGGAAGTCCTCTATGAAGCCGCTCGCGGCAACGCGCAGGATATCGATCGTGCCGTCAGGTCAGCGCACCGGGCATTCACCTCACCGGCGTGGAGTGGCCTGAGCGCCACCGCCCGCGGCCACCTGCTGCGTCGGCTCGGGGACCTGGTCGTGGACAACGCGGAGAAGCTGGCACGCTACGAATCCCTGGACAATGGCAAGCTGCTGCGTGAGATGCGTGGCCAGCTGGCCACCCTTCCCGAGTACCTCTACTACTATGCCGGCTTGGCCGACAAGGTGCAGGGCTCCCAGGTTCCGGGCATGAACCCGGCGATCCTGAACTACACCCAGCGCGAGGCCCTGGGCGTGGTCGGCGCAATCACCCCGTGGAACTCCCCATTGACCCTGACCACCTCGAAAATCGCGCCGGCCCTGGCCGCGGGCAATACCGTGGTCATCAAGCCCAGCGAATACACCTCGCGGACCGTGCTGCTGTTGGCGGAGTTGGCCGACCAGGCGGGCTTCCCCGCAGGGGTCATCAACGTGGTTACCGGGTACGGTGCCGAGGCCGGTGCGGCGCTGGTGTCGCACCCGTTGCTGGCCAAGATCTCCTTCACCGGCTCCACCGCCACCGGGTCCCACATCGCCTCCCAGGCCGCCAGCCGCTTCATCGGCTGCACCCTGGAACTGGGCGGCAAGAGCCCGAATATCGTCTTCGGGGATGCCAACGTGTCCAACGCCGCCATGGGCGTGGTCGCCGGAATCTACGCCGCAGCCGGGCAGACCTGCATCGCAGGCAGCCGGGTCTTCGCACACACCTCGGTGTACGACGAACTGCTGGAAAAGGTCACCGAAAGGGCCCGCTCGATCATCATCGGCAACCCGTTGGACGATGCCACCGAGCTCGGACCGCTGGCCTTCGCCGACCAGTTGGAAAAGGTCGCCTCATACGTGAAGATCGGCGCTGACGAGGGTGCGACTGTGCTCGCTGGCGGGGGCCGGCCGGAAGGCCTGGAACTTCCCGGGTATTTCTTCTCCCCCACCGTGCTCACCGACGTGAACAACGACATGCGGGTGGTGCGCGAAGAAATCTTCGGCCCCGTCGCCGCGATCATGCCCTTCGAGCACGAGGACGAACTGCTGGCCATGGCCAACGACACCGAATACGGCCTGGCCGCCGGGGTCTGGACCCAGAACCTGGCTCGTGCCCACCGCATGGCCCGCAAACTGGAGGCCGGGACCGTGTGGGTGAACACCTATCGTGCCATGTCCCCGATGTCCCCGCGACAGGGCTTCAAGAGCTCCGGCGTGGGCATCGAGCACGGTCTGGAATCCATGAACGAATACACCCGTCTCAAGAGCGTCTGGATCAACACCGATGAATCCCCGGTGGCCGATCCATTCGTGATGCGCGCCTAGGCCCCTGGAAACGATATGCCATTGATAGATGTGTCCATCGCCCGAGGGCGCAGCCCCGAGCAGCTGCGTGCCCTGATCAGTGCCCTGCACACGGCAGCCGTGGACACCGTGGACGCGGCGCCCGAGAACATTACCGTCATCGTGCGCGAGATCGAGCATGAGCACTGGTCCCGGGCCAACGTCACCATCGCCGAGCGCAACACGTCGAAGACTACAGAGTAAGGAAGGAAGACAAGCCATGCGTTTTTCCCTGTTCATCCATATGGAACGCTATGACGATTCGATCAGCCACGAAGAGCACTTCGAGAACCTGGTCGAGTTGACCCAATTGGCCGAAGCGGGTGGGTTCAGCACGGTGTGGATCGGTGAGCACCACTCGATGGAGTACACCGTCTCACCGAATCCCCTCCCCCAGCTGGCCTATCTGGCCGCCAAGACCTCGACCATCCGACTGGGCGCCGGTACCATCATCGCTCCATTCTGGAACCCCATCCGTGCGGCGGGCGAAGTCGCGCTGCTGGATGTCATCAGCAATGGTCGGGCCGAACTCGGGGTGGCCCGCGGCGCCTACCAGTTCGAGTTCGACCGGGTTGCCGGTGGATTGCCTGCCACCGATGGCGGACAGCATATGCAGGAACTGATTCCCGCCGTCAAGAAGCTCTGGGAAGGCGACTACGCCCACGACGGCGAGGTTTGGCAGTTCCCGACCTCGACCTCGGTTCCGAAACCCGTACAGAAACAGGTTCCTGTCTGGGTTGCCGCGCGCAGTCCCGAGTCCCATGATTATGCGGTTGCCAACGGCTGCCACGTGATGGTCACCCCGCTGATGAAGGGGGACGAGGAAGTCGAGTCGCTGGTTCAGAAGTTCGAAACCGCCATCGCCAACCACCCCGAGGTGACCCAGCGTCCCGATATCATGGTGCTGCGCCACACCTATGTCCATGCAGCCGACGAGCCCGAGGGCTGGCGGCCGGCGGCCGAAGGGATCCAGAAATTCTACCGGACCTTTGATGCCTGGTTTGGCAACAAGAACGTCCCGGAAGCCGGCTTCCTTGAACCCAGCCCGATCGAGAAATTCGCGGGGCGTGACGAATTCACCCCTGAATCGTTGCACAAGACCGCGATGATCGGCACTCCCGCCGAAGTCATCGAACGGCTTCGCCGTTACGAGGCCCTGGGTGTGAGCGAGTACAGCTTCTGGAGCGACAACACCCTGAGCCACGAGCAGAAAAAGCAGTCGTTGCAGCTGTTCATCAACGAAGTGGTCCCGCACTTCGCACGCGACGAAGTGCACGCGAAGGCCAAGTAGGCCAGCTGAGGATGCAGGGCTGGGCCCGCCGGTTAACGGCGGGCCCAGCCTTGTCTCATCGGTGCCGGGGCCCCTCCACCACCCGTACGCCCCTGGCCCCGAACGGGCTCGTTTCCGGCAGGTTTCGGGTTCCTAGCCGGTGGCTGCTCCCCCGGTTACCAAGAATTGCCATCGGTGCAACACTAACTGCACGGTCGTGAAATACCACTCTGGAATGCTCAAAGGCATCAACCACGAGTGGAAGGGAACTCTTCGCGTGAGCATCCGACTGGAATCCCAAGCGCAAACGACCACAACGACGGCCCCGCCAACAACCGCCCTGGCCATCACCAAAGGACGTTGGATCACCAACTGGGATGCGGAAAATCCCGAATTCTGGAATAGCGTCGGGCGTGCCACCGCCACCAGGAACCTCAAGTGGTCGATCTTCGCCGAGTTCCTGGGCTTCATCGTCTGGCAGCTGTTCGCCATCGTCGCCGTCTACCTGCCCACGGCCGGATTCGACTACACCACTTCCCAACTGTTCTGGCTGATCTCGATGCCCAGCCTGGTCGGCGCCACCCTGCGCATCCCCTACACCTTCATGGTGGCCCGCTTCGGCGGGCGCAACTGGACCATCATCTCCGCCCTGCTGCTGCTGATCCCGGCCGGCGGGCTGGCCCTGGCCGTGTCCACCACCGCCACCCCCTTCTGGGTGATGCTGGTGCTGGCCGGGCTGGCCGGCTTCGGCGGCGGCAACTTCGCCTCGTCGATGGCCAATATCACCTACTTCTACCCGGCTGCGCAGAAGGGTTGGGCGCTGGGGCTGAATGCCGCCGGTGGCAACCTGGGCGCCGCGGTCGCCCAGCTGCTGGTGCCGATCGCCATCACCATCTTCGCCGCCGGGTCCCTGCAGCTGCCCATGGCCGGGTTGATCTGGATCCCGTTCATCCTGCTGGCCGTGGTCGGGGCCAGCCGCCACATGCACAACCTGAGCAATGCCCGCTCGGATGTGCGTGGGGCGTTGGCCTGCCTGGGAGAGAAACACCTGTGGATCATCGCCAGCCTGTACATCGGGACCTTCGGCTCGTTCATCGGCTTCTCCGCGGTGTTCCCGAAGCTGCTGCTGGATGTCTTCCCCGGGTTCTCCTCCTTCCAGCTGGGCACCGCGGTGATCTCGTTGGCGTTCCTGGGCCCGCTGGTCGGCTCGCTGGCCCGACCCTATGGCGGGAAACTCGGTGACCGTTTCGGCGGGGCGCGCGTGACCATGTCCTCACTGGCCGTCATGGCCGCGGTGACCGTTGGGGTGATCCTGACTTTGCCGCTGGCGAACCTGTGGATCTTCATGGCGTTGTTCCTGGCGCTGTTCACCACCAGCGGCATCGGCAACGGATCGACCTACCGGATGATCCCGGCGGTGTTCGCCCTGCGTGCGGCGGGTGAGACCAGCGCCGAAGCCAGGGCGGTGGTGGCCCGCAAGGCCGCCGCGGCCCTGGGCCTGATCTCCGCCATCGGCGCCTACGGCGGCTTCCTGGTCCCCCAGGCGCTGGGACTGTCGATCGCCCGGACCGGCTCCTATGTTCCGGCCTTCGGGGTGTTCGTCGCCGTGTACCTGCTGCTGATGTGCGTCACCTGGTACTGCTACCTGCGCCGCGGTACCATCTATGCCGACCAGGGAGTCTAGATGGGCAGCACCGCGACGCACTGTCCGTACTGCGCCCTGCAATGCGGGATCAGCCTGCAGGCCCAACCGGCCTCGGAGCACGAACCACTGGCCCTGAGCGGCCGGGACTTCGAAACCAACGGCGGGGCCCTGTGCCGCAAGGGCTACAGCGCCGCACGCCTGCTGGCGCACCCGGAGCGGCTGCAGTCCCCGCTGCTGCGCCAGCCCGACGGCTCCTTCGCCCCCATCGGCTGGGAACAGGCGCTGGACCTGGTGGCCCGGCAGGTGCGCGACACCCGTACGGCCCATGGCGCGGATGCCGTGGCGGTTTTCGGCGCCGGCGGGTTGACCAACGAAAAGGCGTACCAGCTGGGGAAGTTCGCGCGGCTGGCGCTGGGCACCTCGCGCATCGACTACAACGGCCGGTTCTGCATGTCCTCCGCCGCGGCCGGGGCGAACCGGGCCTTCGGGCTGGACCGCGGGTTGCCCTTCCCGCTGGCGGACCTGGACCGGGCGGCGATGATCCTGATGCTCGGCTCCAATGTGGCCGACACCATGCCCCCGTTCGTCCGCCATCTGGAAGGCGCCCGGGCCAGCGGCGGGCTGGTGGTCGTGGACCCGCGCCGTTCGGCCACCGCGAAACTGTGCGATGGTTCCGGCTGGCACCTGCAACCCACCCCGGCCACCGACCTGCAGCTGCTGTTGGGCCTGTGCCATGTGCTGCTGGCCGAATCGCTGGTGGATGCCGACTACCTGGCCCGGCGCACCACCGGGCTGGCCCAGTTGCGCTCCTCGGTGGCCGCCTGGTGGCCCGAACGCACCGAAGCGGTCACCGGGGTCCCGGCCTCACAGATCCGGCGTACCGCCCGCGAGCTGGCCGCCGCCGCGCAGGCGGCCAGGTCCGGGGCGGACCCGGTCTACATCCTCACCGGCCGGGGTGTGGAACAGCATGAGAACGGCACCGATACCGTCACCGCGGCAATCAACCTGGCGCTGCTGCTGGGACTGCCGGGCACCCGCGCCGGCGGGTACGGCACCATTACCGGCCAGGGCAACGGCCAGGGCGGGCGGGAGCACGGGCAGAAATGCGACCAGCTGCCGGGCTACCGCAAGATCACCGACCCGGAACACCGCGCGCACGTCGCGCGGGTATGGGGTGTGGACCCCGAGGTGATTCCCGGTCCCGGGGTGCCGGCCACCGAGCTGCTGCACACCCTGGGCACCGACGACGGGGCGCGGATGCTGCTGGTCCACGGGTCGAACCCGGCCCTGTCCTCCCCCGATGCCTCACAGGTCATTGCCGGGCTGCGCCGCCTGGACTTCCTGGTGGTGGCCGACTTCTTCCTCTCCGAAACCGCCGCCGAAGCGCACCTGGTGCTCCCGGTACTGCAATGGGCCGAAGAGGAAGGGACCATGACCAACCTCGAGGGCAGGGTGCTGCGCCGCCGCGCCGCACTGCAACCGCCACCCCAGGCACGCGACGAACTGTGGATCTTCGCCGAACTGGCGCGCAGGCTCGACGCCCCGGGCACGTTCTCCAGCGACCCGCGCGAGGTCTTCGAGGAACTGCGCCGCGCCTCGGCCGGCGGGTTGGCCGACTACTCCGGCATCGACTGGGAGGACCTGGATGCCGGGGCAGCGGTGTACTGGCCCTGCCCGCGCGGGACCCGCATCACCGGCACCCGTTCGGGTACCCCGCGGCTTTTCCTCAACCGCTTCGCCCACCCGGACGGCAAGGCCCGGCTCACCGCCGTGCACGCCACCGCCCAGATCCATCGTCCCGGCCGGCTCTCGCTGGTCACCGGGCGGTTGCTGGAGCACTACCAGTCCGGCACCCAGACCCGCCGGGTCGAGGAACTGGCCGCGGCGGCTCCGGAAGCCCGGCTGGAAATCCACCCGGCCACCGCCCTGGCCTACGGCATCGCCGAGGGCCAACGTGTGCAACTGGACAACGAACGCGGCCGGGTCATCGCCCGGGCCGCGCTGAGTACCGACATCCGCCTGGACACGGTGTTCCTGCCCTTCCACTTCCCCGGCGGCAACAACGCCAACGTGCTGACCGAGACGCTGGTGGACCCCAGCAGCGCCATGCCGGAGTTCAAGCACACCACCGTATCGCTACACCCCCTGGAGGAGCGATGAAGCACACCGAACGCATCGTCATCATCGGTTTCGGCCCGGTGGCCGCCTCGCTCATCGAGGGGCTGCTGCCCGGTGTCAGCGCCGGAACCATCGAGCTGAGCGTCATCTCGGCCGAACCGGAACTGGCCTATAACCGGGTGCTGCTGGCCGAGGTGGCCGTGGGGGCCGCCGCCGCCGAGCACCTCAACATGGTCGACGGCCAGCGCCTGCGCGAAGCCGGGGTGAAACTGCATCTGGGGGTCACCGCCACCGGGGTGGACCGCTCCCGACGCCGGGTGCACCTGGCCGGGGCCGCACCGCTGGCCTACGACCGGCTGGTGTTCGCCACCGGCGCCCGCCCGGTCATCCCCTCGCTGAACGGCCTGAACTTCGACCCGCACGCCGAATCCGCGCTCCCCGCCGGGGTGCTGGCGCTGCGCACCCTCCAGGACGCCCACGACCTGCAACAAATCCTGTCCCGACGCGGCCGGGTGCTGGTACTGGGCGGCGGCATCCTGGGGATCGAGGCCGCGCTGGCCATGGCGCAGGCCGGGCATCAACCCGTGCTGGTCCACCACGGTCCGGCCCCGCTGGGCCGGGTGGTGGACGCCGATGGCGGCAGGCTGCTCATCGGCAGCCTGCAGGCCGCCGGGGTCGAGGTCGTCTCCGGGGTGAAGGCCACCGGGATCCACACTGCACAGGGTTTCACCGGTTTGGCCACCGACACGCACGGCATCATCGCCGGCGACGGGCTGCTGATCTCCACCGGAGTGCGTGCCCGCACCGAACTGGCCGCCAGTTGCGGCCTGGAAACCAACCGGGGTATCCGCACCAACAAGTACCTCGCCGCGGACACCGAACACCGCGTCTTCGCCCTGGGCGACTGCGCCGAGGTGGACGGGCACCCGCCGGTGGGACTGCTGGCCCCGGGCTGGGCCCAGGCCAGCTGGCTGGCCGGTTTCCTGCTCAACCACCGGGCACCACGGCCCGATGGGCCCTCCCGCCCGATTCCCGCCGACCTGCCCGCGCCGGTCTTCGACACCTCCGATGTGCTCATGCTCAAGGGCCAGGGCCTGGAAGTCACCGCCGCAGGGGACACCTCCGGCGGGTTATTCGACCAGGACAAGCAGGTGGTGGTCTACGCCGATCCGGCCAACGGCCGCTACCTGCGCCTGGTGACCCGCGATGCGGTCCCGAAGGGGTTTGTGGCCATGGGGCTGCCACGCACCGCGGCGGAGCTGGTGCTCGCCTACGAACGCGGCACCGCCCTGCCAAAGGATGCCTCCACCCTGCTCCGGCTGGATGATCCGGCCGACCAGTCACCGGCCGTCGCCCCGGGCCCCGGCGACCAGTTATGCCGTTGCTCGGGCGCCACCTACGGCGAGGTGGAACACGCGGTGGAATCCGGGTGCACCACGGTGACCGAGGTGGGCGAGAGCTGCCGGGCAGGCACCGGTTGCGGCGGGTGCAAGGCCACCATCGAGCAGATGCTGAACAAGCTGCCGGTGCCCGCCTGAGCAGGAACCGCGTTCCCTGGTGCACCTCCGGTTGACGCACAGATGGACCCCCGGTCCGTAGACCGGGGGTCCATCTGTGCAGGATGCTCCGCTAGCTGGCGATCGGCTCCTCCTCCTGGGTCTCAAACCATCCTTGCCATTCGGAATGTTCCATCTGGATCGCCTCGGTACTCATTTCCCCTCCAGGCAGATCCGGCCTTCGTGCACAACCACCGGGTGGACCGGCAACGGTGCGGTGTCGGCGTTCAGGCAGTGACCGGTATCCAGCCGGTAGACCTCCTTGTGCAGCGGGCAGGCGACGGTGGCCACCCGCGTCCCGTCGATGGTCGTATCCCCGACGATGCCGCGGGCCATGACCTTGGCCTCGCTGCCGGGGCAATGGTGGGAGACCGCGAAATACTCCTCGACGCCGGTCCGGAACAGGGCGATCTGCTCACCGTCGATCCAGGCCGCTTCCCCCCAACCGATTTCCAGATCTTCCGGGCCGCAGACCGGTACCAGGGTGTGTTCGAGAACTGTGATGCTCATCGGTGCGTTCCTTTCGGGTGAAAACTCTGTGATGGCTCGAGCCTAGGACGCTCGTGTTTCACCTGTGGCGTTACCCTGTTGCCTTGCGGTAAAGCGTCTCTAACCCGCAGAAAAGGGCGGAAGAGATCGAATATCCCGCAGCATTCCCCGGGTTTTCATGCTGCCGCCGACACCGGGAGCGCGGTGCGTCCCGGCCAATGAGTCGGGGTTCTTTCGCCGATCTCACCGGCCTTTTCCGCCGTGGTGGAGAAAATTGCCGTGCCCGAAACATTCGGGAAATTCGAGGGCAAAATCCGTTCCCTAGGCTGGGAGCAACCCATCCCTTGGTTTCCGAGCGAAAGTCGAGTTCAAGCATGGAACACTCCCACGGACCACGCCAGATAGTCGTCGTCGGAGGCGGCCCCGCAGCACACCGGTTCACCGAGGCGCTCGCCGGCCGCGAACCGGACGACCTGCACATCACCGTACTCACCGAGGAGCCCCACCTGCCCTACGACAGGGTCGCCCTCTCCCAGGCGCTGACCAGCCCCGGGGTCGATCTGACCCTGGGTGACAAGGCATTGTGGGAAGAAGAGCACGTCACCCTGGTGACCGGGGCGAAGGTCACCGACCTGGACAGCCTGGGCCACACCGTGACCACCGCCGACGGGCGCAGCTTCGGCTACGACGAGCTGGTGCTGGCCACCGGTTCGAACGCCGCCACCCTGCCGATTCCCGGTGCCGAGCACACCCACGTGTACCGCACCCTGGAGGATGTGTGGGGCATCGCCGAGTCGGTGAAGACCCTGGCCGCCACCCTGGGCCGTGCCCCGCGGGTAGCCACCATCGGCGGCGGGTTGCTGGGACTCGAGGCCGCCGCCGGGGCCCAGGCCCTGGGCGCCGAGGCGGTCATCATCGACGGCGGCAACTGGCTGATGGGCACCCAGCTCGATGAAGGCGCCGGGCAGGCGCTGGGCCGGCTCATCGCGCAGAAGGGCTTCACCGTGCACGGCGGGGTCTTCCCCAAGGAAATCGTCACCGACGCCTCGGGGGTGACCGGGGTGCTGATGGCCGACGAGCGCCACATCGACGCCGACATGGTGGTGGTCTCCATCGGGGTGCGCCCCCGCGATGAGATCGCCCGGCGGTACAACGAACAGCTGGATACGGCCGATAGCGGGGCCACCCGCTTCGGGATGGGGCCGCGCGGCGGCATCGTGATCAACGCGCAGTGCGCTACCGACATCGAGAACGTCTGGGCCATCGGCGAGGTGGCGAACTTCGGCGGGATGTGCATCGGCCTGGTGGCCCCGGCCAACGCCATGGCCGAGGTGCTCGCCGAGAACCTGGTGGGCGGGAATGCCGAATTCACCGGGTTCGACACCGCCACCAAGCTCAAGCTCTCCGGGGTGGATGTGGCCAGCTTCGGCGACGCCTTCGCCCGCACCGCCGGCGCACTGGAGGTCGTCTACGCCGACGCCCCGCGCGGCCTCTACCAGAAGGTGGTGGTCTCCGAGGACGCCAAGCAACTGCTCGGTGGCATCTTCGTCGGGGACGCCAGCCCGTACCAGATGCTGCGCCCGCTGCTGGGCCGCGAACTGCCCGGTGAACCCGGCGCCTACCTCAGTGCCCTGGGCGGCGAGCTCCCCGAGGGGGAACTGCCCGATGACGCGGTGCTGTGTTCGTGCAACAATGTCGCGGCCGGGGCGATCCGCGACGCGGTGGGTGGCTGCGGCAGCTGCGAGGGCCAGCAGCCGGTCACCAAGCTCTCCGAGCTGAAGTCCTGCACCCGCGCCGGAACCCAGTGCGGCTCCTGTGTGCCGATGCTCAAGAAGCTCATGGAAGCGGAAATGCTCAAGAACGGCGCCGAGGTCTCCACGGCCATGTGCGAGCATTTCGCCTTCTCCCGTGCGGAGCTGTTCGAGGCCGTCCGGCTGGCCGGGTTGGGCACCTACCCGCAGATCATGGAGCGCTTCGGCACCGGGGCCGGCTGCGATATCTGTAAGCCGGCGATCGCCTCGATCCTGGCCTCGCAAACCAATGTGCACCCGATGGACGCGGGCCTGGCCGGCGCCCAGGACACCAATGACCGGGTCATGGCGAACATGCAGAAGGACGGCACCTACTCGGTGGTCCCGCGCATCCCGGGTGGGGAGATCACCCCGGACAAGCTCGCGGTGCTTGCCCAGGTCGCCAAGAAGTACGGGCTGTACACCAAACTCACCGGTGGTCTTCGCATCGACATGTTCGGCGCCCGGCTGGAACAGTTGCCGGAGATCTGGCGCGAGCTGGTGGATGCCGGCTTCGAATCCGGCCAGGCCTACGGCAAGTCGCTGCGCAATGTGAAAACCTGTGTGGGCTCCAGCTGGTGCCGCTACGGGATGCTGGATTCGGTGGCCCTGGGCATCGAGATGGAGTTGCGCTACCGCGGGCTGCGCGCCCCGCACAAGTTCAAGATGGGCGTCTCGGGCTGTGCCCGCGAGTGCGCCGAGGCCCGGGCCAAGGACGTGGGCGTGATCGCCACCGCCGAGGGCTGGAACCTGTACGTGGGCGGCAACGGCGGGGCGAACCCGGCCCACGGCCAGCTGCTCGCCGGGGGCCTGGATGACCGGACCCTCTTCCGCTACATCGACCGCTACCTGATGTACTACATCCGCACCGCCGACCGGCTGCAGCGCACCGCGCACTGGATGCAGGACCTGGACGGCGGGCTGGACATGGTCCGTTCGGTGGTGGTGGACGATTCCCTGGGCCTGGGCGCGGAATTGGAAGAGGCCATGGAAACCCACGTGGCTGGCTACCAGGACGAATGGGCCGCGACGCTGAACGATCCGGAGAAGCTCAAGCGTTTCCGTTCCTTCGTCAACGCCCCGCAGGTCTCGGACCCGGATCTGGCCTATGTCCCCGAGCGTGGGCAGCACCGTCCGGCCGAACCGGTCCGGCTGGGTGCCACCATCGCCGTGGGAGCGCCGGGCAGGGAGTAGGCAGAAAGTGGCATTGCATCCCTTGATTTGAGACTCAGTTCCATTACTATGGAGTAGTGCTGTGACCTGCAGCACAAGTGCCCAAGTCCCAGGAGTTTCGATGTCCCTACCAGCCTCCAACCTGACCATGTCCGTGGCGGCGATCCTCGCCGAATCCGCCGTCCGTCACGGCGAGCGCAAGGCCATCACCATGGCCGGTGCCAGCACCACGTACGCCGAACTCTGGGAACAGACCCGTTCCTACGCCGGGGCCTTGCGTGACGCGGGGATAGGGGAAGGCGACAGGGTGGCGGTGCTGATCCCCAATGTCACCGACTTCGCCCGGGTCTACTACGCGGTACTCTCCCTGGGCGCCGTCGTCGTGCCAATCCATGCGCTGCTCAAACGCCAGGAGATTTCCTACGTACTGGAGGATTCCGGCGCCCGCCTGCTGGTCTGCGCCGCTCCCCTGCTGGCCGAAGGCGCCGCCGGGGCGCAGGCTTCGGGCGTCGGGGTGCTCAGCGTGCTGGCGCCGGTGGATTTGGGCACCGACCGGCTGGAGGACCGGGCCGCGGCGGCCAATCCCATCACCAGCTATGTGCCGCAGCGCCCGGAGAACATCGCCACGATCCTGTACACCTCGGGAACCACCGGAAAGCCCAAGGGCGCGCTGGGCACCCACCTGGCGTTGATCGAGCAGACCACTACGCTGCTGCTGGACACCATCGACATGCGGGTGGGTGACCGGGTGTTCGGCGGACTGCCACTGTTCCACACCTTCGGCCAGACCGCGGTGCTCAACACCGGGCTGCGGGCCGGGGCCGAGCTGATGCTGTTGCCGAAGTTCACCGCGCAGGCCGCACTGGACCTGGTGCTCGACGGGGACATCGACCTGTTCTTCGGTGTGCCCACCATGTACGTGGCCCTGCTGGAGGCCGGGAAGAACCGTTCCGAACGCCCGACCCGTTTACGCTATGCCGTCTCCGGGGGCGCATCGCTGCCGGTGGCGGTGCTCACCGCCTTCGAGGCCCGCTTCGATGCGCGGATCCACGAGGCGTACGGGTTAACCGAAACATCGCCGGCCGCCACCTTCAACCACCTGGGCCGCACCCCGCGGCCGGGCACCATCGGAACGCCGATGTGGGGTATCGACGTGGAAATCGCCGACCCCGCTATTCCCGACCGGATCGAGCTGCTGCCACGCGGAGAACTGGGCGAACTGGTGATCCGCGGGCACAACCTGTTTTCCGGTTACCTGGACCGCCCCGAGGCGACCGCACAGGCCGTGGTGGATGGCTGGTTCCGCACCGGGGACCTGGGCACCAAGGACGACGAGGACTACCTGAGGATCATGGACCGCACCAAGGACATGATCCTACGCAACGGCTACAATGTGTACCCGCGCGAGGTCGAGGAAGTGCTGGTCAGCCACCCGGAGATCTCCAATGCCGCCGTCTACGGTGTGCCGCATGAAACCCACGGGCAGGAAGTCGCCGCGTCGGTGACCCTGGAAACCGGATCGGCCCTGGACGCCGAAGCCATCGGCCAATGGATCAGCGAACAGGTGGCCGCCTACAAGTACCCGCGGCATATCGAGATCGTCCGCGAGTTCCCGCTGGGTCCCAGCGGGAAGATCCTCAAGCGCGAACTGGTGGCCAGGCACAGTCCGGTGGCAAGCACATAGCCCGGATCCACCCCGCGGCCCGCCGCTGGGCCAGATCCGCAGCGGAGGCATTCAGCCGCCACAGCTCATCCCAGTCCGTGTTCCCGCTGATGGCCTGTTTGGTGTGCTGGATGGAGAACTGCGAAGTGGAGACCGGTTGCCAGGCACCGCCAAAGCAGTTTACCTTTACCAACACGTCGAAGTGGTTGACCTGTTCCCCGTTGGGCTCGGTCTCGAAGTGCACCTCGCCCATGGCGTCGATGAGCTGCAGGCACATGCGCCCGGTCAGTTCCCCTGGGCCCAGCGTGCCATCCCGGATGGATGGATGCCCACTTTCCGCGCCCGGGACATCAACCACCAGGCGGCGGCGATCCACAGGACCCAACCGAGGATCTCCACCACCCAGGCCACACCGCTTCCGGAGGCGATGGACTGGGTGAAGAACACCCGCACGCTGTTCAGCGCCCCATGGATGATCACCGCAGGCCAGACCGAGCCGGAGTACAGCCGCAAGGCGACCATGAACGGCGCCCAGGAACCGATCGCCAGCAGGTAGGCGGCCGCGACCTGCCAGTCATCGGCCATGATCAGCGGCAGGGCCGGGACATGCCAGAGCATCCAGAACACCGCGGAAACCACGGCGATCTGCCAGAAGGGGCGCTCCTGCAGGTGGCTGACCAGCCAGCCCCGCCACCCGAATTCCTCGCCGATGGCGAAGACCGACTGCAGGACCAGGAACACCGGAACGGCCACTGCCGCGAGAAGCACCGCATCGGTGGGGTTCGGCGCGTACCCGCCGAATGCCAGCCCCGCTCCCAGCTGGATCAGGCCAATCAGCACCACTGTGGCCAGCCCCAGCCCGATGGCACGCCAGGATCCGCCCCAGCGTAGGGCGAATACCTGGCCGAACCGTCCGGGCCGCAGGAGAAGGAAGAGGGCCACCGCTGCGGCGAAGGGTGTCAGCTGCGCGGCCGGAACGATCAGCCCCACGAATTCCTCGGATACGGCACCAAAGATCGCCGGGGAGGCCACCGCGAAGCACAACCCGGTGGCGATGAGCAGGAACAGGAATGCGCTCGACCCTCCGGTGGCGGTTGCCGCCGGACGGGGCTGGATGTCGGCGGAAGACTTCGGACGCTGGTCAGTCATGACGGACTCCTCGTGATTGCACTACCAGTCTGTACAGTGTACAAACTATTTGGGGGAAGGTCACCCCCGTGGGCGAGAATGGGCAGATGAACATGCAACGACGTGGTCCGCGAGGGGACATCACCAAGGCCGGGATCCTGCTCGCGGCCAACAACCTGCTGGTCGCCCGCGGGCAGGTCAGCGAGGTGTCCCTGCGCGCTGTGGCCACCGAGGTCGGGGTGGCCACCAATGCGATCTACACCTATTTCCCCTCGTTGCAGGCGATCTGGCATGACCTGGCCGACCAGCGCCTGGGGCTGCTGAACCCCCGCCAGCTGCTGGACTACGATTGCAGGCACTGCGCCCTGCTGGAATTGGCGCATCGCGCCGCGGCCATGGCCCGGGTGCCGGGCACCGTCGCGCTGCTGCACACCCAACCGGTGCTGGGTGAGCATTCCTTCACCCTGAGCGAGACGATCATGGAACTGACCGAATCCGGGCTGGTTGATCCGCGCGATGCCCATGACCTGATCGTCGGATGGTTCTACGGCAGCACCATGCTGGTCTCCGAGGGCTGGACGGCTGGCACCGATGAGATCCGCGGTTCCTCCACGCTGGAGCAATTCCCCCGGATCGCCTCCCGCTCCGATGCGGACCAGGACGCCCAGTTCGAGGCGATCCTGCGCGGCATCGGCATCCTCCACGCAGTCCACGACGGCTGAGCCGCTGCCACATGACACACTAAAGGCGTGGACACAGAGATTATTTACACGATCATCGCCGGGCTGCTGCTGGTCGTCTCGGCGCTGGGCACGATCTTCCCGGTGCTTCCCGGCTCCCTGCTGACCATCCTCACGCTGCTGGGATGGGGTTGGCTGCTGGGCTCGGGTGCGTCCTGGTGGGCTGCCGGGTTGGGCATGCTGATCGCGGCCCTGGGCTGGTCGGCGTCCGCCGTGTTAACCGGGCGGAAACTGAAACAACACGAAATACCCCGAGGTTCGATCCTCTGGGCCCTGCTCGGGGCCATCATCGGGGCCTTCCTGGTCCCGGTCATCGGCCTGTTCATCGGATTCGCTGTGGGGTTGTTCGCCGGGGAGGCCTCCCGGCGGCGTGAGGTCGGCGGAGCACTGGCCTCGTCATGGGCCGCCCTGAAGGCCATGGGTCTGGGGATCATCGTCGAATTCGGCTGTGTCCTGCTCGCCACCTCGATCTGGGTCATCGGGCTGATCGCCCACTTTGCCACCCGGTGATCTTCCATGGCAATATGCCGCCATGGAGCACACCGACAAACTCATCGGCCTGTGGCCCGCGGCAGGACTGAGGGCCCGTAGCGGTCCACTGGAACTACGCTGGATCAATGACCGGCTGCTGGCCGAACTGGCCGAGCTGGCAGCAGAGGGGATCCACGCACCGGGGCAGATGCCCTTCACCGTTCCCTGGAGCCGTGGCACCAAGGACCAGGTGGCGCGCAATGTCCTGGAATACCAGTGGGCCGTACGCTCCCAGGTGGGCCCTGGAAAACTGGTATTGGAGATGGCGGTGCTGCTCGACGGGGTACCCGTGGGCGTCCAGGCGGCATCGGGAGACAACTGGGCAATCCTGCGCTCGGTGGAAACCGGTTCCTGGCTGGGCCGCGCCCAGCAGGGCCGCGGGCTGGGCACCCGGATGCGCGCCTTGATGCTGCATCTGCTTTTTGACGGACTCCATGCCCGGGAAGTCCGTTCCACGGCCTTTGCCGACAACCACGCATCGAATGCCGTATCGATCAAAACCGGCTATCTGCCGGACGGCCGGTTCCGGGATGTCCGTGAGGGTGCCCCGGTCACGGTCAACCGCTACCGGATGGATGTCGAACGCTTCGGGCACAGGCGCGATTCGCTGGCCGGACTTCTCGGTGCGCCGGTGGAGATCTCAGGCGCCGAACCCGTCCGCGACCGGCTCGCGGGTGCCGGTTAGATCCACCCCCGCTCCTGGGCGATCCGCGCCGCCTCGATCCGGTTCGAGGCGTTGGTCTTGCCGATGGCGTTGGACAGGTGGTTGCGCACGGTGCCCACCGACAGGTGGATACGGGTGGCGATCGAGGAGACCGGGCTACCCGAAGCGGCCAGTGACAGCACCTCGCGTTCCCTGTCGGTCAGCGGGTTCACGGCTGCTTCCACGCTCATCATGGCCAGTGCCGGGTCGATGACCTTGCCCCCGGAATGCACCCGCCGGACGGCCTGGGCCAATTCAACGGGTGAGGCGTCCTTGACCAGGAATCCGTGGGCACCCACATCGAAGGCCTGGCGGAAGTACCCCGGCCGGTCGAAGGTGGTGACAATCAGGATCTTGACCTCGGGGTGCGAAACCCGCAATTGCTGCGCGGTGAGCAAGCCGTCCTGCCGGGGCATCTGCACGTCGAGCAGTGCCACCTGCACCCGGTTCTCGGCCACCGCTTGGGCTACCTCATCGCCATCGGAGCATTCGGCGACCACCTCGATATCCGGTTCCATGTTCAACAAGGCCGCCAGTGCACCGCGCACCAGATGCTGGTCATCGGCGATCAACACCCTGATCATCCGGCGGCCCCTGTCCGTGAGAAGTCGATGGAAACGCTGGTTCCGCCCAGCCGTGATGGTCCCACTGTACAGCTGGCCCCGAAAAGCCGGGCACGTTCGCGCATCCCGCGGATCCCATGGCCCTCGGTGCCGTCCTGGATCCCGTCCCCGTCGTCGTCGATGCTGATCGCGGTGGCCCCCAGCGACACCCACACCCCCGAGGCATGGGCATGGCGCAGCACATTGGTCATCGCCTCGCGTACGATCCAGGCCACATGCGAGCGCAACGCCGGCGGGATCGCTTCGGCCTGCCCCACCACGGTGAAACTGATACCGCTATCGGCACAGACCGCGGATAGTTCCCGTAGTTCCCCGGCCAGATCATGCCTGGTCATTCCGTGCACCGTGGTGCGCACCGAATCCAGGGCGGTCACCGCCAGTGCGGAGAGCTGCTCCACCTCTGCCCGCGCCCTGGCGTAGTCGCCCTCGTCCAGCAGCCGCAAGGCCAGCTGCGCCTTCAGGTTCAGCGCGGTCAGCGAATGCCCCACCCCGTCGTGCACGTCGCGGGCCATCCGTTCCTGCTCGCTGACCACCAGGTAGTCCGTCTTGAGCTGTTCCGCCGCCACCGACCGCTCGATGGCCGAGATCGTCACGAAGTAGACCACCATCAGCACCAGGTTCAGCCCGATCAAGAACAACATCGGCAGGAATACCCCGTAGAGCAGCGGCAGCGCAAAGCACAACAGCGTGACCACCGCATAGGTGGCAACCATAATCCGGCGGGTCAGCAGGAACGCGGAATAGGAGGAGATGAACGGCATCAGTCCCAGCGCACCGGCTTCGAGCACCGGGATACCGAGCAACAGGATCACGGCCATGATCCCGAAATAGACCAGCGCTTCCCGTTGGGTGCTACCGCCGAACCCCACGGTCCATGAGAACCTCGCGTAACCGCGCAGGTAGGATGCGGCGTAAACGACGACCAACCCCAGGCCGATCACCCGGATCGCCATGGGGTGTTCGCCCTGGACCAGTTCGAGGATGGGGAAGATCAAAAAAAGGATCCAGACCCCGGAAACCCACCAACCGAACCGGTTCCAGAACTCGTCTACCTCGGTTTGTACCTTGCCGTCTTCGGTCACTGCCGCGCCCGTGCCTTCCGTGTGGCGATTACCGCGAAGACCGCGAAGATCACGGCCCATGCCACCAGATTAGTCACCGGCATCCAGATCGGGTCCACCGCGAACCCCGTTTCGGGCGGAACATCGCGCAATTGCAGGTACCGGATCAGCGCGACATAGCCGAACATCGGCGTGAACCGGGCAATATCGAGCATCATGCCCTCCAACGGCATGAACACGTTGCCGAAGAAGGCGAAGAACACCATCAGCCCGGCAGCCAGTCCGAGCGCCGATTCTGATTTGAAGACCATGCCCACCCCGATGCCGTAGCAGGCGAAGATCAGCGAACCACCGATGGTGATCAGGTAGCTGGCCACCCAGATCCAGTTCTGTGTCACATACGCCCCGGTGGCCGCGCCCAGGGCGAAGACCAGGGCCGAGGAGATCGCGGCCACCGTGGTGGCCACGAACATCTTGGAGGAGACGAAGGTGGCCGGGGGCATCCGGGTCAGGGCGATCTGCCGGCCCCAGCCCTGCATGGTCTCGGTTGCCACCGTGCCGGCGATGGCCACGGTGGACACCGCAGCACCGTAGGCGGCCATGGAGACCATCACATAGAACTTCACGTTGCCGAAGCCCAGTTCCTGGTCGGTGTAGGAAGGGATATTGCCAAAGAGCACATACATGGCGCTGGGCATCAGCAGCGAAAAGATCAGGTTGTACCCGTCGCGCAGGTGCCTGGTGAATTCGATGCGGACATAGGTGGCATTCATGATGCATCCTCCGTGAGGTGAATGAAGGCGTCTTCGAGGCTCGGGGCCGAGATCTCCAGGTCATAGGCACCCAGTTCGGTGAGCAGCAGTCGGGCGAGTCCGTCCGAGTCCTGGCACCGGAAGCTGACCCGCAAGTCGTTTTGCTCCTCGATACTCACCTGGTCGGAATCAGAAAGCACGCGTTGGATCGCGGTGGCATTCGGCATGGTGGCCGCGACCTTGCGCCCCGAAATCATCTGGCGTAGTTGCGTGGTGGCCCCGTCGGCAACCACCTTGCCTTGGCTCATCAATACGGTGCGTTCGGCGAAGTTCTGCGCCTCTTCAAGGTAGTGGGTGGCGAAAATGATGGTTCGACCGTCGACGGCTTCGAGTTTCATGGTTTCCCAGAAATCCCGGCGGGCCATCACATCCATCCCGGCGGTGGGTTCATCCAGGATCAACACATCGGGATCAGGCAACAAAGCCAGGGCGAACTTGATGCGCTGCTGCTCGCCACCCGAGCACTTGCCCACCCGGCGCTTGGCGATCCGGGTCAGCCCGGTCCTCTCCATCACCTCATCGATCCGCTCCGGAACCAGGTGCATCGAGGCAATGGCGGTGATGGTCTCCCGTACCGTCATATCCCGCAACAAGCCGCCGGTTTGCAATACCGCGGAAACCCGTCCGCCGAGCACGGCCTTGCGTGGCTCCAGGCCCAGGACATGGGCCGAACCCGCGCTGGGTATGGTCAACCCGAGGATCATGTCCACGGTCGTGGTCTTGCCAGCACCGTTGGGTCCGAGCAGGGCGACGATCTGTCCGGTGGTGATCTGCAGGTCGATGCCCTTGACCGCCTCCACCTTGCGCGAACCGGTGGCGAATGTCTTCTTCAGCCCGCGAAGCGTCACCGCTTCGGTTCTTGTTAGCGTTTCCATATCAACCAGTCTGCTCGCACCGGGACGACTTGCGAAGAGTCGAAAGTCATGGGCTAACCATGATGATTGTCATGGGTGCCATCCGGCGACAATGGTGCGGGGTCGCCCCCCGGTCAATCCAATTACTGGTTTTAAGTTGCACAAAGCAACCACCTGTTGTTTCCAGTTCCTTCAGTGTGTGACCTCGCCGACAACGAAGGATCCCCGGTATGCGGTTTCGCGCCACCCGATCCCACCGGTCAATTGGGGAAACGTGCTTCTCTCCTGGTACCCAGGCCCGTGAGATCGGTCAACCAGCCGGGAAACTCACAGCAAAATCCCGTAATCTTCATATCGTGCCTGATCTTTCATCCTTTTCTTCGTTCATGACCGAAGCCGGCGTCTTGCCGGCCGGTGCAGCGTTCCTTCCGGACTGGCTGGACCCGACGGTGTTCCTGTCCAATGAGGCCCTGGGCCCCTGGGTTCTGGCCCTGGTCTGCGGCATCGTCTTTGTCGAGACCGGCTTGCTGGTCGGCTTCTTCCTGCCGGGCGACTCGATGCTCTTCACCGTCGGCATGTTCATTGCCACCGGTGTCCTGCAGATTCCACTCTGGCTCTTTGCGGCCTGCATTTTCGTTTGCGCTTTCGCAGGTGACCAGACCGGGTACATCATCGGCAAGAAATCCGGTCCGGCGATCTTCAAACGTCCCGATTCGCGGTTCTTCTCCCAGAAGAACGTCGAGCGGGCCCACGAGTTCTTTGAGAAGTACGGTGGCCGTGCGGTGATCCTGGCCCGTTTCGTTCCAATCGTGCGTACCTTCGTCCCGGTGATCGCCGGCGTCGCGAAGATGAAGCACTCCACCTTCGTCGCCTTCAACCTCATCGGCGCACTGTTGTGGGGCGTGGGCGTGACCCTACTGGGCTATTGGCTGGGACAGTTCACCTGGATCGCCGAAAACATCGACATCATCTTCATCTTGATCGTCTTCATTTCGATCCTGCCGATCATCTTTGAACTAGGCAAGGCACACCTGGAATCGAAGAAGAAGGCGAAGCTGGCCGCCGAAAGCGCGGATTCCTCCAAGAACAGCAACAACTAGGCACTTTTTCGGCGGAACTGCCCGCCACCCCATTGGACGCCGCGGCGCATCAACCACTGGTCACAGGGTTGTATGCTGCCGCGGCGTACTCCGTGGCAGACGATATCCTTCCCGGCATCAAGTAGCCTGGCGGTTTCCGCGCTTGCGGGGCGCACCGCGTTCATGAGCACCTCGCAATCGCAGTATCCCCCAAGCAGCTGCACCTTGCGTTCCAGGGCCGTGGCCCGTGGCGCCACGAGATCCCTGTAGTGCTTCAGGAAACGAAGGGATTGCTTGCACGGGTGGTCGGAGCCAACCCGGTAGAGAAAACAAATCAGGCATTCATGGTCAACCGGTGTGGGCAGGTCCGTCATGTCCGGGCTCCTAGGGTGATGCTGGTTTCGTGATACCCCCAGCATCGCCCCAGGATCGTGGCCGGATCCGTCAACATCGTCCGGTTGTGGAAAAGCCGTTCAGGGCAGGTGCGTACCCAGGAATGCCTCGACACGGTCCAGGGCTTCGGCAACCCGATCGTATCCGGCAGCGAAGGACAGCCGGATGAAATGGTGACCTTCGAAGGGGTCGAAGTCACCGCCCGGGGTCAGGGCAACCCCTGCTTCGGCCAAAACCTGGGTGCAGTACCCGCTGGCCGATCCGAAACGCTGCAGCAACGAATCGGCCAATCGCCCGTAGAGGTAGAACGCACCGTCAGCCGGGGCGGCCTCGCAGATCCCCAGCTTGTCCAACGAGCCCAGGACCAGTTCCCGGGTCCGCGAAAACTCACCAACCCTGGATCGGGCCTCAGTGTAGCTGGACTCATCGAAGGCGGCCAGGACTGCCTGCTGTGCCGTTGCCGGGGCGCACAGCGCCAGATTGGAGGCCAAGGCGTCCACGGCATCAACCAGGTCGTCGGGCACCAGCATCCAGCCCAACCGCCATCCGGTCATTCCCCAGTACTTGGAGAAGGACGAAACCACGATGGCGCTGGAAGAATACTTGACGGCGGTCGCCGCCCGGCGGGAGTCGTCGAACTCAATGCCGTGGTAGATTTCGTCGCTGATCAAGCGGACCCCGTTGGCGTCGCACCAGTTGGCCAGTGTACGCAGTTCTTCTTCGGAAAGCATGGTGCCGGTGGGGTTGTTCGGGGATGCGATCACCAGCCCGTCCAGCCGGCCGTGTTCTTCCCTGGCCCTTTCCAGCAGCTCGATGGTGGGTTGGAATCGTTCGGCCGCCCCGGTGGGCAGGTCGACCACCTGCAGCCCGAGTGCCCCCAGGATATTGGCGTATGCCGGATAACCGGGGCGGGCCAGGGCCACCACATCCCCGGTGTCGAAGGCGGCCAGGAAGGCCAACTGGAAGGCACCGGAGGAACCCGTGGTCATCACGATGTTCTCGACCTTGGGGGTCACCCCGTAGCGGTGCTGGTAGTGACCCGCCAAGGCCAGCCTGGTCGAGGTCAGGCCACGGGTAGGGGTGTAACCGAATTCGGTGCCTTGGGCATGCAGCGTCGCCGCCAACTCGTTGACGGCCCGTGGTGCCCCACCACCGGGTTCACCCACACACAACGAAATGACATCCTGCCCCTCGGCGCGCATGGCGGAGACCTGCTCGACGATGGTCATGACCTCGAACCCGGGAACCTGGGCCCGGCGTGCCACCTTCATTTCTTCACCGCCACGAATTCGCGCGGACGGACCGGGTGGCGTGACAGGATCGAGATGCGGTTGAACGCGTTCATGGAAATCGCCAACCACTGGATCACGGAGAACTGTTCTTCACCCAGAACCAGGCGGGCACTGGACAAAGCCGCTACCCGTTCCTCGTAGCACGGCAGCTCGGTGGCGGCTTCGGCGATGGCCAGCGCGGCCCGCTCGGTCTCGTCGAAGAGATCCACGTCTTCCCAGAGCCCCAGAAGGGAAATCCGCTGCATGGTTTCGCCGGCCTCCAACGCCCTGCGGATATGCAGGTCCAGGCAGTACGAGCAACCGTTGATCTGTGAAACCCGGAGGTTCACCAGCTCGGCCAGCCGGTCACTGATCCCGGCGCTTCGGTAGGACACCGCCAGCTGGTCGGAGAATACGCCAAGGGATTTCCAGAGTTCCGGATTGGCTTTGTCAAGGAAAAGTGGGTCTGAAACGGCCATACTTCGAGTCTATCCCTGGCATGATGCAGAATGTATTTCCAGCACACACGCTTGATGCCACACCTCGGGCAGGGTTCGACTCTCGGCACATGGGCCCTGCATTCTCGACGGCAGCAAGGAAGCGACTGCTCTAGCATTGTGCGGCAGCGTTCAATTTGTCGGTCGCTATCCCCACGCGTGGTGGATACTGATGAACTCAAGCCTCATGATTTGGAATTCCAGAACGTTCAATTACAAGGTCCAGAACCATGTTTATCTTCACGACATCCAATATCCACATGCAAAGAACATGCCGGGCCATGGTTACCAGGCCCGTCATGTTCAACACTCTGCTTGTCGGTTCCTATCGCGAGCAAGGTGACTGAAGGGTTGAGTCATGCGACGAAAGTCCACATGAGTCGCATGGACAGTGCCAGAATCGCCAGCAACCCGATAATTCCGAAGGTGTTATGCCACCACCTGTTACGCAAGGACCCCATCAAGGACCTCCGATTGGCCATGATGAAGATCAGAAAGCCAAGCAGCGGAGCAATCAGCACAGTAAGCGATTGAGCCACAACAATCAGCACCACCGGCGAACCTTGGAAAACCAACGTGACGATGACCCCGAAAGTGAGGATTACTGCGAAAAAGGTCTTGGCCATCACCGAGCTGGCGCCAGATCCACGACCGAGCGCATCTGAGATCATTGTTCCACCTGCAGTCGCGTTGGCGATCATCGAAGAGAACGCCGCACAGGACAGCCCTAGTGCGAATACGATGCTCCCTATCGGACCTGCCAGCGGTTCGAACACAGAAGCCAATGCGTTGATTGTTCCTGCTTCTGCGCCGGTCTTTCCTAATACGGCGGCGGCAACCATAATCACCAATCCGGTCATAATCCCTGGTGCGACGATTCCTGGAATCGTATCTACCAGAGTAATGTCCCGGTAGTCTTCTTTGGTTCGCTGGTTCTCCTTAATACCGTATGAGGTGTAGAAGGCAGCATTGATGGAGAAGTTCGTGCCCACGAGCGCAACAACAAGGATCTCACTTCCAGGAGGCAACTGCGGAACCAGACCCTCCATCGCCAGATACCAGTCGGGTTGGGCAACAATAGCACTCGCAATAAACGATGCACCCATCAGCAGGACGATCACCAATAGGGCGCGTTCGACGATTCCGTAGACATTCTTGAACACCACCACAGCACCCACTGCCAGTGTGCACACTACGGTCCAGACAGCCGGAGAACCACCGAAAACCATGGAGAGGCCTAATCCGGATCCAACCGCGTTACCGACTGAGAACATGAGCGTAATGCCGAAGACTCCAAACCCTGCGAGCCTACCCACCCAGTTGCCCAAATGGTCCTTGATTGAGGAGATCAGGGACACTGGAGAGCATATTCCCAGTCGGACACTCATATCCGCAAAGAAGATCATCAGTATTGTCGATATAACTATGACCCAGACCAAGGAATAACTGAATTGACCGCCTGCCTGCACCGCTGTAGTCAAGTTACCTGGGCCGAACTGCCATGCCCCGACTACGAAGGCGGGCCCCATAAGGGCCAGATAGCCTAGGAATGTGCGTTTCTTCCTCGAAGGTCCTGCACTATATTGCTCTTGCGAAAACACGTTGTTAGTCCCCAGCGCGGTATGGGTATTGTTCGGCTTGGCCACGGGAGGGCCTCCTTTTGGACTTCAATCTATCTGGAACGGCCTTAAATCCGGTTTCTAAAGGTAAGACACGTTGGGCAGCCGAATACGGCTACCCAACGTGCCTTATATCTGCTAAACGTTGGCAGCAACATTTCCGAGGTTAGCGGACTGAAGCGCATGGGCGATTTCCTTATCCGCACCTTCAGCCAGCGGAAGCAGAGGAGGGCGTACGGTGGCATGATCGAGAATGCCTCTGGCGACCAGACCTTGCTTGAGCGCCACGGTGCCTTCCATATGCGAGCCGCGGTGGTAAACGTTCTTCGTCACGGGCAGTAAACGGTCATGGATGGCCCGGGCTGCTTCGTAGTCTTTCGCCTTGCCTGCATCGATCAGCTCGATCAACGGTTCCGGAGCCAACCCACCGTATCCAACGAGGGCCCCGTCAACGTCGAACATGGTGTGCAGCAGGTACTCATCGTGGCAAGTGAGAATCTGCAGATCAGGGTAGGTCTTGCGGAGCACTGGAATCTCAGTGTCCCACCGTTTCATGTTGCGCACGCCGTTCTTGGTCGCAAAGACGCCTTCCTGGCCCGCGATCTCCAGCTGAGTTTCCAGATTGTACGTTGCCTTAGTAACGTCAGGGTATTGGAATAGGATCAACGGCAAGCCACTGGTCTCGTAGATTTCCCGGTATCGGGTTTGTGGGGCGCCATCCTGGTAGCCGAAGCGCAGCCATCCGTGCGAGGGATACACCAATCCGGCAGAAGCCCCGGCTTCGACTGCGCGCTGTGCCTCCAGAGCCGCAACGGTATTCCCTTCACCGGTAATTCCGGCGATGATCGGAATCTGGTCGTTGACCGCTTCGCGGAAGCTACGGATGACCAATGCCTGTTCATCCTGGGTAAGGAAAGTTCCTTCACCTGCATGACCCAGGACGACTAGGCCTTTGACACCGTCAATGCTTGCCAGCCAGCCGCCAAGTCGATTGATCGCTTCAACATCGACACTTCCATCGCGATTGAAAGGTGTCACCGGCGCTGGGACGAGTCCACGTAGATCGATGGTCATAGTATTCCTCCGTCTGTATTGTTCAGACCCGCTTTGATAACGTTTGCGGGAACGTTTTCATTGTTTCGTGGATCACCGCTGACTGTCAATAGGGTCACAGAATATTTAGTGGCTAGAGTATTAACCAAGCCTCTGAAACAGGAGAACCACGATGAAATTGAGCGAACCGAGCGCCCCGGTAACATTAAGAGATGTTGCCGCGGCCAGCGGCGTTAGCATCTCTACGGCCAGCCGTGCGCTGGATGACCGCGGAACGCCTTCTCGTTCGGCAACTGCTGAGCATGTAAGAAAAGTTGCTGCCGAGTTGGGATACCGGCGCAATTCTTTCGCTTCGAACCTGCGCCGAGGGCAAACCCGCACCTTGGGAGTTTTAGTCCCCCGCCTTCGGGATGTGGCTATGGGGCTGATTTTCGAGTCCATCGAAGAAGCTGCTTCCAGTCGAGGATACTTTGCCATGGTGGCCACCACGGGCGACGACCCGGCCGGGCAGCAAGTCGCTGTTGACTCACTTCTTGACAAGAATGTAGATGGAATCATTCTGGCAAATGCGCGCGTCGACGACGAGCTTTCCAAGACTTTTCGGCGCAAAAACTTGCCTCATGCACTGGTGCTCCGAACCGATGGTATTAGCCCCTCGGCTATTGGCGATGATGAGATGGGAGGTTACCTCGCAGTCCGACACCTCATTGATCTCGGTCACCGCGACATTGGGATAATCGTAGGTCCGTCGTATACCTCCACTGGTATCGCGCGACGTAAAGGTGCGCAGAATGCCCTGATTGAGGCGGGGCTAGATCTACAGGAGAATTGGTTCGCCAGTACCGGATACGATATCGCCAATGGAATGGAAACCGGTACGTCCATGCTTTCACAGGGAAATCGTCCTACCGCAATCTTTGCAGCCAGCGACAATTTGGCAATAGGCGTCATGAGTGCGGCCTACCGGCTGGACATCACAGTAGGTAAAGACTTAGCACTGGTCGGCTACAACGACCTTCCACTCGCTTCGATGTTGCCGGTTCCATTGACATCCGTCAGACTTCCATTCGACCAAATGGCAGCCAACGCGGTGGATATGATTGTTCACCCAAGTAAGGAGCCAAGTGTACGAAAGTCGCTACCCTCGCTCATTCCACGAGACTCCAGCGGTTCACGCATCAGCTGAGCACTTACTACTTGTCACGAGTTGAGCATACGCTTTAACGACGCGTCAATACTGACGTGATTTGGTCTTTTAGTCCCGTGTTCATTAGCTATGATTCGCTCCACGCGCACGAGAAAGCAATAGCTGTCCGCGATAATTCACCATTAGGGCCAAAGCGGCACTTCCACACGCACACGAGCGCATAAATTTCATGTCCTCCGGCGGGTTCCCAGCTGTAGATCAAACTCCCGATAGGTTCTCACGATTGATCCGGACAAGTCACACTCCGCATTACTTTCGTGACTGGTCGGGGTCTAACTGCAGCGTCTTCTATTTATCCCCATCGGCGGCCAGCTGGCCGCAGGCACCGTCGATTTCCTTGCCGCGGGTATCACGCAGCGTGGTGGGTACCCCCAGCTCATCGAGGCGCCGCACGAACTTGGACGTAATGTCCGGTTCGCTGCGGGTCCAGATGGATCCCGGGACCGGGTTGAGCGGGATCGGGTTCACGTGCACCCAGCCCCGGCCGCGCTCATTGAGCTTCCTGGCCAACAGCTCGGCACGCCATTCATGGTCGTTCATGTCCTTGATCAGCGCGTACTCGATCGACACCCGGCGTCCGGTCTTCACGTAGTAGTCGAAGGCGGCATCCAATGCCTCGTCAGCCTTCCACCGCGAGTTCACCGGGATCAGCTCATCACGCAGTTCGTCGTCGGGGGCGTGCAGGGACAGGGCGAAGGTCACCGGGACGTTCTCGTCGGCCAGCTTACGGATTGCCGGGACCAGGCCGACGGTGGAGACGGTGATGCCGCGGGCACTCATGCCCAGGCCCTCGGGGGCGTCGGCGACCATGCGGTGCACGGCGTTCATGACGCGCTTGTAGTTGGCCAGCGGCTCACCCATGCCCATGAACACGATATTGCCCACACGCTCGTCCGGGTGCTTCTGCCCGCCCAGGCCGCCTTCGGCGATGACCCGGTTGGCCTGGATGATCTGGTCCAGGATCTCCGCGGTGGACATGTTGCGGGTCAGGCCCGCCTGGCCGGTGGCGCAGAACGGGCAGTTCATGCCGCAGCCGCATTGCGAGGAGATGCACAGGGTGATGCGGTTCGGGTAGCGCATCAGCACGGATTCGACCAGCGAGCCGTCGAACAGGCGCCAGAGGAACTTGACGGTCGTCCCGTCATCGGTGGTCAGCCGCTTGACCTCGGTCAGCAGCGTCGGGAACATCGCCTCGACCAGCTCTTCGCGGCCGTTCTTGGGCAGATCGCTCATCTTCGCCGGATCGGTGGTGTAGTGCTGGAAGTAGTGCACCGACAGCTGCTTGGCACGGAACGCCTGCAGCCCCATCTCCTTCAGCTTGGCCTGGCGTTCGGCCAGGGACAGGTCGGCAAGGTGGGTGGGCGGTTGGGAGACCCGGCGCTTGGTGGAGAACTGGAGTTCCGGGCGTCCGTCGGCGCCCATCTCCTGCTTCCACCCTTCGGCGGTGGGTACCACCTGGGTGCGCCCCTCGGCCTTGGCACGGGACTGCGAAATGCGCAGCTGCTGGGCACGCTGGGCTGCGGCCTGCTCGGTGCGCAGGACCTTGCGCTCGGCGGCGGAAAGTGGGGTGGCGTCGATAGAAGTCATCTTTTCCATTGTTCCATGCATTCACTGGTAATGGGCGGTGAGTTGCCGCACGCGGTGCAGGCATCTGCGGTTGGGTCATTGGCGGCGGCCGTTGGTCATCGTGAAAGTGCGTGCCACGGCCGAATTGATACCGGCGCTTCCGGCAAGGGAACCAAGCAGCAGGTCCCGGGCCGGGACTACCCACTTTGGCAGGGGGCGACCCAACACCATATTCAGGTGGGCCTGGCGGCCGGCACGACGTGATGCGGCCAGCCTGCGCCGTTCGAACCCGGGCCAGAGGAGTTGCTGCACCCCCGGTGGGGTGCTGAGGATTCCGGCCAGTTCCGCCGCATCCAGCAAACCCAGGGTCATACCCTGTCCACCAATCGGGCTCACCTCATGGGCGGCATCGCCGATGAGCACCGTCCGCCGGTGCACCATGGAGGACACCTGCCGGTTCGCGGTACCGAACTCGCCGGACATGGTGAGCTGGCTATCGTCCAGAAGGTACCCGGCCCGCTCCCGGACCAGTGTTGCCAGCCCGGCTGCGCTACCGGTACCTTGGCGGGCGACCCAACGCCGCAGCCCGCCGGGCAGCGGGAAGGACTCGATGATCCCCTCCGGGTGCAGGAACAAGGCCGCGGTATCGCCGAAATCGGTGGTGTCGGGGTAGTCCCCCATGACATAGCGGTCAGGCAGTTCACGCCCGGCAAAGGGTATCCGCAGCCCGTGGCGTACCGCTGATGTGGCCCCATCGGCACCAATCAGCCAGCGCGCACAGACGGTTTCCGGCGAGCGCGCCGGGCTACCGGACTCGAGCCGCACCTGGACCGTGTGCTGATCCGGTGCCATCCGGTGGCCCAGATATCGGGCGTCTTCTTGCAGCGCCCGTGGGTCCAGCACCAGCAACCGGTGGCGCAGCAGGGCCAGCGTCTCGTTCTGCGGCAGGCTGGCGATGTACCGGTGCCGGCTGGGGACCTGCGAGAAGTCCATCCGGCCGACAACCCTGCCATTGGAGATCCCCACGCCATCCCGGATCCTCACTGCCCGGGCAGCGACCTGTTCCCCGATCCCCACCGCATCCAACACCTCAAGGCCCGGCGGGTGGATGCCAATGGCCCGTGAATGCCCGCTGATACCGCGGCGCTTCTCGATGACCCGCACCCTGAGCCCGCCCTTGATCAGCAGGATCGCCGTGCTCAGCCCGCTGGGTCCGGCCCCGACGACCAGGACATCGATCATGGTTTCTCCGCGGCCGGTTCGAAGACGGCCAGGTTCCGGAACCTGCCACCGGTCTCCACCCGCCAGCCTGCGGGGAGCCGATGCGCCAGTTCCACCGGGGTGTAGCTGCGATGGATCGAGATCAGCCCGTCGCGACGGATCAGCGATGTCCCGGCCAACGGCAGGCTGATCGTGCCGAAGAGCACCGATGCCACGCGGCTGCGGCGGATATCCGAGTGCAGCACCAGTCGGCCGGCCAGCGAGCTGGAGTCCTGCCACAACCCCTCCAGCTCTTGCGGGGACAGATGGTGGATCAGGTGGTTGGAGATCACCACATCGTAGCGCCCGGGTTCGGCCAGCAGCTCGTGGCTGAACGCCTGGCGGAATTCCAGCCGCCCCTCGGGAAGAGCGGCCCGTGCGGCACGGCCTGTGGCGTACTGCCAGGCGCGCTCATCCGGGTCGATCCCCAGTATGCGGGCATCGAGCCCGTCCCGCACCGTCCACCGGGCCAGCGCCAGGGCGATGTCCCCGCCGCCACAACCGATATCCAGGATCCGCGCCGTGCGGTCGCCGGGCAGCACCGGCCTGATCCTTTCCGTGTACAGTCCACGCCACCCGGAAAACAGCCGGTTGACCATCGGGAACTGGGCATAGGTGCGCTCCAGCAGCGCCGGATCACAATCCGGCTTGTCCATGTCCTCGATGGCCTCGTCCCACCTGCGCACTATGTCTCCGATTCGTGCCCGGGTAGCAGGGTCATCAGCGCGCTTTCGACGGTCAGCCCCGGCCCGAAGGCCATGGAACAGACCTGTTTTCCTTCCGGTGCCAGGCCCGCAAGATTCTGCTCCATGATCCGCTGGAGCACAAAGAGCACGGTGACGCTGGACATGTTCCCGTAGTTGCGTAGCACGTGACGGGCCGGTTCCAGTTGGCTGTCGCTGAGTCCGAGACGTTTCTGCACCCTGTCCAGGATGGACCGGCCCCCGGGATGGATCCCCCACAACGGGATGTCGGCAAATCTCCTGGTGGCCTGCGGGTCGTGGGCCAGCAGCGGCTCCAGGGCGCCGGTGATGTGCTCGTCGATGATGTGCGGGACATAGGTTCCCAATACCATCTCGAACCCCTCATCCCCGATGTTCCAGGCCATGGAGTCCTCCCCCACCGGGGTCAACGTGGTTTCGAAGGCGTCCAGCCGCAATCCAGGGGCGCCGTGGTCGCGGCCGGTCACCACTGCGGCGGCGGCTCCGTCGGCGAAGAGTGCCGAGCCCATGATCGTGTCCGGGTTGTTCGACGAATGCACATGCAAGGTGCACAGTTCCGCGCAGACCACCAGGACCACCGCGTTCGGATCGGCACGGCAGAAGTCGGCGGCGGCACGCAGCCCCGGGAACGCCGCGTAGCACCCCATGAACCCCAGGTGGTAGCGCCAGGTGGAGGGTCGCAGACCCAGTTCCCGCACGATCTGGTAATCCGGTCCGGGGTTGTAGAACCCGGTGCAGGAAACCGTCACCAGATGGGTGACATCCTCCGGGCCAAGATCGGGGCAGGCTTCCAGGGCCTTGCGCGCCGATTCGAGGAACAGCGCCGATGCCTGCTGGGCGTAGATCTCGTTACGTTTCCTGGTCCCCGGGCTCAGCAGCTCGTTGCGTCCCGCATCGTAGAACACCGGCTCGTCGGGTCGCGGGGCTGCGGTGTTGAATTCGTCGACCACGGTGTACCGGGTGTCGATATCCGCGGAGTCGAAGGAGGTCGCGATGAGCCGCTGTCCCAGCCGGGTCAGTCCCGGTTGCGCCGCGAAGACATCCCTGACCTCGGGCTGGTGCAGGACGGTGGGCGGCAGGGCCGTTTGGATGGTTCTGAGCATGACCGGCATGGGTCGAGCCTATGTGCAGGTTGTCCACCGGTAAAGAGTACGGCGCGAACTCCCAGAGGGGACAGGGGCCGGACGCCACCTTGCCTCCTTGCTTCCGGGATCGATCAGAGTCCCTCTGCCTGGCGTTGCGCCTGCCTGGCAGCCGCAACCTGTTCCTCGGCTTCCATCTTCTCCTCCACCACGTCAAGCATGGCCGCGGTGGTCCGGATGAAGGCGCTGATCCAGCCGAAGAGGATCGCCACGGCGGCCAATTCGAAACCGGTGAGATTGAAGTAGTCCCACTCCAGCCAGAGCAGCAACGCCAACCACATGCCACCCAGCGCGCTGAGCGAAAGCAGGTGGAAGATGACGGGGAAGCCCGGGAAGAGGAACACCGAACCGCCCAAGAGGATGATCAGCGCCCCTGCGGCGAGCCAGACACCGCTGGCATGCAGATCACCCAGGGTATTCACCGGCACCACGGCCGCCAGCATCACCCCGCCGGCAACCACCAGCAGGCAGCCGCGGACCACTCGTGGGCGCGGCCGGAAGATCCGCGAGCGTTTCTGGCCACGCGCGGTGGCCCGACGGGCATGGGCTCGCGCCAGCTGCACCAGGTCCCGCAGCAGGAACTCGCTGAAGGTGGCCAGCACCAGGCCGGTGACCAGCAAGGTGGTGTTGAAGGTCCAGAAGGACAACACCCCGCTATCGAAGGTGCCCAGGGTGGAGAACATGGTCTGCCACCACACCGGGTCCTCGGCCACCAGCATGCTGAGCATGATCCCGGCAACCATGAACCCGCCCAGCACCACGGACAGGGTCTGCGCAGTGGTCCGGGCAGTGGCTTCCATGGCGATATAGGCGCTGACCCCGGTAGCCACCGCTACCAGTGCGCTCCCGGCAAAGAGGTCCAGCCGCAATCCCAGGAAGGAACGTTGCATCAAATGGAAGAAAACACTCAGCCCCATCACCGCGATAGCCGCATGCACCAGGATCAGCGAAAAGGAGGTCAGCAGCCAGCGCCAGACAGGCAAGCGGGCCAACCACGGCTCACGACGAACCAACAGGTACTTGTAACCCCATGCGCTGCTGCCCGCGGCAGCGGTACCGCCGGCCACGGCGGCCACGGACCCCACCGACAGCCCGCCATAGAGCGCCGGTTGCTCCCCGGAGAACAGCAGTAGTCCCACGCCTAAGCCCAGCACCGAGCAGATCAACCCGGTCCAGAGCGCGTGGCGCTCGATATCCAGCTCCACCCCGGGCGACCGTCGGGTATGTGTTCTCACGTCTTCCTCCACCCGTACATTGTGCCATTTTCGGCCTTCGGCCCGCCCCTTGGAGACCAGAAGATAGTATGGTGATTGGAGAAAAGCGGATTGGAGGGAGCATTGTGGTCGGACAAGCGGCACAGCCGGGGCGCTCGGTCATCTCGAAGGCCCTGGGCATCATGTCGGCCTTCGAGTCCCTCAACCCCCCGGTTTCGGTGCAGGAACTGGCCGAATACGCACAGGTCCCGTTGAGCACCACCCACCGGATTATCGGCGAATTGATCGACTGGGGAGCCCTGGAACGGGACAAGAACGGCGGGCTGCATCTGGGCGGCCGGCTAACCGCTTTGGCATCCACCGGGACGTCCTCGATGCGCCAGCTTTTCCTGCCTCATCTGGAGGAACTCTGCGCAGTCACCGGGCATACGGTATCCCTGGGGCTACGCGAAGGAGACGAGGTGCGGATTTCCGAGCGGTGTTACGGGCAGGTCGAAACCCCGAGACTGACGCGGGTTGGCAGCCGGCTCAGGTTGGATCTGACCGCCATGGGCAAGACCCTGCTGGCCCATGCCCCGCCCTGGTTGCAGGAGACCTACCTTTCCCGGGTGGAAGCGGACACGCAGCCGAAGGAGCCGACGGCTCCGGCACGGCTGAAGTCGGCATTGTCGCAGATCAAGTCGGACGGATTCGCCCACACAACCCACCGTATTCCCGAAGAAGTCGAAGTACTCGCCGTCCCGGTACACCACCAGCAGCGGATCATCTGCGCACTGGATCTGATGCGCCCCACGGACCACCAGGTCCCGATCCACCGGTTCCTGCCGGCCCTGCAGGCCACAGCCAACACGATGCAAGCGGAGCTGGATCATTTCCAGGCCCTGCCGGCCTGGGATACCGGCTAGCTCCCAGGCAGGAAGGAATCGTTTCGCTGCGCAGTGCCCCGGGACGGATTCATGGTGCAGCCGGCGCCTGGCACGTTCGGGTGGCCCGCCGGCCGATGGCCCCTTCCCGACATCTCCACCACCTTGCCCAGTTAGGCTTTGTACATGGAGCCCCTGAACCAATCTGTCTTGGATGCCGTGGACTATCGGCCGCGCCCATTCGAAACAAAGGACGCCGGATTGGTTCGAGAGGCATCGCTTGACCCGCTGATACCTCTGATCACGACTGTGCCAGGCAACGGTACTGACGATGAAATCAGCAAGTACATCCTCGGGCAGCGCCGTCGGCTTGTGGAGCGATCCGGATATTCCTTCGCTGTCGCGGATGCAGGCTCCGATCAAGCACTGGGCCACATCGGACTGTGGTTGAAAAACGCCGAACAAGTCCGCGCCAGGATCGGATACTGGGTTGGACCTCGCCATCGAAACAAGGGAATTATCTCCGTTGCCCTGGATGCCATCTCACGGTGGGGGCTCAACCTGTCCGGAATACACCGGCTGGAACTCTACGTCGAACCGTGGAACGAAGGTTCCTGGCGAGCTGCGGAGCGCTGTGGCTACACCCGCGAAGGGCTGCTGCGCAGCTGGCAGGACGTCGGTGGGCAACGTAGGGACATGTACATGTACTCCCGCCTCGGCTCAAGCCAAGGTGCCGTTCCTGCTTCACATCCGGCATAGCGCTGGCACGACGTGCCGCGATATCGGCCGGGACCCAGCCGGTGAAGGGAATTCCGCGATGAAGCTGGAGCCGGTTTCGGGGGTGCTTCAGTTACACGATGACTCACCTTGTTCTTGAACTCGCACCAACCGTCCCGGACATCCTGGCCAAAGGCCAGCCACCGGGGATCCACGAACCGCCACTGTTGGATCCGAATAACCGCGAATCGATAGACTCAGGGTTGATGGGTATGACAGGCAACCGGCTAGCCAGCTGGTCCCGCCGCAGGATCCATCTATCCACTGGCCGGGTCTATGCGGCCAGCTCCATGATTCCACTGGCCATCAGGGACAGGGCACCGATGAACGCGATGACCACTACGAAGGCGCGACTGAACTTATGCGGGATCTTAGGGGCCAACCAGTTGCCCAGCAGGATGCCGCAGACCATGGCGACAAGACACCCGGTCCACTGGATCCAGTGCAATTGCGGCATCCCGCCCTTGGCCAGCAACGAGGCGAGGGACAGCACAAAAAAGTACAGCTGGACTGAGATCGCGAACTTCGCCTGGGGCCAACGGCTGGCCACCGCATAGGCGGCGATGGCCGGGCCGGAGACCCCGGCGGTCACCGACATGAACCCGGACACGGCCCCGGCGCCGACGGCCAGGCCCTTGCCTTGGGAGGATTTGAGATTGCGCAACAGGAAACTGCTTCCCAGGGCGAGGACCACCATCACGGAGATGGCGATGGACAGGGCCGGGCCTCCGATCCTTGCCGCCACCCAGGCCCCGGGGATCGTCATGACCACGGCCGGAGCCAGTACCAGCAGAACCTTGCGGAACTCGATCTGCTTGTAGATCTGCACCAGGATCAAGAAGCTGCTGCAACAGCCCAGGAAGTTGACCAGCATCACCCCCTGATGGGGTCCGAGCACCATGACCAGGAACGGGGAGGACACCAGCGCGAATCCCATACCGCTGATCCGTTGGGTGGAGGCACCGACGAAGGTCGCTGCAACCAGCGCGATCAAGGCGCTGATGCCAACGGTGTCGATCAAAGGGAAGCCCTCCTGCTTTGGTTGCGCGGCGCAATCACTGGCGCCCATTCAACGCTACCCTACCGTTTCATCGGCACCGCTTCGCCCGGGCAGGGGCATTGCCCTGGGCGGGTTCAGTCGATGATGTCTGCCGCACTGGTTCTCGAACTGGATCCGAAGAACCGTGGACGGCGTTTCCGGGCCCCAATGAGGAAGAGGGCCCCGGCAAGCAGGATACCGGCACCAACCAGGAACACCAGTCCCAGCCCGCCCAGATGCGTCCCCGACCCGTACCCGGGATCCAGGGAATCGAACACCGTCTGCACGAACACGGCGCTGAGGGCGACCCCGCCCAGGAAAGGAGCGATCCCCCGAAGCAGCAGGTGGCGAAGTGAACCGCGCAGGGTCTTCCGGAAGTACCAGACACAGGCGAAAGCGGTGATCCCGTAGTAGAAACAGATCATCAGGCCCAACGCCAGAATCGTGTCGTTCAGGACATTCATCGAAACGAAGCGCATCATCGCGTAAAAGCCGGTGGAGAGCAACGCTGCGACCACCGTGGAGAAGGCCGGGGTACCGAACCGCGGATGCAGCCGGGTAAAGGCTTCGGGTATCGCCCCATGGTGTCCCATGGCCAGCAGGGAGCGGGCCGGGGAAATCATCGTGGACTGCAAGGAGGCGGCACAGCTGGACAGGGTGGCCAGCGAGAGCAGGATCGCTGCCGGCCCCATGACCGGCGAGGCAAGCACCGCAAAGATGTTTCCCGCGTTCTCGGCATTGCCAAGACCCACTCCCTCGGTACCCACCCCGGCAAACACGGTGGCCGCCACGGCAGCCAGCAGGTAGAGTGCCAGCACCACCAACGCGGTGATTCCCGCAGCCAGACCACTGGTCCGTTCCCCGTGCCTGGTTTCCTCGTTCATGGTCAGGCACACGTCCCAGCCCCAGAAGGCGAAGATCGATAGGCTCAGCCCCACGGCAAGGGCCGAGAACGAATCAATGCCCATCGGGTTGAACCATTCCAGGCTGACCTGTGCGGCGGGGATGCCCGTGGACATCGCCGCGGTGATGAACCATCCCAACACCAGCAACTGGAAGCCGACCAGCAGGTACTGCACCTTGCCCGAAGCCTGCAGGCCGCGAACCGAAACCCCGGTGGCTACCAACATGAAGACCAGGCAGGTGGCCACGTTGACCCAGGGGTTGGCGGCAAGTTCCGCCAGGTGCGGACTGCCGGTCAGTTGGGCAAGGAACAGGTAGAAGAAATCCACTGCCACCCCGGCCAGGTTGGACAGCACGATGATATTGGCCGCCAGCAGACCCCAGCCGCCCATCCATCCGGCCCGCGGGCCGAAGGCCCTCCACACCCAGGTGAAGGTGGTGCCGTTATCGGGCATGGCCCGGTTCAGCTCGCGGTACCCCATGGCCACCAGGAACATCGGCAAAAAGCCGATCAGGAAGATCGCCGGCAGGTGGGTGTCCACCACTTGTGCGGTGGGTCCCAGGGTACTGGTGATGACATAGGCCGGGGCGATGGTCGATACACCGATCACCGTCGCGGTCATCAACCCGATCTGACCTGATCGCAGTCCCTTTCCGCTGCCCTTGACAGCGGTGCGGCTACCGGTGGCTGCTGGCGCGCTCATGATGTTTCACCGGAAGTTGCTGGGTAATGCAATGGATGCCGCCACCGCGTGCGAACAGTTCACGGGCGTCCACGCCCACGACTTCACGCCCGGGGTAGGCTTCTGCCAGGATTTGCAGGGCCTCGGCATCCTGTGGATCGTCAAAGGTGCAGGCGATCACCCCGCCATTGGTGACCAGGTGGTTGATGTAGGAGTAGTCAACCCAACCGTCCGTGTCGCGCAAGACGGAGGGAGCCGGCACCGGAACCAGTTCCAGGTGTCGCCCGCGGGCGTCGGTGGCTGATTCCAGCATCTGGCGGATTTCCGCGGAGATCCCGTGGTCCGGATGGGAGGGATCGCGCTGGTCGTGGTAGAGCACCACCCCTGGGGCGGCAAAGCAGGCCGTGATGTCCACATGTCCTCGGGTCCCGAATTCCTCGTTGTCACGGCTCAGCCCGCGCTGGAGCCAAATCACCTTCTCCGTCCCGAGCAGTCGGGCAAATTCCGTTTCGATCTCCGACGCGGTTTTGCCGGGGTTGCGTCCGGGATCCAGCTGGACGCTGCGCGTGGCGAGCACGGTCCCCGCCCCGTCCACATGGATCCCGCCTCCCTCGTTGGTGATCGACGCGCCAAGACGCGGAACCCCGGCAAGCTCGGCCACTTCGGCGGCGATTTTCGAGTCCTTCCCCCAGCTGGCCCACGACTGGGCGCCCCATCCATTGAAGTTCCAGTCAACCGCCGCCAATCCTCCGTCTGCCTGGCGCACGAAGGTCGGGCCGATGTCGCGCATCCACGCATCGTCCAGTTCGCGCAGCTCATAGTGCACCGTGTCACCCAAGTGCCGGCGAGCTTCGGCCTCGGCGGACGGGTCCACGATCAGGGTCACCGGGGTGAACCGTGCTATCGCCCGGGCGACATTGGCCCAGGCGGTGCGGGCAGCTTCGGCTTCCGCTTCCGTATCCCCCAGCGTGTAACCGCGGGTTGGAAATGCCATGAAGATCCGTTCGTGTGCAGAGGTCTCCGCGGGCATGGTGTATTCAGGCACTGGTCTTCACCGCCTCGCCGAGGCCGGTGGTCCGGCGGGCCTCAACCAGTGCACCGTAGGTATCCGGTCGGCGGGTGCGCAGGAAGGGAAAGAGGGTCAGCCAGTCCCGTCGTGCGTCCAGGTCCAGGGTGGCGACCAGGACCGCGGATTCATCGCGTGGTGCCCGGGCCAGGATTCTCCCGTAGGGATCCGAGATGAACGAGGATCCGTAGAATGTCAGCTCTCCCTCGGTTCCCCAGCGGTTGGGTACCACCATGAACAGTCCGTTGGCTATCCCGTTGCCCACGATGGTCTGGCGCCACAATGGCTCGGTGTCGAAATCGGGATGCTCGGGCTCCGACCCGATGGCGGTGGGGTAGGCCAGCAGATCGGCACCGGCGAGCGAGTAGATCCGTGGCGGCTCGCTGAACCATTCGTCCCAGCAGGTCGGCAGGCCCAGGCGCAACCCCGGAACGCCGGCCAATTCGTGGACCGGGTACGGGTCCTGGTTGGGGCCTTCGCGAAAGTATGTGTGTTCGTAGTATCCGGCGGTCCGCGGAATGTGCAGTTTGTTGGTGGCGGCCACCAGCTCGCCCTCCGGGGAGACCACGATCGCCGTATTCAGACCCAGCCCGTCGGCTCCCTCGCTCTTGCGGAACAGGGAGATGTGGACATGGATGCCGTGGTGGGCGGCCTGTTCGGCGGCGAAGCGGAAGGTGGGTCCGCTCAGCAGTTCCTCGGCGGTGGTGTCGGCCAGGCCTGGTTCCGGTTTCTCGAAGGCGGGGTAGCGGCTCAGGGTGAGCTCCGGCAGGAAGACTACCTGCGCCCCGTGCCCGGCGGCCTTGGCGATCCCGTCAGCCAGTTCGGCACATGTCTCGGCCGCGTTCCCGTGCCAGCGATGTTGCACCGCGGCAATCGTGATGGTGCCTCGCTCCGGCGCTGCAGCCCTCGCCGGTGAGGCCGGTGGGGTCAAGGCAAGTATTTCCCTCATGATCATTTTCCTCTTGTGACCTAAATAACGAATGTGATTCGTTTTCAGGATAGGGAAGATTGACGAGTGGCACAAGGGTTTTAACGAACCGAATTCGTTTACTTCGGGTATGCTCTAGTCAAGCTACGTAAAAACAGGAGTCGATCATGGCACGGCCTTCCACACCCAAGCTCAGCAGTCACATCATTGCCGAAGCCGCGCTGGAACTGGTCGACAAACAGGGTGAATTCACCATTCCCCAACTGGCAAAGTCGCTCAGCGTCTCGGCCTCCTCGCTCTACAACCACGTGGGCGGCAAAGACGACATCATTGAACTGATGCGCGGACAAGCGATGTCGGCGGTCAGGCTACCTGAACGCCTGGACGGCGACTGGCGAGACATCGTCAGGGTAATTGCCACGTCCTACTTCGAATCATATTCCCGTCACCCCCGGCTGATTCCCTTGTTCACCAGCCATACCGTTCGGGACCGCACGACCTTGCGGATCTATGATGCACTGGCCGAAGTCCTTGCCGGAGCGGGATTCGAGCCCGCGGCACGGCTGCGGGCAATCACGATCATCGATTCCTTCGTCCTGGGGTCGGCATTGGATGCGGCGGCACCCCAGCAGGTCTGGGCTGCGGATGCGGAAATCTCAGGGGCGTTCAGCGAAGCGCTCTTACAAGGCCTAAAAACCGAACACCGCGCAAAAACTACATTCGCTTACGGAATAGCATTGATTCTGTCTGGGCTGAATTCTCTGGATCAATGACTTCCCAATCCAGCCACCAGCCAGGTCCGCGAGTCTAGCCTCGGCTCCAATGCGCATCCGCATCTTGCAGAGCAGGACTAACCCACGCATGTGATCTGCCTAGATCCACTGACTAGAAGTCCTGGATAGTTGGCATGAATCTTGTATGGAACCGGCTTTGATTCCCATCCGCTCGAATAGAGTGCCACAATACTTACGTCAGCAGTATGACTATATCCGACTAGAAGATTGACCAAAGCGCCCACTAGACCCAGCACTGCGTTTAATAACCCTGAATTACTCGTCCTCATACTTAACGTATGGATTAGTACATCACGGTCAACAACTTCAGACCTCGAATTTCCATCGATAGAAACGGTTACCCTATAACCTGAAACTTCTTGTGGAATTTCTCGCGGTGGCATCCACCCGATCTCGACAGTTTGTGCATCACCAGGCAGCCTGGCGCACGCGACAGATTCAGGTCCTAACAACTCAACTGCTTGAAACCCAGCATTCGCTTCAGCCTGCGCATTGAATGCCGCATGTGTTGGCTCAAAGGGAACTACTAGTGTCGACAGATTCAACGTCGCGCTGAAGACGACTAGTAGTGCCATCCCCGACGTCATCCTGGATCTTCTGGCCGATGACTTTTCGATTCTAGTCGAACTTGAAGATTGAAAAGAGTGAACATCCTTGTTCGCTTCAGGCATGGAATCCACACGTTCATCACCTGCTCGTCTTAGGAACGCGATATACAAAAGATAGGCGCTCAACATGCCACCGGCAAAATAGATCCACGGATGACTTAGCCAGATCACTATTTTTCCAAGAAGGGGAAAGCTAAACAACAATCGATCAACTGCCTGAACCTCATAGGGTTGCAGATCCGCTACCGGATTAGCATCGCCTTTCAGCACCAAACCGGAAGTCGAATTCGACAAGACACGATGTGTCACGCGCTCACCATCCTCGCGCTTCACGGAAACGATTTGACCGACTAGTACTTCCTCCGCTGGAGTTGAGACGGCTATTCCCAACGAACCGGGGGGAATGCCTGGTTCCATTGAACCTGAGACGAAAACCAACGGTTTAATTCCAAATGCCAGACCGATAGCAGCAAATACCAAACAAGCGGTGCCCATTACCGCTCCGAGGTTCAGCAAAGCACGATGACAGAGAATCTCTTGTGCATTCCCTTGAGTTTTCCTCACGATGCCCCCACGGTTGCAGTAAAGGTTAGATTCATCGATGATTGCTGGCCCTGCAAGCTTGAAGCAGATCCAATGGGCAGTTCTGCTTGAACACAAAAGGTCTCGCTCGCACCAACCGCTAAGGTTCCCAGCATTAATGATGAACTTTCTGGTTGCTGGCTTGAAGTGAAGGATTGTTCTCCTGACGCCTTGACGTACTCCGCATTTCCGGTGCACGAGACCACGGTCTCGGATACATCGGAGACCGTTCCACCGGGGTGTACAGAGATTTCCATTGCTAGCCCTAACTCACCAGCACCCATAGAACCACCTATGCTGTATGGGGAGTCCACAGTTCCAATATTCTTTAATGCAACGGTCTCTGCTTGACGCATTCCGGGAAACCACTCCATCGTTGCCATACCTAGTTCGTAGGTAACGCTGTCCAGCGGTTCGCTATCGCCGATCGCCAGTGCAACTGTAGCCGCGCTGATAGTCGAGGTTGATGTTGCCGTTCCGGTCCAAGACGCCATGGTCGAAACCGCACCAAAACCCAAGAGGATTCCCAAGGATAGGAGGGCTTTGACTTGCATACTTCGCCTACTGCTCATTTGGAGCTCCCTCACTTGTGCCCTCAACGCGGGGACGACGCCACATGGTGAAGGAAATCCAGCCACCAAGGCCCAGCGCACCCAAAGCGATCAACAGAATCACACCTTCAAAGCCTGTTTCGGGCAGTTCATCAGGGGGCTGCTTGTCATCTTCCGCCCATGGTTCATCCGATTCCTCAGGATCGACTCCCAGAGGACGGGCATCAACCGCATGGACGACCACCTTCAATCCGTCCGAAGTCCGGTTTTGGGTTTCATTGCCCGCTTCAATGGGTAGCCACGCACGTACGATGAGTGAAACAGCTTGGTTCGACTCCAGAATCTTCTCACCTGCGAATACGGGCCCGAGGACAACCCCGAATTCCTCATCCGGCTGGGTTGTCTCCAGGGAAACCTTCACCGAATGATCCTGCAAATTACGCACCCATAACACTGCATGGATCTCTTCACCGGGGACTAACGACTGGGCATCATTGAACAACCGAGGCGGAGTGGGGGAAAACTGGACGCCATCAGTGCTGAATGCCAGTCCTCTATCGCCCTGTTCAGCCGAAGAAGCGCTTGCATCCGGAATATTACTCAACGAAAGTAGCCCCAGAGAGGCCGCGAGCACGATAGTCAGAATACGACGCGAGATCATAGCCGCTCCCCTCGCTGCTTGTCTCGCCAAGCCCCTACGAGCATCACTGCAGCGTAGGACAAGAGTCCAGTCACCGCGATCCAAGTCAGCCATGTCCGTTGCTGCCCGCTAATCGCCGAGTTCAGGTAGCCAAGATAGGGTACTGAATACCAGAGCTGTCCGCGGATCTGCTCAGGTCGAACGGGTGGATCAGCAGTGTTGTTGGCGTCTCCGCGAAGCGTAAAACGCCGTTCTCCGCCAGCCGTCGCACCGACCCCGGTGACACGATGCGTCACTACTGCAGGTTCACCAGATCTAAGCTGATAGGTCACCACGTCTCCGGTGCGAATTCCGTTGGGATCAACCGGGCGCACTACAATCAAGGCACCCGGCGGAAGACTCGGACGCATAGAACCGGTCAGTACCGTATACGGCATGGCGCCACCTATGCGGGGAACGACTATCATGATGGCTACTAAAGCCAGGACGATCAATAGGACCAACCATGATGTGATTTGGCCGATCCACCACAGCACGCCCGTATTTTCACGTTCACGCCGCAGTTGGGCTCGCGTCAATGCGCTCATCGCTGTTGCCCCGTGAAGTTCAGCACCAACCGCATTTGACCGCCAGCTGCGGATTGTGGAGCATCGGCAGCGACTTCAACGCGGACACACAAAACCTCAAAAGAAGCTCCGTCACCTGAGGCTACCAGCCGACGAGCATCACCTAACGTTGCTCCTGAACTGGCAGGGCCTTGAAACAGGGGTGCCACTTGTTCGGTACCCATGGAGCATTCTTCAGCACTCCTATCGGTGCCGATAGTCAAGACGCTTGAATCAGCCAAGGCAACGTCCGCTGGGGTTGGTGAGTCCGGCAACGCACTGGCTCCGGTCAAGTTGTACTCCAGATCAGTAGTACCGGCGTTGGTGATGGTCAGTGGTGCTTGAACGAATTCTCCGGGTACCAGGTTGCTGCCGTCGAGTTCGTTGAATTCATAGTCCTGCTGAGATGTTGTGCCGTTCCCGGCATGCATATTCAGGCTGCCAGTCGAGACGGCACCCACGTTGATAGTTTCCTCGGCACGCCAAAGAGCGGCCGTAGCTTGGGCACTCATGAATAGCACCAAAAGCACGGCCGCTGCAATGGCGGCTTTTAGCGGTTTAAGCATATGGAAACCAGCTTGATCAGGCCCTAGCGGACCTGATTCAAAGTCAGTACGAAATCGCCTAGAACAATGTCTTGATTCATGGTGGAGCGTGGTGTCTCTCCGGTATCACCTTCGGCAAAATCGACAGTGACCGTCACTGGAATCTCGTAGTCTCCAGGATTTTCGAAGGAGATGACATCGCCATCCACGGTTAGTCCGTCTGCTGATGCGTCAACATCGATCTCGATGTCAACAAAGTCCGAGAGCTCGGCAGGTACTACCTCGTTGGTGTTGACTTCTAGCTCTCCGGCAAGATTCTTGCCCACTGCGGAAATCGTGACGTTCTTGCTGAATGTCACGGTGTCTCCTGGAACGATCTTGTCCACAGCCGGATCGAACGATCCAGGATTTTCAGGATCACTGATGTCTGACCAAACAACCGGTCCGGCTGAAACACCCAAAGTCAGGTGCCCGGTGCTTACTGGTCCCGCATTAATAGCTGTACTATCAGACCACAGCGCCAGAGTCCCAGCGCCGCCCAACAACAATGCGCCTGCAGCGGCAGCGGCAATTGTTGCCTTGGTTACTTTCTTCATGATTTCGATTTCCTCCCCGTCGGCGAGCCCCCATTAGGCGCCTACGCTCGTATCCTAGCCATCAGGTCTGACCTAGATTTCTGCGCAGATTGGTTGCTATTGCAGTGAAATAGAAGGAAGATTCAGGCTTTGCTTGCGAACTTGCAAGTCAACCCAAGGATCATGATTGATACGTCACCTATAGTAGCGAAACGCCAATAACCACAGGTCAGTCAAACGTTACTAAAGCAGTCAACATAATTGACCAGACGGCCAGTCATCTGGACATTCGCTATCTCTTCTAATCGACCGGCATACGCATCGGCGCCGAAGCAAACAGGTTCAACCCCAGCGCTCGCGACAGGTGGCCGATGGCCAGCTGCGAGCGCACCGAGTTGCCCGCATCATCCAGCAGCGGCGAAAAGGCCCCGATGGCCCCCTTGCCCGGGGCGATGGCCACGATGCCTCCGGAGACCCCGGACTTCGCGGGAATACCGATCTCGAACAGCCACTCGCCCGACTTCTCGTACAGCCCGTTGGTGGCCACCACGGCCAGCACATCGCGGCAGACATCCGCCGAGACCACCCGTTCGCCGGTCACCGGGTTGACTCCGCCATCGGCCAGGGTGGCGCCCATGATCGCCAGGTCGTGGGCGGTGACCTTCAACGCGCACTGGCGGGTGTAGATATCGACAATCTCCAGCGGCTCTCCATCCAGCTGCCCGTGGGCCTTCAGCAACCGGCCCAGCGCCTTGTTGCGCTCATTGCTGCGCGATTCCGAGCGGTAGACTTCGCCATCCATCTTCAGGTGGCGTCCGGCGAAGGCGGACAACCCCTCGCGGATGTTCTCCCACTTCTCCGCTGCGGTCAGCCCCGGCATGAGCGCAGCCGTGGCCAGGGCCCCGGCGTTGACCATGGGGTTCATGGGATGCCCGTCATTCAGTTCGATGGCCATCACCGAGTTGAAGGACATGCCGGTATTGTTCACGCCGATGTGGTCCCGCACGCTGTCGCGTCCCAGTTCCTGGAGCACCAGGGCGTAAACGAACATCTTGGAGATGGACTGGATGGAGAAGGCGTGGTCCACGTCCCCTGCCCCCTGGACGATTCCGCCGACGTTGGACAGGGAAATGGCAAACAGCGATGGGTCGACTTCCCCGAGAATGGGGATGTAGTAGGCCAGCATTCCGTCGTCGATTCCGGCATAACGTTCATGCACACCATGCAGGAGTTCCTCGATCCGGGACTTTTCGGGCAACGAACCGGTGGATACCTGCTGCTTGACATCGCTGTAGTCGTTTGGAATCACTGATGCCTCCTGTCCGTGCCATAAGTGGGACGCTCCAGTAAGCCCCGTTCGTCCGATCTCGCCCTGCAACACATTCCACCATGTCTGGCTCGGCATTCAAAGATGCTGGTCATCTACTGAATGTGTAATTCCCAACAGTGTCGGGCAGGTTACTGCGCGCAGCCCCGAGGCCGCATAGGGTTAAAACATGGCTGAATCAATCACTTTCCACACACGTAAATGGGTCCGTCCCGAGGACCTGAACGCCAACGGAACCCTCTTCGGTGGTTCCCTGCTGCGCTGGATCGACGAGGAAGCGGCAATCTACTCGATCATCCAGTTGGGCAACAAGCATGTTGTCACCAAGTACATGTCCGAGATCAACTTCGTCGCCTCCGCCAAGGAAGGCGACCTGATCGAGATGGGCCTGACCGCAACCCACTTCGGCCGCACCTCCATTACCCTGCGCGCCGAGGTCCGCAATATCTTCACCCAGGCATCCATCCTGACGATCGAGAAGCTCGTCTTCGTCAACATGGGAGAAGACGGACAGCCCGAACCGCACGGCTTCGACCATATCACCTACACCCGGGACCGTATCCCGCTGGAAATCACCAAGTCCCTGGTCTGATCACGGTTTAACGACACCACCGATTTTCAGCCTCGCGGCACCCGCAACGTCCACGGCTTTCCCGAAACCACAGGTCTTCGGGAAAGCCGCTTTTTTGCCGTGGCACCCCTAACCCACCGGGGTGAGCATCCAACGGCCATCGGCTGCGGTCGCCGTCCACAACTGCCCGGATTCCATCGGGTCGGTCGACAACCCGTCGGAACAGAAATCGACGGTGTCACGGGGCAGGCGCAACATCCCCGGCTGATCTGCCTGGGCGAAGATCAGCCATTGCGAGGAATCATCGAGGAACTCATCGGTGTTGGTGATGGCCTTGGCGAAGTCCGGGTCGAACTCCTCCGGCACGTACATGTACGGGCAGACGATCACTACACGATCCCACTGCTCAACCGGCGTGCCCTGGGCCGGCAATGAAAACGGTCCCTCTTGCTGTGCCGCCTGTTCCAGGACGGCCTGCTCGAACTCACCGGCACCGCAGGAGGCAAGCAGGGCTGCAGCCAGTCCGGTCGCCATCAGGATCGTGCCGGTTCGTGCACTTCGGGACATAGGCGCTGTTCTTCCTTGCTGGCTCGATCAACCCCGTCTCGGCGGGGACTCCTGTTCCAATCTACGTGAACCTTGTGGTCATTGGCCTTATTGCTGTGAAGCTTCAGAAATCCATTGTCAACCCCTTGCCGTGGCAGTACCGGTGGAGGAAAGTGGGAAGGGCCCGTTTGACCGCCCGGATTCGGTCATCGTCCAACCATCTGCGAGGTGCTCCATGAGCCGCATGATCTTCATCAACATCCCGACCAATGATCTGGCCCAGGCTGACACGTTCTACGGCGCACTGGGATTCACAAAGAACGAGACCTTTTCCGATGCCAATGTCACGTCGTGGATGATCAGCGACGTGATTTCCGTGATGGTGCTCAAGCGCGACTACTTTGCCGGTTTCCTCGCCCAGGGGGATACCCCGACGCTGGGCCGGAACGACCGTGAGGTGCTTAACGCGTTGTCCTCCGACACCCGTGAGGGGGTCGACGAATTCCTGGCACAGGCCGTGGCCGGTGGCGGCAGCGTCTACCGCGATGCGGACGAACCCTTCCCGGGCATGTATCAGGGTGCCGTGCAGGATCCAGATGGGCATGTGTGGGAAATCGCGTGGATGAGCCCGGAGGCCATGGGGGATCCCGCTTAATTCGGGTTTTCCGTAATGATCTTCTCCGGCTCCCTCGGTGTTGGGTGCAAGGGTGCTGACCATAGTGTTGGAGTATGACTTCCACAGCATCACATACCGCGCCTCCGGGAACGTCCCGCCCGCCCCTGAGGTTCCTCTACACCCTGTTGCAGCTGGCGTTACTGGGCACCATCGGCCTGGTCATCCTGCCCTTGCTGGCCGCGTGGCTCGCCACCGGTATCGGCCTGGTTTTCCTGGTCGGTATCGGCCTGCTGCTGCTGGTCGGGCTGCTCTATGCGGTCTTCGGCCTGTCCTGGCTGGAAATCGAACGGGTCAGCGAACTCTACGACCTGCCGGTGGCGCCGCTGCGTTGGCGCCCACGCACCGAGCCCGGCTTCGGCGCCTGGCTACGCTCGCTTGGCCGGAACCTGGCCAATGGGCGCATGTGGGCCGCCTTCGGCAGCTTCGCCATCGCGACCCTCATCGGCGCCTTCATGCTCGGGGCGCTGCGTTGGAGCATCTCCTCGGCGATTCTGGCCTTCGCGCCGTTGACCGAGACCCCGGTGGTCTACACCCTCGGCGGCTGGGAGCTGACCTCGGCCCAGGCACCCTGGCTGATCCTGGTGGCACTGGCCGGTGCCGCGGTGGTGGTCGGCCTGGTCTTCCTGCACCGGGCGATTGCCACCGCCATCGTCGGGGCCGTCGCCCGTGAAACGGTACTGGCCGAACGGGCCTACACCAGCAGCGTGCAACGTGAAGGCGCGGTGCGCGCCGCCGAGGTGGAACGCACCCGCATAGAACGCGACCTGCATGACGGGGTCCAGCCCCGCCTGGTTTCGGTGGCCATGGCCCTGGGCCTGGCCCACCAGCAGATCGATTCCAACCCCGAGCAGGCCAAGGAACTGGTCGCCGAGGCGCATACCTCCACCAAGGCGGCCATCACCGAGCTGCGCCAGCTCACCCGCGGCATCTACGCCTCGGTGCTGGAGGACCGCGGGCTGGATGCGGCACTGTCCGCGGTGGCCGGCCGCTCGCATATCCCGGTCACACTCGACATCCAGCTACCGTACCGGGCCGGCAGGAACGCCGAGGCCGCCGTGTACTTCGCGATCGCCGAGGCACTGACCAACGCCGCCAAGCACTCACGGGCCTCCGCCTGCCGGGTTACCGTACGGGTACGGGAGTTCGAGAACCAGCCGTGGATCTGGGCACGTATCGAGGACAATGGAGTCGGTGGAGCCCACATCCAACCCGGTGGAGGGCTCGACGGCATCCACAACCGCATCCTGGCGGCCGGGGGCACCCTGCACCTGGACAGCCCGCACGGCGGCCCGACCGCATTGGAGGTGAACGTACCATGCGCATCCTGATCTGTGAGGATTCCGTCCTGCTACGCGAAGGACTGGTCCGGTTGCTGGAGCATTCCGGGCACCAGGTCACCGCGGCCCTGCCCGACACCAGCGACCTCTTCGAGGTGCTGCAGGCCGCCGGGGATGGGCAGTTCCCCGAGTTGTGCATCCTGGATGTGCGCTTGCCCCCGACCTACACCGATGAGGGGATCCGCGCGGCGCTGGAACTACGCCGGCGTTACCCGAACACCCCGCTGCTGGTGCTTTCCCAGTACGTGGAGGAACGCTACGCCTCGGAGCTGATCGCCACGCAAACCGGCGCCCTGGGCTACCTGCTCAAGGACCGAGTGGCGGATGTTTCCGACTTCGTCGAGTCCCTGGAGCAGATCGGCTCCGGCGGCACGGTACTGGACCAGGAAGTGGTGGCACAGCTGTTGACCCGACGTAACCATGACGACCGTATGCAGCGACTGACCGACCGTGAACGGTCTGTGCTCGCGGCCCTGGCCGAGGGCAAGTCCAACCAGGCCATCGCCAAACTGCTTTTCCTCTCCGAAGCCAGCGTGGAAAAATACATCACCTCCATCTTCCAGAAGCTCGGCCTGGAGGCCGACGGGTCGGGCAACCGGCGCGTACTCGCTGCACTGGCCCACATCCAGACCCTGGGCACCACCACCACAGACAGGAACACCCCATGAGTACCAACACCGTTCCACACACCCCCCGGGGACCCGGAACCCGGAACAAGTCCCTGACCATCATCCTGTCCGTGCTCGGCGGGCTGGTGCTGCTCGGCCTGGTGCTGGGCACCAGCTGGTCCTCGATCACCTCGCTGAATCGCACCGATTCGGTGCAGACCGCCGATGCCACCGGCATCGACACCCTGGAAGTGGAAGCCAACGCCGGGGAATTCACCCTGCAGTTCGCCGACATCACCGAGGCCCGCTTGGAGGTCCGCTCCTCACGCGGGGCGTGGGACCTGGAACGCCGGGGTAACACGCTGGTCGTCGACTCCCCCGGTGGCTGGGGCAACTGGTGCTTCTTCGGCTGCGATTCGCGCCCCTCGGTTGTTGTACTGTCCTTGCCCGAGTTCCTGAACGACGGGCAGCTGGATGTGCAGCTGAGCCTGGCCGCAGGCGAGTTCATCACCGAAGGCGACTTCAAGACCCTGGATATGGATATGAGTGCCGGACGGTTGGTGGCCTTGGGCGCAGCCGACTCCGTTGACCTCCGCCTCGGTGCCGGGCAAGCCACGGTGGAGCTGGCCGATGTGCACACCGCCCGGTTCGATATATCGGCCGGACGCCTGGACGGCGTGTTCAGCGGCAGTGCACCGGCTTCGGTGCAGGGCGAAGTCAGCGCCGGAATGCTGGATCTGACCCTGCCGGAGGCCGGCTACGATGTCCGCTCCACGGTCTCGGCAGGCAATCTGGACAACCGGTTGGCCACCGCCAGCGATTCGGCGCACCAGGTCACCATGGACGTCTCGGCCGGAAATGTGGTGCTGCGCCCGGCTTCATGACCCGGCACACCAGCGGTAACCCATGACAATGGCCGCCAGGTTCCCTGCAGGGAACCTGGCGGCCATTGCTGTCAGTGCTGTTTCTTCAGTGCCGCGAGACGGGCTTCGATTTCGGAAAGCTGCGGAGTGCCTTCGTCCACTGCGGCCGGGGCTTCATCAACGATGTCCGCCGCGGGTTTCAGTGCGGCCAAGCGCGCCTCGATCTCGGCGTCCTTGCCCAGATCCTCGAGTTCGGCGAACTGCGAGTCCAGGGAGGATGCAGCCAGTTCGGCGGCACCACGGGCCTTGGCCTCATCCTGGCGGACCTGGGCTTCGAACCGGCTGATTTCCGAGGTGGGGTCCCCCAGATCCAGGGACTTGAGCGCATCCATCATCTGCCCCTGGGTCTTGGCATTGCGTGCCCGGGCCACCAGCTCATTGCGCTTGGCAACCAGCTCCTGGCGCTTGGCCTTCATGGAGTCCAAACCGGTTTTCAGCCGCTGGACGACTTCCTGCTGGGTACGGATGGTGGGTTCCAGCGCGGCAGCGGCCTTTTCGCTGGCCATCTGTTTCTGGATGGCCATGGTGGCCAGCTGGTTGAACTTCTGCGCGTTGGCGGAATCACCGGCCGCATTGAATTCATCGGCCTTGTTCGAGGCGGCCAGGGCCTTGCCACCCCATTCCTTGGCATCGCGTAGCGCCTTGGCATGGTCCTCTTCCTGCATCCGCAGGTTCCCGATGGTTTGCGCTACGGCCGATTCGGCCTCGGAAATATTGTTCGTGTAGTCGCGGACCGATTGGTCAAGCATCCGTTGTGGATCCTCGATCGAATCCAGTGCGGCGTGTGCGTTGGATCTGCCGATCCGGAAAAGTCGGGCAAAAAACGACTGCTTGGCCATGGTGGTTCCCTTCAATTGCTGCGGTTTTAACTCTATGGCACGAAGCGCGACTGGGTTAATTCGCGAGAGAACCACTTTATGGTTTGCGTGGAGCACTCACCCATACTGAACTCTTGCGGAAAAGCCGGCGGGAGTAGGTCAGCGTCGTAGAACACCATCGTCCGGCAGGTTCGGAACTTCCGCTGCCTCCGAATACAGGACTTCCACCTTCAGAAGTGGGTCATCGTGATGTGCAAGCTGTTGGATCTCTTCAAATCTGAACTTCTTGCGCCGAGGATGGTTATCGAGAATACACAGATAGGCTACCGGGGAGCTCGCTCGCGGGTAGATCGTCCTATGGGCGTCAAGCAGAAAACGTAATTTATCAATATCCTTGCAGACTGCTTTAAAATCCAGTCCGCCCGTCTGAGTTGCCGCGACCTTCAGCTCGGAGATCACACTCAGATGCCCCAACAAACCTATACCCGTCTCGTCGTCGGCCTTGGCCAAACGATTGGCATAGTGGGGCATCATGATCCCTGGGGCTTTTGTTACCACCACATCTGGACGTAATTCGCTACCGGTAAATCTCGCCTTGAATGGCGATTCAGGAAGAGGGCGAATATGGATTACCGGTTCGCGCGCGATCCTGTCGATTCCGTATTGGGAAATTAAATAGTGCGCGAACCATGCTTGATACGAGGGTTCCGGAGCCATGAACATTCCGCAAGTCATCGCGAAGACATTCCACGCGGCCTTGAATTTCTGGTCGCTTCGCTCGGCACCGAACGGATCCAAAATCTGGGAACCCGGGCTCTCGATGCCTGTCACTACCGCACCGCCGTCCGCTTTACCTTGTCTCGCCCCTCCATCCACAAAACAACATCCAGCGTTCGGAGCAACGATATCTGCGTCAATCCAGCAGCAGCCCGGAGCTCCGTGAGCTGTTCTTGCATTGACGATTGACCGGTGGCGTTAGAGGCGAAGGCGGCCCTCCATCGCGTCCACTGATGCAGACTATTTGGCATTCCGGTGATATTTGCAATCACGGAATCATATATGGGTATGAGATGTGGGCGTTTGCGCGCAAGGATCTTGCTTGCGGTGGTTTGCCCTATCCCCCATGGCGTTCCGTCTTTTTGACGCAGCAAATTCCATAACTTTTCAGCAGGACTTCGAGCCCCAAGATACTCCTCGAATTCCTGGTCCGTCAGTTCTTCGAATTTCAGCTCCACGGGGAGGCACGATAACAGCACAGTGATTTTTTCTTGCAGGGAGCCACAGATTTTCAATGACGCTGCAGCCGGAACGTTCACGGACAACATGGAGACTGCGAGCAAATCCGCGGCGGCTATCTGATTAGGGTCTTGCGACTCGGCTAGGAACGACTCGAATTGCGACCCGGTAAATCGCGGCGCATCGGTGTCGGCACCATCAAAGTACTCTCGCAGATATGACAATCGGCGACCTTCAGTGATCTCCTGCAATGCTGAACTCGGCATGAATTTCCCCCGGAACCTGGTCGATGCCTCGGATACACCCCACCAGTAGCAGGCCAATGCCGATGCACTCTTTAGTTTTGCGTATAGGACAACCATATTGCCACCGACCGACAGATAGCGGCTTGGGCGTTTGGCGACCACCGGGGCCTTTCAATTCCCATCAGAAGAATACTTGAAGCATCAATCAAATCACGTTATGGTTGGACCATGGCTTCCACCGACTCCCGCCCACCGGTCCTCTTTCTCTCCCACGGCGCTCCACCGCTGGCCGACGACGCCCGGTGGACCGCGGAGCTGGCGGCCTGGGCCGGGGCAATGGAGAAACCCAAGGACATCCTGATGGTCTCCGCCCACTGGGAAAACGCCCCGGTTTCGCTCAGTGCCACACGGACCAAACAGGAGCTCGTATACGACTTCTGGGGGTTCCCGGACCGCTACTACGATGTTCGCTACGATGCTCCGATGGCCCCTGACCTGGCCGACGAGGTCACCCGGTTGACCTCAACCCACGGGCATCATGTGGAACGCGACGAAAGCCGGGGACTGGATCACGGCGCATATGTCCCACTGAAGGAAATGTTCCCGGACGCCGATATTCCGGTGGTGCAGATGTCCATGCCCACACTGGATCCGGAAGGCCTGTTCGGGCTCGGGCAGACCCTGGCCCCGCTGCGTGAGCGCGGCACCATGATCATCGGTTCGGGCTTCACCACCCATAACTTGCGCTGGTTCAATCCTGCAGCCGGTGCGGATTGCGCCCCACCGAGCGCATCCAGCGAATTCGATCATTGGGCAGAGGAGGCCATGGCCCGGGGCGACGTGGATTCGATCCTGAATTTCCTGGACAGGGCACCGGGCGCCTTGGAGGCCCACCCGCGATCGGAGCACTGGGCTCCGCTCTACATTGCCCTGGGTGCGGCCTACGCCTCGGGCGGTATCGAGGCCAAGACCGCCATTGACGGTTTCTGGTTCGGCTTGTCCAAGAGATCCTGGACACTGGGCTAGAGACTCAACGCGGCTCCGCGGTCCTGCGCATGATGATCCGTGGCATCCGGCTGGCCAGGGACTTTGTTGTGCCGATGCATTCGAAACCGGCTGCCTCGAACATGGAACGGGTCCCCACGAACGCCATGGTGGTGTCCATTCGCCCCTGCGGATCCACCGGATAGGCCTCGACCGCCGGCGCACCGCGGGAAAACGCGTACCCGACTGCGCCCTCGATCAGCTGGCCCACGACTCCCTGGCGTCGGAATCCGGACCTGACAACCAGGCAGATAATGCTCCAGACCTCCACCTCGTCGACGGGGCGAATCAGTTTGGAGTTGGCCAGCTTGGTGTTTTCAGCACGTGGACTGATACTGCACCATCCCACAGGCGTTCCATCGCGGTAGGCCACCACACCTGGCGGATTCCTTCTCTCGCACAGCGTCCGCATCGCCTGTTCGCGGCTCCCCTGCCCCAGCTCCCGCTCCTGGGCCGCGGTGAGCCGGTGCGACAGGCACCAGCAGTGCTTCTCGCGCCGCGTTGGATTCAGCACCTGCACCAGGTCCTCGAACCTCTCCGGCGTGACCGGATGGACCTGCCACTGATGATCTGTGCTTGTCATGGCCATGGGACAATTCTCCGCCATCGTTCCAAATGAGGATAATCAGGACCGGCACGCAATCCGGCAGGAATTGGCGGATTGCCTATCCGGCATGACAGCGTTCCGCCTGCCGTGCCGGAAGGCGGAACCTGTTGGCGAACCCCGAATCAGGCGGTGCAGGCTTCGTTCGAGCAGCCGGCATCGCGCGGCAGGTACTTGCCGCTGTCGTCGACCTCTTCCCACACCACATGGCGGTGCTGGCCGCAACGTTCGCACGCCGGAGCCAAGTAGGTGGCGCGTTCTTCCATGGTGTATGCCCTGAAATCCCCCATGTCGACCTCCTGAAGTAGTGGCAGCCGATCCGTGGGCAAGCTCGGCCGCGTGGTGGTATGCACACTCTACGCCCGGTTGCCATCCTGAACCAGAGCCATGTGGGAGCCTGGTCCGAGTTTGGCTACCGTCCCACTGCCACGCTGTCCTTGCCGGCCGGCTTGTTCGCCGGTGGTACGCGACGCAGGGACCCAGCGGCTTGTCAGCGCTCCTTGTCCTGGGGCTGCCAGATCTCGGCCGAAAGCAGGAAATGGCGTCCGAGCCGTCCCCAGTCCATGCTTCCACCGGCATCCATGACCTTCACCCGAAGGCTGGAGAGGCTGATTCCCCCGGCCGCGTCCTTGGAGCCGGGACGCACCCCGTCATTGCGCACCGACAGATGCCACAGGTTGCGGCCGTCCTGCGGCGGTTGCGGCCGCAGGAAGATGACCAAATGCGTGGTGTCCGCATGGATGATCGCGTTGGTGGCCGCTTCCCTGACGATCCGCATCACCAGCAACGGCAGCCCGTCGTCCAGGTCGACACCGGGTGCACTGACATCCACCCTGAGCCCGGCGTCCCGCAGGCTGGAGGCCAACTCGACGATATTGCTCAACGTCCCGCCGCTGCGTGTGGCAGCTTCACCATCCCCGAGCGCATCCACCGTACGGTTCAAGGCCAGCAGGGCCTTGGCCGTGGCCTCGCGGACATGCCCCAGGCTGACGCTTGCCGGATGCGAGGCCGCCACCGCTTCCATCGCGGCATTGCCGTGCAGTGTGGCCAGGGCCAGATGGTGGGCCAACTCGTCCTGGACCCGCAGGGAGAACCGGGCGCGTTCCTCGGCCCGTCGGTGATCGGCTTCGGCCCGTGCCGAGGCCTTGGAAGCGAAGTCGGCGAACTTGCGGTGGTTCTCCTGCATCTTGCGTTGGCTGCCGGCCAGCGCGCGGTGCAGGATGACGAATTCGGCCACGGCGACCGCCAGGGCGGCCAAGGCCAGGTTGGCCAGCAGCTCGTACCCCAGGACTGTCTGCGGCTCCTGGCCGGCAAGAATCCGCAGGATACTGGTCAGCGCGAACAGGCCGGCGGCCACCACCCCGGAAAAGATCTGGTGTCCCACCACCGCGGCGGCATAGAGGAACACCATGAACGCCGGAATCATGCCCAGACTCGGCAGCCCGGCGGCATAGTAGCCGCAGACCCCCAGGGAAGCGATGACCAGGCTGATGCGCGGTGCCCGGTTACGCACCAACGCCAGGAGGGCAAAGCCCAGGGCGAACCCGCCGGTCACGGCCAACCGGCCACCCCAGTCGGGGCTGCTCCAGTCGTCGGGGTCCCCGATCAACGACAAGAGAATCACGGCCAGGAAAATGGCCGCTGCCCACAAATAATTGGTGATGCGCAAACTGCCTGCTTGATCCACGTCTCCAGTCTATGACGTGCGACGTTGCCGGATGCCCGATTGCGCGCAATCATGTCCCCAAACGGCGCAGGATCAGCTGCGCTGCCAGGTGATCTGGAGCTCCTGGTCGGCGGCGAAGCGAACCAGGTGGCGTGCCAGGGCGTCTTCCAGCGCGTCCAGTTGTCCTTCCGGGGCTTCAACCCGCAAGTCCAGGCTGGTCTCGGTGGCCACCACATCGGCCCGGTGCCCACCCAAGGCGATCCATCCGGCGTTCCGTTCTGCCGACCATTGCCCGCCGTTCTTGCGGCTCATATGCGAGACCAGTTGCTTCCCGAAGCGGGCCGGACGCTCGATGGCGACGACGGCGGAACTGATGCTGTTCATGGGGGTGCTCCATTCTCAAGGCTCTTCCGGTGACGCTACCCGAGCCGGCGGCGGAAAGCGAAGGGGCTGGTCTCACACCCGGATCCGTACGCCGTCCTCGACGTAACGTGGCTTGCCGGCCATGATCCCGGCAATGGTCTGGGCCACCATCAGCGCTCCCAGCAGGCAGATCGGCGCCACCCAGGAGCCGGTGATCTCATGCAGTGCACCCACGGCAAAGGGCCCGGGGAAGGCGATGAGGTACCCGACGGACTGCCCGAACGCCGAGAGTTTGGCGACTCCCGCGGCGGTGTGGGCCTTCAGCCCGATCATGGTCAGCGCCAGCGGGAAGTTCGCCCCGGCCACCCCCAGCAGGATCGCCCAGAGCAGGGCTCCCTGGGCCGGGAAGGACAGCAGCCCGGCCACGGCCAGGATGCCGGCGCTGCCGGTGACCCAGACCAGCGGCCCCTGGTTGGTGAAGCGGGCGGCCAGCGCCGGCATGATGAAGGACAACGGCACACCCACCCCGAGGATCACCGCCAGCAGGGCCCCGGCGTATCCGGGATCCACACCGAAATCGGTGAAGATCTTCGGCGCCCAACCCATGAAGATGTAGGCCGCCGAGGATTGCGTGCCGAAGAAGATCGCCACCCACCAGGCGGTGGGGTTCTTGCGCATCGGGCCCAGGGCCGCGGCCCGTCCCGGAAGCGTCGCCACCGGCTGCTGGCGAACGGCGATCTGGGTCCGCAGGCCGAAGTAGATCACGATCCACAGCACCAGGGCAACCGCCGCGGGGATGGCCCAGACCCCCAATCCCAGGCGCCAGTTTCCGCCCAGGGCCCCGGTGAGGGGCACCGCGGCCCCGGCCACGGATGCCGCACCCAGCGCCACCGCGGTGGTGTAGGTTCCGGTGACCAGCCCGATCTTCTGCGGGAACCACCTTTTGACCAGCACCGGCATCAGGATGTTGCCCACCGCGATGCCGGCCAGGGCCAACGCGGTGCACAACAGGAACACCCAGGTCATCGGGGCCGCCGAACGCAGCAGGATGCCGGTCATGATGGCACCTATGGCCCCGATGACCACCAGTTCCGGCCCGCGTTTGCCGGCCAACCGGGGAGCCAGCGGACCGAGCAACGCAAAGCACAGCGGTGGCACGCCGGTGAGCATCCCGGCAATGAAGCCGTTCATCCCCAGACCCTCGATCACCGGATCCAGCAAGGCGCCCAGCGAGGTGACCGCCGGGCGCAGGTTGATCGCGGCCAGGATCATCGCGACCACCAGCAATGGTGCGAAACCGCGGGGCAGTGCGGTGCGCCTGTTCGTCATCCCGGGCTGTGTCATGTGCGCCATCAGCCCATGACCGGTGGGTTGCGCTTGAACTTGCGGTAGTGGTTCAGCGTGCTGACCAGGATGTAGTACCAACGCCGCGGGTCGGTCTCCTTCCGGTAGGCCAACGGGTGGCTGTACGCCTTGGCCTTGATCAGCCGCTGGACCTGCTCGGTGCGGTGTGCCGGAACGTAACGGCGCAGCAGGCGCAACGGCAGGATCGTGTACAGGTGTTCGGTGCGGGACTGTTCGAAGCGTTCGGGCTCACGCAGCCCGCCTTCGAGGTATTCCTCCACGTAGAAGCGGGCGACGTTGTGCCCGGCCGCGGAAATGTAGAAGTGGTTGCGTCCCAGCCTCGGGTTCAATTCGAAGAACCGGTAGCTGCCATCGCGCGGATCCAGTTTCACGTCGAACATCGAGAAACCGGTCCATCGCAGCTCGTCCAGGATGCGCTTGCCGTCCTCCACGAGCCGCTCATTGGGTTCGGCGATGATCGCCGCGGAATTGCCCAGGGCTCCGGGGGCATGTTCCTCGACGAGCACGCTGCCGCAGGAGGCGAAGCGCACTATGCCCTGGCGGTCGGAGAAGAAGGTGGCGATATTCATGCCGCTATCCCCTCCGGGCACCAGGTCCTGGATCACCAGGGTGCCGGCATACCCGGCCCGGACGGCCGCGGCGACCAGCTGTTCGAGTTCGGGCGCCGACCCGACGGTGTGCACCTTCTTCTTGCCCCGGAATTCGGCGGCGCCCCAGGCCACCCCGTCCGAGGGTTTGACGATGGCAGGGAAGCCGATGCCCTCGGCCTGCAGTGCGGGCCCCAATCCTGCGGTGCCCGCCCCCGACGCGCAGTCGTGCACGATGGTACGCGGGAAGGGGACTTCCAGTTCCCGGCAGAGCTCGTAGAAGGCGTCCTTGCCGGTGGTCCGGTCCAGCAGTTCCTCGCCCACGTACGGGATGGTGAAGTACCCGCCGAGCGCCTCGGCGTTGCGGGCGATGAAGCGGATATGCGGATCCGCGCCACCCAGCAGCAGCAGCGGACGCTGCCCGGGCCCCGAGAGTTCGGCACCCAGCCCGGCCAGGAAGCGGCTGAAGGCCGCGTCATCGGACTGCTCGGCAAAGGGCCTGGCGTCCAGTATCCGCGAGTGGCGGGTGATGCCGGTGAGCACCGAAGGCACCACCGCGCAGATCACGTTGTACTGTTCGTGGAATTCACGGGCCAGGGAATAGGTCCCGATATCCCCGCCCAGGATGACCGGGACGAAGGGCTGTTCAGCTGGAATGCGCATAGCCTAAAGCTATCAACACCGCCGAGGTGGCCGCGGGATCTGCGTTCGAGGGATGCGCCACGTGGCGCTCCGGCTAGCGACGGAGGTTCGGGACGAACCGTGCCATCGGCCCGAGGAAGTTGTCCAGTTCCGCCGAACGGATCATGCGCAGCAGCAGCAGGTAGACCACCAGCATCACCCCACCGACCACGGCAATCGAGATGAAGGCTGCCGGGATGGAGGACCAGGCGAATCCCCAGGTGTAGCCGCCCAGCGCCGCCAGCACCAGGGCCCCGACCGCACCGGAGAGCGCGGCCATCACCCCGATGCGGATGTAGGTATCCAGCACGTGGCGGCTGCCGTAGTCCCCGTAGCGGCGTACCAGCAGCCGGTGGGCGATGATCGCCGAGAGGATATTGGTGCCCCCGTAGATCGCCGCCACGGCCGCCGCGATCTGGGTGGCCGGCAACCAGATCGATGCGGCGAAGGCCAGCACCACGCACAGGGTGGCGATGATGCTCTGGATGATCATCGGCGTCTTGGTGTCCTCGTCGGCGAAGAACACCCGCAGCATGAAGAAGTGCATGGACTTGAAGGGCAGCCCCAGGGCGGTCAGCAGCAATAGTTGCCCGATGGCCGCTCCCTGCAGCATCGAGGTGGAGGAGCTGCCGGCAAAGAGGCGTCCGAGCGGGCCGGCCAGCACGATGAATGCCACCGGGGCGAACACCACCGGCACCGCCGAGGTGCGCAGCCCCTTCGAGAGCAACGGGCCGATTCCCTCGGGCCGCTGCTCCTGGAAGGACTTGGTGAACTCGTTGAAGTACATGGTCGCCAGCGCCAGCACGAAGATCGAATGCGGCAGCACCGTGATCAGCTGCGAGGTGTTCAGCGCGTATTCACCTGCCACCGAGGCGCCACCGTCGGGCAAGGACAGGCGGGCCGGGGTGGCGGCCGAAACGAAGCGGGAGTTGACCAGCGAGGCGATATTTCCCACCGTCATCGAGCCCAGGGTCCAGATCGCGAGCTTGCCCACGTGGCGCAGGCCCATACCGCGCCAGGCGAAGTCCGGACGCAGTTTCAGGCCCAGCCGGCGCAGCGGCCAGAACAGCACCACGGCCTGGGAGACGATGCCCAGCGTGGAGCCGCCGGCCAGCAGCAGGGTCTTTTCGGTGCTCCAGGTGGCCAGCTGGTCGGTTTGCCCGGAGTAGGCGCCGAAGAATCCGATGAAGGCACCGATCACGCCGATCTGCACGACGTTGTTGACCACCGGGGCCCACATGAAGGCCGCGAAACGACCGTGGGCGTTGAGCACCTGGCCCACCACCGCGTACACCCCGTAGAAGAAGATCTGCGGCAGGCACCAGTAGGCGAATACGGTGCCCAGGGCCAGCATCGCCGGCGTCCAGCCCAGGGTGAGGATCCTGATCAGCGGTCCGGCCATCAGGGTCAGCAGGATCGTGGCCGCGCCGATGACCACGATGGTCAGCGTCAACAGCTTGGAGGTGTAGGCCCGCCCGTTGTCACTGGCCTTGGAGGCCTTGATCAGCTGCGGAACCAGCACCACGTTGAAGATGCCACCGGCCAGCAGCATGAAGATGACGGTGGGGATGACGTTGGCTTTTTCGAAGATGTCCGCCATCGTGGTGGAGGCGCCGATGGCCACCGCCAGCAGGGCGGTCCGCACGAACCCCAGCACCCGCGAGACGATGGTGCCCGAGGTCATCAGGGCATAGACCTTCGAGGAGTGGGTTTTGGGCGCTGCACCCTGGGTCTGGGTTTGGCTCGTTGATTCCTGGGACATTACTTGTGAAATCTTCACCCTCTACTTCGGCACCGGGCACCACGGGCGCTGGCCCGGAAGGTCTCCGGTCCGGCATGTGGGCACTTGTTGCTAGGGTCCAACACTTGCATGGTGCCTGCGGCGTCGACCAGATGCTGCCAGTCGGCGGCTACCGGATGGTCCGGCAACAATCACTCATTGTAACGACCCTTGCTGGCCAGCCTCTCACAGGCCCGCCCGGCAACTGGCGGACGGGACCCCAAGTGCGAGCGGAACCACATCGGAGAACACTTGATACCCCATACCCCTAGGGGGTATGTTAAGGGTATGGAAAAACCCAGAACACCGGTCGGGGAGCAGCCCGAGCACGGATACACCGGGGAAAAGGAAGCACTGCTGCGGCGCCTGAAACGGATCGAGGGCCAGGTGCGCGGGGTGGCCCGGATGGTCGACGAGGACCAGTACTGCATCGACATCCTGACCCAGATCTCCGCGATCAACGCGGCCATGCACAAGGTCAGCGTGCAGCTGATCGGGGACCACATTTCCCACTGTGTCATCCAGGCCGCCCATGAATCTCAGTCCACCGGGAACCCGGACATCGTCCAGGACAAGGTCACCGAGGCCACCGCGGCCATCTCCCGGCTGCTGCGCTGACCACCACACCACCCAAGGAAGGCGGAACCATGAGTACACACAACGGATGCGGCTGCGGCTGCTCGGAGAACTCCCAGCCGATGTCGATCACCCGACGCCCGGAACAGGAGGCCGGCCCGGTACGCACCGAGCTGCGGATCCAGGGCATGACCTGCGGACACTGCGTCGCATCGGTCGGCGAGGAACTGCGCGAACTGGCAGGGGTGGCCGCCGTGGACATCACCCTGGTGGCCGGCGGCACCTCCACCGCGGTCATCACCTCCACCACGGCACTGGACGAAGCCGCACTGCGTGCGGCGATCGACGAGGCCGGCTACGAACTGAACGGGATCGGGAGCTAGCACCCCCGCCCAAACGATCCGAGGATGGACATGTCAACACCAACCGAAGAACACCCCACCGATACACGCGTGGTCAACCTGGAGATCCAGGGCATGACCTGCGCCTCCTGCGTGAACCGGGTGGAGCGCAAACTGGGCAAGCTGCCCGGGGTGAGCGCGAGCGTCAACCTGCCGCTGGAAAACGCCCGGGTCACGGCCCCGGCGGGAGTCAGCGACGAGCAACTGCTGCAAACCGTCAAGGCCGCCGGCTACGAGGCGAGCGTGCATGTCGAGCACCAGGCCGGCGGGCACGTGCATACCGATCACGGGAACCTGCGCCACCGGGTGATCCTTTCCCTGGTTCTGACCATCCCGCTCTTCGTGATCTCCATGGTGCCCGGAGCCCAATTCCCGCACTGGGGCTGGGTGGCGCTGGCTTTGTCCACCCCGGTGGTGTTCTACGGCGGGTGGCCGTTCCACAAGGCCGCGGCGGTCAATGCCCGGCACCTGTCGAGCACCATGGACACCCTGGTGTCCATCGGCGTGCTCGCCGCCTACTTCTTCTCGGTTTTCGAACTGCTGCGCGATCCGGCGATGACCGCCCACGCACACGCCGGCATGCACGAGCATTCGCTGTACTTCGAGACCGCCGGCGTGGTCGCGACCTTCCTGCTGGTGGGCCGCTACCTGGAGGACCGGGCCAAGAACCGGGCCTCGGACGCATTAAAGACCCTGCTGGACCTGGGCGCGAAGGACGCGGTGGTGCTGCGCGGGGGCAACGAGCACCGGATCCCGGCCGACCAGCTGGTGATCGGGGACCGGTTCGTGGTGCGTCCCGGGGAGAAGATCGCCACCGACGGCACCATCCTCCAGGGGGCCAGCGCCGTGGACACCTCGCTGCTCACCGGCGAATCGGTGCCGCAGAAGGTGACCGAGGGTGATACCGTCACCGGCGCGACGGTGAACACCTCCGGAAGGCTGGTCATCGAGGCCACCCGGGTGGGCTCCGATACCACCCTGGCCCAGATGGGGCGGCTGGTCTCCGAGGCGCAGTCCGGCAAGGCCCCGATTGCCCGGCTGGCGGACCGGATCTCCTCGGTGTTCGTGCCGATCGTGCTGGCCATCGCCGTGCTGACCTTCCTGGCCTGGTGGCTGTTCACCGGCGACACGCTGGCAGCATTCACCGCTTCCGTGGCGGTGCTGGTCATCGCCTGCCCGTGCGCGCTGGGCCTGGCCACCCCGATCGGCCTGATGGTGGGTACCGGACGGGGCGCCCAGTTGGGCATCCTGATCCGCGGACCCGAGGTCCTGGAGGACACCCGCAAGCTGGATACCATCGTGCTGGACAAGACCGGCACGGTCACCACCGGGGTCATGACGCACCTGGGGACCACCGCCATCGCCGGGGTCAACCCGGAGCGGGCGCTGGCCGTCGCCGGTGCCGTGGAACACCACTCCGAGCACCCGATCGCCCAGGCGATCGCCGCCGCGGCGGCACGGCTCGGCCCGTTGGCCGAGGTCAGCGAGTTCGATTCGGATCCCGGGGGCGGGGTCAAGGGCATCGTCGACGGCCACAAGGTCGTGGTGGGCCGGTACAGCTGGCTGGAAGCCGAGGGCACGGAACTGGATGAGACCGCCATGTCCATGCTGCATGAGGCCGAGGCCGCCGGCGCCACCGCCATCCTGCTCTCGGTGGACGACCGGTTCATTGCGGTGCTGTCGGTGGCCGATAGGATCAAGGACTCCTCCGCGTCCGCCATCAAGGCCCTGCAGCAGCGCGGCCTGCGGGTCATGCTGCTGACCGGGGACAACATCCAGGTGGCCCGGCAGGTGGCCGCCGAGGTGGGGATCGAACCAGGCGACGTGTTCGCCGGGGTGTTCCCCGCCGACAAGGCCACGACGATCGGCACACTGCAGGGCAAGGGCCGGGTGGTGGCGATGGTCGGTGACGGCGTGAACGACGCCCCGGCGCTGGCCCAGGCGGACCTGGGTATCGCCATGGGCTCGGGCACCGACGTGGCCATCCAGGCGGCGGACATCACCCTCATGGGCAATGAGCTGGGCCAGGTCAACGACGCGATCGCGTTGTCGGAAAAGACCCTGAGCATCATCAAGACCAACCTGTTCTGGGCCTTCGCCTACAACACCGCCGGCATCCCGGTGGCGGCCTTCGGGTTGCTGAACCCGATGATCGCCGGGGCAGCGATGGCCGCCAGCTCGATCCTGGTGGTGCTCAACTCGTTGCGGTTGCGCTCCTTCGGGAAGAAATAGCACTTTCCTGCCCTCCGGCAAGGCAAGACTGGTCGAGCGGGATTGGTCCCAGTTCCTCAAGTACGTCTCCGGGGCCCGGATTAACCTCCGGGCTCCTTCCACCCGGCTGCGTCATTACACCCCATACGGCGTTCACAGCCGTGGTCACCGCTCCCTCGGCCCAACCAGCGGTGAAGGAAACGTCGTCGCCGGCAAGATATATCCCCCGTTGTCCCCTTGGCCGCGACTCCTGTGTGAAATGGGTGAATAGGCATTGATTCACCCACCATGAAGCGACGGGGGGAACGCATAGTAACCAGCGGTCTGGCCTGGCCGGTCGCCACGCTTGAGGATCCACGACAGGCCAGCACCGCGATTGTGGAAGTCGAATGCGACCCCGGCCAGCTGCTAGCCACCGTGCAGCATGCCGGCCACCATCAGGCCGTCTCTTCCATAGATCTCAGCAGCGGCATGGGGGATGTCGTGATGACCTCACGAGCCCAGGATGATGCCGAGCTAGCCGAATTCATCCTCACCCATGTGGGGGAGTTGCCCGGGGTACGCTCAGTGCGCACCTCAGTTTCGAGCTCAACCCTCAAGATCGGCGCGAAATGGACGCTGGGCGTCCTGCGCCCGGCTCAAGTTGAACGTATTCCCCGGGCCCGCCCTCCACGCGCCGCCGCCGTCAAGGTAGTGCCTGATGATCTCTTCCTGGATCTCGTGGCCATCCTGGAAAAGGACATTCGCGCCAGCAACCTGCGGTTATCGCAGGAGCCGGGCATCAGTGCGCAAAAAGCTGCGGGCTCCGTGGGAACCCTGCGTATGCAAAATGTGCTGGATTTCCCCATACACGTTTAACAGCAATATTCTAATTGGCCCGCGGTCACCCGGTACTTCCTCAAGGTACCCAGTCAATCCCTCTTGGGCATGGCGCCGCCTTGGATTGCGATGTCGGAGATCCAATTCGCAGGCGTCGCTTTTGGCCAATACGATCTCATCCTCGCCCTGACAACCCAAAGCCGATCAGATGCGGTCAGACTCGAGGCCCAACTCGTGGACCGCATCCCGGGTGCGGTGGTACTGGACAGATCGCCTGTGATTCGCGTACACAAACATCTGGGGCACATCCTGGATTCTTCAGGGCGCGGAACCGCAGAGATCATCAGCATGGTTCGGCGCTAGGTTCCTGCCGATCCGCTGGCTGGCTCACCAAAAGTCAACCTACTTGCCTTGAGGGCATTACGCCGTGAAACGAAAACGCTGACTCCCGGGCATGGGCCTGCTTATGGCACAGGGGCCTGTCGCTGTCGGATAGTCAGGTTGCCCCGTTCTCCTCACCCATCTGGCCGGTGGCCGATCGAGCCGGTTGCTCCTTATGCGGCGGTTCCAGCGGCAGGCGTTGCTTTTACTTTATTGCATCCTCATGCCATCGCTGTAGGAGTGATTTTCTCGAAAGCATTAACTAATAACATCAATTCCCGCTCCTTCGCGTTAGCTTCGATTTTCGTGGCAACGGTGGGCTTGGCTGGATGTGCCGGCGGTGCCACCAACACCGCGACCCCTGCGCCATCGGTGGAATCGACCCAGGAAACCAGCGCGGCATCACTGTCGCCGACGACCATCCCCTCCCCTGACGAACCTCAGGCCACGGAGTCGACCACTGCAGCAATCGATGACCCCAAGGTCACTGTTGAGATCACCGGAAGCAAACCGAGCGCGCTCGTCAAGGCCCTTGTTGTCACCGACGAGGAGCAGGACAACGACGGCCAGATGAGGCAAGAATCCTTGCCGTACAACATCGAAATGGACCTACCAGCCGGTGGAGATTTCACGAAAATCCTAGTCTTGGGCAAGTACGCCAACGGAGCCGCGGGTGAGATCTCCTGCACTGTCTCCATTAATGACGAACGGGTCGCTGAGGACACCTCCAACGGACGTCAACCGGCCAAATGCATCGTGCTTCAGCAGGAGATAGCCCGCTAACCCGCAGGGAATCCACGGCGCCTACGGACAAGAAGACTCGCTGACCAAATGTGACACGGGCAACATCCCGGGTTTGCATCGCGACCAGAAGTCTGGTCATACTGTGATGGCAGTCACAACCGCTGTGCCAGGAAATGGTACAACCGTTGTGGCAGGTTCACCCCGCCCACCGCAGACGCAAGTCCCGGCCCGATTCGGCTCCGGACGATGCCTACTCCCGGGCGGGCAGCTGATGGGCAGGAGCCCTGGATCGCATTGCCTGCGGATTCGACCAGCTCCTGCCTCGGAGCTTGCCCCACGGTAATTTTCAACCGTGGACAGGCAAGCCGTTCCGACCTCGTGTCCGACCACACTCCATTCCCCTGGCCATTGCCCCTGTCAGGGGATTGTGCCACGATGCGGCCATGGTGGGAATCGAGAACATCCGTGACCAGTGCCTGGCCATGCCAGGTGTGACCGAACGGCTCAGCTGGGGCCAGCCCGCGTGGTTCGCCCGAACCCTGATGGCCAGGGTCTGGGACGATGGCGTCCTGACGGTGAAGAGCGCAGAGCGCGAAGCGCTGGCGGCCATGGCTCCGGACACGTTCTTCTGGACCGGCCACCATGAGCGTTCCCCCCTGCTGGTACTCATCAGGTTGGATACAGTCGATCCCGAACAGCTCTCCGAGTTGCTGGCCGACTCCTACCGGCTGGCGGGGCGTCACGGCCGTAACCGGTAAAGGGCTACCGTCCGACCGGTTGGCGTAATTCGTCGATACGCACCAGCACCACGCCGCCGACAATCAGCAGGCCGCCGAGGAGCTGGATCATCCCGGGGAGTTCACCAAGCAGCAACCATGCCCAGATCACGGCGAACAGCACCTCGGTCAGCGAGATGAAGCTGGCGACCTTCGAACCCAGGGCACGGGCGGCCATGATCCCGGTGACGTAGGCGATCACGGTGGACAGCAGGATCATGCCTCCTAGCGCCACCCACCATTGGGTCCGGAAACCGGCCAGGTCCACCTCGGTGAAGGTCATCTCCATGGGCACGATGCCCAACGCGCCGACCAGCACCATCAGCAGGGAGCCAACGCTGAGCCCACCGGCCGAGAGCATAATCGGCGGCAACGCCCCGTCCACCCGGGCGCTGACGAAGAAGTAGACGGTCAGTCCCATCGCTGCACCCAACCCCCACAACACACCGATCGGGTCGATGGACGTGGCACCGGTGATATCCAGCACGGCCATCAGCCCCACCAGCGCCAACAGCGTGCCCAGGATGGTGGGGATCCGCGGGCGCTTCTGGTGCCGCACCCACAACACCAGCACGATCAGCACCGGTGCCAGGTATTCGAGCATCAGGGCCACCCCGACATCCAGGCGTTGCACCGCCAGGAAATAGAACAGCTGGCAGGCCGCGACCCCGAAGAGCCCGAAAAGCAGGATCGGTACCCAGTTGGTGCGCAGCAGCACCCAGCGTCCGCGCATGGCCAGGATCGCGGGAACCGCCAGCACCAGGGCGGCCCCGGCCATGCGCAGGGTGACCGCCGCTGCCGGCGACCATCCGGCTTCCATCAGGGCCTTGGCGAAGGACCCGGAAAGCCCGAAGACGGCCGAGGAAACCAGGGCGATCCAGATGCCGGTCAACCTGCCGGCACTTCGGCGTGGCTCGTCGGAGATCCGGTTATTCGGCGCGGTAGCTGGCGTCTGTGGCATGAGGGTTTCCTTCGGAACTTCCCCGGATCCCGGCAGCGTGGTGTCGTGGTGACATACAGCTGCGGTACAGGAGTCAATGATTGTATGATCATGACAATACGATCACGCCTGATCCCCCGTCAATCATGGCGACCCCAAGGAGTCATAATGATCTTTGCCCCTGACACGGAAGTATCGCTACGCAGCGTGGTGAACCTGCTGAATACCAACGCCGGGCTCGTGGACCGCCTGGAAACGGTGGGCGATCTCGACTACTTCCTGGACACCGAACGTTTCACTGGTCCCCGGGCGCGGAACCTGGCCGAACTGCGCTCCATCCGCCAACTGCGCTCCCAGCTGCACGATATCTGGGTCGCCGATGAGGACACCGTGGTGCGCCGGGTCAATGCGATCCTGCGCAACGCCCAGGCGCTGCCACAGCTGATCAAGCACGACGAATGGGACTACCATCTGCATGCCACCACGCAGAGCGCCCCGCTCTATGACCGGATGGCGGTGGAAGCGGCCATGGCGATCGCCGAGGTGGTCCGGGCCAAGGGACTGCCACGCCTGCGGATCTGCGCCTCGGATGATTGCCAGGCTGCACTGGTGGACCTGTCCCGGAACCGTTCGAAGATGTACTGCGATACCGGCAATTGCGCCAACCGCGAGCATGTGCGCGCCTACCGGGCCCGCCGGGCCAGGGAAAACTAGGTCCATGCCATCCGCGGTGTTCGGCAACCAGTTCTCCACTCCGGCCGAATCCGCCAATCATTGACCAGGAACGCATTAAGGGCATGGTGGCTGCGGGAACACCCCACAGCCACCATGCCCTTCTATTTGCTTCGTTGGAACTGCGGGTCAGGTGATGCGTTGCCCGGCGCGCGCCTTGCGGCGGGCCCTGACCAACTCCACGACCTGTTCCTCGGCTTCCGGGCCGGCTTTGATCCCCGCCGGAACCTTGAAGAAGAACAAGGCACCCAAGGCCCACCAGATGGCGAAGATCAGCCACGGCTCCCAGGTCAGCGATGCCGGCATGCCGGGCATGTAGAGGCTCAACAGGCCCGCGGTCAACAGGACCGCAATCCAGCCGATGGCTTCACCGGCACGGCCCTTGCCGCCAATACGTAGTGGGCGATCCATGCCCGCATCACGACGACGCAGCACCAGGAAGGTCACCGAGACCAGCAGGTAGGCCACGATAATGCTCGGTGCGCCGGAGTCCACCAGCCAACCGAGCATTTCGGCACCGAAGAATGGTGCGAGCAACGAGATCCCGCCGATGAACATCAAGGCGTTGGAAGGGGTCTGGTACTTCGGGTGCAGCTTGGCGAACCATTCGGGCAGCATCCCGGAACGCGCCAGCGAGAACACCAGGCGCGAGGCGCCAATCAGCAGGGAGTTCCACGAGGTCAGGATGCCGGCAATGCCACCGGCAATCAGGATCTTGGCCATGATCTCGGAATTGAACATGGCGCCGAAGGCATCGGCGGTGGCGATATCCGCCCCGGCCAGCTCGCTGGCCGGCATGGCCGAGGAGGTCGTGAGCACCACCATGACGTACCAGATGGTCGCCAGGATCACCGAGATGACGACCAGCTTGCCGATCTGGCGAGCGGGGATGTTGACTTCCTCGGCGGACTGGGGAATCACGTCGAAGCCGATGAACAGGAATGGAACTGCCATCAGCACGGTGAAGAATCCGGCCATTCCCGGGGTGAAGAGCGGTTCCATGTGTTGCGGGTCCCCGGCGCTGAAGGCGCCGAAAATCATCAGGGCGCCTACGGCCAAAAGGAAGATCACGGTGAAGGTCTGCACCACGCTGGCCTGCTTGATCCCGCGGATGTTGATCCAGGTGATGAGCAGGCCCGCCACAACACCCACCAGTGCCCAGGTGAGGTTCACTTCGAAACCAGCCACCGTCCACAGCGGAATCCTGCTCATGCCCGGGAAAATGTACTCCACGGTCCGCGGGAAGGCCACTGCTTCAAAGGCCACGATGGTGACGTAGCCGCCGGTAATGGCCCACGAACCGATGAAGGATGGGCGCGGTCCCAGGGCGCGCAGGATGAAATTATGCTCACCACCCGCCTTGGGCATGGACGCTGTCAGCTCGGCGTAGGTCAAACCGACAATTGCCATGATTCCGCCGCCGACCACCATGGCCAACACAGCGCCCAGGGTTCCGGCGCTTTCCAGCCATCCGCCGGTGAGTACCACCCAACCGAAACCGATCATGGCGCCGAACCCCAGCGCGAGGGCATCCCAGTTGCCTAATGTCTTGGCAAGGGTCGTTGCCCCTGGGTTTTGCTTGTTATTCGTCATCAGAGGATTGCTCCATGTTGTTCCTTGTCCCGTGCAGGGTTCATCAGGAAATTGTTCCGTAGCCGGAATCTGGCGTTGATATCCTCAGGTCTTTATGACGCTCCACGTGCGCTGAACGGTGCTGCTCTTGCGCCGACAGGAATACCGGGCGAAACATGCCTGCTTCTTCCGGAGCGCTGGCCGCAACGGATCACGCGCGAAAGATTGGGCCAGCACCCCCGACGCTCCCGTCCGCTCGTCTAGGATGAAGTGACCAGCAGACTCTGCTTTACGGAACCCGTTCCGTATCCGGTTCGATGGGCGGGGCGGAAAGCACTTCGAAGGGATGAGCCATGACGCAGCATCAAGCATCGGATGATTACGAGGCACGCCTGGAGCGTACGGAGGATTCGCCGTTGAAAGCCGCCGCCCGGTGGACCGCGGCCATCGCCTCGGCAGTGATCGGGGATTCCGAATTCGAACCCTCCGGCACCCAGGTGGTTGTCTACTCGCGGATCGATGATTCCAAGGTGTTGAGCATGCGCACGTCCAACCTTGAGGAAGCCGAACGGCTGATCGAGTTGGTGCGCAAGGACCTGGCGGAGTTGGGTCCCGAGGATTTCCTCTCCGAGTGGGGCCAGGCCGACGAGGCCCAGCGCAGCTGACTCGCCGTGGGGATCCGGGCAGGAAAAAACCGCTAGCGGCCTCTTCTGCCGTTAGCGGTTGGTTCGTCCTGTGGTTATTCGCCCTGCTCCGGGTTGTCCGAGGAACGGTTCACACCGGACCCGGTACCGAGACTCGAATCGTTTTCCTTGGAGGCCATGGTCAGGACCGAGATCACCAACAGGCTGACAATGAATGCCACGCCAAAGCAGACCAGCCCGATATCAAAGCGCAGGTTGTTCTCTGATCCACCGGTGCCACTGATCATGCCGACAAATGCCGCGACAATACCCAGCACGAACGAGAACCACAGCGGAGCCTTGATCGACTGGCTCCAGGATTGCTTCTTCGGTGATTTATTAGACACCAGGATCTCCATTTCTACTTCCTCGTGTTTCCATCAAGTCTAGTCATTCTCCGCAACGGCTTCTTTGCGCGAGTCGTGCAGGTGCCCGAAGGCGGCAATCAGCTCGAAGACGGCGAAGACCACGGCACCACCGCCGATCATCCCCAGTATCCCGTGCACGTCCAGTCCCCCGGAAAAGACCAGGGCCACGCCGACGGCCAGGGCCACCGCGCCGCTGACCAGCTGGTTGCGGTAGGGCGGGAACCCGGCACGGTGCTTGGAGAACACCATGATTTCGGCGATTCCGCCGACGATCAGGCCGACAGCGGCCATATACGCGACCATGGCGGGGGTCGAGGAGAAGAGCGTGGTGATACCGGCGAGCAACATGATCCCGGCACCGAAGGCGTAGAGCCCACGGGATTTGGCCGGGGCGGTGGGTGCCGAGGCGTATTGCCACATGAAGACACCGGTGAGCACCAGCAGCCCGGCGGTCGCATAGGACAGGACCTTCAGATCGGCGCCAATCCAGAAAATCGAGATCAGGGCGTACCCCAGCGCGGTCAGGCCGCGCAGCAGTACTGGCCGGAAAACGTCTTGGGCTTGTGTTACGGATGTTTTGGGTGCAGGCACAGACCTATTCTACGCTCAATAGAATTTATGGGCACCTGAGTGCAGGCTTGGTGAGCCGAAGCACAACGATGGTCGCCATGAGGCTACTGGTGGGACACCATTTTCCGCCCTGAGCCAACTGGGTGCTGACGGATCAGGTCGGCGGTCAGCTCCTTGACGGAACCGGCACCCATCAGCTGCATGTTGACCTCGATCTCCTTGGCCAACAGCTCGATAACGCGTTCCACCCCCTGTTGCCCGCCGGCCATCAACCCGTACAGGTAGGCGCGGCCGATCAGCACGAAGTCCGCCCCGGCGCACAGCGAGGCGACGATATCCGCGCCGGACATGATCCCCGAGTCCAGGATGATCTCCATGTCCGCGCCGACCTCGGCGCGCACCTCACCCAGTGCCTCGAAGGCGATCGGCGCACGATCCAGCTGGCGTCCGCCGTGGTTCGAGACCACCAATCCGTCGGCCCCGGCCGCCACGGATTTGCGGGCGTCCTCCGCGGTCAGCACGCCCTTGACGAAGAGCTTGCCGGGCCACAGGTCGCGGATCCAGCGCAGGTCATCGAAGTCCAGGGAGGAGTCGAACATGGAGTTGATGATCGTCGGCAGGTCGGAGGAGGTGTTGGACAGGGAGGCGAACTTCAGTGAATCGGTGGTCAGGAAATTGAACCACCACTCGGGTCGATAGGAGGCGTCCACCACCGTTTTCAGGGACAGCTCGGGCGGGATCTTCATGCCGTTGCGGGTGTCGCGCAGGCGCTGTCCGGCCACCGGGGTATCCACGGTCACCAGCAGGGTGTCGTAACCGGCCGCGGCGGCCCGCTCAACCAGCGCCCGGGATTTCTCCCGGTCCTTCCACAGGTAGAGCTGGAACCATTTGCGTGCCCCCGGAGCGGCCGCGGCGACCTCCTCGATGGAGCGGGTACCCATGGTGGAGAGGCTGAAGGGAATCCCTGCCTTCTGCGCGGCCCGCGACCCTCCGGTCTCCCCTTCGGAATGCATGAACCGGGTGAACCCGGTGGGCGCGATGCCGAAGGGCAAGGCGCTGGTGCCACCGGCAATGCTCGTGGACAGATCGGAGTGGGCGGTCCCGTGCAGGATCCGCGGCAGCAGTTGCACCGAGTCGAAGACCTCGCGTGCCCGGTCGGCGGTGATCTCGCGTCCGGCAGCACCGTCCACATAGTCGAACGCCGCCGTGGGAGTACGGCGTTTGGCGATCCTGCGCAGATCCCAGAGATCGGCGGCCTTGGCCAGTCGGGCGGTCCTGCGATCCAGGGTGGGCAGGGAGAATTTCATCAGGGACTTCAACTCGCCCAGATCCGGGAATTGGCGGTGCAGGTTGCTCATAATTTTGTGTCCTTCGGCTTGGGATGGGGAAGTTGACGGCAGGAGCTAGTGGTAGCGACGGCGAGTGGACCGCAGACCGAAAAGGACGGCGAGCGCCGAGCTCAGGCAGCACAGGGCCAGGTACCCGGCGGGCAGAGTGATGGCCCCGCCGCCGGCTTCCAGCAGGGCCGCGGCAATCAGCGGGGACATGCCGGCCACCAGTGCGCCGTTGAGTTCACGGGCCGTGGCGATTCCGGTGAAACGCACCGGCACCGGGAATAGCGCGGTCAGGAACGCCCCCTGGGCGCCACTGGTGCACGGGATGACCAGTGCGTAGCCCGCGGCGATTGCCAACAGGCCGAGCTCGAACCTGCCGCTGCCCAGCAACCAGAAGATCGGGAAGGCCAGTACCAGGCCGCTGAGGTTGCCCACGACCAGGGTGCGTCCGGCGCCCCAGCGGTCGGCCAGCCACCCACCGACCGGGGTGAGCACCACCGAGACCAGGGAACCGGCGGTCACGGCCAGCAGCGCCTGGCTGCGTTCCATGCCGGAACCCACCATCAAGCTGATCGAGAAGACCGCCAGGATGTAGTTCATGGCGTTGTGCCCGGTGATGGCCAGGAACCCCAACCCCACTTCGCGCCAGTGTCCGGAAAACACCGTGGCCAGTGGGAGCTTGCCGGATTTGCCCTTGTCCTGGGCCCGTTCCATGGCCTGGGCGTATTCAGGGGTTTCCTCCAGCTTGTTGCGGATGTACAGCGCGAGCAGGAACAGTACCGCGGAGACGAGGAAAGGCAGGCGCCAGGCCCATCCCAGCAGGGCTTCATCGCCCAGGCTGGCCACGGCAAAGAAGCTGATGGTGGCCAGTGCGATACCCAGCGGCGGGGTGGAGAGCACCAGCGAGGTGTACCAGCCGCGTTTACGGGGTTCCACGTACTCGGCCACCAGGGTCATTGCGCCGGTCAGCTCGGCACCGGCACCGAAGCCCTGGACCAGGCGGAAGAACACCAGCAACCCGACGGCCCAGATGCCCCAGGAGTCGGCCGTGGGCAACAGGCCGATGCCCACGGTGGCGATGCCCATCAGGATGATGGACATCAACATGGCCGGACGCCGCCCGAACTTGTCGCCCAGGTGTCCGATGATCACCCCGCCGAAGGGTCGGGCGATGAAGCCCACGGCGAAGGTGGCGAAGGCGGCGAGTGCTTCACCCGAGGTGCCGGCGGCGGCGAAGAACAGCGGGCCGATGACCACGGAGGCGGCAGCCCCGTAGAGCGCGTAATCGTACCATTCGATGGCGGTGCCCAGCACCGAGGCGACGATCGCCCGGTGTTTCTGCTTGACCCGGTGTTGCGTCCGGCCGGGGTTCAGGCCCATCTGCTGCTGCGCCACATTCGCTCCATTACGGGTTGGCCCGGTATCCACACGCTTTGTAAGATACCTGAAATATATTTCTGTACAGACTAGGGTGTTTCTTGTCCGCCCGTAAAGACCGGGTACCGAAGATTACGTGGAGCGGCTTCGGCGGACGCACAGGAAATGGGGAATGATGGGCAGCTCCTTGACCGATCGGTTAACCGGCGAACTGCGCCGGCGGGTGCTCAGCGGCGAGCTGGCCCCGGGCACCGTGGTGGTTGAGCCGCGGCTGGCCGAGGAATTCAGGGTTTCCAAGACCCCGGTACGTGAATCCCTGCGCCAGCTCACCAGCGAAGGACTGTTGCAGGTCCTGCCCAAGAAGGGGTATCTGGTCCGCGGGGTCAGCCTCACCGATGTCTACGAAACCCTGGACATGCGGATGCTGCTTGAGCCCTTCGCCGCCGCCGCGGCAACCCGCCTGGCCACCGGGCAACTGGTGTCCGGACTTCGGGAGCAGCTGGACGAGCAGGAACACCTGGCTGCCACGGACCCCATCGGATCCATGCATTGCGCCCAGCGGTTCCACCAACTGCTGGCCGAATCCAGCGGCAATTCGCGTGTGGCCGCGGCACTGGAAAAGTGCTTCGCCGACACCGCGCGGGCCCACTACGTCCTGCCCGGGATGCAGCGTTACATGTCCACCTCGCAGGAGGTGGCCGAACACCGGCAGATCCTGGCCGCGCTGGCGGCGGGGAACGGCGAACAGGCCCAGCAGGCGATGGTTGACCACCTGAAATCGATCCGCAGCGCCATGCTGGGACAGTTCCAGGATGCCGACGGGCTCTGGGGATAATCCCACGGGACCCGTGCCGTTGCCCAACCGATACGGTGTCGGCGCACCGTTTCGCAGTCCGCCGGCAGGTCCTGGAGCCGGATACGGAAGCAAGCGGGCTTACTTTTCATCTCCGGTTTCCGTTCCCGGGTGTCGGGCAGCGGTAGGCTGGCGGTATTCCTTCCCCGAGGATTGTGAGTCGCCGCCATGAAGGCAGCCGTCCGAGATCGCTATGGTCCCCCACAAGTCGTGGGCATCACCGAAGTGCCGATGCCGGTCACACGCAAGGGCGAGGTGCTGGTGCGGGTTCAGGCTGCGGCGCTGACCGCGGCCGATGCTCGAATCCGCGCCGCGCGGTTCCCCCGGGGTTTCGCCCCCTTTGCCCGACTGGCCTTCGGTGTCCGTCGCCCCCGCAACAAGGTGCTGGGCAGTTGCTTCTCCGGTACGGTGCACTCCGTGGGCGAAGGTGTCGCCGCTTTCGCCCCGGGAGACGAGGTCTGCGGCACCACCGGTATCTCGATGGGTGCCCACGCCCAGTACCTGCGGGTTCCGGCCGGCAGAATCCTCAGCAAGCCCACGGCGGTCCATCACAGGGATGCCGCCGGCATGCTTTTCGGCGGCACCACCGCGTTGCACTACCTGCGTGACAAGGCATCACTGGCCTCCGGTGCGAAGGTCCTTGTCAATGGTGCCTCTGGAGCGGTCGGCACCAACGCGGTACAGCTGGCCGCATATCTGGGAGGCACCGTGACCGGGGTGACCAGTACCGGCAACATGGACCTGGTTTCTGCACTTGGTGCCCGGCATGTCATCGACTACACGTGTACGGCGCTGGGCGAGATCGCCGAACGTTTCGACATCGTGCTGGACACGGTCGGCAACATCAACCCTTCGGCTGGCCGTACGCTGTTGGCGCATAACGGGGTGTTGTTGCTGGCCGTGGCAAACCTCAGGGAAACCGTCACCGCCCACGGAAATGTCAAAGTCGGCCCCGCTCCGGAACGGGTGGCGGATATGGGGACCCTGCTCGAACTCATGGTCAATGGCCATCTGGTGTCGGTGACCGACCGGGTCTTCGATCTTGCCGACATCGTCCAGGCCCATGAACGGGTGGATTCAGGACGGAAGGTCGGCAATGTCATCATCACCCCGGCTGGGGATTAGCCGCGGCTGCACCAGACCGTTTCTAGACTCCTAGACGCATCCATGCGTCGGTACGCGCCCGCAGCCCCAGGGTGATGAGTCGCGCCAGCATGAAGCCCAGGGCGAAGGCCAGCCAAATCCACACCATGGCGCTCATCGGGTCGTGGGTGAGCGCCTGCACCGCCCACAGCATCGGCAGGTAGACGGCCAGGTTCACCAGGCCGACAAGCCCCAGGTAGCGTGCGTCCCCGGCCCCCATGAGCACCCCGTCCAGGACGAAGACCACGCCGCAGATTGGTTGAGATACCGCCAGGATCCACAATCCCGGCGTGGCCAGGGCGTGCACCGAGACATCCGAACTGAGCAGCACCGGGACGATCCAGGACAGGGCGAAAATGAACAGCCCAGTGAAGATGCCGAAGTAGATTCCCCAGCGGGTCATCACCCCCGTCAGTTCCTTGACCTTGGCCGCGTCCCCGGCGCCCAGCTCCTTGCCGATCAGCGCCTGGGCCGCGATGGCCAGGGCATCCAGTGCAAAAGCCAGGAAGGAGAACAACGTGAAGACCAGCTGATGGGCGGCCAGGATCACTTCCCCGGCGTTGGTGGCCACCACCACGGTGGCCAGCAGGGCAATACGCATGGTGGCGTTGCGCAGCATCAGCCAGGAGCCGATATTCCCGGTGGCCTTGAACCCGGCCCAGCTGGGGGCCAGCGACAGGCCGGCTTGGCGGACCCGCGGGATGATCAGCCAGAAGTACACGATTGCCATGACCCATTGGGAGATCGAGGTACCGGCTGCTGCCCCGGCCACCGACCACCCGAACCCGTAGACGAACACGAAGTTCAGCACGATATTCAGTCCGAAGCCGGCGGTCGCGACCACCAGCGGTGTCTTGGTGTCCTGCATGCCGCGTAGCACGCCGGTCGCGGCAAAAACCAACAGCATCGCGGTCAGGCCGGGCAACGAGTACATGATGTAGTCCACGGCGAAACCCAGAGCCTGGCCTTCGGCACCCATGACGCGTACCAACGGGGCAGCGGTGAACAATCCGATCAGGCTCAGCACCGCGCCGAGCACCAGGGCCAACCACATGCCGTCCCGCCCGGCGGCCATGGCCTTGGCGAACTGGCCGGCCCCGATGGCTCGGGCCACGGCCGGGGTGGTGGCATAGGCCAGGAAGATCATGAGCCCCACGGCGGTCTGGATGACAGTGATCCCCAGTCCCGCTCCGGCCAATTCGGAGACGCCCAGATGGCCGATGATTGCGGTATCAGCCAGGAGGAACATCGGCTCGGCGATCAGCGCGCCAAGGGCAGGGATCGCCAGGGCCAGGATCTGGCGGGCCATGGACCGGTTCGAACTGGTCGGGGAGGTTTGCTGCTTCACGGCTCCTACTCTACGAACCCGTTGCCGGATTACACCATTCGCCGCGTTTGGCAGCGGTACAGAAGTCATGGGCCGCGGATCGGCACACCAACCTTTTCCCGTTCACCCTCCGTTCACCTCGGGCCGCTGGTCATCTCCTAGACTCGGCGCAATGAGTACTCATTCCCAGTCAAAAGCCTCGACCTCCGGCAATGTGTGGGAGGTCTTCACCGTATTCCTGCGTCTGGGGCTGACGTCCTTTGGTGGACCGGTTGCCCATCTGGGGTATTTCCACGAGGTCTTCGTCCGGCGTCGGCGTTGGGTCAACGAGCGCGCCTATGCCGATCTGGTGGCGTTGTGCCAGCTTCTTCCCGGCCCGGCGTCCAGCCAGGTCGGCATGGCGCTGGGCCTGCAACGTGCCGGTTACGGGGGTCTGGTCGCCGCATGGGTTGGTTTCACCCTGCCCTCGGCGCTGTTGCTCTTCGGCTTCGCGTTGGGCGCTCCCTGGCTGGGCCGGGAACTCGGGGACGGGTGGATCACCGGGTTGAAGGCGGCCGCGGTGGCGGTCGTGGCCCACGCTGTACTGGGAATGGCCCGGGTACTCACCCCGGATGCTTTCCGGGCGACCATCGCCGCGGGAACCCTGGCCTTGGTGCTGTTGTTTCCCGGTTCACTAACCCAGCTATTGGCCATGGCGTCAGCTGCGGTGGCGGGTCTGCTCTGGCTCAAGCAGTCCGCTGCGGTCGATCCCCCGGATGCTGCCGGACACCGCAGCGGTTCGAGGTCGCTAGCTGCGGGAGCCCTGGTGTTGTTCGGTGCCCTGCTGGTCCTCCTGCCGGTAATTGCTTCACTGGGACACTCCGCTGTGGTCCAGTTGGCCGACATTTTTTACCGGGTCGGGTCCCTGGTCTTTGGCGGCGGCCATGTGGTGCTGCCGTTGCTGGAAACCGAAGTGGTCGCTTCCGGATTGGTGGGCGAGGAAATGTTCCTGGCCGGGTATGGGGCCGCGCAGGCGGTGCCGGGGCCCTTGTTCACCTTCGCGGCATTCCTGGGGGCATTGGTTCCCGGCAGCCTGCCTCCCGCGGTTGGCTCACTGGTCGCCCTGCTGGCCATCTTCCTGCCCTCGGCGTTGCTGGTAGCCGGCACCCTGCCCTTCTGGGACCGGTTACGCCAGATGCCCCGGGTACGGCAGGGCCTCGCGGGGGTGAATGCCGCCGTGGTGGGTTTGCTTGCAGCGGCCCTGTATTCCCCGGTGTTCATTCACGGGATCCCCGGTACCTCCGCCTTTGTGCTGGCAATCCTGTGTTTTGTCGCCCTCACCATGTGGAGAGCCCCTGCCTGGGCAGTGGCTCTGGGGGCGGCGTTGTTCGGCGGGTTCTTCTTCTGACCCATTATGGGGCTCCGGGACCCTGTTCTTCGCGGGCGCTAGGTCGTAGCGTGGGTATTCAGCGAGGAGGAACATGGAACCTGACCATCTGAACTGGCAGTGTGCCGGATGCGCGGTGGAGTTCGCTCCGGCCGGCAATCCGCCCGATACGTGCCCCATCTGCCTGGACGAGCGCCAGTACATTCCTGGAGGGGTTCAGCGCTGGACAACGTCGCGTGAGCTGGAGCAATCGGGTCACTCGCTGGAATTCAGTGAGCTGGAACCAGGCCTGACCGCGATCCGCGCCCCCGGCGTGGGTATCGGGCAAAGTGCCTTGCTGGTACAAACCAGACGGGGAAACCTGCTCTTTGATGTTCCCGGGCTGATCACCGACCATGCTGTGGAGCAAATTCGGGCGCTGGGCGGAATCGCCACGATCGTGGCCAGCCATCCGCATATGTACGGCGTCCAGGTGCAGTACAGCCAGGCCTTCGAGGATGCTCCGGTGTATGTGGCCGCCGCCGATGCCCGGTGGGTGCAACGCCCCGCGCTGTCCATCAGGCACTGGAACGAGCCCTTCGATCCGCTTCCGGGGATCCGGTTGCACCAGATCGGCGGGCATTTCCCGGGAAGTACCGTCGCGATGTGGAGCGCCGGCGCCAACGGGAAAGGGGTGCTCCTGGCCGGGGATGCCGTATTCCCGGTGGCGGATGGCAATGTGACGTTCCTGCGAAGCTATCCGAATCGCATTCCGCTTTCCGGACCGGTCGTCCGGCGGATGGCCGCGCAACTCTCAGCCCTGGATTTCGCGCGACTCTACAACAATTTCGCGACCAGCGTTCCGTCCCGCGCCGGCCAGGTGGTCCAGTTCTCCGCCTTGCGCTATGCCCAGTGGGCTGAGGGTGTCCACGACGATTTAACCTGAGCTTCGGGCCTTGCCACCCAGCATGCTGGCCAGCAATGCGGCCGCGACGTGCAACCCGATGACGCACCCCACCAGTGCGGTCCAACCGTGGTTCATGAACGGGATGCCCAGCAACCATCCGAAGACCGAGGAGCCGATGTAGTAGCCGAGGTTGTACAGGCTCGCGGCCTGCGCGCGGCTGTCGGCGGCCATCACCGGCACCCAGCCGCTGGCCACCGCGTGGGCCGCGAAGAACCCGGCGGTGAAGACCAGCATCCCCACGATGATCACCCACAACGCGGCGGCCATGGTCAGCAGCAGCCCGGCGGCCATGACCGCGATCCCCAACAGCAGGGTCCACTTGCGACCCATCCGTGCTACCACCTTGCCGCTGGCCACCGAGGAATAGGTTCCGGAGAGGTAGGCCACGAATACCAGCGAGGCGATCGCCGGCGGAATCAGGTAGGGTGGCGCTTCCAGCCGGAAGGCCAGGTAGTTGTAGACGGCCACGAAGCCGCCCATGAGCAGGAATCCCTGAAGGTACAGGATCGGGCGTCGGCCGGAGAGGCTCTGTGAGAACTTGGCCAGCACGGGTCGCAAACTGCGCTCGGGTGCCGGGCTGAACCCCCGGGCTTGAGGAGCCATAATCAGGAAGAAGACCGTGGCCACCCCGGCCATGATGCTGACCGCCGCCACACCCCACCGCCAGGATGTCGGTTCGGCAGCCCAGGCCGCCAACAAGCGGCCCACCAGCCCGCCGACCGTGGTCCCGGAAATATAGACCCCACTGGCCAGGGAGACAGCCCGCAGTGAGAGCTCCTCGGCCAGGTAGGCCAGGGAAGTACCCGGGACCCCGGCCAACGCGACCCCTTCAAAGAAGCGGGCGACCAGCAGTATCTCGATATTCAGGCTGAAGGTTCCAGCCAGACCAAGTACTACCGAGCAAACCAACGCCATGGCAATGACCTGGCGTCGCCCCACCCGGTCGGAGATGATCGCCCATGGGATGACCGCCAGGGCCAGCCCCAGCGTCGCTGCCGAAACGCTCAGGGCTGCCCGTGATTCCGAGATGTCCAGATCCCGTGAGATCAGCGGCAACAGGCCCTGCATCGAGTACAGCTGTGAAAAGGTGGCCAGCCCACTGGCGAACAATGCCAGCAGCATCCACCGGTACCCGGCACTGCGCGGTTCGTGGCCGGTAAATCCCAACTACGCTCCCGCGGCCGGAAGTATCGGTGTCAGCGTGTAGACGACCAGCAGGGCAATGCCGTTGTTGACCACATGCAGCATGTAGGCGTAGGCCAGCGATTTCCCCGACAGGATATAGGCCACCGACATAAGCACGCCGAGCATCACATAGGGCAGGAACTCGGCCACCGAGGAGATACCTCCGGCGTTCGCGAAGTGGATCCCGGTAAAAAGGACGGTGGAAATCAGGGCGCACACCCAGATGTTCATTTTGCGCGACAGCTTGCCGATCAGCAGGTGCCGGAACAAGTACTCCTCCACAAACGGCCCGAACAACGCGGTGATGACAAACATGACAGGTAAGGGCACCGAACCGGTCATCGCGACCAGCGTCTGCTGGTTCACGCTGGTCTGTGCTCCACCGGCAATCGTGGTGATAATGGCCGAGAAGATCACCGTGATCAGCCAGCCGCCGGGCAACATCAGCCATTTCGCCCACGGGTAATATCGCATGGTGGCAAAGGATTCGAAGAACTGCGGGCCGCATTGGAGCATCGCCAAGACGAAGAACACGGTGTAGAGCACCATATTGATCCCGAACAGGGCGGATTCCTCGTCCGGGAACGCCCCGAAGTATCCGGGAATCAAGGTGATGAGCGCTGCCCCACCCAAGATGAAGAAAATGATATATGCCGCAACGGTTATCCAGTCGCCCTTGGTGACGGCTCCGGCCTCGAAGACTCGTTGCCGGCGCGGCGGCGGGAACCCCGGATGGGGATAGTACTGCGGGACGTGAGACATGCTTCTACCCTACCGAGCATGGCGGCCCGGCGCGTGCTCTGACGGCTATGGCAGGTTGTGTTTCAATCCACGCGTAGCTGCCCCGCCAGCATGTCTCCGAGCCAGGCCCCGAGGATCCCGGCCGCCACTCCCAACAGGTTCCCGGTTCCACGTTCCCACAGTTCGTGCGCCGAGGTCCCGGGGTCGGCCAGGACGATCATCAGCATGATCAAGGGAGTGAAGAAGCTCAGCGCCAGACCGTAGTTGCGTGTCATATAGGCCTCGGTGGGGAACATCAGCCCGATCACCACCAGCCCCAACAGGGGCGGAGGCAACTGCAGGCTGAAGATCGCCAACAGCGCCGCCAATCCGATCAGGGTTCCGGCGACCCGGTGGGCGCCGCGGCGCAATCTTCCCCGGGCATTGCCGGCCACCAGCGGTACCACCGAACCGGCCAGTACCCAGTGCAGGTTTTCGAAGCCGCACAGGATTCCGGCGCTCCCGGCCAACAGGATCACCAGGGTGTAGCTGCCGGACCGACGCCATGTCATCATCCATTCCTGGGTAGCCGGCGTTGCGTGTGTGCCGGAGCGTGCAGGGGCAAACCGTGCCAGTTGCCCCAGAACCAGGCTGGTCAGCACGCTGGCGGTAAAAACAGCCATGCCGTCCAACGCCACGTGCCCCTCCACGGGTAGGGCAGCCAGTGCTCCGAAGCCGAAGAGCGGGAAGAAGGGCCCGGCCGGGCGCAGGTGGAACCGGTCAGCGGTCACGGAGGCAATGGTTGCGCACAGAATCCCGGCGGCCACCAGCGACCACCCGCGAAGTTCCCACGGTGCGGCCAGGATCCCGGCACACCCGGCCAGAAGCATCAGCCCGCCGGCCAGCAGCTGATCGCGCAGCCTGCGGCCCCGGCGGACACTCCGACCGTACATTCCGGTGACCGACCCGAAAACCGCGTAGATCATCAGCTCCTCACGGCCCAGCAGCAGCAACGACAGCCCGGGAATGGCAAGCCCCAGGCCCACACGGAACGCCGCCGCGTGATCACCGGTACGGTAGAAGAATTTTGCGGGAACGAGCAGGAGAAGGACAACTGCCGTCCAACCCATAACGAGCCGATGGTGCAGGGTGCGAGGCGAGTCGCCGGTTTTCGAGCGCTCCGCGATGTCACCCCTGATCACATTGGCTCCTTACCCGCGGACTATCACCACCCGATGTGGAATATGTCCACGCCATAGCTTGACGCAAATTTTTGATTACGTCCAAGAACTAACTTCAATTGTTCAATCGGCATAACCTATCAACCTATGTCATACTGATTTGTCGGGAAAGATCCATTGGGAAAGTTCCAGCAATGCCCGTGACATCATCGGCATCGGCGTGGAATCGGGCACGATCAGGCAAATCACCGGGGTGATCGGCGAGGGCCCCAGGGTTCGTACCGTGATACCGGATAACGGCCCCAACCCGTCCAGCCATTGGCGCGGCACGATACTGGCCCAGTGGCCGGTTGCCACATGCGAAAGCAGGGACAGCACCGAATCACTCTCGATCCTGGCAGTGGCCGTCAAGCCCTGGGCGGCCAGTGCCTCGTCCAGCACCTGGCGGCCACGCATGGAGGAGTTGAGCAGGCACAGTGGCAACTCCAGCGCCAGGTTCCAGTCGACGTCACCGGCAGGCAACAAGCCCTCTCCGGCAATCAGCACATGTTCCTCGGCGTACAGCGGATGGACGAGCACCCCCTCCGGCGCATTATCCGAGGCATAGATAATGCCCGCGTCCAGTTCGAAGTCACGCACCCGCGCGAGGATCTGGGTGGAACGCAGACTGGTTTCCAGTTGCATTGAGACTCCGGGGTGGGCCCGGGTGAAAGGGTCTGTCAGATGCACGAGGGTGGAGGAAACCGCTGGCACGGTTCCCAGCCGCAGGGTCCCGACCAGACCGGCCTGCACGGCATTGACTTCCTGGAGCAGTGCCTGGTGATCAGCAAGGATACGCCGGGCCCACAGCAGGGCTTTTTGTCCCTCGGCGGTCAGTCCCTGGAAGGAATGTCCGCGGCGTACCAACGGTACCCCCAGTTCGGCTTCCAGCTTCCGGATCGCTTCGGACAGCGCAGGCTGCGAGATCCCGCAGGTCTCGGCGGCCCGGGCAAAGTGTTCCTCCCGGGCCAGCTGAACGAAGTACTCCAATTGCCGTAACATCATCCGTCCATTGCACCACAGGCGACGCCGGCGGTGCATGGCCCCATGGGGGTTACGTAGACCGCGCTACTACTTGCCCACGTATTCGAAATGCCAGGCTTCAGCATAGGGGTTACGGGTGCCATTGGCACGGTATTCCTCCAGGTATGCACGGTGCACCCAGTTGTATTTGTGCGCATTGGCTTTCAGCCACTTGTAGTACTTGCCGCGGAAGGAGTAATCGTAAGTCTCCGGCACATCGATGGCCAGACCCCAGCCGTGGTTCGAGGTACCAGGCTTCGCCGCGATGAACGGCCCCAGATCACGGTAGTAGTATTTCTGGGTATCCAGGGTCCGGTACGCCAGATCGATGTCCAGGTTCTTGCCGAATTTCTTCTTGAAGGCGGTGTTCAACCTGGTCAGATCCGCTAACGCGGGAGCGGCGATTAATGTCTTTTCGGTATCCCACGGGATGGCGACCAGCATCGAGCTGGAAATCTGGCCGTTCTTCTGCTTGAGCACCTGGGCGCGGGTGTACCCCTTGGTGTTCTTGGTGCCGGCGTTGCTACTGCGTTTCAGATCGGAGGATTTCATCCAGCCGCTGATGCCCTGGGTGCGCACGAAATACCAGCCGGAAACCTGCCCGGCGTCTTTTTCCCATTTGGCGTCACGGTAGACGATCGAGTTCTTCGGGATGTCGCTAATGCGCCGCTGTCCACCAACCGAGGCATAGATATCCGCACCGTTGGACCTGGTGAAGTAGCGGTCGGTCAGCCCGGCGCGATTGCTGGTGTACTTGCCAGTGTCCACCTCGCAGCCCTTGGAGCAGGTGGTGACGTACGTGTTGGATACCCACCCGGTTTTGCCGCCCACGGTGACCCTGTACCAGCCATTGGCTGCCTGGCTGGTGGCCTTGGCGGTCTTGCCCTTCGCCAGTTTCGTCACCACGGCGTTACTGGTGCTGCTTCCTTTGCGCACGTTCACGGTGGAGGTGGCCTTCACCCACAACGTCACGGTCTTGGTGGCATTCTTCGGTGCGGGTTTCTTGGTTACGGTCTTCTTCGGGGTACTGCTGGCGACCACGGTCACGTACTTGTTGGATACCCACCCGGTCTTGCCCGAATAGCCCACCTTGTACCAGCCGTTGGAGGCCGTGGCCGAGACGCTGAGGGTCTTGCCCTTCCGAATGGTGAGTACCACCTTGTGGCCGGTACCCGCGCCCGTGCGCATATTCAGGTTGGCCGTGGTCTTCACCTTGGTCACGGTTTTCTTATTCGCCTGCACCTGTACGGCCGTGGTGATCCCGGCGGGGGTCGAGGCGGCGGTGGAGGCCGGGAGGTTGCCCATCACCAGTACGGCCGAAAGGCCCAGGACGGTGAGCATGCGAGGCATGGCGTGCGGGAATTGCGTGGGCATGGATGGGCCTTTCAGGAAGACTTGGCCGGTCAAGACCTGCCGAGCGGTCAACAGGCAGATGACCCGAATGTCTCATCCACTGCCTTGAGTATCGCCCATGGCCATCCATTTACGCAATGACCAGCGCTTTCATGACTGAGGTCCCGTATGCCCACGGACCAGGGCAAGGCCGGGACACGAACCCGCACCCCGCCCCACCCTCGGGGCCGATCAGCCCTTCGCAGCGGCGGTGACCATCTCGGGGAAGAACTTGCCATAGCTGATACCGGCGATCGCCGCGCCCACCAACGGGGCCACGATGAACACCCAGACCTGTCCCAGTGCCTCGGGACCGGCAAACCATGCCACACCCAGGGAGCGGGCCGGGTTGACGGAGGTGTTGGAAATCGGGATCGAGATCAGGTGGATCAGTGTCAGGCTCAGGCCGATCGAAATGCCCGCAAAGCCCTGCGGCGCACGGGTATCGGTCGATCCGAGGATGACGTAGAGGAAGATCGCGGTCAGTACGATTTCGGCAATAAGTACCGCAAGCAGCGAGTAGCCATCCGGCGAGCGCTCGGCGAACCCGTTGGAGGCGAACCCCGATTCAACGGCGTTGAAACCGTCCTTGCCGCTGGCAATCGCAAAGAGCACGCCACCGGCGGCGGAACCGGCAATGACCTGGGTGATCCAATAGGCGGGAACGGCTTTCCACTCGACCCGGCCGGCAATGGCCGCACCGAAGGTCACGGCCGGATTGAAGTGACCGCCGGAAATGTGCCCGACAGCGTAGACCATGACCAGTACGGTCAGGCCGAAGGCCAGTGCAACCCCAAGGAAGCCGATGCCCATGTTGATGGAGTCGTCCGCAACGACCTTGGCAGCGAAGATCGCCGAACCGCAACCGCCGAAGACCAGAACAAAGGTGCCGAGGAATTCGGCCAGGAGTCGGGAGGTCATGGTGGGTGATGATGAGTTAGCCATAGTGATGTGCCTTTCACATTGAAGTGACTGGAACCCCACTGCCAGCTTAGGGTCTGATCTGTCCTTTTTCGATAAAGAATTGATAAATCATCCCGCCGACCACCCTGTGGTCCCTCCACCAGCGCCCAGCGCATACATATTGATTCAGGCATATAGCCTGATCGGGCACTGGTTGTCCTTCAATCCCGTGCCCGACTCACCCGGGGCCGGCAGGTCACCTACTTACCTGCGGCAAGCACACCGTCACCGTGGTGCCCTGGCCTGGGGCGCTCTGCACCTCCATGCGCCCACCAGCGGTAGTCACCGAATACTCCACCAATGCCAATCCGATATGCCCCGCCCTGTCGCGTTGATGCGGGGTGAATCCCCCACCGTCGTCAACCACCTCCAGTCGGGTACCGGTTTTATCGGTGGTCACCCGGACCCCGATCCGGCGTGGGCGGGCGTGGGCCAGCGCATTGCGCAGGAACTCCCGGGCCGCCCGGTAGAGGATGGCCGCCGTCTCGTCACCCGGAGTCGCCTCCAACTGCGTCTGCAGCGTGATCTCCACATCCCCGGTGGCCAACCTGGTGGCCACCTCCTCCAGCGCCTGTTGCAGGGTCTGGCCTGTGACGTGGATGTCGTAGAACTCGCTGAGCAGGGAGCGCAGCTGGCGATTGTCCTCACCCAGAATGCCGGCAAGGCACCGCAACAGCTCCGGATCCACTTGTTCAGTGGCTGCCTTGTCCGCCGCGGACTGCAGCACCATGGCCGCTCCGGCAAGGTCCTGGATCACCCCGTCGTGCAATCGGCGGGCCAACTGCCGGCGTTCCTCGTCCCGGGCCGTCTCGGCGTAGGCCAGCGCATCATGGCGTTCGGCGGACAGTGCGTGCAGACGGCGGAACAGCGTCATGGTCAACGGGACTAGGACCAGCGCGAGCAACAGCAGTCCGCCGAACATGATCGGCAGCTGCAGGGCCAGGGAGCGTTCGGTCATCTCCCGGGCGTAGACCGGGGTGTACACCTCCAGGCGCATGGCGTTTCCTGCACGGTCGGTGAAACCGATGAAGGTCTCACGCAGTTCCTCCGGTGTCCCGTATTCGAAACGGTGCTCGATATCATCCGGGACCGGGAGCACCACCGCTTCCCCGGCATCCAACCGTTCTGCCAGTTCCCGGGAGAAGGTACGGCTCTCCCCCTCAAGGCGGGCCTCGTCGGAGAAGACCACCAGCACCGATTCGCCTTCCACCTTCCACACCTTGAGGCGCATGACCATCCCTGAATCGAAATAGCCCTGCAGGTCCGCCAGCAGCCGTTGCCGGTCGATCTGCTCCGGGTCACCGAAATCGGTGGTGGAGACGGTTTCGGTGACCGAGGCGGCCAGGTGGCGGGCTACCGATTCGGCTACCCTGTCCGCATCCTGGCGCGTGAGCTTCCAATCGGCGATCACCACCGCGCCGAGCACCAGAACCAGCACGATAGCGGTGGTAGCCAGGTACCAGCCAAGGATCCGACGTACCGCGGAGTCGATCCGCTCCCGGTTCTTCGTTGCCATCTAGGCCACGGAGACGAGCAGGCCAAGCCGCCGCGCCTTGGCCACGGCATCCAGCTGGGATCGGCAGTTGAGCTTGGCCAGGATGGACTTGATGTGGTCACGCACCGTATGCAGGGACAGTCCCAGGCTTTCGGTGATCTGCTGGGCTCCAAGCCCGGCCCCCAGCAGTTCGAGCACCTCCTGCTCCCGCGGGGTGAGCGGACGGCCGGCATCCTCGACCCTCACCAGGTTGCCGGTCAGGACCGGCTGCTTGGTGCTGGCGTGGCGCACCGCCTGGACCACTTCGCGCAGGCTGCCGTTCTTGGTAAGGAAGCCGCAGGCCCCGGCGGCCAGGGCAGCCCTGGCCAACTGGTCGCGCGGATGGGCGGTGAGCATGATGTACCGGGCCTCGGGGCGGAGTTCACGCAACCGGGACACCACGTCGATTCCGCTGCCGTCGGGTAGCTGGACATCGATGATGGCCACCGAGAACTCATGTCGGGCGGCCACCGCCACCGCCTCGGCGACACTGCGCGCCGTCAGCCGACAGCTGATGCCCTCGGAGTCGTTCAACGCCAGCTGCAACAACTCGGCGAACACCGTGTGGTCATCGACGACCAGGACTTCATGTGTCATCTGTAACGGTCCGTTCGTTTCGTGGCGATACTGAACATTTCCCCAATTCTAGGGATTCACCCCCCTTCAGGCCAAGGATAGCCTTATCTAAGTCGACACAATCCATCACTCGCGCACGCCCAGAAAGAATTCAATGCCACCTCAACGCAAGAAGTCCCTCACCCTGACCGGATCGCTGCTGGCCGCCACCCTGCTGCTGAGCGCCTGCTCCGGATCGCCGGGTACTTCCGGTGAAGCCGACACCGATAACGGCACCGGGACCGGAAGCCTGGTGGTCTACTCGGGCCGGGACGCCGAACTGGTGGACCCGCTCATCGAGCAGTTCGAGGAAGCCAGCGGCATCGAGGTGCGGGTGCGCTACTCGGGCACCACCGAGCTGGCCGCCCAGCTGCTGGAAGAGGGCAGCCGCACCCCGGCCCAGGTCTTCCTCGCCCAGGACGCCGGTGCCCTGGGCGCGGTAAGCGCCGAGGACCTGTTCAGCACCCTGCCCGAGGACGTCACCTCGCTGGTAGCCGAGGACTACACCTCGGCCGATGGCTCGTGGGTGGGTCTGACCGGCCGGGCCCGGGTCATCGCCTTCGACAGCGAAACCTACTCCCAGGACCAGGTCCCGGGAGATGTCTTCGACCTGCTGGATGAGCAGTACCGCGGACAGATCGGGTTCGCGCCCAGCAACGCCTCCTTCCAGTCCTTCGTGACCGCACTGCGCGTCGAGGAAGGCGAGGAACGGGCCCGCGAATGGCTGGAAGGGCTGAAGGCCAACGACGCCCAGGCCTTTGCCCGCAACGGCGAGATCCTGGAAGCCGTGAACAACGGTGCCATCGGCCTGGGGCTGATCAACCACTACTACTGGGCCCGTTCGGAACAGGACCCGACCACCCTGCGCGCACAGCTGAAGTTCGGGGATCCCGGCTCGGTCTCGGCACTGGTCAACGTCACCGGGGTGGGGATCCTGCAGAACGCTGCCGAGAGCCCCGAGGCCATGGAGTTCGTGAAGTTCATGCTCTCGGAGCATGCGCAGACCTTCTTCGTGGAGCAGACCGCCGAATACTCGCTGGTTGACGGAATGCCCGGCCCCGCCGGGGTTCCGCCGCTGTCCGAGCTGGGCGGACCCGATATCAACCTGTCGGACCTGTCCTCGCTGGAGCAGACCGTTGAGCTGATCACCGAGGTGGGGCTGCTCTGAGCACCACCATCAGCCGGCACCGTAGGGGGACGTCCAGACGACGTCCCCCTACGGTGCTGTTGTCACTAGCCGCCCTGGTGGCACTGGCCACCGTCCTGCCGCTGATCCAGCTGGTCCTCCGGGCCTCGGGAACCGGATTCGAGGCGTTCACCACCACCTTGCTGCGTCCCCGGACCCTGCACCTGCTGGGCAATACGCTGGCGTTGTGCTCGGTGGTAGCCGCAGGTTGCTTCATCCTGGGGGTGCTCACCGCGTGGGTGATCGTGCAGTACCGGCTGCCGGCCCGCCGCCTGTGGTGGATCCTGGCCTGCCTGCCGTTGGCGGTTCCCTCCTATGTGGCCGCCTTCGCCTGGCTGGCCACCTGGCCCGGAATCCACGGCTTCTGGCCGCTGTGCGCGGTGATGATCCTGACCACCGTTCCACTGGTGACGATCCCGACCCTGGGTGCACTGGTGCTGGCCGACAAATCGCTGGTGGATGTGGCACGGACTCTGGGACGCGGACCGATCCATACCCTCATCACGGTGACCCTGCCGCAGATCCTGCCGGCCGCACTGGCCGGGACACTGCTGGTGGTGCTCTATACGCTCTCGGACTTCGGCGCCCCGGCCATGCTGCGCTTCGAGACCCTGACCACCGGGGTATACGGTCTGTTCACCGGCGGGTTGAACCGCACCGCCGCCGCGTCCCTGGCCCTGCTCTTGGCGGCGGTGGCCCTGGCGTGCGTCAGCGGTGAGCGGGCCTTGCGCCATCGCACCGGCAACCCGGCCCGCTCGGCACGCACCGGCAGCTACGGGACCCGCCGGCTTCCGAGCTTCACGGCGATCGTGGTCCAGCTGGCCCTGGGCGCAGTGGCTTTTGCCGCCATCGGGTTCCCGGTGCTGGCTTTGCTGCTGCGGATGGCCGATTCGGTACGCTACGCGGCCGATTGGGCCCGGCTGCTCGAGGCGACCGCCAGCACCCTGGCACTCGGCGCGGTAGCCGCCAGCATCACTGTGGCAGTGGCCCTGCCCATCGCTTACCTGGCCTCGCGCTACCGCAGCAGGGTGGTGAACCTGCTCGAGTCGCTCTCTTTCCTGGGCGACGCCCTGCCCGGGGTGGTGGTGGCCTTGGCCCTGGTCAGTCTGGCCCTGCTGCTCGGTCCCGGCGCCTACCAGAGCACCGCGGTGCTGCTGGCCTGTTATGTCGTGCTGTTCGTGCCCAAGTCCATCGGTTCCTCGCGCAGCGCCTTCGACCTCATCCCGGTGCAGACCGAGGATGTCTCCCGCACCCTGGGCCGTTCGGCGTTCTCCACCTGGGTCTCGGTCACCCTGCGCGGGGCCTGGCCGGGGATCGCCTCCGGCTGGCTGCTGGTCCTGGTCTCGGTCTTCAAGGAACTGCCCGCCACCTTGATGTTGCGGCCGATCGGTGTCTCCACGCTGGCCACCGAGTTGTGGGGCAAGACCACGCTGGGAGCCTACGGTGCCGCCGCCCCCATTGGTATCCTGTTGATCCTCGTCGGGTTGCTCCCGGCCTGGTGGCTCAGTAGGAGTGTTAAAACGGAATGAGTATGCAGCTACACGCAATCACGGCCAGCCACATCCCCGGCCAGCCGGTACTTCAGGACATCTCGTTGACGGTGGCCCCCGGCGAACTGCTGGCCGTGCTCGGCCCGTCGGGCAGCGGCAAGACCACGCTGTTGCGGGTGATAGCCGGGCTGCACCGGGCCGATGCCGGAAACATCCGGCTCAACGGCCGGGACATCACCGGCCTGCGCCCCGAGGCCCGGCGTATCGGGCTGGTCCCGCAGGATGGCGCCCTGTTCCCCCACCTGTCGGTGGCCGCGAACATCGCGTACGGCATCCGCGGGCCGCGGACCCGCAAGGCCGCCGCGGCCCACCCACGGGTCCGCGAACTGCTGGCCCTGGTGCGGTTGGAGGCGTTGGCCGACCGGATGCCGCACCAGCTGTCCGGCGGCCAGCAGCAGCGCGTGGCGTTGGCCCGGGCGCTGGCCCCGCACCCCGACCTGGTGCTGTTGGATGAGCCGTTCAGCGCGCTGGATGCCGCACTGCGCCAGCAGGTGCGCGAGGAGGTCAGCGAGGTGCTGTCCCGCAGCTCGGTGGCCGCCATCCTGATCACCCACGACCAGGCCGAGGCGCTGTCGTTGGGGGATCATGTGGCCATCCTCCATGAAGGACGGCTTGTCCAGAGCGGGACACCCCACCAGATCTATACCGCACCGCGCGACCGCTGGGTGGCCGAGTTCGTTGGCGAGGCCAATTTCCTTGACGGCTCCCAAAGCGGGCAGCTGGTGCAGACCCGGTTGGGCTTGCTACCGGTAGCCGACTCCCGGGCTACTGACGGGCCGGTGCAGGTCATGGTCCGTCCCGAGCAACTCCAGCTGGAAACCGGTGACGGCACGGGGCATCCGGCCACGGTGATCACCCAACAGTACTTCGGCCACGACCAGCTCACCCGGGTGCAGCTGGCCGGATCGAACGGTTCTCCGGCCCCGACCCTGCTGTGCCGCACCAACCGGATCCACCAACCCGGCCAGGAAGTGCTGGTTCACGCCGAAGGCCCGTTCCACCTCATCGGGTAGCGTCCGCCTGGTGGCGTACCGTTCAGGGCAGCAGCTGGCGTTCGGCCTTCCCACGAATCGAGTCACAGAGCCCGGCCGGTCGCCCTCGGATGCGGTACGGCACCCAGGGTGTCATCCAGGTGCTCAAGAATCCCCCGGGCAACCGATGCCACCAACCCACGTAGCAAGGCGGGGTCCACTCTGCAGTTTCGGGCCTCGCTGTCCCAGGATTCCGCCCCCACATGCTTTGCTTGGCCGGCCCGGCCCACCGGCATTGACAACGACTGGTCGTATTCGGGGAACATGCCCATGGGAATGGCATCGTAGAGCGGGCTGATCTCGATTCGAGTGGCCGTATGGAGCACCGAATAGTTCTCGGCGTGGGCGTCCGAATTGCCGATCAGGACGTTGAAAGCGAATAGTTTCAGGAACGCCTCGAGCAGCTTCTCCGGCTGCGGCTGCTTCCTGAGCAGGGCAACGATGCCTTGGGCATGGATCGAGTATTTCTCACAGGCCGGGCGCCCGAGGGCCTGGGTCATATCCTCGGCATGCAATCGGGCCACCAGACCGTCCGGTCCTGGTAGGCGGTCGAAACGCTCGATAACAAAGCATGAATCACCGGCAAAGGTCTCCTGCCGGGCTACGGCTGCCCGCACCCCGGCCCGCCGGGCCAGATCCAGGGTAGCTGCCTCGATCTGTTCCAAACCGGTATGCGCCAGGCTTTCGGGCTTCAGGATATGAGTTGACGGGGTCACCGAATCCGACCAGAACAGCCTCTCACCATGCCTGGCCAAGGCGAACTTGGATTGCGTTCCGGCCAACGAAAAACGTGGAATCATCCCGGTGCGCGTGTATCCGGTTCCACCATGTCGAATCTCGCGAATCCGGTCGGCAATATCGTCATTTCGCACACGCATCAGGTACGGAACGCGTTGCGCGGAGCCGTCCTCATCCGGGTGCAAGACCACGCCCCCAGGCAGGTCACCACCAATTACACATAGCAGGCCCCAAGTAGAACTACGTAGTCCTTACTATCCACGGTCTTCGTGCTTCATGGGCAGCCTTCAACTTGCCAATCAGATAGTCATGACCGAAAGTCCGATCCCCGCTAACCACGGTTTTCGCGCATCCTTATGAATCTTAGGTAGGTTTATTTGTTCTAGATAAAGTAGCCTAAGAATTATAAACTGAAGTCATGGACCCACTTCTGAACCCTTATACTCCGAATGCTGGAGCGAAACCACCAATTGTCGTTGGAAGAGATGATCAGCTGGCGAATTTCGACTTACTATTGGCTCGACTCGTTAGAGGCCGAACCGAACAGTCGATGATCATCACAGGCCTTCGCGGAGTCGGGAAGACGGTACTGCTGGGCCAATTCCGTTCTAAAGCCCTAGCAGCTAACTGGGTTACCGTTGAAATCGAGGCTTCCAAACATGAAGAAGACGCATTTCGACGCGACCTGTTCTTTAAGATTCGTTCAGCACTATTCGAATTGTCCCCGAAAGCCCGCTGGGACGATCGCTTGCGAAGAGCCGCAAGCGTATTGAAATCATTCAGTTTTACGTTTGATCCCTCAGGGAGCGTATCAGCCAGTCTCGATGTAGAAGCAGCTGATGGCTCAGCCGATTCTCATGTTCTATCCATGGACTTGACCGAATTGGTCTTGGCTATCGGGGAAGCCGCAAGTACCCGTGACCGGGGCATAGTTTTCCTAATCGACGAGATCCAGTTCCTACAACGCCCTCAGCTGGAAGCCTTGATAACAGCGATACACAAAACTGTTCAACGCACCCTCCCCGTAACTTTGGTGGGAGCGGGGTTGCCTCAGATTGCTGAGCTGGCAGGGGATGCCAAGTCTTACGCCGAACGCCTATTCAAGTTCCCTCAAATCGGTGTCTTGAACTCTCAGGACGCACAGACAGCCATTAGTCGTCCCGCGAGCGAGGAGAACGTCGAGTTTACGCCTGAGGCTCTGGCCCTTGCCGAAGAAATCACGGGCGGTTACCCGTATTTCATTCAAGAACTAGGTTCAGCGATTTGGTCAGTTGCGGAAACCTCACCAGTGACGAAGCAGGTTGTACAAGAGGCCGAACCTGCGTACGTCGCGAAATTAGATGCTTCTTTCTTCAGAGTGCGTCTTGACCGGGCAACTCCATTGCAAAGCGCCTATTTGAGGGCGATGGGAGGTTTAGGTCCCCAGCCACAGAAGGCTAGCGACGTGGCCGCTCAAATGGGGAGAACATCTGAGAATCTCGCTCCTACACGCGCCGAACTAATCAATATGGGCTTGCTCTATACCCCTGAGCATGGGTATGCCGCGTTTACCGTCCCGCACTTTGACAAGTTCATACTTCGCGCAATGCCAACTCTTGAGGTGCCGGAGAAACGGAACTCGGGTCGAAAAGCTCGATAATACGGCTACGTCTAGTGCGCAACGAGATGAAACTAATTGCGGCTGACACCTATAAGGCACGATTCGGTTGCTCCGTTTAGGCGAGTACAGTACCCCTGAATTATGGGCCCGTGAACAACAAAGCCGTGGCCTGGGAGTGCTTCCCACCGACCACGGCATTGTCGTTATATCCGGAACTATTCGGTTGATGCCTCGGCATCCGGACCCGGGATCTCCGCCACCGGGATCCCTCCGGTCGCAGCCGGTACCGCGGAGGTATCCGGATTGGCATCCACATCCTCGGCCGGACCGGAGAACTGCGACTGGTACAGCCGGAAGTAGGCACCTTGGCGGGCCAACAACTGCTCGTGATTGCCCTGTTCCACGATCCGCCCGGATTCCATCACCAGGATGGTATCGGCATCACGGATGGTGGACAGCCGGTGGGCGATCACGAAGCTGGTACGGTCGGTGCGCAGCGCCGCCATGGCGTGCTGCACCAGCAGTTCGGTACGGGTATCCACCGAGCTGGTGGCCTCATCCAGGATCAGCAGCGACGGATTGGCCACGAACGCCCGGGCGATGGTGATCAACTGCTTTTCACCGGCCGAGACGTTGGTGCCCTCCTCGTCGATGATCGTGTCGTAGCCCTCGGGCAGGGCCCGCACGAAGCGGTCCACGAAGGTCGCCTTGGCGGCCTCGATGACCTCCTCGTCCGTGGCATCCAGACGACCATAACGGATGTTCTCCATGATGGTCCCACCGAACAGCCAGGCATCCTGCAACACCATGCCGACCTTGGAGCGCAGATCGGCGCGGGACAGATGGGTGATATCCACATTGTCCAGCATGATCCGTCCGGAGTTCAGCTCGTAGAAACGCATCACCAGGTTCACCAGCGTGGTCTTGCCCGCGCCGGTAGGCCCGACAATGGCCACGGTGTGTCCCGGGTCCGCGTCGAAGGACAGGTTCTCGATCAGCGGCTTGTCCGGGGTGTAGGAGAAGCTCACGTTCTCGAAGGACACATGCCCGTCGGTGCGCTCGGGCAGCTGCTGGCGGGCATCTTCCGGATCCTGCTCCTCGGCATCCAGCAGCTCAAAGGTGCGTTCGGCCGAGGCCACACCGGACTGCAGCATATTCGCCAGGCCGGCCATCTGCGCCAGTGGCTGGGTGAACTCGCGCGAGTACTGGATGAACGCCGTGGCGTCTCCCAGGGTCATGCCACCGGAGGCCACCCGCAGGCCGCCGACTACCGCGATGCCCACATAGGACAGGTAGGAAATGAAGTTCATGACCGGCATGATCATGCCCGAGACGAACTGGGCGCCGAAGCTGGCCTTGTAGAGTTCGTCGTTGCGCTGGGTGAAACGTTCGACCATGTCGTCCTCGCGGCCGAAGACCTTCATCAGGTCGTGGCCGGAGAAGGATTCCTCGATCTGCCCGTTCAGCGCGCCGGTGTTCTTCCACTGGGCGGTGAACATCTTCTGCGCCCGGGTTCCGATGATGCCTGCGGCCACCGCGGACAGCGGCAGGGCCACCAGCGCGATCAGTGCCAGCTGCCAGGAGACCACGAACATCATGATGACGATGCCGATCACGCTCAACGCCGACTGCACCAGCTGGCTCAGGGCCTGCTGCAGCGCATTTTGGATGTTGTCCACGTCGTTGGTGACGCGGGAGAGGATGTCTCCTCGCTGACGGGTATCGAAGTAGTTCAACGGCAGCGCGTTGATCTTGTCCTCGACGTCCTTGCGCAGCTTGTGCACCACGCGCATGACCAGCTTGTTCAGCAGCCAGCCCGAAAGCCACATGAAGATCGAGGCCACGAAGTACATGGACAGCACGATCAGGATGTAGCGCGAGAGCTGGGTGAAGTCGATTCCCTGACCGGGCACGAAATCGATGCGCGAGAGCATATCGGCCTGCGTATCCTGGCCCGAGGCCCGCAACTGCTCGATCAACAGTTCCGCAGGGGTTCCCTCGGGCAGGTTGCGCCCGATCAGGCCGGCGAAGATCACGTCCATGGCACGGCCCAGCACCCGCGGGGCGATCACCGAGAGCACCACGTAGATGCCGATCATGGCGAAGACGAGGATCATGCCCAGTTTGTAGGGCGAGAGCAGCCCGACCAGGCGCTTGGCCGATGGCCAGAAGTGCTGGGCCTTACGCACCGGGGCTTCTTCCCAGGTGTCTCCGGCGGCGGCTACCGCGAATTCGTCGATTTCCTCGAGATCCACATCGGTGTCCACCACGGGAGCGGTGTTTTTCTTTGACTTACCACGCATTTAAGCCACCTCCTCCGCGCTGAGCTGTGATGAAACGATTTCTTGGTAGGTCTCCGAGGTCTCCAGCAGTTCCTCGTGGGTACCACGCGCCACGATCTGCCCATGGTCCAAGACCAGGATCTGGTCTGCCTGGGTGATGGTGGAAACACGCTGTGCCACGATGATCACCGCGGCGTCCTTGGTCGGTTCGGCCAGGGCGGCACGAAGTTTCGCGTCCGTGGCCACGTCCAGTGCGGAGAAGGAATCATCAAAGAGGTAGGTCCGCGGCTTGGCGGCCAAGGCACGGGCAATGCACAGGCGCTGGCGCTGGCCGCCCGAGACGTTGGTACCACCCTGGGAGATCCGGGATTCCAGCTGGTCCTCGCGTTCGGTGACGAAATCCTCGGCCTGCGCGATGCGCAGCGCCTCCCAGAGTTCCTCCTCGCTGGCATTCTGCGCACCGAAGCGCAGGTTGCTGGCGATGGTTCCGGAGAACAGGTACGGACGCTGCGGTACGGCCGAGATGTTCCTGGAGATCGTGTCGCGCCCCAATTCGTCCACCGGCACCCCGCCGATGAGGATCTGGCCGCGAGTCACGTCGTAGAGCCGTGGAATCAGGTTCAGCAAGGTGGTCTTGCCCGAACCGGTCGACCCGATGATCGCGGTGACCTGCCCGGGTTCGGCAGTGAAGGACAGGTTGTTCAGCACCGGTGCCTCGGCACCTGGGTAGCCGAAGGTGACGTTGCGGAACTCCACGGTGCCCGGGGTAGGCAGCTGGGTGTCGCGTTCCTCGGCCTCGGTCATGCTCGGCTCGGTATCCAGGACCTCGCCGATACGGTCGGCGGAGACCATGGCGCGGGGCACCATCATGGCCATGAAGGTACCCATCATGACAGCCATGAGGATCTGCAGCAGGTACTGCAGGAACGCGGTCAGTGCGCCGACTTCCACCTGGTTGTTATCCACCCGGTGCCCACCGAACCACAGCACGGCGGCGGTGGACAGGTGAAGGATCATGGAGATCGCCGGGAACATCAGCACAAAGAGGTTACCGACCCTGATACCCAGGTTGGTCAGCTTCTGGTTCGCCTCGCCGTAGCGTTCGGTTTCGTGACCTTCACGCACGAAGGCACGAACGACGCGGATACCGGTGATTTGCTCGCGCAACACCCCGTTGATCCCGTCGATGCGGGTCTGCATCTGGCGGAACAGCGGCATCAACTTGATGACCAGGATGCCCACCACGACCAGCACCACCGGCACCGAAACCCAGACCAGCCAGGACAGGCCGGGATCCTCGCGGATCGCCATGATCACGCCGCCGATGGACATGATCGGGGCGGTGATCATGAAGTTCAACGCCATCAGGGTCAGCATCTGGACCTGTTGCACGTCGTTGGTGCCACGGGTGATCAGGGTGGCTGCGCCGAACTTGTTCACGTCCTGGGCGGAGAAGGTGGAGACCTGTTCGAACACGGCCTGGCGGATGTCGCGCCCCAGGCTCATCGCGGTCTTGGCACCGAAGTACACAGCGGCGATGGCGGTGGCCACCTGGATGAAGGCGACCCCCAGCATGATCCCGCCGGTACGCCAGATGTAGTCGATATCGGTGTTGACCACACCGACATCGATGATCCTGGCATTCAGGCTGGGCAGCATCAGGGTGGCAATCGTGGTCGCCAGTTGCAGTACGAATACTGCAATGATCCACCCTGTATATGGTTTGGAGTGTCTCAGGATGAGCTTCAGAAGCATGTGGTTAGTCCTCGCTAGCGTCTACCCCTGCATAGCTGCGCGCTCCGTTTTACGGCACAACGAAACAAGGGCGAAAGCCAGTCTAGTAGCCTGCACCGACCGTTGGAGTCATCCTTTCGATTGATGTTTACCAATCAGTTATGATCTGCGGCACTTCCGCATGTTTCCGGGGGAGAATATCCCCTGTCGTACACCTCTTGACTACCCGGTGGTGACCTCCTGTGCGGCCCGGTTGGCGTGGTGAGCGGCAACGAACAGCCAGCATAGAACCAGCAGGTACCCGGCGCCGGCCACGGCAAAACCAGCGATCGGGGTGACCACCAGGGCGGCGAGGATTGCGGCGGCCAGCAGCGCCCAGCCGCTGTTTGCGGCACGCCGGGTGGCCGGGACTGCGGCGGCATGCCCTGCGACCCAGGCATCGTCCGAGGCCTGCGTATGGCGGGTGCGGATCCCGATCGCTCCGTTGCGGCGCAACGTTCGGCGTTGCATCGGCCCGATGAGGCACTGGGCGGTGAGGGACAGGAACAGCAACCCGAACAGGAACGGCACCAACTCGATCAGCTGCATAGTCCCCGCTTACGTTCCATGGACTTGGACACGATCATTGAACCACACCGCAGGGCGACGACACACACCCGGGATACCGGCACATCACCCGCAGGCCGGATAACCTCAGCGGTTTGCGCCAGGCCGGATCGTAACGGACGGCTGCGCATCGAAGGCCGGGTTGGGGTAGCCAGTCCATCCGGGTCATATTATTGGCCGGCCGACCGAGGAAAGGCAGCACGGATATTCCCTTCACAAATGCTGACCTCCCGTTTCTCTCCGGCTTCAGGGACTTCACGAATCCCCACGGGCACCACGGCCCTGCCCCACATGTAGTGCGGGGCAGGGCCGTGGGCTTCCTTGCTGTTATTTCACCGACCGGATGGGCACGATGCATAACGCACCGAGCACGGCGGCGATCGTTCCGGCCAGGAACAGGGCGGCGAAATTCTGCGGGTTCGCCGCGGAGGCACCGATCGCCAGCAGCGCCGGGGCCACGGCCGGAACCACCGAGGATGGCAGGGACATGGCAAGGTTCATGATGCCCAGGTCCTTGGCATGGGTCTTCGGATCCGGCAGCACATCGATCACCAGTGCCATGTCCACTGCGAAGTACACTCCTTGGCCGATCCCCATAATGGCGACCGCCAGCAGGAACATCGGGTAGCTGTTCGCGGTGGCGATCACCGCCAGGCCGATGGCGAACACCACGGCCGAACCGATGACAAAGGGCTTGCGCCGCCCGACCAGGTCCGACCACTTGGCCAGCAACGGGGCGAACAGCAGAGAAAGCCCGGTGGACAGGATGGAGGCGGCGAAGATGGAGGATCCCACCACGGCCGGATCGATTCCGTGGACCATGATCAGGTAGAAGGCCTGGTAGGAGTTGACCGAGGCCACCCCGAAGAAGATCAACATACGGCTCCACCACGCCCAGCCGAAGGCCGGGTGGCGCAAGGGATTGACCCAGAAGGTCCCCATGAATTCCCTGGCGGAAAAGGCCGGTCGCAACGACTTCTCCAACCGGGTGTCCCGCAAGGAGAAGGCCAGGACCAGCAGGCAGAGCATGGCCACGGCGGCCGGGACGAAGAACATGGCGGCGAGGTTGGGCTGGACGAGTTGGGCCAGGAACAGGCCGAGCAACGCCCCCAGGGGAAGCCCCAGCCCCAGGACGGCCGAGGGAAGACCACGGTGCTCGGCGGCGAACTGGTCCGGGACGACAGCGGAGCAGGCCACCAGGGCGCAGACCGCGCCCAGCGTGGTGAGCACGTATCCGCAGGTGAGCACCGCGGTACTGGCCGCACTGACACTCAGGTAGGCTCCGGCACCGAGCAACACGATCCCCGCGAACAGGTAGGGACGGCGCCGTCCCCAGCGGGAGGTGGTCGAGTCACTCAGCCGGCCGATCACCGGGTATCCGAGCAGGGCGAACAGGCTGCCGACCCCCACCACCACGGACAGCACTGTGGTGGCCCTTTCGTCACTGATCTCCGAGGCCTTCAGCGACAAGGTCAGGATCGCGTTGGACATCAAGGCCGCATGGGTGCTGGTCACGGCCAGGGTCAGGGCGGCAATAAACCATAGACCGGGCCTCTTGTGCGGCACCGATGTGGTACTTGCCCCGGGCGGGGCATCGATTTGGGACATGGTAGTTCTCCTATGAACTGGGATTTGCGAGGGAAAAGGTATTGCGAACAAAAGACTGGTTCTACCGCAGTGCGGGAGCCGCGGCCTTCAGTGGCACCTGGTGCCGGCTGAGGCCCGGAGGAATGGGGAATCGTCCAGTCGGGCCGACGAATTCCGCATCGATTCCCCAGGGCAGGGCAAGCTCCACTTCGGCGCGGCCGTCCTCCAGGATCCACGACACCCGGATCGGCCCGGCGGGGGTGTCCACCCGCACATCGGCCTGCTGGATCCCGAAGTCGAAGTCGGGTTCGATCCGTACGCTGCGCCATGCCGGCACGGTGGGACTGACCCCGCCCACCCGGCGGAAAATCCAGTCATCCACGCACCCCAGGGCGTAGTGGTTTAGCGAGCTCGGCCCCACGGTACCGTCGGTGGCCACCGAGTCCCAGGATTCCCAGATGCTCGTGGCCCCCTGGTCCACCGCATAGAACCAGGATGGGGTTTGGTCCTGCCAGAAGACCTGGCGGGCCAGCTCCCGGTGCCCGGTATCCCAGAGGGCATCCAGCAGGTACGGGGTGGATAGGAATCCGGTATCCAGGCGGTTACCACGTTCACGCACCAACCGGGCCAGCTCATCGCCGCAAGCCTGGCGCAGGTGCCCTGGAACCATATCCAGCCCCAGGGCCAGGGCGTGGACGCCCTGCCAGGGCAGGGGCAGCCGTCCCCGGTCATCCAGGTACTCCTGGGCGAATGCCTGCTGCACCCCGGCGGCATAGCCGGCCAGTTCCTCCTGTTCCTGGGCAAGACCCAGCACCCCGGCCATCCGGGCCGCGAGGCGTGCCGAATGGACCTGGAACATGGGGGCGATGTATTCGGAGGTGAGCTTCGGGGAGAGGGTAATGGCCTCGTGTTTCGGCAGCCCGGTTTCGAAGGTGCTGGGCGTGAGCCAATCGCCGAAGTGGCTCCCGGTATTGTGCAGCCGGCGGTGGTTCTCCCGTTGCCGGGCGCTCAGCTGTTCGCCGGCGAGCCGTTCGGGGATCCCGCCGCGCAGCGCTTCCTCCCGTTGCCAGTGGACCCAGGCCCTGACAGCCGGATAGTTCTCCTCAAGGACACGGATGTCCCCGTAGCGTTCATAGAGGGTCCACGGCACGATGGCCACCGCATCGCTCCACCCGGCGGCGCTTTCGATGGCCCCCAATCCGCCCTCATCCACCGATTCGATATCAAAGGGCGAGCGCGGTGAAATGATCGGGATCCGGCCATCGGGCAACTGGTCGGCCCGCAGGTTCTGCAACCAGCGGGACAGGAACGGGGCGACCATGGCGTTGTTGGCCGCCGCCGGGGCGAAGACCTGGATGTCCCCGGTCCATCCGGCGCGTTCACGCTGCGGGCAGTCCGTGGGAATCGACAGGAAATTGCCGCGCTGGCTCCACACCACATTCGAATGCAGCTGGTTCAGCCTGGTATCCGAGGTCTGCAGCGAACCGGTTTGTTCCAGGTCGCTGGCGATCACCACGGCCACCACCTCACCCCGGTCCAGGGTGTCGATCCCGGTGATCCGCGCGTAACGGAAGCCGTGGAAGGTGAATTCGGGTTCCCATTCGAATACCTCGTCACCCGCGGATATGAAGACATCCCGTTGATCCTTGTTCGGGCCGGTGATATTGCTGAACCAGCTGCCATCGGCGGCCAGGGTCTCGCTGTGCTCCACCGTGACCTGTTCCCCGGCCGGCACATCCCGCAGCTGCAGACGCAGGCGCCCGGCGATGACCTGCCCGAAATCCACGAGCATGGCCCCCGGCTCGGGTTGGATCCGCACCGGCTCCAGCGTGGTGACCCGGCGGACGGGTTCTCCGGCAAAGGGGACCAGCCCGGGGCCGGCCGGACCGCGGTCCACGACCTGCTCCCAGCCCGAGTCGTCGAACCCCGGCCGATTCCAGCCGTGATCAAGTTCCCTGGCATCGAATCGTTCCCCGATGAACAGGTCCGCGTACCGCCAGGGGCCGTCACTGCTGCGCACGGTCCGGTCGGAGGTGATGATGCGCGAGCTGCCATCGGCGAAGTGCAAGTGCAGCTGCCAGGTGATGCTGGTGCGCTCACCGAACTGGGCGCTGGAGCCGGTCAACCCGATGCGTCCCGCCCACCACCCGTCGGCCAGGGCAGCGGCCAGGGTGTTCTTCCCGGCCTGCAGCAGCGCGGTGACATCGTAGGCTTGCACGCTCAACCGGGTGAAATAGCTATCGAATCCCGGGGCCAGGACCTCCTGGCCGACCCTGGCGCCGTTGATCCATGCCGTGTAACTGCCGCGAGCGGTCGCATAGAACCGGGCCCGGGTCGGGGCGGCAGCCAGGTCGAACCGCTGGCGGAGCAGGCGTACCGGGCGCAACCGCTCTGCGGGCGGTGTAGCCGGCTGCGCGCCGCGCAGGGCCTCGCCAAAGGAATAGCGTTCGCGCGTGGTGGGCTGCTGCACCGGCTCGATCCAGGAGGCCGTCCAGCGATCCGTGTCCACCGCAGTGCCGAAGGTGGAGGTGCCCACCGCCTGCTGCTGCCGCGACCAGCTGGTGACCTTCCAGTGGTAGTCGGCATCCGGTGACAGGGTGCGCCCGGCGTATTCGACCAGCGCGGTCTGCGGGCTGGCCACCCGGCCCGAATCCCAGAAAAGTTCCCCTGCCGCATCGTGGACTTCCACCCGATAGTCGGTCTGGGCATGGTCGGCAATCCAGCTGAAGCGGGGAGCGCCGGTGGCGATCGCCAGCGGCTGCGACAGGTATTCGACGCGCAGGCGGCGGCAAGTCGGTTGGTTCATGGGGTTTCCTTCAGGCAACGGGAGGTGATGCGGGTAACAGAAAGCCTAAGCCCTGAAAACCTTATATGCAAGGTTTTTGTTTCAGGCAGTCCGGTAGCATGGGCATGTGAGTCAAGGAACAACCAAGCGCGGCAGCTACTCCGTGGGACGCAAGCGGCGCGGGCACATCATCGATGTCGCGGCACAGTACTTCGCCAGCCAAGGGTATTCCAATACCTCGCTGGCCGAAATCGCCCGCCAGGTAGGACTGACCACCCCGGGCGTGACCCACCACTTCCCCACCAAGCAGCACCTGCTGCTGGCCATTGTCGAGCAACGTTTCGACGTTGCCGAAAGCTTCGCTGCGGCATCCGAAGGCCCCCTGGACGGCACCCGGACCCTGGGCCTGCTGCTCGAACTGACCCATCTGTTGATCGCCCAACCCGGACTCATGGAGTTGTTCGTGCGCGTTTCGGCCGAGGCCGCCGACCCCGACAGCCCGGCCCACGAGCTGTTCGCCGAACGCTACGAGCGGGTCACCGCCCAGATCGCGGCGCTCTTCCAGGCTGAGGCGCAGGCCGGCTTCCTGCGCACGGACATCGACTACCATGCGGTGGCCCGTGAATGCATCGCGGTCAGTGACGGCCTGCAGTTGCAGTGGGTAGTCAGCCGGGGCAAGATCGACCTGGTAGCCCAGATCAACACGCATCTGCAGCGGCTCGGCGACTCGCTTCGACCCTAGCCGCCCCGGGCCGGATATCGACCAGCCGGAAGGATCCGATATGAACATCACCGTCCTGCACCTGCGCAGCTTCCTGGTCCTGGCCCGGGAACTGCACTTCGGGCGTGCCGCACAGCGGCTGAACATCAGCCCCTCGACGCTCAGCGAACAGATCGCCATGCTGGAAAAGCGCCTGCAGATGAAGCTGTTCACCCGCACCTCGCGCACCGTGGAACCCACCGGAGCCGCCAGCGAACTGATCCCGCTGGCCGAGAAGGTCATCGGTTCCATGGACGAGCTGCTGCACTGGGCCAGCTCGGCGCGGCCGGCACGTGAGCTGCGCGTGGGCGTGATGGTTTCCAGTCCGCACTTCCAGCAGGTCATGGCCGAAGCTTCCCGGGCCATGCCTGATATCAGCTGGACGATCCACCAATTGGGATTCGTCGGATGCGACGAGGCGCTGGCCGGCAACACGGTGGACTGCGCGTTCGTGGGCACCCTGGATGAGAACCCCACCGGCGACTTCCAGGCCCTGCCACTGTGGCGGGATAACTGCATGCTGGTGCTTTCCCAACACCACCGGCTGGCCTCCAGGGACTCGGTCCGCTGGGAGGACCTGCGCGGCGAGAAGTTCATCGGCGCCCCCGACAGCCGGCAAACCACGTCATGGCTGGCGCCCTTGGCCACCGCGATCCCGGGCCAGTACAGCGTCCTGCCGTTGGCCAGGAATTTCGAGGAAATCCTGGATTACTGCGCCGCAGGCCTGGGCGTCAACATCTGCGCCCAGAGCGCGGCGCAGATCTATGCCCGCCCCGCCTTGCGCTTTGTTCCCATCGGCGACGCCCCGCAGATCACCACCCATCTGGTGGTTCCCGCCGCCGGCAGCACCCCGGCAGTCGAGGAATTCGCACGGCTGGCCGTGCGGGTCAGTCACCAGCCAACCTGATCATCCGGATTCCCCGAACGGTGATCCGGAGAATCCCGCTGGCCGGAGTGTGATCCACGGCCCAGTATGGATGCCATGAGCACTTTCCGTCCCGCCCCCACCACGCGGCTTCTCGAAGGCATCACCTACTCGAGACCAGCAGGTAAAGACCTGCTGCTGGATCTCTACCTGCCTGGTACCGGGGAACAGCCCTACCCGGTGGTCATCTGGTTGCACGGTGGCGGCTGGTTCACCGGCGACCGGACCCTGGCCCCGGATCTGGCACTGCATGCCGGGAGCATGCAGTGCGCCATCGCCTCCATCGAGTACCGGCTTTCGGGTACGGACGCCTTCCCCGCGCAGCTTGAGGATGTCCACCAGGCGGTGCGATTCCTGCGTGATGAGGCCGGGCGTTTCGGGCTGGATCCGCAGCGTATCGGCCTGTGGGGCGCCTCGGCGGGCGGACACCTGGCCGCCCTGGCGGCGCTCACGGCGGAGCACCCGGTCTACCGCAACGAGCACCCGGAGGCGGAAGCCGCCCGGGTGCAGGCCGTGGCGGTGTCCTACCCGCCGGTCGACCTGGCCGCCATCGTTGCCCAGGCCGCCGGGCGGCAACGCGGTTGGGAACAGACCCCGGAAGGACGGTTCCTGGGCCACGACCCCGCCACGCCGCTCGGGGCCGAGCTGGCGCGCCAGGCGAATCCGCTGAGCTGGGTCACCGGTAGCGCCCCGGCATTCCAGATCTCCCACGGCACCGGCGACCTGCTGGTTGGGCCCGACCACTCGGTGCAACTGCACCAGGCATTGCTGCAGGCCGATGCCGACAGCGAACTGTATCTCCTGGACGGCTTCAAGCACGGCTTCCTGAACCCGCCCGGGCGACTGGATGTCCAGCTGGCGTCGGTCATGGATGACGGTCGGCTGCAGGCGGAGGAGCCGGTGGCCGCCATACATTACGCCTCCGGGTTACCCGGGGACGGGGCCGCGCACACCTTCGGCTTCGCCCGTGTCCACGAATTCTTCAAGCACCGGCTATCCACCCTCCCAACGAAAGCGAAACTCCTGTGACTACCACCGATCTCGACCTAATCCATGGCGCGGTACCGCTGGTCAACCAGCTGCCCGGCGAACCCCTGCCCTACTACATGGCTTCCGGGGAAGGTGCCCGCTATGAGAAGGACGGGCAGCTCTACACCGTAGTGGCCCGTTCCCAGGACACCGGCGGGGACTTCGAGGCCGCCTTCATCCTCGGCCCGCGCGGCGCCGAAACCGCGGCCCATGTACTGACCGGCCAGCAACGCTCCTATGTGGTGGCCGCCGGCAGCCTGGAGGTGTGGATTTCCGGGGCCGGACGCATCCTGGCACAGGGGGATTCCTTCCACGTGCCGCCCGGCGCCACGCTGTCCTACCGTTTCCTGAGCCACATGACCAGGCTGTTCATGTTCTGCGCTCCAGCAGGTGCACTGGAACAGCTGTTGGGGACCGACACCCAGGTGCAGGCACACATCTACCAGAGCGCCGCGGCGAAGAACCTGTTGCTCCCCTCCGGTTCCGGTGCCCAGCCGTTGGAAGCCGAACGGGACGCGGATCATCTTCCCGAGGGGGTTGAGGGGTACTTCCTGTCCGCGGGTTCCGGGGACCACCGCGGTTGGCCCGATGCGTTGAACACCTATCTGGCGCGTGGCCGCAATACCGGCGGACGCTACTTCGCGGTCAGCACGCTGGCCGCCCCGCAGCCCTACATCATCCGCCACTTCCACAAGCAGCATACCGAGAACTTCATCTGCCTTTCGGGCAGGGTCTGGCTTTGGGTCAACGGCCAGGAGCTGCTGCTGACCGCCGGGGACTTCCTGCATGCCCCGGCCGGAACCATCCACAGTTTCGCCATCGCCGCGCACAACACCCAGATGCTGGGCATGCTCACCGGGGACATCTTCGAGCCGTTCTTCGACGTGACCGGTGTGGCCGGCGCAACGAACGTCTACACCGAGGGGTTGATCGACCCGTCGGTGGTCATCCAGGGCATCAAGCAGCATGCCGAGCTGGACCTGGTGGTGACCGGCCCGCCGCCGGAGCGTGTGCGCGCCACCGGCATCTAGGACTGGTGCCCCGGGGACGGCTACGGGGATTCGGCCCAGCGCAACACACGCAGGGCCCGCAGCGTATTCCAGCGGCTGGGCTCGCCGTGGGGTGCATCCAATTCCAGGTAGACCTCCCCGGGCCAGGTGATGCCGGCGATCCACCGGCCGTCCGCTCCGCGCCGCGATTCCAGTTCCTCCAGGGCCGGGTGCAATCGCGGGTCGGCCGGGCCGCCGGCATCCCGGAAGTAATCCAACGCCCGCAGGATGTCGTAGAACCAGTACGGCGGGAAGGAGAAGTTCAGGTAGCGGCCCACGGCGATTTCGCCGGTGCTCTTGCGCCTGAATAACGAGCGCTCCAGCAGGTATCGTTCACCGTCTTCACGTGCCGCGGCCACTGCCGGTTCCGGGTCGGTGACGGACCGTTGGTACTCCAGCAGGCCTTCCAGCACGCACAACGTCGAATCGAAGGACGAGACAGCGGAGTGCGGGGCCTGGCAATTCCATCCGCCGTCGGGCAGCTGTTCATCGACCAGCCGCTGGACCAGCCTGGTGGCTCCGTCCCCGAGGACTCCGAAGTAGGCGTTCTGTGCCAGCACTCCCCCGTTGATGCACGGCTCGACTTCGCCGTGGAAATAGGGCAGGTCATCCCACAGGTGCCAGGTGACCGAGGACCGCACCCGCTCCACGGCCTCCAGCACCAACGGGTCAGCCGGCAGCACTCCAAGTCGGCGCAGGCTGGCCAGTGTCCAGAGCACGGACTTGCGACTGCCGTTCTCTCCCCATTCATCGCCGTTCCAGTACCCGTCCTGTCCCTGGTGGGCCAGCAGCGTCGCCCCGTACCCCTCGCGGGCTATCCGGGATCGCTCGGTTTCCACCTCATTGGCGGGAGCATCCAGCAGATCACGCATGACCTGCCAGCGGAGCGCGGGATCCGAATCGAGCAACCAGTCGGTGGTTTCCATGCGGCATATTCTCGTCCCTTTCGCCCGCCACCGCTAGGGGTACTGCCCGGTTTCCCTGTCCCGGTGCCGGCCGCGCAGATGCACAGGCCGCCGGGTATCTGGATACCCGGCGGCCTGTGTGTCAAAAAACCTCCCGCGTTTAGCGTCCGGAGATCTTCACCAGCTTGTGGTTGATGAACTCGTCCATACCGTACTTGCCCAGTTCACGCCCGATCCCCGAGCGCTTCACGCCGCCGAAGGGCAGCTCCGCGGCACTGCCCGAGGGCTCGTTGATGGCCACCATGCCGGTTTCCAGCTGCCGGGCGATCCGGTCGGCGCGATCGGCGTCCTTGGTGTGGATGGAAGCGCCCAGCCCGTAGTCGGTGTTGTTCGCCAGGGCAACGGCTTCCTCCTCGCCGTCCACCTTGTACAGCACGGCCACCGGTCCGAAGAGTTCCTCGGTGAAGGCCCGCATCTCTTCGGTGACCCCGGCCAGGACAGTGGGTTCAAAGTAGGCCCCATCCCCATCCACCGGCTTGCCACCGGCCAGCACGGTGGCGCCCTTGTCAATGGCGTCCTTCACCTGGGCGGCCAGCCCGTCGCGGGCGGCAGCCGAGGACAGCGGGCCGACAAAGGTCTCGGCCTCGGTTGGATCCCCGACCTTGATGGTCGCCACCTGGTCCACCAGGGCCTTGGAGAACTCCTCGTAGACGGAGGAGTCCACGATGAAACGCTTGGCGGCGTTGCAGGCCTGGCCGGTATTGCCGAAGCGGGCACGCATGCCCATCTTGGCCGTGCGGGCCACATCCGCGTCTTCCATGACCAGGAACGGATCCGACCCACCGAGTTCGAGTACGACCTTCTTCAGGTTGCGTCCGGCGATCTCCGCCACGGCGGCACCGGCACGTTCCGACCCGGTCAGCGAGACCCCCTGGACCCGGCGGTCGGCAATGATGTCGGCCACCTGGTCATTGCTGGCGAAGATGTTCACATAGGCACCGGCCGGTGCGGAGGCCTCGGCAAAGATCTGTTCCATGACAAGCGCCGACTCGGGGCACTGCGGGGCGTGCTTGAGCAGGATGGTATTGCCGTTCATCAGGTTCGGCGCGGCAAAACGGGCGACCTGGTAGTACGGGAAGTTCCACGGCATGATGCCCAGCAACACGCCCACCGCTTCCTTGCGGACCAGTGCCTTGCCGCCGCTGGCCACCTCCAGTTCCTCGTCTGCAAGGAATTTCGGGCCGTTCTTGGCGTAGTAGCGGTAGATCGAGGCAACAATGCCGATCTCCCCCTGGGCCTGGCGAATCGGCTTGCCCATTTCACGGGTGATGATGGCCGCCAGCTCGTCGGCGCGGGCTTCGTAGATGTCGGCCACACGCTCCAGCAGGGCTACCCGCTCGGAGATCTCGGAGGTCGACCAGCCGGTGAAGGCCTGGTGCGCCAAACCGATGGCTTCCTGGATCTCGGCGTCGGTGGCCGTCGGGTAGGTCGCTTCCACGACTCCGGTGGCAGGGTTGGTCACAGCGTAAACAGACATGGTACTCCTTGGCACAGGTGAAACCGCGGGTTCACCGTCGAACGGGGTTCCCTCCCAGCTTGTCACGGATCACAGCCCGGCAACAGCGTCGTGCACACCGTGGGCCGGTGTTCTTGCTGGGCGAACGCCCTATCCGATCCCGGCCCCGGCGGCTTCGGCCGCCAGCTGGATCTGCTGGGCCAGTGCCACATCCCGGGCGGTCACCTTCGAGCCCGCGTCATGGGAGGTCAGCGCAATATGCAGCGTGTCGTAGCGCCAGTCGACATCCGGGTGGTGGTTGGCCTGCTGGGCCAGCTCGGCAATCCGGGCAAATAAGTCGATGGCCTCTGCGGCGGTGGGGAACGACAGCCGTGTGCGCAGGCTGTCGTCCTCGTGCCGCCACCCGGGCAGGCGCCGCAGGTTCAGCTCCAGTTCTTCGTGGTTCAGCACCTCATCAGGGGACATGGTTCTCCTAGGCATATCAATGGGCTACCTCCAGTCTGCCACCGCTCGGCCCGCAGGGATACGGTTACCGCCCGATCGGCCCGCCCCTAGACGATATGAGTTGTAGGGCTCGGCAGGTCTGGTCAGAGCTGGAACCTCCGCTTCATAATGATTGAACGCTCTACGGCGTAGCGTGGATCACCAACATGATCACCACGAACCCGTGGATTTCCTCGGGTCTGTGGCGCCACTGTTGTGTTGGTGCCGACAGATGAACAAGGAGGTTCCAGCTATGTACCAGCGTACTTTCATCGGCATGGACGTGCATGCTCGTAGCGTGAAAATCTGTGCCATCACCCCGGACACCGGCGAAGTGCAACGCGCAGCCTTGGCCATGGACCCAGCCGGTGTCCGCCACTGGATCCTGACCCATGGTGGTGAGATCTCCACCCTCCGGGCAACCTACGAGGCCGGACCGACAGGGTACGGCCTGGCCCGCACATTGACTGCGGCCGGGATCGAGTGCGTCGTCGCGGCCCCGTCCCGGTTGATCCGGCCTTCCGGGGACAGGGTGAAGACCGATGCCCGGGACGCCGAGCACCTGGCCCGGCTGCTCTCCTTGGGCCAGGTCACCGAGGTGCGGGTCCCGGACCCGGAAGAAGAAGCGGCCCGGGACCTGGTGCGGCTACGCGAGGACGCCCGGATGGATTTGATGCGTTCCCGGCACCGCCTCTCGAAACTATTGCTGCGCCACGACTTGCTCTATACCGGCGGCAGGGCCTGGACCGCGGATCACCGGGCCTGGCTGGAGGCGATCAGTTTCGATATCCCGACCCTGCAGCTAACCCTGCACGAATCCATCGGGATGCTCGACACCGTCATCGAACGCAGGGACCGACTCGATGCACAGATCGAGCTGATGGCCACGACCAGCCGTTACGCGCCGGTGGTCACCGCGTTGGAGTGCCTGCGCGGGGTCGGCACCCTGACCGCGTTCGGGCTGGCCGTCGAGATTGGGGACTGGACCCGGTTTACCGGGAACAGCATCGGCGCTTACCTGGGGCTGGTGCCCAGTGAGCATTCCTCGGGGCAGACCCGCTGCCAGGGACCGGTGACGAAGACCGGGAACAAGCATGCGCGCCGGTTGCTGGTCGAGGCTGCCTGGCACCACGCCCGCCCGTACTACGAGCCCAGCAGCACCCTACGCCGGCGATGGGATGCCGCGACACCGGAAACCAGGGCCCGGGCGCACCGGGCGAACCAGCGGCTGCACCGGCGATGGGAAGCGTTCGAGGAACGCAAGAAGCGCCGGTGCGTGGCGAACGTCGCGATCGCCCGTGAACTGGCCGGCTGGTGCTGGGCACTGGCCGAACCCCAGCAACGCACCACAGAGGACACCGTCATGGAGTCCTGAACCATTTCCCGAGACTTCCCGTGAACCCCTGACCCGACGGAGAGGTTCGTGACAGCGTGGAAGCAACCCGCGTCGCAACTATGAACCGCGGCCGTCTGCTGCCTGCATCAGACGCTGATGGCCCGCGACGTTCGATCCTAGACCAGCGGCTCTGCTTCCCGCCGAAACGTCGTCATGCGGTAACCAACCCGCGGATATCAGAATCGACCACGTCGTCGCTGAAACACAGCACGAGTCACGACCCAGTCCGAAGAGCGAGGTCCATGGGAACCAGCAAGGCGACCACGCGCCTTTTCAGATGCGAGGTCGCCTTGCCATGCCCACCTTGACAAAACCAACTACATATCAGTTGCTGCGCCGCATTCCGCGGATGCCTACGGCCAGCCCGAGTACGGCCAGCAGCCCTGCCGCCACCCACCCCCAGAGCACCACCGGGTCCCAGAACTCGCCCTGGATCAGCGCCCGTTCGGCCTGGACTACCCAGTTCACGGGGTTGACGGTCGAGACCGCCCGCATCCACCCCGGTCCCTCGTCCAACGGTAGCAACATGCCCGAAAGGATCAGCAACGGGAAAATCAGTGTCTGTTGCACACCACAGAACAGCCATTCCCGGTCGCGGGTGCCCAGCGCCAGGGCGTAGGACAGCGAGCCGAGGCCGATACTGAAGACCGCGAGCATCACCAGCCCGATCGCCAGCCCGCCGGGATGGAACCTGAATCCGAAGGGCAGTGCGATCAGCACGATCAGCAGGGCTTGCGCCATGATCGGGGCGACTTCCTTCAGCGCCCGCCCGATGAGCAGGGAAGAGCGGGCCAGCGGTGCGACCAGGGTCCGTTCATGGGATCCGGTCATCATCTCGTATTGCAGGTTCGAGCCGACGGCCCCGGTACCGAACAGGACGATCATCACGATCACCCCGGGCACGAACCAGCGCAGGGTCTGGTCCACCGGCATCCCCGACTGCCCGATCAGCAACGGGGCAAACAACCCGAGGAACACCAGTGGCTGGACGAGGCTGAAGATCAGTGTGAACGGGTCGCGGACCACCGGCCGCAACTCGCGGACCAGCACATTCCAGGTATCGCGGCGGATCCCGCCGCGGATCGGGGTATTGGTCATTTGACTGGTCCTTCCATGGGGATCTTCGCTTCGCTTTCTTCCGGTGCGTCCGCTTCACGCAGGGTCCTGCCGGTCAGCGACAGGAACACGTCATCCAGGGTGGGCGGGACACCGGTCGCGCAGTCAACACGGATTCCGGCGGCGTCCAGTTCCCGGACCGCGGTGGGCAGCAGCCTCGCCCCATCCGGTGCGGTCAACCTCAGCGAATGGTCCTGGTGGGTTTGAACCGGCCGTCCGGCGAGCCGTTGCACCATGGAGGCTGCCGCTTCCGCGTCCCCCTGGCTGGTGAAGGTCAGCCGCAGGGCATCACCGGCGAGCTCAGCCTTCAACCGCTCGGCGGTATTGTCGGCGATCATCCGGCCCCGGTCGATCACCATGACCCGTTCGGCGTACCTGTCGGCTTCCTCCAGGTAGTGGGTGGTGAGGAACACCGTGGTTCCGTGCTGCGCCCGCACGTCGATGATGTGCTGCCAGAGGTTGGCCCTGCTCTGCGGGTCCAGGCCGGTGGACGGCTCGTCGAGGAACAACAGCGGGGGTGCGTGCATCAGTCCCAACGCGACATCCAATCGGAGTTTTTGCCCGCCGGAGAGTTGCTGCACCGAACGCTTGGCAAAGGGCGCCAGATCCAGGGACTCGATGAGCTCATCCGCCCGGCGGCGGGCCTGCGACTTGCCCAGCCCGTAGAAGGCACCCTGGCTGATCAGTTCGTCACGGACCCGCTGGGCGAAGCTGCCACTGTTCAGTTGGCCGACATATCCGATATTCCGGCGGACGGCGGCGGGCTCACGGCGGATGTCGTGGCCCGCTACCCGTGCCGAGCCGGAGGTGGGAGGGATCAGCGTAGTAAGCATCCGCAGGCTGGTGGACTTGCCTGCTCCGTTGGGTCCGAGAAAGGCCACCAGTTCCCCGGGCTGCACCGTGAAACTGAGGTCGGTGACCGCCTCGACGGGTTGCTTGTTGACGCTGAATCGCTTGCTCAGCGAGCGTGCGTCGATGATGGGTTCGTTCGTCATGGAATTCACCCTAGAATCCAATGAGGACAGATACCGTCCTCGTTATCTGTCATAGTGGTGGCATGTCCGATTCAATCTCCCGGGCGCTGGCCTTGCTGAACCTGCTGCAGATCCACCGGCACTGGCCCGGCTCCGAACTGGCACAGCGACTGGGCGTCACCGCGCGCACGGTGCGCCGCGATGTGGATCGGTTGCGCGAACTGGGCTACCGGATCGAGTCGATCCCCGGCACCGCCGGTGGATATCGACTGGAGGCCGGAAGCGCGGTCCCGCCCCTGTTGCTAACCGATGACGAGGCGGTGGCGATGGCCATCGGTTTGCGGGTGGCCGCCTCCCAACGACTGGTCTCCGGCCCGGAAACCACCATCACCGCGCTGGCGAAACTCGAGAAACTGCTGCCGGCACCGCTGCGCCGCCGGGTCTCCGCCCTCGCCCAAGCGGTGCAGCCCGCGGGCATCCACGCAGGGGCCGCAGTCTCCAGCGAGGTTCTCGGCGAACTGGCCCTGGCCTGCCGCGACCACGAACGGGTACGCTTCACGTATACCTCCGGGTCCGGCCGAGTCACCCACCGGCGGGTGGAACCCCATGCCCTGGCACCGGCGGAAAGGCACTGGTACCTGTTGTGCTGGGACCAGGACCGGGATGACTGGCGTACCTTCCGGGTGGACCGGGTGGACAACGTCCAGCACACCCGCTCGCTTTTCACCCCACGCCCGTTGACCGAGAAGGAAATCGAGGAGTTCATCCTGGTCGCCACCTCCTGGGCGCCCCAACCCATCGAGGCGGAACTCGTCATGGAGCTGCCCTACCAGCAGATGCGTGACTATTTCGGGCAGTGGGGACAGGGTGCCACACCGGAGGGACCGGAGCGGACCCGCTGGCCGGTGGGCGGCGGGGATTTCAGGGAGACCATGTACGGCATGTCCTGGGTTCCAGCCGGAGTGGAGTACCGAACCGACCTGCCCGAACCGGCACGTTCGGAACTGCGCGAAACCCTGCAGCGGATGCTGCGCGCGCTGGACGCCGAACCGCCGGCGAAACCCGGGCCCGCCTAAAACCCCTGCACGTCATTTCTTTGCCGCCCCCCTAGAAAACCATGGCACCCATCACTAGAATGAAAAATATTTACCGCTATACGAAAGTAGGATCATGATGAGCGTCGAATCCACGCAGCTTCAGGTTGGCCAGAAGGCCCCGGAGTTCACACTGCAGGACGCCCATGGGCAACGGGTCTCACTGGCCGATTACACGGGAAAGAACGTGATCGTCTACTTCTACCCCAAGGCCGCCACCCCGGGGTGCACCACCGAGGCCTGCGACTTCCGCGACAATCTGAACTCGCTGCAGGGCGCCGGCTACACGGTCCTGGGGATCTCGCCGGACAGCCCCGAGGACATCGCCACGTTCGCGGCCGACGAATCCTTGAATTTCCCCCTGCTCTCGGATCCGGATAACTCCGTGGCCAAGGCCTACGGGTCCTTTGGCGAGAAGAGCTTCGGCGGCAAGACCTTTACCGGCACCCTACGCTCCACCGCCGTGGTGGATGGCACTGGCAAGATCAGCCATGTCGAATACGGGGTGGACGCCCAAGGGCATGTGGGCCGGCTGCGCGAGACCCTGGGCGTCTAGTCTCCGGAAACGACAACCCAAGAGGAAATAGTTGATGGTGGATCATGACGCGGTGTTCGTGTCATGATCCACCGGCTACTGGACCAACGACAGGAAGTCGTCCGCGCTCAGCGCAGTGGACTGCCCCGCATCCACCTGCTCACCCAACACATCATTAAACAACCGGGTCTTCTTCTCCTGCAGGGCCAGCACCTTTGATTCAATGGTTCCCTTGGCGACCAACCGGTACACATACACCGGCCGCTCCTGACCAATCCGATGCGCCCGATCCACCGCCTGGGCCTCCACCGCAGGATTCCACCACGGATCGAGCAGAATGCAGTAATCCGCCGCCGTCAAATTGATCCCGAACCCACCGGCTTTCAGCGAGATGAAAAACACCGGGTACTGCCCCTCGGTGAACCCGTCAATGAGCTTCCTACGGTTCTTCTGGCTCGTGGACCCATCCAGATAGCCGGTCTGCACGCCCAACCGCTCGGCCACGTCCCTGGCCTTGGCCAGGAATCCGGTGAATTGGCTGAAGACCAACACCTTATGCCCCTCGGCCACCGCATCACCGAGCAGTTCGCCCAGCAGCTGTAATTTGGCGCTCGGTGCGTCCCCCTCGTCCACCAGGGAGGGATCCAGGGCCAACTGGCGCAACAGCGTCAGCGATTGCAGGATCCGGAACCGGTTCGAATCCACGTCCTCCACCAGGCCCAGGATCTCCTGCCGCACCCGCGCGAAGCGGCGGTCGTAGGCCTTGCGGTGTCCCGGATCCAGCTCCACTTCAAGTATCTGCTCGGTCTTCGCCGGCAGATCCGTAGCCACCTGCTCCTTCGTCCGCCGCATCACGAACGGGCGTAACCTGCTCTTCAACCGCGCCAACCGGGTACCGTCCCCATCCGCGATCGGTTTGGCGTAGTTGTCCTTGAACGCCTTCAACCCACCCAGCAGTCCCGGGGCCGCCAGGGACACCAGCGCCCACAGCTCCAGCAGGTTGTTTTCCACCGGAGTTCCGGTGACGACGAACTTGCACGGCACGGCCATCTGCCGTGCCTGCTTGTACCCCTTGGAGGTGTGGTTCTTCAACTGCTGCGCTTCATCCAGCACCAACACTGAGAACTCCACCTCATCAAAACTCTCGAAATCCAGCCGGAATACCCCATAGGTGGTGATCACCAACTGCGGATCACCGGCTACGTCCAACGCCTCGGTGACACTCAACCCGCGCTTCTTACTGGTCTCACTGATCAGCACGGTATCCATCTCCGGAACGAAACGCTGCGCTTCGTTGTACCAGTTCCCGGCCACCGAGGTCGGGGCGACCACCAGGAACTTCTGCTCAGGGTTCTCCAACCGGGCAGCTTCCAGGGCCGCCAACAGCTGCACGGTCTTGCCCAGCCCCATATCATCGGCCAGCACCCCGCCCAACTGGTGGGTGCGCAGGAAATGCAGCCAGGACAACCCTTCACACTGGTAATCGCGCAGGGTCGCGGTAAACCCCGCAGGCAGCACCGGGGTCTGCAGCGGCTGACCCGAGGTCAGCTGCCGCATCGTGGCCAACCACTCATTCTGCTGCGCCTCGATAATCCCCAACGCCAGCAGCTCCTGCCACCAATCAATGCCCAACTTGTGCATCCGCACCCCCTCGGCCCGCACATCGGCCAACTCACCGGCTTCGGCAATCAGCGCGCGCAGTTGGGAGAATTCGGGTCCGTCGATGCGGATCACTTCGTGGTTTTCGAGTTCCAGGAACATCTCGTCGTTATTCAATGCGGCGAACAGCTGCACGAAGGGAATCTGGCGGTTTCCGTGCTGGACGGTGATGTCAAGGTCGAACCAGTCGTGTTTCGTTTCCCCGGCGTTGACCGAGATCTGGGCCGTTCCGTCGGCGATCCAGTATCTGGGAACCGCTTCCGCCGTTTCGATGACGTGTACGTCGGGGTGCTCCCGCAACAGCGGAAGCACATGTAAAACGAAGTCGATCGAGCCATTACGGTCCAGTTCCATGCCGGGAAAGGTGCCGGCGAATGGTTCACCCAGTGGCTGGGACTGGCCGAATTTCTCCGAGATGCTTCCCAGGATGGATTCTTCCACTTCCCGCTGGCGGCGACCGTGGTCGGCGTAATGCCACTGGTGCGAGATCTTCATATGCACCTGGGATGATTCCACCCTCACCTGCAGTACGGGTCGGGCAGGCTCGGGGATCCGGTAGCTGTCATCACCGGAACGCACCGGAGCGGTACGCCGCACCCGGGAGAGGAAACCGGTCTCGAATTCGGGGATCTCGGCGGCGGGGATGGTGATTTCCTCGTCTGCTTCGAGGATCGAGAGCAGCTCTTCGCTGATCGGCGGGTCGAATCGGGCAATGCCGATTTCCTGCGCCTTGGTCACTTCACCCTCCGACACAACGGCCAGGGTCGGTGGTGTGCCGAAGGGAAGGATCCGTTGCCGGTCCCCTCCGGGCCCCACGAGCCGGGCGGTGAGTTCCAGACCCTGCCCTTTCTGCCGCAAGTCCACGAAGCCCTGGGCCGGTTCCTCAGGGAAAGTCACCGGCTTGCGTGCGGAGGCGGCATTAACCATGGCGACACCGGTGGCCCTGATCTGTTCCAATATCTTGGCCAGATCATGACCCGGTAGCCCGGAGATCGGTAGCCAGTCGGAATCCGTCGCATAGTGGTACATGTATTCGGGGTCGCGCTCGCCCAGGCGGTACAGATCGGCCATGGCCTCACGCTGCGCCGGCTCGAACCGCCGATCGGAGAACAGGTCGCGCCAGCTTACCCCGGATTGCACCCAGGCGGTGCGCACCCCGGGACGAGCCGGGCGAGCGGAGATTTCCGTGCGGGTGCGCCCCCAATATCCCTTGCGAGTCTCCACCTTGAGCAGCAACCCCAGCTTCTCGACCTCGGCCGGGGTGTCCTGTTCAACCGGAGGCAGCAGCATGTTGAGGGTACGTTTCCAGGGAGATACGGCAGGGGCATCCTGTCGGCCCATGTGGCCCAAAGGCGGCCGTCGTTCCGAGGTGACCATGAAGTCATCCCCGTATTCGGTCAGTTCCAGCAGCATCGCCACCACGTGGTGGCAAAGGTGGCCCGATCCATCGAGTTCACACTCGGTTTTCAGCCTCACCCGGCTGGCTTCATCAAGCACCAGGGTCGCTGCCACGGCAAAGCCATCGACCCAGCCATCCACCCGGCTGGTTCCGGCCTGATAGGTTTCCTCGGCGATCTCCACCTCGTCATCCATCACCAGCCCGGTCGCCCTGGCCAGGGTCTCGGAGGTGGCCATCATCGTCAGGATGTCCTTGGTCAGGCGGTATTCCATGTTCACCATTCAGGGCCGGGGAGCAAGTGGGCTCGGGATGCCGGCAACAAGCCGGTTTTCCCGATGCCCTGCCCATGATACCGGGGCGGTTCGACAGAAAAGGGTCTCATCCTGTCCGGTCTGCGCCACTGCGTGGATTACCAGGACCCGATCCTGCCCAGTTCTTGCTGCCCTTGGGCCAGGTACCGGGCCATCTCATCTTCCGGCACCATCGAGCCTCCGGTGCACCACACCAGGTGGGTGGCGTTGACCAGCCCTGGGATTTCTGCGAAGTCAGGATGCCCGAAAACGCGCCAGGGCAGTAGCAGTCCTGCGGTCGCCGAGGGTTCCACCCGGATGCCCTCGCAGCTATCCAGTAGTGCGGTCAGGGCCTGCATCTTCTCGTCGGTGACCGTGCAGTACCCGTCGATGACATCGGCCAGGGCGCGACCCACCAGCTCGGAGGGGCGGGCTACCGCCAACCCGTCGGCGGTGGTCTTCCCGTCCAAGCCCAGATCAAAGGCCGAGATCTTCTCGTGCAGGCCGGTGCGCACTCCCAGGGTGACTGCCGGGCAGTTCGCCGGTTCGGCGAAATAGCAGTGGACGTTATCGCCGAAGACGTGCTTCAGTCCGAAGGTCACCCCGCCGGGGCTGCCTCCCACACCGCAGGGCAGGTACACCATCAGCGGGTGTTGCCCATCCACGGTGATTCCCAGTCCCCGCAGTTGGCCTTCGAGCCGCCGTGCCGCCACCGCATATCCGGCAAAGAGCGGCAGCGAGTTCTCGTCGTCGACAAAGTGCACGGTGGAATCGGCGGCGGCTTCGGCCCGCCCGGCGTCCACGGCCTGGCTGAAATCCCCCTGGTGTTCCACCACGGTGACCCCGTGGGAACGCAGCAACTGCTTCTTCCAGTCCCGGGCGTCGGCGGACATGTGCACCGTGGTGCGAAGGCCCAGTCGTGCAGCGGTGATGCCGATGGACAAGCCGAGGTTGCCGGTGGAACCCACCATGATGCCGTACCTTCCCAGGACGGCCTGGACGTCCTGGTCCGCGAAACGCGTGTAGTCGTCATCGGGTGAGATGACCCCGGCCTCCAGCGCGAAGCGTTCGGCCACCTGCAGCACCTCGTGGATCCCGCCACGGGCCTTGATCGATCCGGCGACCGGCAGCAGGTCGTCGCGTTTCAGCCACAGCTTGCCGCCCAGTGCCCGGCCCAACCGGGTGTCCAGTTCCGTCTGGAGCCGGGGAAGCCCATGAACCGGGGATTCGAGGATGCCGTGGTTTATCCCGGTCTCCGGGAATTCACGGAGAATCCAGGGCGCGAAGCGTTGGAACCTGTCACTGGCATCATCGATGAGCGCAGGATCCAGGCCGCTGTTGGACAGTGCCTGCGCGGTGGGTGTCCGGCTCTGGCGGAACCAGGTGGTTTCCTTGCCGGCGGCCATCGCCGCGATGACCGGGTCTTCGAATATCCCCTGCATCCCAGGTTCCATGTTTGCGCACCCCTTGTTGCTCGACAGCGACTGGCATTCCCTGCTGTCAGTGTAGCCCCGCCACCGGAGGCCGATACCGGGCCGGACCGAACCGCTACATCCCCAGTCCGAGGATCTTCTCCACCGCGTCCAGCGGTGTCACCCGCCACGTGAGATGTGGCAGGTCGGCCCAGTGTTCAGGCTGCAAATCCCGACCACGGGCGTCGAAGTCATCCTGGACGATATCCAGGGCCTGCAGCCGATCCTCGAACCAAGCCACACGTCCGCGTAGTTCGGCTTTCTGCCGTACACGGGTCACCGCGCGGGGGATAAATTCGTGGACCATGACATACACCTCCGGGGTGAACCCCACGGATTGCCATGCCCGCACGTAGTCGCGCCAGGGCTCATTTCGCTCCACCTCGCCACGCAGCAACCTCACTGCCCGTTGCCGGCGTGCGCGGTACAGCGCCATACCCGTGCTCCTGCCCACGGGTTGCCAGTAATCGTTCAGCGCCGCATCCCATCCCAGCTGCAGACGTTGTTCCGCATCGGGTTCGGCACCCTGGATGGACATCGGCAAACCGTATTTGTCGACAGGTACTTCAATCGGATCAAGGTAGGTTGGCCGGCCGTTGGCATCTCGATTGAGAACGATCTGCCCATAGGCTTCGTGGGCCGGTCGTTTCTCCAGTGGTTGGGTTCCATGAAGTTCCTTGCTCCAGGCTTCAAAGTCCGCGGATTCCCCGTGATGGTTCAGTTCCATGGTGGCTGGCATTCCTTCCGGATATTGGGAGGAGCCCTAATGGATCATGATTCATTTCCACTGTGCTGGCCTCACCGACTTGCCTGCGGGCTGGTGCCCGCAAGCCGGTTCTTCCCCTGGGGCACCCCACTCGATGAGGAGGGTTGCCGCGCAGCCAGCCAGGTACTTCACGCTGCGTCTCTTGAACCTGGAAACAGCATAGGACAGCACCCCGACAGTTTGGTTCTGCCGGTATCCGATAGCAATGAGCGGACCCCGCCGGTTTTTCCTGGCCCGGCGCATGGGCGGATGGAACCGACGGGGTTCAAAGGGAATATCAGGCGCGTGGATTCACGATGATCTTCACATGCTCCTCGTTGTTGTTGATCAGTTGGTCGAAGCCCTCGTCGACCAGGCCATCCAGGCCGATCCGTCCGGTAATGAACGGGGCCAGCTCCAGCTTGCCGGACTGCACCAGGGCGATGGTGTCGGGGTGGTCGCTGGCGTAACCGATGGTGCCGCGCAGATCGATTTCCTTGAGTACCAGCTTGGGCATATCGACTTCCGGTTTGTGACCCCAGATCGAGACGTTCACAATCACCCCACCGGAGGCCACCGCGTCCAGCAACATGTCCAGGACCACCGGCACCGAGGAGCATTCGAACCCCACATCCGCGCCCTTGCCACCGGTCAGGTCCCGGACCTTTTGCGCCACGTCGCCGTCCCGCGGGTCGAAGACCTCATCGGCGACCCCGGTTTCCCGTGCCTTGGCCTTCCGGGCCTCGGACAGCTCGGAAATGTAGACGGTCAATCCCTTGGCCTTGAGCACCGCGGCGGTCAGCAGGCCGATCGGCCCGGCTCCTCCCACGATGGCCACCTGACCGGATTTGGCCCCGGAGCGCACGAACGCATGGTGGGCCACGGATAGCGGTTCGATCAATGCCGCCTCATCCAGGGGGATGTCACCGATCGGGTGCACCCAGCGGCGCTGGACCACGATCTTCTCGGCCAGTCCGCCACCGCGGCCACCGAGACCAATAAAGTTCATGTCCTTGGACAGCTGGTAGGGCTGGCCCTTGGAGGTGTCCACGTCATCATGGATGATGTACGGTTCAACCACCACGTTCTGTCCGACTTCAAGATCGGTGACCCCTGCGCCCAGCGCGGTGATGGTTCCGGAGAATTCGTGGCCCATGGTGACCGGGGCCGATTCCCCGGAGATCGGGTGCGGGTGGCCGGCCGGCGGAATGAAGATCGGCCCTTCCAGGTACTCGTGCAGGTCGGTGCCGCAGATGCCGCACCAGGCCACGTCAATGGCCACGGTGCCAGGCCTCAGCTCGGGCTCCTCGATGTCCTCGATGCGGATGTCTTTTTGGTCGTAGTAGCGTGCTGCCTTCATGGAATCTCCTCAAGGATCAAACGTGGCACAGCTGAATACTGCCTCGCTGCATTGCACTTCCCACGCTATCGGCTCCGGCAGCCAAAGACACCCCCTGCCGCGAATTCGAGGGAACTCGGGCTGTACAGGTGCAGTTCCGCAGTCTGGTGACAAACCTCTGCCGGCCACCCTGCGCGGAACCGGACCCTGGGCCGCACCCGATCCACCGCGCCCCGGACCATCGAGTGCAGCCAGTACAGTCCCGGGGTGGATCCGGAGACCCTCCACGACCGGAGGCAACGTTCGGTATCGCACCCTCGTGAGGACTCCGCGTGGGCGAACATCGCCGAGCGGTGGCTCATGATGGAGAACCACGGCAGCTGCCCGGACGTGTTTCCGGGTTGCGCTCACCGGTCGGCCGGCAGCCGATTACCCGGCGCCCTGCAAATCCCGGTGGCGCATGAACGGGTCGCCGTCCACCTGCTCGTCATCCTTCTTCAGCGTGAAGTAGGCGTAGACCCCGGTGGCCAGGACCACCGCGGAAATCACCAGGAATGTGGGCTGGTAGCCGATGCGGTCGTGCAGCATGCCCAGCGGGGTGGAGAGCAGCACGTTGCCGATCTGCGCCGAGACCTGGAACCCGACCATGTACAGGCTGGCGGATAGCGCCGGGTTGAAGTGCAGGGTGAAGTAGCGGAAGATCGGCAGCACAAACAGCGGGGTTTCAATGGCGTGCAGCATCTTGATCGCCGAGACCAGCACCGGGTCGTCAACCAGGGCACAGCCCAGGATGCGCAGGAACATGATCACCACGCCCAGCAGCAGGGCCGAGCGCACCCCCACCCGGCGCATGAGCAGCGGGATCACGCCCATCATCGCCGCCTCGACGAAGACCTGCACCGAGTTGAGGATGCCGTACACCCGCTGCCCGGTTTCCTGGCTCTCAAACAGGCTCGTGTAGAAATCGGGGAACATCTGCTGGTCGAAGACGGTGTAGAAGGACCAGGAGAAGGTCACGAAGACGATGACCAGCCACAGGCTGGGAAGCCGCAGCAATCCCACCATGTCACGCAATCCCGGGGTTCCTGCCCCGGAGAGCCGTACCTGCCCCGCAGGATTGGCATCCGGTTGCCGCCCGGTGGGCCAGAGGGCCAACACCAGCACATGGACCAGTCCGATCACCGAGCCGACCCAGAAGTTCAGCATCGGGTTGATGGTGAACAGGAACCCGGCGGCCAACGCGACGATGGCGTAACCGAAGGAGCCCCACATGCGCGCCTGCCCGTATTCGAATCCGAAGCGGCGGCTGTAGCGTTCGGTCAGCGCCTCGAGCAGTCCCACACCGGCCAGGAATCCCACGGAGAGGAACACCGCGCCGAGGATCGCACCGAGCATGAAGTTCGATTCGAGCAGCGGCCGGTAGACCCAGACGGCGAACGGCCCCATCAGGGCGGTGACGGTGGCGATCACAAAGGCCAGGTGCCTTCTGATGCCCAGCTTGTCCTGGGTGGCGCCGTAGATGAACATCAGCACCAGGGTGACCAGTGAGTTGATCGAGAAGACCGTGCCCACCTGGGCACCGCTCAAGCCCAGGCCGGAGCCCTCGCTGGTGAGCCAGATCTGGAAAAAGGACCACCAGATGCCCCACGAGGCAAAGAACAACAGCATCGACAGCGAACCTTGCAGGTACGCGGGATTCTTCAAGGAGGTAAGGGTTGGGTTCATGACCGGTTCCTGGGGGTTATGCGGAAGGGGAGGACAGGTGCCGACCGGCGGCATTGGACAGTTCCTCGGCCCACGGCGGGTTCGCACCGGTGCGGGCCACCGTCAGCGCGGCCGAGCACAGCGCCTGGGTCACGGCCCGGCGCACCTGTACCGGGTCCAGTGGTTGCCGCGCATGCAGCGCGGCCACCAGTGCGGGGCTGTCCAGGACCGCGTGCAGCAGCCCGGACATGAACGCGTCCCCTGCCCCGATGGTGTCACGCACGGTGGCCGGGATGGCGGGCAGCTGCGACAGGGTTCCCGAACTCCAGCACAGCGCCCCGCGTTCCCCGCAGGTGAGTACCACCAGGGCCGGCCCGAGGCCGGCCACATGTGCCAGCACCTGGTGTTCTTCCAGTTGCGGGTAGAGCCACTGCGCGTCCTCGTCGCTGAGCTTGACGATATGGCTTAACGACATCAGGTGTTCGATCCGTTCCAGGGCCGCAGGGCGGTCCCCCACCAGGGCAGGGCGTAGGTTCGGGTCATAGCTGCGCAAGGTCCGGGTATCGGCCTGGGCAAAGGCCCGGAGGATCTGTTCGCCGGAAGGCTCGATCCATGCGGCAATGGAACCGGCGTGTAGCAGCTGCGGGGCATGCTGCATCTCCAGGGGCGGCAGTTGCTGCTGGATCGTGAAGCTGTAGTGGGCGTTGGAGTGTTCATCCATCTCCACCACGGCCACGGAGGTCGGACGCTCGGTGACACTGCCTTCGGCTACCGCCACCGAGGAGGCGGCCAGGTGTTCTGCCACCAGCCGGCCATTCGTGTCGGTGCCGAATTCCGTGTGGAACCGCACCTGGTGTCCCAGGCGGGCCAGTCCAACCGCCACATTCAGTGGCGAACCGCCCGGGTGTGCCTTCCCGGCCACCACGTCCACCAGGGACTCGCCCATCACGATCGCACTCATGCCAGCAGTCCTGTCCCAAGTACGGTGTCGCCGCTGCTATCCAGTGCGGTGACCCGGATATCGGCATGATGCCCCAGGTCCAGCGCCGCATGGTGGGCCACGTTTTCTCCGGTCAGTTGGTCGGTGAGCGAGCGCAGACCGCCGGCAGCCAGGATCTCCACCGACCCGTGGTCCAGCAGCAGGTCCACCTCCAGTGCCTGGCCGGGCTGGGGTAGCGGCATGCGCTGGGTCGAGGCGTACAGGTCATGGTCCACCAGCCCGCCCGGTCGCTCATGGCGGATCTGCCCGACTTCCACGTGCACGGTGCTGATCAGGCTTCCATCTTCACGATAGAAACGCACGGTGCTGGGGGTCCCGTCCTGCGGGAGCTGCGACATATCCAGTTGCAGGTTGATCAGCGTCGGGGAGCCCAGATCCAGCCGTAGGCTGCTTCCGGCCCGGCCCTGCAGGCCCCGGCGTGCCGCGGTTTCACTCGCACCGGTGAGAAGACGCTGGCGGATCTGCACGGCGCCATCGGCGCGAACCAGGTCCAGGGTGCGTGCCGCGCTCATGGAACCGCGCCACCCGCCGTGCGGCAGCTGGCGGGCGTAGTCCCAATTGCTCATCCAGGCCAGCAGTGTGCGCTGGTTGTCAGGTAGTCCATGGAAGGAAACCCCGGCGTAGAAGTCCCGTCCCCAGTCCAGCCAGAAACCGGCGCTCAGCTGGTCGTAGTCGGTGCCCGGCCACGCCGGTCGCGGGCTCTCCGGGATGAAGTGCGTGCCGTCGAAGTCGCCGATGAAATATTGGGTGCCCGAGCCTCCGGCCACACCGCCGGGGTTCAGCGATACCAGCAGCACCCACTTCTTCTCCCCGGTGCCCTGCACTGGCAGTTCGAACAGGTCCGGGCATTCCCAGACCCCTCCCATGGCGGCCTGCGGCCCGAAATCGGAGAGCAATTCCCAGTCGATCAGGTTCTCCGAACGGTAGAAGACCACCTGGTGGTCTGCAGCTTCCACGGCCACCATGACCCAGTAGTTCCCGGCCGGCCCCGCGTAGCGGAAGACCTTGGGATCCCGGAAGTCCCTGGACCCGCGGTCAAGTACCGGGTTTCCGGCGAACTTGGTGAAGCTCATGCCGCCATCGGTGGAGTAGGCCAAGGCCTGGGACTGGTTGCGCCCATCGGTGGCCGCGGCGGTGTACAGGGCAATGACCGGTGCGGTTCCACCCACGCCCAGCCCACTGGTGTTGTGCTCATCCACCACAATGGAACCGGAGAAGATATCGGCTTGGTCATCGCACAGGATCGCCACCTCGTGTTCTTCCCAGGTGACCAGGTCACGGCTGGTTGCGTGCCCCCAGGACATGTTCCCGTGGCCAATGCCGTACGGGTTGTACTGGAAGTACAGGTGGTAGACCCCCTCATGGTAGAACAGTCCGTTGGGATCGTTCATCCAATGGGAGTGCGGCGCGAAATGCCTCGCCGGCCGCTGAAAGGTTGTCTGTCTCTGATCGCTCACGCTGTTCCTCCACGCTGATGACAGTCGGTGCTAAATGCATTTAGCACCAAACTGTAACACCGCCTTTCGGCGCAGGGCAATAGGCTAGGCTCGAAGACAACGGATCCGTGGAATGAAAGTAGACGTGAGCACACCGAAAACCAGACGAGTCACCCTGGCCGACGTCGCGGCCGCCAGCGGGGTGTCCAAGACCGCGGTGAGTCTCATCCTGAACAACCGCCCAGACTCCCGGATCTCCGAGCAGACCGCCGCACGGGTCCGACAAACCGCCAATGACCTGGGCTATCGCCCAAACCTGGCCGCCCAGTCCCTGCGCTTTGGCAAGACCCGCACGCTCGGCTTCATTTCCGAACAAGTCACCGTCACCCGATTCGCCTCCGGGATGATCACCGGGATCCTGCGAGCCGCCAAGCAACACGATCACACGGTGCTGATGGCCGAGACCTTCGGCGAGGAACCCGAACTGCGCCAAGCCATTGCCCAGATGAGCCACCGCGAAGTCGACGGGCTGATCCTGGGATTCATGGACTCTCGCCTGCGCGAACTGCCCGGGCTGGAATCGGAAGTGCCCGTGGTGCTGGTCAACGGCCACGACACCCAGCCGCGCACCTGCATCATGCCCGATGAATTCGCTGCCGGATCCACCGTGGCCCACCGCCTGCAACAGGCGGCGATCACCCGGGTCGCACTGATCGGCACCCACCGCCGCGCCACATTGCACCCGGAAAGCTATCCGAGCATCACCCGCCGCTTTGCCGGACTGACTCAGGCGCTGGCCGCGGAGGGAATCGGTATCACCGGGCAATGGGAGCTGGAGGACTGGAACCCGTCCGACGGGTTCACCGCCACCCGAGCCATGCTCGCCGGCAACCAGCCACCCCAGGCACTGATCTGCGCCAACGACCGGGTGGCCATGGGCGCCTATCAGGCCTTGGCCGAGCACGGGTTGCGTCCCGGAATCGATATGCCGGTGATTTCCTTCGATGACGAGGATATCGCCGCCTATCTTCGTCCGGCGTTGACCACCGTGCGCCTACCCTACGAACAGATGGGTGAAAAAGCGGTGGAACTGCTACTTGGGGGCCAGCTCACCGCCGACGAGCATCTGGTTCCCATGCCGCTGATCGAGCGGGATTCTCTCCCGGCACGCCGTTAGCTTCAAATGAACTGGGCCTCCGACGTGAAAGCGTGACAGCCAGCCCATGTCCGTAAGGCAACAACTCCTGCCTGAGCAGGACAGCCTGACGATCCCGCCAAGGGCCAACGGTCCGGTTGTTCCCGAAGGGGTGGAAGGAAACGTGGCCCCTGACTGCACCCGCGCAGACGACTGGACGCCGACGCACCCACCCCGGAGCGTGTGCGTGAATTGCACCAAAAGACCCCTTGACCTGAAACCATTCCCGGTCAAGGGGTCTTTCGCGACAATCTGCATCCAGCTTCCGGCATTTCCAGCCACTTTCACGGCGATATATCCGTGGTTCGGCTGATACCCGCCTAGAGGAAGGGAACCACGAGCACCGCAAGGGTGACAACAGGGCCGATGACCACCATTGACAATCCCCAGATCGTCAGATTCCGATTAACCCGAGGTCGATGCTCCTCGACGGTTGAGGCGACAATAGTCGCGCCGGTCGTACCGAATGGCGCACAGTCGACTAGCGATGCAGAAATGGCCAGAGCGTAGATGAAATAGGTCGCTTCCAGCCCACCTCCAGGCACCAGCAGCGGTACTGCAAGGGGGATCAACGCGCCAATGATCCCGATGGTCGAGGCGAAAGCGGAGACCAGAGCGGCAATAACGCAAATGACCAGGGCCGCCAGGAGCGGTTGACTCACCGATCGGGCAAGCTCGCCCAGTTGATCAATCGCACCCAAGCGGGTCAAGACACCGACATAGGTGATGATGCCGCCCAGCAGGAGTGTTGTGCCCCAGTCAATGCGGGTCATGGCCTTGCGACCGACATCCGGATCGATGAGCGCAATGACCACGGCAATCGTCAAAGCGACGACTCCGAGATTCACATCCACATCGAGCATGGTCAGAGTGAAGAAGCCACCGACCAGGACGAAAATCGAAGCTATGACCAGACCCTGCATCGCAGTCATCGGTTCCTTGGCCGGGGCAGCCTCCAATTGCGTCGGCACACGGGTCAGCGTCTGCGTTCCCACGCTACCGCGCACGCCAGCCGAAGGCCGGCCACCTGCCCCATCGTCCACGACCGGCTTCGTCGAAGCACTGGCCGCCTTGGAGGCCTCGCGGGTTCGCTCGATCAGTTCCCGTCCGCCGAAGAGGAAGAAGGCAACGGTCACCACCAGGACGTTGATCCCAATGGACAGTGCAAACATGAGCCCAGCGTTGTAAGGAAGGTTGGCCTGCCGAGCGACAGTTTGCACGGTGATTCCGACGATACTGGTCGGCGCCAAGGCACCGCCAACGATAGCCGAGCTCATGGCCAGGCCCATGAGGGTCGAATTGATCCTATGGCTATGCGCCAGTGCCATCGCGATAGGGACAACGGCGAAGGCAGCGTGGGAGGTGCCCATGCAGGCCACCAGGGTGGCAATGGCCCACAACGCCCAGGGCAGCAGGGCAACACGGTTGCCGATCAGTCCCAGGGAACGATTGACCAGCCAGTCGATGGTACCGGTTTGATGCGCCAACCCGAAGAGATACGTGATACCAACCAGGATCACCAGCGCGTCGACGGGAAACCCTCCCAGCACGTCGTCCAGGCTCTCCCCAACGACCCCAATGCCGATCACGAAGGAAGCAACCAGGGCCAGGGCGCCCATATGGACATTGCGGATAGAGGCAATGGCGAATACCGCCGCCAAGCCGATCAGTGCGATAATTTCGGGGCTCATACCGTGACCTCTGCTACGACCGCCGGGTTCTGAACCGTGCGGGAAGTGGGCGTCATCATTGAGTCACTCCATTCTTGGTTGTTTCGGTAATCGATGCACCGGCGAGATAAAGCTGCAACGCCCGCGGATCGATGCCGCTCACGTCATCAAGCGCGATGAGCTCGCCGGCCGCTATGCTCCGGGTCAGGGTGGTACCGTCCAATAGGTAGAATGGCGCTGCACCGGGGGTGGGTGCCACCATCACCGGGGCCACCCCGGTGATTTCATGATGGTGGCCGGCTACGGCCAGACTGGTTCCAGCCGGGAGGTCCTCACTGGCCCGCGCCGCAAGCAGGATGCCAGGTTTGGCCGCAGGCACCGACCTGCGATCCATCGCTGCATGCACCGTCAGCGCTGTCTCCACGCCCATGTAGTGGTACGGCCAGTAGATGCAGGCGTAGCGCCCGTCGCGGCTGATCACGTGCCCCTTGCCGCGCAGGATCTCCCAGGTCACCGGGTCGCCAGTGCGCACGATGGCGAACACGCCCCCGGCAAAGCTCGCTTCCCCGGGCAGACGCAGTGCCGAAAACACTTCCAGGACGCCTTCCTGGCGCAGCAGTCCGCCGTCCTTCTCCATGGCATAGATATCGGCCAGCTCATTGATGCGCGCCACCGGGTAGTGCATTGTTTCAACATCCGCGGCGAAACCAGTTCGCAGACCCACCACGGTCATTTCGCAAGCATCCGCTGCCGCAGAGCGCTTCAGCTGTGCCACGGCTTGCGCCCGGCGTTCCAGCAGACCGACCACATCTTTGTCCAATTCCAACAGTTCGCCAAGTTCCGGAGCGTGCAGGAGCTCACCAGCCTGCTCCACGTATCCCGTGGTGGGATCGAAGCACAAGTCATACTCGCCAGCCTTGCCGATGGCGACGATATCCAGCCCGACAGCGGCTACCCAATCAAGCAGACGCAGGAGGTTGGCAGGCTGGTCCCCGTCACCAGGAAGGTAGCTCAGGCCCTTGCGCGCGGCGAGCGCGTTCAGCTCAACACCGGCGACCGTATCGACTTCCTTGCTAACCATCACCACATGCGTGTCGTTTTCTAGAGCCGTCTGCGCATATGCCGAGCCGTGCCCGACATGTCCGCAGGCCTCGACCAGCACGTCGATTGAGGACCAGTCTAGGGCCGCCATGCCCGCGGCCAGGACAATCGCGCCGCTGTCGGAAATCCGCCGGGCATCTTCCGGATGCTGGGCGACCACTGCATCCTGCGGTGCAATACCCAACTCGGCGAGCATGTCACGCAGTCCGTCAATATCGGGGTCCACAAGGACTGCCGGTCGAATTTCCGGCGTACTTGAAAGCTGTGCCAGGAATGTGCGCCCGTAGCCGCCGTTGGCCCCGGTCAGCGCAATGCTGATGGGAGCCCGGTCGCGGGCAGAGTGGGAAATGATCACGATGGGGTCCCATTCGTCGTGTGCACATTCGACCTTCGAACGTGCCGAGAATCACTCTGCCACAGATTCTAAAATCTTCCAAGATTGCATCAGATATTAACATTGTGGTGTTATTGAAGTGTTGCGGGCGATTCCCCGCACCTCCATCGGCCTTCGTGGCCAGGAAAGGATGACCGTGCTCGGAATCATTGCCGATGACTTTACTGGTGCCACGGATGTTGCAACTATGCTGCGCCGCTCAAAGCATCAGGTAGCCGTGGTCATTGAAGATGGCGATCTACCGGCGGAACAGCTATCGAGGCTGGATGCCGTGGTCATCGCACTGAAAACCCGCACCGCCCCGTTGGATGAGGCGGTGACTTCCAGCAGGAATGCCCTGCAAAGACTGCGCGCGTGGGGCGCCACCCGGTATTACGTCAAGTACTGCTCCACCTTCGATTCGACACCCCGGGGGAATATCGGCCCCATTCTCGATGCCCTCTGCAACGATCTGGGTGTCACGCGCTGTATTGCTGTACCTTCCCTGCCAGCCAATGGCCGCACCGTGTACCAAGGCCATCTCTTTGTCGGATCCGAACTGCTAGAGGATTCTTCAATGCGCGATCATCCCCTGACGCCGATGACCGAGTCCAAGGTGGCATCCTTGCTACAAGCGCAATCCACCCACCCTGTGGGTGAAATATCCCTACCCACAGTGCGGCAGGGGCCCGCCCGCCTCCGCCAGGTGCTCGCTGCCTCGACGGACCGGTATGTGGTCATCGATGCCATCGACGATACGGACTTGCGGACCATTGCCGCAGCGACCGCCGGAGACACACTCGTTTCCGGAGGATCGGGTCTCGCTCTGGGGATGAGCGGGCCGGGCACACTAAATGACTCTTGGACGCCTCCGCCTTCCGGTCGGGGCGCCATCCTCTGCGGGAGTGTTTCGCGCGCTAGCCTGGCGCAGGTCGCGCACGTTTCCAAAACGCAGCCAGTGAGACAAGTTGACATCAGTACCGCGCTGGCGGATCCCGAAGGCACCGCCGTGCGGCTGGCCCTCTGGGTGTCCGACCAACCGGCCGGCAGTACCCCGGTGATCTGCGCCGCCCGCAGCCTGCGCGACGTTCGGCAGCATGTCGATGGCACCGAGGTGGCACCAGCAGTGGAACAGGTCATGGCGTTACTGGCCCGCAAGCTTCTCACCCATGGAATCACCGCGCTGGTCGTAGCCGGTGGCGAAACTAGCGGTGCGGTGGTACGCGAGCTAGGAATCGGGGTCCTGCATATTGGACCGGAACTAGCACCCGGTGTCTGCTGGTCCACCGCAGAGGTGGAAAAACGGCCTATCGCTCTCGCCCTGAAGAGCGGGAACTTCGGGCACGAGGATTTCTTCAGCACCGCATGGGAGTCCCTGGCATGAGCATCCTCGAACAACTCATCAACGCCGGGCGGAAGCTCGTCGATCTGGGCTTGAGCCCCGGCTCCAGTGGTAACCTCAGCGCCCGCGAAGGGGATCGTATCCTGGTCACCGGTACCGGGGCATCCCTGGGCCAGCTCAGCGCCTCGGATTTCGCCGAGGTTTCGCTCGACGGTGAGCATCTGGGCGGTGCCAGGGCCTCGAAGGAAACGCCCCTGCACGTTGGTTTCTACCAACGCAGTGAAGAACACCGGTCGGTGATCCACCTGCACTCGCCGCAGGCGGTCGCCCAATCGTGCCGCGAGCCATGGGCAGCCCACAACGCGATCCCACCATTAACGCCGTACTACGTCATGAGAGTTGGGCAAACCCCGTTACTGCCTTATCGACATCCGGGCGATGCCGCCTTGGGCGAAGACCTCCGCTCGGCTCCTTGGCCATTACAGGCCGCCCTGTTGGCCAATCATGGTTCCGTGGTGGCGGGCCGGGATCTTGACGAAGCGATCGACCGCGCCGTCGAAGTGGAGGAGGCCTGCCGGATCGCCTTGCTGACTGAACGCCACGACAGACGAGAACTCACCCCTGTACAAATCCTGGAGTTGGCCACACGCTGGAAATCACCGTGGAGTGGCACCACTGTAGAATGAGTGTGGAGGAAACATTGACCAGGACGACCTCACTCATTCCGGAACAGCGCCGGCAGAAGATTATCGAGCATCTGCGTACCGCAGAGGTGCTCAGTTACCGTCAGATAACCGAATTGCTTGGTATCAGCCAGATGACGGCGCGACGCGATGTCGCCACACTGGCCAAAGAAGGCCGGGTGGAGGCCACTCAAGGCGGCGCCGTGGCCGTCCCCACCGCCCGGCTCCTTGCCGAACCTCACCGTTCGGTCAAGGAAGTCGCCGACCTACCGTCCAAGGCCGCCATCGCCCGGGAAGCAGCCAAACTTGTGGGCGATTCAATGACGATATACCTCGACGCGGGCACAACAGTCCAGGCGATACGTCCGTACCTGCAGGAGCGCCAAGACCTGACCGTAGTCTCCAACGACTTGGCCACGATCGCCGCGTTTCTTGACCACCCGAGCGTCGACCTGATCTGCGTGGGCGGTCGGGTCGACCGCGACAACCAGTCAACTATCGGCCGTTTGGCTTCCCTGACGCTGGCAGAATTGTCGCTCGACATAGCGTTCCTCTCCTCCAGCTCGTGGGATGTCCAAAGAGGCATCACCACTCCCGTCGAGGCGAAGATCGATCCGAAGCGCGCAGCTATGGCTTCGGCCTCCCAAAGCGTGTTGCTCACCGATAGCGGCAAATTCGGCCGTTACGCGAAATACCGAGTTGCACCCTTGGATGGCCTCACAACGATTATCAGCGACTCCGGACTTGGTGACGAGGCTGCGTCGCAAGTTGGTGCCCTAGGCATCAACTTGATCCGTGCGGAGTTCGGGGATGAAGAGTCCGCGGAATGACCCTGGGCCCAAAAGGAAATCCGATTTATCAGGCGATCCGCCGCTGACCGGGTGTCTGTACGCTACACGATCCAAGTCGATTCGTTCACCAAATCTGCCGACAGCCACAGCATCGTATCGGTTCCTCGCCTATGGGGATCCGAAACCGCACCGCGGGATCCGACTCAGTCATCCTTGGCGGCATATACATAGGACCGCAGGTCATCCAGGGTCTGCTGCATGTGCTGGTCCATGGCCTCACGGGATCGGGCGGGATCCCCGGTTTCCAGTGCGCGCAGGATGTTCTCATGCTGCCCGATGGCATGTTGCTGGATATCCGGCAACGCACTGGTTTCGCGCCGCCGTTCGGACAGCACCCGCCGCAAGGGCTCGAACAGGGCCGGGACGAAGGCGTTGCCCGAGGCCCTGAGGATCACGTCATGGAAGGCCAGATCCTCGCGGACGAAGTCGTCCACCTCGGCGTCCCGGTGGGCTTGCCGCATTCCATCCAGATGCTCCCGCAGTAACTGCAATTCCGCGCCGCTGATTCGGGTTGCCGCCAGTTCGCAGGCTCCGGTTTCCAGCATGCGGCGAAGCTCGATCAGTTGCACCGCCGCCTCTTCTGCCCCGGTGCCCACGCTGGTGGCCCGGAGTACCGCATCCAGCGAGCTCCACTGGCTGATCGGGTTCACATAGGTGCCGCGTCCGCGTTCCACACGGATGATGCGCTGGGCCAGTAGGGTCTTTATGGCCTCACGCACGGTCATGCGGCTGACCTCGAGGGTTGCGCTGAGCTCCAGTTCACCGGGAATCGGGGAATCGGCTGGCAACTGGCCGTCAACGATCCGGTCCAGCAGGTTATCCGCCACCTCGGTCACCAGTGATTTCCGGGCCACGTCCCCTCCATTTCCCCTAAAAGCGGCAACGGTGCGCACTACCGGCTTTACAAGCCAAGTTTACGCATCCATGACCCTTGCGCGAATTCACGAATCATGTGACACTAATTCTCATGACAGATGTCTGACATCTTACATGGTGAGATGTCAGGCCACAGACAAAGGAGTCCCAGCCCATGCTTGAGTCCAGTTTGCTCGCCAACTACCCCGCTGAGCCGGTTATTTCCCCCGAAACGGTGGCTGCCAGCGCCCGCGCTACTGGCCGGGTTCTCGTGGTTCTGGATGACGATCCCACCGGCACCCAGTCCGTGAGCGACCTGCCGGTACTGACCCGCTGGGAAGTCGAGGACTTCACCTGGGCCTTTGGACTGGAAATCAACGGCGAGCGCCCGTTGGCCGTCTACGTGCTGACCAATTCGCGCAGCCTGGATGCCGGGGATGCCGCCGTACGCAACCGCCAGGTGGTCACCGCAGCGCAGCAGGCCGCAACTGCCGCCGGACTCAGCATCGGTTTTGTCAGCCGTAGCGATTCGACCCTGCGCGGCCATTTCCCGCTGGAAACCGACGCCATCAACGAAACCCTCACCGCACTGGATGCCACTGCGGCCGTGGACGCGGTGCTCATGGTGCCCGCCTTCGGGGATGCCGGTCGTATCACCGTGGGCAGCGAGCACTACATGCGCACCGGTCACGGCGAGGTGGCCAAGGTCAGCGAGACCGAGTTCGCCAAGGACGCGACCTTCGGATTCTCCACCAGCTACCTGCCGGATTACGTGCAGGAAAAGACCAACGGCCGCATCCCGGCCGACAAGGTGCTGGGCCTGGACCTGGACGACATCCGTTCCTCGGCCGGGCACATTGCCGCCAAGCTCTCCACGACGGCCAACGCGCAGGTGGTATGCGCCGACATTGTCACCGAAAACGACCTGCGCTCCCTAGCTCTGGGGCTGGAAGCCGCGGAATCCGCCGGCAAAAAGGTGCTCTACCGTGTGGGGCCACCGTTTGTCCGGGCCCGCATCGGGCAGGCCGAACGGGCCCCGTTGACCCGTGCGGAAATCTTCACCGGGGACCAGCCTGACGGACGGACCCGCGGCGGGCTGATCGTGGTCGGTTCGCATGTGGGTGTCACCACCCGCCAGCTGCAGGACCTGACCGCCAACCACCGCAGCGCCCGGATCGTGGAACTGGATGTTCCCACCATGCTGGATGCCGAGGACGAGAAGTCCTATCTCGCTACCCTGGTCGAGAAGATCAGCCGTTCACTCACCGACAGCGACGTGATCGTCCATACCTCGCGCACGCTGGTCAAGACCGATGACGCGGACGCCTCCCTGGAGATCGCCCGCCGCGTCTCGGCGGCCGTGGTGTGGGTGGTGAACCGGATCGTCCATTCCACTCCCCCGCGCTTCGTCATCGCCAAGGGCGGGATCACCTCCTCGGATGTGGCCGCCCACGGCTTGGAAATCCGCAAGGCGATCGTGCGCGGACCGATGCTGCCGGGCATTGTCTCGCTGTGGCAGTCGGTGGACGGCCCGGCCAAGGGCATCCCGTACATCGTCTTCGCGGGCAACGTCGGTGACGACCAGTCATTGACCGCCGTGACCCGCACCCTGAGCAGCACCTTCTAACGACCAACAAACGATTCAACGGAGAATACTGATGAGCACTACCACCACTGTCGCCGTCCTGGGCCTGGGCGCCATGGGCCTGCCGATGGCCACCCGACTGTCCACCGGCCTGCAGGTCAATGGATTCGATATCTCGGCCGAGCGCATGGAGCTTGCCGCCCGGGCAGGAATCACCACCTTCGCCTCGGCCGGCGAGGCCGTGGCCGGTGCCGACGCCCTGCTGCTGGCGGTGCGCAATAGCGAACAGCTGGACGCGGTACTTTTCGGTCAGAACGGTGTGGCCGGCCAGTTGAAGAACGGTTCGGTGGTCATCCTGACCTCCACTGTGGGCCTGGACGCGGTCCCGGCCACCGCGGCCCGCCTGGCCGAGCTGGGTGTCGGGCTGGTAGACGCCCCGCTCTCCGGCGGGCCGGTCCGCGCCGGAGAAGGAGATCTGCTGATCGTCGTGGGTGCTGCCCCGGCGGATCTGGCCAAGGCCCAGCCGGTGCTGGACCTGCTGGCATCCACCCTGAGCATCGTGGGCGACAAGCCCGGTGACGGCCAGGCCCTGAAGACCGTGAACCAGCTGCTGTGCGGTGTGCACATTGCCGCGGCTGCCGAGGCCATGGCGCTGGCGGACAAGCTCGGCCTGGATCAGGCCACCACGCTCGAAGCGCTGCAGGCAGGGGCCGCGAACTCGTTCATGCTGGGAAACCGCGGGCCGCGCATGCTGGAGGCCTACATCGAGGAAGGGGCCGAAGTGCTCTCGCGCCTGGATATCTTTGTCAAGGACATGGGGATCGTGACCACCGCGGCCCGCGCCGCGCACCTGTCCACCCCAGTGGCCTCGGCCGCCGAGCAGCTGTACCTGCTGGGCGAAGCCCACGGGTTGGCAGCCGCCGATGACTCGGCAGTGATCAAGGTCGTCGCCCCGCAGGCAGCCAACTAACCACGGATTCGGCGGGGAATTCCCCGCCACGTCAAAGGAGACGAATAACTTTCATGAGTCCGCTTATCCTCCTGCTGATCGCAGTGGCCGGTGTGGCCCTGCTGCTGGTGGGCGTCATCAAGTTCAAGATGCCACCGTTCATCACCCTGCTGGTGGTCAGCATCCTGGTGGCCCTGGCAGCCGGGATCCCGATCCAGGACGTGGCCGGGCTGGTCACCGATGCCATGGGCAGCACCCTGGGCAGCGTCGCGGTCCTGGTGGGTCTTGGTGCCATGTTGGGAAAGACGATCGAGGTGTCCGGCGGAGCCGAGGCGTTGGCCGGACGGTTTACCAGGATCTTCGGACCCAAACGGGTAATCGCCGCCTTGACCACCGTGGCCTTCTTCCTGGCCATTCCGGTGTTCTTCGATGTGGGTTTCATTGTCATGGTGCCGATCATCTACGGCTTCGCCAAGAGCATCAACGTTGATCCGGTCAAGGTAGGTCTGCCGGTCGGTGCGCTGATGCTGGCCATCCACGTGGTGGTTCCCCCGCACCCGGGTGTGGTGGGCGGCGCGGGTATCCTGAACGCCGATATCGGCTGGGTGACCATTTTCGGGCTGCTCTTCTGTGCCCCGATCGGCGTGCTGGGATACTACCTTTCCAAGCGCCTGACCCGCCGTGACATCACCATGCTGCCGGCCACCGCCGAACAGTTCCGCAACTTCGGCCAAGCAAAGATGCAGGATTCCGGGGGCAGCACGGCCGTGAAGGTGAAGGCGCCTTCGGCCGGCATGGTGATCTCACTGATCCTGCTGCCGATCCTGATGATCATGATGGGAACCGTGGGCGGTTCAATCGTGACCGAGGAAACCACCGTGGCCCATGTGCTCGGCTTTGTCGGTTCGCCGATCATCGCGTTGCTGGTCACCTTGCTGCTGGCCTACTACCTGCTGGGGGTGCGGCGCGGCTGGAGCAGCGAGCACACCGGGCAGGTCATGGACTCGGCCCTGGGGCCAGCGGCCACTGTCATCCTGGTGACCGGCGCCGGTGGCGTGTTCGGCAAGGTATTGACCGAATCCGGGATCGGTACCGTGCTGGCCGAATCCCTCAGCGCCGCCGGATTGCCGCTGATCCTGATGGGCTTCATCCTGGCCGCGATCTTGCGTGCCTCGCAGGGCTCGGCCACGGTCGCCATCATCACCACGGCTGGCCTGCTCACCGCGGCGGTGGATGCCGGAGGCTACTCCGCGATCCAAATCGCACTGATCCTGATCGCCATCGGTTTCGGCGCCTTCGGGCTGAGCCATGTCAATGACTCCGGTTTCTGGATCGTGACCCGGTTCCTGGGGCTGAGTGTCTCCGACGGCTTGCGCACCTGGACCGTGATCACCACCGTTCTGGGCGTGGCCGGCTTCCTGCTCACCGCCATCGCCTACATGATCGTTACCTCGATAGGAGTCTAGGAATGCTCGCTCGCATGGACACCATGGTGCAGGATGCACTCAAGGACGGTCACGCCGTCCCGGCCTTCACCTGCTACGACTTCACCACCGCCCTGGCCGTGGTGGAGGTAGCCGAGAGGCTGGGGCGTGCGGTGATCCTGAATGTGGCACCGAAGACCGCCGGGAACCCTTCCGGGCTGCGGCTGGTCTCGGCCTTGCGGCAGTTGGCGGAGCAGGCCACCGTACCGGTGGCCGTCCAGCTGGATCATGCCACCGATGCGGAACTGATCACCGAGGCCGTCAAGGCCGGTGCCAACGCGGTTCTGGCCGATGGTTCGGCCAGCGATTTCGAGCAGAACATCGCTTTCGTGCAGCAGATCCGCGGTCTGCTGGGTCCGGAAATGGTGATCGAGGCGGAACTCGGTGCGCTGGCCGGCAACGAGGACCAAGCCTTCGAGCAGAGCGCAGCCGGCCTGACCGATCCGGGACAGGTGGCCGGGTTCGTGCAGCGTAGCGGTGCGGACCTGCTGGCGGTCGCCATTGGCAATGTCCATGGTCGCTACAAGGGTGAACCGAAGATCCATTGGGACGTGCTGGAGACCATCCACCGGGTTTGCCCGATTCCGCTGGTCCTGCACGGTGCGTCGGGAATCGCCGCGGCGGACCTGTCCCGGTCCATCGGGCTTGGTGTCGGGAAGGTCAACCTGAATACCGAGCTGCGCACCGCTGTACTCAAAACTGTGGAGCATCAGATCGCTGACCGCCGTGCCGAAGGACAGAACCTGCTCGGCCTGCTGGGCGACTGGGATGAAGCCGTCCAGGCGATCGCCACAGAGACCTTCACCTCATTGCGCACCTCCGTGGCCTAAGGACGCGAAGTACCGGGGCAGGGCATCCAACGTGGATGCCCTGCCCCGGCGGGTTGCTCATACCCGACCTTCAGTATTCCTTCTCACTGAAACGGTCGTAGGGTTTGGCCCGGAAGCCCGAGTTCTCGCCCAGGTGGATGTAGATGTGGCCCTCGATTTCATCATCGTCCACCAAGGCCACCCAGCCCCGGCCATGAACCGGGTCGCCGTCATCATTGCCTTCCCAGGTGAATTCGACACCGGGATGTCCATTCCATTCAATCGGGCGGCAATCCATCCAGCCATGGGCCGCGATAAAGGCAAACTCCCCATGCATCCCCTTGGAAAACGTGATGAAACTGGGCTCCAGAGCATCGATTTCCTCGCGATCCCAGTTGTCCATCTCGATAATCCGCCACCGGCCGATCAGCTTGTCGGTGGCGTTTGCACGCCTGTTCATCATGGGAATTAGTCTAACTACGCTCGGTGACGCCAGGACATGGTTTCGAGGGAACTACCTGGCGGGCTATCCGCGTCCTGCCTCGGTACAGATACACAGACGATTTCCCTGATAATCGGTTGCCACCACCCAGGCCGGTGAATTCTCGTAATCCAGGTCGGCATCCGTGGTCTTGAGTTTTTCCAGGACGTCACCGCTGTGGCTATGCGGCACCGTCACGTCAAGGTGGAAGCGGTTGTCACTGGGCGTCTCGGTTTCCTGGAACCAAATGGCCGGGCCGCGCCCATGGGGATCGGTCAGGCTGCCGTTCGGCTCCTCCCGGTAGCCCAAGGCGGTACGCCAGATACTGGAAATCTGCCTGGGGTTGTCGGTATCGATGCAGATTTCCACCGTCCGCACCAGATTCAGGTCCACCCCAGCACCCAGGGATTCTGCCTGCTCGGAAATCCGGCCAGCCAACAGGGTGTCGCTGGTCGTGACCCCGCCGGAATCATGCGATGCCAGGGTGAGGAACAAGGTGTCATATCGCCAATCCACATCGGGGTGGTGATTGGCTTCCTCTGCCAGGGATCCTATGGAGGCAAGCAGCTGGAGCGCGGATGCTGCCGAGGGGCACTTGTAGACCGTGCGCAAGGCACCCAAGCCATAGCGCCAGGGCGGGAGCTGGGACAGGGTGTTCTGGATTTCTCCGTCGTTGAGGACTTCTTTCCTGGTCATCGTTGCACCTTTCGCTGGTGGTGGTTGGCGGTGCTCCTGGCACCTGCGCCGCCTCCGTACGTCACAGCTTGACGGGAACCGGCACGGAAAAGAAGAATCTGGAGGAAGTTCGAAGGAAGGAACGGAGCCCTCGGTAGACTTGACGATTCCGCCCATCTGGTGCTGGGCGTTCACCAATGGCAAACCGAACTAACTCCAGGAAAAATCGGCGCTTGTGACTGATCCGTGGGTCGCCGGGCCCCTTAAATAGCAGCGCACGCCGCTTCTCGTATAGGTTTTAGAGCGTCTAAACCATCAAACCAAACACAAGAAAACGGCGTGCAACA
>NZ_JAPCHW010000004.1 GCF_026107515.2 Glutamicibacter sp. MNS18 | reverse complement strand
AAAGCCATCGGCAACCCCTCGGAAAATAAGGGCGAAACCAATGAAGTCCCGGCAAATAATAATCAAACACTCGGAACAACACACGGGGGTGCATCATCCCAAGCAAAATGTTATGTATTCACCAAATATAAAACATTCGGTATCAACAAACTTGGCACACTATTGAGTTCTCAAACAACAAACACTTCCGACACCACGCACCACCACCAGGGCGGCCGCTTCGCTTCGGAGCAACTTTCCAACCCTACCACACCGTGAACCCGAATCAAATTCGATCCGAACCCTTGGTGACCTGCAAGGAAAGAGGTCTTGGCTACCAGGTGAACATCCCGCTTCCGCGGCGTGTTCCTCGCTGGCAACAAAGAAAAACTATACGCAGGTTCCGGCCCGCACGCAAATCGGTGCCTTGCTCCCAAGAATCCCGTAATTCCGGGAAAAATCAGCCCATCCGGCCGTTGAAAGACGAAAAACCGCCGAAAAAGTGCTGTGCTTCACAGACTTTTCGACGGTTTTCCGTTTCGGCCCGCTTCACGGGCCCTTCTATACCTACCGGGCCAGTTCCAGGACGGCCATGTTCTTTTTGCCGCGGCGGATGATCGCATAGCGCTGGTGCAGGAAGTCCGCCACTGTCAGTTCGCTATCGACACCAGCCACCTTGGCGTTGTTCACGTACGCGCCTCCTTCGGAGACGGTGCGCCGTGCCTCGGACTGGGACTTGCTCAGGCCACTGGCCTGCAAGACGTTCAGGATTCCCAATTCGTCCGCGGCGATCGTTGCCGTTGGCAGTTCGGCGATGACAGCCTGCAGTGTTGGCAGATCGATGTCGCCCAGTTCCCCATTGCCGAAGACGGCAGCCGAGGCGGCAATGACCTTCTGCGTGGCTTCCACTCCATGGACCAGGGAGGTCACTTCCCAGGCGAGGGCTCGCTGGGCCTCGCGCTTGAATGGGCGCTCGGCCACTTCAATTGCCAGTTCCTCGATCCGTTCGCGACTGAGGAAGGTGAAAACCTTCAGCCGGTTGATGACATCGGCATCGGCGGTGTTCAGCCAGAACTGGTAGAAGGTGTACGGGCTGCACATCTCGGCATCCAGCCAAATGGCGTTACCTTCTGACTTGCCGAACTTGGTGCCGTCGGAGTTCGTGATCAGCGGGGTGCCGTAGGCGTGCACGTGCTTGCCCTCGACCTTGCGGATCAAATCCGTGCCACTGGTGAGATTGCCCCACTGGTCCGAACCACCTGTCTGCAAGGTGCAGTCGTACTGGCGGTTCAGCTCCAGGTAGTCGTAACCCTGCAACACCTGGTAGGAGAACTCGGTGTAGCTGATTCCCTCCTCGGAGTTCAGACGAGCTGCGACGATGTCCTTCTTGATCATGGTGCCTACACGGAAGTACTTGCCCACATCACGCAGGAAGTCCAGTGCGGAGAGCGGTGCGGTCCAGTCAAGGTTGTTGACCAGGCGTACGGCGTTTTCACCGTCAAAAGAGAGGAAGCGCGAGACCTGGGCCTGGAGTTTAGCGACCCAATCGGTCACGGTTTCCTTGGTGTTCAGGGTGCGTTCGGCGGTTTGACGTGGGTCGCCGATCAATCCAGTGGATCCGCCGACCAGGGCCAATGGCTTGTGTCCTGCCAGCTGGAGGCGCCGCATGTTCAGAAGCTGGACCAGATTGCCCAGGTGAAGCGACGGGGCCGTCGGGTCAAAGCCGCAATAGTAGGTGATGCTTTCCTCGGAAAGTACTCGTTCCAGCTCGGTTTCGTCCGTGGACACGTGCACCAGGCCGCGCCACTTCAGTTCCTGCCAGATGTTCTCGAAGGAAGAATCATTGCTCTGTCCCGCAATCACGGGATTCTGCTGTAGTTCAGACATGCTAACTTTGGCCATTTTTCTGTCTTGGTTCTGCCCCAGGTCCCGTAGAAGCTGCCATGCCGGGCAGCTGTTCGTCCCGGCCTTGCAGGTGGCCTTCCGCGGAGAGTCAATCAGTGCCTGCCCGGGAGGGGGTTGCCCGGATGCGGCACGCGTTAAGCGTAGCCCCAGCTACCGGGAATTCGCCAATTCACGCGTCCTGCCCCGATATGGGTGCAGGACGCTTGAATCGGCGGGATGTTCACCGTCTGGAGTGCCTCGGGGCGGTGTGGCTGCTAGCCGGCGTCCGGTTCTTTCCTGAATCCGGCGGGCAGTTCCTTGGCGTGGACCACATGCAACCGCTGGGTGGTACGGGTCATTGCCACGTACAGGTCGCCCACACCGCCATCGATCTCGCTGACCAGGTCCGCCGGTTCCACGATGATGACCCCGTCGAACTCCAGGCCCTTGGATTCCCGGGCCGAGATCACCACGATGTTCTGCACCATGCCCCCGGAACCGGTCCCCACCCGTTCGCCGTAGATTCCGGTCAGCGCGGCGCGATAGGACTCCAGTTTTTGTTGGGGCACGATCACGGCCTGCAACCCGCCCTCGGCGAATTCCAGTTCCCCGGGGAGAATACGCAACAGTTCGTCGAGCAGGCCCTGCTCGCTGGATTCGGTGAACAGCGGCGGCCAATCACCCTCACGCACCGCTTGCGGTGTGGTGATGCGCAATCCGGCGGCCTGGGCGACCGCGGTGGCCGCTTCGGCGATCTGCGCCGGGGTGCGGTAGTTGACGGTCAGCTCGTCCAGCCGGAAACGCTCGCCCAGGAAGGGTTCGAGCGCTTCACCCCAGCTCAAGGCGCCGGAGGCGGCCGAGGTCTGGGCGATATCCCCCACGATGGTGAAGGACTTCATCGGGCAGCGACGCATCAGCAGCCGCCACTGCATGGGCGAGAGCTCCTGGGCCTCGTCGACCACGATGTGGCCGTAGGCCCAGGTGCGGTCCGCGGACGCCCGTTCGGCTGCGGTTCGGCGAACGGCGGTTTCCTGGTTCACCGCTGCCACCTGCTCGGCGGAAACCACCCCGTCAATCCCGGCGTTCTTCAGCATGGTGTCCATGTTCACCAGTGCCGCCTGGGCGTTTTCGACATCCCGGTCGTATTGCGCGGTGTTGCGCGCATCGCGCGGGTCGATGAACTCGCCAAGCAGTTCCGCGGCCTCGTCCAGCAACGGGACATCTGCCTCGGTGAACGGTGAACCGGCCGGACGGTAGAGGGCGGCGCGTTGGCTGGCGTTCAGCTGCGGCGCCGCGGCCTCCAGCAGATACGGCTTGGCGTACAGTTCCTCAAGCAACCGTTGCGGGGTCATCGGCATCCAGCACAGGTTCAACGCGATCCGCACGTCCTCGGAATCGCGGACCTCCTGCGGAAGGTAGCTGCGATCCGCGGCGCTGATCTGTCCGGCCGATTCCTCCAGCTGCTGTTTCATCTGCTCGGCCAGTTCGCCCACCAGGGTTTTCACGAAGGTCTCGCGGGCCTGGTTGTACGGCTTGCGGGTATGCCTCGCCCGTTCTCGGGCATGACGCACCATCTGCCGGGTCAGCGTCAGGCGGGTACCCTCGACCACCACGGTACGGTCGGCGGCCAGCAGCCGTTGGCGGTTGCGCACAGCCTGGGAGATCACCCGGGCCATCGACAGCTGCCCCTTGATGGCGGCGGTGGTTCGGTGCATCTCCGGGATGGCATGCAGACCGGGATACAGCTCGCCGACCGAGCTCATGACCACGCCGGTTTCGCCCAGCGAGGGCAGGACACGTTCGATGTAGCGCATGAAGGAGGTCGATGGCCCCACGATCAGCACGCCGGCGTTCTTCAGCCGTTCGCGGTATTCATAGAGCAGGTAGGCCGCCCGGTGGAGTGCGACCGCGGTCTTGCCGGTTCCCGGTCCGCCCTGCACCACGATGGTTCCGGCCAGTTCCGAACGAATGATCGCATCCTGCTCGGACTGGATGGTACCCACGATGTCGCCCATCCGCCCGGTGCGCTTTTCCCGCAGGGCAGCCATCAGGGCTCCTTCACCGTGATGGGTGTGCCCCTCGTCCAACCAAGACGGGTCAAGGACATCATCCTCGACGCCGGCGACCTTTCGTCCCTTCAGGATCAGGTGGCGCCGGCGACGCACGCCCAAGGGTTGTAGTGCCGTGGCCTGGTAGAACGGTGCGGCTTCGGAGGCGCGCCAGTCCACCATCAGCCGGTTCAGGTCCTCGTCGCTGATCCCGATCCGTCCGATATAACGCGGGGTTCCGGCCGATTCCGGGTCGCTGTGCGTTTCCCCGTTCATATCCAGCCGACCGAAAACCAGTCGGTCCTCCACGGCCTCAAGCTGCGCGATCCGGTCCTCATACAAGGTGGCAAAGGAATCACGTTCGGATTGGTTCTGGAAGGAACCCACCGCACCGGTGGCCCGGGTGCGGTTCAGCTGCTCGATTTTTTCGGCCCGGAGTTCATCCAGACGCTGGTACAGCTTGCCGACATACGCCGACTCATCCAACAGATCCTGCTCGATCGTGCCCGACACCTAGTTCCCCTCACCCTGCCGAATACAAGACAGACCATTCTACTCAGTTTCACCGGTTATAGTGGCAAAGATGTGACGTAACCGGCTTGCGTGAATCAGACGATCTGCAGGCTTTCGATCTTCCGGCCGGACAATTGCGCCCTGCCGTCGAATTCCCCGAGTTCGAGCACCACGCCCACCCCGATCACCACGCCGCCGGCGCGTTCGATCAAGCGCGCGGCCGAACCGACGGTGCCGCCGGTGGCCAGCACGTCATCGAGGATCAGCACCCGGGTACCGGGCGCGATTTCATCCTTGTGGATCTCCAGCGATGCCGACCCATATTCCAGGGTGTAGTCATCGCGGTAGACGTCGCGCGGCAGTTTCCCGGCCTTGCGGATGGTCAGCATTCCCGTGCCCGAGGCGTAGGCGGCCGCTGCGGCCAGTACGAAACCGCGGGCTTCCAGGCCGGCGACTATGTCGAACTGTCCGGCGAAGCATTCAACCAGTTCATCGACAATGCGGCGCAGCCCGACGGGATCAGCGAAGACCGGTGTCAGGTCCTTGAAGGACACCCCGGGTTGCGGGTAGTCCGGCACGATGGCGCACAGCCTGTCCAGCAGGTCGCAGATGCTTTCATTTTGAGTCACCCGATAATTTTAGTGCCTGTCCGGGAAGGTTCCGGACAGGTGTGCGCTGCACCTCAGCCCTGCCTGGCGACCTCTACCGCCTAGCGAGGCAGCAATTGTGCCGAGGGCCAGGGTTTCAGGGTCGGGAAATCGGAGAGTTCGGCATCGGAGGATGCCTGGACCACTCCCCCGGTGGGTCGTCCGGCCAGCCATGCCGCCAGGTCGAAATCGGTACCGGTGAGCACATAGGAATGCTGTCCCCGGCCGAGGATAATCGGTTCCTTGCCGTGCGGTTGCAGGACGATCCGGTCGGTGTCGGCCACGCGTGGTTCCAGCGCCCGGATCAGGTGCTCGCTAAACGGCTGGGGCCAACTGGCGGCCGGGCGACGGATTTCATCCAGGTCGGTGGCGTGGATGAGCATCTCCCGCCAGGTGGCGTAGACCATGTCCGCGACGGCGGCACCGGGACGGTACCCGACCTTCGACTCCCATTGGCCCTCGGTGGCCGGCAACGCGGCACGTAGTTCATCCAGTGAAGCCAACGCCAGCTCACGCAGGGATTCCGGACGCATCAGCGCGGTCATGTTGATCGATTCGATCCGCCCGGCCATGCCACCGTCATACATTTCCGGAGGGTTCTCGCTCCCGGCGTGCTTGAACTGGCGGATTACCGCACGGGCCAGGGAATGCACATGCGCAACCAGTTGCGAAATCGACCAATCCGGCAACGAACTGGGTTTGCCGAAATCCTCATCCGGTAAGGACCGCAGCTGCTCTTTCAGCTCATCCAAGGCCTTGATGACTTCGGTAATCAGTGCGGTGCGGGGCAGTTCCTGTGTCATGATTCACACTGTAGCCGAGTCCGGTTGGATTTTTCATCTGCCCGAAGCCTGTGGGTTTCGGACATCCAGGAATTCCACTGGAAATCATGGTTCCCCACCAGGCAACAACGCCCGAACCATCGAGGCCACACGGCTTCAAACGGTTCGGGCATCGGGTACACCGGGTCGGGCAATCCGGGAGCCACTACTACTGAGTGACTACTCTCCTAGCTCTTGATCCAGCTGCGCACCTCGTCCAGCTGGCGTTCGAATTCGGCCAGTTGCGCTTCCACGGCACTGGGCGCGGTTCCACCCTGGCCATTGCGGGCATTGAGCGACCCCTCGGTGGACAGCACTTCGCGCACTGCTGGGGTGAGATGTTCGGAGATCTGCGCGTAGTCCTCATCACCCAGGTCCCACAGCTCCACTCCCCGGGATTCGGCGAGTTTCACCGCGGCCCCGGACAGTTCGTGGGCATCGCGGAACGGGACACCCTGCCGGACCAGCCACTCGGCGATGTCGGTGGCCAGCGCAAACCCCTGGGGTGCCAGCTCGGCCATGCGATCGGTATTGAAGGTGAGGGTGGCGATCATCCCGGATACGGCGGGCAACAGGATTTCCAAGGTATCGGCGGCGTCGAACACCGGCTCCTTGTCTTCCTGCAGGTCGCGGTTGTAGGCCAGCGGGAGTGCCTTGAGGGTGGCCAGCAAGCCGGTCAAATCGCCGATCAGCCGCCCGGACTTGCCACGGGCCAGTTCAGCGATATCGGGATTCTTCTTTTGCGGCATGATCGACGATCCGGTGGAGAACGCATCATGCAGGGTCACAAACGAGAATTCCTTGGTGGCCCAGAGGATGACCTCCTCGCTGATTCGTGACAGGTCCACACCGATCATGGCGGTAATCCAGGAGAACTCGGCGAAGACGTCGCGGGCCGCGGTGCCGTCGATGGAGTTGTGCACGGCAGAATCGAATCCCAGTTCGGCGGCCACGAAATTCGGATCCAGCCCCAGGGTCTGGCCTGCCAGGGCACCCGAGCCATAAGGTGAGACGGCCGCACGCTTATCCCAGTCCACGAAACGCTGCACGTCACGCAGCATCGGCCAGGCATAGGCGAGCAACAGGTGCGAGAGCAGGATCGGCTGGGCGTGCTGCAGGTGGGTACGTCCGGGCATCGGCGCATAGGGGTGGGCCTTGGCCTGGGCAACCAGCGCTTCCATGGTCTCGACCAGGCCCTGGGAGATGATGCGCGCATGATCCCGCAGGAACATGCGGCCCAGGGTGGCGATCTGGTCATTGCGCGAGCGTCCGGCGCGCAACTTGCCCCCGAGCTGCACCCCGGCACGCTCGAGCAGGCCGCGTTCCAACGAACCGTGGACATCCTCGTCGGATTCCGCGGCAACGTAACGCCCGGCCTTCACGTCCTGCTCCAGCTGGTCCAGGGCCGCCAGCATGCCGGAGAGCTCATCATCACTGAGCAGCTTCGAGCGGTGCAGCACCTTGGCGTGGGCCCGTGATCCGGCGATATCGTAGCTGGCCAGGCGCCAATCGAAATGAGTGGACTTGCTTAATGCCGCCATGGCATCTGCCGGACCGCCGGAAAAGCGGCCACCCCATAGCGAACCTTCATTGGTTGAAGAGGTCATGACCTGTTCCTTTCAGCTGATACCGCACAGTCGACTTAGACGATTCCTTCACTGCAGACCACTCTAACAAAGTTTATGCATAGACGCTTATAAATATTCAAACATGTTCGACCGAATATCTGTGATGTCCAATGGTTACCTCACCCACGGGAAGCGGAGCGCCGTTCGAGGCGGAAGTCCGGGCCGGCTTCGAACCTCGGGGGTCGCGTCGTTACACTGTTGGCATGACTGAAACCCCACACCAGCCGGAGTTGTCCGACGAGCAGATCGAATTCCTGAACCAGGTCCTGGACATGGCCCGCCAGGGCAAGGTCCAGATGCTCAGCTCGGTTATCGACCAGGGCATCCCGGTGGACCTGACCGATGGCAAGGGCGATTCCCTGCTGATCCTGGCCTCCTACAATTCGCAGCCAGAGGTCGTCAAGGCGCTGATCGAGCGCGGCGCGAACCTGAACCAGCTCAACGCCCGCGGGCAGAGCGCATTGACCTGTGCCGTTTTCAAGCAGGACGAGGAAACCACCAAGATGTTGCTGGAAGCCGGAGCCGATCCACGGCTCGGCCCGCAGAATGCCTTGGCGGTCACCGAAATGTTCGAGCTGCCGCACTTCCGTGAACTGATTGAGCAGTACCTCTAACTCCGCCTGCCGGGCCTACCTGGCCGTCCCGACCAGCCCCCGCCATGGTTCCCTGTGGTGGGGGCATCGTTTTCCTGTTGGTTCGCAGAAAACCCCTTCCACTGTCACGCACCGCCGCGTAAGGTGAGCTTACACAGAGGAACACGGATGCTTCTTTGGAGGTATGACCAATGGAAATCCAACTCGTCCGAGGCGACATCACCCAGGTTGGCGCCGAGGCCATCGTGAATGCCGCGAACCCTTCCCTGTTGGGTGGAGGCGGGGTGGACGGTGCCATCCACGAAGCGGCCGGTCCCGAACTGCTTGCGGCCTGCCGCGCGGTACGCAACAACCAGTACCCGAACGGGATTCCCTCGGGGATCGCGGTGGCTACCAAGGCCGGAAAATTGGCTGCACGCTGGGTGATCCACACGGCGGCTCCCAATCTGCGGCTGGGCAAGGCCAATCCCAAGATCCTGGCTGACTGCTTCACCAATTCGCTCTACGTGGCCTCGCGCCATGATGCACATTCCATCGCCTTCCCGGCCATCGGCGCCGGGGCCTTCGGCTGGCCGGCCGACCAGGTGGCAGAGATCGCGGTGGGCGCGATCAACGACTGGGTGGCTACCAACAAGCACATCACCTCGATCCACAAGATCATCCTGGTCTCACACACCGATGAGGTGCAACGTGCCTTCGAGACCGCGTTCGGCATGGAAAGCATCGAGGAGCTCGCTGCCTAGGAACAACAACCGTGCGGTTCAGCGACCGGCGGTGAAGAGGCTGGGGAGATGACCGGATCGGAGACCGAACGGTTCGACAGGGTTGTACTGATCTTCAATCCGGATCCGGACAAGGCACCCCGGCGACTGGCTCGTGCGCTGCATGCGGCCGTGCGGCAACGGATGCCCGGGACGCCCGTGCATGAACGGCCCACCCACTGGGCCGGTCACGGCCGGGAACTGGCACGCGCTGAGGCCGGTCACGGCCGTCCCCTGCTGGTCTCGGTCAGCGGCGACGGAGGCTTCAACGACGTGGTCAATGGGATCATGGACGTACCGGGCAACACGGCCGTCGCCGCCGTGATGGCCGGGGGAAACGCCAACGACCACCACCGCAGTACGCACCGGCAGCCCCTGCTCGAAGCCATTGTCGACAGCGAGGTCCGGCACATCGACCTGTTGCGCCTGTCCGTGGGCGAGGGCAGCGAATGCTGGACACGCCTGGCCCACTCCTATATCGGTTTCGGCCTCACCCCGTTGATGGCCGTTGGGATGAATGCCGGGCGCAAGGGCGTGCTGCGCGAACTGGCGGCGGTGATGCGCACCCTGGGCGGGTTGGAGCCCTTCGAACTGGTCCGTTCCGACGGGGCCCGGGCGGTACTGGACAGCCTAGTCCTGGCGAATATCGCGCATATGGCGAAGTACGGGCGGATCAGCGACTCCGGATACCCGGCAGACGGAAAATTCGAGGTGGTGATGCTGCCGCATGCCGGGCGCTGGTGGCTGGCGCTGATGACCTTGCGGGCGGTCACCATCGGTCTGGGCAGGCAGCCCCGGGTTGGCCGCTACGCCTTCCGAACCACCCGGGGCATCCCGGTGCAGACCGATGGGGAATTGCTCACCGTGCCGGCGGATACCGCCGTGGTCATCGAATCGGTCCCCGGGGCGCTGCCGGTTATCGGCTGATCCCCCGGCCGCGATCGGCGTGGCGCCGGTCCGCTGCCGTTGCCGGCGGTGGGGCCGCGGCAGGGAACCGGCCTGGGGGCACGGTACCGGTCCCGGCCTGCTAGTTGGTATCGGCCAGCTGCAGGAAGCGGCTGGCGACATCCGCCCCGCCCTCGGCATTGCGGGTGATCACCATGATGGTGTCGTCCCCGGCGATACAGCCCAGGATCGCGGGGATCTGCGAGTGGTCGATCGCCAGTGCGAGCAGGTTCGCCGCTCCCGGCGGGGTGCGCAGCACCACGATATTTCCCGACGCCTCGGCGGTGACCAGTTGCTCCTGGCAGATCTTGGCCAATCGCGCGTCCAGCACCTCCTGGGTGAGCGCGGACTGCGGGGAACGGTCCCCGCCTTCCTGGCGTACCGCGTAGATCAGCTGCCCGGAGGCATCGCGGATGCGTACCGCCCCGATTTCCACCAGATCCCGGGACAAGGTGGCCTGGGTGACCTCCAGCCCGTCGTCCTTGAGCAGCGCCAGCAACTCGGCCTGGGACTTGACCGAGTGGTTGCCCAGGAAGGTGCGGATCCGCGCCTGCCGGGCCGTCTTGGTGCTGGGTTGGGCAGCCACGCTACTTCGCTTCCCGGACACTGGCGGCCAACCCGGAGGCGGCCATCAGCCAGGCCATGATGGCCTTCTGCGCGTGCACCCGGTTTTCGGCCTCGTCGAAAACCACCGACTGGGGTCCGTCGATGACCGCCGCCTCGATCTCGTAGCCGCGGTAGGCCGGCAGGCAGTGCAGCACGATCGCATCGTCCTTGGCCCGGGCCAGTGCCGCGCTGGTGACCGCGTAGTCGGTGAACAGCTTCAGCCGGGCCTCCTTCTCCTCCTCCTGGCCCATGGAGACCCAGGTGTCGGTGGCGATGACGTCGGCATCGGCCAACGCGGCGGCCGCATCGGTGGTGATGGTCACCGACCCGCCGGTCAGTGCGGCGCGTTCCTGCGCGGCGACGACGATCGATTCGGCGGGCAGGTAGCCTTCGGGCCCGGCGATGCGCACGTGCATTCCGGCATTGACACCGGCCAGCAGGTAGGAGTTGGCCATATTGTTCGCCGCATCCCCCAGGTAGCTCATGGTCAGTCCCGCCAGCTCGCCCTTGTGCTCGCGCACGGTGAGCAGGTCGGCCAGCAGCTGGCAGGGATGGTAGTCGTCCGACAGGGCGTTGATCACCGGCACCGAGGAGTTCGCGGCCATCTCCTCCAGCCCCGACTGGGCATAGGTGCGCCACACGATGGTGGAGACCATGCGTTCGAGCACCTTGGCCGAATCGGGGATCGATTCCTTGTGCCCCAGCTGGGATTCGCCGGAGTTGATAATCAGCGGCGAGCCGCCCAGTTCGGCGATCCCGGCGTGGAAGGACACCCGGGTGCGGGTGCTGGTCTTGTCGAAGAACACTGCCACGGTCTGCGGGCCGGCATACGGGGTGAAGCCGTACTTCTCTGCCTTCATCTCCAGGGCCAGGTCCAGCACCTCACGCTGTTCGGCCGGGGACAGGTCCAGGTCGGTCAAAAAGTGGCGGGTGGTAGCCATGGGCTAGTTCTCCTTGTGGGTCAGCAGCCCCTGGCCGATCAGGGCAGGCAGCTTGTCGATGAAGGTGGTCAGCTGGTCACGCGTGATGACCAGTGGCGGGGCCAGCCGGATGGTGGCCGGCCCGGTGGTGTTGATGATGAATCCGGCATCCAGTCCCGCGCTGACCACCTGGGCGGCGATCGGCTTGTCGAGGTCGAAGGCGATGAGCAGGCCCCGTCCACGCACCTGGCTGATCCCGGTGATCGCGGACAGCTCCTCACGCAGCCACTGGCCGGTCTCGGCCACGTGGGAGAGCAGCTGCTCCTTGTCGATCACGTGGATGGTGGCCAGTGCCGCGGCGGTGGCCACCGGGTTGCCGCCGAAGGTGGTGCCGTGGTCCCCGGGATTCAACAGGTCGCTGGTGCGGTGCCCGAAGGTGAGCATCGCGCCGATCGGGAACCCGCCGCCCAGACCCTTGGCCAGGGTCATCACATCCGGCAGTACCGGGGCGGAGGCGAAGTACTGTCCGGTGCGTCCCATACCGGTCTGCACCTCGTCGAAGATGAGCAGGGCACCGGCCTGGTGGGTGATGGCCCGGGCGGCACGCAGGTAGTCGACATCCAGTTCCCGCACCCCGGCCTCACCCTGGATGGGCTCGATGAACACCGCCTGGACACTCTCGTCCACGGCCGCGCGCAGCGCCTCGATATCCCCGGCCGGCACCCATTCCACGTTGCCGGGCAACGGCTCGAACGGCTCGCGGTAGGCCTTCTTCCAGGTCAGCGACAGCGCCCCGAGGCTGCGCCCGTGGAACGCGTTCTCCAGGGCGATGACCTTGGTGCGCGGCTTGTCCGCGGTCCCGGCATTGCGCCGGGCCAGTTTCAACGCGGCCTCGTTGGCCTCGGTGCCGGAGTTGGTGAAGAACACCTTCGAGCCCCCGGGGGCCGCGGAGATCTCCAGCAGGCGCTCGGCCAGCGAGATCTGGGCCGGCGAGGTGAAGAAGTTGGACACATGGCCCAAGGTGGCCAGCTGGGAGGAGATCACGCTGGTCAGCAACGGGTGGGCGTGGCCCAGGGTGTTGACCGCGATCCCGCCGAGCAGATCCAGGTACTGGCGGCCATCGGCATCCCAGACATGGCAGCCCGAGCCGCGCACCAGCACCCGCTGCGGGGTGCCGAAGACACCCAGCAGCGCCGAGGCGTAGCGTTCGGTCAGCGCGGTGGAAGTCACCGCCGCCGAGGGCAGCGCACCCAATGCCGCCAAGGCATCGGTGGAGGACTGGGGGTGGTTGCTGGTCGTGGGCATTATCCGTCCTTTCCGGGCACCACCTGGGTACCAACCCCGGCAGTGGTGAAAACTTCAAGCAACATGGAATGTGGTTGACGTCCGTCGACGATATGTGCGCGGGCCACCCCGGCGTCCACCGCGGCCAGGCAGGCGGCCATCTTCGGGATCATCCCGGATTGCAGGTCCGGCAGCATCCGGCGCAGCTCCTCGGCGGTGAGCGAGGTGATCAGCGAGGACTTGTCCGGCCAGGCGGCATAGAGCCCCTCCACGTCGGTGAGGATCACCAGCTTGGAGGCACCCAACGCCGCGGCCAGGGCGGCAGCGGCGGTATCGGCGTTGACGTTGAGCACCGCACCGGTCGGTTCCCCGGCCGCGTCGAATTCCGGGGCCACGGTGGAAATCACCGGGATCATCGTGGCGGCCAGCAGGTTGTCCACCTGGTCGGTACGGACCCCGGTGACCTCCCCGACCAGTCCCAGATCCACTTCCACCCCGTCCACGGTGGTTCCGGTACGCACCGCCTGCAAGGTGGCGCCGTCCTCTCCGGAGAGCCCCACGGCGTACGGTCCGTGCGAGTTGATCAGCCCGATCAAATCGCGCTGCACCTGTCCGGTAAGCACCATCCGCACCACGTCCATCGCCTCGGGGGTGGTGACCCGCAGCCCGCCACGGAACTCTGATTCGATGCCCAGTTTCCGCAGCATCTTGTTGATTTGCGGTCCGCCACCGTGCACCACCACCGGGTTGATGCCCACGTGTCGCAGGAACACGATGTCCTCGGCGAAGGCGCGGCGCAGCTCCTCGTTGACCATGGCGTTGCCACCGTACTTGATGACCATGGTGGATCCGGCGAAACGCTGGATCCACGGCAGCGCCTCGATCAGGGCCTCGGACTTGCGTTGGGCCTCGTCCATGGCGGTGGGTTGGGTTTCACTCATCTGGCTGGTTCCTAGCTGGAGTAGGCGGAGTTCTCGTGCACGTAGTCGTGGGTCAGGTCGTTGGTCAGGATGGTGGCTTCCTCGGTTCCGGCGTTCAGGTCGATCTCGATCGACACCTCGCGCTCCTGCAGGTCAACCAGGTCGCGGTCCTCACCCACTGCCCCGGCACGGCAGACCATGATGCCGTTGATCGACACGTTCAGCTCGTCGGGTTCGAATGCCGCCTGGGTGGTGCCGACCTCGGAGAGCACCCGGCCCCAGTTCGGGTCCTTGCCGAAGATCGCGGTCTTGACCAGGTTGGAGCGGGACACCGCCCGGGAGACCTCCAGGGCGTCGGCCTCGGTGGCGGCGTTGAAGGTTCGCACCGCGATGGTGTGATCCGCGCCCTCGGCGTCATCGATCAGCGCCTTGGCCAGTTCCCGGCACAGCTCGGTCAGCAGCACGGTGAATTCCCCCGGTTCCGGGCTGGTCCCGGAGGCACCGGAGGCCAGCAGGGCCACGGTGTCGTTGGTGGACATGCAGCCATCGGAGTCGGCACGGTCGAAGCTCAGCGCGGTCGCACTGCGCAGCGCCGCATCCAGGCCGGCCGCCTGGAGCTTGGCATCGGTGGTGAGCACCACCAGCATGGTGGCCAGCCCCGGGGCCAGCATGCCCGCGCCCTTGGCGATGCCCCCGATGGTGTACCCGGTGCCGCGGCGGACCGCCTGCTTGGGCACGGTGTCGGTGGTCATGATGCCCTGCGCCGCCTGCAGCCCGGCCTGCTCGGAAGACTCCAGCGCCCCGATCGCCTGGCTGACCCCGGGCAGCAGCTTGTCCATGGGTAGCTGCATGCCGATCAGCCCGGTGGAGGCCACCAGCACGTCAGACGCCGAAATGCCGAGCAGCTCGGCCGCGTATTCGGCGGTGCGGTGGGTGTTGGCGAATCCCTCGGGTCCGGTACAGGCATTGGCCCCGCCGGAATTCAGCACAATCGCCTCGGCTCGGCCGTCGGACACGGCCTGCCGGGACCAGTGCACCGGGGCCGCGGCCACCCTGTTGGAGGTGAACACCGCGGCGGCGGAGAACTCGGGTCCCAGGTTGCGCACCACCACGACGTCGTTGGCGCCGGTGGATTTCAAGCCGGCCGCAACCCCTGCGGCGGTGAAGCCGGCCGGTGCGGTAATTCCGGTGCTGGCGGTTGGTTGGCTCACGGTGCGACTCCCTGCATTCTCAATCCGGTGGTTTCCTCAAGGCCCAGGGCGATATTCATCGACTGCACGGCGCCGCCGGCAGTGCCCTTGGTGAGGTTGTCGATCACCGCGGTGACGATCACCCTCGAGGCGTGCTCGTCCAGGGCCAGCTGCAGCTGCACCTGGTTGGTTCCCAGCACATTGCCGGTGCCCGGCCACTGCCCCTCGGGCAGCAGGGTCACGAAGGGCTCCTCGGCATAGGCACGCTGCCAGGCCGAGCGCAGCTGGTCCGCGGTGGTGCCGGGTTTGACCCGTGCGGTGGCGGTGGTCAGGATACCGCGGGGCATCGGGGCCAGGGTCGGGGTGAAGGAGACCTGGACCGGCTCGCCGGCCACCAAGGACAGGCCCTGCTCGATCTCCGGGGTGTGGCGGTGCGAGCCACCCACGCCATAGGGGCTCATCGATCCCATGGTCTCGCTGCCCAGCAGGTGCGGTTTGGCGCTCTTCCCGGCGCCCGAGGTGCCGGAGGCCGAGACGATGACCACGTCGGAGGGCTCAAGCAGACCGGCCCCGTACCCGGGGGCCAGGGCCAGCTGCGCTCCGGTCGGGTAGCAGCCGGGCACGGCGATGCGTTTGGCCCCGCGCAGCGCCTCGCGGTGCCCGGGCAGTTCGGGCAGGCCGTAGGGCCAGTGCCCGGCATAGCCTTCGCCGTAGAACTTGGCCCAGGCCTTGGCCGAGGTCAGCCGGTGGTCGGCCCCCGCATCGATGACCAGGGTGTCGGCGGGCAGTTGGGCGGCAATCTCGGCACTGGCGCCGTGGGGCAGGGCCAGGAATACGACATCGTGTCCGGCCAGGTTTTCCACGGTGGTTTCAACCAACACCTTCTCGGCGAGCGCGTGCAGGTGCGGGGCGATGGCCCCCAATCGGGTTCCGGCTTGGGAGTGCGCGGTAATGGCACCGATTTCCACCTGCGGGTGGTTGGCCAGGATTCGCAGGACTTCGCCACCGGCATAGCCGCTGGCGCCAGAGACAGCTACTGAAATCGTCATGGATTAACCCTACCGCTGAATATGCATGAAACCTAATAAATATTCATACTTTGCGTCCGGGTTCGCCATCCGCGCCGACCCTTCCGGGTTCTGTCCGGCCTACGGCCCTAGACTGGCAGGGGGAATAATTCGCACCGTGCGCGACTTACAGCCGATGACGCTGATTGAAGGGATGGAACCGAGGATGACACAGTACACGATTGTGGCCAACCAGGCCGGCGGGCCCGAAGTCTTGGAGTACGTCGAGACACAAATCCCCACGCCAGGTGAGGGTCAGGTGCAGGTGGAGGTGGCTGCCGCAGGACTGAACTTCATCGAGACCTACCAGCGCTCGGGCACCTACCCGGTGGACTACCCCTTCACGCCGGGTTCGGAGTTCGCCGGCACGGTCACCGAGGTGGGGCCGGGGGTGCGAAACCTGAAAGTCGGTGACCGGGTAGCGACGTCCGAGGGGGTTAACGGATATGCACAGTTCGTGGTGGTTGATGCCGCGGTGCTGGGCAAGGTGCCGGATGCGGTGGACCTGCGCCTTGCCGCGGCCTTGCCACTGCAGGGCTGCACCGCCCATTACCTGATCCATTCCAGTTACATGGTGCGTTCCGGGGACGTGGTGCTGACCTATGCCGGGGCCGGCGGGGTGGGGTTGCTGCTGACCCAGATGCTCAAGCTCAAGGGGGCGACCGTGATCACCACCGCCTCCACCCAGCAGAAGAAGGACCTGGCCAAGGCCGCCGGTGCGGACTATGTGGTGGATTACGACCAGGTGCCGCAGACCGTGGCCAAGGTGACTGGCGGGAGCGGTGTGCATGCGGTCTATGACGGGATCGGCAAGGATACCTTCGAGATGTCGCTGGAGGCGCTCAGGCGCCGCGGCACACTGGTGCTCTTCGGCGGGGCCAGCGGGCAGGTTCCGCCGCTGGACCTGCAGCGCCTGAACGCCGGCGGGTCGCTGACCGTCACCCGTCCGAAGCTCGCGGATTTCCTGACCACCCCCGAGGAACGGGCCTGGCGGTTCGGTGACGTGCTGGGCTGGGTAGCCGAGGGCAAGATCGATGTGCGCATCGGTGCCGAGTTCCCGATGGCCAGGGCCGCCGATGCCCACCGTGCACTGGAGGGGCGCCAGACCACCGGGAAGGTGCTGCTGCTGCCGTAGGCCAACGGACGGCAGCACCTCCGGCCGTCCACCAGCTGTCCCGGGGTGCGGAATTTCACTGGTCACACTGTGCAGGTAGCGGTGCATCGGTGGTTTACTTGAACCGGAAATCACCACGCTTTCCGCCCCTCCCAGGATCCATTCCACAGGCACCGTCCCCCTCCGGTGCACCGCGTGCCTGCCTTGCAGGCCAGTGAAGGAACGGATCGATTCTGATCATGGATCAGCCCACCACCGTGCGCCATGCCGCGCAATTCCCGGGCAGCTCGCTGGCGCCCGCCGCGCGTACCCTGGTCGAACTCCTGCAAGCCACCGCCGAGGCGTATCCGGATGCCGCGGCCATCGATGACGGCGGGAGGATCCTGGGGTACGCCGAGCTGGTTGCGGAGGTCAAGGCGTACGCGCTGCAACTGCACCAGGCCGGGCTGGGTGCCGGGGACAAGGTCGGAGTGCGGATCCCCTCGGGCACCGCCGAGCTGTACCTGTGGATCCTGGCCATTCTCTGGGTCGGGGCCGCCTACGTCCCGGTGGATGCCGATGACCCCGATGAGCGTGCCCGGGTGGTCTTCGAGGAAGCGGCGGTCGCCGGGCACGTCACGGGCACCGGTCGGATCACCGTCATCGGCCAGCGTCCGGCCCCGTTCCGCTCCCCCCGCGCCCCGCAGGCGGAGGACGATGCCTGGGTGATCTTCACTTCCGGTTCCACCGGCAAACCCAAGGGCGTGGCCGTCACCCACCGTTCGGCCGCAGCTTTCGTGGATGCCGAGGCGCGCATCTTCCTACCCGACGAACCGCTGGGTCCCGAGGACCGTGTCCTGGCCGGGCTGTCGGTGGCCTTCGACGCCTCCTGCGAGGAAATGTGGCTGGCCTGGCGCCATGGGGCCTGCCTGGTGCCGGCTCCGCGTGCCCTGGTCCGTAGCGGCATGGACCTGGGGCCGTGGCTGATTTCCCGGTCGATCACCGCGGTTTCCACGGTCCCCACGCTGGCTGCCCTGTGGCCGGCCCAGGCCCTGGCCCAGGTCCGCCTGCTGATTTTCGGCGGCGAGGCCTGCCCGCCGGAGCTGGCCGCGCGGCTGGCCACCGGCGGCCGCGAGGTGTGGAACACCTACGGACCCACCGAGGCCACAGTGGTCGCCTGCGCGGCCCTCATGGACGGTTCCGCCCCGGTACGTATCGGGCTTCCCCTGGATGGTTGGGACCTGGCCGTGGTGGATCCCGATGGTCGACCGGTAGCCGAGGGCGAATCCGGGGAATTGATCATCGGCGGGGTCGGCCTGGCCCGTTACCTGGATCCGCAGAAGGATGCCGAGAAGTACGCGCCGATGCCCACCCTGGGCTGGGAGCGTGCCTACCGTTCGGGTGATATGGTCCTCAACGACCCCGCCGGGCTGGTCTTCATCGGGCGGGTGGATGACCAGGTGAAGGTCGGCGGCCGGCGGATCGAGCTGGGTGAAATCGACGCAGCGCTCAATGCGCTGGAGGGTGTCTCCAGTGCGGCCGTCGCGGTACGCGAAACCGGAGGGGGCAACAAGATCCTGGTCGGCTACCTGAATGCCGCGGCCGATTACGATCTGGACACCGCCCGCACCGAGCTGCTCGGGGAACTGCCCGCGCCCATGGTCCCGCTACTCGCCGTGGTGGAGACCATGCCGATGAAAACCAGCGGCAAGGTCGATCGCAACGCCCTGCCCTGGCCGCTGCCCGGGACCGGGGACCGGGACACACCGGCCATGGACGGCCTGGATGCCCTCGGCCAACTGATCTCCGATGCCTGGCAGGCCAGCCTCGGGTTGGCCCCGCAGGATCCCGATGCGGACTTCTTCGCCGCCGGCGGCGGATCGCTCAGCGCCGCCCAACTGGTTTCCGCGCTGCGCGTGCGCTACCCGGATGTGACGGTGGCCGACCTCTACGACTACCCCCGTTTCGGGGCCCTGCATGAATTCCTGGCCGCCCAGGATCCGCAGACCGAAGCAAACGAACCGCGCGAGGTGGTGCGCACCGCCCGCGGCACGCAGTGGCTGCAGACCCTGGCCTCGGTCCCGCTGTTCATCCTGGCCGGGCTGCGCTGGTTCACCTACCTGCAGATCGGGCACTGGGTGCTGGCAGTGGCCGGCATCATCGGCACCGGGCCGGCACTGCATGGGGGTGTCCTGGCCGCACTGTGGCTGGTTTTCGTCTCCTCCCCGGGCCGCATGGCCCTGTCAGTGGCGGCATCCCGGCTGCTGCTGCGCGGCCTGGTACCGGGCACCTACCGGCGGTCGGGATCGATGCACCACCGGCTCTGGCTGGCCCAGCACATTGCGGACCTGGTGGACCCGGTCTCGCTCTCCAGCGCCTGGTTGCTGCCGGTCTACGCCCGCGCGCTGGGGGCGCGGATCGATCCCGGCGCCACCATGCACACCCTGCCGCCGGTCACCGGGATGCTCAGCGTGGGGCCCGGCGCCACGCTGGAACCGGAGGTGGACGTCTCGGGCTACTGGATCGACGGTGACCAGCTGCACGTCGGGGCGATCGAGGTGGGGGCCCGCGCCTCCGTCGGGGCCCGCTCCACGCTGGCCCCGGGCTGCGTGCTCGCAGCGGACACCGTGGTGGAGGCCGGGTCCTGCGTCTACGGCCACACCCGCGCGGCCTCGCGCTATGCCGGGTCACCGGCCGTGCGCGAGGCCAGGGCCAAGCCGAAGTGGCCCAGCGACGTGGCCCCGGTGCGCTCGTTGAACAAGCTGGCCGGCGGGCTGGGGTCCATCCTGCTGAACCTGTGGCAGTGGCTGCCGGTGGCCCTGGCCGTCATCGCTACCAGCCCGCTGCTGCGTGGCCTGGAGTCCTTCGCCGAGGTGGGGTGGCGGCTGGTTCCGGCGGTGCTGTTGGCTGCCGGGATCTGGTTCCTGGGCAATATGCTGGCCACCATCATCGTCGTCCGTCTGCTGTCCATCGGCCTGACCGAGGGCTGGCATCCGGTCACCAGCCGGATCGGCTGGCAGGCCTGGGCCACCGAACGGGTGCTGGATACCGCCCGTGACACCCTCTTCCCGCTTTACGCCTCCCAATTCACCCCGGTCTGGTTGCGCCTGCTGGGCGCCAAGGTGGGCCGCGACGTGGAAATCTCCACGGTGCTGCTGATCCCGAAGATGACCACCATCGGCTCCGGGGCCTTCCTGGCCGATGACACCATGGTCGCCTCCTACGAGCTTGGCGGCGGGTGGATGCACATCGCCCCGGTACGCATCGGCAAACGTGCCTTCCTGGGCAATTCCGGCATCCTGAACGCCGGGCGCCGGGTGCCCAAACGCTCGCTGATCGCGGTGCTGTCGGCCACCCCGCGCAAGGCGAAGGCCGGCACCTCGTGGATCGGTTCCCCTCCCACCAAGCTGCGTCGCACCACCGTGGATGCCGAGTCGGAGCTGACCTACCGGCCGCCGTTGAAACTGAAGATCGCCCGCGGCCTGTGGGAGGCCATGCGTGCCGTGCCGGTGCTGTGCACGGTGGCGATCGCCGTCGGCGTGCTGTGGGTGCTGGACTGGCTGACCGTGCAGTACGGGCCCTGGCTGGCAATGCTCGCCTCCGGCGCGGTACTGGTGGCCGCCGGTGCGGTGGCCGGGTTGCTGGCCGTGGCCGCCAAATGGCTGGTGGTCGGGGTCATCCGCCCGGGCGAGCATGCCCTGTGGAGCTCGTTCATCTGGCGCAATGAGGTGGTTGACAGCTTCATCGAGCTGGTGGCCGCTCCCTGGTTCGCCCGTCTGGCTTCCGGGACTCCGGCCCTGGTCTGGTTCCTGCGTGCGTTGGGGGCCAGGATCGGCCACGGGGTCTGGTGCGAAAGCTACTGGCTTCCCGAGGCCGATCTGGTGACACTGGGCGATCATTCCACGGTCAACCGCGGGTGCGTGGTGCAGACCCACCTGTTCCACGACAGGGTGATGTCCATTGACAAAGTCCATCTGGATGCCGGTTCCACCCTGGGACCGCACAGCGTGATCCTGCCGGCGGCCCGGATCGGGGCGGGCACCACCGCCGGACCGGCCAGCCTGGTCCTGCGTGGCGAACAGCTGCCGCCCAACACCTACTGGCGCGGAAATCCTGCGGCACGCTGGGCCGATGCGCAGGACGAGTTGTCTCACAGTGTGTAAGGTGCTTGTCATGCCCCATCACCATGTTGATTCCTACACCCGGAATTACGGTTCGGACGCCTATACCGTGGAGCGGTACGAGCTCGAGCTGAAGATCAAGTTGTCCAGTAACCTGCTCGAGGGCACCGCGGTGCTCAGCATCCGGGCGCTGGAACCCTTGGCGACCGTGGCGCTGAACCTGACCGGGCTGCGCATCGCCAAGGCGCTGTGCCAGGGGCGTCGGTTGGCTACCCGCCGGCGCGGGCCGCAACAGCTCATTCGGCTGGCCACCAAGCTGGCTCCCGGCGAGCGCACCGAGCTGGTGATCCGCTACACCGGTAACCCGCGGACCCACGACGGGATCTGGGGCGAGATCGGGTGGGAGGAACTGACCGACGGGGTGCTGGTGGCCGGACAGCCCACCGGGGCGAGCACCTGGTTCCCGTGTAACGACCATCCCCGCCACAAGTCCACCTACCGGTTCGAGATCACCACCGATGCCGGGTACACGGCCGTGTGCAACGGCCGGTTCATCGAACAGCGCCGTGCGGCCAGCCGGCACACCTGGATCTACGAGCAAAGCGAGCCGATGGCCAGCTACCTGGCCACGGTGCAGATCGGGCTCTACCAGCAGCTGCCGTTGGATTCGACCGGGAGGCTGCTGGCCTATGCCCCGCCGGCCGCGGCCCAGCGGGTGCGCGGTGCCTTCAGCCGGCAGCCGGAGATGGCCGAGCTCTTCGAGCGCTGTTTCGGCCCCTACCCGTTTGAGCAGTACAAGGTCGTGGTGGCAGACGATGAGCTGGAGATCCCGCTCGAGGCCCAGGGGTTGAGCATCTTCGGGGTGAACCACCTGTCGATGGACTGGGAAGCCCAGCGGCTGATCGCCCACGAGTTCTCCCACCAGTGGTTCGGCAACTCGCTGACCCTGGACAGCTGGAAGCATATCTGGTTGCACGAGGGCTTCGCCTGCTTTGCCGAATGGCTGTATTCGGAGGCCAGTGGCGACCTGGATCTGGCCACCCGGGCCGCCCAGGCGTGGGAGCTGCTGGATGCGCAGGCCAAGGACATTATCGTGGCCGATCCCGGGGCGCCGGACATGTTCGACGACCGGGTGTACAAGCGCGGGGCATTGGCACTATATGTGCTGTGTCGGACGTTGGGGCGGGATCCTTTCTTTGCCATGCTGCGCAGCTGGACCGAGACCAACCGGCACGCGCATGTCGATACCGACCGGTTCCTCGCCCACGCCCAGGATCATGCGCCCGATGGCGTGAACGTGCACGCACTGCTGGACCCCTGGCTGTTCGCCAAGCCCCTGCCGTTGCTTCCCGCCGGCTGAGTCCCGGGGTGGGGCCAACACGTGGAGCTGCACGTGCCACCGATGAGGAACACGCGGTGAACCTCACCACAATACCGCCGGAGAGTACCGTTTTTCCGGCACGGGTTTGCCCGCTATTCACTGGCCGTTAACCCCGGAAATCTACCTTTGCCTCATGACCATCGAACTTCCCCTGCTTGAAGAGGCCTTCCGCGGCTACACCGTGTTGGACAACGACGATGACGACCCGGTGCTGGTGCGCGCCGACGGAAGCATTGTCGATACCTGGCGTGAGGACTACCCCTATGGCCTGCGGCTGGACCGCGAGACCTATGAGCGGGAGAAACGTGCCCTGCAGATCGAGCTGCTGAAGCTGCAGAAATGGTTCAAGGCCACCGATCGTCGGCTGATGATCGTGTTCGAGGGCCGGGACGCCGCAGGCAAGGGTGGGACCATTAAACGCTTCACCGAACACCTGAATCCCCGTGGCGCCCGCGTGGTTGCCCTGGAGAAGCCCAGCGAACGCGAATCCACCCAGTGGTACTACCAGCGTTATATCCAGCACTTCCCGGCCGCCGGGGAAATGGTGCTCTTCGACCGTTCCTGGTACAACCGGGCCGGGGTGGAGCGGGTTATGGGCTTCTGCACCGACGAGCAGCACACACATTTCCTCCGGCAGACGCCCCAGTTCGAGAAGTTGTTGGTGGATGAGGGGATCGATTTGGTGAAGTTCTGGTTCTCGGTCTCCTCCGGGGAACAGCTCACCCGTTTCACCATTAGGCGGATCGATCCGGTACGCCAATGGAAGCTGTCCCCCATGGACTTGGCGTCACTGGATAAATGGGATGACTACACCATGGCCAAGAAGGAGATGTTCCTGGCCACGGATACCGACTTCGCCCCCTGGATCGTGGTGAAGTCCAATGACAAGAAGCGTGCTCGGCTACAGGCCATGCGCCACGTGCTGAACCTCTTCGAGTACACCGGCAAGGACCATGAGCTGGTCGGCATCCCGGATCCCCGCATCGTGGGCCGGGCCGCCAACGTGATCGACCACGGCGAGGAGTTCTAGAACCGGGAGGACCCTCCGGCACCGGAGAAACTGCCGCCACCGGAATAGCCCTGGGACACGCCACCGGAGGATGAGCTGGCGGCCTCACGCGAGGACGTCACCGCGCTCACCCCGGAGCTGTAGCCCACGTTGTAGGCCTGGACCCGCCAGAACCACTCCCCGGGGCTGGTTACATCCAGGATGGAACCGCCACCGCGGGGATTGTTCTTGGAGTATGAGTAGCGCGAACGAGACATGGCCTTGCGCATTTCCTCCTTCTCCTCCTCGGTCTGGGCATAGGCCTCGATCTGGGCGGTAGAAAACTCCTCCAGCTTCGCGGTCAGTTCCTTGCGCACCTCGGCCAGCCGGTCCAGGGCGGTGTCCACATCGATCCGCTCCGCTTTCAGGTCGGATCCTGCCTTGTCCACTTCGGACTGGGCGGTGTGGCTGAAGGATTCCAAGGCGGCGGCAACTGCTTTCAGCTCCTTGCTTGGGCCCTTGACCAGTTCGGCAAGCTGATCGAGGTCCTCCAACACCGGCGCGGTTTGGGCCCGCCATGCGTCCTGCCAGGTGGCTGAGCGGGTGTAGAGCGCCGACGCGGCGATGATTGCGTCATCGGTCATATCCAGGTCCTCTGCGGCGATGCGGAACTTCCTTACCCGCACCACCCCTTCGGCCGAGGACCGTTCCTTTTTGCCTGCCGCCTCCAGCTCCTTCTGTTCGGTGAAGTTGGTGCGGTAGCTGGCCACGAAATCGGCGAAACGCCGCTCGAGGTCCGCCGCATGGTAGGAACCGGTGGGTAGTGTCCGGGCAGCCAGCTCGGTGGTATCCAGGTCCATGGTCACGTTGGACAGGTGGGATTTGCCCGCCTGCAGCTCCGTCGCGAACTTCTTGCGTCGCGATGAGCGCACGCCCAGGACAGCACCCCAACCTGCGACACCGATACCCCCGCCCAGACCCACGGTCCACCACAGGGCGGGCTGCTTGTACCAGGGCCGGTTCATGATGGTTGCCCCCTTGGTGGCGACGGCGACTACCCCGTCGGACCAGCGGCCTTGCTTGAAGTCGCCGTAGCCGGCTTCATGGATGGTTTCCATCTGCGAACTGCTGACCTTGCGATCCTCACCGTAGTAGGTGCCGATCTGCCCGGAATCGGCTCCCTCGACGGACAGGGTGATGATGAAGTATCCATCGGCCCAGTAATCCCCGTAGTCTTCGGGATCCTGTGAAATCCATTCCGGATGCGATTGCTGGGCGTAATGCAAGGTCCTGGTGTTGATGTCATCCGAATACTCACCCTCGCGGGTGTAGATGGCAAGATTGGTCGGCTCGTTGAAGTCGATGTCCTCAAGCGCTGCACGCAGCCGTTGCTCGTTGAGCACTCCGGCGGTGTCCTCAACGGTGATGGAGTCCAGGTTCTGCCCGGTGGTGATGTGCACCCCGGTTCCCACCGCACTCGCCGCAGGCAGGACGCCCACTAGTCCCAGCACGGCAGCTGCCGACGCTGCCGCACTTCGAATCGGAAGACTGAGATGACGCATGGGTAATATCCCTCCAAGGATGTCTATCGATTTCATCCGGTCGATGGCTTATCTCCATACTACCCATTGTGCGACCGGCTGCCACGGTGCCACGTGCCCCAGGATGGTGAGCAACAGCGGGAATGACCCTCGGTCTCAGGCCAGATGCCGAAAACGTTCCCAAGCGGACTGGCGTGTCATTCCCAACGCCCGCCCGATTCTCTCCCAGCTGATTTTCCGCTCCCGGGCGATCCCCACCCACGCCGCCAGCGACTTTTCCACCTGCAGTTGCACCGAGGCGACCTGCGGCAGGTGTTCGAGTAGCTGGTCGTTATCCATGGCATCCCACGGACCAGCCTCGGGTACCGGCAGGGCCCCGGGATCCCGGGTCGCCAGAAGCCTGGCCGCGGAACCCACGCAGTGGGAACAGATGGCCACGCCGGGCCCTCCCACGAACCGCCGTTCCGCGGTTTTCGGGATCCCGCAGAAGCTGCAGAATTCCGAAGTCCGATTGGCCGGCGCGCTGCCACTCTCCCCGCTGGTATGGCCCGGTATCTCAGGGTTCGGCTGGTCGCTGCTGGTCGTGATCCATACCGTTGCCGGGGCGGATGTCATTCCGAAGTTGACCGAAGCGCGAATGCTCGGCCGGGTCATTGCCAGCAACCGGTTTTTCATTCTCGGAACGATGCCCCTGGCCAGCCTGGCTGGTGGACTGGTGGCAGCCGGATCCGGTCCCGCGACGGCGCTGTGGATCTGGGCGGTGCTGGCTGCACTGTCGGCCCTGCCGATCGTGTTCTCGCCGATACGCCACTGGCGGCAGGTCCCTGTTTCCCCTGTTGCCAGCTGAACCGGTACGGTGAATTCATGACTGATCCGCCGCCGATAGAACTCAGGGGTTTCACCTCACAGGACATCGGCTTCGTCACGCAGTTGGCTACCGACGAGCGGGTTGTCCGGTTCGTCGGGTCGGGGCAACCCTGGTCGGCCGGGTATATCAGCGAACGCGCCGACGCCGCCCTGGCTGAGGATCCGCTGGATCGTGTCGGTTCCTGCCGCTGGTTCATTGCCACCCGGCGAGGGGAACCGGTGGGGCTTCTGGTGGCAGCTCGACGTACCGGATCCGTGGAGATCGGATACTGGGTGGCTCCCGCATCATGGGGACAAGGCGTTGCCGGTTCCATCCTCGCCCAGGCCGTGGGCTTGGCTTCCGGGATCTTCGGTTGCAGCGTGTTGAGCGCCCGGGTTATGCCCGGTAACGAGGCATCTATCCGGCTCTTGCAGCGCAATGGTTTCCAGCCCCAGCCAGCCGATACGGATATCGTCCGGTTCCTGCTTGATACGACTCGTCACTAGCTCCCGGTTCAAACCTGGAAGTCCGGGTTTACCTGTATACCGGGTCCCGCCGAGCGCAGTGGATCGGGGACGTCATCCTCGATCGTCCATGTCGGACCCGGTCGGGTTCCAGATGGGTTCGGGCACAGCGTTGGATCAAGCAGACCAGCCCCAGGCATGCGGCGAATAGCGCCAATGTTCCGGGACTTCACCGCGACTCACCCCGCCCCGATGATGAGGGTCCACCATCGATGGTATTGTCCTCGGCATCTGCTGCGGCAGGTTCCCAGCGCAGGATATCTCCCGGCTGGCATTCCAGTACGCGGCACATCGAGTCCAGGGTCGTGAACCGGATCGCCTTGGCCCTGCCGTTCTTGAGTACCGCGACATCGGCCGGTGAAATCCCCACGGCTGCCGCGAAATTGCCCACCGACATCTTGCGGCGGGCCAGCATGATATCGATGTCCACAACGACCGGCATCACACCACCATATCCAGTTCATTCCTGTCTCTGGTCGCGGCGATCAGCAGCCCGCGCATGACCAGCATCAAGAGCAGCATTCCCCACCCGATCGCACGGACTGCCGCCAGCGACAAGACAATTCCGGGACCACCCACCTTGACAACAAACAACAAGTGGATGGGTGCCAGCGCGGCCAGGAAAGCGGCCAGCGGCAGTCTGGTCGTCAATGCGCTGACCCGGCGCACGGCGCGATTCGAAAAAACGGAATCCTGCTCAACCATCGACAGCAGCCGCCAGATGATCACCAAGGCCGCCTGAAGGCGGGCGATGGAAAGGATGGCAATCACGGAGTATGGGATGGCCAGGTGGGCGGTTTCCCGGTAGCGCCCTCCCTGCTCTTCTGCCGGTGTGGGAACCAGGACCTGTCCAAGCACGCAGCCCAGGAACATCGTCACCAGGACCACTCGTAAGGCAACCACCACAAGAATCTTCACACATTGCTTATCAGTGTAAATCTATCGAAATTCAAGGGATGAGGGAATGCACCTGTCCGTGGGCCCGGTCCGTGGCCTAACAGTGGGCGGCTCCACATCGGTTTCGGAAGGCTCCCGTGGCAGCGGCCTGTCCACCAGGGCACGTTCACCGGTCGGTGACGTGAGCTCCTGGGCCCGGGCGTGGCGGGATAGCGCAAAGGCCCTGTCGCTTCCGTAGCGGAAACGACAGGGCCTTTGCCCTTGTTTCTGGTTCTAGCGCTGGACGGCACCGAAACGCTCGGCGGCCACAGCCACGGCCGCGGCGCGTGCCTCGGAGGCCTCATCCGCGGTCAGCGTACGGTCCATGGCCCGGAAACGCAGTCCGAAGGCCAGCGACTTCTTGCCGTCCTCGATGCCCTTGCCCGAGTAGACATCGAATAGCGTGATGTCCTCCAGCAGCTCACCGGCCCCTTCACGCAGGGCTGCCAGCACCTGCCCGGCCACCACTTCCTGGTCAACAACCAGGGCCACATCCTGGGTGGCCAGCGGCTGGGTGGTCAGCGGTTCGGCAACGACCACGGCAGGGGCCGCGGCCATCAGGGCCTCGGCATCGATTTCCATGGCCACGGTACGGGCCGGCAAGTCCAGCTCCTTGAGCAGCTGCGGGTGCAGTTCACCGGCGTAGCCGATGATCTCGCCGTCCACACCCAGTGCCGCGGTGCGGCCCGGGTGGAAGGCCTGGTGGCTGCCCTGGCTGACCTCGAGCTGGACGCCCAGGATGCCGGACACGGTCCTGGCGGTATCCAGTGCATCCGCCCAGTCCCAGGCGCGCGGGGTGTAGTTGACCCCGGCCCGGGCCTCGTGACCGCTCAGGACCGCGGCCACATGCCATGGCTGCCGGGGGATCCCGGCGTCCAGGTCGGCAAGCACCTCGTCGCTGGGCTTGATGCCCAGCGGCGGCAGGTAGGAGGATCCGACCTGTTCGCGGGGCAGGAACACCAGACCGCCCTCGTACAGGGCCAGGTCACGGAAGCCGCGACCGTGGTTGCGCCGGGCGATCTCCAGCAGGCCGGGCAGCAGGCTGGTGCGCAGCAACCCGTATTCGGAGGAAATCGGATTGGCCAGCTTCACCGAGTCGACCCCGGTTCCCGCCACGGGAGAGCCGAAGGTCTCGTTCTGCGCTGCCGAGACGAACGGGTAGGCCAGCACCTCGGTCAATCCGGCATCGGCCAGACCCTGCAGTACCCGGCGGCGCTGCGCCTGGGTGCGGGTCAGGCCACGGCCCGGAGGAGCTACCGGCAGGGTGGCCGGGATCTTGTCGTACCCGACAATGCGGGCCACTTCCTCAACCAGGTCCTCCTTGGACCCCAGGTCCGGACGCCAGGTCGGGGCGATGACCTCGAAGCCCCCGGTAACGGCGGTGACGGTGCCGCCGATACCTTCCAGGGCCGAGATGATCTGCTCGTCGGTGTAGTCCACGCCGATCAGGGCGCTGGCGTATCCGGCAGGCAGGGTGATGAGCGCGGGGTCCGCCGGGGTGCCGGCGTCGGTGATCTTGCCGGTGTCGGTGCCCCCGGCCAGTTCCACCAGCAGGTCCACCGCACGCTGGGCGGCGATATCGGCCACCAGCGGATCCACGCCGCGTTCAAAGCGCTTGGAGGCTTCGGAGGGCAGCTTGTGGCGGCGGCGGGAACGGGCAATGGAGACCGGCTCGAAGTTCGCGGCCTCGACCAGCACCCGGGTAGTGGAACCGGAGACCTCGGTGGACGCTCCCCCCATGACACCGGCGATGCCGATGGCCCCGGTGTCGTCGGTGATCAGCAGGTCCTCAACGTGCAGGGCACGTTCCTTCTCATCCAGGGTCGTCAGCTTCTCCCCCGGGGTGGCGCGGCGCACCACGATCGGGCCGGAGACCTTGTCCGCGTCGTAGAAGTGCAGCGGCTGGCCGAGTTCGAGCATCACGTAGTTGGAGATGTCCACCACCAGCGAGATCGAACGCATGCCCGCCAACTGCAGTCGGGAGGCCATCCAGCGTGGGGTCGGACGGTCCTGGTCGATCCCGGTGACCTCGCGGGCCACAAAGCGCGAGCAGCCGGTAACCCCGTAGATCGGTGCGCTGTCTTCCACCCGCACCGGGTGCCCCTCGGCGGCGGCCGATGCCAGCTCGATGGTCCCGGCCGGGTCGGTGAAGGAGGTGCCGGTGGTCAGCGCGTATTCGCGGGCCACTCCGCGGATCGAGAAGCAGTAGCCGCGGTCCGGTGTCACGTTGATCTCGGCGGCCTGGTCGTACAGGCCGAACAGCTCCATGACGTCGCTGCCCAGCTCCGGGTCCAGGCCCAGGGTCGAAAGCACGATGATGCCGTCGTGGTCTTCGCCGATGCCCAGTTCGCGGCTGGAGGCGATCATGCCGGCCGAAATGTGGCCGTAGGTCTTGCGTGGAGTGATGCGGAAGTCCCCGGGCAGCACGGCACCGGGCAGGGTGACAACCACCTTGTCGCCTTCCACGAAGTTGTGGGCGCCGCAGATGATGCCCTGCACCCCGGACGGGTCGATCCCCTCACCGGTCAGGGTTTGCTCGGTCCCTTCGGGAACCACGCGCACCTGGCACCAGTTGATGGTCTTGCCGTTGCTCTGTTCTTCCTTCTCGATGGACAGCACCTGGCCGACCACGATCGGGCCCGAGAGCTCATCGCCGGGGCGGTGCACGTCTTCCTCTTCGAGGCCGACCTTGACCAGGTCGGCCATGACGTCCTCGGCCGTGGCGTTGGCTGGTACCTGCGCGTACTCGCGCAGCCAAGACAGTGGTACTCGCATTGGGTTAGATCTCCATCCCGAAGTGCTGGCTGAAACGGATGTCGCCTTCGATCATGTCGTGCATATCCGGCACGTCATTACGGAACATCAGTGTGCGTTCGATACCCATGCCGAAGGCGAAACCGGAATACTCTTCCGGATCCAGTCCTGCGGCACGCAGCAGGTTCGGGTGGACCATGCCGCAGCCGCCCCACTCGATCCAGCGGGGACCGCCCTTGGCGCCGGGGTGCCAGATATCCAGCTCGGCCGAGGGTTCGGTGAACGGGAAGTAGGCCGGGCGCAGGCGGATCTGGGCTTCGGCGCCGAACATCTGCCGGGCGAAGTGCTCCAGGGTACCGCGTAGGTCGGCCATGGTCAGGCCCTTGTCCACGGCCAGGCCCTCGAACTGGTGGAATACCGGGGTGTGTGTGGCATCCAGTTCATCGGTGCGGAAGGTCCGCCCCGGACAGAGCACGTAGACCGGGACGTCGCGTTCGAGCATCGAGCGCATCTGCACCGGTGAGGTGTGGGTGCGCAGCACCAGGTGCGCGTCGGCAGGCTCAACGAAGAACGTGTCCTGCATTTCACGGGCCGGGTGGTCCGGCTTGAAGTTCAGCGCGTCGAAGTTGAACCATTCGGATTCCACCTCGGGGCCTTCGGCGATTTCCCAGCCCATGCCCACGAAGATGTCCGAGACCCGGTCCTGCAGCACCGAGAGCGGGTGGCGGGCTCCGAGCGGGCGGCGTACCGGGGCGGCGGTGACATCCACAGTCTCCTCCACCAGGATGCGCGCGGCCTCCTCTTCCTCAAGAACTGAGGTCCGCGACGCCAGGGCCTTGTTGACCCGGCCGCGGGCCGAGCCAACGAGCTTGCCGGCCACGGCCTTTTCGCTCTTGTCCAGTTTGCCGATCTGGCGGTTGGCCAGCGACAGCGGGGACTTGTCCCCGGTATGCGCCAGCCGTGCGTCCTTGAGCTCCTCCAGGTTACCGGAGGCCTCGAAGGCGGCCAGGGCCGCCTGGATGGCGGCGTTGATGGCCGCTTCATCCGTGGGATGTGGTGGGGCAGCCGCGTCCGGCTGGGTTTCTTGAATTGTCTGATCAGACATGGGGATCTGGTGATCCTTCTCTTCGCTGGTAATTCTCTTGGTACCCATTCTATTGGCAAGGCCCGCCAACGATTGATTCGATGACGGGCCGGGAGCCAAGACCTGGGTCGGGTTCTAGTGTTGCGCGTCGTCCTTCACGCGCTTGGGTGCCATGGCAATGGCGATCACCAGGGTCAGCACCAGCAGGGCGCCACCGAAGACGATCGAGTAGAACAGGGCGTTGTTGGTGGTGCCGGTAGCCTCGTAGACCTCGGCCCCCTGGATCATGTCGAAGGTCACGGTGGATCCCTCGATCACCCCGGTTTCCGAGGCGCCGGTGACATGGCCCGGGAAGGTCACCGACATCGAGGCGGTGCCCGCACCCGGTTCGGTGGAGCCTGGCGCGTTACCCGGCATGGAGAAGGCGAACCCCTCGGCCGTATTGGCCAGGCTGATCGGCAGCTCGAAGCTCTGGAAGGCATCCTGCAGCTGGATGAAGTTCATCGCCTGGACGGTCTCGAAACGCAGGCCGGCTTTCACTCCGTCGTTGATCTGGGTGTAGGTCCAGTTCTCACCGGTGATCTGCTCCAGCTGCGCGGTATCGACCTGCGAGCCCAGGGCTTCGTCCAGGGTCGCCCCCTGCAACAGTGAGGCGTCCATGGTGACTTCCACGGCTCCGCGTGCCTTGTCTTCACCCTCGATGGTGACATGGGCGCTCAAGTCCACGCAGCCGGCCAACGCCAACATGGCGGTGAACATCATCGCCAGTACACCTACAAGTTTCTTCACGCGGTAACTCCTCAAATAAGGTTCAGTGTGCTCGTCCGGGGATTGCGTTGGCACACAAACCCCCTGATCCAGCTTACGCGGGTTGGATGGCGCGCGCCCACTTGCAGGCCCGTGATTCAGTTCGCGTCCAGACCCACCGGTGCCTTCGCGTCGGCCACGCAGGCGGCCACGATCGGCGCATCGGCGGGAATCCACGGTACCTGTTCGCCTGGTTCATCGTCCAGGGCCAGCCAGCGCAATTCATCATGGCCGTCGAGGGGTTCAGGCGTTCCGTTGCTGATCACCGCGAACCAGACCCGCATCGCCGCCTTGTCGTTCAGCTGCCAGCCCTGGTCCAGCGGACCGTAGATCTCCTCGCCGACGGTAATCCCGATTCCCAGTTCCTCACGGATTTCGCGGTGCAGGGCGTCGAGCACCTCTTCTCCGGCCTCCACCTTGCCACCGGGGAATTCCCATTGCCCGGCCAACTCGGCCGGACGGTTGCGGCGGGCGGCGAGCAGCATGGTGGGGTTTAGCAGGGAATCCACCAGCGCAACGGCGACGATCTGTTTCAGGCTCATGGCAGTATCCCTCCCGGAAGCGGACATCAATGGGCGTGGTTGCGCTGGGCGCGGGCCGAGGCATACAGGCACAGGGTGGCGGCGGTACTGACGTTCAGGGATTCGGCCACCCCGTAGAGCGGTACGGCCACCTTGTAGTGGGCGGCGGCCTTCTCGGCCTCGTCCAGTCCCTGGCCTTCATTGCCGAAGAGCCATGCGGTGGGTCGGGTCAGTTCCGGGGCCTGCGCGGACTGCGCGGGGCCGGTGCCGTTGTGGTGGAGCACCGCCGCGTCCTGGAGCGCATCCAGGTCGTGTTCGGCATACCCGTCGGCGGCCAGCAGCTGGATCCCCTGCCCGGCTGCGAGACGGAGCAGCTGGTCGAAGTCGACATTTCCCAGCACCGGCAGGTGGAATAGCGATCCCACCGTGGAACGCACGGTTTTGGGGTTGTAGATGTCCACGCTGCCCTTGGTGAAGATCACCGCGTCGGCGCCTGCGGCATCCGCCGCGCGCAGGATCGTTCCGGCGTTCCCTGGATCCTGCACCCGGCAGAGCACGGCGATCAGTTGCGGTTTTCCTTCAAGGATTTCTTCCAGACCTGATTCGATCACCCGGGCCACGGCGATAATCCCCTGCGGGGTGATGGTGTCCGCCATGGCGGCCAGCACCTCGTCGGTGACCGCACGGGCCTGTACCCGCGCATCCTGCAACAATTCACTGAATTCCGCGGAGGATCCAAGGAAAGTCTCCGTGGCGTAAACGGAGACGATCACTCCCCCGGTGGCGGCTTCGGCTTTCAATGCCTCGCGCACGGCCTGGGGCCCTTCGACCAGGTAGTGACCGGTGGCTTTGCGTCCGGAGCGGGTGGCCAGGCGGGCGACCGCTTTGACCTTGTCGGCCCGAGGGTTGGACATCACCGTTTCGTTATAGCTGGTCATGCTTCGAGAATACCGGTCTTGGATGCGGCTGATCGAATCGGTGCTGCCCCTTATGCACCGTAGCCGCCCGCCGTACCCCGGCGATCAGCACCCGGCTTCTCGATCCGGCATGGCAATAAGCGATGCCATGAGCCAAGAGACGGGTTTAAAGCACCATCGGGTGGTATCCACTTCCGTGGATACCACCCGATGGTGTCTTGCCGCCTGGTCACGATGCCCGAGGGCACAACGCGAAGGCCAGCAATAAGTTTTCTACTTCATCTTCTGACGGGCTTCGCCGCCGGCAGGCTCGAAGCCTGCGGCCTTGGCCGACTCGATGGAGTTGAACCAGTACTCGGCAACAGTCTGGTCGTACCAGGTCGAGCCCGGCACGTGGTACTTGTTCGAACCGGCGTTGCCCTTGATGACGAAACCTTCCGGAGCGTCTTCGCCTTCAACGGCCTTGACTGCACCGGCTGCTTCGGCCTTCGCGGCCGGGGTGGCGTCGGAAGCGGCGGCAGGAGCCTTCTCGGCCTTGGGGGCGGCTGCCTTCTTGGCTGCGGCCTTCGGGGCCTTGGCTACTGCCTCAGTTGCTTTTGGGGCGTTGACGTCAGCCGGCAGGGCACCCTTTGCTACCTGAACCAGTGCGGCGAATGCGTTGGCGTCCGAAACGGCCAGCTCGGCCAGCATACGACGGTCAACCTCGACCTCAGCGGCCTTCAGGCCCTGGATCAGGCGGTTGTAGGTCATGCCGTTGGCGCGCGATGCGGCGTTGATACGCTGGATCCACAGGCGACGGAAGTCACCCTTGCGCTTGCGGCGGTCGTTGTAGCTGTAGACGAACGAATGGAGCAGCTGCTCCTTGGCCTTGCGGTAGAGACGCGAACGCTGTCCGCGGTAACCCTTGGCGCGTTCCATTACGACGCGACGCTTCTTATGGGCGTTGACTGCCCGCTTCACACGTGCCACGTGTGTACTCCTTCAAGTCTGTCCCCGTCACGAAGCAACTTCGGCGACGGTGAAATCTAGTGGTTGTTTGGGGTAAAGCTCCCCGGTGTTCCTGCGAAGGGGAGGCTTAGAGGCCCAGCATCCGCTTGATGGTCTTCACATCGGCCTTGGCAACGAGCTGGTCGGAAGCCAGGCGACGGGTGATGCGGGAAGACTTGTGCTCCAGGTAGTGGCGGCGGTTTGCCTGCTGGCGCTGCAGCTTTCCGCTGCCGGTCACCTTGAAGCGCTTCTTGGCGCCACTATGAGTCTTGAACTTCGGCATAGCTGCCGTTCTCCTTACGTGCTCCCGGCCAGATCCGTGTGGATCTGCCAGGGAATCATCCGAGCGGGCCCCTCAGGGGTGAGGTGACCGCTATGTTCTTTACAGGTCCGATCCTTCCAAAGGAAGGATCTTCCGCCCTACTAGAGCGGTGCGGGTTCGGTTGAACCCGCGCGGCGTCGCTTACGCTTCGCCTTCGGCCTGAGCCCGTGCCTGCTCAAGCTTTGCGCGAGCCTCGTCGTCCATGGAAGAGGCAACGTTCTGTCCCGAAGTCTCCTCAGGAGCATCGGTCGGTACGCGGCGCTTCGAGCCACGGCCGCCGGACTTCTGCTGCTGTTGCTGTTCGCGACGGGCCTCGGCCTTGTTCTTCAGCGGACCAACAACCATGACCATGTTTCGGCCATCGATGCGCGGTGTGGACTCAACAACTCCGACTTCCGCAACGTCCTCTGCAAACTTCTCCAACAGGCGGATACCCATCTCTGGGCGCTGCTGTTCACGTCCACGGAACTGGATCATGGCCTTGACCTTGTCACCTGCGCCCAGGAAACGCAGCGCATGGCCAACCTTGGTTTCATAGTCGTGCGTGTCGATCTTCAGGCGGAAGCGAACTTCCTTCAGAACCGTATTGGTCTGGTTCTTACGCGCTTCGCGGGCCTTGACGGCCGCTTCGTACTTGTACTTGCCGAAGTCCATCAGCTTGCACACTGGAGGCTTGGCGTTCGGGGCCACCTCGACCAAGTCCAGATCGGACTCGTGAGCCAGGCGCAGGGCATCCTCGATACGGACGATTCCCACCTGTTCACCGTTCGGGCCAACGAGACGTACCTCTGGTACGCGAATGCGCTCGTTAATGCGTGGATCGCTGATGTGTAACTCCTGTAAGTAGAAAACAAAAACTTGTCCCAGCAAACGAAAAAGCCTCCGTCTGCTGATGCAGGCGAAGGCCAAAAAGTCGACGTGGCAACCCCAAGGGATTGTCTCGGGTACGCGGAACGTACCCGGCCGATTAACCCGGACGCCTAGGCGGCGACTGCGGGTGGGAGATGGCCTCCACTTGCATGTCTCGATCCACATCACATTGGTCACAAAACCCTCATCGGGCCATCACCAAGTAACCGGTTCGAGTCGGTCTATGACAAGCTTAGCAGTATGAGTACCGAAGATTCCAATTCACAGCAGCAGGCCGTCGATCAGCAGGTGCGCGATATCGCCGAGGTTCCCGCCGTTGAAATCATCACCACCGCCGCCGTCCACCTGATGAGCGCCGCCGCCGTGAAATGCGGTTTGGCTGAGGGCGATGACGCCAATGAACTCAAGGATCTGGATGAGGCCCGCAAGCTGATTACCGCTCTGGCAGGGCTGGTTACCGCAGGCGCACCGGAGATTGGTTCGCAGCACGCAGCCCCCTTGCGTGATGGGCTGCGCAGCCTGCAGTTGGCATTCCGCGAGGAGTCCATCATCCCTGACGCCCCAGGCAAGGGGCCCGGCGAGAAGTTCACCGGACCGGTCAACTAGGGCCTGGGCCTGCGATTAAAATTACAAACTTTCTTGAAGGTGCCATCGGTTTCCGGTGGCACCTTCGCCGTTAAACCGGGGTTCATTCCACGATGGTCAATCGCTGGAGGGTCCTGCGCCGCCGGCGCCGGCGAATCTGCTGCGCGATGAGCGCGGCGAACACCACCAGCATGGCGATCATTCCGACCCCGGCGAAGGCGACGGCCGGGCCGGCCAGATCAACCATGGCTCCGGTCACCGGGGATCCCAGGGAGGTGCCCGCGGTCATTGCCGAACCATACCAACCCATGGCCTCCCCGCGCCGATGCTCGGCCACCAGATCGGTGAGCCATTCAGAGGCCGCAGACAGGGTGGGAGCCACCAGCAGTCCCGGCAGCGCGGAGAGGATGGCCAGGGACCAGGTGTCATGGGCAAAGTACATCGGAATCGTCAACACGGCCATTGCCAGTAACAGCAGCAGTGGCGAAATACGCCGATCCAGCATGCCGTAGGCCAACCCGCCGATCAGGGAGAAGCCGCACCAGAACAGGAAGACGATACCCAGGTCCCCGGGGTTGCCCTGCTGTTCCAGTTCGGCCACGATCCCCACTTCGGTACCTGTCAGTAGTGCCCCTGCCCCACCGGCCACAATGAACACGGCAAGCACCGATGCGCTCATCCAGGTGAAATTGCTCTTCACCCGGCGGCTGCGTTCTGCCAGTCGGGCCCGGGTCGATTTGGCGCCGGCCAGGATCAGCTCGCCCTCCACTTCATGAACCCCTGCTGGCGCGGCCGCCAACAGGCTTGCCTCGGCTCCCAGCCGTTCCTCATGCACATTGGCCTTGGATGCCACCGCTTTGGGCTGGTCCGAGCGGGTCGGCGGGTTGAGGATGAACAGTCCCACCCCGCCCAGGGATCCGAGGATTCCCACTGCCGTCAGCCCGATCGTGGTGTCGAGCTGGGTGGCGATGATCCCTGCGGAGGCCGGGCCGACAATGAAGACCAGTTCGGTGGCCATGGCGTCCAGCGCGAAGGCAGAGCGGCGTTGCTCACCGGTGGTCATCACTCCCAGCGCGGTACGCACCACCGAGAACACCGGCAAGGCGAAGAGCCCGCCAATGAACGCCAGCGGGTAGATCCACACCAACGGTACATGCGGGACGGTGGCCCAGATGGCGACTTCCAAAAGGATCGAGGGGATCAGGGCCCGGCGCAGACCCCAGGAATCGACCCTGTTGCCCCGCCAGGGTGCGCCGATGGCAATGCCTACGGTCATCAGGGCCACAACCAGCCCGGCCGAGGTCCAGGACTGGTCCAAGTTCAGCACCAGGTGAAGCAGCAACAGCATGCTCAATGCGGAGTGCGGAAGACGGGCAACCATTCCCAGTAACAGCAGTCCGCTGATCGCCGGTTGACGCAGGATCTGCCCGTACCTTTTCATGCCGCGTTGTTGTCCTTCTGTTGTATTAGCTTGGTGCGCTGAGTAGGCCGATTTCCAATGAGTCTACTGCTTCAGCGAATTCTGGCGTATTCGCCAATGTCTGGTGGATCTGGTTGGTGATTTCACGGGCCCGATCCCCACTGGTCCCGTGGGAGAAAGTGAACTGCAATTTGAGTTCCGGCCCCACACCGCCACCGGGCACGGGATTGTTCTGCGCATCACGTGAACCCACCCCCCGGCCCGGACCGAGACGGACCTGCAGCAACTCGCTGTGCCCTTCTGTTGCCCGGGATACCAGACTGGCCAGTGATTCGTCTTGGTAGCTGGGAATCCAGGGGATCTGCTTCGCCAGATTCCAGACCCCCGGTCGGCGCAGGACGAAAGTGAACTCGCTGCCCGGGTCCAGTACCAGCAGTTCCGCCTCTTCACTGACCGCGGATAGGGCGGCCCGGGGTGCGTACACCGCCACCGGCCGCGCTTCGGAATGCCAGGCCTGGAGTCGTTCAACGGTGCTGAACACCGGCAAGGCCATGCGGCCATCTGGCGCCTTGATCTTTATCAAGGCCATATCCGCCTCCTTGTCGGAGGCGAATCCGTGCTCGGTCAGGGCCTCTTCTCCCAGCTGGGCAACCACCGCCACGAACACACGGGCGTTGGCCAAGGCCCGGTGGACCGCGGATTCATCGGCAGACCCGGCGCGCAGCGACGTCAGTGCTTCGAGCACTGCGGCATCGGCCTTGCCGTCATCCTTGTCGAAGTTGTGTAGCGGGTTGCCTTCGCCGCTCAGATCCCGGCCCTCCCACGACTGTCCTGCCGAGTCTGCTAGGGCTCCTGATTGAGCCAGCGCGGCAACAATATGGCCGGGCAGATGGCGTTTGGGTTCGGGTTGGGAAGACTCGGTGCTCATACACCCATGCTATAAGCTCGATCGTCCGTTACCCGCCGGATTTCCAGTGGTTCGGAACACTTACAGGGCAGGAAGCGATGCACCTTGCAGCGCATTCGAATGCCGCACCTCAATCCATCCACGTGCCACCCATCTCAACTAGCAACGATTGGAAGGCGGTTTCAGCGGGTGCACGTACCCGGTCTCGACGTTGGGCCAGGACTACGCTTCGTGCGGCCGCGGCTTTACCCAGGGAGAGGATCTTGACTCCCGGATGGTGATTGACCACCGCGGACTTGGGAGCCAAGGCAATACCTAATCCAACGGAGACCATGGCCTGCGCTTCCTGGTAGTCGTTAGCTTGAAATGAGATATTCGGCGAGAACCCCGCAGCGTTACAGGTGCGCTGCAAAAGTTCCGCCACCGGATGCTCATTGGCCCTGACAATCCATGGCTCCTTCGCCGCCTCAGCGATATCGATTTCCGTCTGCTGGGCAAAGTGATGCTCAGCACCGACAACAAGCACCGTGGGCTCGGTAAACAAGGTCGTCAATTCGAAATCGGCGCGATCCAGCCTGAGCCATTCGTATTCCCACAGCAATCCCAAGGAGATCTCCCCGCGGGAGAGCAAGCCGACAAGCTCTTGCAATCTCGTACTGCGCACGTCGAGTTTGATCGACGGATACATCTTCCTGAAACGACTGATCACCAAGGGCATGAAGGAACTACCCAGGGTGGGAAAGGTACCGAGACTCAAACTTCCACTTTTCAGTCCAGCTAGTTGATCCAGGTCTGAAACCGCCGCATCCATTTGACGAAGGATCGTGCGGGCATGTGTAGCCAGGACATGTCCGGCATCCGTGGGCATCATTCCACGTGCATGCCGCTGCAATAGGGGCTGTCCGACTTCCTCCTCAAGTTTTCGAAGCTGTTGCGAGACACCAGAGGGCGTGTAGAACAGCTCATCGGCCGCAGCAGTGACGGAGCCCCCTTCAACTACAGCCAGCAATATTTGCAATCTCTTGATATCGAGCACGAGAGCACCTTTCAGCAGAACTTCAATATACTTCAGAATCGCAATAGATACTGGATTTACAATGAATTTTTCATGCGAGAACACGGATCATCCGCCCTTGTCTCAGAAGAGCACGACGATACTCAACAGTAAACACATGATATTGAAGCAAAACTATAGGTAGCTGAATTACTTGTAACTACCAATAAAGTCCCGTATGCCGGATCATCGAACTATTAGCAGGAGTGCTCGGCGTCACAATTGACACGTTGCACCAAGAACCCGGCAAAATTAGGTGAGTTCCATCAAACGACAAGTTAAGGCCACGTGGATGCGTGGAGGTACCAGCAAATGCTGGGTATTTGAGCGACGTGAGCTGCAGATACCCGGTTTCACCTTGGACGAAGTGCTCCTTCGTCTTTTTGGATCACCCGACCCGCGACAAATCGATGGAGTTGGCGGTGGCAGTTCAACCACCAGCAAGGCCGTGATCCTCAGCCCGAGCAGCGAACCCGGCATCGACGTCGACTACACGTTCGCTCAAGTCGGGATCGAGCAAGCAGTTGTCGATTGGGGTAGCAACTGCGGAAACTGTTCGGCAGTGATAGCACCCTATGCCCTGGAACAGGGGTGGGTCACCCCCGTGGACGGGGTGACGACTGTTCGCATCCGCAATACGAACACCTCACAGATCCTGGTCGAGCGGATGTCCTCCCCTGCGGATGCAGAGCCTTTGGCCGACACCTACATCCCCGGGGTGCCGTTTCCCGGGACAGCGGTGGAAATCGGGTTCGAAAACCCGGCAGGCGGCACCACCGGGGCATTGCTGCCCAGTGGTGAGCCGCTCACCACACTGGCTATTCCCGGGGAAGAGCATGCCGCACCCGAGGAAATCCAGGCATCGCTGATCGACGCAGGCGCCCCGGTAGTCGTGGTCTCCGCGGCCACCGCACGCTTGGACCGCTTCTCCTTCGAGAACTGGTCCGTTCAATGCCACGCCGAACTCGATCGCCTCGACGCCATCCGCCGTGCAGGCGCGGTGGCGATGGGATTGGCTGACAGAGCCGAATCGGCCCAGCGGGCGATTCCGAAGCTCGCCATCGTCACCTCACCGGAGCCTGGAAGCACAGCAGACATCAACGTCATGATGCTTTCCATGGGTTCCCCTCATCCTGCATTGGCCATTACCGGTAGCATCGCCCTGACCCTGGCGGCAGCTGTTCCGGGATCCGTGGTGGCCGAGGCCGCCGCAGGCGAAACCGGTGCCACGCTGAAGCTGCGAACCCCCGCTGGTGACATCCAGACTTGGTCGCGTGACATCAACGATGCCCAGGTGGTCGGGACCACCCGTACGGCCAGGCTACTGGCCGCGGCAACCCTGAGCTTCGATCCGGTCACTGTCTCCTCCGATTCCACGGCAACGCAATTGCGGGTCCTGCAAGCCGTCCACGACGAGCCGGCGATCCAAGAAGAGATCGCGGACCTGCTGCCCGATCCGGCACCCCACAAGCGCCGTACCGTCGCAGCCTCGGTATCGATTTTCGCGGTCTTGGGTCTGGGCGCCACGCTGATTGGCGGCGGGCTGCTCAACCCACCGGCAACCACCACAGACGGCGACTACGCCGGCGAGACCCTGCAAGTTGTCATCCCGTTGGCCGAAGGCGGCGGCACCGATACCTGGGCACGATTCATCGGCCAGGAATTGATACATCAAATTCCTGGTGTTCCGGGCTTTGCGCCGATCAACGAAGCTGGCGGCGAGGGGATTACCGGTAGCAACCGCTTCGCCGCGACCGCCAACGACGATGGCACGGAGCTGCTTGTCAGCACGGCAACAACGGTAGTACCTTGGGTGCTGGATCGTGACGTCGTGCGCTACTCCTTCGACCAGCTCGAGCCGATCATGGTCAACGGGACCGGGGCAGTCATCTACGGCCGGACCGCCGCTGGTATCGAGGAACCCGCAGACCTGGTGGATCGGGACAAGCCCTTGGTCTTTGGCGGCATCAGTGCTACTGGGCTCGATCTAACCACGCTGGTAGCCTTCGACTTGTTGGAAGCCGACATCTCCTCGACCTTCGGATTCGAGGGGCGCGGACCGGTCAACCTCGCTCTCCAGCGCGGCGAGGTCGACATCGACTACACCACGACTGCCTCCTACGATTCGGCCGTTCGACCGATAGTCGAGGAAGGTTCGGCCACCGTGCTGATGTCCTTCGGACAGCTGGACGAGAACGGCGAAATTGTCAGGGATCCGAACTTCCCCGACGTTCCCACCGTCGTGGAAGCCTATGAACAAATCCACGGACAACCTGCCGAAGGCCCCAAACTGGAGGCCTACCGCACCCTGCTCGGCTTGACCTACACATACCAGAAGGGGTTGTGGGCGCCAAAGGATGCACCGCCGGAGGCGATCGAGTTGCTGCGGCACTCCTCGCATGACCTTTCAGAAAACCAGGACTTCAACGATAAGGCAAAGGACATCCTCGGCGGATATCCCATAGTTGCCGACCAGCAACTAGCCGAGCGCGTCAGAGAAGCCTACACCGTCACTGAGGAAACCAAGAGCTACGTCGTGGACTTGCTCAAGGATTCCTACGGAATCGAAGTCCGCTAGGGGAATACCATGATGGATTCAGCAATGGCCGCATTGGCCTCATTGACAGACCCCGGGCTGCTGCTCATGCTACTCGTCGGCGTTGTTGCCGGCTTGGTGATGGGACTCATCCCGGGATTGGGGGGAACCGCTGCGGTGGCAATCCTGTTGCCGGTAACTTTCGGCATGGAACCCGCCTCCGCACTTGCCATGCTCATTGGGGCACTGGCGGTAGTTCACACCTCCGACACGGTATCGGCAGTGCTTCTCGGGGCACCCGGATCAGCCTCAGCATCTGTCACCATGCTGGACGGCTACTCGATGGCCAGAAAGGGGCAAGCCAAACGCGCGCTTAGTCTGGCGTTCTTGTCTTCCATGGCAGGCGGCATCATCGGCGCTATCGGCCTGACACTCGCCATTCCGCTAGCCCGCCCATTGGTTCTTTCGTTCGCAAGTCCCGAATTGTTCATGCTGACCGTACTCGGCGTGGCATTGGCCGCGGTACTTTCCCGTGGAAATGTGATCAAGGGGCTGTCCGCTGGCCTCATGGGCCTGCTGGTCGGGATGATTGGTACGGCCCCGACTACTGCCGAAGAACGCTTTACCTTTGGTTCGTTGTTCCTGGGCGATGGTCTTTCCTTGGTTGCCGTCGCCTTGGGCGTCTTCGGTCTGGCGGAAATCGCCTCACGAGCCAGCCAGCGTCGTGGTGATAGCCAGACAGTGGAAGTCACTGGCGGCTGGGGTTCGGGAATCCGCGAATGGCTCTCGCATTGGAGCCAGGTCATCCGCGGTGGGTTAATCGGCATTTGGGCCGGAATCCTGCCCGGGGTCGGCGCTACGGCTGGAACCTGGCTGGCTTACGGGCAGGCAGTGGCCACGGCCAAGGACAAGACCCAGTTCGGCAAAGGTGATCCCCGGGGTATCGTCGGGCCGGAAAGCGCGAACAACTCGGTTGAGGCCGGGGACCTGATTCCAACCTTCCTATTCGGCATTCCCGGCGGTGTGCCTTCGGCCATGTTGCTTGGCATGTTACTGACCTACGGCATCCAGCCCGGTCCAAGCATCATCAACGAACACCTGGACCTGATGTACCTAATCATCTGGTCCTTCGCAATCGCGTCCGTCCTCGGTGCGCTGTTCTGCTTTATGACTGTGCGACCACTGTCCTCGTTGACCAAGGTGCCTTTCGCCGTTCTCGCAGCCGGCCTGGTCGTCGTGATGCTGCTCGGCTCGTTCCAGGACGGTGGCCAGCTCGGAGACCTGTGGGTCATGTTGCTGCTCGGTGTCGGTGGCTGGCTGTTGAAGTCGACAGGATTCCCGCGGGCACCGTTCCTGATCGGTTTCGTCTTGGCGATCCCCATGGAACGCTACTACTTCCTGACCGACAGCCTCTACGAAGGTTTCGACTGGATGTTGCGCCCAGGGACCATGGTCTTCATCGCGATCCTGGTCCTGCCGATCCTCTGGAACGTCTTCAAGTGGGTTCGGACTCGCCGAAAGGCAAACTCGGACGATGAACCCCAGTCTGCTGCAGCCCCAGATGCCGAAGCTCCCCTGAAAAACTCGATTTGGTCCCTGACCACGGCGGGTGTGCTATTGGTGATGTTCATCGGTTCGCTGGTGCTCTCCTCGGCTTACTCACCTGAGGCAAAACTCGTTCCGCAACTGGTCGGATGGGTGGGTGTCATCATGGCAACCGTGCTCCTGTTCCAGGAACTTCGTGCCAGGAAGATGTCGTTGAAGAGCTTGCAAAGAGTCACGGTTAATACGTCGGTCTACTCCACTGCTCCGGCCGAACCGTTACTGCTGGCCACCGGTGGGACTGGCGCAGCTGGTGGAACACCAACTGCAGCGGAAAATTTCGTCACCGTCGGGTCAACTGCTGGGGGGTCAACCGAAACGACACCTCCTGCCGACGAACCGAGCAAGTTCGGGTGGGGTGCCAAGTGGACCTTGGATGCAGCCTTTGCGTTCCGCACCTTCGTGTGGATGGCCGGATTCCTACTGCTCACCGCCCTCGTCGGATATCTGGCAGCGATCTCGATTTTCATCCCGGCTTTCTTGCTGATCGTGGCTCGGGCCCGGCTGCGGACCACCATTATCTACACAGTGGTGTTCTTCATCCTGATGCTCGTTCTACCGTCACTCTTGCCGATCGACCTGCCTCAAGGATTATTGACCTCGTGGCTGTAGTAACCCCCACCAAGACAGGAGAGTAGAAATGTCGATCATGGTTTGCTATAGCAACACCGATGCAGGCCGGGCTGCTGTACGAAGGGCGTTTGCCGAAGCCACGAAAACCCGGGAATCTCTGCTGGTGGTCAACCTTGACAAGGCCCCGATCCAGGAGGGCCAGCTTGGAATCGACCTTAATTCCTTGGTGGATTCGGACACAGCGGTTCAGCTTCTTCCACGGCCGGAAACCGTCCACGACGCTGCCGATATCGTCCTCCAGGCAGAACAGGAACATCATGTTTCACTGATCGTCCTCGGACTTCGTCGACGATCACGGGTCGGGAAACTGATCATGGGGAGTATCGCACAACGGATTCTCATTGAAGCCGACTGTCCAGTGCTTGCCGTCAAGGCAGAGACCACCTAAGTGGTTTGTTCCACGCGATTGCTGTCCTATACGGAATCAGGGTGTCGCTTGATACGGACGGCCCCGGGGGAAGCATGACTCCCCCTTGGCCGTTGTTCCCCTCTGGTGGCACTTGCATTCGGATCATGCCGACGAACTGAGGCCCGGGTGGATCCCGGATGAGAGGTGACAGTGTATTGAGTTAGCCATTGATGACAGGGAACAACACCGCTTGGCTAGCAAAAAATCCCCGAGGAACCATGGTTCCTCGGGGATTGACTTTATTTCTAGGCTTCACCTGCGGCGACAGCCAGCGCTTCGGCCAGGGTGAAACGGCCCGCGTACAGGGCCTTGCCCATAATTGCGCCCTCCACACCGACCGGTACCAGCTCGCGCAATACGCGCAGGTCCTCCAAGGATGAGATACCACCGGAGGCGACAATTGGCTTCTCCGTCTTGGAGCACATTTCCCGTAGCAACTCGACGTTCGGTCCGCGCAGGGTGCCATCCTTGGTCACGTCGGTGACCACGTAGCGGGCGCATCCGGCATCTTCCAGGCGCGCAAGCACATCCCAGAGGTCGCCGCCTTCCTTGGTCCAGCCGCGACCCGAAAGGGTGGTGCCACGCACGTCCAGGCCCACGGCGATCTTGTCCCCGAAGCGGTCAATCGCCCGCGCGGTCCACTCAGGATTCTCCAATGCGGCCGTCCCCAGGTTAACCCGGGTGGCACCGAACTCCAGGGCACGTTCCAGTGACATGTCATCGCGGATGCCACCGGAGAGCTCGACCTTGATCTTCAGTTCCTCGGCAATACGCTGGACGATATCCGTATTGTGGCCGCGGTCAAAGGCAGCATCCAAGTCAACCAGATGCAGCCACTCGGCCCCCTGGGACTGCCAGGACAGTGCCGCGTCCAACGGATCGCCGTAGCCGGTCTCCGAACCGGCTTCGCCCTGCACCAGGCGGACTGCCTGGCCCCCGGCAATGTCGACGGCCGGCAATAATTCAAGTTTCGCTTGCTCGCTCATGTTTTCCTTTGACGTGTAGTGAAATGGCTGTGCGTGGCTACAAGGTCAGAACCCAACCAGCCACGATACACATGGCGGCCAAAGCCCAGCAGGTGATGATCCAGGAAATATGGGCTTCCTGGCGGCGCAGCGAAATTGCTCCCCCGGCCAAGAAGGCCCCGACTCCCAGCAGGACAATAGTCCAAATCATTAAAGCGTCTCCAGCCAATTGCGCAGCAACCGGTTTCCTGCCGCACCGGACTTTTCCGGGTGGAACTGCACGGCGGAGAGCGGACCGTTTTCAACGGCCGCGATGAACGGTTTTCCGTGGGTGGACCAGGTCACCTTCGGTGCGGTCATGGCCGGCTGGGTGATATCGAACTCCCACTGTTGCACTGCGTAGGAATGCACAAAGTAGAACCGTTCGTTCTCGATCCCGGCAAACAGTTTGCTGCCTTCCGGTGAGGCGATCGTATTCCAGCCCATATGCGGAATGACATCGGCTTCCAAACGTTCCACGACGCCGGGCCATTCGGCCAACCCTGCGGTCCGCACCCCGTGTTCCACGCCTTCGTCGAAAAAGACCTGGTGCCCAACGCAGATACCCAGGACCGGACGGCCTCCGGCAACCCGACGGCCGATCCAGCGAGGAGCGTCGATGGCCTGGAGCTGTTCCATGACCGAAGCATAGGCCCCAACACCTGGAACAACTAGTCCATCCGCTTCCAGTATGGACGTGGAGTTGGCGGTCAGTTCAACGTTGGCACCGGCTGCTTCAAGTGCGCGCACTGCGGACCGGACATTGCCCGAACCGTAGTCAAGGACGACTACGTTCTTCCTTTCCACCTACAGCGCACCTTTCGTGGACGGGATCTGGTCACCCATGCGTGGATCGATTTCCACCGCTTCGCGCAGGGCACGCGCCAGGGCCTTGAACTGGGCCTCGACGATGTGGTGCGGATCGCGACCGGAGAGCACCTCGATATGGGCGCAAATCTGCGCGTGGAAGGTCAGCGATTCAAAAACGTGGCGGGTCATCGAACCGGTGAAGTGCCCACCGATCAGGTGGTATTCCTGTCCGTCCGGCTCCCCACCGTGCACCAGGTACGGGCGACCGGAGATGTCCACCACGGCCCGGGCCAGGGCCTCGTCCAGGGGCGCGTAGGCGGTGCCGAAGCGCCGGATGCCGGCCTTGTTTCCCAGGGCAGTGCGTAGGACCTCGCCGAGGGTGATGGCGGTGTCTTCCACGGTGTGGTGCACGTCAATATGGACGTCGCCCGTGGCGCGCACGGTCAGGTCAATCAGCGAGTGCTTGGACAGTGCGGTGAGCATGTGGTCGAAGAACGGCACCTGGGTACTGATCTCCGACTGGCCGGTGCCGTCCAGATCCAATTCAACGAACACCGACGATTCGCTCGTCACGCGTTCCATGCGGGCACGGCGGGCACCCAATGATTCGGCAGACATGTCATTCCTTCGCTAGCTTCTGGCAGTTGGCTATTTCGCGGACTCAAGCAGCTCGGTGAGCCGATCAAGGAAGGCGGTGGTTTCCGACTCGGTTCCGGCGGTCACGCGCAGGGTGCCAGGAATCCCGTTGTTACGCACAATGATCCCCGCCTCAAGCAGTCCCTGCCAAATCGCCTCGGGATCCTCCAGTCCCCCGAAGAAGACGAAGTTGGAATCACTGACCGATGGGTTGAGACCCAGATCCTTCAGCCGGGTCACAATCCGGTCGCGTTGGGTCTTGATCTGTTCCACCTCGGCCAATAACGCATCAACGTTCTTCAACGCCGCAATCGCGGTGGCCTGGGTGACAGCCGAGAGGTGATAGGGCAGGCGGACGAGTCGAATCGCGTCACTGACTTCCGGTGCGGCGGCCAGGTATCCCAGACGTGCGCCGGCCAGAGCGAAGGCCTTGGACATGGTCCGGGTGACGATCAGGCGCTGGCGTCCGGGCAACAGCCCCAACGCCGATTTGGTTCCAGCCAGGGAGAACTCGGCGTAGGCTTCGTCCACGATCACCATGGCCCCGTGTTCACTGGCGGCTTCATAGACCGCCTCGATGACGTCCAGGCCCAAAGCGGTACCCGTGGGGTTGTTCGGCGAACAGAGGATCACGAGATTCGGTCGGTGGTCCCGCACCTGCGCGGCAGCTGATTCAGCGCTGAGGGAGAAGTCCTCGGCTCGGGTGCCGGCGATGAATGCGGTATCGGTGCCACTGGCCAGCAGCGGATACATGGAGTAGGTCGGCACGAAGCTCATCACGCTACGGCCAGGTCCCCCGAAGGCCTGCAGAATTTGTTGCAGGATTTCATTCGAGCCATTGGCGGCCCAGATGTGTTCTGCGCTCAATCCATGTCCGAGGTACTCTGCAAGCAGTTCGCGCAATTGCGTGAACTCACGGTCTGGATAGCGATTCAGTGTTGCCGCTGCCTTCGCCACTTCCTGGGCGATCGCATCTACCACGCTTGGTGGCAGCGGATGGGTGTTCTCATTGACATTCAGCTGGATCGGTACGTCAATTTGGGGAGCACCATAAGGGGAGAGCCCGCGGAGATTCTCACGCAAGGGCAGCTGACTTAACAGTTCACTGCGGTCTTTCACGTAGCAATTCTATGCTGGAGCCGTCGCTGGCAGTGAATCAGTGACGCTCCTACCGGTAATAAAGTACCGGGACTACGGCTGGTCGAGCACGGGAATCTGCAGGGTCTGGCCCGCTTGCAGGGTAGCCCCTTCCAGGGAATTCATTTCGCCGATGTAGCGCACCGCCGAGTCCACGTCGTACCCTTCGGCGAATTCACTGGCCAACCCCCAGAGCGTATCGCCAGGCAACACGGTGACTTCAACAGTCTGCACACCCACCGGCTCATAGGCCGAGGCCATTACCGAATTGCTGAACATGGTGACGAGCAAGGTTCCGGCCAAGGCCAGCAGGAATACCGGCACCCCCACCAGGACCACCCAACCCCGGCGATTGAGCCGGATTCGCATAGGCGCACTGTTCTGATCTTTATCCAAGGACGTTGTGGCCATGGTCGATCTCCTCTCAAGTCGGACATGCTGTGAGTTTCTAACATTCGAACAGTTCATTCGAACAGATGTTCGGATCTAGTACATCTTTTCTAACAGAGCCCGGCGACACTTGTCCAGACAATTCGAACAAATCTTTGAAAGATCACTCGAAATCTACTAAGATTTCGAAGTAAACCGAGCATGGGAACATCACAACACCCGGCACCGACAGTTTGAGCGCTCAGTTGGAAAGACGAACGCTAGGGAAGGCAGAAATCACATGTCAGCATCACAACGCACACCGCGTGCCAATGCTCGGTCGCTGACCATCCGGCAGAAGAAGATCCTGGAGACCATCCAGCGGGCGATCGGCAAGAACGGCTATCCGCCCTCGATGCGTGAGATTGGCGACTCCGTCGGCTTGGCCAGCCTTTCCTCGGTCACCCACCAGTTGGGCCAGCTGGAGAAGCTGGGGTACATCCGAAAGGATCCCCGCCGGCCACGCGCCATGGAGATCCTGCTGCCTCTTCAGCTGAATGACGATGGTGAAGCAACCGAGAAGGTGATCGAGGATAGCGCCAAGCCGGTTGATGACAGCAAGGTCATTGAGCTGAGCTCCTCAGCAGACACCACCATGGTGCCACTTGTCGGACGCATCGCGGCCGGTGGACCGATCCTCGCGGAACAAAGCGTCGAAGACGTCTTCTCCTTGCCACGCCAGCTGGTGGGCCATGGGGAATTGTTCATGTTGCGGGTTTCTGGAGACTCAATGGTTGATGCAGCGATCTGCGATGGCGACTGGGTAGTGGTGCGCCGGCAGCAGACCGCGGAGAACGGCGATATCGTCGCCGCGCTGCTGGATGAGGAAGCCACGGTCAAGACCTTCCGCCAACGTGATGGCCACACCTGGCTCCTACCGCAGAACTCGCGCTACGAACCCATCCTGGGCGATAGCGCCACCATCATGGGCAAAGTGGTTTCGGTCATGCGTTCGCTCTAGACCCGATCGGGCGCCGGGCGGCCGGCAAAGGACGCTCTGGGCGCGTCCCGTTGTCTGCCACCCTGCCCGGGGCGGGCTTACACGCGGGGCAACGATGCGGCGGCGTTGAACAGACTCCACCGCTGGATTGCGGCGGATAGCAGCGAAGGGACCTGCCCCGCTATTCGTTCCGCGGTTTCCCTGACCATGGTTCCGGACAGTGTGCGCGCCGGCGGAGGCAGCCGCCGGTCATTGGCCGCCAGGACAAGGTAACGGCACAGGATTCCGGTGAAGAGGTTTCCATCTCCGCCGTATTCCAATCTGAGCCCCTGTCCACCGGTGTACATGTGCTGCGCCACCGCCTCGATCAGATCGGCGACCTGTTCCAGGTCCTCTGGTGAGCCCAGCTCCAGCAGCGCACCGATGATCGGCCCCTGGTTGTAGGTGAAAAGCCTGTGATCCAGTCGAGGACCATTGGTCTCCAGGTGGATTCCGTCCAGATACAGGCCCAGATCACTGTCGAAAAGCCGTCCCCGTAGCCAGTCGACCAGTTCCCTGGCCCGGTCGTGTTCGCCGATCCTGGCAAAATGCAGGGCCGCTGGGGCGTTGACCGGGGTGTTCTTGAAGGCACGCTGGCGTGACCAGTACAGCCCTCCCCCAAGCACCTGGTCACCAGCGCGATGAAGTTGCCGTGTCAGTGTTTTTTGTGCGGTGCCGGCCAAACGAGACGGTCGCCCGCGCACCTGGGCGGACAACCGGTTAAGGCGGAAGCTGGACAGCGCGAGCCAGGCCATGTCGTCATAGAAGTAGTTGGGGAACCGTCCCAGGTTCCGCAGCCGGATTCCCCGCAGCAGCTGTTCCCCAAGCATCGCCTCGTGACGCGCTGCTGCAGGCTCGCCACGGTGGAGCTTTCGGAATCCGGTATCGCAGATCGCATCAAGATAGTGGGCCTGCCACCAGTAATGCCATTCCGCGATGGGAGCCTTCAGCTTTGCCCGAAGCCGTGCGGGTGGGGTCTGTTCCGCGCTCTCACTGTCCCGCGGGTGCAGCGCACCGATCCAGGTTCCTGGCAGGCCCGGCAACCGGTGGCCGAATTGGCTATGGACCTCATCCGCGGCGGCTGCGGCCCGCGTTTCCCAGGAACCTGTCATCGGCTGTTCCTTCCGCTACCGGCGGGTCTTACCGTGGACCGGCTACTTATTGGGGTTCATCCGTTTCAGTACCCCGGTGATGACCTTCTTGTCCGGGGTCGGCCACATCGGCGGCAACGAGGCCTTCAGGTAGCTGCCGTACCGGGCGGTGGCCATCCTCGAGTCGAGGACCGCCACCACGCCCTTGTCGTTGACCGAACGGATCAGGCGACCGGCGCCCTGGGCCAAGCGTACCGCCGCATGAGATGCCGAAACCTGCATGAAGCCGTTGCCGCCGTGACGGGCGATATCCTGGGTACGCGCCTTGGCGATCGGGTCGTCGGGTCGAGGGAACGGGATCTTGTCGATGATGACCAGGCGGCAGGAGTCCCCCGGCACATCCACCCCCTGCCAGAGGGTCATGGTGCCGAAGAGGCAGGAATCCCTGTCGGCACTGAAGTCGGCAACCAGCGACTTCATGCTGGCTTCTCCCTGGCACAGGATCGGTACGTCGAGCTTGGGTCTCAGGATTGCCGCGGCTTCCTCGGCCGAACGCCGGGAAGTGAACAACACCAGCGCACCACCCCCGGATGCCTCGATCAGGTCCTCGATCTCGTCCAGTGTTTCGGCGCTCAGTTGGCGGCCGGGCTTGGGCAGGTGCTTGGCCACGTAGAGGATCCCCTGCTTTGGGTAATCGAACGGGCTGCCCACGTCGATACCCTGCCAGGAAGGTGCCCCCTGCCCGATCAGTCCCAGCGAACCGGCCACGGAATCGAATTGGGCACCGATAGCCAACGTGGCACTGGTCAGGATCACCGTGCGCCCGTCGAAGAGCCCTTCACGAAGTTTCCCCGCCACGGACAGCGGGGCGACATTCAAGGTGGCGGGCTGGGACTCATCGGCTTCCACATATCCGCGGCCCTCGACGAATTCGCGAGGCCGTGAGGTCCAGATGACCTCTCGGCGTTCTTCGTGTTCCAGCATCCGCAAAGAATCGTCCAGGACCGCCTGCATCTGGGAACGTGCGGTCTGCCGTCCGCCGTCGACTGGGTCCCCGGATTCCGGTTTGGACAGGGACAGGGCCAGCCGCGCCTGCTCGGCGATATCGTTCAACGCGATTCCCGTTGCCTCATCCAGGCCGCGCTCCAACAGCCCCGTGGCCTGGCCAGACAGCGATTTGTCCAGCCGGTTGGCGGCGTTGACCAGTTCATCCACGTTCATCGCGCAGTGCCGTTTCATGGATCCGGCCGCGGTCAGCACGGTGCGTGGGGACAGTGCGCTGGCGACCGAGGAGGTCACCCGATCCTGCAATTCGTGTGCCTCATCGATGATAGCCACGTCGAAATCGGGGAGTACCGACAATCCCTCGAAGGCGGAGACCGCCAACAGCGCATGGTTGGTGATCACCACATCGGCCTCGGCGGCATGGGCACGCGCCATCTCGGAGAAGCACTCGTCAGCCATCGGGCATTTCTGGGATCCCAGGCATTCCATGGCGGAGACCGAAACCTGGCGCCAGGCCTTGTCCGAGACCCCGGGGACCAGCTCATCACGATCCCCGGATTCGGTTTCCTCGGCCCATTCGCGCAGCTTCATGACTTCGGTGGCCAGTGGCGAAAACATCTGGCCGGGGGCCGGGGCGTCGTCCATGGAGAACAAGGTGCCTTCATCGTCCGGGTACCCGCCGCCAAGCTTGTATTGGCAGAGGTAATTGGAACGCCCTTTCAGCAGGGACACGTCCATGGGGCGTGCCAACTTGCCTTTCAGGGCCGCGAGCAGGCGCGGGACATCCCGGCCCACAATCTGCGATTGCAGGGCGAGGGTCGCGGTGGAGACTATCACCGGTTTGGCCGACGTCTGTGCGTGGGCCAGCGCCGGAATGAGGTAGCCCATGGACTTGCCGGTACCGGTGCCAGCCTGCACCAGCAAGTGCTCCTCTTCCTCCAGCGAGCGGACCACCTGACGAACCATTTCCTGTTGACCAGTTCGGCTTTGGCCACCCATTGCGGTGACCGCCGCTTCCAGGAGGTCCAGCGCCTGCTGCTGCTTATCCATGAATGTTGTATTGCTCCAACTCCGCAGCCAACGACTTGCGGACCTTGACGATCATGCGGGTTCCGTTTTCCAGGTGTTCACTATCCAGGATCTCGGCTTCGGCCTGGTGCAGTTTGGCCACCAGGTCTCCGCGCCCATACGGGATGAGGACTTCGAGCTGGATGTCCGGGCGCGGGATCGAGGCACTGATCCTCCCGAGCAGCTCCTCGATGCCCTGACCCGTATAGGCCGAAACCACCACGCAATTCGACTCCCGGTTGCGGATCCGCTCAATCACGAACTGATCGGCCACATCGGCCTTGTTCAATACGATGATTTCCGGGATGTGCATGGCATCCACCTCGGTCAGGACCTTGCGCACAGCAGCGATCTGTCCTTCCGGATCCGGGTGCGAGGCATCCACGACGTGCAGGATCAGGTCAGAGTCGGCGATTTCCTCCAGCGTGGAGCGGAAGGCCTCCACCAGCTGGGTAGGCAGGTTCGACACGAACCCGACGGTGTCGGCCAGCGTATAGGTCAACCCGTCGGTGGTCTCGGACTGGCGAACCGTGGGATCCAGGGTGGCGAAGAGCGCGTTCTCAACCAGCACCCCGGCGTTGGTCAGGCGGTTGAGCAACGAGGACTTGCCCGCGTTGGTATATCCGGCGATCGCCACCGACGGGACCTCGTTGCGCTTGCGGTTGGCACGCTTGGCTTCACGGGCCGGCTTCATGCCCTTGATCTGGCGACGTAGCTTGGCCATCCGGTCGCGAATGCGCCGCCGGTCCATTTCGATCTTGGTTTCACCCGGGCCGCGCGATCCGATACCTCCACCGGCGGCGCCTACACGGCCACCTGCCTGCCGGGACATCGAGTCACCCCAACCACGCAGGCGGGGCAGGAGGTATTCCAGCTGGGCCAGTTCCACCTGCGCCTTGCCCTCACGCGACTGGGCATGCTGGGCGAAGATGTCAAGGATCAGTGCGGTCCGGTCGATGACCTTGACCTTGACGATGTCTTCCAGGGCACGACGTTGCGACGGGGAGATCTCATCGTCAACGATGACGGTGTCGGCCCCGGTTTCGGCAACAATACCGCGTAGTTCCTCGGCCTTCCCCGACCCCAGGTATGTGCTGGGGTCAGCCTTCAGGCGGCGCTGGACCAATCCATCAAGCACCTCCGAGCCAGCGGTTTCGGCCAAAGCAGCCAACTCGCGAAGGGAGTTTTCCGCATCGATGGCGGACCCGTCGGTCCAGATCCCGGCCAGTACCACACGCTCCAGGCGCAGTTGGCGGTTTTCGACCTCGGTGACGTCCTCGAGCTCGGTCGATAGACCAGCTACACGACGCAGCGCCCGACGATCGGCCAGATCTTCCTGGAAGCCATCGAATTCGGTGTGCTCCTGTACGAAGTTGTCCAGTGCGGTCGCACGGTTGGTGAAGATGTGGTCATCCTCCTCGCCAACGAATCGATGCGTGGCCGGTGCCTGCTGGCTGTCTGCGGCCAGGATGCGTTCGATGGCGGACTGGATCTGCTGCTCATCCAGTGGCAGGTCGTTCTCGTTCGGCTCGGTGTTGGTCATGTTCCCCTTTGAAGTGCTGTATATTCCAGAATAGTGCTCGGCACCCCCGGTTGGCGATGTGCCACGGGAATGATGTGTGTGTTTTGGCATGGAAGTCCTCTCATGCTGTTGGCCTGCTGGAGATGGATACGGCAACACACTGGGAACGAGCGGGTAGCGGGGCCCTGTCAGCGAGAGCCCTGGCCGGGTTCTCAAGGATAAAGACCTGTTTTCGCCCGAGGATCATCCAGGCCGTTGGCGCGTGAAACAGCGCCCGAAGATGCGGCGGGATCCGTGGGTTACCGTGCTGGACGGGATTAGGCGAAAATCAGAGTCATAGGGAAAACTCTATCAGTCATCGGGGACCCTGCATATATCGCGTACACCACAACGTTTGTTGCCGGTCGGGCGCACGGGATAACCTTCCCTTATGAGTTCGGATCACTATTTCAGCGCCACCCCAGCCTCCGCCGATGAACGGCGCACCATTTCGGTGGAGCTCAATGGCCGATCCCTCGATGTCCAGACCGCCTCGGGGATTTTCTCCCCTACCGGTTTGGATAAAGGTACGGCGGTCCTTCTGGAACATGTTCCAGCGCCGCGTGGCACTGTTCTGGATATCGGGTGCGGTTGGGGGCCCATTGCCATGACCGCTGCCCTGCAGAATCCAGAAGGTACCGTGTACGGTGTTGAGGTCAATGAGCGTTCGATCGAATTGGCGCGCCTGAATGCCCAGTCCCTTGGATTGGGCAACCTGCGGGTGGCTCGTCCGCAGGAGATCGACCCGGACGTGCAGTTCGATACCATTTGGTCCAATCCGCCCATCAGGGTGGGCAAGGATGCACTGCATGAGCTGCTGTTGCTGTGGTTGCCACGACTGGCACCGGGCGGCGAAGCCTGGATGGTCGTGCAGAAGAACCTGGGTAGTGACTCCTTGCAGAAGTGGCTCGTTGGCCAATTGCCTGCGAGCTGGAGCGTCACCCGTGAGACCAGCTCCAAGGGGTTCCGCATCCTCAAGGTCTCCCGGCCCGGGCATTAGGCCCGCGCGCAATCCGGATATCCTACATTGATATCTTGAACGTACACGCGCCTACTCCGGGGACAGGGTCCCTCGTGCCACTAGTTGCGCCGGCCCGGACAGCACCACGTCCTCGGTCCCATCCGCGTTTTTTCGGAAGGCAACCCCGACCTGCCCGCCGGGGATATTGACCACCCAGTCATCGATCACAGCGGTGGTCCGCGCCCAGTAGCGCACAGCGGCCGCAGCGGCGCAGGCTCCGGTACCGCAGGAGAGGGTCTCCCCCACGCCGCGCTCATGCACCCGCATTCTCACGTGTCCGGTCCCCTCGCTGACCAGAGGTTCGGCGGGAACAACGAATTCGACATTTGTCCCGTTCTCCGGCACCGGACTGACCTCTGGTAGGTGCACCAGATCCAGGTCATCCAACTCGGCCAGCTCGGCCAAGGCAACGACGGTGTGCGGGTTGCCCATGGTGATCGACAGTGCAGGGCGGGCCTGCTCCCAGCCCGCAACCTTCACCGTACTGTCCAACGAGGTGGCTGCGGCCTGCTCGGCGTGGACCAATCCCCACGGCCCGAGGTTGACGGCGTAGCCGTTCTCCAGACGGGTCACTTCCTTGATTCCGGCACGGCTTCCCATCCGCAGGGAGCCACCCACCGGGAGCTCCACCAGCTGCTCCTTGACCAGGAAGTGCACAAAGAGGCGCACCCCGTTACCGCACATCTCCGCAATGGAACCGTCGGCGTTGCGGTAGTCCATGAACCAGTAGGCTTCCGGATCATGGTCGAGCTGGTAGGCATAATCCGGGACCCTGCCGGTGGGTACGGCACGGATCACCCCATCGGCGCCCAAGCCGAAATGCCGATCCGCCAGGGCGGCAACGTGCACGGATTGCAGGTCCAAGTTCCCTTCCGGGTCCGCGAGCATCACGAAGTCGTTGCCTGTGGCGTGGCCTTTGGCATAGGACAATCCGGTGAGCTGATCAAGCGGTTCAAGGGCCATGCGGTTCTGTCCTTAGCTGTGGATGGTTCCCTGCTGGATATGTTCCAGCGCGCGGTCAATGATTCCATCTTCGGTGGGGTCCAGCCAAGTGACTCTGTCATCTGCGGTGAACCACGTAATCTGGCGTCGGGCGAACTTGCGGGTGGCGATGACCGTGGCTTCAATAGCCGATTCCCGGGTCAGTTTCCCGTCGATGAAATCCAGGTATTGCTGGTAGCCGATGGCCCTTGATGAGGTCCTGCCGGTACGCAGTCCTGCGGGGATCAGTCCCCGCACCTCGGTTTCCAGGCCCTGTTCATCCATCCGGTGCACCCGGGCCGCCAAGCGCCCGTGCAATAACGTGCGGTCCAGGTTCAATCCGATTTGGATGGCCGGCTGGAAGTACCGGCGTTCGGGCATGAAGGAGCTGAAGGCCCTGCCGGAGATCTCGTACACTTCCACTGCACGAATGGTCCGGCGCAAATCCAGTTTCCGGCCCGCGGAGATGGGGTCGACTGCGGCCAGCCGCGACCGTAGCGGCGCTTCGCCATGCCGTTCAACCTCGGCTTCGAGCCGTTGCCGTACGGCCGGGTCGGTGGGCGGGAAGTCGATGATGTCCAGGGCGGCACGCACATACAGTCCGGACCCTCCCACCAGCACCGGTACCCTGCCGCGGGACCTGATCTGTTCGAAGCAGGTCCGCGCCTGGGTCTGGAACTGCGCGACCGAGGCCTCCTCGGTCACCTCCATGATGTCCAGCAAGTGGTGGTCGATGCCGCCGCGTTCTTCCGGCGCAAGTTTGGCGGTGCCGATGTCCATGCCCCGATAGAACTGCAACGCGTCGGAGTTAACGATTTCCCCGTCCAGCGTCCGGGCCAGGGCGATCGCCAGGTCGGATTTTCCGGTGCCGGTGGGCCCAACCACTGCGATCAGCGGCAGTTTCGAGGGCTCCATGGACTTAGCTGCGCACCTTCAGCGTCGGCATACCCAGGTTGGTCTTGCCCACGGCGCTGCTGTTACCGGTGCTCGGCACCCCACAGCTTTCGGCCTGGGACCGGTCCCAGGCGTCCCCGGCCCGTGAGCGGCGCAGCGCATACTGCTGCGCACTGGGATCGGAAACCAGATGGAAGGCTGCCACTTCGGTGATCGGCAGGGTGACCAAGTCACCGGGTCGAGGGGTTTCGGCGCCCTCGGGAACCGAGAAATGCACCAGCCGCTGGTCCCGGGCCCGACCGGCCAGACGGTGGGTCTCTTCCGCCTTGCGGCCGGACTGCTCGGTGACCATGACCTCTACGGTGCGCCCCAGCTGCTTGGCGTTCTCCTCCTTGGCGATCCGGTCCTGCAAGGCGGTCAGGCGCTCATAGCGTTCCTGCACCACGGCCTTGGGCAACTGGTTCTCCATGGTGGCCGCCGGGGTCCCCGGGCGTTTGGAGTACTGGAAGGTGTAGGCCGAGGAGAAACGGGAAACTTCCACGACATCAAGGGTCGCCTGGAAGTCCTCTTCGGTTTCCCCGGGGAAGCCTACGATGATGTCGGTGGTGATGGCTGCATGGGGGATGCGCTCACGTACCTTGTCCAGGATGCCCAGGAACTTCTTGGACCGGTAGGAACGCCGCATGTCCTTGAGCATCTTGTCCGAGCCGGACTGCAGCGGCATATGCAGCTGCGGCATGACGTTCGGTGTTTCGGCCATGGCGTCGATGACATCATCGGTAAAGGCGGCCGGGTGGGGGCTGGTGAACCGAACGCGTTCCAGTCCCTCGATGTCCCCGCAGGCCCGCAACAACTTGCCGAAGGCCAGCCGATCACCGAACTCCACCCCGTAGGAGTTCACGTTTTGTCCCAGTAAGGTGACCTCGATTGCCCCATCATCAACCAGCGCCTGGATCTCGGCCAGGATCTCCCCGGGACGACGGTCCCGTTCCTTGCCCCGCAACGACGGAACAATGCAGAACGTACAGGTGTTGTTGCAACCCACCGAAATCGACACCCACCCGGCGTATACGGATTCGCGACGGGTAGGCAAGGTTGATGGAAAGACATCCAGTGATTCAAGGATCTCCAGCTCGGCTTGCTGGTTGTGGGCCGAGCGGGCCAGCAAGGTCGGCAGCGAACCGATATTGTGGGTTCCGAACACCACATCCACCCAGGGCGCCTTCTTGATGATGGTGTCTCGGTCCTTCTGGGCCAGGCACCCGCCCACGGCGATCTGCATCCCGGGACGTTCGGCTTTCACCGCCTTGAGGATGCCAAGATTCCCGTAAAGCTTGTTATCCGCGTTTTCGCGCACTGCGCAGGTATTGAAGACCACCACATCGGCCACTTCACTGCCAGCCTGCTCCGCTTTGCGGCTCAGTCCGGCATCCTCCAGCAAACCGGATAGACGTTCGGAATCATGCACGTTCATCTGGCACCCGAAGGTGCGTACCTCGTAGGTACGCTGCACGTTTTCGGGATCGGTTGGGGTCTTCGACGCTAGCTCAGTCACCCCTCCAGATTACCGAAAATTCGGGGTTGCCGAAACGAAGGCATGCCTAGGACGGGAAGGACTAGCCGCTTCCTGCGTTCGCTTTTGCATATGGTGAGGAAAAAGCTCCAGGCGCCCGTTTATGGTCATCGCCCATGGTGGCAATGGCACTGAGCTCCTACCCGCCAGGACACCTGCGCTGGCCGCTCTCTCCGGGTATTTGCTGCTGGGGACGTCATTCCCGGAACCGGGCGTCCCATTCCTCGCGGGCAACCTTAAAGGCCAGTGATCCGTTATAGCCCTTGCGTCCGAGCATGCCGACCAGCCGGCGTAGCGCCTTGTCACGATCCAGCCCCATGGATTCCGGGCGTAGCTTAGCCCGGACCAGTTCACGGGCGCGTTCTTCCTCGTCCTGGTCATCGACCTGATCCAGGGCCATTTGGGCGATCTCATCGTCGATGCCCTTGGATCGCAGTTCGTGCTTCAGCGCTCCCCGGGCTAAACCGCGGGTGCGGGTACGGGCACGCACCCAGGCATTGGCGAACTTCTCATCATCGACCAGATCCACGTCGATGAATCGTTGAATGACTTCCTCGGCAATGTCTTCCGGGCATTCCTTCTCAAGCAACTTGTCCTTGAGCTGCTTGGCGGATTTGTCGCTCGCGGTCAACTGGCGAAGCAGGATTCCACGGGCCTTTTCACGCCACTGGTCTTCATCCAGCTCTTCAGTCTCGGCCGCAACCCGTTCGGCCTTGCTCGGCCGTTTCGCCGCACGTTTCCTCTCGGGTTTGCGTTTCGTCGCGGGGGTTTCAAGGATCTGCTGCATGGAGGCGCGCAGGTCCTCGACCGTTGGCGGTGCAGTATCCTGCGCGGTCGCCGGCTCGGGGGCGGATAGCGTACCTCGATGTTGCACTGACGGGCTTCTCCGCGCTCGGTGCGGTTCGGCGGTCGCTGTCCCTTCGCGGTCCTCCGACTCCGGTTTCGCCCAGTCCGGCATTTCATCCGGATCACCGTAGAACTCTGCGGATACGCGCTCGGCGCCGGGTCCGGAATTCCTTCCGGACCTGGCGCCGTGTGGACTGCGTGGGGGCACTGTTACTCGCCTTCGACGACGCGCAGACCCTCGGTGTCGTCCGCCTCAACCTCGGGCATTTCAACGATGCCCAGCTTCTGCTTGATCTGCAGCTCCAGCTCATTGGCCAGATCCGGGTTGTCCTTCAGGAAACGACGGGCATTCTCCTTGCCCTGGCCCAACTGGTCGCCGTCATAGGTGAACCAGGCCCCGGACTTCTTGACCAGTCCGTGCTCGACACCCATGTCGATCAGGCTGCCCTCGCGGGAAATACCCACCCCATAGAGGATGTCGAATTCCGCCTGCTTGAAAGGCGGAGCCATCTTGTTCTTGACAACCTTCACGCGGGTGCGGTTACCCACCGGGTTGGCGCCCTCCTTCAGAGTTTCGATACGCCGGATATCCAAGCGCACCGAGGCATAGAACTTCAGCGCCTTACCACCGGTGGTGGTTTCCGGGCTGCCGAAGAACACGCCGATCTTTTCACGCAACTGGTTGATGAAGATGGCGGTGGTCTTCGACGCCGAGAGCCGGCCGGTGATCTTACGCAGTGCCTGGGACATGAGTCGGGCCTGCAGGCCCACGTGGCTATCGCCCATTTCGCCTTCGATTTCGGCGCGTGGGACCAACGCCGCCACCGAGTCGATGACAATGATGTCCAGGGCGCCGGAACCAACCAGCATGTCCATGATTTCCAGCGCCTGCTCACCGGTGTCCGGCTGGGAAACCAGCAGTGCATCGGTATCCACGCCGAGCTTCTTGGCGTATTCCGGATCCAGTGCGTGCTCCGCGTCGATGAAGGCCGCAATGCCACCGGCGCGCTGCGCGCTGGCAACAGCGTGCAGGGCCACGGTGGTCTTACCCGAGGATTCCGGACCATAGATCTCCACCACGCGGCCACGCGGCAGTCCACCAATGCCCAGCGCCACGTCCAAGGCGACCGAACCGGTGGGGATGGCTTCAATAGGCGCACGGGTGTCATCACCCAAACGCATAACCGAACCCTTGCCGAATTGCTTGTCAATCTGGCCTAGGACGGATTCGAGCGCCTTTTCGCGATCATTCTTTGCTGCCATGGTTCACCTTTAGTCGTCGTGGCTACGTGGTGTATGCCTATCGATATTCGTCTTACTGCCCTCGACAGTACGACGGCACTCCGACATTTTGGATTCGATGGATCCAAAAGTGGAAAACTTCGCGTGCCTCGCTATGTGCACGAGAACTACGCTATCCGAACAGGTATTCGAATGCAATGTCATTGGCTTCGAACACGCCGGGAACTTATTCCTTGATTTCGATATCCGGTCCCAGCCACCGCTCCGGCGGCACATCCTGCGCCCTGCAGACTGCCTGCCAGACATCACGGGGCGGCACTCCTCGATCCAGTGCTTCGGTGGCATTCAGGGAGTTGAATTCGGACAGCGCCAGCGTATCGGCCAGCACCCGTGAATACCGTGGGCCGAATTCATGATCCATGTTCCGCCAAAAATCGCTCAATCGCACCTTGCCATTCTCCCATTAAACACCGCAGAACCCCCGCCTTGTGGCGGGAGTCCTGGGATGATTCGAAGTAGTTGGGGTCCTAGCTGGATGCCGAAGCCAAAGGCTTGTTGAAGCGCTCGGGCAACTCGGTACCGAACTCGCTGGACAGCTCGGATGGAATGGTGTCCGGGATGGCGATTCCCTCAGCCAGGGCGATGCGATCGGAAACCTCACGCAACATCAATGACAGCGGGACCTCCAAAGCCACGCAGATCGAAGAGAGCAACTCGCTGGATGCTTCCTTCTGGCCGCGTTCGACTTCCGAGAGATAGCCAAGGGAGACACGGGCGCTGTGCGAAACCTCGCGTAGGGTGCGGCCCTGGCGCTGGCGGATATCACGGAGGACATCGCCGATTTCGTGACGGAGTACTACCATTTTGTGCTCCTCCTTCTCGCGCTGGACTTCGGCTGGTTGGCCCATGTCGCGCCAACGGACAACTCCATTGACCGTTACGGGTTGCTTAACCATGTGTGTAGCCTCTGCTCCTGGGGTCCTCATAATTGGTCTTTTCCAGACCCGGGTCAAGTTGTTGACCCGACATCTTGTTCAACGGTGCCGGTCGGGATTTTGTTCCCGGTACCTTTACCCTAATCAATCGAATGCGACGAAAGCCACATCATCAGGCAATTAATCGGAACTGTTGCGTTATGTGTTCCGATAACCAAGTATGACGGGCCTTACTGTGAATTTTCTTGGTCCAGAATGACAAGCAGCTGTTGAAGAGCCGCCTGAGTGGACCGTGCCCGGATCTTGTCCCGGTCCCCCACGAAGTGGTGTTCCACCGCCCCGGACCCGGCCGCGCTGGCCCAGCCGATGAAAACGGTGCCCACCGATTTGCCATCATGGGCCGCAGGTCCGGCCACCCCGGTAGCCGAGACCGCGATATCCGCCCCGCAGGCCCGGCGCGCACCGGTGGCCATGAGTCGGGCGACTTCGGGGTCCACGGAGCCTTTGGATTCCAGCAGCCCGCGGGGAACCCCGAGCAGGGAGACCTTGACCTCCGAGGAGTAGCTCACCACTGCCCCGCGCAGGACCGCAGAAGCCCCGGGAACGGTGGCCAGCGTCGCACTGATCTGTCCGGCGGTCAACGATTCGGCGGTTGCCAGTTGCCGACCTGCGGCCACTGCGCGCTGGACTACCTCGGCGGCGAGATCTCGGGGCATCGGGTTACTCCTTTGCGGTGCGGCCTGCGGCAAGTACCAGCTTGGCGGCCTTGAAGATGTAGTCCAGTCCGGTCAGCACCGTCACCGCGACCGTCAGCAGCATCAGGTACCAGGCCACGGTATGCAGCCAGTCGATGGTGTGCGTGAACGGAAGCAGGTAGAGGATGATGACCGCGGCCTGCAACACGGTCTTGATCTTTCCGCCCATATCCGCGGCAATCACACCGTAGCGGATTACCGCGAAGCGCAACAGGGTGATGCCCCATTCGCGGACAAGGATGGTGATGGTCACCCACCAGGGCAGTTCGGCGATAATCGAGAAGACCACCAGGGCCGAGCCGGTGAGTAACTTGTCGGCGATCGGGTCGGCGATCTTGCCGAAGTTGGTGATCAACCCGCGGTTGCGGGCCAGGTCGCCGTCGAGCTTGTCGGTATACATGGCCACGGCGAAGATCGCCACGGCCACCCAACGCCACAGGCCTTGCTCGGAGTTGTCCGCCAGCAGTGCCCAGACGAAGAAGGGCACCATGATGATGCGCAGCGTGGTCAGCACATTGGCGATATTCAGGGTCGGGACCGGTTGCTCGCCGCTGGCGGGATGTGTCATCAACTATCTTCCTGTCAGGTTCCAGGCGTCTTCGCCCGCGTCATCATCGTCGCCGTCGAAGTAGTCGACGGCCTGGGCGCGTGATTCAAGGTCCTCGGCCACCAGGTCAACCGGTGCCGCATGGGTGTGGTTGGCTTCATCAACCAATGCCTGTTCAGCGGCGCTGGCCTGGTGCCTGGTCGCGTCGTCCCCGCGCATGGCGGCCAGCACGGCCGGCAGGTCATCGGGTTTGACCAGCACATCGCGGGCCTTGGAGCCCTCGGAAGGACCCACGACACCGCGCGATTCCATCAGGTCCATCAGGCGCCCGGCCTTGGCGAAACCCACCCGGAGCTTGCGCTGCAGCATCGAGGTGGAGCCGAACTGGCTGGTGACAACCAGTTCGGTGGCCTGTAGCAGCAGGTCCAGATCGTCGCCGATGTCCTCGTCGATCTTCTTCTTTTCCGCCACCGGCACCACGTCATCGCGGTACTCGGGCTGCAGTTGCTCCTTGACGTGCTTGACCACCCGTTGGATCTCGGATTCGGTGACCCAGGCTCCCTGGACACGCATTGGCTTGGAGGAACCCATCGGCAGGAAGAGCGCGTCGCCCTGGCCCAGCAGCTTCTCTGCGCCGGGCTGGTCCAGCACCACGCGGGAGTCGGTCACCGAGGAGGTGGCGAAGGCCATCCGCGAGGGCACGTTGGCCTTGATCAGGCCGGTGACCACGTCCACCGATGGGCGCTGGGTGGCCAGCACCAGGTGGATACCGGCCGCACGGGCCAGCTGGGTGATGCGTACGATCGCATCTTCCACATCGCGAGGGGCCACCATCATCAGGTCGGCCAGCTCATCCACGATCACCAGCAGGTACGGGTAGGGGCGCAAGACGCGTTCGGAGCCGGCCGGCACCTGCACCTTGCCTGCCTTGACCGCCTTGTTGAAGTCGTCCACGTGCTTGAACCCGAAGTTCGCCAGGTCGTCGTAACGCGTGTCCATTTCGCGCACCACCCAAGCCAGGGCCTCGGCGGCCTTCTTCGGGTTGGTGATGATCGGGGTGATCAGGTGCGGCACGCCCTCGTAGGCGGTCAGTTCCACACGCTTGGGGTCGACCATCACCATACGCACCTCGTCCGGGGTGGAGCGCATCAGGATCGAGGTGATCATCGAGTTCACGAACGAGGACTTACCGGCACCGGTGGCACCGGCCACCAGCAGGTGCGGCATCTTGGCCAGGTTCGCCACGACGAACCCGCCTTCCACGTCCTTGCCGACCCCCATGACCATCGGGTGCTGGGTCTTCTTGGCATTATGGCTACGCAGCACGTCACCGAGCGCCACGATTTCCTTGTCCGTATTGGGGATCTCGATGCCGATGGCGCTCTTGCCCGGAATCGGCGAGAGGATCCGCACATCCGAGGAGGCCACGGCGTAGGAGATGTTCTTGGATAGCGCGGTGACCTTTTCCACCTTGGTCCCCGGGGACAGCTCGATCTCGTAGCGGGTCACGGTCGGTCCGCGGGAGAACCCGGTGACCTGGGCGTCGACCTTGAACTGGGTGAGCGTGTTGGTCAGCGCGGCGACCACCGCGTCATTGGCTTCGGAATGTTCCTTGGCCGGCGGTCCGGAGGGCAGGAAGTCATCGGTGGGCAGGGTGTAGGTGATGTCCCCGGATAACTGCAGCTGTTCGGTGCGGGCTGGGATCGGGGTCAGCGGTGCCGCCGGCTTGGTGCGGTCCATGGCGACCGTGCTCATCGCATCGGTGGCGGCCTCGGGTTCGTTCTTTCCCAGGCCGATTTCGTCCATGATCGCGGCCATCTCGGTTTCGGCCTTGGTCGGGCGTTTCACCCCCGGCGGCGGGACGTTCGGGTCGGCGGCCGGCCGGGCCATGGCCTGGGTGGCCGGCTCCGCCTCCATGGCCAGGGCCGTATCCGCATCGATCTGGTCCAGGGAAACGGTGGCATCATTATCGGCAATCACCGGGGTGTCATAGGCGACATCCCCCACATGACCGGTCTCCGCGTCCCCGTCCACGTCGTACACCTCGGTGGCCTTCTTGTTCCGCGGCTTGAAGAATGAGGAACGCTTCTTCTTGGCTGCCGGTGCCGGGGCGGGTTCTTCCTCACCGTACAGGTAGGACTGGTCGTGCTCCTCGGAGTTCGGGTCCAGTTCCCGGGTTTCGGGCACCCGGTGCGGGCGCGGGGCGGCGGGGTCCTGCCCCAGCAGTTTGTTGTAGCCGGCCCGCACGCGCGCCGGGATCTGCAGGATCGGGGTGGCGGTGATGATCAGCAGGGACATGAACAGCAGGAAAATGAACACGGCCATGGCTCCGGGGACCGAGATCAATGCCGCCATCGGGGTACCCAGGATGGCTCCGGCCATCCCCCCGGCGCTCCACAGGGTGTCGAAGTCCGCCGCGACGCTCGGGGCACCGGCCACCAGGTTCGCGGTGGAGGCCCCGGCCAGGGTCATGACCAGCAGGCCGATGCCGATACGGTTGTTCGCCGCATCGTTCTCCGGGTAGCGGAAGAGCCGGGCGGCGCCGATCAGCAGGATCGGCGGCAACAGGACGGCCATGAACCCGAGCGATCCACCGGCCACCGCATGCACCCCGCGGCCGAACCAGCCCACATCACGCAGGCCCCACCATTCGACAACCGCCACGATCACGGCGATCAGGGTCAGGAACAGCCCGGTGCCGTCGCGACGAACCTCGTAGTCCGGGCGCACATTGCGGCCGATCTTGCGGAAGGCGCCACCGATCACCCGGGCAATGCCCATCCAGAATCCGAGGATGAGGCGCAGCGGCAGCGCCAGCTCGTGCTCTGGATTCTGGGAAGTCTTTTTCTTGGTCGCGGAACCAGAACCGCGCGGTTTACGCGCAGCCGAAGTCTTCGCGCCCTTGGATTGGGTACGTGGAGCCATGTATCTAGGGTATCTCCCCGGTTAGTCTGGCCATTGAATTTACACGGTCTGGTCCGGGGTTGCCCGGCGACCGGTACCTGAGCATCGTGATGCCCCGTGCGTGGCCCTGGTGCCGGCGTCCGGGAGCTGTACCAGCTGATCCGGTTGCAGAGCGCCGGGCAATTCGTGGGCCACGACCACCACCTGGCTTCCCTGCTCGGTCCATTGCAGGATTTCACGGCTCAGCAGTTCCACGCTGCCGGTATCCAGCCCGTTAAACGGCTCGTCCAGGATCATGAGAGGCCGTCGTTCCGCCGTGCCGAGTACGAACCAGAGCTTCTTGAGGTTGCCAGTGGACAGTTCTCCTGCCGGGGTATCCAGCCACGGTTCCAACCCGTAAGAGTCCAGCCGTTCCCGTAGCCAATCCGCTGGGATGCCCAGTCCCCGGCTGATCAGCTCGACTTGCAGGTATACGGGCAACACCGGCACCAAGGCCGGTTCGGCGCGACAGATGCACCGCAGACTACGCGCCCGTTGCGTTGTGGGGTGCTCACCCAGCAGCTCAACGCTTCCGATCCACGGTTCCAAGATGCCGGCAATGACCTCGATGAGCGTGGACTTACCGCTGCCGTTGCGGCCCTGCAAGTGCGCCAGAGGCCCGGAAATACACAGATTCAGGTCCTTGAACACCGGTGCACCGCGGTGGTATCCGGCAGTGAGATTCCGCACGTTGAGAACCGGGCGCGCCACGGCCTGCAGGGAAGTCGAGTTCTGATTCATGTCCGCTTCTTGGTAGACGGGGTGGAAAATTCGAAAGCTGTCCGTGACCGGTCTTGCGGCATCGAAGGCCGTGGACCGGTGCGCCGTTGGATCAGCCGCCAACTGGTGGCCAGCAGGCCCAGCATCAGCATCAGCGCAAGGACCGGTGACAGCGGCCACGGCAGGATCCACACCGTCGTGGCCAACACCATGGCCAAGAGCATCAGCAAGGCACCGCCTAATCCCCCATCGGCCGAGCCGTCCGGGTTTTGTTGACGGTACCCATCCAAGAGGTCGCTGGCCACAGCAGCAGCGGCCACCGTGGGGACCAGAACCAGCGCTTCGAGCAGCGGCATCCAGCTTCCACGGATCAGGGCGAAGCCGAGCACCGGAAAGACCAGGGGCAGCGAGCACAACGCCAGCACTTGCCCAAGGTAGCCGGAGGCCAGTGCCGGCAGGCTGTACCCGTTGTCTACCAGCAAGTGGAATCGGGGAATCCACCAGATCGGTCCCGCAGCGCTGGTCAGTGTCATGGCCAGCAGGGCGGCCAAGGTGGCCAGCGTGCCGACACCGGCTATCTGCAACCAGTCGATCCCTGCGGTGGTCCGGGCCAGCCACGCGCCGAGGCCGAAGCCGCACAGCCCCGCGCCGAGCACCGGAAAAACCAGGCTCATCTGGCGGAAGACCGTCGCCGCTTGACGTGTGTCGTGGCGCACTTGCAGGAGAAGCAGCCGACGTTCCGGGTGCAGGCCGATGCCGCCACGGACCAGTGCAGCCGCGGCGTCCGGGCGCCGAGCGATCCTCCCGCTGCCGGGAATCCGGTAACCGGGCCCCCGCCTCCTGCCCTGCGTCGGGCGAGCACCGTGGCGACCACCCCGGTGAGCACACTGAGCACGGCGAACGACAGGATCACTCCGCTGGCAGCGCTGCCCAGATCCGCGGTCCAGCCGATCCAGCCCAGCACCGCCGCTTCCCCGGGCATGGCCAGTTGGCCCTCCGATGCCAGGGAATACGTCGCTGCGGCCACCAGACTGATGAGGCATGCGGAGAACAGTGCCGCGAACCAGGCCGGGTGCAGCTGCCACCGTCGCTCGCGGTAGGCCAGTAGCAGCTGCAGGACGGTGCCCCATGCGGCCGGGACCAGTACTCCCAGGGCAGCGGCCCACCCATGGCTTGCCAACGCTGTCGGTTCGGCGGTCGCAGGCCGGATCAGCCCGATCCCCGCGATCGCGAACACACCGAATAACATCCAGGTCAGCGTGCGCAGGGCCCGCGGTAGCAGCTGGTGGGCCGCTGCTGCCGCCCAGGGATGCAGATCCAATCCCAGATAGTGCGGCAGCTGCACCGGTTGGCGTAGCTCAATGACCGATTGCCTAGTCAGGTTGCCCAGCGCGGAGGCAAGGGCCACGACCGTGCAGACAACGACCAACAGCCCCGCGACCCGCGTTCCCGATAGACCCAGTTCCCGGCCCAGCAGATGTGCCAGGGCTCCGGTGGCAAGAAATGCCCCGGGAACCAACACCAGGTAGAGGACCGCTGCAATGGCGGCCAGCGGGACGAGGTACGCCGGCCGTGCCGGCAGTGAATTACGCAGCGCACGGCTCACCAGTTCGAGCATCAGCACATAGCGCACCGAAACGAGCAGCGATGAACTGCCCGAATGACGAACCGGCCGGTCGGCCACGACCGACTCCGTCACGTCGTTGCCCGGTTCCCTGGGGATCTGCACTGGGTCCTCCGGCTAGTTACGGGGCAGGCGGAACGCCAGCTGTGCCAGGGCACACACCGCCAGGATGATGGACGCGGCAATGAGCACCCCGGTCAGCTGGGTCGCACGGAAGAACGGGATGGCGAAGACCGCCAGAAGCGCCCCGGCCACGCAAATCCCGGTGGCGACGGCGGGCAGGCTTCGTCAGCTGAGCGCGAAGGGCAGCCAGAGCACCAGCAACACGCAGGCGGCACCGCCCAGGATCCGCCACATCAATTGCATGCCGTCCACTGCGGCGGCAGGTTGGATGAACTCCGCTGCCTCCAGGCGCAGTCCGTTCAGGCCGATCACCCCCAGCGCTGCCGCAACCAGCAGCCAGCTGGCCAGAGACGCGATGCGCAGCGTAGCACCGTTCGAGCGGGTGCTGATGGTGTCCATGGGTCACCTTCCGGTTTGGTCTGGGACATTGATTCGTCGGGAGTCGACGCGGCACCGAGCACCGCGCCCATTGCCGCAATCGAGGCAGTGAGTGCGGTGCGCATGTTCTTCAGCGGTGTTTGCGTAGGTGCCCTGTTCGCCGGGTCCGCGCCGTTCCCTGGGCAGCCCACCGGCCGACGGGTAGCTCAGCCCGGTTCCCCCTGCTGTGGTTATCGTCCGGGGCTCGATGGCGTGCTTCGGCTATCCGGTGATGCCCACCGAATCGAGCCATTGCCCGGCGATGGTGGCCGCCGATTGCTGGTCCACGGTGCTCTGCACGTTCAGTTCCACCAGGGTGTCTGCCGAAAGCCGCGCGCTGACCCGGTTGATGGCGTCGGCCACCTGGCCGGCGACCGCCTCGCCCACCACCGGCACCACATTCGAGGCCAGGAACAGCGACTCGGGATCTTCAAGCACCACCAGGTTCTCGGTGTGGATGCGCGGGTCGGCCGTGAACACGTTGGCCACGTTCACGGTACCGGCCACCAGATCCTCCACGGTGGTATCCCCCGTGGCCGAGAAGTCGACCTCGACGCCGTAGGTCCCGGCCAGCCCGGAGGGGCCGTAGGGACGCTCGGCGAGCTCCGGTGGCCCACCCAGGGTGAGCGGTTCATCGACGTCGGCCAGGTCGGCGATCGAAACCAGGCCATGTTCCTGGGCGAAGTCCGCGGTCACGGTGTAGGAATCCTGGTCGGAGGCCTCGGCCATCTCCAGCACCGTCAGCCCCTCGGGCAGGGCGTCATCCAACGCCGCGTACACCTCATCGGCGGCCCGCACGGTGGTCTCCGGTTCGAAGAACTGCAGCAGGTTGCCCGTGTACTCCGGCATTACATCGATGCTGCCGTTTTCCAGCTGCGGCATGTAGGCATCACGTTGGCCGATGTTGAATTGGCGTTCCACCTGCAGCCCGGCCCGTTCCAGGGCCTGGGCATAGATCTCGGCGATGATCTCATTGGAGTAGTAGGCCTGCGATCCGACGACGATGGCCTGTGATGCGCCCGTGGTGTCACCGGTGTCCTCCGCCAGCGGATCGCCGGTGGAACAACCGGCCAGGGCCAGGCTGCCGACGGCCAATGTTGCCAGCCCCAGCAGTACTCGGCGGGATGGGGTTTTCATGATCGTGCCCTCTCTGTGGGTGGTGCGGTCATTTCGGTGTCCGGGGTGGGGCCGTCATTGGTGGGCACCACCGGTCGAGCGGTCCGTTGCCGGCTCGGCGCGAGTCCGCGCGGGACCGCGAGCTTCTGCGCCCCGGCCAGCAGCATGTCCAGCAGCAATGCCAGCACGGCGACCATGATGGCCCCGCCCAGCACCATGTCGTATCGGCGCAGGTTCAGCCCGGTGATGATCGGCAGCCCCAGTCCCCCGAGGTTGACGTACGCGGCAATGGTGACGGTGGCGACCACCTGCAGGATCGCCGAACGCAGTCCTCCGACCAGCAATGGCAGCCCCAGCGGGATCTCGACCTTGGCCAGGATCTGCCATTCGGTCATCCCCGCCGCCCGGGCCGCGTCCACCGTCTTGCGGTCAATGGCCTCGAAGCCGGTGTAGGCCCCGGCCAGGATGGAGGGAATGGCCAACAGCACGAAGGTGAGCACCGCGGCTTCCGGCTTGTGCAACACCCCGAAGAGCAGGACCAGAAGGATCAGCAGGCCGAAAGACGGAACCGCCCGGGCGATCCCGGACACGGCCACGGCCAGTTCCCGGCCCCGCCCGGTATGCCCGATGCCCCACCCCACGGGGATGGCGACCAGGGCGGCCACAAGCACCGCCATGGCGGTGTACGCCAGGTGCTGGGCCAGCAGGAGCAGCAGCGAGTTGTTCCCCTGCCATTGGGCAGGGTCGGTCATCCAGTCGAGGGCTTCGGCCATCAGGTTCATGGGCCCACCGCCGCGCCCGCGGACTGTGTGGCGGGTTTATCCTGCCCGGCTCCCCGGGTACCCCATGGCATCAGCAGTCTTCCGGCCAGCACCAGCAGCAGGTCGATAACCAGCGCGATCAGCGCCACCGCCACGATCCCTGCCAGCACCTCGGCGATGATCCGGCGTTGCAGGCCGTTGGTGAACAGGTAGCCGAGGTTGGTGACGCCCACCAGGATGCCCACTGTGGCCAGCGAGATCGTGCTGACCGCGGTCACCCGCAGCGAGGCCAGGATGACCGGGCCGGCCAGGGGCATATCCACCGCGATGAAGCGGCGCCCGGCCCCGTATCCCAGCGCGGTGGCGGCCGAACGGGTGGCGGGGTCCACCGAATCCAGGCCGTCCACCACCCCACGGACCATGATCGCAATGGCGTAGATCGCCAGGGACAGCACCAGGTTCGCCTCGCTGATCGCGCTCATCCCGGTGACCACCGGCAGGATCATCAGCAATGCCAGGGAGGGAATCGTGTACAGCAACCCGGTACCGGTCACCAGCGCCCCGCGCAGCAGCCGGTAGCGCCAGGCGACCCATCCCAGCGGAATGGAGAGCAGGAATCCGGCCACGATCGCGATCGAGCTTTGCCTCAGGTGTTCAAGGGATAACGAGGCGATCAGTCCCAAGTTCTCCAGGATCCAGTTCATCGACCGCTGCCGTCCTGGATCAGCCGGCCCTGGGTGCGCCCCTGCCCGTCGATGAGCACCGGACCATTCTCGGTGTGTTTCACCGACAGGGCCCGTGCCCCGCGTTCGGCGCCGATGAAGCTGGACACGAAGTCGTTGGCCGGTGCCTCGATGATCTGGCTGGGGCTGCCGACCTGCAGCTTCTGGGCCCCGGCGGCCAGGATCACCACCTGGTCCCCCAGCAGGAAGGCCTCGTCGATGTCATGGGTGACGAAGATGATGGTCTTGTCCAGTTCGCGCTGCAGGCGGATCAGTTCCTGCTGCAATTCGGCCCGCACGATCGGGTCCACCGCCCCGAAGGGCTCGTCCATGAGCAGGATATTCGGGTCGGAGGCCAACCCGCGGGCCACCCCGACCCGCTGCTGCTGTCCTCCGGAGAGCTGGTGCGGGTAGCGGTCGGCCATCGCGGTATCCAGCCCCACGGTCTGCATCAGTTCCAGTGAACGTGTCCGGGCCTCGCGGCGGGTGCGGCCCTGGAGCCGGGGAACCGTGGAGATGTTCTGTTCCACGGTGAAGTGCGGCAGCAGGCCGGCATTCTGCATGACATAGCCGATGCTGCGGCGAAGCTGCACCACGTCCTGCCCGGAGATGTCCGTCCCGTCGATGCTGATGCGGCCCCGGCTCGGGTCCACCATGCGGTTGACCATCCGCAGCAAGGTGGTTTTCCCGCAGCCGGATGACCCCACAAAAACGGTGGTGCGATGCGCGGGAATCTGCAGGCTGAAATCCGACACCGCCGTGGTGCCGTCGGGATAGTGCTTGGAGACCGAGTGGAACTCGATCATATGCGTTCTCCGGGGAAGGGCTCGGTTCGCTCCATGGTGTCGAGTCTATACATGCGATCCCTCCAACTGGCAACGTTGGGCACCATTCTTCCCTCGTCGGGGGCGCAATCGATACATCCCGAGGAAACTGCCAGCAAGCGCGGCCGTGCTCGGGGCCCGGAGGAGCTTGACCGGGTGTCAGTTGCCCGTGGAAAGACGCCGGCAACACAAAAAAGAAGAGCCTCAGGGGCATCGTTGAGAGGCGATCCTGAGGCGTACACAGGGAATTCTACACTTCGGTTCACGAACCCGCGCACCGGGTTCCCACGTCGTCGGCCACGCCGAAAGCCCAGAGCAGCTTTATCCGGTCCGTAATTCCTGGTTCCGGCCCGGGGTAGCCCTCCCGAGGCCGGGGTTGAAGCCGCCCGCCAGTTGTCCGCTCCGCTGCCCGGAGACGGGCAAGGACCCCGGGATGTGTCCCGGGGTCCTTGCCCGTTGATTGCGGAAGCCGGAGCCTAGGCTTCGAGCACCACCGGCACGATCATCGGGCGACGGCGCAGCTTGCGCGAGACCCACGAGCCGATCACGCGGCGCACGATCTGCTGCAACTGGTGGGTGGTGTGCGACGGGTTGTTGGCCACCGCTTCCAGGATCGCGGCCTCGATCTTCGGCTTGATCTCGTCGAAGACCGAGTCGTCCTCGGCCACACCGCGGGCGTTGATCTCCGGTCCGGTGATCACGGTGCCGTTCTGGCGGTTGATCACGGTGATCACCGAGATGAACCCTTCCTCGCCCAGGGTGACCCGGTCCTTGAGGTCCTCGTCGGTGATGGTCCCGACCTTGGAGCCGTCGACGTAGACGTAGCCGCAGTCGACCTGGCCCACCAGCTGGGCCACCCCGTCCTTCAGGTCGATGACCGAACCGTCCTCGGCCAGGATCACGTTTTCCGCGGGCACCCCGGACTGGGCGGCCAACCGGCCATTGGCGATCAGGTGGCGGGTTTCCCCGTGCACCGGCAGCACGTTCTTCGGGCGCAGGATGTTGTAGCAGTACAGCAGCTCACCGGCCGAGGCGTGCCCCGAGACATGAACCTTGGCCATGCCCTTGTGGATCACCTCGGCGCCCAGGCGCATCAGGCCGTTGATCACGCGGAAGACCGCATTCTCGTTGCCCGGGATCAGGCTGGAGGCCAGGATGACGGTATCCCCGGCACCGACCTCCACCTTGTGGCTGCCATTGGCCATGCGGGACAGTGCAGCCATCGGCTCACCCTGCGAGCCAGTGGACATCAGCACGATCTTGTTTTCCGGAAGCTGCTCGACCTGCTTGAGGTCGACCACCACCCCGGCGGGCACGTGCAGGTAGCCCAGGCGCTCGGCGATGCCCATATTGCGCACCATCGAACGGCCGATGAAGGCGACCTTGCGGCCGTGGACCGCGGCGGCATCCAGCACCTGCTGCACGCGGTGCACGTGCGAGGAGAAGGAGGCCACGATGATCCGGCGGCGTGCCTTGGCGAACTGCGCCTCCAGCACCGGGCCGATGTCCTTCTCGGCCACGGTGAACCCGGGCACCTCGGCGTTGGTGGAGTCCGGCAGGAACAAGTCCACGCCTTCCTCGCCCAGCCGGGCGAAGTGACGCAGGTCGGTGATGCGGCCATCGAGCGGCAACTGGTCCATCTTGAAGTCGCCGGTGTGCAGCACGGTGCCGGCCGCGGTACGGATGAAGACCGCCAACGCGTCCGGGATGGAGTGGTTCACGGCCACGTATTCGCATTCGAACGGGCCGATCTGGCTGAGCTCGCCCTCCATCACGATGGTGGAGTTGGCCTTGATCCGGTGCTCGGCCAGTTTCGCTTCCACAAATGCCAGGGTCAGTTTCGATCCGTAGATCGGGATGTCCTCGCGCAGTCGCAGCAGGTAGGGAACCGCGCCGATATGGTCCTCGTGACCGTGGGTCAGCACCAGGCCCACCACGTCGTCAAGGCGGTCCTTGATGTAGGAGAAGTCCGGCAGGATCAGGTCCACGCCGGGCTGGTGCTCCTCCGGGAAGAGCACACCGCAATCGACGATCAGCAGCTTCGAATCGATCTCGAAGACCGCCATATTACGGCCTACCTCGCCCAGACCACCGAGCGGGACAACACGCAGGGTTCCCGGCTTGAGCTTGGCGGGCAACTGCAGCCGCGCAGTGTCGGCCTTGTCTACGGATGTTTCGGTCATGAACGATAACGCCCTTTCTGGTTACAGATCCCAGCCTGCCTCACGAAGGTCGGCACGGATGGCATCGAGTTCCTCGTCCGACGGCGCGCACAGCGGCAACCGGACGATGTTGTTCGGCAGGACACCCTGCCAATGAAGTATGTGTTTTGCCGCGACGGCGCCCTGGATGTGGCCCATCACGGCCCGCTGGACCGGGTCCAGCTCGAAGTGGGTGGCCCGTGCGGTGGCCAGGTCCCCGGCCAGCATCGCGTCCACCAGTTTGCGGTACTGTGCGGTGGCCACGTGGGCCGAGACCGAGACCACGCCGACGGCGCCGGCGGCCATCAGCGGCAGGGTCAACCCGTCATCACCGGAGTACACGTGCAGGTCGGTATTGGCCAGCACGGTGGTGGTGGACTGGTAGTCGGCCTTGGCGTCCTTCAAGGCGATCACCTGCGGGATATCGGCCAGCCGGATCAGGGTCTCGGCGGAGATGGCGATCCCGGCACGCCCCGGGATGTCGTACATCATGATCGGCAGGTCCACCGCATCGGCGATGGCCTGGGTGTGGGCGATAACCCCCGCCTGGCTCGGCTTGTTGTAGTACGGGGCGGTAACCAGGATGCCATCCACGCCCGCATCCTTGGCTGCCAGGCTCAACTTGATCGAATGCCGTGTGTCATTGGTGGTGGACCCGGCCAGTACCGCTGCGCGGTCCCCGACGGTTTCCACCACGGTACGGAACATTCCGATGTTTTCCTCATCGGTCAGCGTGGAGGTCTCACCGGTGGTCCCGGTGACAACCAGCCCGTCGCAGCCGTCGTCAACCAGCTTCGTGGCGAGTTTCGCCGCCGCTTCGTAGTCGACTTCGCCTTCTGCGGTGAAGGGGGTGACCATCGCGGTCAGCACGGTGCCAAACGGGTACGCGGTATTTTCAGAAGCATTCGAAGCCATGACTCAAATCTACACGTCAACGACTGCCGATAGCATCTTCTTGGCGATCTGTGATGCCATTGTGGCTATGCGAATGAGCACAACCCGACGCCTGCCGGGACTGGACGCGGCGCGGACCGTGGCCATCCTCGGGATGTTTGCCGCCCACATTTTCCCGCTGTACCGGATTGGCCCAGAGGGAGAACTGCAGGCCACGGCCACCGGGCTGCTGGCCTCGGGGCGGGCCTCGGTGCTCTTCATGGTGCTGGCCGGGGTGTCGCTGGGGTTGTTCACCCGAAGCCTGGCACGGCGGGGTATGGGGCCCGGGCGCCGGGTGCTGGTCATCCTGCGCCGGGCAGCGGTGATCACCGTGCTGGGCATGGTGATCGGGCCGATTAATGAGGGCATCGCCAACATCCTGGTGCACTATGGCCTGCTGTTCGCGGTGCTCAGTGTGGCGCATTTCCTCCCGGGGCGGGTGCTGGCGCCCTTGGCGGGCCTCTGGCTGTTGCTGGCCCCGGTACTCTGGCGGCCGCTGGCCTACCGCTGGCAGCAGGACCCCCTGGGCCACAACCCCGGTTTCCTGGATCTGTCCTCCCCGAGGCTGCTCCTGACGGATCTGGCCGTCACCGGCTACTACCCCTTGCTGGTCTGGTGCGGGTTCGGCCTTCTGGGTCTGGCGCTGAGCCGATTGGACCTGGGCAGGACCTCGGTCGCCGGGTGGTTGTTCGGGGCCGGCACCCTGCTGGCCGCCGGCTCGCAACTGCTCGGGTGGGCGTTGACCGGACCGCTGGCCAACCAGATCTCCCGGGCCACCGGATGGCCCAGCGAGTCGGTCACCGTGGCCATGCAAGTGGGCCGCGCTCCCGGGGGCCGGATCGATTCCTTCCTCTCCAGCGGCCACTACCTGTGGCTTCCGTCCCCGCATTCGACCTCCCTGGTGAACACCGTGCACGCCGCCGCCTGCGCCGTGGCCCTGCTCGGGTTGTTGCTGCTGTTGACCGATCGACTCGGCTACCTGGGCAAGCTCATCTCCGCGGCGGGCCGCGCCCCGTTGACCCTGTATGCCGGGCACCTGCTACTGCTACCGATCCTGCAAGAGGTGGCCGAACCGGTCACCATCTGGTGGATCCTATGCGCCATCGTGCTGGTCACGGCCCTCATCCTGGAACGCACCGGGCGCTCGGCCCCGCTGGAGGCCGGGGTCGCCTATCTCAGTGGTGCCCGACCCACACCGGGCTAGCTAACGGGATTCCGGTTCTTCCGGCAGGCTGCCAATTCCACGCGAATCGACTTGGTGGATGGCTCGGCGGAGATCGACCTGGCCAGCTGCGCCCGGGATATTGGATGCCTCCGGTGAGTTGACTCGGCTGGAGGGCACGCAGTGGAGGGGAAGTCCTACCTGTGGATCACCGCGGCCGACGAGCCGATCAGGGTGCCCCTGCCGATCACCGCAATGGCCGTTGAAACAGGGAATACAGCTGAGTGCTGGCCGGAACAGATTCTTCCGGGCAAGGATGCGGCACCGGATTCCCGAACTGCCGAAACCACCGGCGGCCGGCAGGTCCGTGTCTTCGACATGGACGGGTTTCCGGTATTCGGGGAGGACTTCCCCGAATGTGTTCTCTTTGGCGTGGCCAACGAGAAGGGGCTGCGCTGATCCTGGGCGCAAACGTCGTGATCCGGATATGGCAAGGCCCGTGGTCCCCCGGATATTCTCGCGGAGCCACGGGCCTGGTAGCTATCGGTCAGCTGACGGCTTTGTGCGCCTGGACCCAGTAGTTGATCGAGGTGCGCATGGATGAACGCGCACGCTTCCGATCCCCGCACGCGTCATAGGCCAGGGCCAACCGGTACCAGGATTTCCACGATTCGGGGTTCTCTTCCACATCCCGCTTATGGTTGGGGAAGTCCGCGTCCGCGGCCTCACGTACAAAACGCCCCGACGGCATCCGTGGCAGGTCTTCTGGCAGTTCACCGCTCTCGGCCAGTTCCTTGCCCATTTTCTGGGTGCGTAGCCCAAAGAGGATTTCGCGGATCAGGATCCAGACACCCAACGCCGGGATGACCATGACGGCCACGCCCATCACCTGGGCGATCGGTTCACCACTATTGATGAAGCGGTAGGACTGGTTGAAGGTCATCGCCAGGTACAGCACAAAGAGTGCGAGGATGCCTCCAACCCACAGCTTCGTTTTCATGCACCAAGCTCCAGGTATCCGTCCAACCCGTAGGTCAGCCCCTCGCGGGAGGCCACGGTACGCAGACCCAGCAGGACGCCGGGCATGAAGGAAGCGCGGTCATAGGAATCATGGCGCAACGTCAGCTGCTCCCCTTCCCCACCCAGCAGGACCTCCTGGTGGGCCACCAGTCCACGCAGCCGAACCGAGTGCACATGCACACCATCAACCACCGAGCCGCGGGCCCCCTCCAGCTGAGATTCGGTCGCATCGGGGCTCGGTCCCACACCGGCCTTGTCACGGGAGGCGGCGATCAGTTCGGCGGTGCGTACGGCCGTTCCGCTCGGTGCATCGACCTTGTCCGGGTGGTGCAGTTCGATGATCTCCACGGATTCGAAGTACTTGGCCGCAGTGGCCGCAAAGGCACTGGCCAGCACCGATCCAACGGCGAAATTCGGTGCAATGAGCACACCTACTCCGCGATGGGCTGCCAAGAGGTCTCCCAGCCGCGCACGCTTCTCGTCATCCCACCCGGTAGTTCCAACCACCGCATGCAATCCGTTTTCCACGGCAAAGCGGACATTGGCTTCGGTCGCGGTCGGAACCGAAAGGTCCACCACGTGGGTTGCTCCCGCGGCCAGGATGCTCGGGAGTTCATCGCCACGCCCCAGCGCGGCAACCAATTCCATATCCGCCGCAGCCTCCACCGCCTTGACCGCTTCGGCTCCCATACGACCATTGGCGCCGATGACAGCGACCCTAATCTGTGCACTCATGGTGTCTAGAATATCCTCTCCACAGGCTTGCCCCCGTTTTGGGTTAAGTGACCTCTGCCCGGGATTACGCCCCACGTCCACCGCGGCCCGGATTTCGGAGCTCCCCGGCCCGGGAATACCAATCTGCGGCAGATCACCGCGGCTGCTTGCAGTGTCCGCCTCCGGGATGAAATGCTGTGGGAAGAAACGGATCTAGGAACGGAATTCCCGTGAGAAGCACGAACTCAGGGTTGGTTGTCGGCGCGGCGACGCTGATTTTGGCGGCGGCACTGGCCGGTTGCAGTGAGGTCGCCGAACCACCTGCCATCAGCGACCAGAAACGTGAACGACTCACCGAAGTCGTGGAGAATGCCAGCTGGATCGAGGACGCCGTGTGCAGCGTGGAAGTCTTCCGGCAGGACGGTCCTGTCACCTACGGCTGGTCAGAATGCACCAATGCGTTGAGCGCGGGAGAAGACCAGATCGAGCAATCGGACAGCTCACCGTTCCGGGCGGAAGGCGGCACCGTGCAGGTGCCCGCCGGCGGTTCGCAATATGCCGAGGACATCCGCAGCCTTTTCCCCGAGGATCTGGTCTCCACCATCGAGCAGTACTCGGGGATCAATTCCGCTCCGGTGACCGGCGAATAGGGCCCGCGGCTCAGAGCCCCAGCTCGGCCTCGGTCTCGAAAGGACCCACCACGGTGATGGTGCGCGGCCTTCCAACCAGCTCACGGGCCAGGTCCTGCACGTCTTCACGGGTCACCGCGGCCACCCGGGCCAGTGCCTCGTCAAGATCCTGGAATTCACCGGTGATCATTTCGGCACGTCCCAGCCGGGACATCCGGCTGCCCGGATCCTCCAGGGCCAGCACGGTGCCTCCGGACAGCTGCCCCTTGGCCTTGCGCAACTCTTCCTCGGTGATACCGTCCCCGGCCAGCTTCTCCAGCTCGGCGACCAGCAGCTTGACCACTTCGCCCGTCTTGGAGGGGGTGCAACCGGCGTACATGCCGAAGTATCCGGCATCCGAATAGGCGGCGGAGAACGAATAGGTCGAATAGACCAACCCGCGCTTTTCACGGATCTCCTGGAACAGCCGCGAGCTCATGCCCCCGCCCAGGACCGAGTTCAGCACGGCCAGGGTGTGGCGGCGTGGGTCGTGCCCGGTGATGCCGGTGCATCCGACGATGATATTGGCCTGCTCCACCGGGCGTTTGATCAGTTCAAGACCCGGCCGGCTGGTAATCTGGGCCGGCTCGGCATTGCGTCGGGGTTCCGGGCTGGCCAGTGGATCCAGCTCCCAGCCGGCCTCGGTGAGCGCTTCGAGTACCATCCGGCAAACCTCGTCATGTTGCAGGGATCCGGCTGCGGTGATGATCAGTTCGCTGGGACGGTAGTGCTCGTGGTAGTGCTCCAGCACCGCTTCACGGGAGGTACTCATGATTTCCTCTGGGGTGCCGCCGATGGGACGCCCGAGCGGATGCTCGCCGAGTACGGCCTGGACGAACTTCTCATGGGCCACATCCGTGGCGTCGTCCGCGTCCATGGCGATCTCTTCGATAATGACCCCGCGTTCCTGCTCCAGCTCCTGCGGGTCCAGGACCGCGGAGGTGACCATATCGGCGATCACCTCCATGGCCAACGGCAGATCCGCATCCAGCACCCGGGCGTAGTAGCAGGTGGATTCCTTGGCGGTTGCGGCATTGGCTTCACCACCCACCTCGTCGAAGGCCTGGGCGATGTCCAACGCCGAGCGCTTCTTGGTGCCCTTGAACAGCAGGTGCTCCAGGAAGTGGGTTGACCCGTGGTGCCCCTCGGTCTCGTCCCGGGACCCGACCGGAACCCAGAACCCAACGGTGGTTGAGCGCTGTCCGGGCATCGCCTCGGTCAATACACGCACACCACCGGGAAGGATGCTGCGCCGGACCTCCGAGCCCCCATCCCCACGGTGGACCAGGGTTGGGTCCGCCGGATCAACCGATGAGAACTCACTGGTTGACAGCGAATGCAACGGCAGGGGAATCATGACCACGGATTGACGTCCTTTTCTGGGAGGAAACCTTCTTGGCGCAGCGGATCACCGCAGCGGATTAACTTGAACCATTCTCCCATAGCGGTCTGGGAACTCACTTGGCATGGGAGCAAGCTCTCACGGCTATGGTCGGGCCGACAGGCTGTGGTTCCGGCGCACACCAGCAGCATGCAGGCTCACCTGCCGGTTTCCGGTAGACCGGGAGTCTAGACTTGAGACAAACCGATCGATCGGAGGTTGGCCCATGACGACCCAGACCGGCGCGCGCCTTGGTGCGGGCGAGTCTTCGATGCCGCGTCATCACCAGTTGATTGTTTCCCTGTTCGGTCTTTATGCCCGCAATCACGGCGGTGCGCTCCCTGTGGCAACAATTATTTCGCTAATGCAGGATGTTGGTGTCGAACCGGCGGGAACGCGTTCCTCGATCTCCCGGCTGAAGAAGCGGGGAATCATCGACAGCGTCCAGGTCCATGGACGCAACGGCTACACGCTGGCCGAGTCAGTACTGACCACCTTTGCCGAGGGTGACGAACGGATTTTCCACCCGCGACGGGCCACTCCACAGGACCGCTGGCTCCTGGCCACCTTCACCGTGCCGGAAACGAAGCGCAATATCCGGCACAAGATCCGTTCCGCGCTGATCCGCATGGGATTCGGTTCGGTGGTTCCCGGATTGTGGATCGCCCCGGAGCATGCACGGGATGCGGCCCTGGCCTATTTCACCCGCCACGGACTGAACGAGTACTTCGAGTTCTTCCTGGCCGAGCATATCGGCGGGGCCGAGATACAGCGGAACATCGGCTCCTGGTGGGATCTGGCATCCTTGGATGAACTGTACTCCGAGTTCCTCGCGGAGAACCTCGGAAGGCTGGAAACCTGGACCTCGCGGCTTACCGACGAACCGGATGCGCGACTGGACGCCCAGGCCTTTGCCGAATACCTGATCCTGATAACCCAGTGGCGCCGACTGCCGTACTCCGACCCGGGGTTGCCGGCCGAATACCTGCCCGAAAACTGGAACGCGCTCAAGGCGGAGCAGCTTTTCAAGGACCTACATTCGCTGCTGGCCCCCCTGGCCTCGCGGCATGCGGACAGTGTCATCCAGGCGCAAGCGGGGTAGACCACCTGGCAAAATGAAACCGGCCGGTCAGGACAGCGAGAGATGCTGTTCCGACCGGCCGGTTTTTTATCGATCTAGTCGCGATCCTGAATCACGGCAACACCTTGGATCTCGATCAGGGCTTCCTTCTGCCACAACCGGCTCACCCCGATGCCCGCCATGGCCGGATACTCGGTCCCGGCCATCTCGCGCCAGAGCCGACCGATTTCCCTGCCATTGGCCATGTAATCGTCCACATCAGTCAGGTAGATAGTCACCGACACCAGGTCCTCGGGTTGTCCGCCGGCTTCGACCAGGGTCGTAAGCACATTGGAGAACGCCTGTTTGAACTGCTCCACGATCCCACCGGGAACAATATTCATCTCCTTGTCCAGGGCAGTCTGCCCGCCGAGGTAGACGGTATCCCCGGCCTTCACCCCATGGGCATACCCGGATGGTTTGGCCATCGACGTGGGGTTAATCGTCTGGTTGCGGTGCAGCTTGGTCTGGGTCATTTCGTACTCCTCTGCCGGGCCCTAAAAATTCGCCCTGATTGACTCTGGCGCTGTCATTGTGACACGTGCTACATTGAGCTTACGTGACGGCGGTAAAAAAGTCGACACATCAAGAATTTCGTCGAACCAGCAAGGACAGCCCCATGAAACTCGCCACGATCCAGCAGGGAGCCAGGACCACGGCCGCCATCCAGGTCGCAACCGGCTATCTCCCGCTGGCAGCTCGCGACCTGAACGAATTGCTGGCTGCCCCCGACTGGAAGGCCCAGGCCGAGAATGCGCTGCGCGAGCACCAGGACAGCATGGTCCTGCCCGCGCACGAGGTCACCGTCCTGAACCCGGTACCCCGCCCGGCCAAGGTCATCTGCTGTGGCCTGAACTATTCGGATCACATCCTGGAGATGGGCCGTGACCTGCCGCAGTACCCCACGCTGTTCGCCAAGTATGCCGACACGCTGGCCAATCCGGACGACGAGATCACCAGTACCGCATCGCAGGCCGTGGACTGGGAAGCGGAGCTGGCCGTGGTCATCGGACAACAGGTATCCCAGGCCACCGAAACCGACGCCCTGCACGCCATCGCCGGATACACGGTGGCCAACGACGTTTCCATGCGCGACTGGCAGCGCCGGACGCTGCAGTGGTTCCAGGGCAAGGCCTTCGACCGGACCACTCCCCTGGGCCCCGTACTGGTCACCGCCGACGAGATCGATCCGGCTGCTGGTGTCCAGGTGACCTGCCGGGTCAATGGCGAAGTGGTGCAGTCCGGCAATACCAGCACCCTGGTCTTCTCGGCCGCCCGCCTGGTTTCCTACATCTCGGAATTCACCACCCTGCGGCCCGGGGACATCGTGCTGACCGGCACCCCGGGAGGAGTGGGCATGGGGATGGAGCCGCCACGTTTCCTATCCGACGGCGACCAGATGGAAACCGAGATCCCTGGGATAGGGACCTTGCGGAACACCTTCCGGCTTCGAGTCGGCTCCACTGCCCACACCCGTTGAACCCACCGAAACCCCAAAACGACCAAGGAATCGAAGGAGAACCATCATGACTGATGCACCAGTGATCTACCGCACCGAGGGTGACAACTCGATGTATGCCAGTGACAACGGACAGGTTGTCCCCGTGGTCACCCGCGCCGGCGAGGAGGACACCAACACCGCACAGTCCGGGGACTGTGTCCGCGTGTCAGGCGTGAGCATCCAACACACCCCGGCCACCAAGATCTGGTTCGGCCAGGTCTCCAATGTCCCCGGATACCGCTCCCTGCCGCATCACCACGGAGAAGCCGAAACCGGCGGTTACGTGTTGCGTGGTCATGGGCGGATCTATTACGGGGAAAACTACGAACAGTATGCGGATATGAAGGCCGGCGACTGGGTGTTTGTCCCACCGTTCATGCCGCATGTGGAAGCGAACATGTCGGTGACCGAGGAACTGGTCTGGCTCACCGCCCGGACCCCGGAGAACATCGTGGTGAATCTGCCTGATGTGGCAGACGAGTCGTTGGAAGGATACCGCCGGGCATGAACTCCACCGTTCTCTCCTCACAGGTTTTCCTCGACGCCATCGAGCTGACCGAATGCGAACCCGAGGTCTTCGACCAGGCATTCACGGCGGTCCCCCAGTATGTGCCGTGGCCCAAGGCCTACGGCGGGGACATGGTCGCCCAGGGCGCCTTGTCAATGATGAAATCGGTGGGCACCGACCGCCAGCTGCACTCGATGCACTCCTACTTCCTGCGCCCGGTCGACATGCACCAGGCCGTACGTTACGAAATCGAGCACCTGCGTGATGGCCGTGGTTATTCGACACGGCAGGTGCGGGCCTTCCAGAACGGCAAGCCGGTGTACTCGTCGCTCGGTTCCTTCCATGTCCCCGAGGACGGTGCCGAGGTTGCGCTTCCGGCCCCGGAGGCGTCCTTGGACCTGGACCCGGAAACCCTGGCCAGCGCGGCCGAGGCGCTGACCGGTGTGGACGGTCCGGCGGCCGAGTATTGGTCCCATGGTCGCAGTTTCGATATGCGCCATGTTCCCGGCGACCTCTACCTCCCGGGAGAGCGTGAAGCGAGCAGCTGTCAGGCGGTCTGGCTCAAGGCCTTCTCCCCGCTGCCGGATGACGAGCTGGTCCAGAAGGCTGCGCTGGCCTATGTCTGCGACTACACCATCCTGGAACCGATCCTGCGCAGCCAGTCCCTGGCCTGGGGCGATCGCGGCTTGGTGACAGCGAGCCTGGACCATTCCATGTGGTTCCACCGCCCCGGGCGGATGGATGACTGGGTGCTGTATACCCAGGAAGCGGTATCGAGCCAGAACAGCCGAGGTCTGGCTGTTGGCCGGTTCTACACCCGCGCTGGCGAGTTGTTGGCCACCGTCGCCCAAGAAGGAATGATCCGCGCACCGCGCAGCTAGAGACCGAAAACATCCACCGATATAGGACACCCATCGTAGAGATCCACCTAACGGAGAAACGTTATGGAACTATCACCCTCGGCGCACCACGACACGTTCGCCCGCGACCACCTTCCACCGCAGGAATTGTGGCCGACCTTCGAATTCACCCTTCCCGAACTGCACTACCCCGAACGGCTCAATGCCGCCGAGGTGCTGCTCGACCAGACCATCACCCTGCACGGCGCGGACCGGACGGCGCTCAAGGCCCCGGACGGCGAGCAATTGAGCTACGGCCAGTTGCAGACCCGCGCCAACCAGATCGCCCAGGTCCTGGTTGAGGACCTGGGACTGGTCCCGGGCAACCGGGTCATGCTCCGCGGACCGAACAACGCATGGTTGGTCGCCTGCTGGCTGGGTGTCCTCAAGGCCGGTGGCATCGTGGTCACCACCATGGCCGCACTGCGCGCCCAGGAAATCTCCAAGCTGGCCACGCTGACCCGTCCCTCGGTCCTGCTCAGTGATCACCGGTTCCTTGAAGATGCGCTCACGGCGGGCGCCGGCGATTATCCCGTGGTGGGTTTCGGCGGCGAGGGTGCACAGGATCTTGCGGCCCTGGTGAAGACCAAGTCCGGGGAATTCACCGCAGTGGACACGGCCGCCGACGATGTGGCCTTGCTGGGTCCCACCTCGGGAACCACCGGCGTCCCGAAGATCACCATGCACTTCCACCGGGATATCCTGGCCAACGCGGACACCTTTGCGCGCCATATCCTCCAGCCCACCAAGGACGACGTGTTCGCGGGTTCTCCGCCGCTGGCTTTCACCTTCGGGCTGGGTGGACTGGTCGTTTTCCCGTTCCGCTTCGGTGCCAGCTCGCTGCTGACCGAACGGGCCACCCCGGTCGAGCTGGCCGAACAGTCCCATGCGGCCGGGGCCACGATATTGTTCACCGCACCCACCGCGTACCGGGCGATCCTGAAAAACGGGAAGGGCGATCTGCTCAAGTCCTTGCGGGTCGCCGTCTCCGCAGGCGAACACCTGCCCGCCGAGACCTGGCACCAGGTCAAGGACGCCACCGGGCTGGAACTGGTCAACGGTATCGGTTCCACGGAACTGCTGCATGTGTTCATCTCCGCGGCCGGGAAGGACATCAAGCCGGGAACGACCGGCAAGGCCATTCCTGGATTCCGGGCTACGGTGCTCGACGACCAGGGCCAGGAGACCGCCGTCAACGAACCCGGACGGCTTGCGGTCATCGGGCCCACCGGCTGCCGCTACCTGGATGATGAACGCCAGCACAACTACATCTGCAACGGCTGGAACATCACCGGGGATGTCTTCTACAAGGACGAGGACGGGTACTTCGTTTACCAAGCCCGCAGCGACAACATGATCGTCTCCTCCGGTTACAACATCGGTGGCCCGGAGGTCGAGGCCGCGCTGGACCAGCACCCTGAGGTCCTGGAGAACGCCGTGGTCGCACGCCCCGATGCCAACCGGGGCTCGATTGTCTGCGCCTTCGTGGTTCTGGTTGACGGCGTGGAGGGCAACGACACAAAGGCCAAGGAGCTGCAGGACTTCGTCAAGTCCACCATTGCCCCGTACAAGTACCCGCGTGAGATCCGTTTCGTCACCGAACTGCCACGCAATCCCAGCGGAAAACTGCAGCATTTCAAGCTGCGGGAACAATTCGCCAGATCCACGGTCTGAGACAGGCCACAACAATTCCCCGCAGGGCCCTCGTGGCTCGCGCACCCCTGGTACAGGGGTTGATGAAAGGACCAACCATGAAAATCGCAGTCATCGGCGGAGGCCCCGGCGGCCTGTATTTCGCGGCACTGATGAAGCAGCTGGACACCAACCATGATGTCACCGTGTGGGAACGCAACGCCGCCTCGGACACCTTCGGGTTCGGAGTGGTGTTCTCGGACGAGACCCTGGGCGGAATCGGGAATGCCGATCCGGTGGTCGCCGAGTACATGTCCCGCCGTTTCGCGCGCTGGAGTGATATCGACATCCACTTCCGCGGCCAGATGCATACTGTCGGCGGTCAGGGTTTCGCTGCCATGAGCCGCAAGGAACTGCTGGAACTGTTGCAGCGACGCTGTCTTGAACTCGGTGTTGATGTCCGGTTCTCCACCGTCGCCCCGGATGTCGAGCAGCTGGCCGCCGAGTACGACCTGGTGTTGGCCGCCGACGGGCTGAACTCGGCGGTGCGCACCAAGTTCGCCGGTTCCTTCAAGCCGTCGTTGGACCCGCGGGTCTCCAAGTACATGTGGCTGGGAACCAACCAGGTCTTCGAGGCCTTCAAGTTCTTCGTCAAGGAGACCGATGCGGGTACCATGCAGATCCACGGCTACCCGTACTCGGATGAGGGCTCGACCTTCATCGTGGAGATGCACGAGGACGTCTGGCGGGCCGCCGGATTCGACGAAACCGAAAACGAGGTCCTCCCTCCGGGGGTCAGCGATGAGACGTCTGTGGCCAAGGTCGCCGAGATCTTCGCGGAGGAACTTGCCGGTTACGAGGTGCTGACCAACAACTCGAAGTGGATCAACTTCACCACCGTGCGCAACGAGTCCTGGCGCCACGAGAACATCGTGCTGCTCGGCGATGCCGCGCACACCGCACACTTCTCCATCGGTTCGGGCACCAAACTGGCCATGGAAGACTCCCTGGCCCTAGCAGCCTGCCTGCATGAGCACCCGGACGTCAATACGGCGCTTGAAGCCTACGAGACTGAACGTCGTCCGGTGGTCGAGTCCACCCAGCGTGCCGCTCAGGCCTCACTGGAGTGGTTTGAGAACATCGGCCAGTATAAGGATCAGGATCCGGTCCAGTTCTGTTTCAACCTGCTCACCCGTTCGCGCCGTATCACCTACGAAAACCTGAAGCTGCGGGACACCGGGTTCGCTGCGCAGGTTGACGAGAATTTCGCCCGTCTTTCCGGGCAGCAGCACAGCGCGCCGGCCATGTTCCAGCCCTACACCCTGGGCAATACCGAGCTGGTGAACCGGATCGTGGTTTCCTCCATGGACATGTACTCGGCCAGCGACGGGGTTCCCGGGGACTTCCATCTGGTGCATCTGGGGTCCAAGGCCATGGGAGGTGCCGGCCTGGTGATGACCGAGATGGTCTGTGTCTCGGATACCGGTCGGATCACCCCGGGCTGCACCGGTTTGTACACCGATGAGCAGGCCACGGCATGGAAACGAGTCACCGACTATGTCCACGTGAACTCGAAGGCGAAGATCGGTGCGCAGATCGGCCATTCGGGGCGCAAGGGGTCCACCAAACTGATGTGGGAAGGTATCGATCAGCCACTGGACGAGGGGAACTGGGATGTCCTGGCTCCCAGCGCCATCCCCTATGGCGAAGGATGCCACACCCCGATCGAGATGAACCGGGAGCAGATGGACCAGGTACGCGAGCAGTTCGTGGCCGCCGCCCACCGTGCCGATGCCGCCGGGTTCGATGTACTTGAAGTACACAACGCCCACGGTTACCTGCTCTCCTCCTTCCTCTCCCCTCTGTCCAACCAGCGCACCGACGAGTACGGCGGTTCACTGGAGAACCGCTTGCGCTACCCGCTGGAGGTATTTGACGCGGTTCGCCAGGTCTGGCCTGCAGGCAAGGCCATCGGCGTGCGCATTTCGGCGACCGACTGGTCCGAAGGCGGCAACACCGATGAGGATGCGGTAGCCATTGCCGAGGCCTTCATCAAGCACGGCGCCCAGTTCATCGACGTCTCCTCCGGGCAGATCGTCAAGGATGAGAAGCCGGCCTTCGGCCGCAGCTACCAGACCCCGTTCGCGGACAAGATCCGCAACAAGATCGCAGCCCAGGCCGGGGTGGGAGTCATCGCGGTGGGAGCGATCTCCTCCTACGACGATGTGAACTCGATCCTGCTGGCCGGCCGCGCCGATCTGGTCGCCCTGGGTCGTACCCACCTGTACAACCCGCAGTGGACCCTGCAGGCAGCCGCCGAGCAGGACTATGTGGGAGACGGGGCCACCTGGCCCACGCAGTTCAAGGCCGGGCGGCGCAAGCCACCAAGTGCCCGCACCGATGCGGTCCGTCCGCGGCTGTCGTTGCTGGCCGAGGAGGCGGAGAAGGATTCCACGCACCTTCGCTGGACACCTGCCAAGGACGCGCAACAACTGGCCACCAGCCACAACTAGCCACCCGGTTGTCGAAGTACCACGGACCATGTCCGGTCCGCAGGACGTACCCACGTTCCGCGGATCGGACATGGTCCGTGGTCTTGCCCTTCGCTGGTCGCTTCTTCACTTGTGCTCACGCTGCGTCGGGCACCATAGGGTGAGGTCACCCGTTGCGCAACCTTCCACGGTGGATGCCCCAGCACCCCACCGGGTTGCGGGTCTGCGAACTGCTCATCCTGCCGTCGTAACGCGGACCCCGCACGAGGACGTTCGACCAGCTCGGCATGGCATGGCAATGCTGTTGTACAGGTTATGTCGGCGCGCGCCACTCACTTGGCGATGCGGCGTTGGCCTTGGCTCGCTTCGAAGTCGGCACCAGGACACGAGCGAATCCGGAGCAGCCCGGGAAAACTATCGTCCACCTCCGTACTGATATCGAGGTCTGGCATGGCACAGAAGCCGAATTTAGCCGGACGTGACGAGGCAGTCCAGCAATCCCGCAACTTCCGGCTCACCGCAGACGTTATGAAGGGTCCTCGGCAATTCGGGATGATGGATGCCGAACAAGTACACGATTATCCCAAACCCCATCAAGTCGGTCCCATAACGGAACGCCGCGTGGGCAGTTATCCCGATTCCCGCCGACAAAAACGAGACGATGGCTACCCCGACAACCACCTCGGGATATCCACCGTCTGGCAGGTGCAGTCCGCGCTAATGCCCCTTGAAGGCCTCCGCCAGCCACCAGGCTCCCCCATCGGATGCGATCTTGGCATCGATAACCAGCGGCTTCGTGGGGTTGGATTCCAGCCAGGCCCTGACCGCTTCCAAATCCTGCACCGTGCGTACGGTGATCCCGTCGGCTCCGAACCCACGGCCAATGGCCGCGAAGTCGGTGTCGGGGAAAACCACCGAACCCAAATCCGGTTGCGCACCGCCTTCAGCGAAGTGGTGGACCTCAGCCCCGTAGGCGGCGTCGTTGTACACGATGCACACCAGCGGCAGGTTAAGCCGTACGGCGGTGTCCAATTCGGCCATGGCCATGTGGAATCCGCCATCACCGGTTCCCAGCACCGGCAGGCGTCCCGGTTGCGCCAAAGCCGCACCAATCGCCGTATACAGCCCCAGCCCGATGGCCTGGAAGGCCTGGGTGAAGCAAAAACCGTTCTCATCGGGAACCGAGAGGAACTGGCTTGGATAGCCCATGAAGTTTCCTGAATCGACGCTCACGATCCGTTCGGCCGGGAGCAACTCATCCAGCCGCGTGGTCAGGGTACGGGCATCGATCAAGTTCTCGTCGGACAGGTCCGCGTAGCCGACCTGCTGCCAGTTGATCTCCGAGCTGATCCGCTGGCGAACCGCTTCACTGCGGTACCCTTCGCGTTCCTTGAACTCTTGCAGTCGTAGGAGTTCCAGTACGTCCCTGGCGCATTGCGCTGAGTCACCCACCACACCGAGATCAATGGGGCGGTTGGCACCCAAGGCTGGTTCGTCCAAATCCACCTGGACCACCTTGGTTCCGCTGCCGATCAGATGGCCGTGACGCATGGTCCACATGTTCAATGCGCAACCGAAACCGACGATCAGGTCGGCATCGGTAATCAGCTCGGCGGCCAACGGCGAGGAGAAGCCCCCCGAGATCCCGAGGTTGAAGTCATCTTCATTAAAAAGTCCCTTGGCCACGGCCGAGGTGGCAACCAACGCACCGGTGTGCCGGGCCAGGGCCAGGATCTCGTTCTTGGCCTCGCGTCCACCACGGCCGGCAACAAAGACCGGCCGTTTGGCACTGGCGATCAGGACCGCCAAGGCTTCCACCGAGGCCCGTGAGGGACGGATCGGCTCAGTGGGGACGATCTGCGGAATCGCGTTCGTTTCGACGGCCGGAAGGGACTGGATATTCAATGGCAAATTCAGCACCACCGTCCTGCGGTCGTTGACCGCCGTACGGTAGGCGCGCACGGTATCGGCCACTGCGCTTTGCGCACTGTGCACCCGCTCCGAGACCGCGTAGACCGAGGTGGTGAAGGAGTCCTGGTCCATGGCGAAGTTCGAGTACACCGCGCTGGGAGCTGCTTCCGCGGCCAGGACAAGTAGTGGGGTGCGCGATTTGGCAGCCTCGCCGATACCGGTGGCGGCATTGGTCAATCCGCACCCTTGATGCACTGAAACCACGGCCAGTTGGCCGCTGGTACGTGAAAAGGCATCCGCCATCGTGGCGGCCCCGCCCTCATGGCGTGCTGCGGTATACGGCACCCCATGTTCGACCAGGGCGTTGGTCACGGTGAAGTTTCCGCTACCCACCACCCCAAAGGCGTGTCCTACCCCGAGCTGTGCGAGGGTCTTTCCGACCAATTCGGCGACGTTCATGCTGTTAGTGTCCTTTCCACGTTGTTCAGGTCTGTCTCCGGATTGCGGTGCGCTCCGGCAAGTGTCTCTGAAGGGGGCTGCCCGAAGCGTTGGCAATAGTAGGAGGAGAATCTCCCCAAGTGGTCGATTCCCACACTCGCGGCAATCGAGCTCACACTCGGGTGGCCTCCCGGATTTCCGGTTCGCAGCAGGGTATGGGCAGCATCCAACCGGACGTTGCGAAGGTACTGGTTTGGGGTGCAGCCCAAATACTTGGTGAAGGAGCTTTGCAGTTGGCGTGGGCTGATCCCCACTGCCTGGGCAACCATGGACACCCCGGTGACCAGCGGGTAGTTGCGTTCGATAAAGGCCTTGGCTGCCTGCAGGTATCCCGGATATGAGCTGGCAGGCAAGATCCCGGGTTCAAAACAGGAAAGGTGGGGGCTCAGTCCCAGCAAGAGCGTGGAAAAAAGGGTGTTGAGCAGCAACAGCGCGGTAAGCGGGTCCTGTTGGCCGGCAATCTCGTCAAGGGCCGCGCAGCCTTCCATCCAGGTCCGGGCGACGAGTTCGGAAGTAGCCAGTTGCAGCGGCCGTTCGGAATCCAGGGTCAACGGCTGGTGCAGGGTGCGTCCGGAAATCCTGGCGAACTGCGAGGCGGCGACGTTCGTGTCGACTCCGGCGATCAGTGCGCCGTTGAGCGGATCAGGGACCATGAGCGTGTGCCGGGTGGTGCTGAGGGCGAAGGGAGTGCTCGCCAGCCATTGATGCGAAGCGGACTCCACGTGCATGGGACCGCGCGGGAACACCACAAGGATCCGGTCCCGGGTTGGTGGTGAACTAATGGTCACCGCGGCTCCATAGCTGACGTGGACGAAGGCCAGCGGGCCGAGGTGGGTGCCGTTGACGTTGCCATTGATCCGTGAGCCCTCGTGCAGTTTCAGCGCGTGCTCGTCCCGGGTCAAGTCATTGACTGCATCGCGAATCACCACCGGGTTGCTACTGGCTGCCACGGGGTGTCGGCGCAGGGCCCCGGAACGATGTTCAGCTGCCCGGTGCGTGGACTGGCTCGCAATCACGTGGTGTCTCCATTCGGTCGTCAAGGGCTGCGGCGCCCGGGCTACGCGGTGCCCGCGAAGTCCGGGCACCGGGTCATCGTGGCAGGCGTACCCCGCGGGCTTCAAGACGAGGTAGCACCTCGTCACCGAAGTACTCCAACTCGCTGACATAGTCCACGAAGGCCAAGGTCATCCCGGCAAAGCCAGCCTCGTGCAATGCTGCGATCTGGTCTGCTACGTCGTCCGGGGAACCTACCAGCGGCAGTGAGCCGTGCCCGGAGGCGAAACGGTCACGCATGGTCTGCAGCATTTGAGGAGTGAAAGACTGCGCGTGCATCCCCTGCAGACCCATCAGGTAGTCCACCGCTCCCCAGTCCGCATTCTCCTTGGCGTAGTACTCCAGATACTGCTCGGCCTCCTTGCGGGTAGGCCGGCACACAACGTGTCCGAGCGTGAGGACCCCCACCTCGCGATTGTATTCGCTTCGGGCCTGTTCCTTGACCGCAGAGACGATCCCGGCACCGGTCTGGATATCGGGGATGATGGTGAACACGAAGTCCGAGTTCCTGGCGGCATAGGCGCGTCCTTGTCCGGAGGAGCCGGCATTGAGGATCGGGACCTTGTTGCCTCGCGGCTTTGGTTCGGATTCGGCACCACGCAGGGTGAAGTGCTCGGTTTCCATGTTGAAGATCGCCGGTTCCTGCCACGCGGCCAGCACGATATCGTGCCACTCCTGGGCGAAGGCGTAACGGTCATCGTGATCGTGGGGAAGCAGTGAGCCCATGGCCTCATATTCCGGTTGGTTCCATCCAGCCACGATATTCAGCCCCGCCCGCCCGCCGCCGCCGAGCTGGTCCAGGGTAGCCATTTGCTTGGCGGTCACCATGGGATGGTTGAACGCGGTGTGGATGGTGGAGAATACGTTGATCCTCTCGGTACTGCTCAATAACGCAGCAGCCCAGACAACGGGGTCCAGGACGCTGCCATGGAAGTTGGTCTCCCCCTTGTAACCGATCCACCGGGCAATTGGCAGCAGGAAATCGAAGCCGATCCTGTCCGCAAGCCGGGCCATGGCCAGGTTCTCTTCCCAGGTCGCTGCCCAGCGTTCATCGATCTTGGTCACCGCCAGGCCGCCGGAACAATTGGCGGAGAAGAGGCCGAGCTTGAAGTCCTTGTTGTCAAGAATCTGTCGGGTCATTTGGCTGTCCGTTCCATGTGGGGTTTTCATGGTCATCTCATCTCGATCCGGTGCACTTGGCCCACGAGGATCAGGTGGTCCCCGGCCTCGTGGCGTTGAGCGAGGGTGCAATCCATACGTGTCCCCCGGATATCCAGCACCGGAGTGCCCACCAGGCTTCGCTCCACATCCAATCTGTGGAACTTCCGGGTACCACGTGCCGCAAACCGGCTAATCCACTCCTCCTGACCGTCAGCCAGGATATGCACGGAGTATGCACCGGTGGTGCTCCAGGTATCGATGGACGAGGAATTCAGATCCACGCACCAGGACACCAGTGGCGGGTTCAGGGAAACGGAGGTGAAGGAATTGCTCACCAGTCCCACCGGCATCCCCTGGGTTCCCGAGGTGGTGATGATGGTGATTCCGGACTTCCAGGCCCGCATGGCCTCTTTGAGGTCCTGCCCTGTTACCGCTGCGGTGTCTGGCCGATCCATGGTCGAATGCGTCATGATCCGTTCCTCGCTTTGACGATGACCCAACGCTGATGCGTTGTTGAATCAATGGTGGCAAGGACAGTGATCTTGATCTATCCGTTCGGCGCGGTGCGTTATCCGCTTTGCGCCGAGTCGGATTCGTGATGGCCTGCTACTCCTGGACCAGCGCCAACACGCGGGTTGGGGCACCGGTACCGCCGACGATCGGCAGCGGGCAGACAACGATCATGGCACCATTCGACGGCAGCTTGTCCAGGTTCTTCAACGACGTTATACCGTATTTGTCGGCCCCCAGCAGGTAGTAGTGCATCGGGAAGGGAGGTTCCAATGCCCCGGCATTTCCCGCATCAATCCCCACGGTTTCCACACCGATCCCGGAGATCTCCAGTTCATCGGCGATATAACGAGCGCATTCGACCGTGAACCCCGGGGTGTGCGAACCGGTGTCATCAAGGTTCAGGAACGCCTGCTTGTCGTGTCCGTACTGATCCCATCCGGTCCGGAAGAGTAGCCAGGCGTTCGCGGGGAACGGTCCCTTGGCTTCCGCCCTTTCACGCAGATGGTGCACATCAATCAGGAAATCCGGATCCGCTGCCGCTTCCGCGCTGAAGTCCAGCACCACGGCGGGCCCCACCAGGCGTGCCGGGTCCAATTGCGAGACATCCTTTCCATCCCTCCCCGAGATCCAGTGGATCGGGGCATCGATATGGGTACCGATATGCTCACCCGTATGGATGTTGTGGTGCTTCCAGAATGGGCCCGGTTCGTTGTAGGCCGAAACCTCATCGAGACTGAAATCCACGAGGTTCGCGAATGGCTCGGGCAGGACCAACGTCGGGGTATCGGCGGATAACGGCGCGGTGAGATCCACGACTTTCACCGACCCGGATGCCAGTGAGGACAGCACGTTGTTCAAGGGGCTCATGGGTACTCCAATGCCTAGTTGGTTGACGCCGGATGGCGCCGGCCAGGAAATATTGATAGTTTGTGACGATCGTCATACTTTTTCTATTGAATGACAGCTTAGCAGCGCTTGCAGTTCATGGACAGAGGTCTCACGGTTACGGTTCCCACCCTTTCCGGTGCAGCCCACGCCGGATCAATTGTTGGGCCACCAGGTGCCCCGACCCGCCGCCCAGTCCCGGGCCAGGATGCGTGGCCGCACCGATATGCCACAGTCCCTTGACCGGGGAACGACCGGTAGCCAGTCGCGGCGCGGGCCTCCAGAACAGGTTCTGGTACAGGTCCGTGGCACCCCCATAGGGATCTCCGGCCACGGCATTGCGGTTCTGCCGCTCAAGCTCGCGCGGGTTGATCGATGCGCTTGCCAGGACCACCCCACGCAGTCCCGGTGCATGAGTTTCGATCACCGACAGGACACGTTCCAGGTATCCGCGGCTGAGCTCTTCCGTCCATTCGCCGTGGCATTCCAACTCGCCGGCGGCGTCGGCCAGGGGCCGGAATGGAACCTCCTGGAGCTGGATCCACAATGTGGCCTTCCCCTGCGGGGCGCGCGTTGGATCCAACAACGACTGCTGTCCGACCACAATGGTCGGCTCGGCCGGCAACAGTCCGGCCTCGGCTTGGGCGCAGGCGATGGCCGTGGAGTCCGACCCCGTGCTGATGTGGATCAGCGGGGTTCGCCGCAAACGCTGATCCGTCCACGGGACCGGTCCGTTCAATGCCAGATGTACTTGCATGGCCGCCCGCCCCGGCAGGTAACCCTCGGCTTCTGCACGCCGCTTGGCACTGAGCTCCGGCTGCTTGAGCAGGCCGGAGTACAGCTGCGGAACCGAGACCGAAGCAAGTACGCCATACCCGGTTTCAAGGGTGCCCGCAGTGGTGCGCACCGCGGAGGCACGGCCATTGAGGACCTCGATGCCTTCGGCGCGGGTTCCGGTCAGGATCTGTACCCCGTTGTCCAGCAGAAGCGATTCGAACGCCCGGACGAAGTTCGCGGCGCCTCCCTCGACGACCGGCAATCCGAATTGATGCATACTCGCGGCCATCACCGGCAACATGATGCCACCACTGGCTTGGTCCGGGCCCAGCCCTGCATGCAGTAACCACGGTGCCCACAGCTGGTCGGTCTCATTTCCCTTGAACCGACTGCGCGTCAGGTTCCGCCCGCTCATCAGCGCCTGGCGGACCAGTGACTGGGCGCCGTTGTATCCAAGCCGGGCAATGCCCCGGATTGTCTTGGCCAGGCCCGGCCAGTTCGCTTCGTTTCCCAGCGCCGCGAAGACGACCGGCGCCTGCTTGCCGAACTCCTCCATCAGCCGCCGGTAGGCGTCACGATCCTCGGCGAACTCGAAAAGCTCTGCCGTCCGCGCCGGATCCCGGTGCGCGAGTACCGTAGTCGTTCTCCCCCGGGAGTCTGTCCCGGTACTTGCGCAGACCCACGGGGTGTCGGCGTCCTGGAGGTTCCGGTATCGAAGTCCCCGCCGATGGAGCTCTTCACCCAGTTCGGCATAGGCGGCACCGGCCACGAACAGCGGGTGCCATGAGGAGTAGGTGTCGTGGATGAAACCGGGTTTCGTCAGCTCACCCGAATCGATGAAGCCACCGATGCGCTGACGCTCCTCGACCATCGTGACACTGGCCCCGGCACGCGAGAGTTCCGCAGCGGCAACCAATGCATTGATTCCCGAACCGATGATCACATAATCAGCAGTCATGCCCTTCCCTTTCCGCTGCCTAGCTGAAGTCCGGGTGCAGCGCGGTCCGGTGGTAGGCACCGGCATGGAACACCAGGGGATCACCTTCGGCCCGTAGATACTGTTCCACCTCTCCCACATAGATGAAATGGTCCCCCGCATCATGTCTCGCGACCGTTCGGCATTGGAAGGTGGCAACGGCACCATCAAGTACCGGCACCCCGGCAACGCCTTCGGTGTAGTCGACACCCGCGAACTTGTCATCCGAAGGTGTGGCGAATTGCCTGGAAATCATGTGCTGCGAGGATTCCAGGACGTTGATGGCGAAGTGCGTGGAGGATTCGAAATCCGCGAGGCTTGGAGCGAACTTGCTCGGGCACCATAGGACAAGCGGCGGATCCATGGATACCGACGTAAACGAGTTGGCGGTCATGCCGGCCTTGGCCCCTTGCGGGGTACGGGTGGTGACCACGGTGACTCCGGTGGCGAATTGCCCCAGGGTCGAACGGAAGTCTCGCAAGTCCAGCCGGGCACCTTCCTCAGCGACAATCCGGTCCGTGAACTCCTTGGCTTCTTCCTCGTCGAACCACCAGGGAAAGAGGGTTCGCGGGTCGTCGAAGGCGTTGACCAGTGCCGTTGCCAGCGAGTCGTGCTGCTGCGCATTGGCAAGGACCTCGTGTTGCCACGGCTTGCGCTGACGCAGCATCGCATTGGTCCAGGTCGTGGAAAACTGCCCCCAACCTCTCCAGAACTCGTCGAAGGTCCGGGCCATCCAATCTTCATGGAATTCGGCATCCCCATGGACGTTGATCGCCCGGGCATAGTGGTCGGCTGCGATCGTGGCGTTGTTCGACCCCTGGCCGGTCAAAGGATCGTTGAGCATGACCGCATCACCCAGCCCCAGGACATTCCTACCGCTGGGGAGTTTTCCGACCGCCGAACGCACCACCGGGGTAATTCTTCCGCGGAGGCAAGCACCGGGATCATTCAGGACAGCCGCGCGGAACCGCGGATACTCGTGCGGGAAGTACTCCCGCAGCAGTTCCAGGGAGGTTTCCAGATGCTCGGCTGCAGATTGCACGCGATCCCATCGATCCATTGGCCCGCCGGGCACCGCCTCGAAAACCATCATCTGGCACGGCCCGTTGACGCTCAGACCGGGGAAGGTAAAGAACTCACCGACGCCGGGAACCATGTTCATGCGGATCATGGAAGCATCCGTCTCCTCGCGCCTCCCGTGTTCGGGTTTGACGTAGGTTACCGCCACGGCACGCTGCGGGCGGTCGAAAGGCGTCTTGGCGCGATCGGTGGTGAAGACCTGTCCCAGCTCGCCCTTGCCGCTGCAGACGACAACCAGGTCCTGTGTCGCGGTCAGCTCCTCCAATCGCTGCACCCCGACCTTCTCGACACGGAAATCGCCTCCCCGTTCAATGAAGGCCTCAATCCAATGGGCGCACTTGACGCGTTGGTCAACCGACAAAGCGGGCCGGTCCAGGGTGCCTTGCCAATCGACGGCTGGATGTGTTTCGGTTCCCTCGACGTGCAGGTGCATTCCGGTAATTCCCAGATCACCGGTGCTGGCCTGAGCCAGCGACATCGGTTGCTGGACTTGCAACGCTGAGGAAAAAACGCATTGGCTGGAGGTGATGGCTCCGCTTCGGATCTGTTCAGGGTCCCGGTCCGAGTAAAGGGCGACCCGGTGCCCGGCATGCTGCAGGGCAAGGGCAAGTTGGGCACCGGATTCCCCGGCTCCGACGATGGCGATGGTACGCATTGGTTTCTCCTATGGATTATGGATGTTCGGATCCAGGCGACGGCTAGCGAACGGCCGTAAACGATTCCAGATAGGACTTGGCGGCTTCAGGGCTCATGAACCACGAAGCGAAATCAGGCGGGTAATCGAATCCGTTGGCGAAGCGCCGAGCCACCTGCGGGTTTTCCTGTGCGGTACCCAGCAGCTGCAGGGCGTGCGGTGCCGGTGGGGCCAACATGGCATTGGTCCAGGCCGCCACGTGTTTGGCGTAGGCCCAGTAGTCCTCGAAAAGTCCCTGTTTGAAGTCATCGGTGTACGGTGCGTCTTCGTGGGCGAGGATTCCACGCAGGTATGCCGCAGCACATTTGGCGGCATTGTTCGAGCCCTGCCCGGTGATCGGGTCGTTGAGTACCACAACGTCGGCCATGCCCAGCACGGTCCGCCCGGAAGGCAGTGTAGCCAACGGGTGACGTACGGTGGGTGGGAACCGGCCCTGGAGCACACCGCTGGCATCGGTCAGTTCCACCTCGGTGCATCGTTCAGCCTCCCAAGGCAGGTAACGCTTCAGGATGCGTAACGAGTTCTCCAGATGCTCCGCGGGGGCCAGCCCCTTCCAGGAATCCATCTCGGATCCGGGAATTCCCTCGAAGACCATGATTTCGCAGGGGCCCGTGACGGTGAGGGCCGGGAAGACGAAGTACTCCCCCACCCCGGGGATGAGATTGAAGTTCACGGCCGAGTACTCCTCGCGTGGCCTCATTCCATTGACATAGGTCAAGGCCAGTGCCCGCTGTGGAGATGAATAGTGGCTACGCTGGTCATCACGCTGGAACAGCTGGGCGATCTCTCCCTTGCCAGCCGCCACGATGACCAGGTCGCTGTCGCGGGAGTAACGCTCAAGTTCAGCAATCCCTGCATCCTCGAAAACCAGATTCCCGCCCCGCGCCGAAAACACCTCCATGAACGCCGGGAATTTCACTCGCTGGTCAATGGACTGGGCCGGCGCATCCAGCCGGTGCGCCCAGCTGACGGCTTTCACGCCTGGGGCGTCCGGGGGAGCCACGGTGAACGAGATGCCTTCAACCGGTGGCGCGTCCGGCCACAGATCCAGGCCCAACGCACGTTCATGCCCCAGGGCCTGATCGAACATGCATTGGCTTGAGGCGATTGCCCCGTTGCGGATTTGATCCGGGGTGCGGTTCGAAATGAGGTTGACCTCGTAGCCTGCCCCCAGCAGGCCGATGCCCAGCTGTAGTCCGGACTGTCCCGCACCGACGATGGTGATGGTACGTGTTGCCATGCTCGTGTCCTCGTTCCTTTGAGTTATGGGATTTTCCAGTGGTTCTAGGGGGCCGCCAACAGTGGAATGGCCGGCACATTTTGTTCCGGGCCTAGCGCCGAATACCCACCGTCTACCGCCCAGTCGGCCCCGGTGACGAATGAAGCTTCATCGGATAACAGGAAGGCCACCACGTTCCCGATTTCCTCGGGCCTGCCCACCCGGCCGAGCATGTGGAACGGCGCAGCCACGGCATCGGTCTTTTCCAGGTTCCCGCCCGATAACTGATCCATGATCTTCGACCATGTCCACCCCGGACTCACCGAATTGACCCTGATCCCCTCCGCCGCAAGATCCGCGGCCAAGGACCTGGTCACCTGGACGATGGCCGCTTTACTGGCCGGGTAGAGCCAGCGCCCGGTCTGCGCCACAGTGCTTGAAATCGAGGAAAAGTTCACTATGGCCCCGTTCCCCGAGGCTGCCAGCAGGGGCCTGGCGAGCTTACAGAGCATAACGCCGGAAACGACGTTGACATCCAATGCGGTCAACCAGTCACTTCGGGTTGATTCAATGCCCTCGTCAAGATAGCTGCAAGCCAGATTCACCAGGCCGTCCAAGCGGCCGTAGTCTGCCTCGATCCGAGCGACCAGGTCCCTCAAGGCGCTGTCATCGGTGATATCGGTTTCCCGGAAATCCACAGCAGGTTGCAGTTTCACCAGTTCGGCACCGCCCGAGGCATTGATGTCGGCGACCACCACGCGGGCTCCGGCTTCAATCAGGGTTGCCGCTACTCCAACGCCGATTTTGGTCGCACCTCCGGTGACGAGCACGACACGCTCTGCCAGCTTTTTCATCGACATCCCCTCCAGGACATAGTGTGATTCGTGTCATAATTGATGACCTGAATCAAAAGTAGTTCCGCCCGCGAAATGGCACTAGCCAGAATGCGCACCCGACATCCGATTCGCGCACTGCAGTGCACACAGGAGTCCACCGATGCTGAGCCCGCAATATGTTGCACCGTCTCCGCGCCGTGTCTTGAACAGCCTGCCCACACTGGCAACCCCCGATCCGCAAGAGGCCCGTGAGAGAGTCAGCGCCCTGTTCTGTCCGCACGATCTGAAAGCGCTTGGCCCCCGCGGTAGCGTCAAGATGAGCCTGCGCACCACAGGAGCGGGATTCGGCATTCACATCCTGGACTACGGGGCAGCGGTACGCATCAGCCCGCAGGCATTGGAGACCTTCTTCATGGTCCAGGTCCCCTTGGCCGGCAGGGCGGAACTCACCGTGGGGTCCACGGTCTTCGATTCGGATCCGCAGACTGCATCGGTTCCCCCGATTGATCGGGACTTCTCCATGACATGGCAGTCCGGTACGCCGCAGCTGATCATTACGGCACCCCGCCAATCCTTGACCCACGCGGCGGAGTCGCTCTACGGGGCAGGCCTTCAGGCCCTTCTTCACTTGGCACCAACCATGGATACCTCCACCGCCGCCGGACAGTCTTTCATCCGGGCGGTCTACGACTATCACGACCTGCTCAACGAGTCCCCTGCCCCTGCGAACTCCTACACACGGCGCCTTCACGAGGAAATGGTGCTGGCACGGTGGCTACTGGCCACGCAATCGAACTATTCCTCGAGCTTGGCCCAGTGGGAGCAGGCGCGCCCCTCAGCCGGCACATCGGATCTGGTCGCAGATTTTCTCGCAGTGCTGGAGGCACACAGCAACGAGGACCTGACGATGGGCGACCTCGCCGAAGCGCTGGGGGTATCGGTCCGGACCCTGCAAATCGCGGTATCCCGGGAAACGGGCTCGACCCCGTCGCAAATGTTGCGCGACGCCCGGCTACGCCATGCCCATCAGCTACTGCTGGAGGCCACCCCGGGAAGCGTGAGCGTCACCGATATCGCCGAGCGGTGCGGTTTTGGCCACCTGGGACGTTTCGCCCGGGAATACCGGCGCTATTTCGGCTTCCTGCCGTCACAGACCTTGCGCCGGTGAAATCGAGGTTGCGCTGGATGGCGGGCCATCCAGCGCGCCACCGGCGGAGACCCCGAAAGGGCGAAGGGGCTGGGTCAGTGTCCCTTTGCTGGCCCCGGGGAACCTGGTGTCCGCTAGGTGGCAGCCGTCGATGCGAGGTGGGAGCGTATCTCCTCGGGCCACGGGGCCGACGACTCCGCGCCATGCGGCACGCAAACCGTCACGAATTTTCCTTCGGCCGCGAGCACTACACCACGTTCCTTGAATGGATGCCCCCAGACCCTGAAGGAGAAGGACATGGAGCTGCTGCCGACAGCATCCACCCTCACCGCAGTGGTGACATCCTGGCCGAAGTAGAGTTTGGCACGGAAGTCCGCCTCATGGCGCACCCGCGGCGCGATCGCGAAATACGAGTTGAGTCCCGCCTTTCGAAAGAGCCTGGCCTCGGCCGCTTCGACGAACCGCATGATCACCGAATTGTGCTGGTGCCCGGCGGCATCTGTATCCACCCATTCGATGGTTCGCTCGACCTGCGTCCCGGCCGTCCCGCCAGCCAGGAATTCTGCCACCAGTTCGGCAATTTCAGCAGGTTCGGCGGTTGTCTCATTGGATCCCGGTTCGGCCATCATCAAATAATCTCCATGGTGCTATTGTAACGAGCGTCACTTTAACGACATAATACAAGCTATCGTCCATCGACGTTCAAACTACCCCACCCAAGGAGAACGGTATGGCTTCTTCCACAGCGGTTACGGAATGGAACATCCCCAAACGCACCACTGGCATGGTCTTGTTTGCCTGTTGGCTGGCAATTCTGGCCGAAGGCTACGATGTCGGCGTGCTCGGCGCTGTCCTGCCGGCATTGGCCGAATACAAGGAATGGTCGCTATCGCCCATGGAACTGGGCGGACTGGGCGCCTACGCCTTGGTCGGTATGCTGCTCGGTGCCTTGTTTATCGGCACCCTCAGCGACATCATAGGTCGCAAGCGCATGATCCTGCTGTCCATGGCGATCTTTACCGTCACCCAGGCAGGTGCCGCAATGGCCCCGACCCCCGAGCTTTTCGGGCTCTTCCGCTTCCTGGGTGGACTTGGCATGGGCGGCATCATCCCGGTTGCCGCGGCCATGACCATCGAATACTCGGCACCAAAGAAACGATCCCTGAACTACGGGATCATGTATTCGGGCTATTCGCTGGGCATTGTCGCCGCGGCCTTGGTCGCCATGGCCCTGTTGCCCGTGCTCGGCTGGCGCTGGGTGGTTGCGGTCGGCTCCTTGCCGGTGTTGATCCTGCCGGTGATCGCCTGGATGCTTCCCGAATCATTGGAATACCTGGTCTCCAAGGGCAGGATCAAGGAGGCCAAGGCCTTGGCAGCCAAACTGAATGTCCGCAACTACCAGCCGGTCGCACCGGCGAAACCGGCTTCCACCATCCCCTGGCGCGAGGTAGTGTCCTCGATGTTCTCCGGAAAGTACCTGCGCTCGACGATCTTCTTCTGGATCTCGCTGTTCTGCGGCATGGTGCTGGTCTACGGTTTGAACACCTGGCTACCGCAAATCATGCGTGGTGCAGGATACGATCTGGGCTCGTCGCTGACGTTCCTGTTGGTGTTCTCGCTGGCTTCGGCGGCTGGTGGGCTGGCCTTGGGCTTCCTGGCGGACAAGTACGGACAGAAGCCGATCCTGGTTCTCTTCTACCTGCTCGGTGCCGGTGGCATCCTGCTATTGATGTTCCCGAATACCATGTTCATCAACCTGTGCTTTGTCGCCTTTGCCGGTATCGGCTCGATTTCCACTTCGCTGGTCCTCACCGGCTACATTGCCGACTACTATCCGGCCACGCAGCGCGGTACGGCCACCGGCTGGGCCCTGTCCTTCGCCCGCATTGGCGCGATCTCGGGCCCCATCATCGGCGGGTGGATCGCCGCAACGGGTGTGAGTTTCGAGTTCAACTTCATCTTCTTCGCCATCGTCGGCGTGGTGGCCGCCATCGCGGTGGCGCTGATCCCGCCGCGGATCAAGCACACCCCCGTCGTTGATCCGGTCACCGAACGGGAACTGGTGACCGACTGACCACACCCGTGCCGCGGGAGCCATCGTCCGCACTTTCCGATTGCCGTTGTCCCACCGGAACTCGCCGGTAGGACAACGGCTTTCCCGATTGGTCTCGGATTACCCGAAACCTTCCGCGGCCGAACCGGGTGCACCGCTGGCAAGAGATTTATCGCAAATGGCCTGTTGACAGCGGCCTTCAAAGGAGTAGCCTAATCCTTCTGGCCCCGCTGTGAGGGGCGCGACCCTTACTGCTGTAGCGAGGCACCCCATGGCTAGTGGTTCCACCAAGGCAAGCACCATCAAGAAACTCAGCCTACCGGCACTGACCGCAATGGTGGTCGGATCCATGGTCGGTGCCGGCGTCTTCCAGTTACCCGCACGGTTCGCAACCCAAACCGGCGTCTACGGTGCACTGATCGCCTGGAGTGTTGCCGGAGCCGGCATGCTGATGCTGGCCTTTGTCTTCCAGAACCTTGCCAACCGCAAGCCCAAGCTGGACAACGGGGTCTATGTCTATGCGCGGGAAGGATTCGGGGTCTACCCCGGTTTCCTCTCGGCCATCGGTTTCTGGGCCAGTGCCTGCGCGGGCAATGCCTTCTACTGGGTGCTGATCATGACCACCCTGTCCCAGCTGTTCCCGGGTCTGGACCCCGTGGTCGGGCAGGGAGACACCTGGCCGGCCTTCTTCCTCTCCGCGCTGGCGGTGTGGGGGTTCTTCTTCCTCATCCGCCGGGGAACCAAGGAGGCCGCCGGCATCAACCTGATCGTGACCATCGCCAAGCTGGTCCCGTTGGCCCTGTTCCTGCTGCTGGTGATCCTCTACTTCGACCTGGACGTCTTTATCGGAAACCTCACCGGCGGATATGATCTGCCCGGTGGCGACTCCCTCTTCCTGCAGGTCCAGGGCACCATGCTCGTCACGGTCTTCGTCTTCCTCGGAATCGAGGGCGCGAGCGTCTATTCACGCTACGCCAAGAAACGCGCCGATGTCGGCAAGGCCACGGTCCTGGGTTTCCTCTCCGTCCTGGCCCTCTTCGCTTCGATCTCCATCCTGGCCTACGGCATCCTTCCCAAGACCGAAATCGCCCAGCTTCCGCAACCCTCGGTGGGTGGCGTGCTGGAGTACGCGGTGGGTGACTGGGGCGGCGTGGTGATCCGTGTCGGCCTGATCATCTCGGTTCTCGGTGCCTACCTGGCCTGGTAGCTGTTGGCCGCCGACGTGGTGTTCGCCGCAGCCAAGGACGATGACTTGCCCAAGTATTTCAGCCGGCTCAACGATCGCGGGGTTCCGCAGAACGCCGTGTTGTGGACCTCGATCTTCGTCACCGCCATCCTGTTCGCCGTGCAGTTCGTCTCCGATGCCCTGGATTTCACGCTGGACCTGACCGCAGCGCTGGCCCTGTTGCCGTTCGCGTTGGCCTCCGGCTATGCAGTCAAGATCGCCTTGCGCCATGACGGGTACCGGCCCGGTGACCCCAAACGCACCACCGAGCTGGTCATTGCGGTGCTTTCGCTGGTCTACACGGTATTCCTGCTTTGGGCTGCAGGCTACGTTTTCCTCTTCCTTTCTGGGATCCTGCTGGCCCCGGCCAGCATCCTCTATTGGAGGGCGCGACGCGAACAGGGCGTGAAGATCTTCACCGGTTCCGGACTTGTGGTTTTCGCTCTGGTGGTCATCTGCGCGGTCATCGGAGTCATACTGCTCAGCACCGGATTTGTCCAAATCTAACTCGCCTTCACCTACCGAAAGGCCTGGCATGCCAACGCATCAGCATGGAGTGTAGTCAGAAGTCGGCAAGCTCAACAAAGTCCTGGTCTGCCGCCCCGGTCTCGGCCATGAAAGGCTGACCCCAAGCAACAATGACGACCTGCTTTTCGACGACCTGCTCTGGGTCCACAATGCCAAACGCGACCACCACGATTTCGTGTTGAAGCTGCAAAGCCGCGGCGTGGAAGTCGTCGAACTGCACGATCGTCTGGCCGAGACACTGGCCCAGCCGGGGGCCAAAGCCTGGCTACTGGACCGGAAGATCATCGCCAACGAGGTCGGTCTGGGACTCATGAACGAAACCCGGGCCTTCCTGGAAACCCTGGAAAACTCACTGCTGGCCGAATACCTGATCGGTGGCCTGTCCACCCGCGAGCTGCCGGCAGAATTCCGCAACGGCTACATCGCGTTAGCCAGGGAATCTCTGGGTATCAACGAATACCTGATGCCACCGTTGCCCAATACCCTCTATACCCGGGATACCACCAGCTGGATCTACGGCGGGGTGACCCTGAACCCGCTGTACTGGCCGGCCCGCCACGACGAGACCCTGATCATGAAGGCGATCTACCGGTTCCATCCCGACTACAGTGACAGCACCATCTGGTGGGGTGATCCCGAGCAGGACTGGGGTCAGGCCACCCTGGAAGGCGGTGACATCATGCCCGTGGGCAACGGTGCGGTACTGGTCGGAATGAGTGAACGCACCAGCCGGCAGGCCATCACCCAGCTGGCCACGAGCCTCTTCGATGCAGGCGCCGCGCAGCGCGTGGTCATCGCCGGGATGCCGAAGCTGCGCGCGGCCATGCACCTGGATACCGTATTCACCTTTGCCGACCGTGACCTGGTGACCTACTACCCCGACATAGTTGACGGGATCCACACCTTTTCGCTACGTCCTTCCGACAACGGTCCAGTCGAGGTGACCGAGGAGAAGTCCTCCTTCATCGATGTCGTGGCCGATGCCCTGGGCCTGAAGCAATTGCGTGCCATCGAACCCGGCGGCGGCTGGTATGCCGGCGAGCGCCAGCAGTGGGACAGCGGCAACAACGTGGTCGCCGCCGAGCCGGGGGTGGTCTTCGCCTACGACCGTAATACGAATACCAATACCCTGTTGCGCAAGGCCGGGGTGGAAGTCATCACGATCGTCGGGGCCGAGCTGGGCCGGGGGCGCGGTGGCGGGCACTGCATGACCGGGCCGATTTCCCGCGACGCGGTCCAGTACTAGCAGCCGGTCTGCCCGGTCGGTTGCCTCGAACCGGCCGGAGAAGGGACCGGCGCCGAAGTCACGCCGTCACAGGCGTGGATCGATCGGTTCGGATTCAAGGGCCAGGACACCGAACACCATCTGATGCACCTTCCACAGCGGTTCGCCTGCTACGGTCAAGCGCAGGGCTTCCAACCCGAGACGGTATTCCTGCAGTGCCCGGGAACGCTTGCGGTCGGTTGCCCGATGCCGCAGGCGTTCGAGGTTTCCCTCATCCAGGTAATCCGCCCCGTAGATCAGCCGCAGGTACTCGCGGCCGCGCACCTTGATGCCCGGCTGGACCACACCTTTGCCACCACGGGTGAGGTTCTGCCACGGCTTGACAACCATGCCTTCACCGCCGGCTGCCGTCAGCTCTTCCCACCACTGCACGGCCGCAGCGATCGATCCGGCATCATCCAGCTGGACACGTAGCCAGTTGGTCGGCGCAAAGAGGTCTGCCCCGGCTGCGACCAGCCGTTGCCCGATCCCCAAATGCCACCCATGCTCCCGGGTTTCGAAACTCCCACTTTCCGCGGCCAGCACCTGGAAGGAGGCGAACCGCAGGTCCCCGGGATCACCGACATAGCGCCGGTAGGACTCCCGGAAGGCCAACGCATTCCCATGGCGGGTCCCTGTTCGTTCCAGCAATCCACCAACGTCCAGCCCCTGCGCCGCGGCACGTTCAAGTACCCGGACTGCGGCGCCGGTTGCTTTGATCCCGGCAGCACCAACCGAGGCATAGGTGTCCTTAATCAGGGACTCGGCCTTCAACGACCAGGGCAGCAGTTCTCCGTCGAGGATCACCCAATCGCTGTCCAGCTCGTCCCACAACCCGATCGAGTCGCAGATTTCATGGGCTCGCTGCAGCAGCAGACGTTCAGTCATCTCGTCCACGAACTGCCGGCCGGTGCGGGTGTGCACGGTGCCCAGCCAACCAACCGGTGCGTCAAAACGTGCCGGGTCACGGCTGAGCAGCATGACCGCTCGGGATCCCATATGCTTTTCCTCGCAGACCAGCTCGTTAATGCCCTGTTTGCGGTAGTAGGCAAATGCCTCGTCCGGGTGCTCCAGGTATCCGGTTCGGGTCGAGGAATCGGCCGGTGACATGGTAGGCGGCAGGTAGCGTAGCCATCGCGGGTCGATAGCGTAGCGGCTCATGGTTTCCAACGCCCCGGCGGCCTGCTGAGCGCTGATCCGTACCGTCCCCAGATCGCCCGTCTCCAGGTGCAGCGGCCCGGTGACATCACCCATGGTCAGCAATCCGGGCTCCCGCTGTGGCCCGTGCGGGGACTGCAGCGGCCTGATGGGATCGCTCCAGGTTCGCAGGGCGTCAACCGCCACCACTTCGCGTTCGGGATATCGCATGGCAGTCAGCTGCCCGCCGAAAACACAGCCGGTGTCCAAGCAGGCGGTGTTGTTGATCCAGGCGACCTCGGTGACCGGGGTATGGCCGTAGAGCACGGCTGCCGCACCCCGGTAGTCCTTGGCCCACGGGTAGCGCACCGGCAGCCCGTATTCGTCCTTCTCCCCATCGACCTGACCGTAGAGGGCAAAGGCCCGCACCCGCCGGGACGCGCGCCCCTGGTACTTTTCGATCAGCCCGGCATGGGCGATGACCAGGTTGCCGTCATCCAGCACCAGATGCGAGGTCAGCGCTGCGCAGAAGTCCTTGGCTGCCCGGGTGAATTCCGGCCCCTCGGCCTCGAGCTCTTGAAGGGTTCGTTCCAGCCCATGGCCAAGGGATACCTTGGTACCGCGCAGGGCACGTACCAGCTTGTCCTCGTGGTTTCCCGGGACGGCCATGGCGTTACCGGAATTGACCATGCCCATGGCCAGACGCAACACGCCGACCGATTCCGGGCCCCGGTCCACCAGATCACCAACGAAGATTGCCCGACGGCCTGCGGGATGGCTGGCATCCACGGCCCGGTCCGCCTTGTCCCGGGACACGGAATAGCCCAGACGTTCCAACAACATCAGCAACTCGTCAAGGCAACCATGCACATCGCCGATCACATCGAATGGGCCGTGCTCGTCCTTGAAGTCGTTCAGCAACCTGTGACGGCGAATCGATGCCGCATCCATGCCCGCGATTCCGGAAAGGACATGGACCCGCGCGAAACCTTCCTTGCGGATGCCGCGCAGGGACTTGCGCAGCTGTTGCTGTTGGCGTTCGATCGCACCGCGTGGCACGGTCTTCTCGCCACGTCCCTCGTTGCGTTCCAGGCATACGGAGATGGGAAGGTCCAGCACTATGGCCGAGACCAGCACGTCGTGTTCCCGGGCCAGCTCGATCAGGCCCCGCCGGGCCGATCGTTGGACGTTGGTGGCATCGATGACCGTGAGCAGGCCGGCTTCCAAGCGTTTGCCGGCCACGAAATGCAGGGCCTCGAACGCAGGAGTCGTGACGGCCTGGTTCGTCTCGTCATTGCCAACCAGCCCTCGGAAATAGTCGCTGGAGAGCACCTCGAACTTGTCGAAATGCCTGGCGGCGAAACTGGACTTCCCGGATCCGGATACACCGATGAGCAGCACCAGCCCGCTTTCCGGGATCAATAGTTCGCTCATGCCGTTTCCTTTCGGAAGATTGCCATCTGGGTGGAGGTCCCGTGGTGTTTCGATTCGCCACCGATCCCCCGGTATTCGACCTGGTAGTTGAAGTCCGCGGCCACGGATTCGGCCCACTGCCTGAATTCGGACCTGGTCCATTCAAAGCGGTGGTCATCATGGCGCATGGTACCGGCAGCCAGATCCGGGTAGAGGGCGTTGAACTCTGCGTTGGGCGTGGTGACAATGACCGAGTGCGGGGCCACGGAACCGAAAATGGATCGTACAAGAGCACCGAGCCGTGAAGGCTCAATGTGCTCGATCACCTCCATCAGGACCACCGCGTCGAACCCGACCAACCGGTCGTCGCTGTAGAGGGCCGAACTGTGCAACAGTTCGATTCGCGCGCGTTCAGCATCGGAGGACTCCTCCAGGTGCAAGGATCTTGCGGCCTGCTCCAGTGAGCGGGCTGACACGTCCGTCCCCATGATTTTGGTGAAGAACCGGTCCGCTTGCAGCCTGCGCAGCAGTGCACCGGGCCCACAACCTACATCCACCACGCGTTGTGCTCCGCAGTCCTTGAGTGCCGTCAGTACCGCCTCGGCGCGCTGGACACGCAACGGTGCCCGAGCGCTGCTGTGTTCGCCCTCCCAGGCGCTTCCGGTGGAGTCGTCGGACTGCGGTGTTGCCTTCATTCCGCTGGTGGCCAGGGCCACCAGGTCTTTTTGATGTGCCAGGTAACGGTAACTAATCACGTCCCGTTCCGGATGGTTTTCAAGCCACCCTTCTCCCTGTCGCGCCAATTTCGCCGCTTCGTCGTCATTGACCCAATAGTGTTTGGAATCGTCGAGCACCGGGAGCAGCACGTAGAGCTGACGCAGGGCATGGTCCAGTCGAACCTGACCGCTCAGCACAAGACTGCTGTACCGCGATGGGCCCCACTGCGGGTATTGCCCGTCCAGGGCAATGGGCTCCTGTTCGACGGACCACCCCAGGGGAGCGAAAAGCCTGCTCGCCAGGTCTTGTCCATCTCGGCCCCGTGTGGAGATCACCTGAAGCCCGATGCGCAGCGGCAATTCGGCCGCCGCCAGTTCGGGGTAGCTTTCGCTGGTGCCGGTCATGGCGCTGCGCAACACCTTGCCGATGGCCACGGACATCAGGCTGGAGGCCACAAAGGGACGGTCGTTGATGTAGTAGTCAAGCATGCCGCTGTCGCCGCGGAACCGCTTGTTGCGCACCAACCCGATTGGGTCCACTTCCACCATAAGTGCCGCAGTGGTGCGTTCTGCGGAAACCTCGGGATAGAACACGTGTGCTTGGCCGATGGGTAGTGAAAAGGCCTGCACTTTCCCGGGATGTTTGCGCAACAGGTGTGAGAGCGCGGTGGCATCGATGTCCATTCCACCCGCTGCTTCCAAAGTGATTGTCAGTAGCACGAGCCTTCTTCCTGCCGGGCCCAGCAGTCCCCTGTTGGACGGTTGTTGACAATATTACGCATGAACTCGAATAAAAACCCCTAATCGGAAGCATGTTGTTGCTGTGGTTACGTTGGGAGGGGGCGCATGTGCGCGGCTGACACCGTGGTTTTGACAAGCCGGTTTGGTCCGGCCACTGGCGGGCGTGCAGTCCCGTCTAGCGCACACCGAGGGCCAGCCGTGAAGCTAAAATTGAGGGGGACTTCAAACCGTTCCGTTTGGAGCCAACTGCGCGAAGGGAAATCAATGCCGGGTCCGAACACCCTCTACGTTTTCGCCCACGAGGGCGAAGCCACCGCTTTTTCCGATGTGGAACATCTGGTGACCGGCATCGGGAAAATCAACGGTGCCGTAGCCTTGGCAGGAGCACTGGCCCAGGGCGGGATCGACAACGTCGTGGTCATGGGTACCGCCGGAGTCGTTGCCGACGGAGAGATGCGCCCGGATATGGATACCGTCTACCAAGTCACGAAGGTCATCCAGCATGACTTCCCGCTGGAATCAGAACAGCTGGTTCCTGCCGGAGACGTGATACTTCCACAACAACAGCTGGTCATGGCCACCGGGGACGTGTTCGTCAGCGATGATGAGCAACGTGCCAGAATCGCCAGTCTGCAAGCCTCCCTGGTGGATATGGAAGGCTACGCCTACGCCAGCGTCTGTGCCCGGTTCGCGGTGCCCCTGCAGATTTTCAAGGTCCCCTCGGACTTTGCCGATAGCAGTACCACCATTGATGATTGGTTCGCGGTGGTCGCCCGCAAGAGTGCCCAGCTGCGCTCATTCTGGGAACAACATCTCAACTAATCCGAGAAGGTGGATCACCTCTCGAATATGGCGAAAGCTGGCACTCAACGACAGGGAACGGAATTCATTGGTCCCCCACGCGATAGCCGCCGTTTCGACCCTCCACATGAATTGCCGCACCCACCACCGGTGTTCCCAGTCCGGGTGCCTTCAAGCACTTCATGGATGATACCGGCTAGCCGAATGGACTCGCACCGCTCTCCGGCGTAGCCGGGGGCTCGATCCGCTGATCCGGAGTGGTTGCATTCCCGTACCTGGGTTTGGAAACGTCAACGACCTGAACTTTCACCGGGGAAGAAAAAGCCCGGATCTTTTCCGGTGATTGCCCCTTCAACACCCAGGCGTTGGCCTTGGGAACCAACATTTCACGGGCGATGATTTTCTGGGCACTGGCCTCCGAGTACAGACTTGGCGATATGCCGAAGCGGGTGGCAACCTCTACCGGCGGCCCACCTTGGATCTGTACGTTATCCGCCAGACCGTAACGTGGTGAAGGCCTGAACGTAATCTTGCCTGCCTTTTTCCCGGATGGTCCGATTACCGGATTCATTGCGACAGCCTCCAATCTCGTTCAAAACTTGCAGCTGGCGGATTGTTCCCAAAGAACAGCGTGTATCCCAGTCTATGCCAAAATCCTGCATAGAGTCTGAGCAGCATGATCACCCAAACGAGCACGACAAGCACGGTACCGGCGATCCACACGTCGCGAACCACGAGGTTGTCATCCACCAAGATCGGTGCGGCAGCCATGCCCAGCAGCGCCACGGCATAGGCGAGCAAGGCGATCCGATGAACCAATGTCATGGGCTGTCCGAGGCTGTGGTCGGCCTTGGTCGATACGTAGCCCAGAACGACGGCGGGAATCGATAGCAGCAGCGTGATCGCTCCGCTATCGGCACCCAGAACGATGTTGCCCCTGACGGCGGAGCTCAGTATGGCCACACACAGCAGGGAAACGAGTAATCCGCCGACCATGGAAGCCCAAAAGGCATCATTGCGTGCCCCTTCTAGCTCGACCCAGGCGTCTGGTCGATAGGGAGGCATCAGGTACGACCCATTCAGGTGAAGTGTGGTATCCGTCGGCGTTGCCACCTCATGATCCGGCTCGATCGCGAATGCCTGCCTCCCCTGCTCATCTATACCCAGGCCGATCGACCCGGGAATACTCATCCCCAGGCATCGCACATTCGATGGCAGTCGAAGCTCGATGTGGTACGACTGGGTATCACTGGCAGCGGTCATCGGAAGCCGCAGGGAACGGCGCCCCTTGATGAATGATCCAAACCGGTTACCCACGATCCTGAATTCCCACAGATACGAAACCTTGATGATGATCCGGCGTCCGAGGTCGCGGAACGGGATCAATACGCATAGGAGGAATCCCGTGGAAAGATTGCGGATCAATTCCGGAAGCTGTCCCTGCATGATGAGCAACTCGGGGTCAAGGACGCGTACTCCGTCATATGTTCCCTGTTCGATCAATTGACCGGCGATGAGACCTGCGTCATCCGAACTGCCGACGATCTCAGTGATCGCTGCCATCATGCCACGGGCATCCTGGACCAAGTTCTCAACACTGAGCAGGCAATACGCCAGGATCCCTGCGGAAAGCTCGGTACTCTGGCGATGCGTCAGGATGGTTAACGCGGTAGCACTGGCCGAACGGGCATCAAACTCCTGGAGACTGGACTTCTGGACGATGGCAACTGGCAGCAGTGCCTGGTCCTCCTGATCGATGTACCCGGAGCCACGCAATCCGGGATCCACTGCAAACCGTGTATCCAGCACTGGCGTGCAGTCCATCGAGTGGTGGACCCGTCCGCGATCTTCATCGATCGGGATATAGCTGTCCTTCCTTCGGTGACACCACGAATTCCAGGACAGGATCGCATCGGCCATGGCCGCAACCAAGGCCTGTTCCGGATCAATGTCGTTTTCGCCCGTCATCGAGTCCCCTATTCGCGAAGAACGCCTTGCACCTTATGCTAGATGATTGCGCGAATCCTGGCCGCGGATTTCCTTAAAGACGACATCCCGCCCGGCCGAATACGGCCAGGCGGGATGTCTTTGCGCAATTGCCGAAGACTACTCGGCCGCTACGGCCACAGCCTCTTCCTCAACCACCGGAGCAAGCGACAGCTTGCCACGGTCATCGATCTTGGTGATCTCGACCTGGATCTTCTGACCCACCGAGACGACATCCTCGACATCATCCACGCGCTTGCCGTCGTTGATCTTACGCAGCTCGGAGATGTGCAGCAGGCCGTCCTTGCCCGGGGTCAACGAAACGAACGCACCAAAGGTGGTCAGCTTCACGACGGTACCCAGGTAACGTTCGCCGATCTCAGGAACCTGGGGGTTGGCGATGGCGTTGATGGCCGAACGGGCGGCTTCGGCGGCAGTGCCGTCGGTGGCGCCAATCAGCACGGTGCCGTCGTCCTCGATCGAGATATCGGCGCCGGTGTCTTCCTGGATCTGGTTGATCATCTTGCCCTTCGGACCGATGACCTCGCCGATCTTGTCAACCGGGATCTTCACCGAGATGATGCGAGGAGCGTTGACGCTCAGCTCATCAGGGGTGTCGATGGCCTGGTTGATGACGTTCAGGATATGCAGACGGGCTTCGCGGGCCTGGGTCAACGCGGCACCGAGCACCGAGGCCGGCAGGCCATCGAGCTTGGTGTCCAGCTGGATCGCGGTGATGAACTCGGAAGTTCCTGCCACCTTGAAGTCCATGTCGCCCATGGCGTCTTCGGCGCCCAGGATGTCGGTCAGGGCGGCGTAACGGGTTTCCCCGTCCACGGTGTCCGAAACCAGGCCCATGGCGATACCGGCGACGGCTGCCTTCAAAGGCACACCGGCGTTCAGCAGCGACAGGGTCGAGGCGCAGACCGAACCCATTGAGGTCGAGCCGTTGGAGCCCAGCGCCTCGGAAACCTGGCGGATGGCGTACGGGAAGTCTTCACGCGAGGGCAGAACGGGCACGATCGCACGCTCGGCCAGGGCGCCGTGACCGATTTCGCGGCGCTTCGGCGAACCAACGCGGCCGGTTTCGCCGGTCGAGTAAGGCGGGAAGTTGTAGTTGTGCATGTAGCGCTTGGAGGTGACCGGGCTCAGCGAGTCGATCTGCTGCTCCATCTTGAGCATGTTCAAGGTGGTCACGCCCATGATCTGGGTCTCGCCGCGCTCGAAGATCGCCGAACCGTGCACGCGAGGCAGGACCTCGACCTCGGCGGAGAGCTGGCGGATGTCCGCCAGGCCACGGCCGTCGATGCGGACCTGCTCGGTCAGGATGCGCTGGCGCACTACCTGCTTGGTCACGGCGCCGAAGGCCTTGGAGATCTCACCGGCGCGCTCGGCGAAGTCCTTGCCCTCGCCAGCCAGCTGCTCAACGATTTCTTCCTTGTACGCGCTGGCGGTGTTGTCGCGGTCCTGCTTGTCGGCGATCTGGTAGATCTCGGTCAGGCGGGCGGCTGCGGCAGCCTCCACGGCGGCGTAGGCGTCTTCCTCGTAGTCGCGGAAGACAGGGAATTCAACGGTTTCCTTGGCGGCGCGGGAAGCCAGGTCGGCCTGGGCCTCGCACAGGACCTTGATGAATGGCTTGGCGGCGTCCAGGCCTTCGGCCACAACCTCTTCGGTCGGTGCCTGGATCCCGCGTTCCTTGATCAGTTCCCAGGCGTTGTCGGTGGCCTCGGCCTCAACCATCATGATGGCCACGTCGTCACCGGCAACACGTCCGGCTACCACCATGTTGAACACGGCGTTCTTCAGTTCGGAGTGGCGCGGGAAGGCTACCCACTGGGCACCGTTGCCATCGTCGACCAGGGCGACACGCACGCCGCCGATCGGGCCGGAGAACGGCAGGCCCGAGAGCTGGGTCGACATCGAGGAGGCGTTGATGGCCACCACGTCGTACAGTTCATCCGGGTCGATAGCCAGAACGGTGACGACCACCTGGACCTCGTTACGCAGGCCCTTGACGAAAGCCGGGCGCAGCGGGCGGTCCATCAGGCGGCAGGCCAGGATGGCTTCGGTCGACGGGCGACCTTCGCGGCGGAAGAAGCTGCCCGGGATACGGCCGGCAGCGTACATGCGCTCCTCGACGTCCACGGTCAGCGGGAAGAAGTCGAAGCCCTCGCGTGGGTGCTTGCCGGCGGTGGTGGCCGAGAGCAGCGCGGTCTCTTCGTCGATGTAGACCATGGCCGCACCTGCGGCCTGCTTGGCCAGGCGGCCGGTCTCGAAGCGGATGGTGCGCTGGCCGAATCGGCCGTTGTCGATGACTGCTTCAGCGAATTGGATTTCTGGACCCTCCATTAAGGGGGTGCTCCTTTCGATCGCTCCCGGAAAGATCACGGCGAACCGTTGCGGTCCCACCCAGATCTGGTCTTCGATCGAGACTCGCGCTTAGACACCAATGCGCGTAAGCGAAAGCCACTACCGAGGACCGCGATGCTGGCGGTACAGGACCAACGGTCACGTGGTCATGGGAGATATTTGTCTTGGGGCTATCCGCAAGATACGGTAGCCCACCTACAAGCCTACCGGGAATTGGCAAAAGGTGCAGTTCCGGTGTTCCGCGACAAGTGGCGCGCCGGGTGTTTTCGGTTCCTGCTGACATCGGAATTGGTGGGCCGGCTCCACGACCGGGTTCGAACAATTCCCTGCAACGCACGGCCGCATGACTCGTGCAACTTCCCGTTGTGCCGCATTGGTCCGGCCAGGGATCAGTCCAGCATCGATGCTTCCCAACGGGCGGAACCACACCCGGCCCAACCACAGGGCAATACCGGATGCCACGATTTGGAAGGTCCCGGGAGACCGATATTCCGGCCCGATGGCCGGTGCGCACATACCTGAGAATCCCCTGAATTTCGCGCTAATGGCTGAAACGGGTGTGGCAGTTTAGCGCCCGAAGTGCTGCAGGGAATACGGTAGAGGCAAGAAGATACCCTTGTTGGTTATTTCACACACCAACGACCTCTTTTCGTCGCGACTCATCCGGCACGACTGCTACGACACGAAGGCTCCATTTTGAACGGTAACGCTACCTTTAGGCACAACAACGTGGCACTTCTGGCCGTCGACAGCGTACTGGCGCCCGAAGTCATGAGTTCTGCCGAGTTCGACGAACGCCTCGCACCGAGCCTCAAGCGCCTGCGGTTGTCCAAGAAGCTGCTTGAGCGGGTATCGGGGGTCAGGGAACGACGTTGGTGGTCCCGCGATGTCGGCTTCGATGACGCCGCCATCCAGGCCGGGAAAAAGGCCCTGGCCCAGTCACGGGTGGAACCCGGGCAGATCGGCCTGTTGATCAATACCTCGGTGACCCGTCGCAACCTGGAACCATCAGTGGCCTCAAAGGTCCACAATGGCTTGGGGCTGCCGTCCTCGGCACTGAATTTCGATGTGGCCAATGCGTGCCTTGGATTTGTCAACGGCATGACCCTTGCCGCGAACATGATCGATTCTGGCCAGATCAAGTACGCCCTGATCGTGGCCGGTGAAGACGCCCGACCGACCCAGGAAATCACCTTCGAGCGGCTGAACAATCCGAGTTCAACCCGTGAGGACTACATGCGTGAATTCGCGACGTTGACACTCGGATCCGGTGCCGCGGCAGCGGTGATCGGCCCCGCCGATGCCCACCCCGGTAGCCACCAGATCCTGGGCGGGGTCTCCCGTGCCGGTACCGAGCACCATGAATTGTGTGTCGGTGGGCCGGCAGGCATGTACACCGATACGAAGGGGTTGTTGGACAACGGCCTGGACTTGGTCGTCAACGCCTGGGACGAAGCCCATCGGGAAGGCTGGGATTGGAGGTCCATGGACCGCTATGTGACCCACCAGGTCTCCAAGTCCTATACCAACGCCATCATCAAGGCCGTCGGATTGGTGCGCGATCGGGTTCCGGTAACCTTCTCCAAATGGGGCAACGTAGGCCCGGCATCCCTCCCCATGACCCTCTCCCAGGAAGCCGGCACCTTGAAGTCCGGCGATCGCGTGCTGTGCATGGGCGTTGGTTCCGGCCTGAACACCACCATGATGGAGATCGCTTGGTGAACGAGATCTTCCCCGGAGTCAAGGAAGAATACTCGCGATACGTCGACGTTCCTTCCACTTCCCCAATCGATTCGCCCGGGACCCGCCATCGATGGCACATCCTGGATAACCTCACCGAACTCAATGAACGCGGGATCGTGCCCCGGGGAACTTTGCTATGCATCCACGGCAATCCGACGTGGTCCTTCCTCTGGCGCAGCCTGTTGACACATGTAGCCGATCACGGCCTTCCCTGGCGGGTGGTTGCCGTTGACCAGTTGGACATGGGCTACTCGGCCCGGACAGCCACCTTCCGACGGCTCGCGGACCGTGTCATCGACCTCGGCGATTTGACCACGGCCCTGGAGATCAGCGGGCCGGTCACCACGGTAGGACATGACTGGGGTGGCATCATCTCCCTGGGGTGGGCTTTGGCGCACCAGGAGCAGCTAGCCAACCTGGTCTTGACCAACACCGCGGTCCACCCCGCAGGTTTCGACCTGCCTGCCGCCCTGCGCCTTGCCTCGAACCCGGCCGTACACGGCTGGGGCACCAAGACCACGGACGCGTTCCTTCGTGTCACCCACTCATTGGCCCGGCCCGCATTGAAACCCGAGATCCGCCAGGCGTTCATGGCTCCATACACCGCTGCCGACCGGCGTACGGGTGTCGCCAATTTCGTGGCGGATATCCCCTTCGCACCAGATCATCCAAGCCGGCCTGCCCTGGATGGGATCTCCGAAGGGATCCGTTCCCTGGATGCCCCCGCGCTGCTGCTGTGGGGTCCCAAGGACCCGGTTTTTTCCGACCGTTACCTCCGTGATCTTCTCTCCAGGCTGCCTCAGGCAGAAGTCCACCGCTTCGAAGGTGCCGGTCACCTGGTCCAGGAAGACCGCGATATAGCCACCCCGGTTTTTGAATGGCTTACCGCTGGGAACTCAACATCCCGCAAGGCGAAAAACGCGGCACGGGCCACCGGCGGCGAGTACCGGCCCATGCTGGCCCAACTTGATGCGCGCACCGAGGACCCCTCAGTGGCCGTGGTGGATATCCACCCCCCACGATCGCTCTCATGGGCCGAGCTTGGACGGCAGGTCAACGCCCTGGCAACCGGCCTGCAACAGATCGGTGTCACCGCAGGGACCCGGGTAAACCTGCTGGTTCCCCCGGGCATTGAGCTGACATCATTGATCTATGCCTGCCTGAGGCTGGGGGCAGTCATTGTCGTCGCCGATGCCGGGCTCGGCACCAAGGGCATGGGACGGGCCATTCGCGGCGCGGGACCCGATTACCTGATCGGTATCGACCGAGCCCTGGCCGGGGCTAAACTGTTCGGCTGGCCGGGCATCCGGATCGCTGTCACCGACCTTTCCATGGCCAAGCGCAAGATGCTGGGTGTCCGGTACACGGTGAACGAACTGTTGGACCTGGGCGTAAACGCCAAGGCAGGGTCCGACGGCTTCACCTCGGTCGATCCCGATACGGATGCTGCCGTCCTTTTCACCTCCGGTTCGACCGGACCGGCCAAGGGGGTGGTGTACACGCACCGTCAATTGGCCGCCATGAGGGACACACTGCACCAGACCTATGGCTTGCAGGCAGGTTCCGCGCTGGTGGCAGGCTTTGCACCTTTCGCCCTGCTCGGACCGGCACTCGGTGCCACTTCGGTCACCCCCAACATGGATGTGACCGCACCGCGGACCTTGACGGCCAGCGCACTGGCCGAGGCCGCCGAAGCGGTCAAGGCCACCGCCATATTCGCTTCGCCGGCTGCCTTGGCCAATGTCCTGGCAACCCAATCCGAACTCAGCCCTGGTCAGCGGGATTCGTTGGAAGCCGTGTCACTGATGCTCTCGGCCGGTGCTCCCATCCCGGAGCCCTTGCTGGCCAAGGTCCAAGCGCTGGTTCCCAATGCGCGGGTTCACACCCCCTATGGGATGACCGAGGCCCTTCCCGTTACCGATATCACGCTGGACGGAATCCAGCGGGCCGGCTCCGGCAACGGAGTCTGTGTCGGGACAGCCGTCTGCGGCGCACAGGTCGCCATTGCGCCATTGGACCCCCAGGGATGTCCCGCGAACGAGCCGTGCACTTCCGTGCATGCGACCGGGGAGATCCTGGTACGTGCACCGCATGTCAAGGACCGCTACGACAGGCTGTGGTTCACCGAGGAGCAGAGCACCTCGGTTCCCGGCTGGCACCGTACCGGCGATGTCGGCCATTTCGACGACGCGGGCTGCCTTTGGGTCGAAGGCCGGTTGGGGCATGTGCTGCACACCGCGAAAGGCCCTGTCACGCCGGTAGCCGCTGAACATGCTGCCGAGTCTGTGGCAGGTGCCGGCCGGGCCGCACTGGTGGGCGTTGGCCCCAAAGGAACCCAAGCCGCGGTGATCGTCATGGAGTCCGTTCCCGCGGTGAAGAAGGCCGGACCGGCATCGGCCGCCGTGTCCCAGGCCGTCCGTTCCGCGGTATCCGCCATCGGGGTTGATGTTGCTGCAGTGCTGCTGGTTCCCGCCTTGCCGACCGATATCCGGCACAATTCAAAAATTGACCGCACGGCGCTGGCGGCCTGGGCCACCAAAGCCGTATCGGGTGGAAGGATCGGCAACCCATGAGCACCGGGCAGGTACGGACGGTTCGGAAACGGATTCTGGTAACCGGCGCCAGTGGAATGCTCGGTGGCGCCGTCGCACAGGTACTGCGTGTTCAGGGCCATCACGTGCGCACCTTCCAGCGCCGCCCCTCAGCCGGGGCCACCGACGAAATCCTGGGTTCCCTTACGGACACCGCGGCAGTGGAACGTGCCGTTGATTCCATGGATGCGGTCGTCCATCTGGCGGCCAAGGTCTCCTTCACCGGGCGTTGGAAGGAATTCGTTGATACCAATATCGTCGGCACGCGTACTCTACTCGAGGCCTCCAAGACAGCAGGGGTCACGGATTTCGTTAATGTATCCTCGCCTTCAGTCGCCCATTTCGGCAGTTCCCTGGCTGGGGCAGCGGCGGGTGAAGCTGATCCCGAACGAGCCCGCGGAAACTACGCTCGTTCCAAGGCAGTTGCCGAGCTGGAGGCCCTCGCAGAGGACTCAGGGAACTTCCGGGTGGCTTCCATGAGACCACATGTGGTTTGGGGGCCCGGGGATACCCAGTTGGTGGAACGGGTGATTCAACGAGCAAAGTCCGGACGATTGCCCTTACTGGACCATGGCGCCGCGTTGATCGATACCATCTATATCGACAACGCCGCGGCGGCAATAGCCCGGAGCCTGGAACGGATGGCGGACGCCCGTGGAAAGGCCGTGGTCATCACCAACGCGGAACCTCGTCCCGTGGGAGAATTGATCGCGGGAATCTGTCGTGCGGGCGGTGCCCCCATTCCGCGCCTGCATGTCCCCGGCTGGATGGCCCGCGGTGCTGGTTCGGTCATTGAACGCGCATGGCTTGCTGCTGGATCACGAAACCTGGTACAAGACGAACCGCCAATGACCCGATTCCTGGCCGAGCAACTTTCCACAGCCCACTGGTTCGACCAACGCGATACCCAGAAGATCCTTGACTGGAAGCCAACAGTCAGCATCGACGAGGGACTTCGTAAATTGGCGGCGCATTACGGGGGTATCGGACCGCGGATAGCTATGTGAACTTCGTGTGACCAGGTCTCGACTACGCTTTCGAATTCCCGGCCCACCGGAAACAGAACACGATTTCTAAGGATGTATGCTACTGCGCCAGTGATCGGCAAGACAGGCTCTGGGCGTTGCCCATTGCCGCGTTGAACGCTCCGAACCGATCTGACGGGCCAAGAAGCACTACTGGTTGAAATCAGCGCAGTCACCGCTGGCGAGCCTGCTCAGGATTCACCGGTGGCCAGGTAGGCCAGTTCTTTGACAAGCCTCCATTGCAGGTGGCTTGCGGAAAACACCGTTATTCGCCTCGCGTTATCGGACGAGGTGAACAACGGTGTTTGGCACTGGTCGTGATCTGATCTACAGCCCGGTTTGGGCGACCCCGTATTCGGCTTGCTTGCGTGTAAACCCTTCAAAAATCAACTGGTCCACCAGCCCTGCCTTGGAAAAGGAAGTGAAGCTCAGGTAGTTTTCAGCAGATTTGGCTGCCTGCTCGTTCCAATCGACCTCAACGCGATCAACAGCCCACGTAGCGTCATCCTTGGCAAACTGCTCAAATTCCAGTTGCTCAATCAGGCTTTTGCGTGAGAAAGCCATAAACGACAGGTAGTTCTCCGCCGATCGTAGGGCGTTCTGTTGGCTACGTGTGCCTGTTTCAGCCTCAGCCTTTGCGCTGGCTTCGGCCTCTCGTTGGGCTTCTTCCTCGGCCTTCGCACTCGCTTCGGCTTCATCCTTGGCTTGTTGTTCAGCCTTGGCACGGGCTTCTTCTTCGGCCTGCCGGCTGGCTTCCGCTTCTTCCTCGGCCTTGCTACTTGCCGCAGCTTCGGATTCAGCCGCGGCCAGGGCCCGCGCACTATTATCCGGTTGTGGGGACTCAACGGTAGCCGGACTGGCACTCAGCTCAGCTTGCGCCGTACTGCTAGCTGATGAAGCAGCCCCGGTTGGAGCACTACCGCCGCCGGAGCTCAACGCCCCGATGATGCCGACAACCACAACGAAGCCGGCCACACCCAGACCGATTTTTGCCCCCTTGCCCAGCTTCTTTTTGCTCCCAGGGCTCGCGTTCAGGGCTTGGGAGTCAGACCCTGCTGTCTGCGGCAGCACTGTCGTAGGCACTGTTGGTTGACCCGCTGAGGGCATCACGTACATGTACAGGTAGGGGTTCTCCGCATACTCCGGAGGTGGCATGACTGGACTTCCATCCTGCGTATTGACCCACATATACCACCCTGCGGGAGGTGCGCCCCATTCGGGCTCAGGTGTCCATGTCGTCTCCGGCTGGAAGGCATCGGGAAGATACTGCCGCCAGTTCGGCGGTACATTGAAACGAACAGTCATTTTTCCCCCTTGAAACAAGACTGCGGTAGGTGGCGAGTGGCACAAGCCAGCTCATAGTCAGAGTATATGGATCGTGACCGACAAATTGTGCAGTTACTTCACGTTTTGCTTGAAGTGCGGTCCCACTTGGCGACCTCCGTGATGCCACGCCCGTCGTACGACCGAGAGCCAAGACAGCATTCACGGTGCGGCTGGCCGCCAAAAGCACTTCAGGATCAAGGGTCACTCAGACCCCTGCGCAGTCGGCACAGTTGGCAGGCGACACAATAACCGCCGGGGATTCTTGTCCACGTTTTCCGGCAATCCTCAGGGAACTTCCTGAAAGGAGGGCCCCTGTTCTTGCGGAGAGCGCCCGGGTTTGTAGGGTGGGGACCAGTAAACGAAAGGAGTAACCCATGAAGAAAATCCTCATGGTACTGACCAGCGTTTCCGAGCTTGGCGATAGTGGAGAGCCTACCGGCTACAACGTCGCCGAAGCCGCCCACCCCTGGAAGGTTTTCCGGGACTCGGGCCATTTTGTTGACTTCGCTTCAATCAAGGGCGGCCAGCCCCCTCGTGACGAGGTGGACAGGGATGACCCCATCCAGGTGCTCTTCACCGAGGATGAGACCGCACGTGCGGGGCTGTACAACACAGCACGGGTAGCAGTGGTTGACCCCGAACAATATGACGCCGTGTATCTTGTGGGAGGTCACGGCACGATGTGGGACTTTCCCGGCAACGAGGGCCTCCAGAACCTGCTGGCCAAGATCTACAACACCGGAGGGATTGTGGGTGCCGTCTGCCACGGGCCGGCCGGACTACTGGATGTCGAGTTGGGGCACGGTCTGAAGATCCTCACGAACAAGAAAGTCGCCGCCTTCACCAATGACGAGGAAGCCGCCGTGGGCAAGGAGAAGGTTGTCCCGTTCCTGCTGGCCGACCGGCTGGAGGAGAACGGCGCCACCCACGTGCCGGCCGAGAACTTCACCGAGAACGTCATCGTGGATGGCCGACTGGTCACCGGGCAGAATCCGGCTTCAGCCGCCGGCGTCGCCAAGGAAATGGAAAAGCTGCTGGCCGAGATCATCCACCAGGAGAAAGCCAAGGCAGCAGCCCTCTTGGAGGAAACCGAGACCAAGTAGTCCTCCGAACTGCCGCCATTCGCGTGGTAGTGGCCGTTGGCCAGAAACTGCGCAACCGGATCGGCCCAGCACATTTCACTCCCCGGGGAAACGTGCTGGGCTGATGGTTCATCAATGATTGCTTACGCCTTGTCGATGGCTTCCTTCAGGGAGGAGAGGATCAACGCCACGGAACCCGGGTTCGCGTTCGGTCCCATCAAACCGATCCGCCAGACAGTATTGGCATATTGGCCCACACCGCCACCGATTTCGATATTGAAGCGCTCAAGCAGGTAACCGCGGACCTTGGCCGAGTCCACGTTCTCCGGGACCTTGACCGTGGTCAGCTGCGGCAGGCGCGAGCCTTCCTGGGCAAATAGCTCCAGACCCATGGTCTGGATGCCGTCCTGCAGCGCCTTGCCGGCCGCTTGGTGGCGTTCGGTGACAGCATCCAACCCCTCGGCCAGAATACGGTTGATTCCCGCTTCAAGTGAGGCCACCATGGCCACCGGAGCGGTGTGGTGGTAGGTGCGGCCGCCACCCGTTGCACCAGTTGTATATCCGCCGAGCAATCCAAGGTCAAGGTACCAGGACGAGGGCTTCTCGATCCTTCGTTCAAAGGCTCGATCGGAGATCGTGAACGGGGCCAGGCCCGGGGCTACACCGATGCACTTTTGGGTTCCCGCATATCCGATGTCGATTCCCCAATCATCGGCGTGTACCGGCATGCCACCGATGGAGGTCACGGCGTCGGTAATCAGCAGGGCCTCCCCCTTGATCGCGCCCAAGGCGGCAATATCGGAGACCACACCCGTGCTGGTTTCCGCATGGACACCGGCAATCACTGTGGGGTTCGGGTGCGCAGCGGCCACACGCTCCGCGTCGATCGGTGTTCCGTACTCATGGTCAACACGGACCACCTCTGCACCGACCCGCGAAGCAACTTCGCACATGCGCTCACCAAATAGTCCGTTGACGGCAATGACGGCGACATCACCATCCGTGACAGTGTTGACGAAGGCTGCCTCCATTCCGGCCGAACCCGTGGCACTCAGGGGCAGTGTGCGTGCATTCCGTGTCCCCCACAGCACGCGCAGACCGTCAGCGACACGATCCATGCGGGCAATGAATTCGGGATCCAGATGGCCCAGCAGCGGCAGTCCCAAAGCTGAGGTTGCCTCCGGATAAGGATTGCACGGACCCGGGCCGAACAGGTGACGTGTGGGAACTATCGAGGTCATGATTGCTCACTCTCATGAAACGGTGTGATGAGTACTCTTTCCACCCTAACCCCATAACCAAACGAAAACGAGAGCATATTTCCGCATTACAGAAACCGTGATGCTCAAATGAGCCGCGCCCTTCGCCGCTCCGTCGCTGGGCTCGGTACCCGACGAGCCGCCGTGGCCCAATTCATGCGCGTAAACCACCCGCTTCATGAGCAAAGCACCGGCCTTCCCGAGGGAAGTCCGGTGCTTTGCGGCGATCTTACTGCTGGTATGGATTAGCCGGCGGGGTTGGACCGTTGGGAGCCTGTGGTGCGGCTCCTGGAGCGTTACCGCCTGCCAGGCGAACCAGCTCGGCAGTGTTCTCAGCGGTGCGGATTTGAGCGATCAGCGATTCAAGGCCTGCGCGGGCCAAGGCCAGGTAGATCAGCACGAACAATGGACCAAGGATCAGCAGGGTGAAGATACCAAAGCCTGCGCTAGCCTGGAATGCGGCAACAACCGCAATGATGTAACCGACACCCAGCATGGCCATGATCAGGATGTAGAGGATCTTGATGATGGTCGGGGTGACGAACTTGCGGAATTCGAGATCGAAGAGCGCCTTCATTTTTGCTCTCACTTTCTGGATAGATGCTAGTGATGTTGAAAACATTACCCGAATCTATGGATAAAATCAGTTAAATGTGGCTCTATGTCTGATTCTAGCTTCCCGATTCATCAGGCTATCTGTACCAGGCAGCTTTCCTGTACCCTTCGGCTAATTGCGCTCCCCTATGGGCGCTTGAGAATTCCCTTGCGGGTGATCCGCGCGTGGCCAGCAAGCAGAGAGCCTCCATCACGCCGTATCCGGACGACGATTTCCTGGCCTGCGGCCGAACCTCTGGTCCGGGCAAGAAAAGTCCCGGTCTCTTACTGGCGTACTGTGGGTACGCCCTGCCGATCGACCTCGGCTGGGCGATAGCGGTGGCACCGTACTAGTTCGCTTGTCCAGGTGTGGCCGTCGGGATCGAAGAACCTTCCCCACGAGCTTTCGCCATCGCTGCCACCGTCGCAGACTGCGACCCTTGCTCCCGCTTCGCCCACCGTTCAAAACAGGACATCGGCCTCTTCACGACCGGCAATGAGGTGCACCAAAGCCAACTCACCGTTTCCCTGTCCGCTGTCCTGGATTCCCAGGTCCTTCGCCAATCCATGACATGGAAGTAGGCCAAGCCGGAAAGTGCCCGCAGCCATTTCGAAGTCCACGAACTTGTCTGCGTCATCGTGACGAAGGGTCATTCCCCGCGCCCCGCAGAAGGCCTTGGAGTTCGTCGGCTTCTCAACACTCAGAAATTTCCCCACTTAACGGATACCGGCCGCTGTTGCGGGTGATCCGGAGTTCTTCTCTTTCTGGGCGGAGATCTTCCATGGTGTGCCTCCCGGAGCAATGCAGGAACCGCAAAAACCGCCGAAGAACTGCTTTCCTGCCGGTTCCGCAGTACGACCGCCACCCTCACCGACCAACGCAGCCAGGCGCTCAACATCACTGGGTTGTTCGACGATAATCGCGAGCGCGGCCCCGGGGAAGTCCTGCCTCGCGTCATCCGAGACGAGCACAGGGGTGGTCAACCGCAGCGTTCCAGCATCCTCGAGCATTACGATGTCTGCAACGGCCAGAGCGGATTAAGCAAGAATCCGCGAATAGCTGTTGACAACGAGCCGGGGATTCGGTGACCCCAGGTCGTCAGCGTCGGGGCCGGCCCCATTTTGCCGGTTATTTGTCCGGGCCAGTGGCCGACGGGACCAGGCTGAGGATCGTCATGGCATTCTCATCCGACCTGGTTCATGCGGATCAGATTACCGGCAGGATCCCTGAAGGCGCAATCCCGAACGCCGTAGTCCTGATCCATCGGTTCCTGGACAACATCCGCGCCGATTGCTTCAAGCCGTTCGAAGAGCCCATCCAAGTCATCACACGACAAGGTAATGGCCGTATAGGAGCCCTTGGCGATCAATTCAAGGATGGTCTTGCGCTCATCATCGGTGATCCCGGGGTCAACGGCAGGCGGATGCAACAGGATCGATGTCTCAGGTTGCCCTACCGGCCCAACCGTGATCCAACGCATGTCCTGATAGCCGACATCTTTGCGCACTTCGAACCCCAGGGCATCGCGGTAGAATCCGAGCGCGGCTTCGGCATCGGTGTGGGGCAGGAAGGCGCAGTGAATCTTGATTTCCATGGAATTCAAACTACCAGCGCGATTAGCCTCGTGCTTCTTGATTCCTGATCGGTCTGGTGACCTGTTGCGTATGGCACGACGGCATCCCTATGGTGTAAACGGTTTCCGCCCTGCGGTACACGCTCGGTGGTACGCCAACCAGCTCCGTGAAGCGGGTGCTGAAGGTTCCCAGCGACGAGAAACCGACCTTAAAACAGGCATCGGTGACACTCACGTCTCCTTGGCGCAACAAGGCCATCGCGCGTTCGATCCTGCGCGTCATCAAGTACGAGTACGGCGACTCACCGTATATCCGGCGAAATTCCCGGCTCAGGTGCCCGCTGGAAATATGTATGCCACGGGCCAATTCCTCGATATTCAGCGGTTGCGCATACTCGCGGTCGATCCGGTCACGCACACGCCGAATCTGCACGATATCCCGTAGTTTCTGCAGTTCCGCATTGTCGCTGGCCATACCCAGATTATTTCACGACACCAGCTTGCCGAAGTGTCGTTGGCTCAACTGGCACCTCCTTGACCCTGGGGAAGTTTCGGGACAACCTGCGGACACGGTTACCGGGAGGAAGTTGGTATGGGCAGCAGAAAACCCCGACACCGCAATAGGCTCGTGCAACTTTCGTTGACTCGCCCACGGCAGCGCCGGGGTTTTCCAAATACGAGAGGGAACTACTTGCGCAGGCCCAGACGTTCGATCAGCGAACGGTAACGCTCGATGTCGGTGTTCTTGAGGTAGCCGAGCATACGACGACGACGACCAACCAGGGCCATCAGGCCACGGCGGGTGTGGTGGTCATGCTTGTGCTGCTTCAGGTGCTCAGTCAGGTCCGAGATACGGCGGGACATGACGGCAATCTGAACCTCAGGCGAACCGGTGTCACCCTCATGGGTGGCGTAAGCCTTGATGATTTCATTCTTGATAGTGGCATCCAGTGCCATAACAAACTCCTAGAGTTGGACCGCGCTTACAATTCATGTTCCGGGAATCACCCTGCAACGTGGCCCCACGCAACCGCGGACTGCAGCGTAGGCCAGCGTTAATGTTATCACCTGCGAGTGCGTTTGCGCGCCCTCCAGGCATGGGTGAGATACGGCACTGCCACACTCTCCGTGGTCGAATACCCAAGGTGTTCACACCAGTACCATTCCAGGTTGCCTTCCACCTTGGCGCGGGTATTTTCACTGGATTTGCGGTAGTAACTGCGGCTTTTGGTCAGTTCGACCAGCTCTGCGAAGTCCAAGCCCATGGACCAATGCCACAGACCGTGCTCCGGTGCGGCGAACTGCCTGCCCACGGGAGGTTGAAGATCCGGGCGATGAACATCACCTGCATGCATGATCCGCGCCAGCCTGTGAACCCACGGAATCGAGACGTCCAGCTGGTTCCAGAGCAATACCAGCCATCCACCCTCGGTCAGCAACCGGGCGGCTTCCGCGCTGGCCGCCTGGTGTTCCACCCAGTGCCACGCCTGGGCGTAGGTGACCAGTTGTGCGCTCCCTGCAGCAAGCCCGGTGTCCTCTCCCCCGGCGCAGACCGTCCGGACATCCGGCAACCTGCGGGACAACACATCGAGCATGTCCCTGGATGGGTCGACCGCGGTGACCTCCAGCCCCCGCGCCACCAGTTGTTCGGTGAAGATCCCCGAGCCGCAACCAATGTCCACTGCCCTGGCAGGGTCCCCATGCAGTGTGAAGTCCAAGGCGGCTTCCGGGTAGGATGGCCGGATCTTGTCATAGCTGTCGGCACCTGTTTGAAAGGCCGAGGCGAGCTCGGCACGCCGTTGCGCATCTACCGTGAAGGCACGTTGCGGAAGGGAAGGGATCTCGGACACGGTTTTCAGACCTGCGTGGAGAGCACGCTGCGGGTCTGTTCCACGTCCTCGTTCATCTGCTCGATCAACGCCTCGATCCCCCGATATGCCACCATGGGACGCAGATGCTTGACGAATTCGACTACCACCTGCTGGCCGTAGAGATCGAAGTCCCCGAAATCCTCGGTAGGGCGGTCGATGACGTGGGCTTCAACCACACGTGAGACTCCCTCGAAAGTGGGGTTGGAGCCAACCGAGATAGCGGCCGGCCAACGCATGTCCGCTTCGTCAACCAGCCAGCCGGCATAGACGCCGTCGGCCGGGATGATACCGGTGGCATCGGCCGCCAGATTGGCGGTGGGAAACCCCAATTCACGGCCACGGGCTGCCCCGTGGACCACTTCGCCGCGCATCCGGTGCGGGCGGCCCAGGATCTCGGCTGCTCCTTCGACGTTGCCGGCGGACAGCTCTTCACGCACCCAGGTGGATGACAAACGGCGCTTGTCCCCCACATCCTCAACACCGATAACGTCGAATCCGTACTTGATTCCCAGCTGCTGCATGAACTCGAAGTCGCCGGCATTGTCCTTGCCGAAACGCACGTCATGGCCGACCACCACCGCCACGGCGCCAAGTTTCTCCACAAAGACCTCACGGACGAAGTCATCAGCCGAGTTCTCCGCGAAGTCAAGGGTGTAGTGGATCATCAAGACCGCATCGAGTCCGACGGCATCCAGCAAATCGATCCGATCGGCCAGTCCCATGATCAGTTCGGGGGCCTGATCCGGACGGTGCACCAGGGCGGGGTGGGGGTCGAAGGTGATGGCCACGGACTTGGCCGCCAGCTCCCTGGCCCGGTAGACGGCCTGTTCAAGGACTTCGCAGTGTCCCCGGTGGACTCCGTCGAAGTTACCAATGGTCACCACGGTGGGCCCAGCAGCTGCCGGGACCGCCTCAAGGCCCTTCCAATAGTGCACGATGCTCCTTTTGTGTGATCTGAGGCAACTATAGCTGCCCCAGCAATTCTTACACGACTAGACCGACAGACGTTCATCACGGTTACGGTACAGCCACCACAGGCCCACCACCGGGAGAACCAATGGGATGTACCCGTACCCCTTGCCGAAGAAACTCCACACCGAGTCATGGGCGAAAAGTTCCGGATGGGTAAAGGACAGGGTTCCCACGACCAGCACACCGACGAGTTCGAATGATACGGCGCACAGGGAAAGGAACCAGGCCCTGGGCTTGGCCGAGGCCAGGGTGAACGTGGCCAGGATGTAGACCAGTCCGGCAAGTAGCGACAGGGTGTAGGCTACCGGGGCCTCTGAAAAATCACGGAAGATCATCTGGTACAGCGCCCGGATGGTTGCCGATAAAGCGAGCACGCCGTAGACGGCGATGATGATCCGTCCCAGTCCCGTGGAGCGTCCCGGTTTGCTTTCCGGTCGGGCACCCTTGCGAGCGGCCGCGGCGTCGACGATGCGCGAAGTGCGCTGCTTTTCACTCATACCAATGCTCCTGCATCCCAAATCTGTTCCATGCGGAACACCATCACGAAAACTATTAGCGCGCTGGCCGTCAACACGGCGTTGGCCCATCGGCTCTTGTCGCTGATCGCCCAGAAGAAGGCAATCGGCGGGATGATCAGCGCGGTGATCAAGTAGCCCCAGAATTCCCAGAGCTCCCCGGTCACCGTTTCCCCACCGGCCTGGCGGATACCCGCAGCGATTCCGTACACGACCAGGTACACCTCGGTCAGTGCCGTGGCGATCAGCGCATAGTCATCCGGGTGCCTGCGGATCACCGTGGCTACCAGACCGAGCAACGCCGCAACACCACAGATGATGGCCCCGGCGATGAAGAAGCCGTCAACAATGATCACAGGCTAGTGCCCTTTCGGTACGAATGTGCGTGTCATGGCTACTTGGCAGTGAAGACCAGCTGGGTACGGGCCTTCTCGCCCTGGTCCTTGAGCAGGGCCACCAAGGTGCCGTTCGGGGAGAAAGCCGCAACCAGATCACCCTGGCTGACCTCCATGACCGTGCTGGAGGCGGCGATGGCACGTCCGAACGACAGTTCGACGGCTTCGTCCACGCTCACCGTGCGGTTGGGGAACAACGCAGCCGCGGCCTGGTCCAAGGGCAGCATGCCGAATTCGTCAGCCAACTCGGCCAGACGTTTCGCCTGTGAAATCTGGTAGGGGCCGACCTCCGTGCGGCGCAGGGCCGTAAGGTGTCCCCCGACGTTCAGGGCCTCACCCAGGTCACGGGCCAATGCCCGGATATAGGTTCCGGAGGAGCAGGCGACCGTCACGTCCACGTCCAGGACCTTGCCAGCGGCCTCACGGCGCACCTGGTGGATCTCGAAGCGGCTAATGGTCACCGGGCGGGCCTTGAGCTCCACCTGTTCACCGGCACGAACGCGTGCATAGGACCGTTTGCCATCCACCTTGATGGCAGAAACCTGGCTGGGAACCTGCTCGATCTCGCCGCGCAGCTTGGCCACTTCACGCTCGATGTCCTCATCGGTGATGGCGGCCGCGATCCGCTCGGAAATAATCTCACCCTCGGCATCATCGGTGACAGTGTTCTGTCCCAGGCGGATGGTGGCGGTGTAGGTCTTGTCGTGGCCCACGATGTAGGTCAGCAACCGGGTGGCCTTGTTGACGCCGATCACCAGCACGCCCGTGGCCATGGGATCCAGGGTGCCCGCGTGGCCCACCTTTCGGGTGCCCGCAAGACGGCGGATGCGGCCCACCACGTCATGGGAGGTCATTCCCTGATCCTTGTCGACCAATACGAGGCCCGAGGCCTGCTCTTCAGTGTTCTGCCCGGCTTTACTCACGCCTTCCAGTATATGGGTTGGCGCATAATTTATGCCTGCCCTAAGACCGAAGCGTGGCAGATGACACCCGTACCCGTCTCCCGTCCCGTGGGCAAGGCCCCATGGAGCACGGTTGTTCCCGGCCGGTCTTCCGGTACGGACCAGCCAGCACTTCGGGGCGCGGCAACCAGGACCTGCGCAGCGGTCCGTTGCGGAAAACTTGGAAGGATTCCAATCCATTCTCCAACCGGCACCGAATGACTTAGGACAACCCGCACCAAGAAGGTCGGGAGCACATGACGATGTTCATCGTCACCAGGCAAGGAGTACGACATGAAGCGCACGTCAAGCAAGTTCGCTGGAGCACTCGGCCTGATCGCGGTGGCAGCGTTGGGGCTCAGCGCCTGTTCCACCGACACCGGTATGGAGGTTTCCGAGACGCCGACCAGCTCCGAAGCGGCCTCCACCAGTCCGGGCATGGAAAGCGAAGCCGCCATGGATCCGGCCGCACACCTCGTTGGGCCGGGTTGCGCCGCCTACGCCGAGACGGTGCCAAGCGGTGAGGGTTCGGTCGAGGGCATGGCCCAGGATCCGGTGGCGGTGGCCGCTTCGAACAACCCGCTGCTCACGACCCTGGCCAAGGCCGTCTCCGGGGAGCTGAATCCGGAAGTCGATCTGGTCGACACACTCAACGGCGATGAGTTCACCGTCTTCGCACCGGTGGATGACGCATTCGGCGCCATTCCCGAGGATGACCTGAACGCCGTGGTCGAGGATTCGGCGATGCTCTCCAGCGTGCTGACCTACCACGTGGTTCCCGGCCAGATCTTGCCCGCCGACCTGCCCGGCATGCATACCACCGTCGAAGGGCAGGATGTCGAGGTCACCGGCAGCGGCGATGCGCTGATGGTCAACGGTGCACAGGTCATCTGTGGCGGGGTGCAGACCGCCAATGCGGTGGTCTACCTGGTTGACACCGTCCTGATGCCACCGGCAAAGTAGCCGGCCCCAAGACAAGTCAACGGATGTAAACCGGCCAGGGGGTCGGTGCTCAGGGAGACCCGGACCCGAGCACCGCACCCTGGTTTCATGTTCCCTAGAAGCCCTCCCGAGCATTGGACTCCCGCCAGCGCATCCAACCAGAAAACAGTACGAAAGTTCAGAGAATGCATGAGACGCTTAGCTCTATGAGTTCGAACCGACCAGGTGAAACACCCGAGGGGTCCGGCTGCTCACCGGAAGACCTGATGCTTCAGATCGCTGCGGGAAACGAGGCTTCCTTCGAGCAGCTCTACGACATGCTCTCGGCCCGGGTCTTCGGGCTGGTCCGCCGCATCCTGCGCGACGGGGCGCAAAGCGAGGAAGTTCTCCAGGAGGTTTTCGTCGAGGCCTGGCAGTATGCGACCCGCTTCGACCCGGCCCGTGGCACCGTGACCACGTGGCTGCTGACCTTGGCGCACCGCCGGGCCGTGGACCGGGTCCGTTCCAGCCAATCCAGCCGGGAGCGGGACCTGCGCGTCGGGATCAAGGACTACCAGGCCAGCTACGACAATGTCGAGGAAAACGCGATCCTGCACGACGAGAGCCTGCGGGTGGCGCAGGCGCTGCAGCGGCTGAGCGAGGGCCAACGCGAGGCCATCGAGCTGGCCTACTTTGGCGGGTACACCCACCACGAGGTAGCCGACAGGTTGAAGATCCCGGTGGGAACGGCCAAGACACGGATACGCGATGGAATGATCAGACTTCGAGACCTGATGGGGGTGGCGTAATGGAGAACAAGCACAACGACAACGAGCTGGCCGGCAGCTTCTCCCTGAACGCGCTGGGTGATACCGAGCGCGAGGACCTCCTGCGCCAGGCCGGGGAATCGGCCACGGTGAGGGACGAAATCGACGAACTGCAACAGACCGCGGCACTGCTGGGATTGAGCACCGATCCGGTCGATCCACCACCCCGGGTCAAGGCCCGGCTCATGGACACCATCCGCACCACCGAACAGCTGCCCCCGGTACCGCCGCCGGAAACGCCGGCAGCACCGGGGACGGGTAGGACCGTGCAACGGTTCTTCGCCCTGGCTGCCGGCGTGCTGTTGCTCGCCGCCGGAGGGTTGGGCGCGGTGGTACTGAACCAGAACACGCAGCAGCGCGAACTGGAGCAGCGACTGGATGCCCTGTCTTCGCGCCAGGACGAACTCATCCAGATCCTTGCGTCGGCAGATGTGCAGTCCAAGTCGCAGACCATGGACAACGGGGCCACGGTCACCCTGTCCTACTCGGCGACCGCGGGAATGATGGCGGTGGCAACCGCCGGAATGCCCGAGCTGCCCAGCAACATGGGCTATGAGCTGTGGCTGATCTCCGCCGACGGCGCAGCGTCGGCAGGGATGCTCGGTGGCACCGAGGCGGACGGCGTGAAAATGATCTCCGGCTCCATGGAGGGTGTCACGCACTTCGGGATCACCGTGGAGCCTTCCACCGGATCGGATTCGCCCACCACCGAGCCCATCATGGTGCAGGAGCTCTGAAGCCAGGGAACCGGATGCCTCCGGTTCCAATCCGTTCGTGCCGGTGCTCCGAAGAAGCAGTGAGAGGTTATCCCCCGCCCCGGCTGGACGGGGGACAATGATGGCAACAACCTACGGGGTGAACGGCAATGGAACGAACAGCACCAAGCGGGCGGTGGAATTCAATCACTGCCGCGCTATCCGGGATCTGTGCCGGCGCAATGCTGTTCGGTACCGCCCAGCTGGTGTCGGTATTCTTTTCCGTCTCCTCCTCGCCAATGGTTGCCCTGGGCTCCACCACCATCGACTTCACCCCGCCCTGGTTGAAGGATCTCGCCATTTCCCTGTTCGGTATGAACGACAAACTGGTGCTGTTCATCTGTATTGGCGTGGTGGGCGCCGTGGTATCCGCCCTGCTGGGCCTGCTGGCCCGGCGCAGCTACCGGTTGTCCGCCGCCGCGATCATCCTGCTGGCTGCCGTGGTAGCCGTGGCCATGATCTCCCGGGCGTCCACCGGGGCAGGTGACCTGGTGCCCATCCTCCTGGGGACCGCATGCGGCCTGGCAGTCCTGAAGTGGCTGACGGTCCTGGCGTCCCGCATCCCCGGTGGGATCCACGCTCCGGGCAGGGCAGGTTCCAGCCGACGGGACTTCCTGCTCGCTTCGTCGGTGTCACTGGCGGCAGCGGTGCTGGCGGCGGGGGTTGCGAAGTCCCTGACAGCGGCCAGGAATGCGGCGGAAGCGGCGCGGGCCGCGCTGGGCTTGCCGGAGGCCAGCCGCAAGGCCGCTCCCCTGCCCGCAGCCGTACAGTTCCCGATGGCGCAGATGCCCCCGTTCATAACCCCCAACCAGGATTTCTACCGGATCGATACCGCCTTGTCGGTACCGGTGATCGACCCGGCCCAATGGTCCCTGCGGGTTCACGGCATGGTGGAGAACGAATTCACGCTCAGCTTCGAGCAACTGCTGGCCGAAGACCTGGTCGAGACGTACCTGACCCTGACCTGTGTCTCAAATCCAGTAGGCGGGGATTTGGTGGGCAACGCCAAGTGGCTGGGCTATCCGCTGCGCAAACTGCTGGAACGGGCCGTGCCCACCACCGGCGCCGATATGGTCTTGTCGACCTCGGTTGACGGTTTCAGCGCCTCGACACCGCTGACAGTACTCACCGACGACCGGATGGCGTTGCTGGCCATCGGGATGAACGACGAGCCGTTGCCGCTGGAACACGGGTTTCCGGTTCGCATGGTGGTTCCGGGTCTCTACGGCTATGTCTCAGCCACCAAGTGGCTGGTGGACCTGGAGGTGACCCGGTTCCAGGACAAGACGGCGTATTGGACCACTCGCGGCTGGTCCGCGAAGGGGCCGATCAAGATGTCCTCCCGTGTCGATACCCCTCGACCATTCGCCCGGCTTCCGGTTGGTGAAGTGGTGATGGGTGGTAGCGCCTGGGCACAGACCAGCGGCATCTCCCGTATCGAGGTACAGGTGGATGACGGCGACTGGCAGGAGGCCGAACTGGCGTCCGAGGCTAGCGTGGATACCTGGCGGCAATGGCGGTTTGTGTGGCCCGGTGGCCAGCCGGGTACGCACACCGTAACGGTGCGCGCCTACGACGGGGACGGGCAGTTGCAGAGCGGGCAGAAGGCGGATCCCGCTCCCGATGGTTCATCCGGATGGCATCGGCTGCAGTTCTCCGTCGAGTAACGCCGCTATCCCCGGACGAACCACCAGCCAGGTGCCCGGGCACCTGGCTGGGACCCATGGCGGACAGCACGCGGAAAACCGTTGACGACCACCCGCAAACCCCGATTTTGCTAGCGGATACCCCCGAATGTCGTTGACTGCACGACCGTCGCTCCTACAGTCGCTGCGAGTGAAGCCACTACGCTTGACCGCTGTTGGGTAGGCTCCGGCGGGGAACCGCCCACGTTTCGTTTACACGGGTTCACCAGTCGAGATCGTGATCGACCGGGATCCCGGTCCGGATCGACGTTCCGGGAGTAGGGGATGTGCAGCGGCGGCCGCCACCTCGGTCCTGGCCGCCGTGCCCAGCAACTCTCCGGCACAGGCCCAACCGAAGAACCAGCAGGCCGGATCGGGCATTTTCAATGCCAAGGTGCTCACCCGGGATCTGGCCGGTTCGTTGCCGGTGGTTTTCGCGTTTAAGGACAACGTCCAGGTCGCCAAGTCCATCTCCAGGCAGATCACCTTCGGCACCCCCAAAGATGCGAAGCGCACTGGTCAGTGCCCCAGGCAATGAACTGGCCGGGGTTTCCTGCCGCAGTGGAACCACCGCGTACTATTCCCAGAATCCCGCAGCTGCGGACGCGCCGCCCAGCGCCGGTGCGCCGGCCTTGCTTGAATGGCTGGACAAGCGCGGCAAGTCCCGCGCCATCGCGGATCTGGCCGCATTCGAACGGAAGTGTGCCCTCATTGGCGCCACGGTCTACGGCGTGTGGGATGTCTCGATGGATTACCTGGCCCAGACGCCCGACAAGCAATCCAAGGGAAAGCCCTACTCCCATCCGTAGCCGTCCGTTCCAACCAGGAGCGGGGTCTACGGGATGCTGCGGCCAATGCGATACTGCGTGTGCCCCAGGAGGGCACGGTCTACACGATGAAATCTCCAGACCAGGACGAACTAACTACCAGCTGGCTAACGGGTTGAACGCTCCGACCGGTGTCACAGTGGATCGGAAAGGACAGGCAGCAGGTCGACGAGTGCGTGGGCGGTGGCGTGACGAAGCTCGTTACGGGAAAGACAGTGATCGTGCTTCCGGCTGGCATGGCTACGATTATGGAACCCAGGGCCAAGAGATTGGCGGCCACGATGGGCGCAGTCGAGGCAGGAAAGCCATTGTCAGCCAAGGACAGGGAAGGTGGTCACGGAACCTGCTTGTCCACGGCGCGTCGCTGCCCGGTGAGCCAAGGCCGGGGGTTGCGTTTCCCGGGGTGGTCCAGCGTGGTAGGGAACACCGCCGTGGCAGCCTTTCGGGGCTGCCACGGCGGTGTTGTCAATCCGGTGAGACGTTCGAGGATCAGTCCTCGTCGGGCTCGTCCTTCTTGTACGGGTCCTGGTCGCCGGCGTGCACCTTGCCCTCACGCAGTGCGGCGACCTCGGCATCCTTTTCGCGGGCCTTGGCCAGCAGCTCGTCGAGGTGCGAGGCGTTCTCCGGGATCTCGTCCGCAACGAATTCCAGGGTCGGGGTCAACCGGATGGTCAGGTTCCGCCCCAATTCCTTGCGCAGCGCACCGGTGCGCTTGGCCAGGATCTGCGCGATCTCGGCCTTCAGCTCGGCCTCGCCGAATACCGTGTAGTAGACGGTGGCGTGCTGCAGGTCATTGGTGACCCGGGCATCGGTGACGGTCACGTTGTCGATGCGCTCGTCCTTGATCACGGTGCGCAGCGACTGGGCCATCAGGACCTTGACGCGCTGGGCCAGTCGGGCGGCGCGGGCTGAGTCAGCCATGTTCCTACTCCTTGAATGTCTTGTGTTTTCAAAGGCGCGTGGGCGCACACCGGGATGGTTATCTCCCGGGGCGCGCCCACGCGGTTGCTACCTGTTCGGTACCTTAGTCGCGCGGCTTTTCGCGCATCTCGAAGGTCTCGATGAGGTCGCCTTCCTTGATGTCGTTGAACGAGCCCAGTCCGACACCACATTCGAAGCCTTCGCGGACCTCGGTGACGTCGTCCTTCTCGCGGCGCAGCGAGTCGATCGCCAGGTTGTCGGCCACCACGTTGCCGTCGCGGACCAGGCGTGCCTTGGCATTGCGCTTGACCGAGCCGTTGCGGATGATCGAACCGGCGATGTTGCCGAACTTCGAGGAGCGGAAGACCTGGCGGACTTCTGCGGTGCCCAGGGCAACCTCTTCGTAGATCGGCTTGAGCATGCCCTTCAGGGCCGACTCGATGTCATCGATCGCACCGTAGATGACCGAGTAGAAGCGCATGTCCACGCCTTCCTTGTCGGCCATTTCGGCAACGCGCTCCGCAGGTCGGACGTTGAAGCCGATGATGATCGCGTTGTCCACGGTCGCCAGGTTCACGTCGTTCTGCGTAATGGCACCCACACCGCGGTGGATCACGCGCAGCTGGACCTCGTCGCCCACGTCGATCTTCATCAGCGAGTCTTCCAGGGCCTCCACGGCACCGGAGACGTCACCCTTGAGGATCAGGTTCAGGGTATCGATCTTGCCCTCGGCCACAGCCTGGTCGAAGTCTTCCAGGGTGATGCGCTTGCGACGCTTGGCCAGCTGGGCGTTGCGCTCGGCGGTCTCGCGCTTGTCGGCGATCTGACGGGCGGTACGCTCGTCGGCGGTCGCCAGGAAGCTGTCACCGGCGCGGGGCACCGAGGACAGGCCCAGGACCTGTACCGGACGTGACGGCAGGGCCACGTCCAGGTTCTCGCCGTTCTCGTTGAACATGGCACGCACACGACCGTGGGCGGTACCGGCCACGATGGTGTCGCCGACGCACAGGGTACCGGACTGCACCAGCACGGTGGCCACGGCGCCGCGACCCTTGTCCAGGTTCGCTTCGATGGCCACGCCACGGGCGGACTTGTCCGGGTTGGCGGTCAGTTCCATGCCGGCGTCCGCGGTCAGCAGCAGCGCGTCCAGCAGGTCGTCGATACCCTCCTTCTGCAGGGCCGAGACATGCACGAACATGGTGTCGCCACCGTATTCCTCGGGGACCAGACCGTATTCGGCCAGCTGGCCCTTGACCTTGTCCGGGTTGGCGGCAGGCTTGTCGACCTTGTTCACTGCCACGATGATCGGCACACCGGCCGACTGGGCGTGGTTCAGGGCTTCCACGGTCTGCGGCATGACACCGTCATCCGCGGCAACCACCAGCACGGCCAGGTCGGTGACCTTGGCACCACGGGCACGCATGGCGGTGAACGCCTCGTGGCCCGGGGTATCGATGAAGGTCATCGCGCGTTCGCGGCCCTCATGCTCGTGGACGATCTGGTAGGCACCGATGTGCTGGGTGATGCCGCCGTGCTCGCCCTCGATGACGTTGGACTTGCGGATGGCATCCAGCAACCGGGTCTTACCGTGGTCAACGTGGCCCATGATGGTGATGACCGGGGCGCGCTCTTCGAGCTCGTCCTCGGTTTCGGCCTCAAGCTCGGCGTCCAGGTCGAGGCCGAAGCCTTCGAGCAGTTCGCGGTCCTCGTCCTCCGGGGACACGACGGCTACCTTGTAGCCCAGCTCCTCGCCGAGTACCTCGAAGGTGGCCTCGTCCAGCGACTGGGTGGCGGTGGCCATTTCACCGAGGTGGAACAGCACCGTCACCAGCGCAGCCGGGTTTGCGCCGATCTTATCGGCGAAATCGGTGATGGTTGCGCCGCGGCGCAGACGGATCTCGGTGTCACCGTTGCCGCGTGGTACGTTCACGCCGCCCAATGACGGAGCACTCATCTGCTCCAATTCCTGGCGCTTCGCGCGCTTGGACTTGCGCTGCTTGCCGCGTCCGCCGCCACCGCGACCGAAGGCACCGCCGACGCCACCGCGACCGCGCGGTGCACCCGGGCGGAAACCGCCGCCGGTGCCGCCACCGGCACCCGGGCCGCTGCCGCCACCTGGACGACCACGGCCTGCGCCACCGCCGCCGGGACGACCTGCACCGGCCGGAGCCGGACGGTCAGTGCGGTTGGGCATCATGCCCGGAGTTGCCTTGGCACCGGAGGGGGTGCGTGGTGTGGCTGGGCGTGGACCGCCCTGACCGGCTGCCGGGCGTGGACCGCCCTGGCCTGCTGGACGTGGGGTGCGTGGAGCGCCACCGGCCTGGCCGTCACGGCCCGGACGCGGAGCGCCGCCTGGGCGCGGACCACGGCCGCCACCCTCTGGGCGGGGACCACGGCCTTCGCCGGTGCGCATACCCTGCTGCGAGGAGAAGGGGTTATTACCTGGACGTGGACCGCCCGGGCGTGGGCCACGCTGGCCGCCACCGGGGCGTGGAGCCGGGGAATCACCCGAGCGCATGCCCTGCTGGGAAGCGAACGGGTTGTTTCCCGGACGCGGGCCGGCGGCCGGCTTCGGCGCAGGCTTTGGACCTGGCTTCGGGCCACCGGGAGTTGGCGCGGCAGGAGCCTCGGCTGCCGGCTGGGCCGGTGCCTGCGGGGCTGCGGGTGCAGCTGGCGAAGGCTTCTGTGCGGCCTTGGGAGCCACATTCGGCTTGGGAGCCGCGGTTCCCGGCTTCGGCGCAGTGCCGGTTTTCGGGGTTGCCGGGGCGGCCTTGGGCGCAGCCGGACGGGATGCCGCCGGCTTGGACTGGGCGGAACCGCCAAAGGCATCGCGCAGCTTGCGCACTACCGGAGGTTCCACGGTGGAGGAAGCGGAACGAACGAATTCGCCCATTTCCTGCAATTTGTTCAATGCATCTTTAGAGGTGATTCCGAGCTCTTTTGCGAGCTCGTGAACGCGGAGTTTAGCCACATCTCTCCTGTGTCAGTGTGATCGACCGACACCTCACATCACAGGGGAAATGGGGTTTCGGCAGATCAGGATAATTGTTCGTCTTTGTTTTCCGCCGCAAGGTGGAATACGCAAAACTGATTGCTCATCGTTTGGCGCTCATCGTTGCGGACTCATCGGGTAGCCATCAGATTTCTGACCCGCTTTCCTTATCTCTGCCAGTTCGCCGGTCTGGTGCCGTGCGATCTTCGTATGCCTCAAAGTCCTGCAGCACCGCGCTGGCATCCACCTGCGCGCGGAAGGCGCGGGCGAATCCCTTGCGGTGCACGGCTTGTTGCACACACTTTGGTACCGGGTGGGTCCAGGCGCCACGACCGTGTGCCTGTCCGGTTGCATCCAGACGAACCTGCAATTGCGGCTGTCCGGGCTGCACAACCCAGCGAATGAGCTCGTTCTTGGACGTGGTGATGCGGCATCCCATACATGTGCGTTGCTGGTGCAGCTTCATGCGCCGGGACGTCCCACTTTCACTTGATCCTCAAAAGAGCCAACTACCAGTCTAGCGCGTTTATGCCCCGACGTTGCTGTGAGCTAACTATCACGTACGCCGGGGCACCAGAAACGCAACTAGAAACGTGGTTCCTTGCCGCCTGATTCGGCGATGATGTCAATGCGCCAGCCGGTGAGCTTCGCGGCAAGGCGGGCGTTCTGTCCTTCCTTGCCGATGGCCAGCGAGAGCTGGGAGTCCGGAACCACGACGCGGGCCCGGCGGTCATCCACGTCAAGGATGTCCACCGAAACCACCTTGGACGGTGACAGGGCCGAGGCGATGAACTTCGCCGGATCCTCGTCGTAGTCCACGATGTCGATCTTTTCGTCGTTGAGTTCGTTCATCACGGCCCGCACACGCGTGCCCATTTCACCGATGCAGGCGCCCTTGGCGTTCACCCCGGCCTCGGTGGCGTGCACCGCGATCTTGGTGCGGTGCCCTGCTTCACGGGCCAGGGCCTCGATGACCACTACCCCGTCGGCGATTTCCGGAACTTCCATTTCGAACAGCTTGCGGACCAAGGAGGGGTGCGAGCGCGAGATCGTGATGGCAGGGCCCTTCGGGCCGCGTTCGGCCGAAACCACGAAGGCGCGCAGCCGTTCACCGTGCTTGTACTTCTCGCCGGGAACCTGTTCCGGCGGCGGAAGCAGGGCTTCGACATCACCGATGTTCACCTGGATCATGTGGGCGCTGTTGCCCTGCTGGATGGTACCGGAGATCAGTCCGCCTACACGGTCGCGGTATTCGCCGACCACCTGGTCGTCCTCGGCCTCACGCAGTCGCTGCATGATGACCTGGCGGGCGGTGGAGGCGGCAATGCGGCCGAAGCCCAGCGGGGTGTCGTCGAACTCGCCCAACAGCACGCCGTGCTCGTCAAAGTCCTTGACCATGATGCTCACGTGCCCGTTGCGCTGCTCGATATGCGCCCTGGCGTTGGGCATGGCACCCTCGGTCTTGTTGTAGGCCAGCAGCAGGGCCGACTCGATGGTGGTGATCAGGACATCCATGGGGATGTCACGGGTCTTTTCCAAGGTGCGCAGTGCATCCATATCGATGTCCATGCTCAGGCCTCCGGGTCTTCTAGGTCGATGATGTCCAGGTCTTCGTCGTTGCGGTTGAATTCGATGTCAACGACGGCTTTACGAATATCGGCCAAGGCGAAGTTGCGTGCCGTGTCGATCTTTTCCTTCATGCCCTTCTTGGCCGGTTCGTGGTGCACTTCGATCGACACCTCGTCGTCGCCCACCTCGGTGATCCGGCCACGAAGTTTGGTTCCGTCGGTCAGCTGGAACTTCACCAGCCGCGAAAGCGCGCGAACCCAGTGGCGGGTTTCGGTCAGTGGACGGGACAGTCCCGGAGAGCTGACTTCCAGGTCATAGGGAGCCGCGTTGGCGTATACGGAGTCGGAGTCCAGCACCTTCGAGATGGTTTCGGTCACTTCGCCCAGCTGGTCCAGGTTGACGCTGGCCGTGCCCGTTGGCAGGTCGACGGTGATCTGCAGGATGAGCTGTTTACCCGCTGGCCGAAGAGTAATGTCTTCGAGAACCAGCCCGTGGGATTCAACGTCCTTTTGCAGTACGGCCATGAGCCGTGATGCCTCTTGTTCGGTATCGGCCGGCTTCCCGGTCATGGATATCCTCCCACGTTATTCGTTGTTGTACTTCTAAGCGTAGCGCCATCGGGCTGGGGCTGGATACGAGTTTAGCCCTCGAGGTGAAGGAACTCACGAAGATCTGTGCCACAGCCACCGGGCTGGCCCACCCTGATGCCGAATCATGGAATGATCGATGGTGTCATGAACAATTCTTCGTCCGCACCGCGTCCCAAATGGCCCGGCTGGTTGACCCCAGTGATGGCCGCTGCCCTGATCCTGGCCGTCGTCTGGGGCCTGGGTGTCACAGTGTTCCGAGGCGTCCTGGAAAACCGCGGATTGCCCGAAGAGGTGCGCGGGTCCACCCAGGAGCAATTCGCTTTCTGGCACTACGGAACCAAACTGGACAACTGGGCGACCCGGGCCGGGGCGTTGGCGCAGTTGGCCGAGGACGAAGCGTCGACGCAGGCCCTGACCGCATTGCGCGAGTCCCTGGAACGTGGTGCTGCCCTGCACGGTGCGATCCGCTATGCCGATGACGAAGAGCCGGTCATACCCACCGACTACTCCGTGGAGATGGCCATCGCCTTGGCCCAGGAGATCCTGGAGCCCGGCGACCGGCCCACCGGGGATCCGACTTCGGACCCGGAAGCCGCGTCCCTGCTTGTTCGCACCGTTTTTGAGGCCAGTCTCGATGCGCGTAGTCTCCTGGCAGCGGTGGACCCCGAATCTGCACCGGATCGGGTCGCAGTACCGCTGGGAGAAATAGCCGGGAACAAGGATGACGCAGGCATCGTGACCTGTGTGCTCGACCCGGGCCTGCTGAATCCCGACTCCGAGATCTCCGAAGGTGAGGATTCTGCCTCCATCCGTGTCGCGCGCACGCTGGATCGTGGCTACGCACTGGATTATGTCTTGCAACTCCAGGCTGCCCGCTCCTCCGCCGAAACAGCGGCCACCATCGAGGCGGTACGCAATGGATTAAACGACCAGTTAGGTGAAATCCGGACCGTCGTGGACAGCGAATGCGCCGACCTTCGACTGCCGGCCTACGATCTTCCAGAGAAGTCACTGGATGCTTTGGCAGAGCTGGCAGCCCATCTGGAAACTGACTTCGAGAACGAGCTGTTGTTGGCCACCACCCTTTCCTCGGGTGAAGCACAGCGGGTTCTGGCGGATGCCCTCTGGCAGAACCTGACCATCAGGCAGGATGCAGGAAGACCCCCACAGTTGTTGTCGGCTAATTAGGCTGTGGCAAGCCGACGTGCGCATTGCCGTCCCGAGAAAATCCTTGATTGGCTTATCAGGGCCGTTACGTTCTAGCCTGGGGGTTTCATCGTTTGAGGTGTCATAACGGCTTCTAGGCCAAAAAGTGTGTCCCGAAACTTGATCCTGCCCCAGATTTCAGGGCCAGGATCAAGTGTCACATGGGTATTCAATCCATAAGTGTGAACCTTATTGGACAAACCCACCTATGTATTATCTGCCATTCACCGATGAAAATAGAATGGCACCACCTCGAAAGGAACTCAACGCTGGCGCTGCACCCACTGCAATGCCAGCGCCACCTTCAAACGCCCCGACACCACTGCACGCATCGAACTAACCGCTTTCGTCAACTGGCTGACCAGCAAGCAAAACCAAACCGAACACGCCACCACCAGCGCCCGCAGCTTCCGCCACCACACCGCCTGGCGCTGGAACGTGCGCCCCTACCTGAACACCACCGGTGAAGTCTTCTACCAGATCCAAGTCCACGGGATCTACCTACGCCCTTCGCTGGTGCTGCCTGATCGCGATCGCCCACGGCCAGATCCTGGCATGGCATGGCAATGGTGCGATACGGAAAAAGCCGTCGCTTGGAGAGCGCTACTAGGACACCTGCCTGAACCCAAGGCCGTGGTCACGGACGGCGGGTCCTGGCTGCTCAAAGCCCTCCAAGAGTTGTGGCCCACCGTGAAGATCCAATGATGCCTGGTCCACATCCAACGCAACGTGCGCACCTACCTGACCCTGAACCCCATAACTCTTGCTGGTAAGGCGCTACGCGCCTTGAGCCTGAAACTCACCGGGATCCACACCCAGGAACACGCCACCGACTGGATCCAACTGTTCACCGACTGGCACACCCAGTACCGGCAGTTCCTCAACGAACGTACCTACGCGAACCAGTGGTCAGGGTAGCTACCGGCCGGGATCCGGCCCGGCCGCTCCTGGTGGTACACCCATGAACGACTGCGCAGCGCCTACTCTACGATCAACACCGTCGTCCGCCGTGGCCACCTGTTCACTTTTCTGGCCACCGACCTAATCGGTCTGGGGATCTACGCCGACACGAACATAATCGAAGGAGCGATCAATTCCGGGATCCGCGCCATGATTTTCCACCACCGCGCAATGCCCGCCGAGCACCGAAGAAGAGCGGTGGATTGGTTCTGCTGGATCCACGCCGACATGGCCTCACGTCCAGCCCCGGATATCCTGGCAGCATCCGGATACTACACCACTGCCCCGAAGAACAAGACCCAACCTGAATTGGAAGAAGCACCCCTGGGTCCCGAACTCTTCGGCACCGTCGCAGTGGCCGAGAAAGGGTTCTACAACCGCCAAGGATGGGCCGGCCTCAACCAGTAAACCCGACTAAATCCAGTGTCTGGTCCGGATAACATGCCCGGGCCAGTCACACATTTTGGCCTGTAGCCTTTTCCGGCAGTTGGAGAAGCTTTTTGTCTTGAAATGAGACATAAAAGGATCTCTAACCCTGTGTCCACCATGGGCACAACGAGCCCGATGTTGCGTGTTTCTGTGTCGAGGATGCGATTACCTTGAGTTGCCCACCACGTCAACGGAAGGCTGCACCCCATGAAGGTTCAACACGTGATCATGCCCAGTTCCCGGGCCGAATCCTGGACGGTGCTCGGCGACGGCCTGATGCCGATCGAACCCGTCGAACGGTTCTTAGCCTATCTTGCCGCGATCGAACGATCGCCCAACACAGTCAAGGCCTACGCCCATGATCTGAAGGACTGGTTCGCTTTCCTGGCCGGTCGGCAGCTGGACTGGCAGAGGGTCACGGTGGAGGACGTGGCAGCGTTAGTTGCCTGGCTTCGCCTGCCGCCCGGACGGTCCAGATGCTGGTAGTGCCGAGCACCATTGCAGCGAGTCAAGCGTGAACCGGAAACTTGCGGCGCTGAGCACTTTTTGCGAGTTCCATGCCCGGCACGGCGCCCCGCTCTCAGGGCTGCTGACCACGATGATGCCCGGCGGCAGGGGCGGGGCACAGCAGCCGTCGTTCAAGCCTTTCCTGCATCACATGACCAAGAGCATCGACCAGCGCCGCCGGGTGATCAAGCTGCGCTCCACCGCGCCACAGGCCCGGGTCCTGACCGCGGGCGAGGCCCAATCCTACCTTCACCGCACCCGATCTGACGAGCTTCACCCGTCTGGATCAGCTGCAACTGACCGCAACAGGCCAGCACCTCACAGCAGTGAAAGCAGAGATCCTCTGCGAGGTCACGACCCCTGATCCGTGGTGCCGTACCTGCGGTGCGGTCGGGGTTCCTCACGATACCGTGACCCGCAGAATCGCTCATGAGCCCTTCGGTTGGCGGCCGACCGTTCTGGTGATCAGGCACCGCCGCTACCGGTGCCAGCACTGCCACCGGGTGTGGCGTGATGACCTGGGCAAGGCGGTGGCGCCACGACAGAAAATCTCCCGCACCGGGTTGCGGTGGGCACTGAACGGGCTGGTTTGCCAGCACCTCTCGGTCGCCAGGATCGCAGAAGGGCTCGGCGTCACCTGGAACACCGCGAACGAGGCCGTATTGGCCGAAAGCCAACGCGTACTGATCAACGATGCAACCCGGTTTGACGAGGTGAAGGTACTGGGAGTGGATGAGCAACCTCTGGCGGCACACCAAGAGCGGGGACAAGTACGTGACGGTCATCGTGGACCTCACCGGTGTGCGCGACTGCACCGGGCCCTCACGCTTACTGGACATGGTCCCCGGACGTTCCACAGCGGTATTCAAAACCTGGCTGGCTGCACGGGAGGAAGAGTGGAAGAGCGGGACCGAAGTCGTCGCCATGGATGGGTTCACCGGCTTCAAGACCGCTGCCGCCGAGGAACTGGAGCACGCGGTGGAAGTACTGGACCCTTTTCATGTCGTGAAGCTGGCCTCCGAAGCGTTGGATACGACCAGGCAGCGGGTTCAGCGTGAACAGCACGGGCGGCGGGGCCGGAAACATGACCCGCTCTACAAGTGCCGGCGGACCTTGACCGTGGGCTTATCGCTGGCCAGCGAGAAGCAAAAGGAACGGATCACCCAGTTATTCGTGAACAAGGCCTATGAACAGGTGGAGCTGGTTTGGAGCGTCTACCAGCGGATGGTGGACGCCTACCGGCAACCGAAAGCGGAGATCGGCCGGTGGGCCATGGAACAGCTGATCAGCAAGATCGGGGCCAAGACCCCCAAGGGGCTGCCAGAGTTGAAGAAACTCGGGCAAACCATGAAACGCAGGAAGACCGATATCCTCGCGTACTTCGACCACCGGGGAAGTTCGAATGGGCCCACTGAAGCGATCAACGGCAGGCTGGAACACCTACGCGGTATCGCGTTGGGGTTCAAGAATCTGACGCACTATATCGCACGCTCGTTGTTGGAAGCCGGTGGCTTCAGACCTCGTTTACACCCTAGATCCTGAAGAGCCGGTTTAGTCACTTTCATGATCAACAGGAATTTCCTTGATTAACAACCCGGCGTAATATGCGGGTTTACCCTAGTGGGAGCTTTATTTGCCTTAAAACGCAACAGCCTCGAATGGCTTATAAATATCTGCCACCGGATTTCCTTATAACGGTGCAATCACAATGCGAATCAATCCGGGATATTGGCGGCAAGTATTAGTGGCGCACCACCCTGGGCCACACCAATTCACAGCATCTTTCCGGACTTGCCATCAGCAAGCAACATTTCCACCCGTGAACGTGCCATATGAAGACGTATTTCCGGTTCATCGTCCGCGACCCAACCATACAGGCCACACCGAGATCAAACGGGAAAACCGGCATGTAGTCAGGTTTTATTTTCCGCCTCAAGATTTCCCCAGCAAATATTCGGCTATCGATTTATCTTCAATTTATAGCTAAGGTAATTAGACGCGTTACTTCTGGAACCGGTGTCAGGAGAACCATGGTTTTCTGATTTTTTCTTCTCCGGTCCCAGGGTCAGCTCATGGGGATCACTCGCTCGCAACCCACGATCGAATATGGAGGTACAGAAAATGCCAGGTCGCTTCGTTCGCTCCAAGATTGCCGAGCAAGTCGCCGAGGCCGTCGGCTCCCGCCAGGGTCGACAGGTGCTGCAAGAACACGGTTGGAGGCAGGGGATGCCGATAGTGATGGCCCAACCGACCGAACCGCTCAGCGATGCCATGGCGTTGGTGTGCGTACACGAACCTCCGGTGCTGCTGGCCACGCTGGATCCAAAGTCGGAGCGTTTGTGCTTTACCTACATCGCCGCGGGATGCGAGGTGCTTGAGGTGGTTGAGTCTCGCGACCCGGACAGCACCGTCCTTGATCTGTATACCGATGCACTCCAGCGCGTCACGTTCATGACATTCCGCATGATCGGACATGCCCACAGTTCATTGGCACACGCGTTGCCGCAACTGACAACACCTGAGAAGCACTTCCGTTCGTACGGGATGCCGGTGTCCGGAGCCGTGTAACCCTCCCATTCCGTGTTCCTGGTGGGCGAGGCCGGCTCTTCTATGGGCTGGCCTGGCCCACACAAGGAATCCGGGTTCGCGGGCTAGGCGAGCGATGTTGTGATTCTTGGGAGCCACGGCGTGCTTGCGCCCGGTGCGGCCCGCAAGGCACCTGCACAGCGGCATGCTACCGCCCAGATACGGCAGGCAGTCTTCCGATGCAATATTGGACTTTCCCCGAAGATCCCTGGGGTTCACGTCCGTGACTCCCCACCGGGGTCCAGTCAAAACTGTCGGGTGGTGGTTCGATCCACAGCGGCATCTGTCCCGGCGGGAGAGGGCTATTGGGCGGGTTGGGCGGTGACGTGTGCCCGGCACTCCATCTCGGGAGAGGTGTTGGTGGCGATATCGGCGAAGGCCACATCGGTGGACTCCCCGGCCTGCAAGGTGAAATCCTCCTCGTGCATGCCGGCGGCCGAGGTATTCGTGCTGGTACCCACCGAGAAGCGCACGGTATAGGTGTTCGCCGCGGTTCCGACATTGGTCAAGGTCGCCTTGCCACGCCAGACCCCGTCGTCATCTGCCGAACACAGGAAATCGCTGAGCACCTCCGCTTCGATTCCGGGTTCCGGGGTTCCGGCCTCGGGCGTTTGCTCCGGATCGGCCGAGCAGCCCGCCATGGAACCAACAAGCAAAACGAGTGCACTAACACCAAGTAGCCGTTTCACGGCTCAAGAATAGTCGAAGTGCGTGGTTCTGCCTATGCCTTGGGAAGACATTCGACCCGTCGTTGGGGGCTGTGCACCGGGTATGCTGCACCCCACCGGATCTCCTGGCCGGGCGCCGTCGCGCAGGTTGCCGAAAGGCGGTACCGTCAGCAAGTCCGTGGCCTCCGCCATGGTCGGGTGGCGGAGGCCACGGACTTGTCATTACCGGCTTGGCTATGCCCGGTGGTGGGTTTCGGCGAGCGCGTAGACCGGGGTGTCGATCCCTTCGTAGCGGGCCTTGAGCTGCAGGCCCAGGTATTTCGAATAGTGCCGGGACTGGTGCAGGTTGCCGCCGTGGAACCAGAGGTTCTTCACCCGGGTCGGCTTCCACATGTTGCGCAGCTCCCCCTGCCAGGGTCCGGGGTCCTTGGTGGTGTCCGATCCCAGTCCCCAGCACTTGCCCACTTCGTCGGCGACCTCCTGGGAGATCAGCCGGGCGGCCCAACCGTTCATGGATCCGTACCCGGTGGCGTAGACCACGGCGTCCGCTGGTAATTCGGTACCGTCGGCGAGGACCACCGAGTCCCTGGTCAGGTGCGACACCTCCCCCTTGGCCAGGGCGATGGAGCCGTCGGCGACCAGCTCCGATGCGCCGATGTTGATGTAGTACCCCGAGCCGCGTCGCAGGTACTTGAGAAACAGTCCGGAGTCGTCATCACCGAAATCCAGGTCGAAGCCGGCGTCGGTGAGCGACTGGTAGAACTCCTTGTCCTGCTCACGGATCAGGTCGAACCCCGGACGCTGGAAGTCGGGCAGGACCTTGTAGGGGATGGAGGCGAAGATCAGGTCCGCCTTGTGGTGGTCGATTCCCGCGGCGAGGGCCTCTTCGGAATACAGCGGTCCCAGGATGGTCTTCATCAGGGATTCGGATCTGACGATGTGCGTGCTGGAGCGTTGCACCATGGTCGGTTTGGCACCGTTTTGCACCAGATCGGCACAGATGTCGTGGGCGGAGTTGTTCGATCCGATCACCACGACATTCCGTCCCCGGTACCGTTGCCCACCCGGGTGGGTGGAGGAGTGGTTCTGTTCCCCGGCGAAGGTGTCATGGCCCGGATACCGGGGCATGTTGGGGATCCCGGACATGCCGGTAGCCAGGACCAGGTGGGTGGGGCGCAGGGTCAGCGGTTTGCCTTCACGTTCCACCTGGACGATCCACCCTTCACCCTCCGGGTCCTTGGTGGCGCTGGTTGCCTCGGTCAGGGACCAGTAGTCCAGTTCCATGATCTTGGTGTAGCACTCCAGCCAGTCCCCCATCTTGTCCTTGGGGGTGAACACCGGCCAATGGTCCGGGAAATCGATATAGGGCATGTGGTCGTACCAGACGGGATCATGCAAGGCCAGCGAATGGTAACGCGAACGCCATTGGTCACCCGGCTTGGGCAACTTGTCGACGATCAGCGCCGGGACCCCCATCCGCTTGAGCCGGGCACCGAGTCCGATGCCGCCTTGTCCCCCACCGATGATCAGCACATAGGGCTGTTCGCTGTCGCCGAACGCCTCCTGCTGGGCTGTGCGCCGGTCCAGCCAGTTCTCGGAACTCATGGCCGAGCCGTGCTCGGCGCCCGGTTCACGGCGGGTTCCGGCCGGTTCTGGATACTGCCGCAGCGATTGCGCGGTGCTCAGCAGTGTCCAGCATTGACCATCCCGCAGCCTGAACAGGCCGACACCGTCGAAGTCCTGGTTCTCGAAGGTGTACCAGGCCTCGATCACGCCGTCGGCGGTTTCGCTGGCCCCGGTGACCACCAGGTTCCGCGGCCAGGCTTCGCGTTGGATACCCAGCAGCATCCTCTCGATCCCGTCCCGGCCTTCGCTGGTGTGGATATTCCAGGACAGCGCGCACAGGTCCCGCCAGTAGGATTCCTCACCAAACAGTTCGGAGGCGGCGTGCGCGTCCCCGTCAGCCAACGCCTGCTGCAGGGCCTGCATCCAGGATGCTGCTTCGAGTTCGGGGTTGCTGGCATTCATGATGATCACTTCGCTTCCTCTGGGCTATCGCGTGTTGCTGGTCGGTACTGGGTGGCTGACCACCTGACGCCAGACTATGACGCGAATCACAAAAGGGAAGGGTTGCACAAGGTTGCACGGTCCGCCAGCGCGTAGCTAACCGGTGTGTTGGGCCGGCACCAGCAACCTGTAGGGTCGAGCCGCAATCAGACCGCCGAGCTTGCCGCGCAACCGGGAAATCTCAGCCCGGATGGTGACCGCGGACCCGCCCTGGGGCCACAGCTGGCGCAGGGTCGCCGCATCCACCCCGGCGGGATGGGCGGCGAACAGTTGCATGATCTGCCAATGCCGTGGCCCCAGCGGAACCTCGGTACAGGTCTGCCCGTGGCGGATCACTGCCCGCGGGTAGGGAGCGCTACTGAGTTCGAGCTGGATCTCGTTCTCGCTGCGTTGCAGGATCCAGCCGCCGTCCACCGGCTCGGCCCGCATGGGGCCAAGTCCCGGAATCCAGACGTTCCCCGGATCCATGTGGGCCGGCAGGGCGATACGCGGCCCAGGAGTATAGCCACGACTGGAAGCCACCATGCCATGGCTGTCCACCAGCAGGAAATCCTCCTCGGGTAGTACTGTCGCCGCTTCCAGCCTGTACATGTCCCTGGTGTGTTCCTGATACAGGGCGGCACCTGCCATAGCGGCCACCGAGGAGACCAGTGACAGGGTATGGGGGTGGGCGGTGCGGTAGGAACCGGCCAGGGTAATCGCCCCGAGCAACTTGCCGCTGGCCGGATGGATCACCGGAGCGCTGGTGCAGACCCACGAGTGCTGTTCCTCCCGCGCATGCTCGGGGCCGAAGATCTGCACCGGGGCACGCTCGGCCATGGCCGCCCCGATCCCGTTGGTACCCACGTCCGTTTCGCGCCATCGCGCACCATGGACGAAGCCGATCCCGTCGCTTTGCCGGCGGATCTGCGACGGGCCCATCACCCAGAGCACATAGCCTTGGGCATCGGAAACCACCAGCTGGTTGCCGGCCTGGGCCGCCAGGGACAGCAGGCTCTGCTTGAACAGCGGCAGCAGCCGATCCAGCTGCCCGTTCTCCCGGCGGCGTTCACGCACGGTGGAGGCATCCACTGGGGCGATCTCCCCCGCAACGGTGCCGGCCCGCGCCCAGGAACGGGCAACCACGGGGCGCACGCCCTGCGGGATCCGGGTATCCTGCGCCCAGTTGCGGTGCAGCGGCAGCAGCCCGCGGGCCTTGTGCAACGGATCGTCCCCGGCGTGCAGGGCTGCTTCGGTTGGCGCGGCGGTGCGCGGAAGATCCAGCGTCATCTACCGAATGATGCCATGGGCCGGGCTTTCAGGGAAGGGGTAAGGCCAGGAGCTACCCGCAGGAAGGGGGCGGCTTCTTCGCCCGCCGGCGATCGCCGTTACGTCCCGTCACGCTCCTGGGCGGCTTTGGCCTCGGCTTCGGCGGCTTCCTCGGCAGCCAACTCGCTGGCGTAGCGTAGCGCCTCACCCTGGCGGATATCGGCAGCTTCCTTTTCCGCCAGTTTCTCGCTGGCGCTGATGTCCCGCGGCGGCAACTGGATGGACTCTTCGGCCTCGATACCGGCCTGCAACTCACGCCCGCGTTCCAGCTCGGCGTCGAAGACCGCCCCGAACAGCAGCGACAGGTTCGCGATCCAGATCCACAGCAGCAGCACGATCACGCCACCAATGGCCCCGTAGGTGGCGTTGTAGTTCCCGAAGTTCGAAACGTAGAAGAAGAACCCCCAGGTGGCCACGGCCAGCACCACCAAAGCCAGGAAGGATCCGACACTGATCCAGCGGAATTTGGGTTGCTGCACGTTCGGGGTGCCGTAGTACAACACCGCCACCAACATCACCGCGAAGATCACCAATACCGGCCACTTGGCGATGTTCCAGACCAGTAGGGCCTGGTCCCCTAGACCCACAACCTGGCCGATGCCCCGCGCCACGGGGCCGGAGACCACCAGCAAGATGGCCATGACCACCGCGATCACCAGCATCGCCAGGGTGATCAGCAATAGTACGGGTTTCAACTTGATGAACGGCCGGCCTTCTTGCACCTCGTAGATCTGGTTCATGGCCCGGCCGAAGGCACCGACGTAACCCGAGGCGCTCCACAACGCACCGAGAATACCGGCGGCCAGGGCGAATCCGGCCGACGGGGCGGAAGTCAGTTGCTGGATCGGTTGTTCCAGGGTGTCCACGACCTGCTCGCTGGCCACGTCCTTGAGCATGTCCAGCAACGTGCGCGTGGTGTTCTCGGCCTGTCCGACCACTCCCAACAACGAGACCAGGGCCAACAGCGCCGGGAAAATCGAGAGCATCGTGAAGTAGGTCAGCCCCGCTGCGAGGTCGGTGCACTTCTTCCGGGAAAATTCGTTGACCGAACGCTTGAAAACGTAGCGCCAGGAGCGCATCTTCAAATCCGTGGGCATTTTCGGTTTGGATTGATGGTCCGGGCCCGGCGCCCGGACATCCTTGAGGGCCGTATCCGCAGCGCTGCCCGGATCCTGCCTGTCTTCCCGATCGCTTGCCATGTCCCACCTCTGCTGGGTATCGCTAAGGAGCATCCGTCCACTTGCCCTTATTCAAGCAGGTCACCTAACTCCCTTCAACAGCGCACCCGGTTTGCCAGCAAGCTATCGGTCTTCCGGAATACGGTAATCGGCCTGGGAGGTGATCGACACTACAACACGTTCGGTCTGCCAGGGCCCGTGCCGGACTGACGCTTCAACCGGCGGTGACCGGAAGCATGGAAAGTAGCCGGCCGGCCATCGGGGCGGGCCAACAGGCACGAGGTAAGGAGAAGATCATGACCACCACCCTGGCACCCATCGGACGCGAGCTGGATGACTCCGAACTGGAGGTTTTCAATGGTTCCGAAGGCTGTACCGTCTACATCATCCTCGACGGAAATACCGGTCAGATCCTGGGAGTCGTGGCCGTCGGCGACTGCAATGTGGTGCACAAGACCACCTAGCTGAACCGCGTTTCCGGCACACCGCCGCCGACCCACTGCCGAGCGGGGACCGGCGGCGGCGCTGGGCCCCGGGGACCAGAACCACTGCTGAGTCCGAGCCGCGGCTACACCATCCGGTCGTTGCCTCATCCTCACGGCCCATGGCGCATACCCGCAGCCGCTGATCCCGCATACCAAGATCTACCCCCGGTTGGCGATGCCACGGCATGACGCATGGTTCCGGTGGTGGCGAAAGCATTGAAGCAGTCAGGCGGCAACCGGCCGCCGCATCCATGAAAAGGAGAAATAGCCATGTCACCCACTTCCCACCTCGGACGCGAACTGGACGCCACCGAACTGGCCGAATTCATCGGCGGCCAGGAATGCCAGGTAACGATCACCTACAACCCGCACGGTCAGGTCAACGGGGTCAAGACCTCGGGCGACTGCCAGAACGTGACAATCAACGTCTCCGTGGCCCAGCAGTAGTCCCTGCCCCGGGTGGCCCGGCACCTGCACCGGCGCCGGGCACCGGGGTCTTCCCCACACCACGATCCGCCTCCCAAGGAAAGAGCATGGCCATGGCCCGAACACCTGTGATCCTGCAAACCGCTGAAACCGATTGTGCCCCGGCATGCCTGGCCTCGCTGCTTCGTTTCCATGGCCGGCAGGTCTCGCTGTCTGGAGTCCGCCAGGAGATGGATCCGGGCCGGGATGGTTCATCCGGGCTGGTCATCCGCGACACCGCAGCCACCTGGGGGATCAAGCTCAAGGCCTTCTTGGCCGACCCACGCGAATTGGTGGAAAACCTCGGGCAGCTGCCGCTTCCCGCCATGGTGCATTTTTCACGTCAGCATTACGTTCTGGTCGAGAAGGTCCAGTCCCGGCACCTGGTGATCATGGACCCGGCGATCGGGCGACGCAAGATCGGGCCCGAACAACTCATCGCCGAATGCAGCGGCATGGTCATGGTGGTGTCCGAGACCGATACCATACCGCCGGAACAGTACCCGCCTTCGTCGGCTCAGCACCCCTATCGTTTGCTGGCCGGTATCATCACCAGCGTGCGCGGGAACTTGGGCCACGCGGCACTGTTATCCGGGTTGCTGGCGGTCTTCGGACTCGCGCTGCCGTTGGCCACGGCCCTGATCGTTGATGCCATGGTGGCCAGCGAGTTGGAACAACAACGTTGGCTGCTCTTCGGTATCGGGTTGGCCCTGGCCATGGGCTTGTTGACCCTGGCCCGAAACTGGGTCCTGTCCACCTTGCAGTTCCGGCTGGCTGGTTCGCTGAGCCACCGGGTGGCCGGCACACTGTACAGCCGCAGCCTGCGCTTCTTTGACCGGCGGTCGGTCGGCGACCTGGTAGGACGGGTGGAGTCGGCCCACGCCATCCATGCGCTGTTATCCATCACCCTGCTCGGGGCGGCCCTGGACGGAATCCTGACCCTGGGGTATGTCATGGCATTGCTGGTCATCGCCCCCAGTCTGGCCCTGACCACCACCCTGGTCATCGGTACCGCGCTGGGCACGTCCTGGTGGGTGGCCACCCGCTGCGCGGCCTTGCGGCGCGAGGAAATCCTGGTCCATGCCGATTCCTCCACCTTGCTGGTCGACGGCATCACCGGCATGGGCACATTGCGTGCCTACGGCTCCGAACAGCCAAGCCTGCATGGCTGGCAGCAATTGCTGACCCGGAGACTGACGCTGACCCGGTCACGGACCCGGCTCAACGCCGTGTCCCTGGCGCTGCTGGCGGCCCTGGCGATCGCCACGCCGCTGGCCATCCTGTTGCAGGCCAGCACCATCACCGGAAACGGTTTCTTCTCCGCCATCACCCCGGGTACCGCGCTGGGTCTCATGGGGCTGGCGGCCGCAACACTGACCCCAGTGGTTTCGTTGGCCACCCAGCTGATCACCGCCGCCGATCTGCGTCCGCTGCTGGATCGAGTCGAAGACCTGGAAACCGCCCCAGCCGAACGCACCGGTGGACAGAACCCGGGAGAACTGTCCGGGGCAATCCGGTTGGAATCGGTGGGATTCCGCCACGACCGGCATGGCCGGAACGTCCTTACCGGGATCAGCGGCTCCGTGCCTGCCGGATCCAAGCTCTGCATCCTGGGCCCCACCGGATGCGGCAAGACCACGCTGGCGCAACTGTTGGCGGGTTTGCACGACCCGACAGCCGGCAGGATCCTCATCGACGGCCAGGACCTGCAACAACTGGATCCGCAACTGGTGCGTCCGCATATCGGCGTGGTATTCCAGGAGAACTGGTTGGCGCGCGGCACGATCCGCGACGCGGTAGTGGCCGGACGGGAAGGATACGAGGACCAACAGGTCTGGCAGGCACTGGCAAAGGCCCAACTGGCCCCCGAGATCGCGGCCCTTCCGTTGGGTATCGACACCAGGCTGGGTTCGACCGGAAGCGGGCTGTCCGGCGGCCAACGCCAACGATTGGCTTTGGCCCGGGCGCTGCTGGCCAACCCCAGGATCCTGATCCTGGATGAGCCCACCAGTGCCTTGGACGGCGGGACCGAACGCCGGATCGAACAGGTGCTCAGGGAGCTGTCCATCACCAGGATCATCATCACCCACCGGTTGGATGTGGCCGCCGATGCAGACCAGATCTGGGTCATGGACGAAGGGCGGATTACCGAGCAGGGCTCCCCCGCGGACCTCTCGGAGGGCACCGGCTGGTACGCCGGGCTGGTGCGGCAACGGATGGGTGCCGGTAGCACCACGGATTGAGTCAACGTACTGTCAACGGATGATGCCCTGAACAGCGCCGATGTGTCAGGATACTGTCACTTGCACTTTCATCCCAGGAGTAACCATGTGTCCGACACCCGAACACCCGCCGGAGCAGAATAACGAGTCCTCCCCGGATTCACCGGCCGGGTCCACATACCCGGCCCCGAATGCCGCAACCATCCCGGTCCACCACGGGGATCTGCTGCTGACCGGCTGGGTGATCAAAACCGACACCGTTCTGGTCAGGGCGGGTGGCCTGAACGGCCAGACCGAGGTGAGCGTGGGCGACCGGCGTGTCAAGGTGGAAGACATCTTCGAAATGACAAGGGGGATTGACGGATGGGAGCCGCTGAGCGCCTTGCAGCTGCCACAAGGCACCCTCCAGATCAAGGGCGAAGCCTTCCCGCCGGGGATCGAGCCGCCCGGAGCGCCTGGCATGCCCGCCACTTACGCTTTCTGGTGCCGTTTGTTCCCACGGGTCCGCGGGTGCTGAAACGCCAACGAACCGTTCGCACGGTCATGACGGTGGCCGTATTCGGGATCGATTTGCTCATCTGGGGCGGCGATACCCACACACTGGGCGGTACCGAGCTGCCGTTCTGGCTGATCCTGGCCATCGGCATGGCCGGCTACAGTTGGCTGGCCATCGTGCGTTCTCCGCTGCCCGGGTATATCGCCTTGATGGTCCTAGCCGTCGGTTCCCTGTTGCTGCCCTCGGTCGAGTGCATGGCCGGGTTCATGATGGCACTATTCCTCGTAGCCCGGCACGGGACGCAACGCGCCGCATGGTGGGCGTTGGCCGGTGCCGTGATACCGGTTGCCGTCACCACCTACAACGGGGTCTCCTACTACGATTCGGTGACCGCATTATTCGTGATCATCAACGCCGGGCTGTGGACCGCGATGGTAGGCGCCGCCTGGATCGCCGGTCGTGCCCTGGCTCGCAACGCCCACCGTTTGACCACCGAGCGACGCTGGGCAGAGGAAGCCCGTGACGAGGCCACTGCCGTCGAGCGCCTGCGCATCAGCCGGGATCTGCACGACTCGGTGGCCCATTCGATGACCGCGATCGTCCTGCAGGTCGCCGGGGTGCGCACCGTCATCAAACGCGGTTCCACCGGCGTTGACGTGGACCGGGTACTGGCCGATGTGCAATCCACCGCCGAACAGAGCATACGTGAACTGCACCGGCTGCTGGGGATGCTGCGCAGCGAATCCGAATCGGGGACCATTCGTGTCCACACCCTGGAGGATGTCAACACACTGGTGTCCTCGGCCCGCGACTCCGGGCTGGATGTGGTCTCCACGGTGCACGGTGCTGAGCAGCCGCTGGACCCGAGTATCAGCCATGCCGCCTTCCGGGTGGTCCAGGAGGGCCTGGCCAACGCGATGAAACATGCGGGAGAAGGCGCGCGGGTGGAGCTGATCCACGAATGGACCCCGGGGCAGCTGGTCATTACGGTGCGCTCCATCTCCGGCGTGGAGGTCCGCCAGGCGGTCTCCGGAGGATACGGCTTGTTGGGCCTGCGCGAACGCATCAGTGTCTCGGGAGGGACCCTGCACAGCGGTCCCACCCGGGACGGCTACCTGCTCAAGGCCACCCTTCCGGTCACCGGGCAATCCGCTCCGCGTGCCAGCGGGTCATTTAACGAGGAATAGAGGGATCATGACTGCCGTATTGATCGTTGACGACCAGCCGCTGGTCCGGGCCGGGATCACCATGCTGCTCTCGGCCGAACCGGACCTGGAGGTGGTCGGCGAGGCCAGTTCCGGGCAGGAAGCCCTGCAGTTGGCTCGCAGCACCCGTCCGGAAGTGGTGCTCATGGATGTGCGTATGCCCGGCATGGATGGGGTGAGCGCCACCCGCGAATTGGTGCGTGAATCACGCAGTCACCCCGACCGCCTGGTCCGGGTGCTGATCATGACCACCTTTGACGACGAGGACATCGTGGTGGAGGCCTTGCAGGCCGGGGCCAGCGGCTACCTGCTGAAGCATGCCTCACCCACCGAGATCGCCGATGCCATCCGCCGGGTGGCCGCTGGCGACACCTGGCTGGATGCCACCGCGGCCACCCGGCTGGTGCAGCGGCTGCGCTCCAAAAGCACCGACCATCCCGATGTGACCGAATTACTCACCCCGCGCGAACAGGAAGTGCTGCGGTTCGTGGCCGCCGGCCTATCGAACCAGGACATCAGGGACACCCTGGTCCTCAGCGAGGCCACGGTGAAAACCCATGTGGCCAGGATCCTGTTCAAGACCGGTTCCCGGGACCGTGCCGCCGCCGTGGCGTTGGCCTACCGTTCCGGATTCGTGCACCCGGACGATCCGGTACCCACCGGGGAAATCTCAACCAGATGAAGCCAAACATACCGTCCTGGTATGACGCGTATTCATTTTCCATGCAGCAGACTAAAGGGGAAATGTTAAAAAGTCCGTCTCGGCTTCGGCCGGAGTGGATGCACCATTTCCTGGTTTGGGCCGTGACCCTGGTCCGAATCCGTGATGACAGGGATCAGGTTCCGCCCGTTTGGTCTTCACCGTTGCCCGCCGCCACTTGTGAGGGTGGGCGGTAAGCGAACGGAACCCGATATGGCGTCCTTGGGGGAGGAAGCCAAAGCCCATTGCCTGACCGCCGCTTCATCGGTTGGGCAATGGGCTACCTTTATGCCCTCACGGCACCTGCCCTGCACCGTTGGCGGTTCAGCCTCATCCGGTTCCGGTATACGCGCTACCACCCCTCGCCGATGCCCGGCATCCGGGTCGAGTCCAGACTGGAGGGGCACATGTGGCCCGCCTTTCGGCTGGCCATGCCCTTCCAAGCCTTCTGGAGTCATCATGAACATCCCGCGCAGTGCCCTGAAGAACATTGGTACCGCTATTGTGGCTGGTGCCCTGCTGCTACCCGGATTGCCTGCCGGCGCCGTCGATCCCGGGGCCACCACCCGTCCGGGGATCACCGTGCCGGTACCGGACACCGACAGGGTTCCGCGCCCCGATCCGCGCCCGCTACCCTGTGCCATCATCAAGAAGTCGCCAGTGATCTGCGATATTGCCCCGGTTGATCCACCGGTGCCGGTGCCGGTGCCGTCCCCCGTCCCGGCTCAGGCACGGGCGATGGTCTCCAGCACCGATGCGCTGCCGCCAATGGTTCCCGGTCCCTACAATCCGATACCGGGCCCGGGAGACACACCGCTGCCCCACGACTGGCTGGCGGCCTGACCTCACACAGCCGACGTTGCCAACGACACCCGGTATCCACTGGAAATCCAGGTGGAGGCCGGGTGCCACACTGTCCTGGGGTGGCCGCGTGTAACAGCTCATCGCGGTATCCTGCGGCCGGGTCTGGTAGCCCCCGGGATCATTCCGGGCCGGTAGTGCGGTTACCGCCGCTTGCTGATTACCGGATCACCCGGGTGCGGAAAGCTGGAGTCATCTCCCACCACGGCGTCACCGGCGCCGGGTCACTGCAACCCTCAGGAGTCATCATGTTCACCACTTCGAAGGTCCTGGGCCGGACCACCGCCATCCTCGCCTCTGCGGTCCTGCTCCTCGGCAGCGCGCCGGCATTGGCCGATACCACCATGACCGGCAGCCCGGCGCCGCATGAACGGATTGTGCCCATCAAGCCACCGCGGGACCTGTGCCCCGGTCCGGTCCCTCCTCCGGGATGGGCCGTCCCGCTGCACTGCCAGATCATCAACCCCCCGCGGGTTCCGTTGCTCCCCCATCCCATCCAGCCCCCTCTGCAGGAGGCTGCGGGGCACACCGCCAGCTCCGTCTCCTACCAGGTTCGCACGGTGCCCGATCCGTGGCCGTCTCCGACCCCCTGGCCAATCCCTGAGCCCTGGCCTGTCCCGGGCCCGTGGCCGCACCCGTGGCCTCACCCGCTGCCGGGTCCGACCTTCCCGGTGGATATCGTCCAGGCCGGTTACGATCTGGACAACCCGGAACCGGGCATGCCCGTCCCCGAGGGGATCGGCGGTTATCCGCGCAGCGGGCTCTCCGGCATCCTGGGCGTGTAGCTCCGGGGCCCGTGGGCAGCGAGCCAGGGGCCCGGTATCCTTCCAACGCGGGAATGGATACCGGGCCCCCTTGGCCCTGCACGGGATGTACCGGTAGTCAGGATCCGAAGACCATGTCGGAACCGAGTTTGAGAATCAGCGCGGAGACCACGATAACGAAGATGATCCGGATAAACCTGCTGCCCTTGGAGATCGCCATGCGCGCGCCCAGATACCCACCGAGCATGTTCATCACGCCCATGGCCAGCCCCAACCCGATCAGCACGTGCCCGCCGGGCAGGAAGAGCAGCAACGCGCCCAAGTTGGTGGCCAGGTTCACGATCTTGGCCTTGGCGGAGGCCTGCAGGAAACTGTAGCCCAGCACGGTTACCATGGCGATGATCAAGAATGAGCCGGTCCCGGGCCCGATCATCCCGTCGTAGCCGCCGATAACCACCCCGATCAGGATCGCCCGCAGGTAGTGGCTTTGGCCGGTGTACTTCAATCTGGACAGTTCCCCGGCCTTGGGTTTGGCGATCGTGAAGAGCAGCACTGCCACCAACGCGGCCACGATGATCGGCTCGATCAGCTCGGTCGGCAGGATCACCGCGATCCCGGCCCCGCCGAAGGCACCGGCCAGGGCACACAGCGCCATCGGGATCGCGGTTCGCAGATCAGGGCTGGTCCGCCGGTAGTAGGTGATCGCGCTGGTGGTGGTCCCGAAAATGGACCCCAGCTTGTTGGTCGCCAAGGCCTGGACCGGGGTCATCCCCGGGAAAAGCAGTAGCGCGGGCAATTGGATCAGTCCCCCACCGCCGACCACCGCATCGATCCACCCGGCCGCGAACCCTGCCAACAGCAGCAGGGCCAATGGCCAGGCGGCGACCGGTTCGCCATTTACCGACAGGAAATCCAGAACCTCTTGCACCGCGCTACACCCTTATCCAGTTTTCGCCGCTGACGGCGGTTAGGCGCTGAGTTCAGCCACCACGTTCTCGAGATTCACATCCCGGCGCTCGCCGGTCACGCGGTCCTTGACTTCAACCACGCCGTCGGCCAGGCCGCGGCCGACCACCACAATGGTGGGAACGCCGATCAACTCGGCATCGGAGAACTTCACTCCTGCCGATAGTTTCGGACGGTCATCCAGGATGACCTCCAGCCCGGCTGCCTCCAGGTCCTTGGCCAGCTTCTCCCCGGCTTCCAGCAGTTCGGCGCCCTTGCCGGTGACCACCACGTGGATGTCGGCCGGGGCGATCTGCTGGGGCCAAGTCAGACCGTTCTCGTCATGGTACGCCTCGGCCAGGGCGGCCACGGCACGGGTGACACCTACGCCGTAGGAGCCCATGGTGACCACTTGCAGCTTGCCGTTTGAATCCAGGACCTTCAGGTCCAGGGCTTCGGCGTACTTGCGTCCCAGCTGGAAGATGTGGCCCATCTCGATGCCGCGTTCGGTGCTCAGCGGGCCGGAACCGTCCGGGGCCGGGTCACCATCCAGTACGTTGACCGCTTCAATGGTGCCGTCCCAGGTGAAATCGCGTTCGGCCACCAGGTTGAACACATGCTTGCCGTGCTCGTTGGCACCGGTAATCCAGGAGGTTCCGGCCACTACCCGAGGATCGACCAGGTAGGTGATCGTATGCTCGGTGTCCTTGCCCAGCAGCTGGTTCTCGCGGCCCAGGCCCGGGCCGAGGTATCCGGTGACAATTTCCGGGTGGTTCTTCAGGTCTTCGGCGGTGGCCTGCTCCACCTGGACTTCGCCGCTGATGCCCAGGGCAGTGCCCACCGTGGCTTCCAGCCGCTTTTCATCAACCTGCCGATCACCCGGCACGCCGAGCACCACCAGGTGGCGTTCCCCTTCGGGGTCGACAATCGCCAGCACGACGTTCTTCAAGGTGTCCTTGGCTTCCCAGGAGCGATCCGCGCGCGGACGTAGTTCGTTGGCGGCAGCCACCAGGGTCTCGATCGTCGGGGTGTCCGGGGTATCCAGGACCTCGAATGGCGCGGCAGCGGAATAGTCGATGGCTTCCGGGACCACGGTGGTCACCGCCTCCACATTGGCGGCGTAGCCGCCCGGGGAGCGAACGAAGGTATCCTCGCCGATCGCCGTGGGGTGCAGGAATTCCTCCGACTTCGAGCCGCCCATGGCACCGGCCTGGGCGAATACCGGAACCACTTCCAAACCAAGGCGTTCAAAGATCTTGATGTATGCCGCGCGGTGCGCCGCATAGGCCTCGTCCAGGCCCGCATCGTCGATATTGAAGGAGTACGAGTCCTTCATGATGAACTCGCGGCCGCGTAGCAGCCCGGCCCGGGGGCGGGCCTCGTCGCGGTACTTGTTCTGGATCTGGTAGAGGTAGACCGGCAGGTCCTTGTACGAGGAGTACAGGTCCTTGACCAGCAAGGTGAACATTTCCTCGTGGGTCGGTGCCAGCAGGTAGTCGGCTTCCTTGCGGTCCTGCAACCGGAACAGGCCCTCACCGTATTCGGTCCAGCGGCCGGTCTGCTCGTAGGGTTCGCGTGGTAGCAGGGCCGGGAACTGGACCTCCTGGGCGCCGATGGCGTTCATTTCCTCGCGCACGATGTTTTCCACCTTGCCCAGCACCTTCAGGCCCAACGGCAGCCAGGTGTAGATGCCCGGAGCGGCGCGGCGGATGTAGCCGGCGCGCACCAGTAGCTTGTGGCTGGCGACCTCGGCATCGACCGGGTCTTCACGCAGGGTGCGCAGGAACATGGTGGAGAGTTTCAAGACCACGCGTCGTATCCTTTTCCGTAAGTTGCACGCCGCCACCGGGTGATGGACGGACCATGAACTTAGCAATGCAAAATCTTGTGGGTTGAGCCGATTTGACGGCCACGAACAATCTTAGCCGCTTCGATCACTGCCGTGCGCCGGACTGTGTGCACGGCGTTAATAAAACACCGTCCTGCTCGCCGGCCAAGGGCCCACGAGCAGGACGGTTTCAAGCCGTTTACGGGTTACTGGACCTTGGCGACCTCGGCCAGGGCCTTGTTGACCTCGGCGATCAGCGAATCGATCAGTTCCTGCTCGGCGGAGACATCACCGGAGGCGCTGACCGACACCGCGGTACGTCCGTCAATGGCCTGGATGCTGATCGAGTTCATCGGAACATCAACACCGTCCATGGAGATATTCGTCTTGGTCAGCAAGGTGATCTCGGCATCGGAGGAGGCATCCAGCAGCTCGGCGGAAGCTTCCAGCTTCTGGCCTTGGGCCTCCATGGAGAAGCTGTCACAGCCCTGCATGTCCTTGCTTTCAGCGGCCGTACGGGCTTCGGCCAGCTTGGCGTCGTCCTCGTAGGAGGCGACCGAATAGCTGGTGGCGTCGGTGCCATCGACCACGGTGGCCACGGCCATGTTGATGCCTTCGACATCCCACGAACCCTGCTGCGAGATCAGTTCGGCGCATTGCGCCGGTTCGATGTTCATCGCCTCGATGGCGGCTTGGGCCTGCGGCAGCGAGGCGGCGATGGTGTCGCCATCGAGCACCTGGGCCCCGTCCTTGCCCTCGACCAGGGCTTCGACAACGGCCTTGACCTGTGCGCCGTCAAGGGTTTCCCCCGAGCCGCTTCCACCCTGGGTGGTTTCCTCGGTCTGCGTGTCCTGTTCTGCCTGCGTGCCTTCCGGCGCACTATCGGTTGACCCGCCGTCCCCGGCGTTGGAACATCCTGCCAGGGCGAATGCTGCTGCCAGGGGCAGGATCATCAAGGAGCGCTTCTTCATTCTCAGGTCCTCACGTTGGGAGCGTTATGGCTTCCTCCATTTGACCACATGTTGGAGAAAACAAGGTCATCCCTAAGGCTGAACCGGTGCGTCACATTCGCTCCCAGCCTGCTCCAGCACCCTACCCAAGTACCTCGAGAAGGTCGTTGACCTGCTCCGATAGACTCGCGAACTGCTCGGACCGGGATTCTTTGTCCAGTGGCTGGTTAATCGTGATCATCACGTTTCCATTGGCCGCCTTCACCATGACCTGCTGGCTGGCGGCCGAACCATCGCTGCTGGTTAGCACATGGGCGGCGGATTTCCGGGCCTCGGTTTGCAGTCCCTGCGCCGCCAAATGGAAGGCGACATGTTGCCCATCCCGGAGCACCGTGTAGCGCGCGCAGCGTTCACTCCGTTGCTCTTCGGCCTCAAAACTGGCCGCCAATTGGCCGGCATCCGGGTAGGAAGCCAGGGTGATGAAGCTGTCACCCAGCTGCAATGCCGCCATGGAAGCGTGTTCCAGTTGTTGGCCCAGGGACGAGGTCAGGCTCAGTCCGCATTCCTCGGGGTTGACTTCCAGTTCACTGAGCCAGGCTTCCGCGGCGGGAATCGAATCCCGCAGCTGGTGGTCACTCAGGATCCTGGCCCCTGATCGGCCTTCGGCGAACTCCTCCAGTGCCTGCTGCAGTTCCTCGGGACTGTGGGCCTGGCCCGGTTCCGTGCCTTGCACCTCGGGGATGTCGGTGGCGGGGCTGCAGCCCACCAGTAGTAAGCCGATCGACACGAAGAAGGCAACCAGCGTGGTGCACCGGGTTGTATTCATCATGCACCCTTCCCCTGCTTGCCGGTCCGCGCCGCCATGTGACGACCCTGAGATCAGGTTAGAACAGAATCGTCGCGAACGTGCCTATTTGCCTGAAACCCACGCGCTCGTAGGTGCGGATGGCCGGTTCGTTGTAGTCGTTGACGTAGAGGCTGACCAGCGGCGCAAAGGTCAGGGCATGGTTGACCACCGCGGCCATGTAGCCGGCGGCCAGTCCCCGTCCCCGGTATCGGGGATTGATCCAGACGCCCTGGATCTGGGTGGCCTTTGCGGTGACTGTGCCCAGATCGGCCTTGAAGATGATCTCCCCGTAGTGGTCCACATCGATGAAGGTATGACCGTGACGGAGCATGGCGCGCACCCGGCTGCGGTAGTGCCCTCCCCCGTTATCCAGCGGTGAGTAACCCAGCTCCTCCTCGAACATCGCGGCACTGGCCGGCAGGACCAGGTCGAAGTCCTTCGAGGTGGCCGGACGCAGGCTTGGTGCCGGTTCGATATCCGAGAGGTCCTCGATGCTCATCAACGGCTGGTTCGGCCTGACATCGAAGATCTGTTGCGGTCCGCATCCGAGGATCGGTTCCATGGCCATGACCGCGTCCCGTGGCCCGAACACCGAAGCGAATCGCTGGCGTGTGGCCAGCGCGCGCCGGGCATAGGCTTGGGCGTACTGGCAATCCATGGCCGTGGGCACGATATTCGCACCCACCCAACAGGCATTATCCAGGCCTTCCCGGTCAACGGGGGCGAGGATCTGCGCAAAGCTGTCGGGCGCGGCGGTCCGGTGCTGGTCCAGTTGCGCCCGCAGGAAAATATTCGTTACCGGGTCCCGATCCAGCATGGTGAGCAGGGCCAGGGTGTCTTCCCGGCCCAGCACACGGGTCAGCTGGTCGGTTTCATCCTTAGCTGACGGTAACCACGGGAGTACCCGCGGCAGGATTTTCGCCATCGTTTAGTTCCATCTGGCTGGCAATGCGGTTGGCTTCCTCGATCAGCGTTTCGACAATCTGGTCTTCGGGCACGGTCTTGATGACCTCACCCTTGACGAAAATCTGTCCCTTACCGTTGCCCGAGGCAACCCCCAAGTCGGCATCGCGGGCTTCGCCCGGTCCGTTGACCACGCAGCCCATGACCGCCACGCGCAGCGGGGCTTCCATACCTTCCAGGCCTTCGGTCACCTTCTCGGCCAGGGTGTAGACATCCACCTGGGCGCGGCCGCAGGAGGGGCAGGAGACGATATCGAGCTTGCGCGGGCGCAGGTTCAGCGATTCCAGGATCTGGTTGCCCACCTTGACCTCTTCCACCGGCGGGGCGGAGAGCGAGACACGAATAGTGTCGCCGATGCCCTGCGAGAGCAGGGCGCCGAAGGCGGTCGCCGACTTGATGGTCCCCTGGAAAGTCGGACCGGCTTCGGTCACACCCAGGTGCAGCGGCCAGTCACCGGATTCGGCCAACAGCTGGTAGGCACGCACCATGATCACCGGGTCGCTGTGCTTCACCGAGATCTTGAAGTCATTGAATCCGTGTTCCTCGAACAGGGAAGCTTCCCAGATCGCCGACTCGACCAGTGCCTCGGGGGTGGCCTTGCCGTATTTCTTCAACAACTTGGGATGCAGCGAGCCGCCGTTGACGCCGATACGGATCGAGGTGCCGTGGTCCTTGGCGGCCTGTGCGATCTCCTTGACCTGGTCGTCGAACTTGCGGATATTACCGGGGTTCACGCGCACCGCGCCACACCCGGCTTCGATGGCCGCGAAGACGTACTTGGGCTGGAAGTGGATATCGGCAATCACCGGGATCTGCGATTTCATCGCAATGATCGGCAGCGCCTCGGCGTCCTTGTCGGTGGGACAGGCCACACGGACGATGTCGCATCCTGCCGCCGTGAGCTCCGCGATCTGTTGCAGGGTGGCGTTGATGTCATGGGTTTTGGTGGTGGTCATCGTCTGCACGCTGATGGGCGAGTTCGACCCGATACCCACCCGGCCAACGTTGAACTGGCGGGTCTTACGACGTGGCGCGATGACCGGCGGTGGTGCTGCCGGCATGCCGAGTTTGACCGAAGTCAATGGATGCCTCCAAAAGTATTTGGGTATTTCTCAAAAACAAGTATGTCACCCTCTGCGCGCTTAGGGGTAAGGATGCGAGGTAAGCCACCCGCGGGGACGGCTGATCGCCAGCGGATCCCGGCGCGGCTGTCTCTCGTACTTGCGGACGATGGACCCTGCCGAGGTGTTTTAGTAGTGAATTTTGAGTAAATACCATCAGCATTTGGCGGGCCAGGGAACCTTGTTACGGAATTACGTGGGACTGCACGCCCCCGCGGGAGGCGTACGCAAGCACCGCGGCACGCCGACCGTGCGGCTCGGCGCCCTGGCGGTGGGCCTGCTGATGGCCGCTGCCGCATTCGCCCTCTTTCACCGATTTGCTGGCCGACACGACCGGTTTCGTCCTTCATGTTCCCCAGCTGGCGTCTTCCAGCACCCTGCTGACCACCCAACTGCTGATCCAGCGCGTCCGTGCGGAAGCCAAGGCTCCCTGCGAAGGGCACAAAGCCGATGGGCCACTATCCTGGGATGGCGGCTCATCGGCCCGAGATCAGGAGAAACTAGTTGGCTTCGGCGACCTTGCGGATGTCCTTGAGCATGGTTGCCACCTGCTCGGCGACTTCGGCGTCATCCTTCGGGTGGGTTTCGGCAAAGCGGACCACCGAGTTCGGGATGGCGATCTTGATTTCCTCGATCACCTTGGCTCCGGCGATGCCCAGGGCCTTGCGGGCTTCATCCTGGGCCCAGACGCCACCATACTGGCCAAATGCGGTACCGATCACGGCTGCCGGCAGGTCCTTGGTCACCGAGGCGCCGAACGGGCGGGAGAGCCAGTCGATGGCGTTCTTCAGTACGGCCGGCATGGTGCCGTTGTATTCCGGCGAGACCAGCAGCAGTGCATCCGCATCGGCAACCGCCGCACGCAGCTGGGCTGCGGCCTCGGGGACCTGCCCCTCGACATCGTTGTCTTCGTTGTAGAACGGGATGTTCTCCAGACCCGCGTAGACGCTGATCTCCACACCCTCGGGGGCATTTTCCACGGTGGCTTCGGCCAACTGGCGGTTGGTTGAACCGTTACGCAGCGAACCGACCAGGGTCAGGACTTTGGTAGCCATATAGGGCATCTCCTCGATAGTTCATGTACGTGCAGCACAATCGCTGACGTGTCAACCGGTTCAACGATTTGTTCCCGACCACCATTCCTGAACCCGCCGTGAACATGCTCACATCAACCCCTCGGGGCCGGTCCGTGAATCATCCGAAGATGCGGTTTAACCACGACAGCTCCCGTGCCCACGGACGATAGGTCCGTGGGCACGGGAGCTGTGGCGGGTTGCGGTGCTAGGAAGCGAAGGCGCTCAGCAGGCCGGTGACCGGGTTCCATTCGGTGACCACGGTCTTGTCCAAGGCGCCGACCTTGTTGAACGGGTCGCCATCCAGCACCTCGCGCAAGGCCTGCTCGGTTTCGGCGCTGAAGATCAGCAATGCACCGTCGGTGATCGGGCATGGTCCCGAGGCCAGGACCTGGACCGAACCGCCGTCCTGCAGGAATCCACCCAGGTAGGCGCGGTGCGCGGGACGGTGTTCGTTGCGCAGTTCATCGGAGTTTTCGGCGTACACGTATTCAACAGCAAAAACAGTCATGAGATCAGCGTATAACCCCGCGGTCCTAGAAGATCTGGATGGGCTTGAATATGTCGGCATATATCAACAGCCCACCCATCACCATCATGGCAACCACCACCACATAGGTCAGCGGCAGCAGCTTGAGCGTGTCCACCGGGGCCACATCCTTCCTGCCGGTCAGGCGGGCGAAGAACCGCTTGATGCCTTCGAAGAGGGCCCCGGCCACGTGGCCGCCATCCAACGGCAGCAACGGGATCAGGTTAAAGGCGAACAAGGCCAGATTCAGTCCGCCGATCAGCGAGATCAGCGAGGCGACCTTGTCGGTCATGCCCAATTGGTCGGAGGCGTTGATTTCACCTGCGATGCGCCCCACACCGACCACGGATACCGGGCCGTTGGGGTCCCTTTCCTCGGTGCCGAATGCCGCCCTGGCCACGTCGGCCATGCGCTGGGGAAGGTGCAGGATCACATTGCCGATGCGCACCAGCTGGTCCCCCACCACCCCGGGCACCGCGCTGACCGGTTGCTGCAGGTTCTGCAGTTCGGAGGCCATCCCCACGAAGCCGACGTTTTCCATCAGGGCCTGGCCGTTTTCCCCGGTCACCACATACCCCTGGTCATCCAGTACGGGACGTTCGGTGAGGTAGGGGGTGAGTGTGGTGGAGTGGCTGGTGCCGTCGCGGTTGTATTCCAGGGCCACGCTCTGCCCCGGGTTCTCCCGGATGACGCCGGTCAATTCGTACCAGGCGTCGTTGGCCACGGCCTGGCCGTTGACCGCGGTGATGGTATCCCCCGGGCGCAATCCGGCCGCGTAGGCCGGGGCCGGCTGATCCCCGGGCGTGCATTCGGTGACATCGGAACGTTCGGCGGTGGCCATGCACCGATAGACCTCGCTGACCGTGGTGGTTGCGGTGGACACCCCGAAACCAGTTACGACGATGCCGATCATCACGAAGGCGATCAGCAGGTTCATCAACGGCCCGCCAAGCATGATGATGATCCGCTTGTAGATCGGCAGCTGGTAGAACATCCGCCCTTCGTCCTGGACCTTCACCTGCTCATTGGCCTGCGAACGGGCATCATCGATCAGCTGGCCGAAGGTCCGGTTCAGGAAGCTCGGTTTGCCCTCCTTCTGTCGCCGGGCGGCCTGTGGCGGGTACATGCCCACCATCGAGACATAGCCGCCCAACGGGATGGCCTTGACCCCGTACTCGGTCTCCCCACGACGGAAGGAAAACAGGGTCTTGCCGAAACCGATCATGTACTGGGGAACACGCAGTCCGAATTTCTTGGCCGGTAACAGGTGCCCGATTTCATGCAGGGCGATCGAGGCGGCGACTGCCACGATCATGACCAGCACGCCGCCGATGAAGAGCAGGGTACTCATGATGCCAGCTCCTTGATGAACTCTCCGGCGTAGCTGCGGGCCCATTGATCGGTTTCCAGCACCAGCCCGGCGCTCAGCTCCCCGGTGGGGGCCTGGTAGGCGTCCAGGGCCCGGTGGATGGAATCGACAATGTCGGTGAAACGGATTTTGCCGTCATGGAAGGCGTCCACCGCCACCTCGTTGACCGCGTTGTACACGGCCATGTGGGTGCCGGAGGCCGCGGCGGCCTGCTTGGCCAGTTCCACCGCGCCGAACACCTGCTGATCCAGCGGCTCGAAGGTCCAGCTGGCGGCGCTGGAGAAGTCGCAGGGGGTTGCCGCGCCCGGGACCCGGTGCGGCCAGTTCATGCCCAGGGCGATCGGCAGGCGCATATCCGGCGGTGAGGCCTGGGCGATGACCGAACCGTCGATGAACTCGACCATGGAATGCACGATCGACTGGCGGTGCACCACCGGTTCGATCTTCTCCAGCGGGATATCGAAAAGCAGGTGGGCCTCGATGACCTCCAGGGCCTTGTTGACCATCGTCGCCGAATTAGTGGTGACCACCCGGCCCATGTCCCAGGTCGGGTGGGCCAAGGCCTGCGCCGGGGTGACCCCGCGCAGCTGTTCACGGGTGAACCCGAAGAACGGGCCGCCGGAGGCGGTGACGATCAGCTTGGCGACTTCTTCCGGGGTGCCCGAGCGCAACGCCTGGGCCAAGGCCGAGTGTTCGGAGTCCACCGGGGCGATCTGCCCGGGGGCCGCTGCGGCCATGACCACCTGTCCCCCGATAATCAACGATTCCTTGTTGGCCAGGGCCAGCAGGTGCCCCGCCGTAAGTGCGGCCAGTGTGGGTTCCAGGCCGATGGCCCCGGTGATCCCGTTGAGCACCACCTCGGCGTGCCCATAGGCGGCGACCTCGGTGGCCGCGTGCTGCCCGGCCACCAGTTCGGGCCGGTATCCCCGCACCCCTGCGGCCTCGGCGGCCCGGCTGATCGCCTGGGCCAATGCCGAGGCATCCGGGGTCGCGCAACCCACCAGTTCGGCCCGGAAGGCCACGGCCTGCTCGGCCAGCAGCCTGAGGTTGTGTCCACCGGCGAGCGCCGCGACGCTGAACAGCCCGGAGGCCTGGGCGATGACGTCCAGCCCCTGGGTGCCAATAGATCCGGTGGATCCCAGCACTGTGACACGGCGCGGATGGGCCGGGGAACAAAAGGATGATTGGGTGCTCACCTTGTCAATTATGGACGCTTTAACTGTGAGCTCCCAAAGAGCCGGACCAAGGTCACATCCGGTCGGCCGGCCCCCTGCCCGAACTGCCGGGGATCTGCCAGCTACGAGTCTCCGCCGTGTCCCCGATAGCCGCGGGCCCGGCTGGTAGTCTCCATGACGCTAACGACCAATGGACGGCCGACAAAGGATTCTAACCATGCCACGGGATACCAACTACGACACCCTTGCCGCCGCCTATTCGCGGGAGAACGAGGCCAGTTACCTGAACGCCTACTACGAAAGGCTTGCCATGCTGGAGCCCGCCGGCGAGGTGGCTGGCCGCAGGATCCTTGATATCGGATGCGGATCCGGGCCGCTGAAGAAGGGGCTGCTCGGCCGCGGCGCAGCCGTGACCGGTTTCGATGCGAGCCGGGACATGCTTTCGCTGGCACGCGACCGGCTGGGGCTGGATGCCGATTTGCACCTCGCCGATCTCGCACAGCCGTTGCCCTTTCGCTGACAGGTTATTCGATGACGGGGTGGCTTCGCTGATTCTGCATTACCTGGAGGACTGGGTGGAGCCGTTGTTGGAGATCCGTCGGGTCCTGCGTTCCGGCGGCCTCCTGGTGCTATCGGTGAACCACCCGATCCTCTATCCGTGGAACCACCCGGGACCGGACTATTTCCGGGTCACCAGGTATACCGATGAGATGGATTCCGGTGGGGTGCCGGCGTCCCTGACCTACTGGCGTCGGCCCCTGCATGACATGTCCGCGGCATTCGGGATGGCGGAATTCCGGATCGAGTCGATCGTCAAACCCCCGTACTCCAAGGGAGCGCCCGAGCGGATCATTCCCGAGAACCTGAAGGACAGCGACGCCTGAGCCGTGGTTTCCTTCCGCATTGGAGGGCCGCGGAGGCCAGAGGAAGGCGGGTGCAAGGCACCCGCCTTCCCTTGGGGCGTGGCCGTATTATGCCCGTACAGCCAATACCGGGCAGGGGGACTGCAACAGGATCCGTTGGGTGTCGGATCCCATCAGCGCTTTGCCCATCGGGGTGCGTTTGCGCATACCGATCACGATCAGTTCGGCCTCCAGTTCTTCGGCGGCCAGTACGATGTCGTCACTGGCCAGGTTCTGCGACGTGAAGGACCGCACCTCGTACCGCACCCCGGATTCCTCCAGGGTCGCTTCCAGTGTCGCCAGCGCCGGTTCGTGGGCGTAGTTCACGTCCACCGTGCGATCGGCGCGGGTGGAGTTGATGACCAGCAGCGGTCCTCCGCGGAATCTGGTTTCGACAATGGCCTGTTCCAGCGCGCGCTGCCCCACCTCGGTGGGTACGTAACCGCACACGATGCTCATACCGGGACCTCCTCCATCTTCTTCTGCGCCTTCTTGATGACAAACGACAGGGCGAACAACACGATGATCGCCCCGTAGACCACCCAGGTGAACGGGGTGGAAAACAGCGTGGACAATTCGTTCTGCGAGATCTGCAGGGACCGGCGCAACTGAACTTCGAACATGGGCCCGAGGATCATGGCCACCACCAGGGGTGCCACCGGATAACCGTACTGCCGCATGAAGAACCCGAGCAGGCCGATGATCAGCAGGATCACCACATCCATGATGTTGAAGTTCAACGAATAGGCGCCCATGACCCCGAAGACCAGGATGCCCGCGTACAGGTAGTGCCGCGGGATCTGCAAGATCTTGACCCACAGACCCACCAGCGGCAGGTTCAGTACCAGCAGCATCACGTTGCCGATGTAGAGGCTGGCGATCAACGCCCACACCAAGGTGGCATTGGTTTCCATCAGCAGCGGCCCGGGTTGGATCTGGTAGCGCTGGAAGGCGGTGAGCATCATCGCCGCGGTCGCGGTGGTCGGAATGCCCAAGGTCAGCAGCGGGACCAGCACCCCGGCGGCCGCCGCGTTGTTCGCCGACTCCGGTCCGGCCACCCCTTCGATGGCACCATGGCCGAATTCCTTCTTGTTCTCCCCCTTGGCCAGCTTCTTCTCCGCCGCATAGGACAGGAAGGTGGACACGTCGGCCCCGCCAGCGGGAATAGTGCCGATCGGGAACCCGATGAAGGTGCCGCGCAGCCATGGTTTCCAGGAGCGTTTCCAGTCGCTGCGGCTCATCCAGCGCTGCCCTCGGGATCGGCCCATGCCCATGACCTGGATCGGCCCCCTGCGCAACCGGGCGGCCACGTGCAAGGCCTCCCCCAGGGCGAACAGGCCCACGGCCACCAGCACCACATCGATGCCGTCGGCCAGCCAGGGCAGGCCGAAGGTATAGCGCTGGGCCGCGGAGGTGTCATCCACGCCGATAAAGGCGATGACCAGCCCCAGCAGTAGCGAGGCCATGCCGCGCAGCGGACTGCCGCCGAGTAGTGCCCCGATGGTCAGGAAAGCCAGGACCATCAGCGCCACGTAGTCCACCGGTCCCAGCGAGATCGCGAAATCCACGATGATCGGGGCGAGGAAGGAGAGCAGCACGGTGGCCACGGTGCCGGCGATAAACGAGCCGATCGCCGCGGTGGCCAGCGCAGCGGCCCCGCGCCCGGCCTTGGCCATCTTGTTGCCCTCAAGCGCCGTGACAATGGAGGCGGATTCACCCGGGGTGTTCAGCAGGATCGAGGTGGTCGAACCGCCGTACATGCCGCCGTAGTAGATCCCGGCGAACACTATCATCGCCGCGGTGGGCTCCAGAGTATAGGTGATCGGCATCAGCAGGGCCACGGTCATGGCCGGGCCGATCCCGGGCAATACCCCGACCGCGGTACCGATGAAGACACCGAACAACGCGTAGAGCAGGTAGATGGGCTGTGCCGCAGTGGCAAAGCCTTCCAACAACAGCATCAGGTTATCCATTGAGCCACCTCACATTCTCCAGCACCGGTCCGGCCGGCAGTGACACGCCCAGCAGTCCGCCGAAGAGGAACTGGATAACCAGGCCCACAATGAATCCGATCAGCACCCCGCGCCACCAGGGTTTGGCGCCCAACGCCCACGCGCACCCGCCGAAGAGCAGGGTGGAAGCCAAAGGCCAGCCGATGGTTTCAAGCAGCAGGACGAACAGGACCACGAAGCCCACGATCTTGCCGATGGTGACCCAATCGGGTTTGGCGCCGGCATCCACATCTTCGCCTTCTTCAACCTCGCCGCCCTGGCCACGCAGGGCCTGGATCACCAGCCCGATCCCCACCAGCAGCAACGCGGCGGAGATCAAGTAGGGGAAGGCCCGCGGGCCGATCCCGGTTTCCAGTTCGGAAACCCGGATGGACCTGGCCCCGACGATTCCGCCGAGGCCGATGAGGATGAAGAGGAACGCGAAGGCCGTTTCACCGGGTTTTTTCCGCGTTCCGAGCATGGCTACTTCACCAGGCCGATATCGCTCAGGACCTGCTTGGTCGCGGCAATGTCCTCGGTGAGGAAGTTCCCGAACTCGTCACCGGAGAGGTAGGCGTCCTCCCAGTTGTTGTCGGCGAGCACCTGCTTCCATGAGTCGCTGGCCGCCATCGTATCGATCAGCTCGATAAGCTGTTCGGCCTTCTCCTCCTCGATGGAGCCCGGGGCCACCACACCGCGCCAATTGGTCAACACCACGTCCACGTCCTGCTCGCTCAGGGTCTGGACCCCGGGCAGTGCCGGGGACTCGACTTCACCGGAGACGGCCAGCGCCCGTAGCTTGCCGGCCTTGACCTGCTCGGCGTATTCACCCACTCCGGACACCCCTGCCTGGACCTTGTTGCCCAACAAGGCGGCCAGGGACTCGCCGCCTCCGGAGTAGCCCACATAGTTCAGATTCTCCGCCCCGATGCCGGCCGCGGAGAGTACCTCACCCATCAGGATGTGGTCCGCTCCGCCGGCTGAACCGCCGGTGATCGCCACACCCTTGCCCTCGGTGCGGATCGCCTCGACGAGGTCCCCGATATTCTGGTAGGGGGATTCGGCCGGGACCACGATGACCAGCGGCTCATCGGTCAGCCGGGCGATCGGTGTGGTGTCCTCGATCCGCGACTGCGACTCGTTCATCTCCACCGAACCGACCATGACATAGCCCATGACCATCAGGGTGTTCGGGTCCTTTTCCGTGGCCAGTTTGGCCAACCCGTTGGTACCACCGGCACCGCCGACGTTGACCACCTGGGCGGAGGAGACCAGGTCATTGGCCTGCAACTCCGATTGGATGGCGCGTCCGGTCTGGTCCCAGCCACCGCCGGGGTTTGCCGGGACGATGATGTTCAGCTTGCTGATGGCCTCGGGGCCCTCCGCCGGGCCGCTGGAAGTCGAACCGCAGGCGCTCAGCGCCAATACGGCGGAGGCGAAGACCGCGGAGGCCAGCAGTGTACGGCGCTTGAAGGGGTGGGTATTCATGATTCTCGTCCTTGCTTGGGTGTGGTGCCGGTGACATCCGGCCGAGTGACATCCCTGAGCCTAGGAGTGGCGCAGGTCACCGTGAAAGTATTTGGTGGTACTGGTGATATTGGTCTTTTTGGTCACGCCCACCGGGGGCCGCACCGTGAGAAGATCATCGGATGAGATTCCCCGTGACCCTGCGCGCCCAGCTGCTGATCCTGCAGGCGCTGATCATCACCGTGGTGGTGTTGATTACCGGGGTCACAGCCACGGTCATCCAGTCGCAGGCGATCCGCGAGGCGCATAAGGTGCGTATGGTCGGGGTGGCCTCTTCGATCGCCAACCTGCCCGCCGTCACCGATGCCTTCGGCACCGCACACCCGGAACAGGCCATCCAGCCGATCGCCGAACTGATCCGTTCAGCCAGCGATGTCACCTATGTGGTGGTCACCGACGCCGAAGGAATCCGCTACTCGCACCCCAACCCGGAACGCATCGGCGAACGGGTCTCCACCGACCCGTCCATCCCGCTCTCCGGGGAACGCTTCGTCGGCACCGAGGAAGGCACCCTCGGGGTCTCCTGGCGGGTCAAGGTGCCGATCTACGACGGGGACCGGATCATCGGCACCACCAGCGTCGGGGTACTGGAAACCGAATTACGTGAGGACCTCTACGATTCGATGCCCGCCTTGCTGGCCTGGCTCATCGGTGCCGGACTGGTCGGAACCGTCGGTGCCTACATCACCTCGCAACTGATCTGGCGGCGGATCCACCACCAGGAACCCGAGCAGATCGCCGCGCTGCTCACCCAACGCGATGCCCTGCTGCACAATATCGGGGAGGGCCTGATCGCCGTGGACACCCATGGCACCGTCACCCTGGTCAACGACGAGGCCATCCGGCTGCTGGAGCTCGACGAACAGGTTCTGGGCCAGCCTGCCCGGCAGGTCCTGGCCGAACAGGTATGCCGGTTGCTGGATGCGGGGAACACCGCCGAGGGACTGATCCTGGTCGGCGAGCGCGTGCTGCTGGCCAAGGCCAGCGATGGCATCGTCGATGGGCGGCGTATCGGCTCGATCCTGGTGCTACGCGACCGCACCGAACTACGCAGGATCCTGCGCGACCTGTCCGGGGCCAAGGACCTCACCGAGGCGCTGCGCGCCCAGGCCCATGAATTCTCCAACCGCCTGCACGTGCTCTCCGGGATGCTGCACCTGGGCCAGGTGGACGCCGCCAAGCAGCAACTGCAGCGCTTCACGGCCAGCACCTCGCACGGCACCGAAACTCTGCCCAGCCTGGTAGCCCATCCCGGGGTGCAGGCCCTGTTGCTGGCCAAGGGTGCGATCTGTCGCGAACAGGACATCACCCTGGTGATGGATATCCAACTCATCTCGCCCCTGGGTGGAGCGCTGGCCGATGACGTGGTCACCGTGCTGGGCAACCTTTTGGACAACGCCATGGAATCCACCGGGTTCCATGGACGGATCGAGGTGCTCATCTCGCAGGACCACACGCAGTTGCATCTTGAGGTCCACGACGACGGCCCGGGGTTCGCCGGTCAGATTGCCGCGCGAGCCACCCAACTCGGGGTCAGCACCAAGACCGCCGACGGAAAACAGGCCCGTGGGATCGGACTGGCCCTGGTGACACGGATCGTGCAGCGCCATGGCGGGGCGCTGGATATTTCCACGTCCGAGCTGGGCGGGGCCGCCGTCAGCGTCGACCTACCACACCCCCAGGCAACACAAGGCAAGGACGAAGCACAATGAGCGACAAATCGGTCTCCACCCTGATCATCGACGACGATCCCCAGGTCGCCGGAATCCACCAGGGCTTCCTGCTGGCCCACAGCGGCTTTTCCGTTCTCGGTGTGGCCCATACCGGCACCGAGGGACTGGAAAAGATCGAGGAGCTGGACCCGCAACTTGTCCTGCTGGACATCCACCTGCCGGATATAAACGGGTTACAGGTACTCCAGGCCCTGCGCCAACGCCCGGGCGGGGAACTACGGGACGTTTTCGCCATCACCGCCGACGCGGAGCTATCCACGGTCCGCTCCGCGTTAGCTGGCGGCGTCACCCAGTACCTGGTCAAGCCCTTTTCCCCGGTGGAATTCAAACGCCGGCTGGACGAGTACCTGGCGACCCGGCAGGAGATGGCACGGCACGAATCCACCGGTACTCCCTTGCCCCAGCAGATCATTGACAAGTTCGTGGCCAACGTCCCCGAAGTACGTGATCGGCGTCCGGTCGAGACGAACCTGCCCAAGGGACTGTCCCACCCCACCTTGGACCTGGTCTGTGGCTACCTGCGCGAACACCCGGATGACCATGCGACCATCGACGTGGCCGAGGCGCTGGGACTGGCGCGGGTGTCGGTGCGCCGCTACCTTGAATTCCTGGTCACCGAGGGCCTGGCATCCAGGATCGCCAGGTACGGTTCGGCCGGAAGGCCGCAGCACCGATACCGCTGGAACAGCTAGCCTTCGAAAGGCAGGCTGTCCCGATCGATGATCTCGTAGAACTCCTCCTCAGTCAGTTCGAGCTGTTCAAGCAGCTCGATGAAACCCTGCTCGCGTTGCTCATCGGCGGCCTGTTCCTCGGCCACCGGGGGAACACCGGCTTCCTCCGGGGTCCGCTCGAAGACCGAGGCAGCCCAGCGGATCCCCTGCTCCGCCTCCACCTCAACGGTGTTCTCACCCCACGCGGCCGCTTGGAAACCCGTGTCGTAGTAGTCCCGCTCCCTGTGATCAGCGCATTCCCACTCGCTGCTGGTCATGATTCCGTTGCTCGCGGTATTGCTCACACGCACCGTACCGTGCCCCTCGCAGCGCACCCGGACAGTCACCACTTCGCGGGACGGAGTGAACACCGCAACTTCTTCGCGCCCGGATTGACCGTCACGGTAGGCCACCAACGTCCCGCGCTCGCCGTCGGCAAGCACCGGATGCCTGGGCTGGGCCAGCTCCTGGTTCCCGCCAGAGGCGGCCGGCGGCTCCTGTGTGGGGGCCGCTGTCACCGGCGCGGGGTTGCTCGACGTTGAGCAGCCGGTCAACATGGTCAATGCCGCCAGGACCGTGGCCAGGCGGGAGAAGCCGGGAGGGTTTCGCATGGAATCCATACTGGCAGGCGCACCCTGGATAGACAATATGTTTGATAAACAATTTTCTAGTCGCTGCCCTTTAAATACACCCAGGAGCTATTCTGGAATAGATGCGACAAGCGTGGCCCGGTTCAGCGGTCACCGCCCACTCCCCCTGGACCCTACAGACCCAGGCTGCGGGCAATCAGCATCAATTGCACTTCGGTAGTGCCTTCCCCGATTTCCAGGATCTTCGAATCCCGGTAGTGTCGCGCCACCAATGACTCGTTGATGAATCCGTATCCGCCAAAGATCTGCGTGGCGTCCCGGGCATTGTCCATGGCCGCTTCCGAGGCGATGAGCTTGGCCTGGGCGGCCTCCACCTTGAAGTCCTTGCCGGCCAGCATCCTGGCTGCGGCGGCATAGTAGGCCAGTCGGGCCGAATGCACCCGGGAGGCCATCCGGGCAATCGTGAAGGACACGGCCTGGTTCTTGCCGATGGGCGTACCAAAGGTGGTTCGGTTCTTCGCATACTCCACCGCCTCGTCCAGGCAGCCCTGGGCCGCACCGGTGGCCAGTGCTGCGATCGCGATACGCCCCTCGTCCAGGATCTCCAGGAAGTAGGCATACCCCCGGCCGCGCTGTCCCAGCAGGTTTTCCTCGGGAATCACCGCGTCATTAAACGACAAGGGGTGGGTGTCACTGGCCCGCCAGCCGACCTTGTCGTAGGCGGGCTCGACCGTGAATCCCCCGGTCCCCCGGGGAAGGATGAGCGCGGAGATCTCCTTGGCCCCGGTAGCTTCATCGCGGCCGGTCACCGCGGTGATTGTGACATGTGAGGTGATGTCGGTGCCCGAATTGGTGATGAATTCCTTGGAGCCGTTGATCGTCCACTGGCCATCGGCCAACTCGGCCCGGGTCTTGGTCGCCGAGGCGTCGGAGCCCGCACCGGGTTCGGTCAGCCCGAATCCACCCAGCTTGAGCCCAGCGGCCAGGTCCGGAAGCCAGCGTTGCTTCTGCTCCTCGGAGCCGAACCGGTAGATCGGCATGGCCCCGAGCGATACCCCCGCTTCCAGGGTGATCGCTACCGACTGGTCCACCCGCCCCAGTTCCTCCAGTGCCAGGGACAGCGCAAAGTAGTCGCCGCCCATCCCGCCGTACTCTTCGCTGATCGGCAGGCCAAACAACCCCAACTCCGCCATTTGGGCCACCACCTCGTAGGGGAAGGTGTGGGTTGCGTCGTGATGGGCGCTGACCGGCGCCACTACTTCCTGCGCGAATTCCCGTACTACCGCGATCAGGTCCTGGTAGTGCTCGTCCAGTTCATGGTCCAGCATCTTGCCCTCCTCATCTGCCTGCCACTGCCACCGGCGGCTCATGGGTGGGACCACCGGCGCGGACAGACCTCGAAATACCGGCGCGTAACGCGTTGAGACACCCCGGCACAGCCAGTATGGTTAATAATGATTAACTAGTTCGAGACTAGTGGCGCAATTCACACTTGTCTAGGTTTCGGTTTCGGTACTACTACAGCAAAGGGGGCGTTCACGTGGCCAGGAACTACCAGTCACTTAATGAGCCCACCGACCGCGAGCGCGCCAAGGCCGAACGCCGTGATTCGCTGCTGCGCGAGGCAACCCGACTCTTTGCACTTCACGGGTATGCCGGAGTCTCGCTGGAGGACCTCGGCGCCGCCTGCGGGATTTCCGGGCCCGCCGTCTACCGCCACTTCTCCGGCAAGCAGGCCGTGCTCATCGCCCTGATGGTGGACATGTCCAAGGACATCCTCGAAGGCGGCCAGCAGGCCGTGGGTGCCGGCGGTGAACCACTGGAGGTCCTGCAGCGCCTGGTGGATTACCACACGGACTTCTCCTTCTCCCGACCCGACATCATCCAGGTCCAGGATCGTGACTTGAAGTCGCTGCCCAAGGCGGAGTTGCAACTAGTCCGCAAATTGCAGAACTCCTATATCGCGTTGTGGACCGACCAGTTGGGCAAGTTGCATCCCGGCTCCACCGCGCAAACCAATCGCTTCCGGGCCCACGCGGTCTTCGGGTTGCTGAATTCGACATCGCATTCGGTGCACAATCCGCGAACCAAAAAGTCCGGTTTAAAAGTTGTACTGGCACGGATGGCCCTCGCGGCCCTCACATCCCCGGTAGGCTAGTGCCAAACGCCCCTTTTCAACTGCATCGACCGATGCAGCCACACTCCAAGACGAAAGGCCTTTCCCGTGCAGCTACGTGAAGTTCGCCCTTCTGACCTCGACGTTTTCTTCGCCCAGCAGCAGGAACCAGAGGCTAATCTGATGGCCGCCTACCAGGCGCGCAATCCTTCTGACCGGTCGGTATTCGATCACCATTGGTCCTCGATCCTCGGCGACCCGAAGGTCATTGTGCGCACCATTGAGCATGAAGGCGAAGTCGCCGGCTCGATCCTGGTTTTCGAGCACGAGAAGACTCCGGAAATCACCTTCTGGACCTCGTCGAAGTACTGGGGCAAGGGCATTACCACCAGCGCCGTGGACGCATTCCTGGCTGAATACACCAAACGCCCTCTGGTTGCGCACGTCGTCCATGACAACGTCGGTTCGCTGAAGGTCCTGGAACGCCGTGGTTTCAAGCTGTTGGGTACCGAAGACGTCTTCTCCAACTCGCGCGCCCAGGTTGTCACCGAAAACATCATGCAGTTGGACTAGCCTTCCGCCACACCGAAATGGGGTGCCTCCTTGATCCATGGATCAAGGAGGCACCCCATTCGTGGCTCAGGTACCGATTCGTACCTCGGCCGCTACCTGCGGTGTCCCGTCCCCCCAGGGCCAGGACACCGCAGGAGTCTATCCGCCTGGCTACTTCTGGCTGTTCAGGATTCGCCAGGCATCACGGCGCACGGCCTGCTGATGCGGGTCGGGAACCGGCGCTGCGGCAAGCAGACGACGCGTGTAGTCGTGCTGCGGGGCATGCAATACGTCCTTGACCCGCCCCTGTTCCACGGACTTGCCGTTTTGCATCACAACCACCGAATCAGCCAGCATGTCCACCACAGCCAGATCGTGGCTGACAAACAGGCACGCGAAGTTGAAATCACGCTGCAGGTCCTGGAGCATCTCCAGCACCACGGCCTGCACCGACACGTCCAGGGCACTGGTCGGCTCATCGGCGATCAGCAACTCGGGGCTGAGGGTCAGCGCCCGGGCAATACAGATACGCTGGCGCTGGCCACCCGACAGTTCGTGCGGGTAGCGGTTGATCACATTCCGTGGAAGCTTGACCGCATCGAGCAGCTCCTGGGCACGCTTGGTCCGTGAGGCCTTGTTGCCTACCTTATGCACCACCATGGGCTCGGTAATGCAGTCACCGATGGGGAACCGCGGGTTCAGCGAGGCGGCCGGGTCCTGGAAGATCACCCCGATGGTTTTGCGTACCTCGCGTGCCTCACGCGGAGAGAGCTTGGGCAAGTTGTTGCCCTTGACCAGCAGGCTGCCTTCGGCCACCGGCAGCAGGCCGAGGACGGCCTTGGCCACGGTGGATTTGCCGGAACCGGATTCACCCACGATACCCAGCACCTCGCCCTTGGCGATATCGAAGGACACGCCTTCCACCGCCCGGTATTTGGTGCCGCGCATGTCGTACTCCAGGACCAGGTCCTTGGCAGTGAGTACCAGCTCGCGATCCTTGGCAGCGGTCATCGAGTCATGGGCCAGACCGGTCGTGGTCAACGCGACTTGTTCAAGTTTCGGCACCGCGGCCAGCAGGCGTTGGGTGTATTCGTGTTCCGGTTTCAGCAGCACCTGTTCCACGGTGCCTGTCTCCACCAGATTGCCCTGGAACATCACGGCCACCCTGTCGGCCATATCGGCCACAACACCCATATTGTGGGTGATCAGCAGGATACCGGTGTTCAGCCGGTCCTTCAGCTCGCGCATCAGGTCCAGGATCTCGGCCTGCACCGTGACATCCAGTGCCGTAGTCGGTTCGTCGGCGATGATCACCTTCGGGTCGCAGGAGATCGCCATGGCGATCACGATACGCTGGCGCTGGCCACCGGAGAACTGGTGCGGATACTGCTTGATCCGCTTCTCCGGTTGCGGGATACCCACCATGGTCAACAGTTCCACCGCGCGGGCGGTGGCTTCCTTGCCATAGGCGATACCGTGCAGCTCCAGGGCCTCGGTGAGCTGGCGTTCCACCGTGAGCACAGGGTTCAGTGCGGTCATCGGTTCCTGGAACACCATGGCGATATCGGTGGCACGCATCTTGCGCATCTTGCCCTTGTCCAGGCCCACCACATTGACATTGCCCACGCGGGCCTCGCCGGTGATATTCGCGTTGCCTGGCAGCAGGCCCATGGCCGCGGTGGAGGTCACCGATTTGCCGGACCCGGACTCGCCGACCAGCGCCACCACTTCACCGGGGCGTACCTGCAGGCTCAGTCCCTTCACCGCTTGCACATCTCGTGCCTCGGTTTCGAATGTGACCTTCAGGTCCTGGAAGCTCAGTGCAAAATTCTCGGTTGCTTCGGTGCTCATGACCTAGCCCTTTCGATTCAACAGCGACAGCTTGCGGCGGCGTGGCCGGGAGGACTGGCGCGGATCAAACGCATCACGCAAACCGTCGCCCAGGAAGTTCACGCTCAAGGCGATCGCCACGATGATCATGCCCGGCCACCAGAAGAGCCATGGTCGCGAGGTAAACGCGTTCTGGTACTGGCTGATCAGCAGGCCCAGCGAGGATTCCGGTGGTTGCACGCCGAAGCCCAGGAAGGACAGCGAGGATTCCAGCAGGATCGCGCCGGCGATCGCGAAGGTGGCGTTGACCACGATCACGCCGATGGTGTTCGGCAGCAGGTGCTTGAAGATCACCCGTCCGGTGCGCGAGCCCATGGCCTGGGCTGCCGCCACGTACTCCCGTTCGCGCAGGGACAGCACCTCGCCTCGTACCAGGCGGGCCAGCCCGGTCCAGGTCACCAGCCCCAGGACCAAGGCCAAGGTGATGATCGATCCCGAGGAGGCACCGGCCATCTGGCCAAGTACGGCAGCCAGCACCAGCAGCGGGATCACGATGAACAGGTCCGTCATGCGCATCAGGATCTCGTCGACCCACCCGCGGAAGTAGCCGGCCACCGCGCCGATGACCGCACCGATGAAGGTGGCCACCAGACCGACGACCACACCGATGATGATGGACTTCTGGGTTCCGTTCATGACCAGGGCGAAGTAGTCCTTGCCGATGGAATCCTGGCCGAAGGGGTGCTCACCGATCGCGAATCCGCTGCCGCCAAGCCACGTGGGCCACAGGCTCATGGTCGGCCTGCCGCCATCAACCACTTGGCCGGCGGCCAGGTAGGACTTATCCCACCATCCCGGTAGCGGGCCGTATCCGATGGAGGTGAAAGCCACCACGGTAATGATCACCAGCACGGCCGAGGAGATCATCGCCGGCTTGTGCTTGATGAAGCGTTCAAAGACGATTCGTCCCTGGCTCTTGGACTTTTCTTCCTGCCGCGCAAGCCTGGCATCCTCGACCTCCGCGATCGAGGTGAGCTGCTCGGGCATCTTATCGTTGGTATTACTCATCGTGTGTCCTTAGTGTCCCACGCGGAATTCTTGTGTTTCGCCATGATTCATCACTAGACCCTGATCCGCGGGTCGAGCAGCGCGTACACAATGTCGGCCAACAGGTTGAACAGGATCGCGGCACTACCGGTCACCAGGAAGAAGGCCATCACCGGGTTCGGGTCAACATTGTTCAGACCAGTGGTGAACATTTCACCCATGCCCTTCCAACCGAAGACCGTCTCGGTAATCACCGCTCCACCGATCAGGCCGGCGAAGTCGAAGGCGGCAATGGTGGCGATCGGGATCAGCGCATTGCGGAAGGCGTGGCGGAAGATCACGGTGCGCTCGGCCAGGCCCTTGGAGCGAGCGGTGCGGATGTAGTCCTGCTGCTGCACTTCCAGCATCGAGGAGCGGGTGTACCGCGAGTAGCTGGCCAGCGAGATGATCGCCAGCAGGATGGTGGGCAACAGCAACTGGGTGGCGTTATCCAGGAAATGGTCCCAGAATCCGCCCTGCAGGTTGGGTGTGGAGGAGCCGATGGTGGAGATCGGTCGCGACTTGATCTGCAGGAAACCCGGCCAGGCGCGGAACAGGTGATCGATCAGGGTCAGGCTGGCACCGGTGAATCCGACTACGGCAGCCAAGCCCATGGCCATCTTGCTTAGTCGGCCACCCATCAGCTTGCCGATGACAGCGGGAATCCCCACCGCCAGGATCAGGCCGACAACCAGGATCCAGGCATTCGGATCAAGCATCAGGTTGAAGGTCGCGTAGTACATGCCAAGCACCAGGACCACGGTGATCAATGCCGGGACAAGCACCCGGCGTTCCTTGAGCCCCACACTCATGGCAGTGACGCTCAACGCCAGCAGCGCGGTGAGCACAACGATCACGGCCGGCCCCATTTGCGGGTACCGGTAGAAATTCAGCCAGAGGGAGTACTGCAGCATCAAGGGCACGAAGGCGGCGGTGACCACGAACGTCAAAGCGCGTCGCTTAAGGGATCCGGCCAGCAGCATCTGCATAACCAGGCCGGCCACTACACCGATAACTATCGATGTGGTCAGGGATATGTCGGGTGCGACGAGCCAGTCGTTGAACTCGATCGCCATGTAGTTCTTCAGCAACACCGCGGCCCAGAAGACCGGCAGCGAGAAGAACAGGAAGGTCAGGAAGGTGACGATGTAATCCAAGCCGGAGTACTGGCGCACCGCGGTGAGCACGCCGATGGCGATACCCAGGATCGCGGCGATGATGGTGGCCAGGAGCACCAGCCTCAAGGTGGAGGCGGCCGCATTGGCCAACAGGCCGGAGACCTCGATGCCGTTGATGTTCCGGCCCAGATCGCACTGTCCGATCAGGCATTTGGACGCTCCGCTGAGCCATCCCCAGTACCTGGCGTACCAGGGCTGGTCCAGTTCCATGTACCCGATGCGTTGCTCCATCAGGTATTCGCGGTTATCGGCATTCGATTCTCGCAGATCCGCCAGCGGATCCCCCGAGTTGATGACCAGGACATACAGCAGCAGCGAGGCCGCCAACAGGACGCCCAAGGCGGAGCCCAGTCGTTTGAGGATGAATTTCAGCACGGTGTGTTTACCTACTCTCTACGTCACCGTCAACGCGCCACAACCCGGATGTGCGCGGGCTCTGGACATGCTGTGGGGCCCGACCGATGGATCGGGCCCCACAGGCGTTCACCGGTTGGAGTCAGTTAGTTTCTTGCGGAAACTACTCTGCTCGCAGCCACTGCTCGGCATTCCATACGATGCCGTTCTGGGTCGCGGTGAAGCGGACATTTTCGATGTCGGAGCTCGAGGCGTCCAGACCTGGGTGGGCGAAGACCGGGATGCCGTACAGCTCATCCCACAGCAACTTCTCGATCTTCTTGATCTGCTCCAGGTGCACCGCTGGATCCAGCGAGGCAGCCAGGGTGGCCCATTCGGCATCTACGGCTTCGTTGGAGAACTGACCGTAGTTCTGCGGCTTGCCGGTCGAGTAGATGTTCTGACCCGAGGCGATCTGGCCCGAACCTGCCCAAGCGAACAGTGCTACTTCGTAGTCACCGCGTTCCTGGGTGCCACCTGGTGCGAAGAACTGCGGGTCACCAGCATCGACAATGTTGAAGCCGGCTTCGTCACAGGACGACTTGATCTGTGCCACCTGGTTGGTGCGGCGTTCGTTCGGTGCCGAGTAGCCGATGCGAACCTCGGTGCCCACTGCATCCTGTTCCTCCAGGATGGTCTTGGCGCCCTCGATGTCCACCTCGTCGAAGCGGCCGTCATAGGCTGCCGCGACAACTTCCTCGTAGTTCTCCTGGAAGGGGAAGACTTCGCGGGCATTCATGACCTGTGCATCCGGGTTCAGCGGCTTGATCAGGTTGTCCACAATGTCCTGGCGTGGAACGCACTTGGCGAAAGCCGTACGCAGTTCCAGGCTGTTCATCACGTTGCCGTCAACGAAGTTGAAGTCCAGGTGCTCCCAGGTCAGGGTGTCACCCTGGTGGATCACTACCGCGTCACCCAGGGCCTCAAGCTGCGTCAGCGTGTCCACAGTTGGCTGCGGGGCAATGACGTTCAGGTCCTGGTTCTGCAGCGACTGCACCATGGTGTTGTCGGCCGAGAAGCGGAAGGTGATGTTCTTGGTGGCTGCCGGTGTACCGTAGTACGCCTCATTGGCCTCAATGGTCACCGATTCGCCAGCCTGCCAGCTGGAGAGCTTATACGGACCGGAAACCGGCATCAGCTCTTCATCCGGCAAGGTTCCCGGGTCGGTAACCCAGCCGGTGTTCCAGAACTCCGCGGCGTCCTTCAGCGCGTCCGAGTCGCCACTGCGAGCGGCTTCAACGAACTCGTCCAGCGACAGGCCGCCCTGTTCGGCGACCACATGGGCCGGGTGCAGCATCCAGGTCTGGATCTGCCAGTCCGGATCCGGATCGGTGAAGACCACGGAGAAGGTCTTGCCCGAGGCATCTCCTTCAGGACCGTTGGGAACAGTGTCACCCAGATCCTGCGAGACCGAGTTGAACAGCGGTGAATCGCCATCGGAGAGATTGGTGTTCTGCACCGCCCAGGCCAATACGGCGTCAGCCACGGTGATCGGGGTGCCATCCGACCAGACAGCGTCCTCGTTGATGGTGTATTCCACCGTCAGCGGATCATCGCTGACCTTCTCGAAGGTTCCCAACTCCTCGTTCGGGTAGACCTGGCCGTCGGTGCCGAAGTAGGAGAACCCAACGAACATCCGGTCGGTGATTGCCGAGTTGTAGGTCGAATAGGTCTGCGGAGTGAAGCCGTTGTAGCTGATGAACTCCGGCGCACCCACCGAGACACTGATGGTGTCGTCCTTGGTGGTGATGTCGCCGAGGTCTGCCAGGCCGGTGGTGGTGGCCTCGGTACCGCCGCCATTCTGGGTTTCGGTGGCTTCGCCGGGCTCCGGGGCGTCAGTGCCGCCCGGGGAGCAAGCAGTGATGGACAGGGCCAAAACAGCGCCAAGCGCTACGGCCTTCGAAACGCGCTGAAACCGCATTTCGCCTCCTTGAGTGTTCGGTCATATGGGTTGAGAACCGGGGTTCCTTGTGGAATACATCACATGAAGTATCCCGTTGGGCACTAGACTAGCGGTTTTTTGGAGCCTTGGATATAAAGAATGCGTTTCAGATTCGCTGAGTCGGGGCACTGATAACGAAGTGTCACATCGATAAGTTACTCCCCGGTTTCGTGGCGCAGGTCTCGCATCCCCGGAAACTCAAGGATCTCTTTCACATTGGGAAAAATCAATGGGAAACCGTCGATCGCATCTAGACGTCAAACATTCGCTTTATAACATTTCTGCAACACTTATTTCACGGGGTCAAAATGCGAAGCATTTCTTGAATTTTGCCGTGGTTAACGACCAAGACACCGGTCCCAGTGGGATTTCCGGTGTCTTGGTGGCAATTCATCACTGGCCTGTCAGTGGATTTCCGGGTGGTTACACTCCGGTTGCGGACATGTTTGTGTCCACTCACCCACCCAAACGGCAGGATCACGTGATATACGGTCACGATTCGCTACAGGAAGAGATTGACCATCCCCGGGTTCTCCAGGACATGTCCCAGATCAGCCAGGAACTCGCTGCCTTCCTTCCCGTCGATCAGCCGGTGGTCAAAGGACAAGGCCAGGGTCGCGGTATGGCGCAGGGCCAGTTCCCCCTGGTATTCCCAGGGACGGCGCTTGATCTGGCCCACTGCCAGGATCGCAGACTGTCCCGGGGGCAGGATCGGGGTTCCCGCGTCGATGCCGAAGACCCCCACATTAGTGATCGAGAATGTGCCACCACCGAGCTGTTGCGGGCTCAGTGTTCCGGCGCGTCCGTGTTCGATGATGTTGGACAGTTCCTGGGCCAATTGCCCCAAACCCATTCTGTGGGCTCCTGCTACCACGGGGACCAGCAGGCCACGCTCGGTGGAGACCGCCATGCCCAGGTTTACCGAACCGTGTTCGATGATCTGGTCGTTGGCGCCGTCCCAGCTGGAGTTCAGGGCCCGATGCGTTCCCAGGAGCCTGGTCACCACCAGCGCCAGCAGTGTCGTGAAGTTCACGTGCTGTCCGCGCAGGCTGCGGTGGTCGCGAAGGCGTTCCAGCAGGTCCAGGGACGCGGTGACATCCACCGTCAGGAACTCGGTGGCGTGCGGTGCGGTGAAGGCCGATTCGACCATGGCCTTGGCGGTGGCGCGGCGCACCGCGCTGAGCTTGACCACCCGGTCCCCGTCCCCCGACACCGGCGACGGCGGTGTGGACTCCTGAGACCGGCCGGTGGTTCCGCTTGTCGCGGCATCCAGGGCCGCCTGGACATCTGCACGGACGATGAGCCCGTCACGTCCGGTGCCGCGAATGGTGGCCAGGTCAACGCCGTGGTCCCGGGCGAACTTCCGCACCGGCGGCGTGCTACGCGGCACGGTACTTCGTCTCGGCGAATCCGGAGCCTGCGCTCGGCCCCGGTCCGCGGGTCCGGGTAGCACCGGCTCGGCGCCTGACCGCGAGCTCGTGGGCGCCGCGGCACCGCGACGGGCCCTGCGTACCGGTCGCTGGCCGGTGGACGGTTCGGCCCCGTAACCCACCAGGGTTGGTGTGCGTTTGGCCGGGGCCGGCCCGGAGCCAGCGGGTTGGCCAGGATCTTGCCTGTCGGCAAAGGTCACCAAGGGACTTCCCACCGGAACCACCTCACCGGCCTCGGCATGAAGCTGTTCCACCACGCCGGCATAGGGTGATGGCAGTTCCACCACCGCCTTGGCGGTTTCCACTTCGGCGATCACCTGGTTCAGCTCGACCCGTTGGCCGACCCTGATTTTCCAGTTCAGGACCTCGGATTCGGTCAACCCCTCCCCCAGATCGGGGAGCTTGAATATCTGGGCCGCGTTCATCGGGCACCTACCTGATGGGCTGATTCGCTGCGCCGCAGCACGACATCCACACCGGTCAGGATCCGGTCCAGATCCGGCAGATGGAATTTTTCCAGCCGGGATGGCGGATAGGGGATGTCGAATCCGGTGACGCGCACCGGGGCATGTTCCAGGTAGTCGAAGCAGTGCTCGGTGATCTGGGTGGCGATCTCGGCCCCCAACCCGGCGGTGGGTCCGGCCTCGTGGACGATGACCACCTTGCCTGTGTGCTTCACCGAGTCCGCCAGGGTCTCGATATCCAGCGGGTCCAGGCTCCTCAGGTCGATGATTTCCAAACTGATTCCTTCATCCTCGGCCGCCAGGGCCGCTTCATTCAAGGTGTAGACCGTCGGCCCGTACCCGATCACCGTGACATCGTCCCCGCTGCGGATGACCTGCGCTTTGACGACTCCCTCGGGCACCTGCCCCGTGGTGATCTCGGCGGACTCGTGGTAACGGCGCTTGGGTTCGAAGAAGATCACCGGGTCGTCGCAGGCAATGGCCTGACGCAGCATGGTGTACGAGTCCTGGACGCTGCTGGGGGCGAAAACCCGTAATCCGGCCGTATGGGCGAAGTACGCTTCGGGGGACTCCGAATGGTGCTCCGGCGAGCCGATGCCGCCACCGTATGGAATCCGGACAGTGATCGGCATCTTGACCCTGCCCCTCGATCGGTAGTGCAACTTGGCGACCTGGGACACCAGCTGGTCGAAGGCAGGGTAGGTGAATCCGTCGAATTGGATCTCCACCACGGGCCGGAAGCCCCGGTAGGCCAGGCCAACAGCTGTGCCCACGATCCCGGATTCGGCCAGCGGGGTGTCAACGACCCGTTGGGCGCCGAATTCCTTCTTCAACTCGGAGGTCACCCGGAACACCCCGCCAAGGGTTCCGATATCCTCGCCGAGCAGTACGACCTTCTCATCGTGCACCATGGCATCACGCAGGGCCGTGTTCAGTGCCTTGATCATCGTGGTGCGGCTCATTTTGACTCCCCGGTATCGAAGCCTTCAAGGTATTGCAGGTAATCGTGTTCGGCCTGGGCCAAGGCCTCATGTGGTTCGGCGTACACGTGGGCGAACAGTGCAGTCGGTTGCGGGTCGGGCATGGTGGTGATGGCCTGGCGCAACGCCGCGGCCAATTCATCCGCTGCCGTTTCGCCGCGGCTGAGGTATTTCTGCACATCGGCGCCCAGGGATTCAAGGTGCTTTGTCAGGCGGTCGATGGGATCCTTGGCCCGCCAGCTTTCCAGTTCCTGTTCACTGCGGTACCGGGTGGGGTCATCGGCGGTGGTATGGGGTCCCATCCGGTAGGTCACCGCCTCAACGAAGGCCGGCCCCTGGCCCGCTCTGACATGTTCCAAGGCGGCGCGGGTGACAGCATGGACTGCCAGGACATCATTGCCATCCACCCGCCAGGCCTTGAGTCCGAATCCCGCGGCGCGGTCCGCCAATTGCGTACGCGCCTGCAGGGAAACCGGTTCCGAAATAGCCCATTGGTTGTTCTGGCAGAAGAACAGTACCGGGGCCTGGTAACTGGCAGCGAAGACCATGGCCTCATTCACATCGCCTTGGCTCGTTGCCCCATCACCGAAGTAGCCCAGCGAGATCTGGGTACCTCCGTCGAATTTGATGCCCATGGCGTAACCGGCTGCATGTAGCGCCTGGGAGCCGATCACGATCTGCTGGCAGGCGATATTCACCTCGTTCGGGTCCCACCCGCTGGGTGTGACCCCGCGCCAGACACTGAGCAGGTCCTCGGCCTTGACACCTCGGGCCCAGGCCACCCCGTGCTCACGGTACGAGGGAAAGATGAAGTCATCCTCGCGGGTTGCCCGCACGGAGCCGATCTGGGCCGCCTCCTGTCCCAGCAATGGTGCCCAGAGCCCCAATTCGCCCTGGCGTTGCAGCGCGGTCGCCTCGGTATCCATTCGGCGAAGAACCATCATGTCGCGCAGGAAATCTGCGAGCTTGGCCTCGTCAACATCGGTGATATAGGGGTCGAGTTCTTCGCTGGGTTCACGTTCTCCGTTGACCGTGAGAAGCCGGTGCGTGGGTAGGCTCCCGGCTTCCAGGTCCATGCGTTGTGTGGACACGATCGGCATCCTTAATCTCGCGTGGTCTGTATTCGGGGTTGAGTGACAACCCCCTTACTGTGATGCTACTCACAAGACGCAGGTTGCACAATGGCTTACGCCCGGATGGGGCACTATGCCCTATTCCCAATCAAAATTCGGTGCTAGTCTGCACTTTATGCAGCCCCTCGACAGTACCGATCGCCGGATCCTCCTGGCCCTGTCCTCGGCTGTGCGCAGGAGTGCTTCATCGATTGCCGGTCTGCTGGGCCTGGGGCGGAATACCGTGCAAACCCGCCTGAGCCGCCTGGAAAGCGAGGTGCTGGATGGGATGGACCGACGCATTCCGCCCGCGGCGTTGGGTTTCGGGTTGTTATCGTTTGTGGAACTGCACGTGGATCAACGCCATCTGGAGACCATCACCCAATCCCTGGCGGAGATCCCCGAAGTTCTGGAAGCGCATGGGCTGACCGGTTCGGCAGACATCCTTGTTCGAGTGGCGGCCGCCAATGCCGAGGAACTTTTCCGGGTACATGGCCGGCTCCTGCATATCCACGGGGTACAGAGGGCCGATTCGGCGTTGTCCATGGCCGAACTCATCCCGTACCGGACGACCAGGTTGATCGAGATGAGCTTGGGTAGCAAAAGTCCTGGAGACTAACCCCGAAATCCGCAAGTGCCATGAGCCCTGCAACGGTCCTCCACACCGTCGCGCAGCGCGCGAAAGCCGCCGACCCAGTGGGTTCCACTGGGTCGGCGGCTTGATCGCGTTGGTTCACCTGTATTCGTTCTAGTGGTCGACCGCCTTCTCGGCACCGACACCGGTCAGCGAACGGACCTCCATTTCGGCACTCTTGGACACGTCTTCGGTGCGCTTATCCAGCACCGAGCCGAGCCAGCCGAGGAAGAAGGCCAGCGGAATCGAGACGATACCGGGGTTGGCCAACGGGAAGAGGGCGAAATCCGCGGTTGGGATCATCGAGGTTTCCCGCCCGGAGAAGACCGGGGAGAAGACGATCAGCAGGATCGCGGATCCCAGGCCACCGATCATGGACCAGACCGCGCCCTGGGTGGTGAACTTCTTCCAGAACAGCGAGTACAGGATGGTCGGCAGGTTGGCGCTGGCTGCCACGGCGAATGCCAGGGCCACCAGGAATGCCACGTTCTGCCCCTGGGCACCGATTCCGCCGGCGATCGAGAGGATGCCGATCACGATCACGGTACGACGGGCAACCTTCATTTCCTGGGCCGGGGTGGTCTTGCCCTTGGCCAGGACCGAGGCGTACACATCGTGGGCGAAGGAGGCTGCCGCGGTGATGGTCAGGCCGGCCACCACAGCCAGGATGGTGGCAAAGGCCACCGCCGAGATCAGACCCAGCAGCAAGGTACCGCCCAGCTCGTAGGCCAACAGCGGCGCAGCCGAGTTCACCCCACCCGGGGCCGCCTTGATCCGCTCCGGGCCGATCAGCGCACCGGCACCGTAACCCAGCACCAAGGTGAACAGGTAGAAGGCACCGATCAGCCAGATGGCCCAGACCACGGACTTGCGGGCTTCCTTCGCGGTGGGCACCGTGTAGAAGCGCATCAGCACATGTGGCAGACCCGCCGTACCCAGCACCAGGGCCAGGGCCAGGGAAATGAAGTCGAACTTCGAGGCGCTGGAGGCACCGTATTGCAAGCCCGGGTTGAGTACCGCATCGGTGCCGGCGACATTCGCGGCGGCTCCCAGCAGCTCGGAGAAGTTGAAACCGAACAGCGCCAGGGTCCACACGGTCATCACCGCGGTACCGGCAATCAGCAGGCAGGCCTTGATGATCTGCACCCAGGTGGTGCCCTTCATGCCGCCGACCAGTACGTAGAGGATCATCAGCGCGCCGACAACCACGATCACCAGAGACTGGCCCAGCTTCTCGTCAATGCCCAGCAGCAAGGAGACCAGCGCACCTGCACCGGCCATCTGTGCCAGCAGGTAGAAGAGGCAGACCGCCAGGGTGGAGATCGCCGCGGCGATCCGCACCGGCTTCTGGCGCAACCGGAAGGAGAGCACATCGGCCATGGTGAACTTGCCGGTGTTGCGCAGCAGTTCGGCGACCAGCAGCAGGGCCACCAGCCAGGCAACCAGGAAGCCGATGGAGTACAGGAAACCGTCATAGCCGTTGATGGCGATGGCCCCGACGATGCCGAGGAAGGAAGCCGCCGAGAGGTAGTCACCGGCGATGGCGGTACCGTTCTGGGTTCCCGTGAAGGAACGACCACCGGCATAGTAATCCGCCGCGGTCTTGTTATTCTTGCTGGCTCGCAACACGATGACCAGGGTCACCCCTACGAAACCGGCAAAGATGGCAATGTTCACCCAGGGATTTCCTACCGAGGTGGCACCTGCGGCCTGGGCCAGGATCAGCGAAGTCGTCATTGGCTATGCCCCCTTCTTTTCCAGGCGTTCACGGATCTTCTTCGCCTTCGGGTCGAGCTTGTTATTGGAGAACCGCACATATGCGGCGGTGATCGCGAAGGTGGAGACGAACTGCAACAGGCCCAGAAGGATGCCCATGTTGATGTTGCCCCAGACCTTGATGGACATGAAATCGTGGAAGTAGTCGGCCATGATCACGTAAGCGAAGTACCAGAGCAGAAAGAAGATCGCCATTGGGAACACGAAACTGCGGTGGGTCTTGCGCAGTTCCTTGAACTCTTCCGAGTTCTGTTCCGCAATGAAGTCGACCTCTGCTTCGACTTCGTGCTGCGGGTTGGAGCTCATTGCTCTCCTCCTTGAATACCGATGATGGTGTGATTAGGCGCACACCCTAAAGTGACTGATTTCACTATGGAGGATCGGTTCGGCGATCGATAGGGGTTATCGGGGCGCTCATGGTCAACGGGTCGATTCTTGCGCCCAACGGCATTCCGTCGCACGACGAACGGTTGGACACCGGGCTGTTGCTTAGGATGGGATCATGTCAATTGCCCTGGAGATCACCCTCATCGTCACCGTGGTGACCGTCGGCATCGCCATCGTCGGGTTCCTGGGGTTCAAGATCTCACGCTCCACCCGGGAGATGGGTACCGATGCCGAGCAAGCCACCTTTCAGGCCCTGCATCACATGTCGGCTGCGGTCCCCCATGTGGCCGAAGGCCTCAACGAGTCCAGCGCCGGCAAGGCGGCCAAGGCCCTACGCCGGTTGTTGAGCTGCCAGGTACTGGTGATCTCGGATCTGTCCGCAATACTGGGCAGCGACTCCAACCAGAGCCTGGGTCCCGGGCTGCTCGCCGAATTGCAGGCCAGCGCCATGGATGCGATTGCCGCGACCAAGACCCAGGTGAACAAGCTGCCCGGCACCACCTTGGTCAGTTCGCCCCTGATCGTCGGAGGGCAGCCGGTCGGCGCGGTCAGCGCCGTGCATGCACGGGCCGGTGCAGGATTCGTGCGTGCGGTCAGCGAGGTGGCGACCTTTGTCTCGGCGCAACTGTCCCTGGCCGAACTCGATGTCTCTCGCGCCCAGTTGCTCGAAGCACAGGTAAGGGCATTACGTGCCCAGATTTCACCGCACTTCATCTACAACTCGCTGAACGCGATCGCCTCCTTCATCAACACGGACCCGGCCCGTGCCCGGGAACTGGTAATCGAGTTCGCGGACTTCACCCGGTATTCCTTCCGACGCCGGGGGGACTTCACCACGTTGGCCGAGGAGCTGGAAGCCATCGACCGCTACCTGCTCTTGGAAAAGGCCCGGTTCGGGGACCGGATTCGCGTCTCCTTGCAGATCGCTCCGGAGGTACTGAATATCCAGATCCCCTTCCTCGCCCTCCAACCCCTGGTGGAGAACGCCGTCCGCCATGGCCTGGAAGCCAAACCCGGTGGTGGGCTGATCAGCATCACCGCCACCGACGAGGGCCAGCATGCCTCCATCCAGGTCGAGGATGACGGGGCCGGAATGGATCCGGAAAAGCTCGCCCGGGTGTTGGCGGGAACCACCACCAACCTGCATGTGGGATTGCGCAATGTGGACGTGCGACTGCGTCAGATCTACGGGCCCGGCCACGGATTGCTCATTGACACGGCCGAGGGCGCAGGAACACTGATCACCTTGCGCATTCCCAAGTTCGTCCCTTCCCCAGAGATGTCCCCCACCCCCTAGATTGCACGAAAAGGTAGACTCTGAGAATGATTAATGTCGTAGTTGCCGACGACGAATTACCGGCTGTCGAGGAATTGGCCTACCTGCTCAGCCAGGACGCTCGGGTGGGACAGATCCACCGTGCCACCTCCGGCGCCGCAGCCCTGAAGGTCTTGGAAGAACACGAGGTGGACGCCCTGTTCCTGGATATCCACATGCCCGCGCTTTCGGGACTGGACATCGCCCGGGTCATCTCACGTTTCACCAATCCCCCGCATATCGTCTTTGTCACCGCCGATGAGGACCAGGCGCTGGAGGCCTTTGACCTGGCCGCCGTGGACTACGTGCTCAAGCCCATCCGGCCGCAGCGACTGGCCGAATCGGTTCGCCGGGTCTGCGACCTTGTGGAAGACACCCAGAGCAAGCCGGAAATGGTCACCGTCGACCAAGGTGGCATCACCAAGCTGATCGAACGCGACTCGATCGCCTATGTCCAGGCCGCCGGCGACTATGCCAGGTTGCATACCCGCGAGTCCAGCTACCTGATCCGTGTCCCGCTCAACGATTTGGAAGCCCAGTGGGGACCGGCCGGCTACGTGCGTATCCACCGTTCCTACCTGGTGAACATGGAAATGATCGACACCGTGAAGCTGGCGACCGGCAAGGCCGCGGTGGTGCTCAACGGAATCCAGCTGCCGGTATCCCGCCGAGCGCTGCCCTACCTGCGGGAGAAGCTGGCGGCCAACCGGGTGCGGCCCCTGTGAGCCGGCAACCCACCGATCCCTTCGCCATCCAGCGTCCGCGCCGGGTGCGGGTCCAGGCTCCGGATGATGCCACGTTCCCGATCCCCTCGGGCTCACCGGAACACAGCGCGGATGCCTTTTACGTACGCCAGCTGATCCGGTCGCAGCTTCGTCTGGCGGTGTCGGTGGCCTCCGGCATCATTGTGCTGCTGGTGGGCATCACGGTGCTGCTCTCCTTCTGGCCGGCGATCACCGAGATGGCTTTGTTTTCCATCCCGCTACCGTGGTGGATCCTGGGAGTCGGGGTGTATCCGCTGATCATCATGGCCGGGGTGTTGTACAACCTGTCCGCGGTGCGCAACGAACGGCGCTACCGGAGTATCGCCCGATGACCCAGCCGTTCTCGGTCATTGCACTGCTGGTGGTATGCCTGGCCACGGTGCTGGTTGCCGTACACGGGCTGCGGCTTTCCCGCACCACCAGCGACTTCTATGTGGCCAGCCGTACGGTTCGTCCATGGTGGAATGCCTCGGCGATCGGCGGTGAATACCTGTCGGCTGCCTCGTTCCTGGGAGTGGCCGGGCTGATCGTGGTCTCGGGCCAGTCCGGTCTCTGGTTCCCCATCGGCTACACGGCCGGATACCTGATGTTGTTGTTGTTCGTTGCAGCGCCCCTGCGCCGGTCTCAGGCGTACACCTTGCCGGACTTCGCGCAGATCCGTTTCGCCTCGGTGCCGCTGCGCAAGATCACCACCTACCTGGTTGTGCTGATCTGCCTGCTGTATATCGTCCCGCAGATGCACGGGGCGTCATTGACCCTGACCGTGGCCACTGGGTTGCCCGACTGGGCCGGCCCACTGCTGGTGGCCACGGTGGTCTGCCTGACGGTGGTTTCCGGTGGCATGCGTTCGGTGACCTTTGTCCAGGCGTTCCAGTACTGGCTGAAACTGGCCGCGCTAGTGGTTCCCACGATTTTCCTGCTCACCCGCCTGATTCCCGGCAATGATCCGGCGCTGCGGGTCCAGCAGCTGGGCGAGCGGCTCGGTGGTGGCGGGAGCATGGGACTGTACGAGACGATCTCGATCATCATCGCACTGCTTTTCGGCACCTTGGGGCTTCCGCACGTCCTGGTGCGTTTCTACACCAACCCCACCGGCCAGGCGGCCCGGTCCACCACGGTGATCGTGCTGGGGCTGCTGTCCTTCTTCTACATCTGGCCCGTGGCCCTGGGCATCCTGGGCCGGCTTTTCACCCCGGATCTGGGACAGACGGGCAATGCCGATGCAACGGTACTGTTGTTGCCCGGGACAATCCTCGAGGGGCTGGCCGCCGATCTACTCACCTCGGTCGTGGTCGGTGGGGCGTTCGCCGCGTTCCTGTCCACCACCTCCGGGTTGGTTGTTTCGCTGGCGGGGGCGGTGTCCCAGGAGTTCTTCGCCGGTACGGTACGCGGTTTCAAGATCTCCACGGTGCTGGCCACCACCGCACCGCTGCTGGTGGCGGGGCTGACCAGTTCGCTGGCTCTGGCCGGGGCCATCGGCAACGTGTTCGCCTTCACCGCCTCGACCATCTGCCCGCTGCTGCTGCTGGGTATCTGGTGGCGCCAGTTGACCAGTATCGGGGCCATCGCCGGAATGCTCACCGGCGCCATCAGCTGCGCCCTGTCCTTGCTGGTCAGCGGGTTGCTGACAGGTAGCGACTCATTCTGGGTGGCGCTGATCCGGCAGCCGGCCGCGTGGAGTGTTCCGCTGGCATTCCTGGTCACCATCCTGGTGTCGCTGGCGACTGCCAAACGGGTTCCGCGCAATGTCGAGCGCATCCTTGCTCGTCTGCATGTCCCGGAACGCAGCGACCTGCACGATTGAGCCGCTGCCGGGAGTACGGGTAGCGGCAGGCATGGACGCGGTCCGGCAGCTGGCCGTCCCCTATTCGGTTCGTGGAACACCAATGGCCGTGAAGGGCCTCCCCTGCGGGGGCTCCTCACGGCCATTGGCCTACGGATATCAGTCGATGGAGGCCATCAATTCGACCACCCGGTCCAGGAAGGCATCCACCTGGGATTCCTCGTAGCCGTCGGTGCCCACGGCGGTGCGGAACTCGACACGGCGCACCGAATCCACGCTCATCGGCACATCCTTCTCGAAGTAGTCGATCAGTTGGTCGCAGAGCCGGTCCACGTCCTCGACGTTGTAGCTGGCCGCATTGCTGCGCGAAGGCCGGCGGAAACGCTCCCCATGGGCACGGTGCAGGCGGCCACGCAGGATGGCGGCCAACCGGCCCACCTGTTGCAGCCAGACTTCTTCCCCCTGGTGGGCGATCAAGTCGTCACGCTCTCGCTTCGCGAAGACGTCCTCCAACCGGTCCAGGGCGCCGTCGACCTCGCGGGCGGCATAGCCGCCCTTCTGCGGTGCGAAGGTGGTGCGCCGCACCAGGTGGCTGGTGACCAGCGCCTCGTCCGAACCCGCGCCGTTGAAGGTCTCCCGCGCACGGTTCAAGAAGGCGTCAACCTGCTTCATGTTGTACCCGAACTCCTGATCGGAGACCCGGGAAAACGGGGCATCTGGTTGCTGCGACACGTCTCATCCTTCGTTGTACTGCAATGGGGGGGGTGGCCTGCGCGGCACACTGGCCACCGGCAATATTCTACGTTCTCTGGCGCTATTCTCCGGGATGCGCCCCACCCGTGGGCCGATCAGCCCAGTGTGGTGCTCCAACTGATCAGGTGGCTGATCAGGTACACCAGCGGCATCGCGAACAGCACCGAATCCAGCCGGTCCATCACCCCGCCGTGGCCGGGCAAGAGGTTGCTCATGTCCTTGATGCCCAGCTCGCGTTTGACCATTGATTCTGACAGGTCCCCGGTGGTGGCTGCGATGACGGTGAAGAAAGCCAGGATCGCCCCGGCCCACCATGGCATATCCAGCAGGTAGTGGGCGGCGAGCACGCCGATGATGATCGCCCCGATGACCGAACCGGCGAACCCTTCCCAGGACTTCTTCGGTGAGATCTTCGGCGCCATCGGATGCTTGCCGAACAAAACCCCGACGATATACCCGAAGGTATCGTTGGCGACCACCAGCAACAGTGCGGTGGCGATCAGCCATTTACCGTTGTCATCGGCCAGCAGCAGCACCGCGAAGCTCAGCAGCAGCGGGACCCAGCTGATGATGAACACCGAGGCCATCACGGAGGCCGCGGCGTTCTTCAGGCCGTCCAGGATCCGGCTGAGCACGATGATCAGCAAAGCCCCCATATAGGCGAAACCCAGGGCTTCGAGACCGCCGAAGTAGGCTGCCGCCGGCAACAGGGCGGAGGCGAAAAACAACGGGATCACCGGGACATCCACCCGGGCCTGGCTGGTGGCCCTGGCCACTTCCCAGCAGCCCGCTGCCGCCAGGATCGCCACCATGATCAGCAGCGCAAGCGGGAACCAGAACAGTCCCACCAGTACCGTGCCGAGCATGAGCACCCCGACGGTGATTGCCGCGGGCAGGTTGCGTCCGGCCTTGGAGGGCTTGGCCGCTGCCGCGGCCTGCGCGGCTTGGCGCAGCTGTCGTCGGGTCAGCGGTGGCGTGCTGGCCGGTGCGGCGGCTGCCGTGGGTTGCCCCGCGTCAGCCGCCGGCTCGGGCAAGTCAGACATTAGACTTCCAGCAGCTCGGCTTCTTTGCGCTTGACCAGCTCATCGACCGAATCGGTGAACTTCTTGGTCAGGGCGTCCAGGTCCTTCTCGCCGCGGTTGCCCTCGTCCTCGCCCACTTCGCCGTCCTTGACCAGCTTGTCGATGCTCTCCTTGGCCTTGCGGCGGTGGTTGCGGATGGCCACCTTGGAATCCTCGCCCTTGGTGCGGGTCAGTTTCACGTATTCCTTGCGGCGTTCCTCGGTCAGTACCGGAAGGGTCACCCGGATGGTCTTGCCGTCGTTGGACGGGTTGGCGCCGACTTCCGAATCGCCCAGGGCCTTTTCGATTTCGCGCAGGGCGCTGACATCGTAGGGGCTGATCAGGATGGTGCGTGCCTCGGGCACCGCGAAGGATGCCAGCTGCTGCAGCGGGGTCAACGAACCGTAGTAGTCAACCATGACCTTGGAATACATTCCAGGGTGGGCACGGCCGGTGCGGATGTTCGCGAAATCTTCCTTGGCGGCCTCGATGGTGCGTTCCATTTTATCGGCGGCTTCCGCCAGAATTTCGTCAATCACCGGTACTCCTTTGGGTATTTTTCTGTGCCACAGCCCGGGTGGGATGACCGCGAACCGGGCTGTGGGCAGTTCAAACTAGTTCAATCCTATGCCACGATGCGCCCTATGGTGTGACAGTGGTGCCGATCCGCTCGCCGCGAATTGCGCGGGCCACGTTGCCATCGCCTTCCATCCCGAAGACCAGCATGTTCAGGTTGTTGTCCTGGCACATGGTCATCGCGGTCTGGTCCATGACCCGGATATTGCGTACCAGTGCGTCGTTGTAGGTCAGGGTCTGGAGTTTTTGCGCGGTCGGGTCCTTCTTCGGATCCGCGGTGTATACCCCGTCCACGCCGCTCTTGGCCATCAGCACCTCGTCCGCATCGACTTCCAGCGCACGCTGGGCGGCGACGGTGTCGGTGGAGAAATACGGCAGGCCGGCGCCGGCACCGAAGATCACCACCCGGTCCTTTTCCATATGGCGGATGGCGCGGCGCGGAATGTAGTTCTCGGCCACCTGGGCCATGGAGATCGCGGACTGCACGCGGGTCTCCACCCCGCACTGCTCCAGGAAATCCTGCAGGGCCAGGCAGTTCATCACGGTGCCCAGCATCCCCATGTAGTCGGCGCGTGAGCGATCCATACCGGCTGCGGAGAGCTCGGCGCCACGGAAGAAGTTGCCGCCGCCGACGACGATGGCGGTTTCCACTTCACCGACGGTCGCGGCGATCTGCTCTGCCACACCACGCACGGTGGTGGGGTCCACGCCGACATTGCCGCCGCCGAAAACCTCCCCGGAGAGTTTGAGAAGTACGCGACGACGCTTGGGGGTTTCGCTGTTGACCATCGGTGTCTGGCTCCTGAACTAAAAAATTTCTTGCGACTGGTCTAAAAAATACCCTGCACACAGGGCGTAGGAAAAGGGAGGCGAGACACCGAGTATGCTCGGTGCTCACCTCCCTCCTGTTCTGCAACCGCCATCAGGCGGCATGTTCTAGCTGCGGGTCGATGCCTTAGGCGCCAACGCGGAAGCGTGCGAAGGCAACCGGCTTGGTGGCAGCCTCTTCGAAGACCTTGCCCACGGACTTCTTGGCATCCTTGGCGAATGCCTGGTCGACCAGCACGATCTCCTTGAAGAAGCCGGTCAGGCGGCCTTCAACGATCTTGGTCAGGGCGGCTTCCGGCTTGCCTTCGGCGCGTGCGGTCTCATCGGCGATGCGACGCTCGTCCTCGACCTTTTCCGCCGGGACATCCTCGCGGGTCAGGTAGGTCGGGGCCATGGCGGCGGTGTGCACTGCCACGTCATGGGCGGCGGTGGCCGCGGCTTCGGTCTCGGCGTCAACAGCCAACAGGACACCAACCTGTGCCGGCAGGTCCTTGCTGGTCTTGTGCAGGTACGAGGCGACCTTGGCACCCTCGACTCGGGCTACCCGGCGGACAACAACCTTCTCGCCCAGGATCGCGCCTTCTTCGACAACCAGGTCGGCGACGGTCTTGCCGTCAACGACGTAGGCCAGCAGGGCCTCGGCGTCGGCTGCACCGGAAGCCACAGCGGCATCCAGGACCTTGTTGGCCAGCTCGATGAACTTCTCGTTCTTGGCCACGAAGTCGGTCTCGCAGTTGATCTCGATCATGACGCCGACGGTGCCCTCGACCTTGGCCGCGATCAGGCCTTCGGCGGTCGAACGGCCTTCGCGCTTGGTAGCGCCCTTCAGGCCCTTGATTCGGATGATCTCGATGGCCTTCTCGGCGTCGCCGTTGGCTTCGTCGAGGGCCTTCTTCACGTCCATCATGCCGGCGCCGGTGCGCTCGCGCAGTGCCTTGATGTCAGCAGCGGTGTAGTTTGCCACGTGCGTTCCCCATTCACTAGGAGGTTTCAAGTTTATTTCGCTCGTGGGACGGGTCGGAAATCCGGCCCGTCCCACGAGAGGGTCTGGAGTTACGCCCTACGGCACCGTAGCACCGTGAGGCGAACTCCATAAGTCATTTTGGTGACTACTCGGCAGCTGGCTTCTCAGCAGCTTCCTCGGTTGCGGCTTCAGCCTTGGCGGCTTCTTCCTGCGCACCCTTTTCCAGCAGTTCGCGCTCCCACTCGGCCATTGGCTCTGTGGCACCCTCAGCCTTGCCGGCAGCCTTGTTGTTCTTGGCGATGAGGCCTTCGGCCACAGCGTCGGCAACAACACGGGTCAGCAGGTTGACGGAGCGGATGGCGTCGTCGTTGCCCGGGATCGGGTAGGTGACTTCGTCCGGATCGCAGTTGGTATCCAGGATGGCGACAACCGGGATGCCCAGCTTCTGGGCTTCGTCGATTGCCAGGTGTTCCTTCTTGGTATCAACGATCCAGATGGCCGACGGGGTGCGGGTCAGGTTGCGGATGCCACCGAGGTTGTTCTGCAGCTTGGTCAGCTCGCGCTTGAGCAGCAGCAGTTCCTTCTTGGTGTGGCCCGAACCGGCAACATCGTCGAAGTTGATCTCTTCCAGTTCCTTCATGCGCGAAACGCGCTTGGAGACGGTCTGGAAGTTGGTCAGCATACCGCCGAGCCAGCGGTGGTTCACGTATGGCTGGCCAACGCGGGTAGCCTGCTCGGCAATGGATTCCTGAGCCTGCTTCTTGGTGCCGACAAACAGGATCGAGCCACCATGGGCCACGGTCTGCTTGACGAAGTCGTAGGCACGGTCAATGAACGACAGCGACTGCTGCAGGTCAATGATGTAGATGCCGTTGCGCTCGGTCAGGATGAAACGCTTCATCTTCGGGTTCCAACGACGGGTCTGGTGGCCGAAGTGGACGCCGCTGTTCAGCAGCTCTCGCATGGTTACGACTGGCATGTCGCAACTCCTTTCAGCAGTGGCGGACCGGACGCCTACGCGCCCGCGGTAACTGCCCTGGTTGTTTTGGTTGAACGCAGAAAACCCTGGTGGTTATCTGCCCTGGTGTGAAGCGCCTTTCCTGCACGCAGGAACGGCTGGACCCCACCGATGACTCGGACCATTGGGGCCGGAACACAAAATGAATCGTGATACTCCACACGCGAAGTCAATTCCGCGCCTTAACAGGTATTTTGGGCACACCTGTCACGCGAAACCGCAATCCCCAGTGTACTACACCGCTTCGAAGCTGATCGACGTGGGGAAGCAGGCCATGACGTGTTTCCGGTTACCCACAGTTCGCTCCCTTGGCACCTGGCCAGCCGGACGGTCGCGGCAACGTGGACCCATGAACAGACGACAAATTCCACGTTTGCTGGCATTGCTGCCCCTGCTCGGGGTCCTGCTGGCGTTGTCCCCGCAGCCGCCGGAGCCCGCCCCGGCCAGGTTGGTTCCGGGATTCAGCAAACCCTGGCATTGGCCGTTGGCCGGTGATGTACAGGTACTGCGTCCCTTTGAAGGGCCTGCGCAGAACTGGCTGCCCGGACACCGCGGAGTGGATTTGGCCGCCCGGCCCGGTCTGAGTGTGCTGGCCCCGCAGGACGGGGTGGTCAGCTTTCGTGGACATGTGGTGGATCGTCCGGTGCTGGTGATCGACCACGGGCAGGGCTTCAAGTCCAGTTTCGAACCGGTGAGCAGCGACTTGTCAGTGGGTGACAGGGTCCTGTCACGGCAGCTTGTCGCGGAGCTTGCCAACGGCGCGCACTGTTCGGACCGCTGCCTGCATTGGGGTGTCCGGTTGCATGGCGACTACATCGACCCGGCACTGCTGATTGAGGACTTGCGCCCATCGGTCCTGCTGCCGCTGGACTAAAGGGGCCGGATGACCCCGCTCAGTTTGCGGCTCCGGAACCCAGGGCACCTTGATCACGTCGCACGCGCTTGGTGAGCTTCTTCATCCCATCCGCCGGATAGATCGGCTCCGGCCAGCGCGGCGCCAACGTGTCCCCGAGGGTAACCCCGCGGATCCTCCGGCCGAACATCGGCAAAACCCATTGACGCATCCATTCCGCGTCACGGCGCAGCGCCTGGACCGTTCCCACACGCAGCGGATCGCCAAAGGGTTCAAAGGAGAGCTGGTGACGCGCACCGAGAATCTCCAGGATCTGGATGGCCATGTAGCGGTGTCCGGCACGGTTCATGTGCAGCTTGTCGATATCCCACATCCGCCGGTCGGCGTAGACATCCCAGGCCCAGTAATCGACCAGTGTAACCGTGTCGCGATATCGCTGCGCCAGTTGCCGCGCGCACGCATTGAATCGCCAGTTCCGTCGCTTGAGCGGGGTGAGCAGCGGATGCACGGGAATATCGAATCCGGTAAACAGCAGGATCTGCGCCCCGGATCCGGCAAGCCGCTCCACGGCCGCCGTGTAGTTGGCCAAGACCTGGTCCATGTCCTTGCGGAATTCCATGATGTCGTTGCCACCGGCATAGAAGGAGATCACATCCGGTTTCATGGCAAGCGCAGGCTCGATCTGTTCGGAGATGATCCTCTCCAACCGGCGGCTGCGAACGGCCAGGTTGGCGTATCGCCACCCCGGGTCTTCCTTGGACAGTTGTTTGGCGACCCTGTCGGCCCAGCCTCGCACCCCATTGGGCAGTCGCGGTTCCCAGTCCCCCACACCTTCGGTAAAGGAATCACCGATTGCAACAAATAGCCGATCCATGCGCCCACGCTATGGCCTGCCGGTAACGCTCTGCCTACACGGCGGCCAAATTTATGTGAACCTCAGGTGTCCGCAATACTGGACAAGGCCGGTCGACTTGTCCTGACAAGTCAACCGGCCTTGTTGTGCTGGTAGGGCGAGCGGGACTTGAACCCGCGACCAAGGGATTATGAGTCCCCTGCTCTAACCAACTGAGCTATCGCCCCACATGGGCAACGGAACCGCTTGGCGGATCCGAGCACACTCGAAATATTCTAGAGCATCAGCACCGCGAACCAAGAAACGGAGCGATGCATGTCGCGGCGCAGCCCCTAGTAGGCCGGGGGTATTTGGCCCCGGTAGATGTCCTCGAAGGCCTTCATCGTCTTTTCCTGGGCGTGGTTGAGCACCTTGTGGTGTCCCGCCTTCCCCATGCGTTCCCGCTCGGCCTGCGACAGCGATAGCACCCGGTCCAGCTTATCGGCCAGATCCTGGCGGTTGCCGGGCTGGAACATGTATCCGTTGACGCCCTCGTCCACCAGGTGCGGCAGGGCCAGGGCATTGGCCAGCACCACCGGTTTCGACGCCGAGAGCGCCTCCAAGGTCACCAGCGATTGCAGCTCGGCCGTTCCCGGTTGGCAGAACAGGTCGCATCGCAAGTAGGCTTCACGCAGCTCCTCGTCACTAATGTGTCCGAAGAACTTCACCCTATCGGCTAGCCCGCGCTCGCGGGCCAATTGCTCCAGCTTGGATCGTTGCTCGCCCCCGCCGACGATTTCCAGGACCGCGTTGGGCACCTTCTTCATGATCCCCACGGCCTCGATCAGCTCGTTGACGTTCTTTTCCACGGCCAGACGGCCAACAAAGAGAATCGTCGGTTCCGGATTGCGGGTGATGCTCTCGTCTTCGGCCAGCTCGTAATTCCCCACTTCGATTCCGTTGGACAGCGGCCGCACATTGGTCAACCCGGCCCGTTCCCGCATCGCTTTGGCAGCCAAGGGGGTGGGTGTGGTGATCAGTTCGGCCCGGTTGAATACCCGGCCCATATCCCGCCATGAGAACCGGAAGTACAGGTTGTTGAACCACTGCGGGAACGGCAGGAATGGGTTCAGGTTCTCAGGCATCAGGTGGTTGGTGGCCACGGTGCGGATCTTGTGGCGTTTGCCGTAGGTCAGTGCGGCCCGACCGATCATGTAATGGCTCTGGGCGTGGATCGCATCGGGTTGGATTTCCTTGAGCAGACGGTAGATCTGCTGGTTAATCTGCAGCGGCAGGGTCAGCCGGAAATATTCATGGGTCGGTACCGCAAAGGACTGCAACCGATGCACGATGGCCTCGGGGCGTACCTCGGTATACGTCTTACCCTTGTTCCCGCGGGTCGCCAGCACATGGACTCGATGCCCCCGGGCGTGCATGGCGGTAGCCAAACGGTAGCAGAAGGTCGCTGCCCCGTTCACGTCCGGCGGATAGGTATCAGCCGCAATGACGATGGTCAGTGCTTGCTCCTTGGCCACGCTCATATCCTTGTTCTCTAAATGAAAATTGTCCAACGGGTCTGGCGCTATGGTTGCCATGAGCCGCTCCCGTTCGCTTTCCTCTTGGCCTGACGATCGAGCACATCAGGATGGTGCTTCGACAAGGCCACCACACCCACGATCGCCAGCAGTCCGGCGATGCCCATCAACAAGCCCATCGATGCCGGTACCTGCGGTCGAAGTTCGTTCAGTATGCCGATGCCGATCGCGATGCCGATGATCGGATCAATGACCGTCAAACCGGCAATCACCAAGTCCGGCGGCCCCTTGGCATAGGCATTCTGGACAAAGTAGGAACCCAGCAAACCGGCAATGATCACGAAGACCACTGCCAGCCACGGCAAATCACGCAGTCCCGCCGTATTCTCCAGGTTCATCAATGCTATGGCAATGGTCCGCACCAGTACGGCCACGAACCCGAAGAGCACCCCGGCCCCCACGATGTAGAAGAACGCACCCAGCCGATGCCGCCCCAGTAAACCGACCAGCGCGAACAGTACGACAACGACCGTGAGGATCAGTTCGATCACCATGGTCTGATGCGGTGTGGCCTCGTTATTGGGGTTGGTCACGTTAATGGCCATCAGAACGAAAGCGACCGATCCGACCATGCAGCTGATGATCGCCAGCACCGTAGGCATGTTCATCTTCAGATGGTTTGTGCGTGCGGTGACCACGGTGGTGATGACCAGTGCAATCGCACCGATAGGCTGCACCACAGTCAGTGGTGCACTCGCCAAGGCGAACACATTGAGCACCGTACCGGTTGCGAGCATCAACAGTCCGATGACCCAGCGCCGGCTGCGCAGCAGCTTCTTTAGACTGCCGATGGTGAGGTTGGTGTCGTGCCCCTGTTGGCGTACCGCAGCAGACTGCCAATGTGCGCCGAAGGCCAACCCCACGGCACCACATAAGGCGGCGGCAACGGCAATCCAGACCAAAACTAGTATTTCTCCTCAGTTTGCGACCGGTTCTGCGGATGACGCGCTGATTCCCACCGGTCGGGCAATCAAGAACTACGAACTACTAATACGCCCTGGGCTACCCTGTGCCTGATGGACACACCGGTGTGCCACCACGGTCTGTTAGGACTTGCGGAAGAGTTTCCGCAGGACGCCGATCAGAACCAGTGCACCGGCAGACATCAGGGCGATGGGCCTGATCTTCTCGATGCGTTCCTGGGTCGCACGTTCGGCATCGCTCTGGTCTTCCGATGCCACGGAGGATGGGACCACGAAGCTGCGGGCCTTGGCCGCCACATCGGTCACGGTTGATCCCGCCTGGTCCATGAAATGTCGGGCACGATCAACCTTGTCTTTTGGGCCGCGTACGCTCGCCTCTAGGTTGTCGCGCAATGCCTGGATCTGGCGACGGCGACGCTTGGTGCGCAGGATCAGCTCGTCGGCACTAGGAGCTGGCGGCTTGGGCTCCTTCTCCTTGCTTTCGGACTCTTCTCCATCCTTGTCCTTGGACTTGCGAGGCTCATCCAGACTCGACTCGTCGAAGCGGCTTCCCTCTTTCAGGACACCGATATCGTGGCGGATTCCACGGATCGCCGCGTCCGGAGTCAACGGCAACGCCTTCTTGACCTTGCGGTAGCCGATCAGTCCCAGCAGTAGTGCAATGAACAGGAAGAATCCGGCCACCACCAGTCCTGCAGCCCAACCGGGCATCCACAGGGCGAGAACGTTAACCAGGGTCACGACAACCGCGATTACGAAGAGCAGGATCAGCAGCACCGCGGCCACCGCCAGGCCGGCAGCCACTCCGAGGCGGATACCCTTGGCCTTGAGCAGTGTGGTCGCCAGCTTGACCTCATCGGAAAGCTGTTGCGGAACTAGTTCCTTGAGCCCTTCCACCTGTGCCTTGGCGTTTTTGAGACTCGATTTCAGGCTCTCGTCCGTCTGCCTCGACTCGTCTTCAGACATGGTTTCTCCAGTTTTCTCGATCGCTCAGCGTCCGGTGATTCAAAACTAACACCTCGGATGCCATTACCAACTCAGCCTCAAGAGGTAAACCCACGGTATGAGACCCCTTTGAAGTACCTGTATATATCATCGATTCGCCAGTCTATCCTCTTATGAACGCGCCTTTTGAGTCTTGTGGCGCACGGCCCGCACCATAGTTACCCCACAGTAGGTAATTCCGGGGCGCCGCGCAGCCATTTCAGGGTCTGCTCAGGGCACTCCCTTATTTGCCGGAGAAACCGACTGCAACCCGGAGTTGCTGGGGCGTGAAGGTCGCCTCGCATGCTTCACTATCCACCACGAAAGCCCTCCCTTTCGGTTTCCTACCTGATTTCCCCTGGACCGGAGAACGGATCCCGCCTTCGCGGGAACCATCTGGCAGCCAGGCGAGAGGACTCATAGGGCTACCGGGGTAGGCGTCCGCGCCCATGAAGGGTGGGCACGCCGTGGTTGGCAGCATGCAGTCTCCTGCCCACGAAAGGAAATGAGCTGCGGTTCCGGGTCGCAACCCGGAACCGCAGCTCATTTCCTTATCCCCGGGACATCACCATCCGGAGCTGGCTACCACCTACTTGGCAGTCCAGATTCCTGCATCATCGCCGAACGAGAAGGTCTCCGTTACCCTGACCTTGGCGTTCTCGACTGCCTCGGCCGGCACATCGAAGACCACTTGGTAGCTTCCCGAACCACCGCTGGTCAACGTCGGAAGATCGAAGCCCGAGCGCTCAACCACCGCATCACTACTGGAGGTGCTATAGATACGCGCATCCGCGCCCATCAATTCCACGTTCAGGTCGATCCATGGGTCCGCTTCTTCACTCCCGGTGTAGGTGACCTCGACATCAACTAGCACATATTGTCCGGCGGCGGAGTCATTGAACGGGTTGGCCGCCGCGATTTGCTCTGCGGCGTTCAGGTTCACTGCGGCAACAGTAACCGAATAGTCCCCGAGATCGCGTTCCTGGCCCAAGCCCAGTACCTGCGAGTCATCGTTGGCCTGTTCCAGCTCCTTGTCAGAAGCCGCACTTTCCCCATCATCGGAGTCCTCAATGGCGGCAACCACTTCGTCAATCGCAGCGACATAGGCCGCCTGGGTGACGAACACCAGGCTGACGGCCACTACGGCAATGATTCCGGAGGCGATACCCAACCCCTTACTGCCATTACGCTTGGTGGCAACAACGAGGGAAACAATACCCAGTATCAATGCCACAATCGCCAATACCGCGGCGAGATTGTTGATGATCGGAACCCAACACAGGGTTAGAGCCACGATGGCGATCACCAGGGCGGCAATGCCAATCCCCTTGCCTGCACCGGTTTTCGCCGGTGGCGCTGCTGGTGGTGTTATCGGATCGACAGGACTTTGGACGGTCATTGGAAGTTCCTCGAGTGAAGGTGATGCCGTGCGGGCATCGGAGCGATTTCCAATATTCGACAGGTTGTCGGACATTGAAAGGTCAAGTTCTGACCTGTCTCCGATGATGCCAGCCGCCCCCGACAGTTTCGGTGCGCAAGCCCGTTTACCCGCGCCGCTATGGCACGGACCCTTCCCGGGATTGAAGCAAAAGCTTTTCTACGACACCTCAGGTGAGGAAAAGGAAAGGGCCCCGACCCGCACACTGCGGATCAGGACCCTTGAAAGCTCCTCCAACTGGACTTGAACCAGTAACCCTTCGATTAACAGTCGAATGCTCTGCCAATTGAGCTATGGAGGATTGCAACGAGTAATACCTTAGCACTGGCCAACAGCGGTTTACAAATCGGCGAAACACCCGGCGAGGACCCCGTCTCCCCGCTGCCGAACCAGGGGATTTTCCTGGTGGACCGACACTTCCAGTGAGCTGTTCCGGCTATGTGTTCGCGTGATCTATCGCATACTGCGCCAACTCGATGAGCTGTCCTGCGGACTTTTCCCAGGAATACTCGGCCGACCGGCTTAAGACCCTACTTGAATAGTCACGCCAGCAGTCGGGATCAGACAGCTTGTCCACTTGGCTGGCAAAACCACGCGCGTCATCCGGGTCCGCATAGAGCGCTGCATCCTGGGCGACTTCACGGAATATCGGCATGTCGGTGACGATCACCGGGGTGCCAACACTCATGGACTCCACCAACGGCAATCCGTAGCCTTCCTCACGCGACAGGGTGACCAAAGCTGTGCAACGATTGAGCAACTGCTGGTACTCCCGGTCACCGACACCCCCATGGAATACCACGTGGGCATGTCCCGGAATCAACGATTCAAGTTGCTTGCGACGCTGATCGCTGATCGAGCTGAGCAGGTGCAGCTCGTAATCCGGCAGGTAGTCCATGGCTCGGATCAACGTTTCCACGTTCTTGTATTCCATGAATGAACCCATGTAAAGCAGGGTTTTTTTCGGAAGCACCCTAACATCGCGTGGTTGCGTAGCACCCGAGGGGGCATTGGAGACCACACCGATATGTTTGCGGGTCAGCTTGTGCCGATGCATGAGTTCCGCGGTGGTCTGCGAAACAGTGGCCACTGCATCAGCCCGATTCAGCAACATCCGTTGCGGCCAATACACCTGGTGGAAGAGATACCATCCCCAACGAATCGGGGCGGGAAGGAACTTCGGCGCACGCGGGTGGGCGTAGTAGATCAGGTCATGGAGGGTCAGGATCACCGGGAACTTACGCCCCCAGGTGCCCATGGTCTGCATCGGCGAAAACACCACATCTGGGTTCAGCTTATTGATTTGCAGGGCCACCAGCGGTTCGAGGACCGACGTGGGTGAACTGACTTTCAGCCATGGCAGGTCCGGAAGCATTGCCAGTTGTCGTTCATCACTAATCAGCATGGTGACATCCGCTTTTCGTGCCACGGCTTCGATGATGCCTGCGGTGAACCGGCTGATCCCGTCATGGTGGGCCACACGGGTATACCGGGCATCAACCACTAGCTTCACTCTGATTTTCGCCTTACGCTCGTTTGACCCAACGCATTCAACCTTACTGGTTCCGGACCCCGAACGTCGGTCATTCGTTTCCCAAAGGACACGTGCCACGGAGTTGGCGCCGGTCGCCCGTAGCCCACCACACACATTGGATTTGCTACGCTCACCTGAAGAAACCACGAGATGCCCCAAGAAGGTGACCCGGATGGGCGATACTCCACTTCAGGCCCAACGCCGTCTTCTCATGTCGAACTCCAGTGACGCGGCAGGTCGCGCGTTGGCCGACTTCGTACTCGACGTGGTGCTGGTGGTCGTGCTCGGTGCCAGTGCCGCGCAGATGGGATTGCTCAACGCCTTGGGCTCTGCGGCGTTTATGATTGCGGCTATCCCCGTGGGGTATCTGGTGGACCGCCATGGCCCGCTACGCCTGCTGGGTGTCGGACTGGCCGGCAAGCTGCTTTGTCTGATCACGCTGTTGGCTCTGGTGACAGAAGATTCCCTGACAATTCCCCTGGCCCTGGTGTTGGTCACGACCCTCGGCATGTTTAATCTTATCGGTGAAACCTCCCAGGTCTCTGCCGTTCCGGCTCTGAGCGATCGGGACGACCAGGCCAGTAGTGCTACCCGGCTCATTGCCCGCTTGACCGCCGCGGACCAGGCCCTGGGGATCGTCATCCCGGCCGCTGCGGGATTGGTGTTCGCCTTGGCTGGCGCACCAGTGCTGTTATCGGTTGCCGCCGCGCTGGCGGCCTGTGCACTGGTCATGGCCCAGCGCATCGGCCATCGATCGGCTCGCAAACCAGTGCCTGCCACGAAGAAATCCCCAGCTCAGGGAACGAGTGGGAACTTGTTGAGCGGCTTTTCGATGCTCTTTTCCGATCGCAGGTTGGTCGCGTTGACCTGGTTCAGCTCACTGTGCAATTCGGGATTGGCCATCGGCGCTGCAGTAGAAGGCATCCTGATCCTGCGGCACCTGGATCTGGGTAGCGGGTGGTTTGGGATCATCAGTGCCGCCGGAGCCGCAGGTGGCTTGCTGGGCGCAGCATTGGGACCGCGGATTGCAGAGCGTGTTCCGTTGTCGAGAATCACGCTTCTCACTGGAAGTCTGCAGATCCTGCTGGCTGCGATGGTGTTGGCCGCCTACTTCTCCGACACCATGCTGGCTTTGGTTCTGCTACTGACCCAAGCCGTAGCCTGGGGTGTGGTCCTGGTGCTCTTCAACATCGCCAACATGTCATGGGTAACGAGTCTGGTTCCCGCTCAATATCTGGGACGAGTCACCAGCGTGCGGCGAATGCTGACATTCGGAGTGGTTCCGCTCGGTTCGCTGTGTGGTGGGTTCCTGGGTTCCGGGGTCGGCCTTTGGGCCGCGTTATTAGCATGGTGTCTGCTGTGTCTGCTCGGCACCACCGGCTATCTCTTCTTCCTTGCCCGGGCTCACACCCAACCCTTACCCCGGTAGATACCACTCCACCACGTCCCGGGTAGCACAAAAACCCCTGCGCGGCCCCGGTCTGTTCTGGTCTGGTCTGGTCTGGTCTGGTCTGGTCGTTCATGTTGACACGGAGTTCCGGACATCGCTAACGTCTTGCCGGACTTCGATGGCCGCCCCGGCGTTTGTCGTTGCCGCCGACGTGTACCTCCGGGGCGCAGCGGCACATTGATCGGCAGGGAAAATGGAAAGGTCCTGATCCGCTGAGTGCGGATCAGGACCTCGGTAAGCTCCTCCAACTGGACTTGAACCAGTAACCCTTCGATTAACAGTCGAATGCTCTGCCAATTGAGCTATGGAGGATTGCAACGAGATATAACTTTACCCGAGTCGCGGGCAAAATCCAAAACCCCGCCACTAGTTGCCGCGCAGGATCCGCCGGCGCATCTCCAGCTCCATCAATTCCCTGTTGATCTGGGAATATTCCTCGCCTTCGGGTTCCATTTCGGCGCGCTGCAACCGTCCAATCAACTCCGCCTTACGGTGTGTGATTTGAAGCTCAATCAGCCCGTTGATGATGTCCGTGCAATAGCGGGCCAGGCTGTTTTCATCCGATGCCGGAATCGCGGTGACGGCGATTTCCGAGACCAGCGAGCGCAGCTGTTCGGGAACCTCATCACGAATCACCTCGACCCACGCGGTGGCCGAGGCGCCTGCGGCACTGGCCGCCACGATCCCCGAGTGCACCGCGGCATGGGCCGGGGCCATGAACCGTGCCTCGTAGAAGGCCTGCCATTGTTCGCTGCCCAGACGCTGCGGCTGCTGGATTACCACTTCCAGGGCCTGGCGTTCCAACCTGACCACCGGATCGCGGTGGTCGGGGCGTTCGAAGGCCGGGGCCGGGGCCGGTACGCCGTCCACCGGTTGGGTGACCGGCACCGTGTCGGTATGGGACGAACGCGGTAGCCGGGCCCGCCGGATGGCACCGCCCACCGCCCGGTTCACGTCGTCATTGTCCATGCCCAGCCATCCGGCCAGTTCCCGGGCATAGCCCGGGCGGATCGCCGAGTCACGGATCTGCCCGACGATCGGCGCGGTCTTGCGCAGCGCCTGGACCCGGCCTTCCACGGTATTCAGGTTGAACTTCTTCAGCTCGGCGCGGATCGCGAATTCGAACAGCGGGCGCTTGAGCTCGATCAGTTCACGGACCGCCTCGTCCCCACGGGACAAACGCAGGTCACAGGGGTCCGCACCGGTCGGCTCGACACAGACATAGGTCTGGGCGATGAACCGCTGGTCTTCCTCGAAGGCCCGCAGGGCGGCCTTTTGTCCTGCCTCGTCACCATCAAAGGTGAAGATGACCTCGCCACCGCTTCCGTCGTCCTGCAGCAGGCGGCGGGCGATCTTGATGTGGTCGGTGCCAAAAGCCGTACCGCAGGTGGCCACCGCGGTGGTGATCCCGGCCAGATGGCAGGCCATCACATCGGTGTAGCCTTCCACCACGACGATCTGCCGGTTCTTCGAGATCTGCTTCTTGGCCAGGTCGATACCGTAGAGCACCTGGGATTTCTTGTACAACTGGGTTTCGGGGGTATTCAGGTACTTCGGCCCCTGGTCGTCCTCATGGAGCTTGCGGGCGCCGAAACCGATGGTCGCCCCGGCCAGATCGCGGATCGGCCAGACCAGCCGGCCACGGAAGCGGTCATAGATCCCCCGGTTGCCCTCGGAGAACATGCCGGTGAGCTTCAGTTCCTCGTCGACAAACCCCTTGGAACGCAGGTGCTTGAGCAGCCCGTCCCATCCCTTGGGAGCATACCCTACGGAAAACCGGGTCGCCGCCTCCGGGTCGAACCCGCGATCGTTCAGGAATCCGCGGGCGATCTCCGCTTCCTGGCTGCCCAGTTGGGTGCGGAAATACTCCTCGGCGACCTTGTGGGCATCGACCAGACGTTGCCGTTTACCGTATTCCTCCTTGCGCGGACCGGTCCCGCCGTCCTCGTAGCGCAGTTCGTAGCCGATGCGTGCGGCCAGGGTTTCCACGGTCTCGCTGAAGGAGGAGTGGTCCATCTTCTGAATGAAGGCGATCACGTCGCCTGATTCACCACAGCCAAAGCAGTGGAAGGTGCCCAGCTGGGGTCGGATGTGGAAGGAAGGGCTGCGCTCATCGTGGAACGGGCACAACCCCTTGTAGGACCCCACGCCCGCGGATTTCAGCGTCACGTAGGAATCGACGATCTCCTTCAGGTCGATGCGGTTGCGCACCTCGTCGATGTCTTCGCGTCTAATCAGCCCTGCCATGACCCTCACTCTAGAAGCGGTTGCCCGCTTCCGTTCCCCGCCGCCCACCGGCTGTGGACGGACAAACCCACCGGTGCGTCGCCCCGGCGACGCCCCCGCCTAGAACAGGCGTTCGTTGAAGCTCTCGCCCCTGACCAGGGTGGCATGCCATTCCTTGGCCGAGGCATCGGTCAGCGAAGCCACCTGGTCCACCACCACCCGCAACCGGGCCGCATCATCGGCGGTATCGCGCCAATCCGCGGCGAAGATCGGCTCCAGGTACTTGTCCTCGGTTTCCATCAACAGGCTGACCAGGTCGGTGAGCAACGCCCGCTGCTCCACATACAGCGGCTGGCGGTCCTCGTCGGTCATCACATAGGTTGCGGCGATGCCCTTCATCACCGCAATCTCGTGATCGGTCTGCTCGGGGACGATCAGCTGCGCGTTGTACCGGGTCAACGCCCCGTTGCCGTACTCGGCCCGGGTGGCATCCATGGCCGCCTGGCAGAACCGACCGATGAACTGGCTGGTCATATCCTTCAGCGCGGCCATCGAACGGCGCGAACCATCGGCGTGCGGCACCCATTCGGCGGTGTTCTCCAGCCGGGCCAGGGCCGCTTCGATATCGCTTTCCTCGGTGCCCGGCAGGTACCACTGGCGGGTGACCTCCAGGGCCCGGTCGCGTTGCATGCTATCGCGCAGCCAGCGCAGCTGCAGGTTCCCGGCCACGATCGCGTCCTCCACATCGTGCACCGAGTAGGAGATATCGTCGGCCAGGTCCATGACCTGGCCTTCCATGCACACCTGTTCAGGCACGGTGCCCGGGCCTTCGCGTAACCAGTTGAACACCGGCAGGTCATCCACGTAGGCGCCGAACTTCGCTGTCTTCTTCCCATGCCGGATCGGGGCCCCTTCACGGGTCCACGGGTACTTGCAGGAGGCATCCAGGGAGGCCCTGGACAGGTTCAGTCCGGCGGAGGCACCGTTGTGCCGGAAGGTCTTGGTCTCCAGCCGGGTCAGCAGCCGCAGGGTCTGCGCGTTGCCCTCGAAACCGCCGATCTGACCGCACAGTTCGTCCAGCGCCTTCTCCCCGTTGTGGCCGAAGGGCGGGTGGCCCAGGTCATGGGCCAGGCAGGCGGTGTCCACCACATTGGGATCGCACCCCAAGGCGGCACCCAGCTCGCGTCCCACCTGCGCCACTTCCAGCGAGTGGGTCAGCCGGGTCCGCACGAAGTCATCGGAGTACGGGGCCACCACCTGGGTTTTGGCCCCGAGCCGGCGCAATGCCGAGGAATGCAGCACGCGGGCACGATCACGTTCGAACGCGGTCCGGTAGGCCTTCTTGGCCGGTTCGGTAACCCAGCGTTCCTGATCAGCTTCGGTATACCCGTGTAGTTCGGTCATACATCCCAGTCTAGTGACTATTTATCCGGTGGCTTGCCGGTTATCCACCGGAGATGTCCAGCTCGGCGGCCGCGATCATCGCCTTGTGCTTCTCGTCCATGTCCCGGCTGTCCAACCAGCCGTCGGGCAGGTGGGTCTTCTTCGGGTGCCCGGCCCGCCCGCGTGTGCCCTCGGCGTCCGCCCCCGGGTAGGGCATGTCCAGATCCAGCGAGTCCAGCAATCCGCGCAGTGCCTCAAGGGTAGGCACCTTGGCCAGTTCCGAACGGATTTCCCCGCCCACCGGGTAGCCCTTGAAATACCAGGCCATGTGTTTGCGGATATCGCGCATGCCCTTGGACTCGTCTTCGAAGAACTCGGTGAGCAGTTCGCCGTGGCGGTACACGGTATCGGCCACCTTGCGCAGCCCCGGACGGAACCGCTCGGCACGCCCTTCGAAGGCGGCCTGCAAATCACCGAAAAGCCAGGGCCGTCCCTGGCAACCGCGGCCCACGACGATCCCGTCGATGCCGGTCTGCTGGACCATGCGCACCGCATCCTCTGCGGAGAAGATATCCCCGTTGCCCAGCACCGGCACATCGGGCAGGGCTTCGCGCAGGGTGGCGATGGCATCCCAGTCCGCCTGGCCGGCGTAGTGCTGGCGCGCGGTGCGTCCGTGCAGGGCAACTGCGGCGACCCCGTGGTCGCGGGCGATCTTGGCCGAGTCCAGGTAGGTCAGGTGGTCCTCGTCGATGCCCTTGCGCATCTTGATGGTCAGCGGGATATCCCCCTTGGCCGCCTCGCTGGTGGCGGCCTCGATGATCGAGGTGAACAGGCCGGTTTTCCACGGCAGGGCGGCACCGCCGCCCTTGCGGGTCACCTTGGGTACCGGGCAGCCGAAGTTCAGATCCACGTGGTCGGCCAGTCCCTCGTCCACCACCATCCGCACCGCGGCGCGCACCGTCTTGGGATCCACCCCGTAGATCTGGATGGAGCGAAGTTCCTCGTCGGCGTCGTGCGAGATGATCCGCATGGATTCCTGGTTGCGTTCCACCAGGGCGCGGGCGGTGACCATTTCGGTCACGTAAACGCCGCCGCCGTACTCGCGGCAGAGCCGACGGAAGGCCCGGTTGGTGATCCCGGCCATGGGTGCGAGCACCACCGGGGTCTCGATGCGGTGCTTGCCCAATTGCAGGGGCGGCAGCTCGAGTTTCGTTGGTGTCCGGGTGGTGGCGGGGGTATCAGTCAGCAGGGTCACCGACCCATTATCTCAAAGACTGGCGGATTGCAGGTGAGATCTTGATCAAACCGATACCGCCGGAAGCTGGCGTGGGTCCCGGAAGCAGTCGACAATTGAGCCATGACTAGTATCGCTTCCCCGGCGCGCCGGGCCCTGTGGGTTTTGGCCACAGTGTGCGCGGTGGTGATCGTCACGGCGTTCGTGATGGTCCTCTCCCGTCCCTCCCCGGCCTCGTTGCCGGCCGGCTCGCCGCAGGCCGCCGTCCAGGCCTACACCGTGGCCTATCTCAATGGCGACTGGGACGAGGTCCGGGCCCATTCGTCGCAACCGGGCGACCGGGCCTGCAACGATTTCGGCGTGGATGGCCAGCCGGGGGTGGATCTGCTCTCGGTCACCGAAAACGGGGACCGGGCCACCGTGCATATCCGGTTGACCGACACCTACCTGGGCGGCCCCTTCTCCATCGCCCAGGGCGCGTACGACGACCTGTTCGAACTGGAACGGGTCGACGGACACTGGAAGGTGACCACGGCCCCGTGGTCGTTCTCGTTGTGCACCGCCGAGGAACTGGGGTACTAGCCATGACCACCACCGGTACTTCGCCGTCCTCCCTGGCCACCACGGTGCGCCAACTGGTGCTGCACGGGTTGCTGTTCATCCTGCTCATGGTCTTCACCACCGGGTTATCCAGCCTCATCACCTCCGCCCTCCAGGGGTTCGCGGTGGACGACTTCGGGTCCAGTCCACTGCCGATGGCGCTGGCCTCGCTCATCATCGCCGGCCCACTGGCCTGGCTGCTCTGGCGGCGGATCAAGGTGTTCCTCACCGGGCAGGGTGAGAACGCCTCGGTCATCTGGTCCCTGCAGGCCGCGGCAGTCTACGCGATCGCCACCATGGTCTGCGCCCACTACTCCAGCGCGGTCCTGGGCCAATGGGCCGGGTTGCGCCCCACGATCTGGGAGGACCAGCTCGGGTCGGCGTTGGCCTGGGGGCTGCTGGCCCTTTGGCAGTACCGGATCCTGGCTGATGGCCGGCTCGCTCCGCGGCTGCTGCGCAACCTTGGCTGGCTGGTGGCCGGCTACTACTGCCTGCTGGTGGCCGCGCTGAGTTTCGCGGCCCTGCTGGCCATCGCGGTCCGCGTGCTGCTACCCGAAGGAAGCCAGATCCAGCTCTCGGGGGCGGCCAGCCTGCCCGCGATGGCCAATATCGGTGTCTGGGTAGTGGTCAATTTCCTGGTCTGGGCCTGGCATTGGTTCCGCATCCCGTTGTCTGCCGCACGCGATTTCTTGGCCCAGCTCATGCTGGTACTGGCCGTCGCCGCCTCCGCGGTGGCCGCCCTGCTCGGAACCGTCTTTTCGCTGGCAAGCGTGTTGCCGGTCCCCGTCGACCCGGCGGCGCTGTCGACGCGGATGGCCGAAGGACTGCCGGTGGCCGCGGGCTTCGCCCTGGCCGGCGCGCTGTCCTGGGTCTATTTCGCCGCCGTGCTGGCCGGCGGCGACCGTTGGCTGCGTGAGGCCGGACGGCAGGTGGTCAGTGGGATCTCGCTGGCCATTGCCGCCACCGGTTTCGGGATGATCATCAACGCCCTGTTGGCCACCTTCTCCCCCTCCCTCGTCGGCAACACCCCCGGCGACCTGCTGCGCATCGGGATCTGCCTGTTTGCCATCGGCATGGTGGCCTGGATGGTCTTCTGGCGTCCGGCGGTCCATGCCCCTGCCGAGTTCCGTCGGATCTACCTGGTGCTGGTCTTCGGTGTGAGCGCCGTTGTGGCATTGGTGGCCCTGCTGGTGGTCGGCTACCGCATCTTCTCCCACTTCCTCACACCGGATGTGGCCGGCCCGACCCTGATCGGGGAAGTCCGCGCGGCCCTGGGCCTGCTGGTGGCCACCGCCGCGGTCTTCGCCTACCACTTCGCCATCTGGCGTGCCGACCGGGAGCAGCTGGCCGGCGGCCCGGCCGGGGACCGGGCCCAGGAGGACGATGTGCCCGCAGCGGCAACCCCGGTGACCCGGGTCCCCGCCACCCGGGCGGCCCACCGTGCCGCACCGGCCTCGATCCTGTTGGTCACCGACACCGCCAACGCCTACCTGGCCGCCGAGCTGCAGAGGGCCACCGGCATTCCGGTGCAGCACCTGATCCGTACCGACATGAGTTCCAAGCCGATCCCCGACGTGGGCACGCTCGCCTCCGGGATCGCGACGCTGCCTGCGGGCACCGAGCAGGCGATGGTGATCCTCAACGGGGAATACACCATGTTCCTGCCGCTGCAACCGGGCACCGCAGGGGACGGGAGCGGGTCCGGGTAGGCCCGCCCGTCGCGCGGCACGGGAATGATTCCGGCATCGGCATCGCTGTAGCTGGATGAGGTCAACGCCTTGTCCCCTGCCTGAACGGATGCACAGATGCCCAAGAAGATCGGTTTCCTCACCTTCGGCCACTGGGGTGGCTCACCAACCTCTCCGGTACCCGATGGCCCTGCGGCGATCCGCCAGGTGATCGCCCTGGCCGAGGCGGCCGAACGAGCCGGGTTCGACGGAGCCTGGGTGCGCGTGCACCACTTCGCCGATTCGCTGTCCGCTCCCTTCCCGTTGCTGGCCGCCATGGCCGCTCGGACCACCACCCTTGAGGTCGGTACCGGAGTCGTTGACCTGCGCTATGAAAACCCCTTGTACATGGCCGAGGAGGCCGCCATCACGGACGCGGTCGCCGGCGGACGCCTGCAACTGGGCATCAGCCGCGGTGCCCCGTCCCCGGTGTCCGACGGTCCGGGACAATTCGGCTATCCGCTGCCCGAGGGATCGAACTGGTCTGCCGAGACACGCCAACGCGCCGCCCGCTTCCGTTCGGCCATTGCCGGGGAGGGCATCGCACAGGCCGCCGACGGTTCCGGGCCCATCCCCATCTCCCCTGTCTCCGCCGGGTTATCCGAGCGCATCTGGTGGGGCGCCGGATCCATCGCCTCGGGCATCTGGGCTGGTGAGGTCGGGATGAACCTGCTCTCCTCCACGCTGTTGCTGGAGGACGACGGGCGCAGCTTCCACCTGGCCCAGGCCGACCAGATCAGGCGCTACCGCGAGGCCCATGCCGCCAGCGCCCACCCCACCGGTGGGCTCAGCGCCGTCACCCGCAGCGCCTTCCCGGTGCTCACCGACCTCGATGAGCTGTACTTCGGCCGGCGAGAGGCCGGCGACGCCGTTGGAATACTCGATGGGCGCCAGGCCCGTTCCGGTCCCACCTATGCCGGCTCGCTGGACGAACTGGCGGAGAAGTTCAACCGCGACGCGGCCATGAACGAAGCCGACTACCTGCTCTTCGCCCTGCCCAACCAGCTGGGCGTCGAGTACAACGAAGAGGTCATGGTCAACCTCGGCGAGGTGGTGAACCGGCTGGGTTGGCGGTAGCCGCGCTGTCCTTCGGCTGCTACCAGTGGGGACACATGGCCGTCGAGGAGCTGAACCGCATCCCGCGGCTCCCATTGGTAGGCTTGGCGCATGATGTTCCCCGCCTACGACCGGTACTGCCGCGAGTCGCGATTGGCGCCATTGCCGGTCATCGCCGAGGAACAAGGCAGCGACTACGAATCCGGGCTGGTGCGATCCGGGGCCGGCCTGTGGCGCATCCGCACGGCGCGCATCACTCCCGGCAAACCCGGCGCGTTCGTCGCGGTGTGGCGACGCGGTCCGGACGGGGCCACCAAGCCTTTCGGGGAAGCCGACAAGTGCGACATCCTCATGGTGTTCGTGCAGGAGGATTCCCGCTTCGGCGTGTTCACCTTCACCCGTGACCAGCTCGTCTCACTTGGTGTGCTGCAATCGGCCCGGACACCGGGCAAGAGGGGATTTCGGGTGTACCCTTCCTGGTGCACCGATCTGAACGAACGGGCCGCCCGAACCCAGCGCGCCCAGGCACCGGCATTCACCGACCTGTCCGGGTAGGCGCGGCAGCTAACGCCTGCGCCCTCGGCTCGGGCCTGAACCCGACACCGAGGCCAGCGCGATGGCCAACAGGGTCAGCACGGTACCTGCCACCGTGAAGGGGTGCAGCAAGGCGCCGGGGGAAGGGAAGAAGATGTCCAGCAGCAGCGATCCGGCCAGCTGCCCGCCGATCATCCCCAGGCCGGTCAGCAGCACCCCCAGGTAGCGCACCAGCAGCGAGGATATCACCACGAACAACACCCCGAAGATCCCGCCGATGTAGTACCACCACTGGCCCGGCAGGTCCGCCCAGCCCAGCTCCGCGGGGCGCAGGAGCGCGAAACCGATGGACAACAGCACCGTGCCCACGGTGAAGTTCACCAAGGTGGCGGCCACCGGGGAGCCGAATTCACGGGCCTGCACCCCGTTGGCCGCGGCCTGGAATCCCATGGCCACACCAATCGCGACGGCAAAGGCCAGCGGAAGCAGCAGCCCCAGCATCCCGCTGCCCGGCTCCAGCCGGGGGCTGGCCGCCCAGAGCACACCGGCGACCGTCAGCACGGCCCCGATCAGGCGCATCGGGCTGACCCGGCGTCGTACCCCGAGCGCGAAACCCACCCGGTCCACCAGCAGGGAGCCGAAGGTCTGCCCGGTGACCAGGCACACCGTGAACAGGGCGACACCGGCCAGCGGTACGACAATGGCCTGGGAAATGATGGTGCTCGCCCCCACCGCGCCAGCCGCCAGGTACCACAAGGGAAAGCGTCCTTCGCGCAGTACCGGGACAATGCCCAGCACGGAGCGGCGGTACTGCGGTACCACCGCGCACAACAGCAGCAGGGCCAGCAATCCGCCAACAAAGCTGATCAGTGCCGCCCCGACCGGGGAGGCGATCTCCAGCCCCAGGGCGCCGTTGATCCGGCTCTGCACCGGCATGCTCGCTCCCCCACCGAGAGCCAGCAGGATCCCCAGCAGCAGGCGCCGCCTGGTGGGACCAGCGGCCGGAGTGCTGCTCGTGCTCACGGATTCGTCTCCTGGAAAACTTGGGGTGTGGTGTTTCGTTCTTACCACCATCCCAACGGCGGCAGCGAATTGGTGTCATCCTTGGGCAGGGTGCGGCACCCGGCATGCCCAGTGATGGCAGACCACCAGGGTATGGCGGCGGGGTGCGTTTCCACCTTTGAATGCCCGAGCCGGAAATACCGCGTCGGTGAAGCCGCGGCACAGCTCGCCACATGGACAAAGCGGGGCCCGCGGGCCCCGCTTCGGTCCTGCTTCGGTCCTGCTTCAGCTTGCTGCTAGGCGTCGGACGCCAGGATCTGCGTGGTGGAGATCACCGTGGCCTGCTCCAGGCCGACCAGTGCATCAACCAGCGATGAGAGCACGAACATCGAGGAATCGACCTCGAGCTTGATCGGGTACTGGTGGATCAGCATCGCGACCATATCGCGCACCGCCTCGGCCACCTCGTCGTCGCTGAACGCCGGATTGTGCCCCACCAGCACGTCGGTCGGGGCCTCGGCCCGGGCCGGGACGTAGCTGACCGCGAAGGCCAGGATCCTCCCGCCCTCGGCCTTGGGCCGCTCACGCAACACCAGCGCCCCCTGGGCTCCGGTGTTCTCGTCCAACAGCATCCGCTGGGCGGAGCCGACGGTCATCCGTGCCGGGTCCCAATCATGGGTGGCATTGTAGAAGTCCATGACCAGTGTGGTCAGCTCCACGCTGCCGGTGGACAGGTCCTCGATCACCCGCGGGTTGGACTCGAAGTCGGGTTCGGCCAGGGCGCCGGGCTCGAGCACCACGTCGCGGGAGACCTGGATGCCCCTCAAGCCCAGGGCTGCGCAGAACCCCGCGGCGGCCTCGGCCGGATCGCCGACGGTCACCGTGTAGCGAGCCTTCAGGGCGGTGGGTTGCCCGGCCGGGATCAGCGCGCGCAGTTGCCCAACCAGTGCACGTCCGATGCCCTGCCGCCGGTTGTCCGGGGCCACCTCGACGTAGAGCCACAGCCGCTGCGGGTGCAGCGAGGAAGCGAACACCACCCCGGCACCCACCGCGACGTCCTCGACGGTCGCCACCAGGGCGCGGGAGAACGGTGCGTCGGAATCGGCGCGCAGCATCGTCCGGTCCTGGTGGGCCTGCGGGGACCGCGGGTCGCCGAAGACCTGGAGCAGCTCCAGGTCGTCACCCGAACGCCAGGGGCGGAAATCCACGTCTGCCATGCGCCTAGGCTCCGTTCAACCGCTCGGAGAGGTAGGCGGTGACCTGGTCCAGGGAAATGCGCTCCTGGCCCATGGTGTCGCGCTCGCGGATGGTCACCGCGTTGTCCTCCAGGGTATCGAAGTCCACGGTGATGCAGAACGGTGTTCCGATCTCGTCCTGGCGGCGGTAGCGGCGGCCGATGGCCCCGGCGTCGTCGAAGTCGATATTCCAGCGCTTGCGCAACTCGTTGGCCAGGTCCTTGGCCTTCGGCGACAGGTCGGTATTGCGGCTCAGCGGCAGCACCGCGGCCTTGACCGGGGCCAGGCGCGGATCCAGCTTCAGCACGGTGCGCTTATCCACCCCGCCCTTGGTGTTCGGGGCCTCGTCCTCGGTGTAGGCGTCTACCAGGAAGGCCATCATCGAACGGGTCAGCCCGAAGGACGGCTCGATCACGTAGGGGGTGTAGCGTTCCCCGGTGGCCTGGTTGAAGTAGCTCAGTTCGGTGCCCGAGGCCTTGGTGTGGCTGGACAGGTCGTAGTCGGTGCGGTTGGCCACACCCATCAGTTCGCCCCATTCCGAGCCCTGGAAACCGAAACGGTACTCGAAGTCGATGGTCCCGGCCGAGTAGTGGGCGCGTTCCTCATCCGGCACGTCGAAGCGGCGCAGGTTCTCCTCCTTGATGCCCAGGTCCAGGAACCAGGCCCAGCAGTCCTCGACCCACTGGGTGAAGAAGCCGTCGGCATCCTCGGGAGCGGTGAAGAACTCGATTTCCATCTGCTCGAACTCGCGGGTGCGGAAGATGAAGTTGCCCGGGGTGATCTCGTTGCGGAAGGCCTTGCCGATCTGGCCGATGCCGAACGGCGGCTTCTTGCGGCTGGCGGTGAGCACGTTCGCGAAGTTCACGAAGATGCCCTGGGCGGTCTCCGGACGCATGTAGTGCAGCCCGGCCTCGTTGTCCACCGGGCCCAGGTAGGTCTTGACCAGGCCGGAGAACAGCTGCGGTTCGGTGAACTGGCCCTTGGTACCGCAATCGGGGCAGGCGATCTCGCTCATGCCGTCCTGCGGGGCACGGCCCTTCTTGGCTTCGAAGGCCTCGAGCAGATGGTCCTGGCGGTGGCGCTTGTGGCACTGGGTGCACTCGACCAACGGGTCGGTGAAGGTGGCCACGTGTCCCGAGGCCTCCCAGACGGCCTTGGGCAGGATGATGGAGGAATCCAGGCCCACCATGTCCTCGCGCCCGCGCACGAAGTTCTGCCACCATTCACGCTTGATGTTTTCCTTCAGCTCGGTCCCCAGCGGACCATAGTCCCATGCGGAGCGGGAACCGCCGTAGATCTCACCGGCCTGGAAGACGAACCCGCGACGCTTCGCGAGGGAAATGACCTGATCAAGCTTGGACTGTGGCGCCATATCAACTCCATGGGTATCACGAGGCCGCTGGTTGCGGTCCGTAGGGGGAAACATACCGTTCAAGCCTAGCGCGCCGGACCCCGCCGCGCGGCATCCTGCCTGGAAGGTGAGACGTGCAACTCATTCCCCGCCCGTTACCCGGCGAGCGCCGGGCCCATGGTGAACAATGGTTCCATGAGCTCCAAGGACATCTTCCCCATTGAAATCCGCGACGAATCCATCCGCCTGGGCCAGCTGCTGAAACTGGCCAACCTGGCCGAGGACGGCCTGCACGCCAAGGAACTGATTGCCCAGGGCCTGGTCACGGTCAACGGCGAGGTCGAGACCCGCCGCGGTGCACAGTTGCGCGGTGGCGAGAGCGTGTGCGTGCACGGCGAATGCGTCGTGGTGCAGCGCGCGAACTAGCCTACGTGGCCGAATCCAGTACGTACCTGCGCAGGAAGGCGCTGACGTCCTCAAGTTCCTCGGCCGATACCGAGTGCCCGATCTGCGGGTAGGTTTCATGGGTCAGCTCGGTATGCCCGGGCACCCATCCCATGGTGTATTCGATCTTGTCGCGGGTGATCACCGGATCGGCCAGGTCACGGCCCCAGAACAGCGGCAGCGGATTGGCTTCAAGCGCGGCATCGTCAAGGACCGCTGAGTCCGGGGCCTCGACGGTGAACCCGGAGAGCCCCACCACCGCGGTGATCGCCTCGCGTCGGTAACGGGCCAGCGAGGTGGCCATGGCCATTCCCTGGGAGAATCCGAGCAGCGTCACCGAGGAGAACTCGCCGATGACCTGGGAGAGGAATTCCCACAGGGCCAGCACACTGGTTTCCACCGACTCGATGGAGAAGTCGATATCCTGGCTCAGCGGGAACCAGGAGTAACCGGGGCCGGCCTGCAACGGTGCCCGCACGGACAGGTAGGTGAACTCCTCGGGCAGCATCCGCATCAGGCCCATCAGGTCCTGCTCGTTGGAGCCGTAGCCGTGCAGCAGCACCAGCAACGGGGTGCCGGCACGTTCGGTTTCGGAGCGGGAAATCAGGGCAACCGGGGTAGCAGAAGTTTGGTCCATAGTGCCTCCCAGCCTACTGGCTACGCCGGAAGGATGATATTTCACGACCGCTCTTGAACTCGGCGTACTTACGAGTAACATTCTGGGTGTGGAACAGAAACCCAGTGAAGAAGCAGTGTCCCCCGACAACGCCGGCACCCACCCATGGCGACGCTACATCGCCCTGGGTGATTCCTTCACCGAAGGGATCGGGGATCCGGATGAGAACAATCCCGGCCGCCACCGCGGCTGGGCCGACCGGGTGGCCGAGCAGCTCAGTTCCACGGTCGATGGATTCTCCTACGCGAACCTGGCCATCCGCGGCCGGCTGATCAAGCAGATCATCGACGAACAGCTTGAACCGGCGATTGCCCTGAACCCGGACCTGATCAGCATCTGCGCCGGCGGCAACGACGTCCTGCGGCCGGGCGGCGATCCGGACAAGATCGCCGACCAGTTAGAGGCCGCGGTGGCCCGGCTGGCCAGCACCGGGGCCACCTTGTTGATCTTCAACGGCCCGGACATCCGTGATACCCCGGTGCTGGGCGGTATCCGCGGCAAGGTCGCCATCTACAACGAGAACATCCGCACCGTGGCGGCACGTCATGACGCGGTGGTGGCCGATCTGTGGGCCCTGCGCGAATTGCATCATCCTTCCATGTGGTCCGAGGACCGCCTGCACTTCTCCCCGCTGGGCCACCAGACCATTGCCGCGATGGTACTCGATGCCCTGAACGTCCCGCATCCGCTGGTGCCGGAAATGGATTTCGAGCCGGATACCCGCACCTGGCGTACCGCCCGGCTGGAGGACCTGCAGTGGGCGAGGGAACACCTGGCTCCATGGGTCCTTCGCCGTCTGCGCCACCAGTCCTCCGGGGACGGGATTACCCCCAAGCGCCCGGAACCCACCCCGTTCGTCACCCCGGCACCCAACGATTCGCTGGGCGCCGGACAGTAGCGCCACCCGGCGGGTTCCACCCGTTGCCGGCTGCACGGCGTTCCATGCGGCTGGCCGGTTCTGCACAAGGCAGCGGCCCCTGTCACCGCTAACTGGTGACAGGGGCCGCTGGTAGTTGTTCTGCGATTGCGACGCTAGTCGGTGAAGACGCGCTGGGACAGTACGCCAGCGAGCTGGTTCGCGTCGGTCAGGAATCCGTCGTGCCCGATCGGCGAGTCGATGTAGCACACCGGCCCGGCTCCCGGGATGAGGGCCGCGAGCTGTTCGGACTGCTCCGGGAAGTACAGCCGGTCGCTGCTCACCGCGGCGATCACGGTGTTCACGTTGGCCAGCCGGCCCAGCGCGTGCTCCAGCGACTCGAAGCCGCGGGCCACATCGTGGCTCATCAGCGCCTCGGTGAGCACCAGGTAGCTGTTCGCGTCGAACCGCCGGGTGAGCTTGGCCGCCTGGTGGTCCAGGTAGCTTTCAACCATGTAGCGTCCACGCGGCCAGCTGGCCGCACCCAACGGGTCCTCGGTCCGCTGTCCCGCACGGCCGAAGCGGGCCTGCAGTTCGGCCTCGGACCGGTAGGTGAGGTGCGCCAACCGACGGGCAACGCCCAGCCCCGCGTCCGGGGCGTGGCCGGTGCCGTAGTAGTCACCGCCGGCGAAATGCGGATCCAGTCGGATGGACTGGCTCTGCACCTGCGCGAAGCCGATCTGTTCGGCGGTGGCCTGCGCGCACGCGGCCATCACCACCAGGTTGCGCACCCGCTGCGGGTAGAGCACGGCCCATTCCAGGGCGCGTGCCCCACCCATGGAGCCGCCGATCACGGTATGCCAGGCCTCGATACCCAGGGCGTCGGCCAATCGGGTTTCCAGGTGGACCGAGTCCTTGATGGTGGTGAACGGGAAGCGCGAACCCCAGGCCACCCCGTTGGCATCGGCCGAGCCGGGACCGGTACTGCCATTGCAGCCACCGATGATATTCACCGCGACCACGAAGTACTTCTCGGTGTCGATCGCCTTGCCCGGACCGACAAAGTCCTCCCACCAGCCGTCGTAATCCGAATCCCCCCGGCTCACATGGGCATCGCCGGTGAGCGCATGGGTGACCAGCACGGCATTGGATGCGCCGGAGTCCAACCGTCCCCAGGTCTCGTAGGCCAATTCCACCTCGGGCAGGAAGCCACCGGTTTCGAAGGCGTACTCCCCGACCACCAGTTGGCGCCTCGTGCCAGAGCCGGTGTCCAGGGTGCTTTCCAGGGATTCTTCAGTAGTCACAATCGCAGTCATTTACTAGTGGGTTTCCGCCAGGTTCTTGTTCGTGTCCGCGGCCACGGCCGCAAAGCCCAGTTCCAGGTCGGCCAGGATGTCCTTGATGTTCTCCAGTCCGACGCTCAGCCGGACCAGCCCGGGACGGACCCCCGCCGCGGCGCGTTCCTCCTCGGTCAGCTGCGCATGGGTGGTGGATGCCGGGTGCACCACCAGCGACCGCACATCACCCAGATTCGCCACATTGGAGTGCAGTTGCAGGGCGTCCACGAACCCCTGGCCGGCCTCGGCCCCGCCGGCCAGGTCGAAGGAGACGATCGCCCCGGTGCCGTTCGGCCCGTACTTGCGTCCACGTTCGAACCACGGCGAGGATTCCAGTCCGGCGTAGGCCACCTGTTCCACCTGCGGGTGTTCCTCCAGCCAGCGGGCCACCGCCACCGCATTGGACACGTGGCGTTCGATGCGCAGCGAGAGGGTTTCCAGTCCCTGGGCAATCAGGAACGCGTTGAACGGGGAGAGCGCGGAGCCCAGGTCGCGCAGCAACTGCACACGCGCCTTGAGGATATAGGCCAGGTTCGCGCCCAGGATCCCGTTGACCCCCAGGTCGCGGGCGAACACCAGGTTGTTGTAGGACTCGTCCGGGGTGTTGAAGCCCGGGAACTTCTCCGGGTCGGCCGCGAAATCGAAGTTCCCCGAGTCCACGATCACCCCGGCGATGGCGGTGCCATGGCCGCCGAGGTACTTGGTGGCCGAGTGGATCACGATGTCCGCCCCGAACTCGATCGGGCGGATCAGGTACGGGGTGGACAGGGTGTTGTCCACCAGCAGCGGCACCCCGGCCGCGTGGGCTACCCCGGCGACGCCTTCGATATCCAGCACATCCTGGCGGGGGTTGGAGACCACCTCGGCGAACAACGCCTTGGTGTTCGGCCGGATCGCCGAACGCCAGGCTTCCAGGTCGTCGGGGTCGGTCACGAAGCTGACCTGGATCCCCAGTTTCTTCAGGGTGTGCTTGAACAGGTTCTGCGTGCCGCCGTACAGGCTCGGGCTGGCCACGATGTGGTCCCCGCTTTCGGCCAGGTTCAGGATGGCGAAGGTGGTCGCCGCCTGCCCCGAGGACAGCAGCAGGGCCCCGACGCCGCCTTCCAGGCTGGCGATGCGGTTCTCCACCGCCTCCTGGGTGGGGTTGCCGATGCGGGTGTAGATCGGCCCGAGGTCCTGCAACGCGAACCGGTCGGCCGCGGTCTGGGCATCGGGGAACACGAAGGACGTGCTCTGGTAGATCGGCAGGGCCCGGGCGCCGGTGTGCGCATCCGGGGTCTGTCCGGCATGGATCTGGCGTGTCTCGAACGACCAGTTTTCGCTCATTGGTATTCCTCCCATAGTTCATCAACTACTTCCGGGGGTACACCACTGAAGAACACCCCTGAGGGGTGTACAGAATCTGCCAACTCCCAGGGTGTAACCCGCGCTTGTCCTTAGCACGCATGTTGCGCACAGGGCCAGGTCTTCACCCGGGGCACCCCACCGCGGTTGGAGGGTTGCCGCCCAGCAAGCCGGGGCTTGTTGCTGGGACTCATGACCTAGCATCCAGTGTGACGCACGGCCGCCGGACAACGCAATCCCACCCCCGGGCAAACTGTCGCATTCGGTCATAAAACCACCGGGACCACGGCGCTTCCCGCCGAAGCGTCAACACCCGGAGACGCGCTTAGGTGAACCTAAGTCGAGACGGGGATCACATTGGTGGCATGATGGGCGCATGATGAGGCTAGATCACGTTTCGTACGCATGTGGCCCGGAGGGCCTACTGGAAACCGCCGAACGGATCTCCGGGGCCCTGGGCCTGGAATTCGTCAAGGGCGGCGTCCACCCGCGATTCGGAACGCGCAATGTAATTTTCCCGCTGAAGCATAACCAGTACCTCGAAGTGGTGGAGGTGCTGAACCACCCCGCCAGCCTCAAGGCCCCCTTCGGCCAGGCCGTCCGCGCCCGGTCCGAGCTGGGTGGAGGTTGGATGGGCTGGTGCGTGTCACTCGACGACCTCACGGACGCCGAGCAGCGCCTGGGCCGCCAGTCGGTCCCGGGCAACCGCAAGTTCCCCGATGGCCGGGAACTGACCTGGCAGCAGATCGGCATCAAGGGCCTGATCGCCGACCCGCAGGTGCCCTACCTGCTGCGTTGGGACGACGGCACCGAGGACCTGCACCCGTCCCGGGCGCTGGAGCCCACCGGCTACATCGACGAGATCACCATCGCCGGTTCACGCGACCGGGTCCTGGACTGGCTCGGACACCCCGACCAGGTCCAGCTGGGCGAAGTGACCATGAACTACCTGGCGCCCAACGGGACCCCGGGTATCCTCTCGGTCACCTTCCAGACAGCCAAGGGCGAGGTCGTGCTCTAGGCAAACGCAGCGTGCTTCGGCCACGGTGCCCCGAAGGCAGGGGGCGGAACCCGGTTCCGCCCCCTGCCTTCGTCCTCTGCCGGCCCTGGTTCGGGCGAATAGCCTACGGGCTTCACCGGCCGGTGTTCGCAGCCGCACCGGCTGCCCTTGCTGTCCTAGCTGCCGATGCCGATGGCCGGGCCGATCAGCGCAAAGCCCACGAATCCCACCGCGTCAAGCAGGAAGTGCGCGATCACCAACGGCATCACCCTGCCGTATTTGAGGTAGAACCACCCGAAGACCACACCCATCAGCGCATTGCCGATGAACGGGCCGAAACCCTGGTAGAGGTGGTAGCTGCCGCGCAACAGCGCCGAGGCGATGATCATGAGCCACGGCGACAGCCGCAGCGCCTTGCCGTAGGCGAAAAGGAAGGCCAGCATGATCACCTCCTCCAGCACCGCATGGCGCGCCGCGGACAGCAGCAGCACCGGCACCGTCCACCAGTAATCGGCCAGGTTCGCCACCGACAACGCCGTGGTCACCCCCAGCATCCGGCCGGCGGCATAGACCCCGAGCGTCCCCAGTCCCATGGCCACGAACAGTCCGGCACCCCAGGCCGCATCCCGTCCGGGCCGGGCGAAGTCGAATCCCAGATGCCGGGCACCGAGCCCCAGCGACCTGGACAGCAGGTACAGGGCCAGCACCACCGGAACCAGCGCGAAGAAGATATCCAGCAGCTGGTAGGCCAGGTCGAACCACGGCCGCACGCTCAATGGGTTGTTCATGGAGGTGGTCTGCTCGCGCAACGGCGCACGGGTGACCTTGTCCAGGAAGCTGATGACCGAATAGACCGCGCTCTGGCCCAGGCACAGGGCCAATACCAGCACGACCTCGAATTTGAGCACGCCGGGCCCCGGGACCCTGCCGGTCGGGTTGTTATCCACCAGATTGCTTTGCACGTTTCCGATCCTAGGCCCGAGGGCTGTGCCGCAGCTGATTTTCCGCCCACGTTTCGTGCATTAGCGTAGTAGCCAGACCCGTTCCCGATCCCGAAGGGCCCCGATGAGCCGCGCCGCCACCCCCGATGAACTCCAGCTGGCCTCCCGGCTATTGCCCGGCCTGGATACGGCAGGTGCCCGGGTGGAGGAGGGCGGGCAGTTCCACCGGGTGCTGGTCCTGGCCCCGCACGCGGCCATCCGGATGGCGCGCACCGCGCAGGTGAGCGCCGACATGCCGCGCAACGTGGCGCTGCACCAGGCGGTGGCGGACCTGTTGCCCATCGATACCCCGCGGCCGCTGGGCCCGATCACCGAGGCCGGGGGCCTGGGCAATGTTGCAATGAGCTTCATTCCGGGCAGCGCCCACCCGCCGCACAGCGGAGATCCTCTCATCCTGCGCCGCATCGTGCGCGAGCTGGCCGCGGTGGACATCGGAACGCTGGAACCGTTGCTTGCCGCGCCCTTCGCCTTCCGCGGCGAATGGACCGAAGAACGCATCGCCGCCACCCATGACGCGCTGCCCGGGCAGCTGCGCGGCCCGGCGCGCACCCTCTGGGACCAGTTGCCGATGCTGGCCGGTGCCCCGCGCTCGCTGGTGCACGGGGACCTGGCCGGGCACAACATGCACTGGGTCGACGGGCAGCTGGCCGGGATCCTGGACTGGGACCTGGCCGCCGCCTGGGATCCGGCGCTGAACACCGCCTATCTGGCCCTCTGGCACGGGCAGGAGATGATCGAGCAGATCGCCCCCGATACCGACCAGGCGCACCGGGCCCGGATCTGGCTGGGGTTGATGAGCCTGGAACGGTTTTCGGACACCATTTCGCGCACCGACTCCCCCAACCTGGGCAAGTTATTGCGCAAGATCGGTCCGCGGATCCTGCGTGCTGCGGCGGACTGCAGTGCCAGCGCCAGCTCCCGAAAGCTACACTAAACCCATGTCCAGCCCCAGTTTCGTGATTTTCGCCCCATTGCATACTGATGGTGCCACCGTGCCCGACGGCGCGCTGGCGGTCACCGGCGAGCGCATCGTCTTCGCCGGAACGCGTATCGCTTTCCTCACCCGGCCCGATGCCGCACAATTCAGTGAGCATCCGGTGCCGCCCGGCGCCCTGCTGGCCCCTGGACTGGTCGACCTGCACTGCCACGGGGCGGTCGGCGCCGATTTCCCCAACCCGATGCCCGGCCCGGTGACCGAGGCCATCGGTTTCCTGCACCGCGCCGGAACCACGACGCTGCTGGCCTCGTTGGTCACCGCCGGGCGTCCTGCGATGCTGCAGGCAGCCGCCGTCCTAGCCGGATTCGTCGAGGCGGGGTTGTTGGCCGGTATCCATGCCGAGGGTCCGTTCCTCTCCGCGGTCCGCTGCGGGGCGCAGGATCCACGCCACCTCTCGGCGCCGCAGCCGGAGTTCGTCCGCGAGCTGGCCGCGGCCAGCCGGGGGTCGTTGCGCACGATGACTTACGCCCCGGAATTGGCCGGAAGCACGGAACTGGTCAGCTTGCTGGTACATCTGGGGGTGGTGCCCTCGCTGGGGCACACCGATGCCGACACCGGCCAGGCGTCCGCTTCGCTGGAGCACGCCCACGCTCGGCTGGCGCAGCATCCGTTGCTGCCGTCCACCCCGACGGTCACTCACCTGTTCAACGGGATGCCGCCATTGCATCATCGTGTCCCCGGACCGCTGGCCGCCTGTCTGGAACAGGCTCGTCGCGGCCGGGCGGTGGTGGAGCTGATTGCTGACGGAGTTCACCTGGTCCCGGACACCGTGCGGATGGTGTTCGCCCTCGTCGGTGCCGGGAACATCGCCTTGGTCACCGATTCCATGGCCGCCACCGGACTGCCCGATGGGCGGTACACCCTGGGCCCGCAGGAGGTCACCGTCGACGGCGGGGAAGCCCGGCTGGCCAGCGATGGCTCGCTGGCGGGGGGCACCGCAACATTGCTTCAGGTGTTGCGCCGCACCGTGGCGGCCGGGGTGGGGCTGGATCAGGCGCTGGCTTCGGCCACCGGTGTCCCGGCGCGGGTGCTGGGTCTGTCCGACTCGATCGGCAGCCTGCGTGCGGGATTGTACGCCGATGTGCTGGTCCTTGATGCCCGGCTGTCCTTGCTCCGGGTGTTCCGCCGCGGCCGGTTGCTGGAGCCGCAGCCCGCCGCCACAACACCGGCCCGTACAGACCTCGGAACCTGAGACGGGACTTGGAGCCTGCCGCTCCCACAGCAGGCGGGGCATGAAGAACCGGCCGTGCGCCACCCCGGGAGGTGGGCACCCGGCCGGTTCAGGTCGGTGTCGCGGAGCCTAGCCCAGCGCGGCGATCGCGGCGTCGTAGTCGGGTTCGGTCTTGATCTCCGGAACCAGCTGCGAGTAGATGACCTTGCCGTCCTCGTCGAGCACGATGACGGTGCGGGCCAGCAGCCCACGCAGCGGACCGTCGGCCTGGGTCAGTCCGTAATCCGCGCCGAAGCTGGAACGGAAGGCCGAGGCGGCCACCACGTTCTCCAGGCCTTCGGCACCGCAGAAGCGGCCCAGGGCGAAGGGCAGGTCCTGCGAGGCACACACCACGGTGGTGTTCTCCAGTTTCGAGGCCAGCTCGTTGAACTGGCGCACGCTCGCGGCGCAAACACCGGTGTCCACCGATGGGAAGATGTTGAGCACGACGCGGCGGCCGGCCAGCGAGGCGCTGGTGACATCGCCCAGGTCGGTGCCGGTCAGGGTGAATTCGGGAGCCTTGGTGCCAACGGCTGGCAGCTCGCCTACGGTCTGGATCGGGTTTCCATCAATTGCAGTAGTAGCCATAGTCCTTGTCTATCACGACCCCACCTGCCCAAACCATGATTGGGACGAACAAGTCGTGAATTTAGCTCTGAGCGTGTGCGGCACGGCCACACCATACCAAGATTGAAGTTGGTGCCGCGGTCCGGTGGCACCGTGGTTATCCACAATCTGGCGATGCCTCCACCATCTTGTTGCGCTCCGGACCATGATGGGGCCATGAACCAGATTTCATTGTCCTCCGCCATGGAGGCACTGCACCGGGCGGTCGACGCCGAGGGCGAGCGGCTCTCACCGCAGGTACTGACCCACACTGTCGGGTTGGCCCTGCGAATGCTGCAGCATGCCATTGACGCCGGCACCGGGCGTGATGACCCCCGCCTGGCCGCGGCGCTGGCCAGCCATGTGGAACAGCTCTACCATCTGGCCGGACGCGCCCGGATCGTGCTGGCTATGCACAGCGCGGCCACCGGGGCACACACCCTGGCTGTGGAGGAGTACGACGCGCTACGCGAGAACCGCACCGACTACTCGCGCCCCGCCAGATATGCCACCGGCCGCCCCTGCCACAAGACCCCGGCCGATTTCCTGGCCGCCTGGCTGCATATCGACTACCACGAGGCCGCCGGCATGCTCCAGGACGCGCAACTGGTCATCGGCCGGATCACCGTCGCCGGTACCCTCACCTCCCCACGCTATGAGCGGCTTGCCGAAAGCTATCGGAACCCCTCCGTGGACCCACGCGCCGTGATCCGCACCGCGCGGGCACTGAACCGACTGGAACCGAAGGACACCATCGCCGCCGGCGTCCCGCTGCCACCGTCGGCACGGCACTCCGACGGGCAACCGCTGGAACAGCACGCGGCCCGGGTGTTGGAAACCCGCGACCCGGTCACCGCCCGCAAACACATTGATTCGATGGTCTCCGGCTACACGCAGGAACATACCGAGACCAAGACCCCCGCGGAAGGCTTGTTCAAGGTCCGCACCGTCAACGGGGTGGACGAATACCGGTTACGGGTGCGCGGTGCCAACGCCGGACTGCTGCGTTCACTGATCGCCCAGGCGGACAACCCCAAGACCCAGGCCGGGACCGCCGCCAGGCTATCCACCTCAGACGCCCCCGCCCATGATGGGGTCCCCGAACCGGAAGCCGGAGACTGGCTGCGGTCCACCGACCCGGTCCCGGAATGGGCCAGGGACCCACAAGCGCAGGACCTTCCCGATCAGAAGGCCGATCCGGAGTCGGCTACGGCTGCGGCTGCAACCGAGCCGTCTCCGCGGCCCGGGACTGATCCGGGCACGATGGCGGAGGAAGTCAGCATCGCCGACCGGCTCATCGAACAACTACCGCCACCCATCCGCCGGATGAACGCGTTGATGGCGCTGGTTGAGCAACGCCAGTCCAGCCGCAGCAGGTCCGCCAAGAAGGGCAAGGGCAAATGCCGATGTGGAGACAAGCAAACGGTCAAGACCGTTGAACCTGAACTCCTGGTTTTCCTCAAACTCGATGACCTGCAGGATCTGGCCACCGCCCACGGGTTGACGTCCCACGGGGTGAGGCTCTCACCTGCCGAACTTCGCAAGCTGCTCTGCAAGGCCAAGATCATCCCCGTCGTTTTCGGCGGTGACGGGCAGATCCTGGATCTGGGGCGGTTCAGCCGCCTCTACCCGGACTACATGAAAAAAGGCATCATTGCCCGGGACCGGGGCTGCATTGTTCCCGGATGCAGCCACCCGCCCGAATCCTGCGATGTCCACCATGCCGGGGACGGTGGTTGGCAGGGCGGATGCCCCACGGACATCGGCCAGGGCACCCTGTTATGCAGGTTGCACCACACCGCTGAGCAGGCCGGGATCATTAGGGTGATCATGTACCGTGGACTTCCCCACGTGTTATTGCCCCGGTATATGGATCCCACCCAGACCCCGCAGCGCAACACCTACTGGGAAACCGTGTAGCTGGCTGGCGGCTTCCCTCCGACGTGCCCGGTTGAAAGGCCGGGAGCACGGCGAACAGGACCTCCGGCAACCGGGCGTCGGCCCGATTGCCACCCTGCGGGGACCCCGTCCGCTCCTGCACACCCGCGACCAGCACTGCCGAACCTCACGGGGTCATCCGGACAACGAACCCAGCGCCCGGTTCCCCAATATTGACCTGGGTCAGGCTTGTACATCGCGCTTATTCGTCCTGCTCCAGACGGGTACCGGGTCACCGCGTCCGGCGCGGTTCCTTCGAAACCAGCCGAGACCTGCCGTGCGGCCACCCGTTGCCGCCTGCACGTCCGGGATTCAGGATAGTCCGCGGAATCGACCCTAAGGAGCCAGGATTCGGAAAGAAAACAGGTCAGGGCCCGTGCCCGGGAATCCATTCCCGGGCACGGGCCCTGACGTGCGGTCTGTTACTACCGGGCGTCGGCTACCGCTGCGCGGCTGTCGATGAACGCCTGGACACAGCGTTCGATGTCCTCGGAGCTGTGCGCGGCCGAAAGCTGCACGCGGATGCGCGCCTGGCCCTGGGGCACCACCGGGTAGCTGAACGCGGTGACGAAGACCCCGCGCTCAAGCATCTGCTCGGCGACCTTGCCGGCCAACACCGCGTCGCCGAACATCACGGGGATGATCGCGTGTTCGCCGTCCAGCAACTCGAAACCGGCTTCGCTCATGCGGGTGCGGAACAGTGCCGCGTTGACCTCCAGCTGGTTGCGCAGTTCCGCGCTACCGGCAACCAGTTCCAGGGCGGTGAGCGTCGCGGCCACGATCGAGGGGGCCAGCGAGTTGGAGAACAGGTAGGGCCTGGCCTTCTGGCGCAGCATGTCCACGATCTCGGCGCGGCCTGAGACGTAGCCTCCCGAGGCCCCGCCCAATGCCTTGCCGAAGGTGCCGGTGTAGATGTCCACCCGGTCCGAAACCCCGGCGTGTTCCGGTGTTCCGGCCCCGGTCGGCCCCATGAATCCCACCGCGTGGGAGTCATCCACCATCACCAGCGCACCGTACCTGTCGGCCAGGTCGCAGATCTCGGCCAACGGGGCCAGGTAACCGTCCATCGAGAACACCCCGTCGGTGACGATGATGGTGCGTCGTGCCCCTGCCCCGTCGTTCAGGGCCGCCGCGGCCTGCAGCTGGGTTTCCAGATCCGCCATGTCGCGGTTGGCGTAGCGGAACCGGGCGGCCTTGGACAGCCGGATCCCGTCGATGATCGAGGCATGGTTCAGCGCATCGGAGATGATCGCGTCCTGCGCACCGAACAGCGACTCGAACACCCCGCCGTTAGCATCGAAGCAGCTGGAGAACAGGATGGTGTCCGCGGTACCCAAGAAGCGGGAGATCTGCCGTTCCAGTTCCAGGTGGATGTCCTGGGTGCCGCAGATGAAACGCACCGAGGCCATGCCGAAGCCGCGCTCGTCCAATGCGGCCTTCGCGGCCGCGATGATCCGCGGGTCGTCGGCCAGCCCCAGGTAGTTGTTCGCGCAGAAGTTCAGCACCTCGCGGGCTTCGGCGCCCAAGGCCCCGGCCTGGATGCGGGCCGACTGTGGCGAATCGATGTGGCGTTCGGCCTTGTAGAGCCCCGCCTCGCGCAGCGCCGCCAGTTCCTCGGCCAGCTGGTTTTTCATATCCGTGTACATTCCACTACTCCTAGAAAACTGTCCAGTCGAGAACGACCTTGCCGCCCTGCCCGCCGCGGGCCGCGGCGAATCCCTGCTCCCATTCGGTGGCCGGCAGGTAGTCGGTCACCACCGAGGAAATCCGTTCACGCATCACATCCGAGCTGGTGAGCATGGCGCTCATCGCATACCAGGTCTCGTACATTTCCCGGCCGTAGATGCCCTTCAGGGTGAGCATGTGGGTAACCACCTTGCCCCAGTCGATATCGATCGAACTGGTGGGCAGCCCCAGCATGCAGATCTTGCCGCCGTGGTTCATGTTGTTGATCATTTCGGGCAGGGCCGCGGCATGACCGGACATTTCCATACCGAAATCGAAGCCCTCCACCAGGCCCAGCTGTTCCTGGGCCTGGGCGATCCGGGATTCACCGACATTAACCGCCAGATCCGCGCCCATGTCCAGGGCCAGGGCCAGGCGCCGTTCGGAGACGTCGGTGATGGCGATGCGCCGTGCCCCGGCATGGCGGGCCACGGCCACGGCCATCAGGCCGATGGGCCCGGCCCCGGTGACCAGCACGTCATCGCCGATGATCGGGAACTGCAGGGCGGTGTGCACCGCATTGCCGAAGGGGTCGAAAATCGCCCCCAACAACGGGGTGATCTTCTCATCGGTATGCACCCACACGTTGGATTCCGGGATCACGACGTATTCGGCAAAGGCCCCGTCGCGCTGCACCCCCACGGAATTCACGTTGATGCACATCTGGCGGCGTCCGGCACGGCAGTTGCGGCACAGTCCGCAGACGATGTGTCCTTCGCCGGAGACCCGGTCCCCCACCTTGACTCCGGTGACGAAGGACCCGACCTCGACGACCTCGCCATAGAATTCGTGCCCCGGGACCAGCGGGGTGTTGATCATCGATTGCGCGGCTTCGTCATAGGCCTCGATATGCAGGTCGGTGCCGCAGATGCCGGTAGTCATGACCCGGATCTTCACATCGTGGACGCCGGGTTCCGGTTCCGGTCGATCCACCAGTTCCAGTCCGGCGTGTGGACCGGACTTGTATAGAGCTTTCATCAGTGTTTCCTTCATGTCGAGCACCTGTGGCGTGCGCACAGAAAGCGGGATTTATTCAAGTGTCGCACCGACCGGCCACGGAAGACACCTTAGTTGATCTGCGAAATCCTGATCTGACGATTTAGTATTTACTTCATGGAATTGCATCAGCTGAAGATCCTGCGGGAGTTGGCGGACCTGGGTAGTGTCAACGCGGTCTCCAAATCCCTGTATGTCTCACCGTCGGCTATATCCCAGCATCTGGCCCAGCTGCAAAGGGGGTTTTCCGTTCCGTTGACGGAGAAGAACGGCCGCAGACTGGTACTGACCAGCGAGGGCAAACTCCTCGCCGCGGCCGCCGCTTCGGTTGTTTCGACACTGGCCGAGGCCAGCGCAAAAATCCAGGCACAAGACCAGGACCGGCAGACTCCAATCCGGGTATCGGGGTTCCACTCGATAGGTCAGAAGATCTTCGCTCCGCTCCTGGCCTGGCCATCCGGTAACCTTCCGCCGCTGCGGTTCTACGACGAGGACGTGTCGCAACAGGATTTTCCCGGGTTGACCTCAAGGTACGACCTGGTACTCGCCCACCGGATGCCGCACACCGCACCGTGGCCCGAAAACCACGTCACGGTCATTCCCTTGGCATTTGAACCATTGGACATCGCGGTGCATATCAACCATCCGCTAGCCCCTTTCGAGGAGCTCTCCCCCGAACAGGTGATCGGGGAGCCTTGGGTGGTTTCCCGGACGGGCTATTCGCCGGCCGATGTACTGGAAACAATTGCCGCACTGGCCGGTCGCGCCCCAACGGTCGAACACCGGGTCAATGACTATGCCACGGCCAGCGCACTGGTTAGAACTAGTGGTTGCTTGGGTATCCTACCCAGATATACGGCCCGCGAGTCTCTGGGCAAAGAGGTGATTTTACGTCCGATTAAGGGGCTCAACTCAGGACGACAAATCGACTTGTTAGTTCGAGCCGAGCACCTGCACCGGGCACCAGTTAATGATGTCATCGAGGCAATCCGCAGTACGGTGCAGCACTTGGTAGTCACCTGATCGCAGGACTCCGAGCCCCACACCCGCCCACCGGATCGGGCTCCCGGCAGGAAGCTTATGGAAAAGGCAGGCACCGCCTGCCAACACCCAGGAACAGCGTCATGAAGGAAGGGTGCGCCAGCTTCGATACGTCATCACCACACCCCCGGCGGCAAAGGGGGACGTGGTTCACCGCTGGAGAGCAGAGCCCACCGCTGGACCCCGCTGAGTCTTCGGGAACACCGGGTCAAGGCATTCCACCCGTTACTGTTTTAGCATCCCTGGGTCCGAGGCCGAGTCCCCGGCGCACAGGTCCCCGCAATCCACCAGGGTGCCCAGTCGGCTCTCATCGGCCTTGGTACCACTGCCCACGGTATTGTGTGGGTGCAGGGGAATCCAGCCGTCGCCGGGTGCCCGCATCGATCGCCGCCAGCGGCCTGCCCTGGAAGGCATTGCCCGGTGTCCCGGCGAGTTCCGGGACATGTAACGCGGCGAGGTACCCGGTGTCCTGCCCCGCAGAGGCCTCGCGCCGCTCACGCACCAGCCCCGGAGTGCTGCCACCGGGCAAGTAGCGGCCGGCGCTCAGCTTGGGACGGGTAGGAGCCCGGTATCCTCAGCCTGCACCGGGTGCCACCGTTGCTCATTGGCTGCCAGTTGCTCGCCCAGGCGGAAGACGGTATTGCCCCAGTTCGTGGCGAGGTAGCGTATCGGTACGGCGGCCTGCTCAGAAGCCCCGCGACGTCCGTAGCGAAACCCGGAGCGGGTTCAGCGGTGCCCACGTCAGTCGGTCCCGGCGATCCGGGGCAGGCAGGGCCCGCTGGGTCGGCGCATCCACACGGTGATGGTCCCGTCTCCGGGATCCTCGTCGCAATCGTGCCTGAACCCGTGACGCTCGTAGAAGCCCCGGGCATGCTCGTTGCCTTGGACGTATTCCAGTCGCAGCGCACGGTCGTTGCCCGCCACCTCGATGGCATGGCGCATTAATGCGGATCCGATCCCCCGGCCCTGGGCTGCGGGTACCACGTAGATCTTCCAGATCACCGAGTCCCCCTCACATTCCCCCAGGCTCAGCGTGCCGATGACCTCGTTGTCGTCGACCGCGATCACGGTCCTGTCGATACGTACCGAGTGCTCCACCGCCTCGCGGGTCCACCAGGTGTTCAGGTTCGCCAGGACGTACTCCGGTGAGGTGAAGGGCAGGTAGGTGGCCGGCCAGGTGAGCAGGCCGACGGATTGGATGGCGGGAACGTGTTCCAGGGTGGCGGGCTTGATCACTACCCGGTGTCGGTCGGTGCTCATGTGCGCCATTGTGATGCGGCCGCGCCGGGGACGGCGCCGCCCTTCCCCCCTCGGATCCGTGTGGAGTCTTCGGATGCCAGGCTAGCGGCCCTGTCCGACCCCCGCTCGCGGGTCCGCGGGGAACCAAAAGGCCCATGCCTTCCCCGGTGGGGAGGAAGGCATGGGCCTTGTCAGGTATGGGATCCCGGGATCAGAGCCCCAGTTTCTCCATGACCAGTTCGCGAACGCGGCCGGCGTCGGCCTGCCCGCGGGTGGCCTTCATGACCGGTCCCATCAGCGCGCCGATGGCCTGCATCTTCCCGCCCTTGATCTTCTCGACCACATCCGGCATGGCGGCCATGGCCTCGTCCACGGCCTTGCCCAGCGCGGCGTCGTCGTTGACCACGGCCAGCGAACGCTTTTCGACGATCTGCGCCGGGGTGCCCTCGCCGGCCACCACGTATTCCAGGACCTGGCGGGCGATCTTGTCGTTGATCTTCTTGCCCTGGATCAGCGCATCGAGTTCGACGATGGTTTCCGGGCTGACGCCCAGATCGGCGATCTCCTTGTCGGCAGCCTTGGCCAGGCGCGCGATCTCGCCCATCCACCACTTACGGGCCACCGCTGCGGTGGTCCCGGCGGCGATGGTCGCCTCGATCTCGTCCAGCACCCCGGCGTTGACCACGTCACGGAATTCCTTGTCCGCATAGCCCCAGTCGGCCTTCAGCCGCTTGCGGCGTTCGGCCGGCGGTTCGGGTAGCCGGGAGCGAAGTTCCTCGATCCAGTCCGCGGTGGTCACAATCGGAACCAGGTCCGGTTCCGGGAAGTAGCGGTAGTCATCGGCATCCGACTTCGGTCGGCCCGAGGTGGTGGAACGGGTGTCCTCATGCCAGTGGCGGGTTTCCTGAACGATCTTTTCCCCGGAGTCCAGCACCGCCGCGTGGCGCTCGATCTCGAAACGCACCGCATGCTCCACGGCACGCAAGCTGTTCACGTTCTTGGTCTCGGTGCGGGTGCCGAACTTCTCCGCCCCCTTGGGCATCAGCGAGACGTTGGCATCGCAACGCACATTACCGCGTTCCATCTTCGCATCCGAGACGCCCAGGTTCTTCACGATCTCGCGGATCGCACCCACATAGGCGCGGGCCAGCTCGGGTGCGCGCTTGCCGGCACCGGTGATCGGCTTGGTGACGATCTCCACCAGCGGCACCCCGGCACGGTTGTAGTCCACCAGCGAGTAATCCGCGCCCTGGATACGGCCCGCGGCACCACCCAGATGGGTCAGCTTGCCGGCGTCCTCCTCCATGTGGGCGCGTTCGATTTCAACCCGGAAGACCTCCCCGTCCTCCAGTTCGATGTCGATCCATCCGTCATGGGCGATCGGGTCGTCGTACTGCGAGGTCTGGAAGTTCTTCGGGGTGTCCGGGTAGAAGTAGTTCTTCCGGGCGAAACCGCATTTCTCGGCGATCTGGCAGTTCAATGCCAGACCAATCAGGATGGAGTACTCCACAGCGGTCTTGTTCACCACCGGCAGCACCCCGGGCAATCCCAGGTCAACCGGGGTGACGTTGGTGTTCGGCTCATCGCCAAAGGCGTTGGGCGCGTCGGAGAACATCTTGGTCTTGGTGTTCAGCTCGACGTGGACCTCGAAGCCCAGCACCGGATCGTACTTTTCCAGTGCAACGTCAAAATCTACAAGTTCTTCGGTGCTCATCTGCTCCCCCTCTAGGCCTTCTGCGCGATCGAGTCAGCGGTGATGGCCGGTGCCTGCGAAATCAGGCTGTGCCCCCACTGCTTTTCCAGCAGGGTTTCCAGTGCGGCTCCGGCGCGGTAGACGCGGGCGTCCTCGAAGGCCGGAGCCAGGAACTGGATGCCCACCGGCAGGCCATCGCTCAGGCCACCGGGCACGGTGATGCCCGGAATGCCGGCAAGGTTCGCCGGGATGGTGGCCACGTCGTTGAGGTACATGGCCAGCGGGTCATCGTCATTTGAACCCAATTCGAAGGCGACGGTCGGCGCGGTCGGCGAGACCAGCACATCGGCCTGCTCGAAGGCGGCGTCGAAGTCGCGCTGGATCAGCGTGCGCACCTTCTGCGCCGAACCGTAGTAGGCGTCGTAGTAGCCGGCGGACAGCGCATAGGTGCCCAGCACGATACGGCGTTTGACCTCGTCGCCGAAACCGGCGGCACGGGTCGCCCCCATGACGCGTTCGATGGTCAACGGGCCATCCTCGGGCAGCACCCGGTGGCCGTAGCGCACGCCGTCGAACTTGGCCAGGTTGGAGGAGACCTCCGAGGGCATGATCAGGTAGTAGGCGCCCAGCGCGTACTTCAGGTTCGGGCAGGAGACCTCGACGATCTGCGCCCCGGCGGTTTTGAGCAGTTCCAGGGATTCCTCGAAGCGTGCCTGCACGCCGTCCTGGTAGCCCTCGCCCTGCAGCTCGGTGATGACCCCGACACGCAGCCCGGACAGGTCCCCGGCGGCGCCGGATTCGGCGGCGGCCACCAGGCCCTCAAGCGGGTTGGCCAGCGAGGTGGAGTCCTTCGGGTCGTGTCCGCCAATCAGTTCCTGCAGGTGGGCCGAGTCCAGCACGGTGCGGGAGACCGGGCCGATCTGGTCCAACGAGGAGGCCATGGCGATCGCACCGTAGCGCGAGACCGCACCGTAGGTGGGCTTCACGCCCACGGTGCCGGTGACCGCACCGGGCTGGCGGATCGAACCGCCGGTATCGGTCCCCAGGGCCAGCGGGGCCTCGAAGGCGGCGACGGCCGCGGCCGAACCGCCGCCGGATCCACCGGGAATACGGTTCAGGTCCCATGGGTTGCGGGTGACCCCGTAGGCCGAGTGCTCGGTGGAGGAACCCATCGCGAACTCGTCCAGGTTGGTCTTGCCCAGCATCGGCAGCTTGGCGTCACGGATCTTCTCGATCACGGTCGCATCGTACGGGCTCATCCAGCCTTCGAGCATCTTCGATGCGGCGGTGGTGGGCTGGCCCTTGGTCACGATCAGGTCCTTGATCGCGATCGGCACCCCGGCCAGCGGATGCAGGGCCTGGGCCTGGGCACCGCCGGCGGCACGGATCGCGTCGACCTCGGCCGCCACGGCCAGGGCTTCCTCGGCGTTCACGTGCAGGAAGGCGTTCAGCGCCGTGTCGACCTCGGTGATCCGGTCCAGGTGCGCCTGCACGGCCTGCACGCTGGTGACCTCCCCGGCACGCAGCTTGGCGGCCAGTTCGGTGGCCGATAGCTTGATCAGTTCATTCATGGAGCTATTCACCATCCAGGATTGCCGGGACCTTGAATCGGCCCGAGTCGGAGTCCGGTGCATTGGCCAGCACCTCGTCATTGGACAGGGTCTGTCCCACGATGTCCTCACGCAACACATTGGTCAGCGGGATCGGGTGGCTGGTGGCCGGGATGTCGGAGGATGCGACTTCGCTGACTGATGCGATGGCATCGACGATTACGCCGAGTTCACCGGTCATCTTGTCCAGCTCTGCGTCGCTCATCTCGATGTGGGCCAGGCGTGCCAAATGCACGACGTCCTCACGGCTGATGGCAGACATATATCTCCCTAGGATGGGCGGTTGGATTTCTCATCCAATTCTAGCCCCTGCGCCGCCGCGGCACGGCATGGACGTCGTGGGGTGCGTTACGCCATGCGCAATACCGGACCACTCTGTCCGATGCCGTCGGTGTCCTGCCAGACTCCGATGACCACACGCCCCTGCCCGGTGCCGGCCACCGGGCGGCGGATGATCTCGATACGCCCCTGCGAGGAGCCCGGCTCGTTCACCACCACCCGGGGCTCGCTGGTGTCCGAGTCGTTCTGGTGTTGCGGCACACTGCGTCCGGCGAAGAGTTCGCGTACGCACTGCTGCCAGACCGGGTCCCCGGCAGCGTCGTAGATGTACCGCAGTCCCAGCACCCCGTGTTCGCTGGTGCCCAACAGGTGCTCTTCCGCTGCCTCGATAGGCGCACCGCGGTAGCTCAAGGGCAGGTGGTAGAGCACGTTCTCGGCGTCCTGGCGGTCGACGGCGAGGATGAACTCCATGCCCACCTCACCGGCAGGATCCTCCAGCCGGAAGCCTCCCAGGGTCTCCAGCTGCGGGATGCCGGTGCCGACGAAAAAATCCTGCCCGGGCAGCCATGCGGTGAGCAGTTCGGTCTTGGTCGGGTCCATAGTGGTGGCGTAGATGATTCCCATGGCCACAGTGTTCCAAGAAAACCCTCGCCCGGCAAGGGAGGATCCGTGGCCGGCGGGGTGCGCCGCGGCCCGGGACTACAACGCGTGGGTGTAGACCACCAGGCGGATGTCGGTGTCCGGGACGAACCAGTCGCGGTCGGACTGGTGGGTGAACCCGAGTTTCTCGTACAGGGCACGTGCGCCTTCCCAGTGCCCGCCGGTGGTCAGCGAGACGGTGTGCACCCCGTCCAGCGACCGGGCCCGGTCCATGGCCGCGGCCACCATGGCCCGTCCGGCACCGGAACGCTGCGTGGCCGGATCCACGCTGAGCATCCGGATCTCCAATTCCCCGGGCCGGGCGATATCCGCGTACTTGGTGCCGTGCCGCATCAACGACATGCTGGCAATAACCCGCCCCTCGCGTTTGGCGACCAGGATCGTGCAATGCTCATGACGCGCCGCGACCTGGCGCACGAAGTGCATGTATTCGTGGTTGGGATCCTCGAAGTGCCCGGCGGCCACATAGGCGTCGACGGTGATATCGCCGATCCGCTCGTAGTCGGCCGCGGTGGCCTCCTCGATGGTCAGCTGGCCGGGGGATGCGGTGGTTGGTGCTGTAACAGTCATGATCCATCCAGTGTTTCATTTTTCCGGCCGACGCACAGGCACAGGGTGAGACTCCCTACAAAACCGGATTGTCATTTTCCTTCATCTCCGGGCTGGCCGCGGCCCCGGCATCTACCCGCAGCGCCACCTAAAACCCCTAGTCCCCAAATGGTTGGTGGTTTTCCAGGGATTCCCTGCGCTGCCCACCACCGGACCACGGCACCACCGGCCAGTGCCGGAAATCACGCGGCGGGCTTCCTGCACGGGCCCGGCCCGTGAAGTGTCCAACGGTGAAATCGCACCCCACCACGGGGCGAAAACGCGTAATATCGAAAATAATGGGTTCAGCGCGTGCTTCGGCAGGCAAGGTGTGGGAGACGAGGACGTCACCGGACTGTGGACACAGACCCCGCCGGTTCCGGCGGCCACGTCATCATGATTCTCTAAGGAAGATCGTATTGAAGGTACTCATCGGTTCCACCCCCGAGGATGTCGCAGCACTGGCGGCCGACAGCGTCCTTGAGGGTTTCGAACGCTATGTCGACAACCGTCCTCCGGTCATCGGCCTGGCCACCGGCTCTTCCCCGCTGGGCCTCTACGGCCAGCTGGCCGAGCTGGTCAAGGCCGGGAAACTCGACTTCTCCCAGGCCACCGGCTTCGCGCTGGACGAATACGTGGGGCTGCCGGCAACGCATGAGCAGTCCTACCGCCAGACGCTGATCCGCGAGGTCTGCCAGGTGCTGGGCCTGCCGGAGGAGAACCTGCACGTACCGTTGGGCGCCGCCGATAAGCTGCGCACCCTGGAAACCGCCGCCGGGCACTACGACGAGGCCATCGCCGCCGCCGGGGGTGTCGACGTCCAGATCCTGGGTATCGGGTCCAACGGGCACATCGGTTTCAACGAACCGGGAACCTCGCTGCGCAGCCGCACCCACCTGACCCGGTTGACGGCCCGGACCCGCAACGACAACGCCCGCTTCTTCGGCTCCCCGGACCAGGTGCCCACCCATTCGGTCACCCAGGGGCTGGGCACCATGCTCGAGGCCAGGCGCCTGGTGCTGGTGGCCACCGGGCGGGTGAAGGCCGAGGCGATCGCCGCGGCGATCGAAGGTCCGCTGGCTGCATCCTGCCCGGCCTCGGTCCTGCAGCTGCACCAGGACGCGGTCCTGGTGGTGGATGAGGCCGCCGCAACCAACCTGCAGCACCGCGAGTACTACGACGCCTCGGCCCAGGCGCTGACCTTCTAACCCGGCCCGGTTCCCGGACGGGATCCGTGTGCCTGCACCGCCTGGTGTGCCGGACCCCCGGTTCGGGGCCCGCCCACCAGGCGGATTTGTCTACCGGGCGGGCACAGCTGCCCGGACCGGTGACCGGGATGGGGCCCTGACTATGTCCCGGAGGTGCTCCCGCCGGCGGGCGCCGGGCTGGTTGCGCTGTTGTCCTCTTGGGCATCCGTTTCCGGTTGTGTGTCCGGGGCGCTGTCCGGGAAACGCAGCTTGGCCGGGTCGATAAGTCCGGCATACTGCCAGCCGGGATAGCCCACCGGTCGACCCACCGGGGCCCCGGCTTCCTCGGCGATCAGGGCTCCTGCGGCCCAGTCCCATTCCTGGGTACCGAATTCCGCGTAGGCCTCCAGCGCCCCCTCGGCGACCAGGCACAGGTCCAGGGCCGCCGAACCGATACGCCGGATGTTGACGTAGTCCACCAGCAGCTCGGAGAGCATCCGCGCCTGGAACTGGCGGCGGGCCACGTCGTAGCCGAATCCGGTGGAGAGCACCTTCGCGTCGGAGTCCATCGGGCCCTGCAGCCTCGTGACCGTGTGGCTTTTCAGGTCGTGTTTCCAGGCGCCCAGGCCGCGGCCGGCGTAGTACTCCACGCCCAGGGCCGGTGCGGAGATCGCCCCGGCCAGCCATTGCTCGCCACCATCGGCGGTTGTCCGGCAGACCGCCACCGAGGAGGCGTAGTAGTGGATGCCACGTACGAAATTCGCGGTGCCATCCAGCGGGTCGATGCTCCAGCGGTAGCCGCTGGGCTTACCCGGGGTGTGGTGCCCGAATTCCTCGCCGGTCAGCTCGTCATTGGGGCGGGTGGTGATGATCGTGTTGCGGATCGCTTCCTCGGCGTTCCGGTCGTAATCGGTCACCCAGTCCCCGGCCTCGGTCTTGTTCGCCAATCCCAGCGGGCCGGTGGTGCGCCCGGCCAGCACCCGGGCCCCGGCGGCTGCGGCCTGCCGGGACAACAGCACCAGTGGATCGTGGTCGATGGGTTGCTTCGGTACCATTATTCTCCTTCGGTTTGCCCCAGGGCGGCGGCCCGGGCGGCATCTGGTCCTTGGTCGAGCAGGATGCTGAATCCGTGTTCATCCAGCACCGGGACTCCCAGCGAGTGGGCCTTGTCCAGCTTGGAACCTGCAGCCTCGCCGGCCACCAGGAAATCGGTTTTCTTCGAGACGCTGCCGGTGGCCTTGCCACCGCGCACGATGATCGCCTCCTTGGCGGTGTCCCTGCTGAATCCCTGCAGGGTGCCGGTGACCACGATCGCCAGTCCCTGCAGGTGCTTGACCACACTGTCATCGACCTCGTCGCGCATCTTCACCCCCGCCGCGGCCCAGGATTCGACGATCTGCCGGTGCCAGTGAACCGCGAACCAGTCCACGACCGCGTCGGCGATAATCGAGCCGACCGAGTCGATCTGTGCCAGTTCCTGGCTGGCGCCGGGAGCGTCGACCACTTCCAGCAGCGCCTGCATTGACCCGTAGCGGGTGGCCAGGGCGCGGGAGGCGTTGGGGCCGACGTGCCGGATGGACAGGGCCACCAACACCCGCCAGAGCGGCTGTTCCTTGGCCTTTTCCAGCTCGTCGAACAGCTTCAGGGTCATCTTGGTGGGCGCCGGGGGCTTGGCCGCGGTGCCGCGGGTGAAGAAGTACGGGACCAGCTCGAACTTCCCGGTGCCTTCGCCCTTGGAACGCTTCTCCCGCCAGACCCGCACCTTGGCCAGGTCCTCCAGCCGGTCCTTGAGTCCGAAGAGCTCGGCCTCGTTGCGTAGCGGGCCGGGACCGGCCGGCAGGACCAGCCCGCCCTGGCCGGCCGGGTCCTCGCCCGGTCCGCTGGTCAGCGCGGCTGCCGCCTCGTAGCCCAGCGCCTCGATATCCAGGGCGTTGCGGCTGCCCAGGTAGGCGATCCGTTCGGTCAGCTGCACCGGGCAGTTCTGCGCGTTCAGGCAGCGGATGTCAACGTCGCCCTCCTTGGCCGGGGCCAACGGCTGGCCGCAGCTGGGGCAGTGGGTGGGCATGGTGAATTCGCGCAGGTTCTCCTCGTTGCCCTCGCGCAGCGCCAGCACCGGGCCGACGATCTCCGGGATCACGTCCCCGGCCTTGCGCAGGATCACGGTGTCCCCGATCATGACGTTCTTCGCCTTGACCACTTCCTGGTTGTGCAAGGTGGCCCGGGCCACGGTGGAACCGGCCACCAGCACCGGTTCCATGATCCCGAAGGGGGTGACCCGCCCGGTGCGCCCGACCTGGACGGCGATGTCCAGCAGCCTGGTCTGCACTTCCTCCGGCGGGTACTTGTAGGCCACCGCCCAGCGCGGCACCCGGGAGGTGTACCCCAGCTGCTCCTGGGTGGCCAGGTCATCGACCTTGATCACGATGCCGTCGATATCGTGCACCAGTTCGTGGCGTTTGGCGCCGTGCTCGGTGATGAAGTCGTTGACCTCGTCGATGGAGGTGACCACCCGGCTGTATGGGGAGACCGGAAGCCCCCAGCTGGCCATCAGCTCATAGCCCTGGGACTGGTTGGCGATACCCAGCCCGGCATTGCGTCCCAAACCGTGCACGAACATGCGCAACGGGCGCTTGGCGGTTTGTTCCGGGTCCTTCTGGCGCAGCGAACCGGCCGCGGCGTTGCGCGGATTGGCCAGCGGGGCCTTGCCCTGGGCGATGAGCGCCGCGTTGTAGGCGTTGAAGTCCTCGGTGCCGATGAACACCTCGCCGCGCACCTCGAATTCCTCGGGCCAGCCGGTGCCCGACAGTTCGTGCGGGATCTCGGCGATGGTCAGGGCGTTGTGGGTCACGTCCTCGCCGGTGGTACCGTCCCCGCGGGTGGCCGCGCGCACCAGTTTGCCGCCGCGGTAGGTCAGGTTCAGTGCCAGGCCGTCGATCTTCACCTCGCATAGCCAGCCGACCGGGGTGTCCGGATGCAGGCGCAGCGCATTGGCCTGCGCGCGGGTGAGCCAGGCGCCCAGTTCCTCCAGCGAGAACACGTCTTCCAGCGAGTACATCCGGCTGGCGTGGACCACCGGGGAGAAGGCCGCGGAGACCTCGCCGCCGACCTCCGCGGTCGGCGAGTCCTGGCCGGCCAGGATCGGGTACTGTCCCTCGATACGTTGCAGTTCGCGGAACAGCGCGTCGTAGTCGGCATCGGAGATCAGCGGGGCGTCCTGCTGGTAGTAGGCGTCGCGGTGGGTGCGGATCTGCTCGACGAGCGCATCGTATTTTTCGCGCACCTCACTCGGCGGGGTGGCGGGGGAATTCACGGGGGCAACAGGGTTTTGACTCACACCCCTTATTCTGCCTCAGCACGGCGCCCAGTTCACCTATGACGGCGCCGGTATCGGGGTTACCCGTGTGCGGCGGCCCGCGACGGGACCGGGGCCCGGTGCCTAGCCGGTTCGCGGATCCAGGGCCAGGTCCGCGGTGGCGCCCTGCGCCAGGCCGGTGTCCAGGGGTTGCACATCGATCACGATCACCGCGATATTATCCCGGCCCCCGGCTTCCAGCGCCGCCTGGGTCAGCGCGGCCGCCGCGGCCTGCGGGTCCTTGTAGGCGGCCAGCAGCGCCTGCAGGTGTTCGCCGGTCAGCTCACCGCTGAGCCCGTCGCTGCACAGCAGGTAGCGGTCCCCCGGCCGGGCCTTGAGCATCATGGTGTCCGGCTGGCTGTCCGCCCCGGCGCCCAGCGCCCGGGTGATCAGGTTGCGGTGCGGATGGTTGCGGGCTTCGAGTTCGGTGATCTGCCCGGCGTCGACCATTTCCTGGACCGCCGAGTGGTCGCGGGTCAGTTGCTGCAGCACCCCGTCGCGCATCCGGTAGCCGCGGGAGTCCCCGACGTTGACCAGCAGCAGGCTCGGCTGCGGGCGGGAGCCGGTCGCGGTTCCGGCCTGCGCCCGGTGGTTGCCGATCATCTGCGCGGTGACCTGCGGCAGCACATCGGTGCGGGTCTGCTCGCGGCGGAATCCCGCGGTCCAGGGTGGAACCGAGATCGGTGCGGTGACGGTATCCCTGGCGGCCTCGGTCCCGCGCACCTGCAACAGGGCGCAGAGCGTGGTGCCGCCGCGGGCGTCCAGCGCCTCGCGGATCCGGTCATCGGCCAGCTGGATCTGCTTGCGCACCTGCTCCTGGGTGGGTAGCGGTTTGGCCGGGGTGCGGTCGGTACGGAAGGTCAGTTCCTCCATGGTCTCCACGGCCAGGGCGCTGGCCAGTTCGCCCGCCTCGTGCCCGCCCATCCCGTCGGCCACCGCGAACACGGTGGGGGTGATCAGGATGGCGTCCTGGTTTTCGGTGCGCCGCAACCCCACATCGGTGGTACCCGCGGCCGCCAGCTGGAAGCCGGCCTGCGCGGTGTCCTGGCCATTGGGGGTTTGATTGGTCTCGTCCGGCATCAGTCAAGCACCAGCCTTCCGCCTTCTCCGTCGGATAGTTCGTAGGGCTGGATGTCGCCGAACCCGCGCACCGAGGTGATTTCCTGGGCGGTGAGGATGAACCGCTGGTCATTGCGCAGGGTGTTGGCGGTGTTCGCGTCGGTGAGCACCGTACCCGGCTCGGCCAGCGAGGTCAGCCGGGCGGCCAGGTTCACCGTCGGACCGTAGATATCCCCCAGCCGCGAGAGCAGCCGGCCCCAGACCACCGCACCGCGGGTCTCGGGCAGCAGTTCATCGGCACCCAGTTCCCGGCAGAGCGAGAGCGCGATCTGCGCCCCGGCCTGCGGGGTTTCGGCCACGTAGAGCACCTCGTCGCCGATGGTCTTGACCAGCCGGCCCCCGCCGATGGAGATGATCTCGGCGCTTTTCGCCTCGAAACGCTGCACCAGCTGGGCCAGGGTACGTTCGTTCATGCGCCGTGAGAGCGAGGTGTAGGAGACCAGATCGGCGAACCCGACGGCTCGGGCCAGCGGCAGCGGGGTATCGTCATCCACTTCCCCGGTGTGTTGGTTGTAGGCCGCGATCCCGGTTTCGGCGCGCAGCGACAGCCGGTGGATGGCCGAGTTCATCTGGCGGCGCCACGAGTAGAGCAGCAGCTCCTCGATGGGTTCGATGATCTGCGGCAGGATGTTGATCAGTTCGCGCCGGGCCTGGCGGTCGCTCATCGACTGGTTGGTGACCATGTCCTCGATCAGGGCCTCCACCTGCCAGACCACCATCCGGTCGGTCATCTGGCCTACCGATCGCATCAAGGAGATGGCGGTCTCCTCGGTGAGCTTGCCCTCGCGGACCAGCCCCACCATGGTGCGCAACGCCTCCTCGTCGCGGCCGGTGAAGAAGACCTCGTCATCCCCCAGTTCCGGGAACCCCATGGCACGCCAGAGCTTGCGTGCCGACAGCAGGGAGATGCCGGCCTCGGCGGCGACCTCGCGGCGCCGGTACTCGCGTTTGCCGCCGATCAGCCGGCGTTCGAGCTTGGCGACGGATTCCTTCACGTTGTCCGGGGTCTCCGAGGGGACCTGCAACGGGTTCTCCATGGCCTGGGCCAGCTCCTGGATCGGGTCCAGGGCGGCACGGATCTTGGGCAGCGCATGGGTCCGCGCCTCCAGCGCGGCCTCGCTGGCGGCCTGCGGGGCCTTGTCCGGGCGGGTCGGGGATGTGTGATCGAAGCTCATCGGTTGTTCCCCTCACCGCTCGGGTGTCCATCGCGATTGACCAGTGGACGGTTGGCCCCGGCATCGCGCATCACGTCTATGGCCAGTTCACGGAAGTAGGCCACTGCCGGAACGTGCGAGATCCGCACGAAGCCGTTGTGCAGCAGCACATCCAAGGTGCCGGGCAGTTGCGGTGCCCCTTTCTTTCGGGTGTGGGCCACCAGGTCGCGCACCGAATACAAGCCGATGGCCTGCAGGTCCCCGTGGGCGACGGCGGAACGGAAAAGGATGCGCTCGGTGGTCAGCACGATCCAACCGCGGGCCCAGCGCCACAGCGGGGCGGCGCACCAGATCATCAGCAGCAGGAACCAGAGCAGCAGGCACATCCAGGACAGCACCCCGGTGTTCGATTCAAGCCAGTCGGGCAGGGTTTCGCGGGAGAGGAATCCCAGCGCGAAGGCGCAGCCACCGGTCAGGAGCAACAGCATGATCAACGGTTGGCGCAGCACCCGGGCGTGTGCGCGGGTCTTGATCACCACACGCTCGTTCTCATGTAACGGTAGCTTCATGGTTGCCGTGCCGGCCCCTTCCTTTCCCTGTTCGCGGACCTGGTCCGTATCCCATACTAGTCCCGACACTGGCCACACCCCGTAGCGGCTACGCCCGGAAGTACCCGGCGCCCCGTCTCCGGCGCCACGCCGGGCGGCTCCTAGGCGTAGTGCCCGTCACTGCGCCGCACATGGTGCACATCCCCGGCCAGCACCCGGTGGATGGTGCCGGTGTCGTCGCGTACTTCCAGTGCCCCGTCGGCCGCCAGGTCCAGTGCCCGGGCCTCGAGGCTGCTTCCGTCCGGGTAGTCGATGCGGACCAGCTGGCCCAGGGTAGCCAGTTTCCCGGACACCAGGTCGCGCAGGCTGCTCCCCCCGGCCCCGGCCAGCGGGGCCGAGGCATCGCCGGATACGGCCCGGAAGGAGGCATCAAGCCGGTGGAAGGCCGCCACATAGCCGGCGAGCAGTTCGCTGCGGTCCACCGGCATTCCGCCGGCCAGGCGCAGCGAGGTGGCGGTGGCCACCGGCAGTTCCGTCCGATCCTGGTCCACATTCAGCCCCGTGCCCACCACCACGGCTGCTCCCCTGGGACCGGTGGCCAACTGGGCCAGGATCCCGCAGACCTTGTGCGAGCCGATCAGCACGTCATTGGGCCACTTGATACGCCCGCTCAGCGCCGTGTGGTTCCCTATGGCCCGGCACCAGGCCAGTGCGGCGAGCATGGTGTACCAGGACAGCGCCGGAACCGGCAGGGCCGGGTCAGGATTCACCGCGATGCTCACGGTCAGCGCCGCGCCTTCGGGGACCTGCCAGCCACGCCCCAGCCGGCCCTTGCCCCCGGTCTGGTGTTCACAGGTCAGCACGCTCAGATGGGCGGCGCTGCCGCTGGCCACCTGGTGCACGAGGTCCTCGTTTGTCGAAGCGGTGGAATGCAGCACACGCACCGGGTCGATGCCCAGCGCATCGGTGGTGGCGGCCAGCACTCTCGGATCCAGGGCGGCACGCGGGGCGGCAGGTGTTGCGTTCATGGCTTCCAGCCTAGGCCACCTCGGGCTCGCGACGCGGTAGCACGACATGTTTTCTACGTGATGTAGCAAGAACCTGCCGGCGGGTGCCACCGGCGCGTCGCCCTACAGGAAGATGTCCGGTACCAGTTCGTGGGCCGGATCCAGGGCGTACTTGTCCAGGTCCTTCTCCCCGGCCCGGGTGAGCACCTGCTCGTCGGTGAAGAAGTTGCCGCTGCAGCCGGCAGGATCACTGGCCAGGATCGCCGCGGCCGCATCGGCCACGATGGCCGCGTCCCGCGCCCCGGCGATCATCCGCGATCCGCCGGGCAGGTTGCGGATCGCGGCGGTGTCGATCAGCGTGGCCGGCCATAGCGAATTGACCCCGATTCCCGTGTCCTTCAGTTCCTCGGCCAGCCCCAGGGTGGTCATGCTCATCCCGTACTTGCTCATGGTGTAGGCCAGGTGCGCCCCGGCCCAGCGCGGTTCCAGGTTCAACGGCGGGGAGAGGGTCAGGATGTGGCCGTGCCCGGAGTGGCGCAGGTGCGGCAGGGCGGCCCGGCAGAGTGCGAAGGTGCCGCGCACGTTGATATCCATCATCAGGTCGTAGCGTTTCATGTCCACGGCCTCGGTCTTGGCCAGGTTGATGGCACTGGCGTTGTTGATGACGATGTCGATGCCGCCGAAGCGCTCGATGGCCGCGGAAACCAGCCGGTCCACATCCTCGTCGTTACGCACATCGCCCACAACCGCCAGGCCCCGGCCGCCGGCCTGGTTGATCTGTTCCACCGCGGTGTGGATGGTGCCTTCCAGGCTGGGGTGCGGGGTGTCGGTCTTGGATAGCAGCACGATATTGGCGCCGGCCGCGGCGGCCTTGAGGGCGATGGCCAGCCCGATGCCGCGGCTGCCCCCGCTCATCACGATGGTCTTGCCGGCCAGGACCTCGGGGCGGGGATCGATGGTGGAGCGCAGTATGTCAGTCATGTGATCCAGATTACGGCAATTCGCCACAGCTTGCTACTGAACGGTAACTTATTCTGGTGCAGTCCGCGTCCGCAATGGACACCTTTTGTAGGCTTCCTACAAAGGAACCCGGGAAATTCCCGGATACACTGACCTAGGTGGCATTTTTCTTGTGCCATTCCTACACAATGACCCGGATCAACGGATCCGGCCACGAGTTTTCACAAACTAAGGGAGTTCAAGGCATGACGCAGGGGCGCACCGAGGCGGAAGCAGCGATTGATCTGTCCACCACTGCCGGCAAACTTGCCGAGTTCCGTCGCCGCGAGGCCCTGGCACAGCTGCCCTCCGGCCCGGAGGCCGTCGAAAAGCAGCATGCCCGCGGCAAGCATACGGCCCGTGAACGCATCGACATGCTGCTGGACGAGGACTCCTTCATCGAGTTCGATGCGCTGGCCGTGCACCGCTCGACCGCCTTCGGCATGGAGAAGAAGAAGCCCCTGGGTGACGGGGTGGTCAGCGGCTACGGCACCGTGGACGGTCGCCTGGTGGCCGTCTACTCCCAGGACTTCTCCGTCTACGGCGGCTCGCTGAGCCAGGTCAACGGCGAGAAGATCGTCAAGGTCCAGGAATTCGCCGTGCGCAACGGTTGCCCGGTCATCGGCATCAACGACGGCGGTGGGGCGCGCATCCAGGAGGGTGTGGCCTCGTTGGCGATGTTCGCCGATATCTTCCGCAACAACGTGCACGCCTCGGGTGTGGTCCCGCAGATTTCGCTGATCATGGGGCCCTGTGCCGGCGGAGCGGCGTACTCCCCGGCACTGACCGACTACGTGATCATGGTGGACAAGACCAGCCACATGTTCATCACCGGCCCCGACGTGATCAAGACCGTCACCGGCGAGGACGTGGATATGGAAACCCTGGGTGGTGCGCGCCAGCACAACGCCACCACCGGCACCGCCACCTACCTGGCCGACGATGAGGAGGATGCCATCGAGTTCTGCAGGGAACTGCTGGATTTCCTGCCCTCCTCGAACCTCACCGACGCCCCGGTGGCCGACTTCCTTGAGGACCTGGAACCCACCGAGCTGGATGCGGAACTGGACACGCTGATCCCGGATTCGGCCAACCAGCCCTATGACATGCGCACCGTGATCGAGTCCGTGGTCGATGACGGGCACTTCTTCGAGATGCAGGCGCTCTACGCCCCGAACGTGCTCATCGGCTACGCCCGGGTGGAGGGGCATACCGTGGGGATCGTGGCGAACCAGCCGATGCAATTCGCCGGCACCCTGGATATCGCCGCCAGCGAGAAGGCCGCGCGCTTCGTGCGCAACTGCGATGCCTTCAACATCCCGATCCTGACCCTGGTGGATGTGCCCGGCTTCCTGCCCGGCAAGGACCAGGAGTTCCAGGGCATCATCCGCCGCGGTGCCAAGCTGCTCTACGCCTACGCCGAGGCCACCGTGCCGAAGCTGACCGTGATCACCCGCAAGGCCTACGGCGGCGCATACATCGTGATGGGCTCCAAGAAGCTGGGCGCGGACCTGAATCTGGCCTGGCCCACCGCACAGATCGGCGTCATGGGTGCCCAGGGCGCGGTCAACATCCTCTACCGCCGCGATCTGGCCGCGGTGGAAGCCAACGGCGGGGATGTGGAGGAGCGCCGCAAGGAAATCATCGACGGCTACGAGGCCGAACTGCTCAACCCGTACCAGGCGGCGGAACTGGGCTATATCGACGCGGTGATCGCCCCGAGCGACACCCGGTTGCAGGTGGTGCGCGGGCTGCGCGCACTGCGCCAGAAGCACGCCACCCTGCCTCCGAAGAAGCACGGCAACATCCCGCTGTAGGACACCATCACCCGGGGCCACCATGTGCGGCGCCCGGGTGTACAGAATCGCCGGCCATCTTCACGAGGAGCAGAGTTTGGATAACGAACAGCAGAACCCCGCGGTGACGCTGACCGTCACCCGTGGCAACCCCACGCCCGAGGAGCTGGCGGCGGTCACCGCCCTGCTCACTTCCATGGCCGGCACCCGGTCCGCCGACACCGGTTCGGCGGTCCCGGTACAGCGGGTCGAACGCATCCGCAAGCGCCGGGCGCTCAGTGCCCCGCGCCTGCCGTGGATCATCGGACGACGCTAGTCCCCACGCATCAGGAAAACACCGCACCCCGTTCCCGGGGTGCGGTGTTTTCCTGAGGGGAGGACCGCCCGGAATCTGAATTGTGCCGACGTCGGCTTAATCCGTCTGGCGAAGGCGGAACCCGGGCCCGGTTGCTAGGCTCGGCACATGAGCGACCTGATGAAACCGCTGCCACGTGTGGCCATCGGCCTGACAACGTTCTTCGTCGATGCCGAACGCCCGGTGGCCATGGTGCGCCGTCCCGGGGTTTCGGACCGGTTCATCACCTGGCCCGATCTGCCCACCGGGATCCACAGCCCCGAGGTACGCATCCACCCTGCGGCAGACGCCTTATGGGTGTGCTACACCTCCCACGACGAGGGCGGGGATGAACGATACCCGGCGCTGGGCAGCCCGCCGCAACTGGCCGCCGTGCGCATCGGCATCGACGGCAGCACCGGTTACATCCACGCCGAACACGTCACGTTCCTCGGGGTCGATGCCCAGGGCCTGTGGACCGGCACTTCCCTGCACCAGCCCACCGACGACAACTACACCGGTGGCCCGCTGCCCGAATCCCATGCACACCCAGAGACCCTGCAACGGCACCAACCGGGGCACCCGCCGCTGCGCATCGAGTTCGACCGGCATGTGGATCTGGTGCGGCAGACCGGCCAGGGCACCGAACTGTGGCTGAACCCCTCTCCCCCGATCACCCACCCCGATGGTGCGGGCGGCGCCGGCTACGAGTACCGGTGCACGAAGGTGCTGCTGCCACCGGTGCACACGCCGGGCGGCCGGCTGCGTTTCCGCGATCTGGTCCCCGAAGGATGGGGGCAGGCCGTGGGCGCCGATGAGTTCGAGGCCCTCGAGGAGCAGTACCCGGACGCATCGGAGCGGGACCCCGAACGGATCGACCTGACCGGGGTGCCGGGCACCGGGTGGGACCTGGTCGCCCTGACCAATGAGCAGCGCGAGCAGGCGATCGCCGCCATGGCCGGCCAGTTCGCCCATCTCGAGGCCTACTGGCACGGCGGAACCGACGGCCCGCAGCCCCTGGCCCGGGGCCTGGGGCACGCCGCCGTGCAGGTGACCGGAGACTGGCCGCTGAGCCGGATCGAGATCACCTTCACGCATCCCCATTACCTGCGTGGCCGGATGCGCCGGACCATCCAGGTGTTCGACACCGCCGGCAGGATCCGTTTCAATCCCTACGCCGATATCCATCTGATGGAGGACCTGGACACCTGTTCGCTTCCCGATCCCGACCAGGCACGGGACGGGATCCTGCAGATCTAGCCATTGGCCTTCGGACCCGCCGGTGGCACACCGGCGGTCGCCACCACACATGGAACGAGGAGATATGAGTGACCCCACCCCCAATTGGTTCCGCTCCGGTGGCGACGACTATGCCAGGTACCGCCCGCGGTACCCCGAACGCCTGGTTGGCCAGCTGGTCTCATTGGCCCCGGGTCGCTCCGTTGCGGTGGACGTGGGGTGCGGCAACGGGCAGCTGACCACCATGTTGGCCGAACATTTCGACGAGGTCATCGGCGTCGATCCGAGCCGGGACCAGATCGCCCATGCGGTGGCCCATGAGCGGGCGCGATACCTTGTCGCACCGGCCGAGGACTTGCCGGTTTCCGATGCCTGTGCCGACCTGGTGACGGTGGCCCAGGCGGCGCATTGGTTCGACCTGCCACGGTTCTACACCGAGGCCCGGCGGATAGCGGTCCCGGGGGCAATCATCGCGTTGCTCACCTATGGCGAGCCGATCCTGCCGTCCGGACTGAATCCGCGGTTCCTGCGTTTTGCCCGTGATGAGGTCGGCGGCTACTGGCCTGCGGAAATCCGCCACGTCCAGCAGGCCTACCGGAGCCTGCATTTCCCCTTTGACGAGGTGGAGATGGAACCGGTGGATATCGAACTCCAGCTGGACCTGCCACAGTTCCTCGGGTATCTCTCGACCTGGTCGGCGGTGCGCGCCGCGGCCGCCGCGGGGCAGGGCCACCTGCTGGAGGGTTTCGCGAGCGAGCTCGGCCAGCTATGGGAGGACCCGCAGCGGGTCCGCTCGGTGCTGATGCCCCTGCACCTGCGTGTCGGGCATCTCGACGGGATCCCGAACCCCTAGCTGACAGGTGCTTTCCCAGATCCTGCCGGTCCCGTTCGGTGGTAGGGTCAAGCAGGAGGTCATCACCATGCGTTTCAGATTCCCGCTTGTCCCGGCCGTGGGCCTGGCCTCGTTGCTGGCCCTGTCCGGTTGCAGCAGCGGCACCGACATTGGCTTGTTCGAGCGCGAGCAGGTGGCCGCAGACCGGCTTCCGGAGAGCATCGACGACCTCGGTGACCTCGATCCGGGCAGCGTGCGGCTGGCGGTCGCCCACGAGCGGGTCCAGTACTTCATTGCCAGATCCACCGATCCGCTGCTGGGGTGTGTTTACGCCGTGCCCCAGGATGGGCCCGATCGGTTCCTGGGCACCTGCGGCCGGTTCGGCTCCGACGTCACGGTGGCCAAGGCCTCGTTCACTCCCGGCTACGGTAACGTGCGATCCTTCGCGCTGGTGCCAGACGGTACCGACCCCACGGACCTGGAGGAACCGGGATGGGTCCAGATCCACCCGAATATCCTGATCAGCGACCGGATGATGGGCTAGCCCGCGACCTGCGCCGCTACCGGGGCCGGGGCACCCGCAGCTGCGAATCGGGCGCCTAGGAGATGCAGGAATATCTTGGCTGACAAGTGATTTTCCGCTCGCGTGCGGGTACGCTCGGGGCAAGAGTGAACCGGAGGTTGTCATCGTGCGTCGCAAATTCATGGTGGTCCCCGCGCTGGGTGCGGCCACGCTGCTGGCCCTTGGTGCCTGCGGCAGTTATACCGCGATCGACCTGTTCGAACGCGAACAGGTCGCCGAGGACAGGCTGCCGGATTCCATCCCCGTTCCGGAAGATCAGGAGACGGAGCTGGATCCTGCCAGCGCGCGCCTGGCGATCACCCACGACGGGATCGAGTACTACCTCGCCAAGGACCGCAATTCACAACTGGGCTGCATCTATGCGGTGGCCGAGCGGGATCCCGATCAGTTCGTCGGCGGATGCGGCGGGCTTGGGCAACGAGGGGAAATAGTGACCATCACCGGTACGCCTCCGGTCGGCTCCACGGGAGCATTCACGATGGTGACCGATGATTCGGACAACCAGCAGCTGATCAACGACGGATGGGAGCAGATCCATCCGAATATCCTGGTCAGGGACCGGAGGAAGCACTAAACCCCGGAGCCAGGGATTTGCCGGCTGAGAGGTGATTTACCGGATATCTCGGGGTACGCTCGGCACAAGAGTGAACCGGAGGTTCCCCTCATACATCGCATAGCCTTGGCAGTTCTCGCACTGGTTGCAACCGCGATATTGACCCTGTCCTCCTGCAGCACCAGCGCCGGTACCAGCTCCAGGATCGACTTGCTCGAGCGCGAGCAGACTTCCGAAGACCGGTTGCCCCAGTCCGTCCCGACTCCCGAGTATATGGAATTGGATCCGGGAAGCACCCGTTTGGCGGTGACCCATGACGGAATCGCGTACTATCTTGCATCGGCGCAGGAATCCCAGTCGGCCTGTCTCTATGCGGTAGCCCAGACCGATCCCGAGCAGTTCATCGGTGCCTGTGGCGGGCTGGGATTCAGCGACGAGATCATGCACGGCACCGGTATACCGCTGGTAGGTGCCGCGGACTCCTACACATTGGTGGCCGATAATGCCGATGTCCGCTATCTGGTCGCGGACGGTTGGGAGCAGATCCATCCGAACATCCTGATCAAGGGTTAACCGGACTTTATGCGGCAGGCCCGCGCCTCCCCAGCGTCCAGACTCGGAGCGTTGCGGCACCGGTTGGTTGGATAAATTGACCGAAAACTATTCAATATTTATTTCACATCAACTAGGCTTGGGGCATGACTAGCAACACATCCCCTCGTACCGCATCCGCCATCGATGCCGCCGCCAACGAGTACTTCGAGAAGGTGCTGGAGCTCTTCCCGGAAATCGGCACCGAAATGGGGCTAGCCGGGTACGAAAGCCGCTACGGGGACTACTCCCCGGCCGGTACCGCGGCCTACGCCGCAGCCACCCGCGAGACACTGGATAAGTTGGCGAAGCTGGACCCGGCGGATGAGGTGGATGCGGTCACCCTGGATGCCATGCGCGAACGCCTGGGATTGGATCTGGAAGTCATCGCCACCGGCCGCACCGAGCTGAACAACATCGCCAGTCCCGCCCAGGAGATCCGGGCGATCTTCGACCTGATGCCGCAGGACACCCCCGAGGACTTCGGGCATATCGCCGCACGTCTGGCCAATGTGCCGGCGGCCCTGGACGGGTATATCGCCTCACTGCGCGACTCGGCCAGCAAGGGGCTCGTCGCCGCACGCCGCCAGGTGGAAACCGTGATCGAACAGGTCACCGGCTATGCCAAGGACGGCGGATTCTTCAACGAGCTGGCCGCGGCGGGTGAGAAAATTGCCCCCGATTTGGCAACCACGCTCTTCGACGGGGCCGCCGCCGCCAAGGGTGCCTACCGCAAGCTGGCCGGCGTGCTGCGTGAGGAGCTGCTGCCGCAGGCACCGGCCAAGGATGCGGTCGGACGCGAATTCTACGCCCTGGCCTCACGCAACTTCCTGGGTGCCGAGGTGGACCTGGATGAGACCTACGCCTGGGGCGTGGCCGAGCTGGACCGCATCATCGCCGAACAGCAACGGGTGGCCGAGTTGATCAGCCCCGGGGCCAGCATCGAACAGGCCAAGCAGATCCTGAACTCCGACCCGGCACGCAAGTTGCACGGCACCGACGCGTTGCGCGAATGGATGCAGGACAAGGCCGACGCGGCGATGAACGAACTGGCCGGAGTCCACTTCGAGATCCCCGCGCCGATGAACCGGATCGAATGCATGATCGCCCCGACCCAGGACGGAGGCATCTACTACACCGGCCCTTCCGAGGACTTCGCACGCCCCGGTCGCATGTGGTGGTCGATCCCGCCAGGCGAGGAGGAATTCTCCACCTGGTCGGAGCTGACCACCGTCTACCATGAGGGCGTGCCGGGGCACCACCTGCAGATCGGCACCGCGCAGCTGCAGGCCGACACCCTGAACCAATGGCGTCGCAACCTGTGCTGGGTCTCCGGACACGGCGAAGGCTGGGCGCTGTACGCCGAGCGGCTGATGCAGCAGCTGGGCTATCTCGACGATCCGGGTGACTACATGGGTATGCTCGGGGCGCAGCGGATGCGCGCGGCCCGGGTGGTCTTCGACATCGGAGTGCACCTGGAACTGGAGGTTCCCGAGGCCTGGGGTGAGGGGACCTGGACCAGCGAGAAGGGTTTCGAGTTCCTCAAGGCCAACTTCGACGACTCGCCAGGCCAGTTGGAATTCGAATTCACGCGGTACCTTGGCTGGCCGGGACAGGCGCCGAGCTACAAGGTCGGCCAGCGGCTCTGGGAACAGATCCGCGACGAGCTGGCCGCGCGCGAGGGTTCGGAATTCGACGTGAAGGCCTTCCACACCCGGGCGTTGAAGATCGGCTCGGTGGGGCTCGATACGCTCAAGCGTGCGCTGCTGGGCTGATCCCCACCACCCGTGCACCTGGGATGGAGCTTCGCGCACAGCCCCATCCCAGGTTCATTTTCACCTCGTACCCGCTTCCGGAGCCCAGGGCCCCTCCGAGTGCAGGCCTGCGAAACACAGGATTGGCGGTTCCGGGAGCAGTCGCCGGTGTGCCGCTACAAATTCAATCATCCGTGTACCGCGGAGCCGCGGCCCTGGTCCTCCAGCCCACCTCGCGTGGAGCATGTCAGTTGTGCTCGGCGGCCCGGATCAGCAGCTCGGCACCGGTCCGGCGACCTCCGTAGCTGCGGATACGCTCACCGAGTTCGCGCGCCCGTTGCCGTAGCCCTTCATCGTGCAGCAGGCGTTCGACAGCAGCCTGCAGCCGTTCGGCGGACGCGCCGGGCGGCAGCGCGATGCCGACACCCGCTTGCGCGACGATGCGGCCGATCCCCGGCTGGTCGGAACCGGTATCAAGCGGGAGAACCAGCACCGGAACCCCATGGGCGAGGGCGGCGATCGTCGTTCCGTGCCCACCATGGGTGACCACCGCCGTGGCTTGAACCATCAGCTCGGCATGATCCGCCCAGCCATGTAGTTCCACATTCGGCGGCGCATCAAGCTCGGCAGGATCAAGGGAGGGGCCAGTCGTGGCTATTACCCTGGCGGAGACACCATCCACGGCGTTCAGGAGGCGCTGCCAGGAATCCTTGAGGCGCGGGAATGGAAAGGTGCTCAGACTCATAAGCAGCGTCGGCCGAACCGACCGGGCTTCAACCGCCGCCACCATCGGCCCGACGTGTTCGGCGTCGGCTTCGGCTTTCGGGTCGAGTTCCGCCACTGACGCGACAACCACGGTGTCGGCGCCGTCGAGGATCTTCCGTACGGGCAGGCCAAGGAACCAAAGCACCCTTCCGAACCGTCGGAGCCTGACGCGCATGAGGGTGTCTGTCGTCGATTCAAGCAAGGCGTACCGCTGACCGCGGCGGTAGAGCGTTTTCAGCGTCGAGAGCAGCAGCACATCACCGACAACGAGGTCGACCGGGCGCTCACTGAGCTCGTCATCGACATCCCGCGCCGCCCGGCGATCCAGGGTAAGGGTCAGCAGGTTCAGGGGCGTGGCTTTCACCTCGAACCCACCGGCCCGCGGGTAGGCGGCAAAGGGAATACCGGCCTCGGCGAATTGTGGTTCCTGGACGCTGTGCCCCAGAACCCGGACGTGGTGGCCACGACGCAGCAGCTCCCCGGCGATTGCAGTAACCGGCACGGTCGCACCGCCGCCATTCCACGTGAGGAAGAGGAAGCTGGCCATATCGGCGAGCCTACCGACCCGGCGACGCCCGGACAACCGTGCCCGGCCTCGGCACCGTGATGACCGGCGGTTGGGTGAAGTGAACCCCGTTGTCGCGCAGGCGCTTCCCCGCTGCACGCACATTATGCACCCCGAACGAGGTGCAGTGGATCACTGCGCACACCGGGGCCCGCCTGGTCCGGGCACCACACCGGGATTCGAGGATCCCGGAGTTGGCCGGGTCGCACGAAAAATCCAGGTGATGCAAATCCTCAGATCTGCCTCCTCTCATGCGGGCGTAGGTCCATGGAACACACTGAGAGGCCCCTGCCAAACAACAACCGGGCCCAACGGTCTATCACTATTCCCGGAGCAGGTCCTAGGCTTGGAGCTCTAGTCGGATTTCCGGGAAGGATCAGCAATGCAGATGATCGACCTCAGCCATCCGCTTCACAGTGGCATGCAGGTCTACCCCGGGGATCCCGGGGTGCACCTGAGCACCGTACTGAGCCGCGACGCCGACGGGGCGGACGTCACCGCGGTGGAACTGGGATCGCATTCGGGAACCCATGTGGATGCCCCGAGCCACACGGTTCCGGGTGGGCGGACCGTCAGCCAGCTGGCCTTATCCGAACTGACCGGCCAGGCGCTGGTGATCGGGCTGCACGGTGTCCGCGCCGGGGAGTTGATCGACTGGCCGCGGATCTCCGACCAGGCCGGTCACGCAGTTCCGCGGCTCGTGGTGCTGGCCACCGGCTGGGACCGGCACTTCGGAACGCAGACCTACCTGGACCACCCGGTCATCTCACTGGATGCGGTTACCGGACTTTGGAACCGCGGGATGCGGCTGCTGGCGCTGGACACCCCCAGCCCCGATGCCACGATGCGCACCGACAGCCCGGCCGCTTTCGCGGTACACGAGTTCCTGCTGGGACACGACGGGCTGATCGTGGAGAACCTGCGCGGGGCCAGCACGCTGCCGGCCAGCTGCACCATCGGGTTCTTCCCGCTGCCGCTGGCCGGGGCCGATGGGGCACCGGTACGGGCCGTTGCATGGCTGGGACAACCCCCAGTATTCCCGCCTGCCCAATGAGACCGCACACCCTACAGCGTGAGCATCCCGACAAAAAGCTGCATGACGTAACCTGAGGTCATCCCCGTTCTGCGTTGTGAGGCCCCGGCGCCTACCGTTGGTGACCGTGTCTACCTCAACTGCACCCTCGAAACTTCCCGGCTGGGTGACCGGCTTCGGCCCGCAAATCATCGCGGCCCTCGTTCTCGGCCTGGCCCTGGGCCTGGTCGCCAAGTACACCGGCAGTACCGCCCAGGAGCCCACCGCCTTGGGCCAGGGGCTGCAGATCGTCGGCTCCAGCTACGTCTCGCTGTTGCGCACCGCGGTCATCCCGCTGATCTTCTTCGCCGTGGTGGCCTCGATCGCCAACCTGGCCCAGGTCACCAACGCCGCCCGGCTGGCCTGGCAGACCCTGCTCTGGTTCGCGATCACCTCGCTGATCTCGGTGGTCATCGGCATCGCGCTGGGACTGGCCTTCAAGCCCGGCGCAAACACCGGACAGGGCATGCCCGAGGACTACGACGGCCGCACCGGCAGCTGGCTGGGTTTCCTGACCGGCCTGGTCCCGAACAACTTCCTGGGGCTGGGAGCCAGCACCAGCCTCGCCGAGGACGGCGCCAGTACCTCGCTGAGCTTCAATGTGCTGCAGATCCTGGTCATCGCCATCGCCGTGGGCGTGGCGGCCCTGAAGGTCGGCGAGCCCGCGAAGCCGTTCCTGGACTTCTCCGCCTCCATCCTGGCCGTGATCCAGAAGGTGTTGTGGTGGATCATCCGCATCGCCCCGATCGGCACCGTCGGGCTGATCGGCAACGCGGTGGCCGTCTACGGCTGGGACACCATCGGGGCGCTGGGCAAGTTCACCGCCGCCATCTACGTGGGCCTGGCCCTGGTGCTCTTCGTCCTCTACCCGGTATTGGTGCGCGTGCACGGGCTGGGTGTCAGACAGTACTTCTCCGGGGTCTGGCCGGCGGTGCAGCTGGGCTTCGTCTCCCGCTCCTCGATCGGCACGCTGCCGTTGACCCAGCGGGTGACCGAACGCAACCTGGGAGTGCCCTCCGGCTACGCCTCCTTCGCCGTACCGCTGGGCGCCACCACCAAGATGGATGGCTGCGCGGCCATCTACCCGGCCATTTCCGCGATCTTCGTCGCCCAGTTCTTCGGCATCGAGCTGGGCCTGACCGACTACCTGCTGATCGCCCTGGTCTCGGTATTGGGTTCGGCGGCCACCGCGGGCACCACCGGCGCCATCGTCATGCTGACGCTGACCCTGTCCACCCTGGGCCTACCGCTGGCTGGCGTGGGCCTGCTGCTGGCCGTGGACCCGATCGTGGACATGGGCCGCACCGCGGTCAACGTGGCAGGCCAGGCACTGGTTCCGGCGATCGTTGCGAAGCGCGAGGGCATCCTGGACGAGGGCCTGTACAACGCGCCACGCAACGGCAATCCGTTCGCCGATGACTCGGCGCAGCCGCTCACGGTGCGCTAACACCGGCGCATATCCGGCCCCACGGCCCTCCGGCAAGGTTTCCCTGCCGGAGGGCCGTGGTGGCTTAACCGGTCGGGACACTGAGACCCGAATCACCAAAAAACGGTTTGCACGGAGTGCAAAATTGCACGTAGTGTAAAACGTGTGAATGCTGAACCCACCGGTACACGCCGTGAGATGAACAAGCAGGCCACCAGGCAGGCCATTGTTGATGCCACCCTGGATTTGCTGCGCACCGGAGGCCGCGAGGCCATGACCGCCACCGCGATCGCGGACGTCGCCGGGATCTCGCGGCGTACCCTGTTCAACTACTTCCCCACAGTGGATGCCATCCTGGCCGAGCCGGTACGCCGCCTGCTGGATCGGGTGGTGGAGTTGCTCGGCGAATCCGATGCGGACCTTCCCTTGCTGACCGCCGCCATCCAGGCGCTGCGCGGCGCCGGAGTGCCGGAGTTGCTGGCTCCTGTCGCACAATTGAGCCTCAACGCGCAGGCCTGCGGGTTGCTTTCGGCCGATGGGCAACCCAATGAATGGCAGAGCGCCTCCTCCGACGTGGTGAACGCCATCGAACGCCATTCCCCCACGGCTGATCCCTTTGAGGTGCGTATTTTCGCCCACTCGGTACTGGGCGCCGGCCAGGCGGCATTCGAGGAATGGACCTCGCGCCTCTCCGACCTGGCCAGTGGCCGGGCAGGTATGCAACTGGAACTGACCACTGCGCACATCCAGTTGCTGCATTCGCTGTTGACCCATGCACTTGAACAACTCAGTAACGGCTTTCCCGCCTTGCTGACCTCCACCGAATCCACGGACAAGGACCTGTAGTACCCATGGCCACTTTCCTCTACCGCCTCGCTTCGTGGGCGCACCGCCACCGCATGCGCATGATCTCCATCTGGCTGGCGGTATTCATCGCCATCGGCACCAGCGCCACGCTGTTCATGGGCCAGCTGTCGAACACCTTTACCCTGCCCGGGACCGAAACCCAGCGCACCATGGACCGGATGAAGGACGAGTTGCCGGATCTGGCCGGTGGATCCGGCGCGATCGTCTTCCGCGAATCGAGCAACCGCGAACTGAGCAAGGACCAGGGTGCTGCCATCGAGTCCGCGCTGGACCAGCTGGAGCACCACCCCGAAGTGGTATCCGTGGCACGACCCTTCGAACTGCAGGAGCAGTTGGACGCGGCCGAACCCGAACTGGCCAAGGCACAGCGGGAATTGGAGGACGGCCAGCGCCAGCTGGAGGAGGGCCGCGAGCAAATCGCCGACGGCAAGCTCCAGCTGGAGGACGCGCGCAAGGAACTCACCGAAGGCTGGGCCCAGCTCTTCGACGGCCAGAAGGAGATCGCCGAGGCCGAACCGCAGATATCCGCGGCCGAGGTCAAATTGGCCACCGGCTGGCGAGAGCTGCGCGCAGGTGAAGCCGAGCTGCGCGACGGGCAATCCCAGCTGGATGCCGGAACCCGCCAATGGGAGGCGGGACTGGCCGAATACAACACCGGATACGCCCAATACCGTGAAGGGCGCACGGCATTCGAAGCCGGGGAAAAGAAGGTCGCGGCGGCGGCCAGGGAAATCGCTGCGGGAGAAAAACAGTACCAAGACGGGATGAAGCGGATCCTGGGCGATTCAACCCGTGCCGAATTCGACGAGGAGCTGGCCACCGGCAAGACCCAGGCCCAGCAGGGCCTGGAACAGGCCGAGGAAGGCATCACCCAGCTGGATGCCGGGATCAGCGAAGCCGAAGCCGGCTTGACCGAACTGCAGCAGGCATTGGCCGCAGCGCAGGAGGCCGGGGACACCGAGCAGGTAGCCGAACTGGAGCAGCAGATCAATGCCGTGCAGGAACAACTTGAGCAGCTGGCCGCCCAGCGCGCGCAGGCGGTCGCCGGCAAGCAGCAGGCCACCGAGGCCTTGGAGAAGATCGCCCAGGCCGAATCCGGTCTGGGGCAGCTGGACGCGGCCCGAAAGGAACTGGATGCCGGCCAGTCCCAACTGGATTACGCACGCCAGGAACTGGAAGCGAACCGGGGCCAGCTGGACGCTGCCAGCAGCCAATTGGCGACGGCCAAGTCGCAGTTGGATGCCGGTAAGCGCGAGTTGACGTCCAACCAGGCCAAACTGGATGCCGGACAGCGCGAACTGGCGGCCGGACGGGCCGAGCTGAACGCAGGGCAGGCCGAATTCAACGAGCAGAAGGCCCAGTTTGAGGCCGGCAAGGCCGAGCTGGCTGCCGCAGAACAGGAACTGAAGGCCGGCGAAGCCACCATCACGGAGAAGACCCGCGAGCTGGAGGAAGCCGAAGCCAAGCTGCCCGAAGCCGAACGCGAACTGGAACGCGGCCGCGCCGAACTGGATTTCGCAGCCCGCCAGGTCGGTGCCTCTTCCGGTATGCGGTTCATCTCCGAGGACGGTTCCACCGCGGTGGCCCAGGTCAGCTTCCGCGGCCAGACAGATGCGCTGACCGCTGCCGACCGCGAGGCCATTACCGCGATCGCCATCGGCCCGCAGGCGGTCGGGGTGGAAGTACTGTTCTCCCAGGAAATCCTGCAGGACATCTCCGAGGTGTTCGGTGCCGCCGAGGTCATCGGCATCATCGTGGCGGCGATCGTGCTGCTGGTGATGCTGGGCACCCTGGTGGCAGCCGGCCTGCCGCTGCTGTTGGCCCTTCTCGGGGTGGGCGCCGGCGTGGGAACCACGCTGGCCTTCTCCTCTCTGGTGGACATGGCCTCGATTACCCCGGCCCTGGCACTGATGCTGGGTCTGGCCGTGGGAATCGACTACGCGCTGTTCATCATCCACCGCCACCGCACCCAGCTGCTTGGCGGGATGGACGTCGGCGAGTCGATCGCCCGCGCGGTGGGCACCAGCGGCAACGCGGTGGTCTTCGCCGGGTTGACCGTGATCATCGCACTGGCCGCCCTGGTGGTCCCTGGCCTGCCGTTCCTGAGCATCCTGGGCCTGTCTGCGGCATTCACCGTATTGATGGCCGTATTGCTGGCCATCACCCTGCTGCCGGCACTGTTGTCCCTGGTGGGCGGGAAGATCGTCTCGAAGAAGGCGCGGGCCAAGGCCGCAGCCGGGCAAGCGCGCGAGGCCAAGGCGGGCCGTTGGGTCGCAATGCTGACCAAGGCCGCGGTCCCGGTCACCCTGATCGTGGTGGCGCTGCTGGGCACCATCGCGTTGCCGGCCACGCAGATGCGCACCGCCCTGCCCGACGGCAGCGCCGAGGCCGAGGACTCCATGGCCTTCCAGGCCTATGAACAGACAGCCGACAAATTCGGTGCCGGCTACAACGGCCCGTTGCTGGTACTGGCGGATCTGCCGCAGGGTCTGACCGAGCGCCAAGCGGACACCCTGGCCCTGGACGTGGCCGACGAGCTGCGCACCCATGAGCAGGTGGTGGCCGCGATCCCGGTAACGATGACCGAGGACCGCACGCTGGCCGCCATCCAGGTGGTCCCGGGCGACGGACCCGCCTCCGAGGCCACCGAGAACCTGGTGCACGACCTGCGCGACGATGCCCAGCGCATCCAGGACGCCACCGGAATCACCGACTTCGCCGTGACCGGCCAGGTGGCCGCACAGATCGACGTGTCCGAAGTGGTGACCGCCGCCTTGGCCCCGTACCTGGCGATCGTGGTCGGCCTGTCGCTGATCCTGTTGCTGCTGGTCTTCCGTTCCCTGGTGGTCCCCATCCTGGCCACCGGCGGGTTCCTGCTGTCGCTGGCGGCCGCCTTCGGCGCAAGCACCGCGGTCTACCAGTTCGGCTGGTTATCCGAGGTCTTCGGCGTCAATGTTCCCGGCCCGTTGCTCAGCTTCCTGCCGATCCTGCTCACCGGTATCCTCTTCGGCTTGGCGATGGACTACCAGGTCTTCCTGGTCTCGGCGATGCGTGAACGTTTCGTCCATGGTGAATCCGCCCGGGACGCGGTTCGCAGCGGTTTCTCCATGACCGCTCCGGTAGTGACCGCCGCGGCGCTGATCATGATCTCGGTATTTGCCGGGTTCATCTTCTCGCACCTGTCCATGATCCGCCCACTGGGCTTCGCCCTGGCCTTCGGTGTCCTGTTCGATGCTTTCGTGGTGCGCATGACCCTGATCCCGGCGGTGATGCACTTGCTTGGTGACAAGGCCTGGTACCTGCCCAAGTGGCTGGACCGGATCCTGCCCAATGTGGACGTCGAGGGTGAGGCACTGACCGCGATGCTCGACCGGCGCCAAGTCGAAGCGACCGCCGATAACCGTGAAAGGGTCAACGCATGAGCCCGGAACCGAAATATGCACTGCTTCTGGCCTCGGCCTCTCCGGGCCGGCGCAGGGTGCTGACCGATGCCGGGCTGCACTTCGACACCCGGGTATCCCAGGTGGACGAGGATGCGGTGCTGGCCGCCGCCGTAGCCGCTGACGGGCCGCAGGATGCCGATGCCACCGCGTTGCTTCTGGCTCGGGCCAAGGCCGAGAACGTGGCGGCCACTGCCGGAACCCACACGCTGGTTCTTGGGTGCGATTCGGTCTTCGAGATCGATGGGGTCGCCTACGGCAAACCGCACACCGCACCGGTGGCCACCGAACGGTGGCAGCAGATGCGCGGGCGGTCCGGGGTGCTGCATTCGGGGCATTGGCTGATCGATGCCGGAACCGGAACCGGGCACGGCACGGTGACTTCCACCGTGGTGCATTTCGCTCACGTGAGCGACGCCGAGATTCATGCCTACGTGGCCAGCGGTGAACCGTTGCCCTGCGCCGGGGGATTCACCATCGACGGTTTGGGAGCCGCCTTCATCGAATCCATCGAAGGCAACTACCAGAATGTCATCGGCCTGAATGTCAGCATGTTGCGCGAGTTGCTGGCCCGGCACCAGGTGCCGATCACCAGTCTGTGGAGGTAAAGCCAGCTCAGGGTCGAAAAACACCCGCGGATGACCGGCTGGTTCAGCTCTACTAGTTCCGGCCCATGGCGAAACCCGCCCCGAAGCATTCGGGGCGGGTTTCCTCGTCTTGCCTACAGGATTCCCAGGGTGACCCGGCTGGGGAACCGTTCACCCGTGAAGATCTGTTGGTGGGCCACCACCGACTCGGCCGAATCGTAGGCCAACCTTCCGGTGTTCAGGTTGCGGTCCCAACGTGGATGGCAGCTGGAGGTGACCTGCACCCGGATCCGCTCCCCGGCCGCGAAGGTGTAGGCGGTCGCCCACAGCGAGATGCTGAACCGGTAGACGGATCCCGGTTCCAGCGGGCTCGGATCGATGTCAGGGCGGAACTTCCCATCACCTTCGCAGGCCTCACGCCAGCTCCCGCGGACGATGCCGTCGGCGATGCCGGTGGAAGTGCCATCGGCGGCGACCTTGCACAGGCGCACCACGAAGTCGGTGTCCACCGCCGAGGATGAGGCAAACAGCTGTGCGCTGATCTCGCCGAATACGGTCAGCTCCTGCTCCAGCGGTGCGCTGGTGAACACCAGCACGTCGCCGCGTTCCTCGATGTGGTTCTGCCGGGCCGGACCGGCAGGAATAGCGCCCGGGATCATCGTCGCACCGCCAGCGGTCGGCACCGGGTCCTGCGGATCATAGTCGAAGCACAGGCTGCCGCCCCTGCCCGGACTGCTCCGAAGGGATCCGTCGGCCCCAAGGAACAACTCCTGAACCTTTGCCGGTTGTGGCAGCTGTTCGAATCCGCGCCATCGGTTCTCACCCATGAAGAAGATCAACACCTCCGGGATTTTCTCCAAGGCCTCCGGTTCCTGTTTGAGGGTCGCATCGAACCACGCCCGGTGGATGGCCGACAGGTCCCCGTGGCCGGCGACCGCATTGGCCGAGGCGCCCAGGCCGAAGCTGGTTTCCGGGAAGGTACCGGACAGGTTCGTGTGGCTCCACGGCCCGAGGATCAGCCGCGGCCGAAGCCATGGCCGCCCGTTGCTGGCCGCGAGCTGGCGGTAGTACTGGTCCAGGGTGTTCGGTGCGAAGATATCGAACCACCCGCCGATGTGCAGCGTGGGCAGCTCCACCGGCTGCGCGGCCGCGCTGTCCCACAACCGGCAGAATTCATTGTCCGGCCCCTGCCCGGCGCTGGGCAGGATATGGGTGTTCATGAAACTGTTCATTCGTGGGGCAAGGCTGTCCAATGGCAACGTGTCGAAGACACTGCCATCGGTGAACGCCGCATCCAGCTCCCGCCAGGTGGCCAGTTCCCGCTGCAGCCCGTGCCGGTTCCCGGCATGCTCGCGCACCATGGAATTCATGGAGGCCGAGGCATGGCCCCAACCGAAACGCGACCCCAGTTCGAACGCGCCCCCGCGGTACAGCGCCCCGTTGTTCGCGTTGGAACCGGCCGATACACCCAGGGCCAGGGACGTAAGCGCGCGCGGCCCGGCCTGGGCAGCCCGCCACTGGGTTTCGGAGAAGTAGGAACGCCCGAACATTCCTACCCGTCCATCGCTGCAGGCCAGCTGCGCGGCCCACGCGACGCTTTGGGCTCCGTCCTGTTCCTCGTGGACGGAGGGCACAAACTGCCCGTCCGAGCCGAAACGACCCCGGCAGTCCTGGAGGATCACCACATAGCCGCCGGCGGCGATGGTGGCCGGGTTCAGGTAGGCGCTGTTCGCCCCGAGGTCCCGGCCGTAGGGGGTGCGGGAGAGCAGCACCGGATATTTCGCCCCGTCGATGGCTGGGCGATACACCGTGGAGCGCAGGATCGCGCCATCGGCCATGGTGGCTTCCACATCGGTTTCGATCAATACGGGCAGGGGATTATCCACGGTCAGTCCTCTTCCAGGGGGTGGTGTTTCGGGTTGTGCGCATCCTCGGGTTAAACCAACTCGGGTTTCTTGCCCAGGTCCTCGGTGCGGGTCATGTACGTTTCCTTCACCCAGACCAGGGTCACCAGGGCCGAGACCAGGCAGCAGGCCGCGGTGAAGATCGCCACGGGAACCCAACCGGTCGGGCCGGGGCGTACGATGATCGCGGCGATGGTCGGCGCGAAGCCGGTGACCACCAGGCCCAGCTGGGATGCAGTCGCCGCACCGGAGTAGCGGATGCTGGTCGGGAACATTTCGGCGGTCATGGCCGGACCCAGCGGGTTGACCATGCCGTAGCCCACCGACATCACGATAATGCCGCTGATGAAGATCAGCGGGGTGTTCGCCGCGCTGATGGCGCCGAAGTAGACGAAGATCATGACCGCGCAGATGATGTTTCCGGTGATGAAGACCGGTTTGCGGCCGATCCTGTCGGCCAGCATGCCGAACAGTGGCTGCGTGATGATGCCGCACACGGCCGTCACGATGACCACCGAGAGCATCATGCTGCCCGAGATCCCCGGTTCGCCGGTGGCGTAGGCCAAGGCGAACGCCGAGACGATGGAGGAGACGACCGCCCACAATCCGAAGGCAACGACCTTGACCACGGTGCGCCAGTGATCGCGGAAGACGACCTTCAGCGGCAGTTCGTTCCGCGTGTCCTGCTCCTTAGTCTGTTCGAAGACCTCGGAGTCCGGCAGGGTTGCCCGGATGTAGAGTCCCACGGCCGCGACGACGATGCTGGCCAGGAACGGGATGCGCCAACCCCAGGACAGCAGGTGCTCGTCGGGCAGCAGGGCCACCAGCATGAAGGCCAGCGAAGCGAGCAGGATCCCGGCGACCGCCCCGGTATTGACCCAACTGGCATAGAAGGCACGCTTGTTGCTTGGGGCATGCTCCAGGGACATGGTGACTGCCCCAATGGACTCGCCGGCAGCCGAGATGCCCTGGACGATGCGCAATGTCACCAGCAGCACCGGAGCCAGGGTACCAATCATGGCGGTTGGCGGCAGGCACCCGATCAGGAAGGTCGACACACCCATCATGACCAGGGTGAGCACCAGCATCTGCTTACGCCCCACTCGATCACCGAAGTGGCCGATGACCGCTGCGGCAACGGGCCGCACCACGTAGCCGATGCCGATGGTGGCCATGGACAGGATGGTGCCGATGAACGGATCGATATCGGGGAAAAAGATCCGGTTGAAGACCAGCGCCGAGGCCGAACCGTAGATGAAGAAGTCGTAGTATTCCAGCGTGCTTCCGATGAAAGAGGCGGTAGCGGTCTTGCGGGCATGGGTACCTTCGGTTGCTCCGGGTGTGTCGCTGCCGGTGGGCTGCGGGGCAGGATCCGCACCGGGTGCGGTTGAGTGCAAGGACATCGATGTTCTCCTGGGCGTGTAGAGGGGCTGAGGCGATTGTGTGATGCGAACCATAAAGTGGTGTGCTGTCGATCACTTACAAGCAATGATCCTACGAAGACTTTTCGACGTACGTCAAGATAACTGCAAAGATATTTCTGGGTTTGCCCGGACTCTCCGCTTCCGGGGATAATGCAGCATGCCTTCGAGTACACGTTCGGCCGATGAACACGTCGTCGATTTCCCCCGTCCCCAGAAGGGCGGAAACACGCAACACCTGCTGGTCACCATGCTTGGCGAGTTCTGGCGGCATACGGAGATGTGGCTCCCGGCACGAGCCGTCAAGCAACTGGCAGCGGATCTGGACATCAGTCAATCGGCGGTCGCCGCAGCACTAAGCAGACTGACCGGCCGCGGCGTACTGGAGCAATCAGGGGGCGGGCGCAGTTCGAAGTACCGTTTCACCCCCGACGCGCTGGCTCGACTGGAAGCGGGGTTCGAGCAGTTCTCCAGCTTCGGCGACCCGACGCGACACTGGGACAGGAAATGGACCGCCACGGCTTTCACAATTCCCGAAACCTCCCGGGATCTGCGCGAGTCCTTTCGCTCACGCCTACGTTGGCTGGGATTCGCCCCGCTCTACGGCGCCCTCTGGGTCAGTCCGCATGATCGCACCGCCGATGTCGTGGCAGCCTGCCGCGGCTTTGGGTTGGACGATTACTTGGTTTTCCGAATGAATGAGGACGAACTGCACGGAAGGTACCCCGGTGAAGCATGGAACCTGGATCAAGCCCCCGAGCGCTACCTTGATTTCATCGAAACGTATAAGCCGCTGCTCCCACAGGCGGACCAACCAGGATTCACCGACGTCGAGGCCTTCAGGATTAGGGTTCAGGTCATGGACCTTTGGCGCGCCTTTCCCTGGGATGACCCGGACCTGCCCATTGAAATACTCCCAGCACAGTGGCCGCTCGCTCCGGCCCGTGAGATCTTCGTGGGCCTGCACACACAGCTAGCCAAGTCAGCACAAGCCCACCTGGAAACAGTTCTTGGGCTACTTTGCCCCGAAGCCGTACCCGGAATCACACTTGATTCACTCTGACCCAACATGAGCCAGTCGATGCCGCCGCTACACCCCTGCTCCATCCAGCACGGCACGAGCCCGGGAATCACCCACCCAATCCCTCGTCCCGGCCACCGAAGGCCCGGCTCTGGGGTACGGCTTGCTCCCCCTGCGGGTGCAGGTCGATGCGCCGCGAATCGCACTTCGGGCACCACAGGTAGAGCACCTGCCCCTCCGAGCTGTAATGCCGCGATTCAAGCATCCACGGATGCTCCACATGAGGCCGGGATACGGTGGATGTCTTCTGGACTGTGCGGGTATTGATCATCATGGATCCAGCATGATGTAATGCCCTTATGCAACTCAACCCTTACGGAGAATATGCGGTGCTGCTCGCCGCGTCGCTGGCCAACGACTGGCCGGCCGACCGTGACGGCATCGAAGCCAGGACCCGTGAGTCCGGGATGACCATGCCCTTTCCCTCGCACCCTGCGGACCACCGGGAAACCCGTCTGGTGATCGATGACTGGCTCCGGATCGTTGATGCCGACAACGATCCGGCACGCGCCGGGCTACTCAACACCCAGATGGCACAGGCTGCCGCCTACCCGCGCCTGGTGGACCATGACGACGAAGGCTGGCATCTGCATTACCGGGACGATGGCCAGCGCATGCCACAGGTTTTGCGCTCGGTGATCTGCGTGGGAACCGCACTGCACCTGACCACCCGGGGCATGCACCGGCTTCGACGCTGCGGGGCCGAACCCTGCACCCGGGTAGTGGTGGACGTGACCCGAAACGGGAGGCAGCGCTACTGCTCGGTGCGTTGCGCCAACCGGGCCGCCGTGCGGCGGCACCGTGGCCGCTCACTCTAGGCCCGTCCGCCCCCTCTCCCTTTCACGTTCCCCGGCCACCTCCAGCGCCTGTTCCGCGGAAGCCAGCAGGGCAGGATCCCCGTCATGCCGGAGCCGTACACTGCGTTGGAAGTCAGTCCTGGCAGCGGGGATATCCCCCAACTCCAGGTGGACTTTCCCGCGATGCTGTAGCATAACCGCCTCGTAGCCCGTACCGCCGGTCTCGGTAATCAGCGCATCATAGATTTCCAGGGCACTTTGCCCGTGCCCCAGGTCCCGGAGGCAGTCGGCTGTCAGCGCGCGCACGCGGACGGACTGGTCCTGCGCCGGCAGCAACACCAGCGCCCGGGCGGCACGGCCGATCCACAACAACTCCAGCACCTGGGCCAGGGGGTCATCCGCGACCCCGGCGCGGAACAACTCCAGGTCGGTGATACGCGGTCGCAGATCCGTCCCGCTAATGATCCATCCCGGTCCCGCTTCCACATCCTCGGCCATATGTCAGGATCCTACCCAAGCCCTTCCGAGGGAATCGATCTGAGGGGAGGCACTACACCGGCCCCGGGGCTGTGACACCGGTCTCCCCCGGACCGCGCCTCTTGTAGGGTTCCTACAAAAATCTACGCGGCTCACCCGCCCTAGGGCGGGTTTGTACATATAGTTCCCACAAAACAGATAGGCTCCCATACGGAAGTGAACTGTAACTTTGAAGACAAGGCTCACCAATGAACCCATTGACGAAGGTGTTGATCGCCAATCGTGGCGAGATTGCGGTGCGCATCATCCGTGCCGCCCGAGATGAGGGCATCGAATCGGTTGCCGTCTACGCCGATTCGGATCGCGATGCACTGCATGTCCGGCTGGCCGACGAGGCCTACTCGCTGGGCGGCACGACCGCAGCCGACTCGTACCTTCGCATTGAGAAGATCCTGGATGTCGCCGAACGTTCCGGCGCCGATGCCGTCCACCCGGGCTACGGATTCCTCGCCGAAAACGCCGAGTTCGCCCAGGCGGTCATCAACGCGGGGTTGACCTGGATCGGCCCCCCTCCCTCAGCCATCGAGCAACTCGGTGACAAGGTGCAGGCCCGACACATCGCCGAGAAGGTCGGCGCACCGTTGGTGCCTGGCACCAAGAACCCGGTGGCTTCAGCCGATGAGGTCTACGCCTTCGCCGACGAACACGGCCTGCCGCTGGCCATCAAGGCCGCCTACGGTGGCGGCGGCCGCGGCATCAAGGTGGTACGTGAACGCGAAAGCATCGGCGAGCTCTACGAATCTGCCGTACGTGAGGCGACCGCGGCCTTCGGGCGTGGTGAGTGCTTTATCGAACGGTTCCTCGATGCCCCACGTCACGTGGAAACCCAGTGCCTGGCCGATTCCAGCGGCCACGTTGTGGTCATTTCCACTCGTGACTGCTCGCTGCAACGCCGTAACCAGAAGCTGGTGGAAGAGGCCCCGGCCCCCTTCCTGAGCGAGGAACAGGTCACACGCCTGTACGAGGCCTCGAAGGATATCTTGAAGGAGGCCGGTTACGTTGGGGCCGGAACCTGCGAATTCCTGGTTGGCCAGGACGGGGTGATCTCTTTCCTGGAGGTCAACACCCGGTTGCAGGTTGAGCACCCGGTTTCCGAGGAGGTCACCGGGATCGATCTGGTGCGCGAGCAGTTCCGATTGGCCCGTGGCGAGGAGCTTGGCTACGACGACCCTGAAATCCGCGGGCACTCCTTCGAATTCCGCATCAATGGCGAGGATGCCGGTCGGGGTTTCCTGCCCACCCCGGGGACCATCACCGCCATGAGTGTGCCCTCCGGTCCGGGTGTACGCATCGACTCCGGTATCGAATCCGGGGAGAGCGTCTCGGGGAACTTCGACTCGATGATTTCCAAGCTGATCGTCACCGGCTCCACCCGCGAGGTGGCCGCGGCCCGTGCCCGTCGTGCCCTTGAGGAATTCCGTATCGAGGGTATGGCGACCGTCCTGCCGTTCCACCGCGCAGTGATGAGCGATCCGGCCTTTGTCCCGGAAACCGGGTCCTTCACCGTCCATACCCGCTGGATCGAGACCGAGTTCGAGGCACATATCGAACCGTTCACTGCCGGCGTGGTTGATACCGAGGAAGCCGCTGAGCGCACCACGCTGACCGTCGAGGTCAGCGGAAAGCGTCTGGAAGTGACCCTGCCCGCGTCAATTGGGGCCATCGCCGACGGCACGGCAGCGAAGAACGGTGCGGCAAAGAAGAAGGCCCGCAGCAAGGGAGCCCGCAAGGGCGCTGCCGGGGCCGCCGCGAACAGTGCCGAGTTGCTCTCCCCCATGCAGGGCACCATCGTGAAGGTCGCCGTTGAGGACGGGGACCCGGTGACCCAGGGTGACTTGATTGTGGTGCTGGAAGCCATGAAGATGGAACAGCCGATCACCGCCCACCGTGACGGAATCGTCTCCGGGTTGAAGGTGACGCCGGGCGAGACCCTGTCAGCCGGGGCCATGATCGCCACGATTAACGACGACAAGTAATCGCCTTAGTCAAGGGCCGGGTTCGTGCAGATTGCGCGGACCCGGCCCTTGCAACTTCCGGAACGTGATCGGCGGTGCGGGAACCTGGCGCAGCCGACCGAGGCCACCCGTTGCGACGGCTAGTGTTGTTGACCCGCCAGCCAGTCGTCGAATGTCAGGGTCCTCAGCCGGGCACCCTGCCCGGCCAGGAGGCTGCCATCGCGCATGGCCTTGCCCATTGCGCCGGGCACGGGAACAGCCAACACCCGGGCCGGGGATCCCGAGGCTTCCCGGTAGGCCTTGACCATCCGGGGCATCTTCTCCTCCCGAGGTCCTGCCAGGTCGGCGACTTCCCCCTCTGGTCCGGATTCCGCCAGGCGGATCAGCTCATCGGCAACCTCGGTCCCGGCAATGGGTTGGGAAAGCATGATTGGTGCCAGTTGCACCGGCCCACGCCCCATGCGTTGGACCATCTGGGCCGCGAACTCGTGGAATTGGGTAGTGCGCAGCAGCGAGTAGCCTCCGGGTTGGCTGAGCAGCATCCGCTCCTGGGCGGCCTTTCCTGCATAGTAGCTCGCGTTCACTTCCAGGGCACCGACGATCGACAAGGCCACATGGTGGCCTACTCCCGCTGCACGCCCTGCCCTGAGCAGGTTGGAGGTGACGGTGCCGAAAAATTCCACCGCCCGGGCGGTGGACATGGTTCCCGTACTAGTCACATCGATGACCGTGTCCACACCGCGTAGCTTTGGCTCCAGCTCCCTGGCATCGCGCAGATCCGTCCCGGTACTTCGTGCCAGGACGACAGTTTCATGCCCGGCCTCGTCTGCGGCTGCAACAACCAGCTGCCCAATGGTTCCGGTTCCCCCGGCAACGGCAATCTTCATCGGCCTACCTCCCTCTTATCCTGCCCATACCAGAACACAGCACCCGGCGTCGTATCACGTGGTGCGACCATTCTAGGGCCCAATAGGCCTGAGCTTGCCGGTACACCGACGTCTCCAGTCGGCAAATGGCACCCCATAGCGCCGGAGCACGCTGGGCGGCCATTATCCTGTGCCTTATGGTTCCCTTGCCGCGCGCGAGACGAGGGAACAGGATCCGTGAGACCTTTGGTTCCGTGGGTGCCTACAGGCCTACGGGCTGCCACCGCGCAAAACCGCGGGGTGAACGAACCGGACAGGGCAGCTGGTACTTCGTGGTCCCGCGGACCGTGTAAATCGGCGGGAGCCGGTTTCTCGGCGATATCGTGTTCAATGTTTCGGGGGCCGAGTCGCCAGGACCTGGTGACTTCGTGATGTACTGTTTTCGGTTGCCCAATGGAAAGGCCACGGTGCCCAAGTGTACGTTCGATTCCAATCGCCTGTTCCGAATAAACGAGGCCTGCACATTGGCGTCTTCGGGCTGGCCAACGGCCTGGCGCATAGCGGGAGCCTGAGCAAGGAAGAGTGGACCCTATGGCGTCGTCACAATGACTGGTTCAATGACGCCTATCCGGATCCGGCCCAAACCAGTCCCCAGGTGTACGATACCGGCCTGAACCCGGTAACCAGCGCCTGGTTCAAGGAATCGGCCACGCATTTAATCGAGCGGGTTGTTCCCTATCTGGGCCTCTTGCGGGCCCACGGCGTCGGCTGTGTCCGGGTAGAGAGCGCTGATCCCGGGCAGGTCATCTACGAGGATGGGGTCCAAGTCGTGGTCATTCCCTACAGCGAATCCATGTAGATCCCCGGTGTAGAACTGCCGGGTAGCTGGCGATACCCGGGCACGGGACGGCAAAGCTCAGCGAAGTGCTTCCGGCTCAGCCAGACTGGCGGGGAAAATCGGGCGACGCCGTGCCCACGCTGGGGTGGGGTTCATTCCTGCACGGGGACATTCGGGAACTGTGACTCACTGGTCTGCTTCTCGGGGCGTGAGCTCCGCTTGCCACGCCATGCCCCGTGCGGACGCCGAAGGGGCTTGGATCGCTTGTAGACTGCCTTGGCCGATCCTTTGGCCACCGTCAACAGATTTTTTGGGTCCAGTCCAGGTATTCGGTACCACATGGATGCCGGAACGACATGTTCAATGGCCGCATTGGTTCGCAACGTCAACACCGGATCGATATCGAGCCAATGATCTTCGGAATCACGACCGGAAGACCGTGCCGGAGCCGCTCCGGCGTTATTCCCATCCACCTGTGCACGGGTCACCGGTTCCCCTTGAAGATCGTCTCCCTGCGCGAAAGAAGAGCATCTCCATTCGGGCGGGACCCGGCCCATTCAGTCCCTGCTTCCCACCACATGAATTCAACGCACATCATCCTTTGGTTGGTGAACCGCCGAATCCCTCCTCAACCGACGAACTGTGTGCATGACATGGAAATGAGAGATCGGACAGACCTGGCGGATTCCCCGAGGCCAAAGACTGGTGTTGCATCTAGACGTGTCGTACTCCCGGCGGGCATTCCTCTCAGGGCAACCATCGCCGGTGGTACGGGCCGGCTCCGACAGAACCGGCTTGGCTCGGGCAGTGCGCCGTGCGTACGCGCCCAGCACCACGTCCCGGAATGCTGGTGCCGGTTCAGGAAAATGGGTGCGGCCGGTAGTTCGCAGGGGAACCACCGGCCGCACTTTCAGCACGAGAAACCTCGTCAGGGTTAGTCGACGTAATTCTCGATATCGATGTCCTTGGTATCGCGGGTCATGAACAGCGCGATCAGTGTCGCGACGGCCCCGGCAGCCAGGTAGATTCCGACCCCGAGGGTGCTTCCACTGCCGGCACTCCAGAGGGCGATCGCCACGAAGGAAGCCGGTGCGGCGCCAAGGACCGAAGACAGGTTGTAGGCCACGGCCGAACCGGTGTAGCGGACGTTGGAGGGGAACAGCTCAGGCAGGTAGGCGGCCATTGGACCGAAAGTCAGGCCCATCAGCGTGAAGCCCACAATCAAACCGGCCATGGCGGCGCCCTTGCCCGGTCCGAAGAACAGGGTCCAGGCCAAACCAAACACCAGGATGGCCAGAGAGACGTAGATCAGGAACTTGCGGCGGCCGTATTTTTCGGCCAAGGGGCCGGAGACCATCGTGAAGATACCGAAGAAAACCACACCGATGATCAGCATTGTCAGGAACTCCGGCCGGTCGATGCCAAGGCCGGGGACGAAGCCGGCCGGATCGAAGGTCTTTCCCGAAGCCTCGGCCGCGGCGCGCGCCTGCTCCTCGGTTGCCGGAGCCGTGCCGTAGGTCAAGGTGAAGGAGGTCATCAGGTAGAAGAGCACATAGGTGGCAAACATGATGAAGGTGCCGGCAATCACCGGGCGCCAATGTTTCCTCATGGTCACGCTGATCGGTGACTTGACGACCTTCTTCTGCTCGACGACCTTCTGGAAGGAGTTGGATTCAACCAGCTTCAGGCGGACCCACAAACCGATGATCACCATGACCAGGGAGAACCAGAACGGCACGCGCCAGCCCCAGGCCAGGAATGCTTCGGGCGACAGCTGGGTCTGCAGGACCACGAACATCAGGTTCGCGATGATGAACCCAACCGGAGCGCCGAGTTGCGGGAAGGTACCGTAGACGGCCCGACGGTTCTTCGGGGCGTTCTCGGTGGCCAGCAATGCGGCACCGGACCATTCGCCACCCAGTGCCAGGCCCTGGGCGAAGCGCAACAGCACCAGCAGGGTCGGTGCCAGGATAACCCAGTTGCCCTGTGCCGGTGGCAGGAAGCCGATCAGGAAGGTGGCGATGCCCATGGTCAGCAGGGAAGCAACCAGGGTGCCCTTGCGCCCCAGCTTGTCACCGTAGTGCCCGAAGACGATCGAGCCCAGTGGACGTGCCAGGAAGGCAACACCAAAGATCGCGAAGGAGGAAAGGATCGCATTGATGGTCGTGGCGTTCGGGAAGAACAAGGCTGGAAAGACCAGAACCGATGCGGTGGCGTAGGCATAGAAGTCGAAGAACTCGACAGTCGTGCCGATCATTGAAGCGAAAAGCACGCGGCCACGCGTGTTCTCCTTCGGTGGTGCCTGGTTACTGACCTGAGACATGGGTGCGTCTCCTCTGAGGTGCGTGAAGAATCATAAATCGTACTTATTCAGGCTACTCGCACTTGTCCAGATATTGGATTCGGGTGTCCAAAATGTGGACCTGTGGATCGTGGTGCTGCCCAAACAGGCGGAAATCCCGGGATTCGTTAAATTCGATAAACACGTTGGCCGGTTCATTGCCCGTTATCCCGCTAGGCTGTGCCCACGACACGCATCGACAGAGTGTCGCGGGCATTTCCCGACCCGCCACACACGGTCTTCAATGCATTGACCGAAGGGTCGGCGGTGGCCACCTGGCTGCCACCGAAGGGGATGACAGGCAAGGTTGCCGCCTTCGAACCCTGGATCGGAGGCCGCGTGGAGATCATCCTGACCTATCTGGATGCAGGCTCCGCCGTGGGTAGGACCGGCGCCGATCACGATCGCATCCCGGGCAAGGTCACCGAGATGCTTCCTGAACGCTGCTTCGGATTCGCGGTTCGATTCGTATCCGGGGACCCGGCCTACTCCGGGAGGATGACCATTGCCTGGCGGATCGAGCCGACGGTGGAGGGCCGCCTGCTGGGCATGACAGCCGAGAATGTCCCCAGGGGAATCCCGCCGGCAGATCACCAGCAGGGCATGTCCTCACTCCCTGGCCAACCTTCAGCGTTATCTTGAAGACCATGTCGGCGGATCGGTACGGTAGCTGGTATCCAGTCCACCGGACCGTCCGCGAACGGGTCTACATGTGGCGGTGCAGGCGTCGCGCAGCCTCGGCCAGCGAACCCGCCAGCGACGGGTAGACGGTGAAGGTTTCGGCCACGTCATCCACATGCAGGTTGTTCTGCACGGCCAGCGCCAGGGAATAGATCAACTCGCTGGCGCGCGGGGCGACCACCACGCCGCCGATCACGGTCCCCGAGCCTTTGCGGGAGACGATCTTGACGAATCCCTCTTCCATATTCATCATCTTGGCCCGGGCATTGGTGGCCAGGTCGACCTTGACGATATTCGCCTGGTACTTGCCCTCGGCCACGGCCCGTTGGGAGACTCCCACTGTGGCGATCTCCGGGGAGGTGAAGATGTTCGAGGACACCAGGTTGAGGTTGATCGGCTTGACCGAGTCCCCCAGCAGGTGGGCCACGGCGATGCGCCCCTGCATGGCCGCAACCGAAGCCAGCGCGAAGATGCCGGTGCAGTCCCCGGCCGCGTAGACGTTGTTCGCGGTAGTGCGTGAAACGCCATCGACCTTGATATGGCCGGACTCGGTCAGCTGCACGCCGGCTTCCTCCAGCCCCAGCCCCTTGGTATTCGGGATGGAACCCACCGCAACCAGGCAATGGCTGCCTTCCAATATGCGCCCGTCGGCCAGGGTGACCAGCACCTTGTCCCCGTCACGGGTGACCGCCTCGGCGCGGGCCTGGGAGACCACGTTCAGGCCATTGCGCTTGAAGACATCCTCCAGCACCCCGGCCGCATCGGCGTCCTCGCCGGGTAGCACCCGGTCACGGGAGGAAACCAGGGTGACCTTGGCACCGAGCAGGTTGTAAGCCGAGGCGAATTCGGCTCCGGTGACACCGGAACCGATGACGATCAGGTGCTCGGGCACCTCGTTCATGTTGTAGATCTGGGTCCAGTTGAAGATCCGCTCGCCATCCGGCTTGGCGGTGGGAAGCTCGCGGGGGTGGGCGCCGGTGGCCAGCAGGACCGCGTCGGCGTCCAGGGTTTCGGTACTCCCGTCGGGGCGATTGACCTCTACCGTGTGGGCATCGAGCAGGCGACCCTCACCGATAATGATGCGCACCCCGGCGCGTTCCAACCCGTTACGGATATCCGCGGACTGCTCCTTGGCCAGGTCCAACAGGCGGTGGTTGACCACGGCAAAGTCGGTTTCCGCGTTGTCCAGGCCCTCGATCATCACCCCGAAACTCGATGAATGCTTGGCCCGGCGCACCACATCGGCCGTGGCGATCAGGGTCTTCGAGGGGACCACGTCGGTCAAGACCGCCGAACCGCCCATCCCGGCCCGTTCGACAATGGTGACGTTGGCACCCAGCTGGGCGGCCCCGATGGCGGCTTCATAGCCGCCGGGTCCGCCGCCGATAATGACAAGTCTGGTTGCTTCAATCCTGCGTTGTGTGCTCACGTACTCCATTGTCTCTCATTTGGCCGCTTCGGCGCACCTTCGTCCAGTTCCGCCGATATCAGCCGATGGACAACTGACAAAATCGCATACCGGACGGTAGCGTAATACAGTGACTACTTTCGACATTGATCCCATTGCCCTGGCCAGCGAAGCCGCGGCCGCCATCGCCCAGGCCACCGGGGTGGCGCAGCACGACACCGCGGTGGTGCTCGGCTCCGGTTGGGGCCAGGCCGCCGAGCTGATTGGTGAAACCACCCACACCCTGGATGCCGCCCAGATTCCCGGCTTCCATGCCCCGGCCGTGCCGGGACACAAGGGCCATATCGCCTCCATCCTGACCCCCACCGGAAAGCGGGTACTGGTACTGGGGGCGCGTACGCACTTCTACGAGGGACGCGGGGTACGCTCGGTGGTTCACCCGATCCGCACCGCCGCGGCGGCCGGCTGCTCGCAACTGGTGCTCACCAACGGGTGCGGCGGGCTGAATCCTGCATGGACCCCGGGCACCCCGGTACTGATCTCCGACCACATCAACCTGACCGCCACTTCCCCGCTGGAAGGTGCCACTTTCGTGGACCTGACAGATTTGTATTCCTCACGGTTGCGTGCCATTGCCCGTGAAGTGGATCCGAGTCTGAATGAGGGTGTGTACGCCCAGTTCACCGGACCTCACTATGAAACCCCAGCCGAGGTGCGGTACGCGAAGGTGATCGGTGCCGACCTGGTGGGCATGTCCACCGCCTTGGAAGCCATTGCCGCCCGCCACGCCGGGATGGAGGTCTTCGGGATCTCACTGGTGACCAACCTGGCCGCCGGAATCAGCGAGGTGCCGCTGAGCCATGAGGAGGTCATCGAGGCCGGACAGGCTGCCGGCCCACACATCTCCAGGCTGCTGGCGGAGATCATCGCCCGTTTCTAGCCCCGACGTGTTTGCACGTCACCAACTCCCGCACCCCATAAAGGCAGGCATTTTCCGATGCAAACCCCCGAGACCAACCGGCTACTGACCGTGGCCAGCGCCTGGGCGTCCGACGACCCGGATCCGCAGACCCGCCGTGAGCTGAACGCGCTTCTCACGCGGGCTCGATCCGCCGACGCGGCGGCCCTGGCCGAGCTCGCCGATCGTTTCTGCGGAAACCTGGCCTTCGGAACCGCTGGGTTGCGTGCGGCCCTGGGTGCCGGGCCGATGCGGATGAACCGCATGGTGGTCCGGCGCACCGCCTCCGGAATCGTTCGGTTCCTGGCCAACCGGGCTGCCGGGAGCTACCGCCCCAAGGTGGTGGTGGGATTCGATGCCCGGTACAACTCCCGCGAGTTCGCCGAGGACTCTGCCGCGATCTTCACCGCTGCCGGATTCGAGGTGTACCTGATGCCTTCGGCCCTGCCGACCCCGGTACTGGCCTGGGCCGTACGCACTCTGGATGCCGAGGCCGGGGTGATGGTCACCGCCAGCCACAACCCTCCCGAGGATAACGGGTACAAGGTCTACGTGGGCGGCAGGGTCACCGATGAGGAAGGACGTGGGGCCCAGATCGTTGCTCCGATCGATTCGGAGATCGCCTCGCTGATCCTCCACGATGAGCCGATCCACGAGATTCCCCTGGCCACGACGGGGTGGACCGTACTTCCGGGTGCCGGGGAACCGGGTGATATCGAGGCTGCCTACCTGGCCGCCATCGCCTCGGTGATACCTTCCCCCGGCGAGGATAACGCCCGGACCCGGTCCCAGCTGCGCATCGTGCTCAGTGCCATGCACGGGGTCGGCGGGCATGCCATGGCCCAGGCACTGGCCAACGCCGGGTTCAGTGATACCCACCAGGTGGCCGAACAGGCCGCACCTGACCCGGACTTCCCCACCGTGCAGTTTCCCAACCCCGAGGAACCCGGTGCCATCGACCTGTCCCTGGCCCTGGCTGCGAAGCTCGACGCCGATCTGGTGATCGCCAATGACCCGGACGCCGATCGCTGCGCCGCGGCCGTGGCCACCGCCCACGGGTGGCGGATGTTGCGCGGGGATGAAGTGGGGTGGCTGCTTGGCGACTACCTGTCGATCCGGTTGGAACCCGAGAAGGTGCTGGCCAACTCCATCGTCTCTTCCCGGATGCTGGCTTCCATCGCCGCGGCCGCGAACCGCGCACATAGCGAGACGTTGACCGGCTTCAAGTGGATCTCCCGGGTTCGCCAGCTGGGATTCGGTTACGAGGAGGCGCTGGGCTACTGCGTAGCCCCGGAACTGGTCCGCGACAAGGACGGGATCTCCGCGGGCCTGGTGCTGGCCGAACTAGCCAGCCTGCTCAAGGAAGCCGGTTCCTCGTTGTTGCAACGGCTGGACGAGCTGGCAGTAGCCCATGGGGTACACATCACCGACCAGCTGTCCCTGCGCTTTACCGACCTGTCGCGCATAGGCGTATTGATGCAACGGGTACGCACCAGTGCCCCGTTGGAACTGGCAGGGTCCAGGATTACCGAGGTCGTGGACCTGACCCGGGCCAGTGCCGACCTTCCGGCTACCGATGCCGTGGTGCTGCACACCGCCAACCGTGCCCGGGTGATCGTGCGCCCCTCGGGCACCGAACCGAAGCTCAAATGCTATATCGAAACGGTGGCACCGGTGGGCCCCGGGGATTCGTTGGCTACACTACGCGAGCACGCCCAGAATGAATGTGCGCTGATCAAAACCGAGTTGGCAACCTTCTTCGCTGATCTGCCAGAGATGAATACCGAAACTCCAACAATTTAACGAGGATGAACATGTCTGAACTGACGCTCCAGGAAATCGCCGGTTACATCGATCACACCCTGCTGGCCCAAAACGCCTCACGGGAGCAGATCGTGCAGATCTGCTCCGAAGCCAAGCAGTACAACTTCAAATCCGTGTGCGTGAACCCGCTCTGGGTTTCCACGGTGGCCCATGAACTGGAGGACAGCACCGTACTGACCTGTTCGGTGATCGGTTTCCCATTGGGCGCTACCACCACTGCGGCCAAGGTTTTCGAAACGAAACAGGCCGTAGCCGATGGAGCCAACGAGATCGACATGGTCATCGATGTCGCCGCAGCCCTTCGCGGTGACAGGGACGCCCTGGTCAACGACATTTTCGCTGTTGCCCAGGCGGCGCACGAAGGCGGCGCGATCTTGAAGGTCATCATCGAAACCTGCTTGCTTGACGAGACCGCCAAGGTCCTGGCCTGCGAGTCAGCCAAGGCCGCCGGTGCGGATTTCGTGAAGACCTCCACCGGCTTTTCCAGCGGTGGTGCCACCGTGGAGGATGTGGATCTGATGCGCCGCACCGTCGGCCCGGATCTGGGTGTCAAGGCCTCCGGAGGAGTCCGCAGCGCCGAAACCGCTCGGGCCATGATTGCCGCCGGCGCAACACGTCTGGGTTCCAGCTCAGGAGTTGCTATCCTAGAGGGAGGACAAAGCGGTTCCGGCTACTAACCGGACGCGACCACTCGTTCCACAAGGAGAAAAAGTGTACTCGAACGGCAAGAACGTCGCCCATTCCGGCGAGGGGCGCCTGGCTGGCAACATCGTCAACTTCGTGATTTTCCTCGTCTTGTTCGGGGCCGGCATCTACTCACTGTCGTTCTGGACGCTGGAACAGGCTTGGATTCCATCGATCGCTTGTTTCCTGCTGGTGTCTTTGGCATTCGCCATCCCGATGCACTTCATGGGCCGTGCCGATTCCTCGGAGCCTGCCTTCAAGGAAAGCAAGTAGCACCTGGCCGGCACGCGAATCGTGGGGTAGCAAGCCCCACCTAGCACCGACATGCCGATGGCGGGTAGTTCCTCAGGGAACTACCCGCCATCGGCATGCTACGGGAGGAGCATCCGTGATCCTTCCATCACCTGCGGTGAAGGGTGCCGCGCCGGTAGACGCGGTACCCGGATCCCCCAACCGTGGACGCGGTTCTATGCCGTGGGGGCCGCGACGGGCTCAAACAGGTTGTAGAGCAGTTTCTCCGCCCAGTCCAGGATCTCCTCGTCGGCCAGCGGCCTGCCTCCGATAGGTGAGGTCCGCGGCTTGTCGAAGAAGATCGCCTGCAACGCGGGCTTGTTCGTTGCCCCGGGGTACAACCGTTCCAGGCGGACCTGGCGGGAGGCCGGCAGGTCCTCGATCTTGGCCGGGGCCACCTTGATGTTGTTGCCGATCTGCTGGATATCTGTCAGCCCCACGGCGCGGGCCCTGATCCGCAAGGCCGCGACACGCAACAGGTTCTGTACCGGCACCGGCAGTTTCCCGTACCGGTCCACGAGTTCCTCGCTGACCCCGGCCAAGGCCTCGGGGGTTTCGGCCGAGGCGATATTCCGGTATGCCTCCAGGCGCAGCCTTTCGCCCGGTACGTAGTCGTGCGGCAGGTGCGCATTGACCGGCAGCTCGATCTTCATTTCGGTGCTCTCGGTTTCCCCTTCGCCCTTGAAATCGGCGACGGCTTCGCCGACCAGGCGCAGGTACAGGTCGAAACCGACCCCGGCGATATGACCGGATTGTTCCCCACCCAACAGGTTGCCGGCACCACGCAGTTCCAGGTCCTTCATAGCCAGCTGGTAGCCCGACCCCAATTCGTTGTGGGCGGCCACTGCCTTGAGCCGTTCCAGTGCAACCTCCCCGAGCGGCTTTTCGGCATCCCAGAGGAAATAGGCGTAGGCGCGCTCGCGGGCACGTCCCACACGACCGCGCAACTGGTGCAACTGGGACAGGCCGTAGTTGTTCGCACGATCCACGATCAAGGTATTCGCGTTGGCGATATCCAGCCCGGTCTCGATAATGGTGGTGGAAACCAGCACATCGAACTTGCGCTCCCAGAAATCCTGGATGATCTTCTCCAGCCTGGCCTCGCTCATCTTGCCGTGGGCAACCTCCACCCGGGCCTCGGGAACCACTTCGCGTAGCTCCGCGGCGACCCGCTCGATCGAGGAGACCCGGTTATGGACGAAGAACACCTGGCCGTCACGCATCAGCTCGCGGCGGATTGCCGCGGAAATCTGCTTGTCGGACCGTGGACCCACATAGGTGAGCACCGGATGGCGTTCCTCCGGCGGGGTCGCCAGGGTTGAGGTCTCACGGATACCGGTCAAGCTCATTTCCAGGGTGCGCGGAATCGGTGTGGCGCTCATTGCCAGGACATCGACATTGGTGCGCATCTTCTTCAGTTCTTCCTTGTGCTCGACGCCAAAGCGCTGCTCCTCGTCGATGACCACCAGCCCGAGGTTCTTGAACTCCACGGTCTTCGACAGCAACCGGTGGGTGCCGATGACGATGTCGATACTGCCGTCCTTGAGCCCGGCCAACACTTCCTTGGCTTCCTTTGGAGTCTGGAACCGCGAGAGAGCCTTGACCCGGATCGGGAACCCGGAATAGCGCTCGGTGAAGGTCTGGTAGTGCTGTGATGCCAGCAGGGTGGTGGGGACCAGCATGGCCACCTGCTTGGAGTCCTGCACCGCCTTGAAGGCCGCGCGCACCGCGATCTCGGTCTTGCCGAATCCCACATCACCGGAAATCAACCGGTCCATCGGGATTTCCTTTTCCATATCCGCCTTGACCTCGTTGATGGCCGTGAGCTGGTCCGGGGTTTCCACGTAGGCGAAGGCCTCTTCCAATTCCCCCTGCCACGGGGTATCGGGCCCGAAGGCGTGACCACGGCTGGCCATCCGGGCCGAATACAGCTTGATCAGGTCCCCGGCAATCTCCTTGACCGCCTTGCGTGCCTTGGACTTTGTGCTGGCCCAGTCCGAACCGCCCATCTTCGACAGGCTCGGGGCTTCACCGCCCACATAGCGGGTAATGGTATCCAGCTGGTCCATGGGGACAAACAGCCGATCCCCCGGCGCGCCACGCTTGGACGGGGCGTACTCCACCACCAGGTATTCGCGTTTGGCGTCCTGGGAGGAGCCGGCGACCTTCCGGGCCACCAGTTCGACGAACTTCCCGATCCCGTGCTGCTCGTGAACGATGAAGTCCCCGGCTACCAGCGACAGCGGATCGACCGCATTGCGTTTGCGTTTGGCACCCATCTTCGCGCCGCCGCGCGGGGCATACGCGCTGGATCGGCCCAACAGGTCGGCTTCGGTCAGCAATCCGAATTTCAGTTCATCGAAGACGAACCCGCGCCCGGCCTGTGCCTGGGTGATTTCGATCAGGCCCTCGGTAGGGGCGTGGCTGATGGCCGGTACCCGGTGCGCCGGGATGCCGTATTCGGCGAAAAGCTCCGAGAGCCGGGCCGCCGGACCGGCGCCTTCGGTCGCCACCGCGATCCGCCACTTCTCACGGATTCGACCGGAAATGAACTGCATCATTTCCTCGACATCGCCCTGGTAACCGCGTGGTTCACGGGCGTGCATCCTGATGGTCTCGGCACCCAGGCCCAGTTCCTCGTCCCCTCCCAGGGAGGTCACCGCCCACCAGGACACCTCGGCCTTCTCCGCATTGGCCACGGTGTCGGTCAACGACGAAAAATCGCCTTCACTGAGTTGCCGGCCCACAGCGGCCGTGGATAAATCCAGCGGGGCGCTCGCCCCGTCAGATGCAGAGGCCCAGGCCGCGGCCAGGAATTCGGCATTCGTTTCGTTCAGGTCATGGGCGCGTGTTCGAACCCGTTCCGGTTCCATAACCAGCGCAATGGAGGATGCGGGCAGCAATGATGTCAGCGGTACCATGTTGTCCACCAGCAACGGGGCCAGCGACTCCATGCCCTCGACCGCAATGCCACCGGCGATCTTGGTCAGCATGTCCGTTGCGGCGGGGAACGTGGGCGCCAGCTTGGCTGCCCGGCTCATCACGCCGGGGGTGATCAGCAGTTCACGGCACGGAGTGGCGGTCACGGAGGTGGGCGCTTCGTCGCTGGTGGAACGCTGGTCGGCGATGGAGAAGTACCTGATGGAATCGATTTCCTCACCGAAGAAGTCGATACGTACTGGATGGTCCAGGGTCGGCGGGAAAACATCGATGATTCCGCCACGGACCGCGAACTCGCCACGGTGGGTGACCATATCGACCCGTGCGTAGGCGGCCGCCGCCAGATCCCTGATGACATTTTCGAACCCGGGCTCACTGCCAAGGTCCAGGTTCACCGGACGCAATGCGCCAAGCCCGGCAACCAGTGGCTGCAGCACCGCCCGAATCGGCGCGATCACCACCTTCAGCGTCGGGTCGCGGTCCTCCAACCGCCGCAGCACTTCCAATCGACGACCGACGGTATCGCTGCGTGGGGACAACCGCTCATGGGGTAGCGTTTCCCAGGACGGGAATTCCGCTACGGAACGTGGATCCATATAGGCGCCAAGCGACGTGGCGACGTCTTCGGCTTCGCGTCCGGTCGCCGTGACCACCAATACCAGTCCGTCGTGCTTTCCTGCCAGCAGCGCGTCGCTGACCTGCGCGGCGATGATCGCGCGCATCCCCGCCGGCGCGGCGATTTCAATCTGGTTGCTGCGTGTGGAATACGGGCGGGCCGCGTTCTCATGAATTCTCTTAAAAGACGTTTCACTGCGCAGGAAGTCATGTAGTCCGTGCAGGTTCATTTAAGTTGGCGGTCCTCTCGCAACAGGTCTCTCATACCCGGCCATCCAACTCCAGTAGCGACCGCAATAGGAATGGCGGTCGCTCTTCGGGACAAATGGCGTTTCATCATGCCCTCCTAGCCTACCTAACCATTCATGGCCGGTAGGCTGGAGTCTGTTCGATTCACCGGCTTCGCAGGCCGGTGGTTACCCGCTGCGACTTATGAAGGATTGGCAACACATCCATGGCACTGAACGCAAGCACGCAAATGCCCCATTCGACCCAGGACGTCATCACCACGCTCACCGACCGCGGGTTCGCCGAGCACCTGACTTCGCTGGCCAAGGGCACCTTGACCGATTTCTCGGTCTCCGGGGACACCGCCGGGTCCTTCACCCTGGTGTCAGTGCGCGCCCTGCCCACTGACCGGGTGCCAGATATGGCGAAGAAGTTTGTGGGTTCCTCGGTCGAGGTGACCCAGACGGAAAAATGGAGCGCCCCGGATAGCGCCGGAAACCGCACCGCCGCGGTCAGCATCGCGGTCGCAGGGGTTCCGGTCAGCGTCAGCGGGTCGGAGAGCTTGAGCGCAACAGCCGATGGCAGCACCTTCTCCATCGACGCGAAGGTTTCCTCCTCCATCCCGTTCATCGGTGGAAAGATCGCCTCGGCCGCCGAACCGTATTTGGGCAAGGCCTTGAACATGCAGGCCGCGCAGGTAAACGCCTGGCTGGCCAAATAGGTCTCGCCTCGCAGAAGTATTCCCGGTCCGGAGCCCTTCACTGGAAGGCCTCCGGACTCTTTCTTGTGGCCTGCGCCGCATGTCGCTACTGTAGACCTTGGTGTGCCGGGAAGTCTGGTCGGCGGCAATAGTTCATTTAACGTAGTAAGTGAGACCCTTTAATGGCAAAACCACAGACACCGGGGCAACAGCCCCTGTTTTCCCGGCCGAGTTACTCCGAGTTCATCCGCATCGGCAAAATCCTGCGCAAGGAAACCGTGGGCGGTATGCTGCTCATCGCCGGAGCGATCCTCGCCCTGCTGTGGGCGAACTCACCCTGGCACGAATCCTACTTTGCCTTGCGTGACTTCAAGTTCGGGCCCGAACTGTTCGGGGTGAACCTTGAATTGTCCATCGGGCACTGGGCTGCCGACGCCTTGCTGGCGATCTTCTTCTTCCTGGTTGGGCTGGAGCTGAAGAAGGAGTTCGCCATTGGCGATCTGAAGAACTTCAAAACGGCCGTGGTACCCGTCGCCGCCGCCTTCGGTGGCGTGCTGGTACCAGCGCTAATCTACGTCGCGATCAACTTCAGCGCCGGGGAGGAAACCCTACGCGGTTGGGCCATTCCCACGGCTACCGATATCGCCTTTGCGGTGGCGGTGCTGGCCGTGATCGGCTCCTCGCTGCCCACACCCCTGCGGATCTTCCTGTTGACCCTGGCCGTCGTAGACGATCTGATTGCCATCGTGATCATCGCCTTCGTCTTCACCGACGACCTGCAAATTAACTACCTGGGTCTGGCTTTGGTCCCGATCGCCGTCTTCACAATCCTGGCTTATTCCTTCGGCAAGCTGTTCGCCAACCATGCCTGGGCGGCCTGGTTGCTACTGCTGCCCCTGGGAATGATCACCTGGATCTTCATTTTCGGGTCCGGGATCCACGCCACTATTGCCGGTGTGGTGCTCGGCTTCTGTGTTCCGGTCAAACGCCGGCACCCGGGCCGTGGGCGCGGTTTGGCCGAGGAGTTCGAACACCGGTTCCGGCCGCTGTCCTCGGGTTTCGCTATCCCATTGTTCGCTTTCTTCGCCGCCGGCGTCTCCGTGATCTCCATGGATTCGGCCGCGGAACTGTTTACCGACCCGGTCTTCTGGGGCATCGTCTTGGGCCTGATTCTAGGCAAACCGATCGGAATCATGGGCGCAACGTGGATCGTCACCAAATTCACCAAAGCTTCCTTGGACAAGGACACCAAGTGGGGCGACCTGCTGGGCGTGACGCTGCTGGCCGCTATCGGATTCACCGTTTCGCTGTTGGTCTCCGAATTGTCCTTCGGGCTGCAGTCCGAGCACTACGAACACGCCAAGGTGGCGATCCTTGCCGGTTCGCTGGTGGCCGCGATTCTCGGTGCCTTGTGGCTGGTACCGCGCAATCGCCGGTACCGCGAGATCGCTGAACGTGAGCGCGTGGACGCGAACAAGGACGGCATCCCGGACGTCTACCAGCAGGATGACTGATCCCCTCCCCTACTGAGCCGACTGTGCTCCGGTGAATCCCCGGATTCGCCGGAGCACAGCCATATCCCGGGTGGTTTGCCCTGGCGTGGGTGGGGGCCACCGCGGCCCTGGTTCAGGGCTGGTGTCCACTACGGATGGACCTGGCGACCCGCACACCGGTAGCCGGGTCAACGGTCACTGGACTGCTATCCGCGGGAACAACGATGCCCCGCCCATGTGGGCGGGGCATCAGAATGTTCATGTGCTGATCGTGTAGAAACCCATCATTGCCGCTTGCCGGGATTCGGGCCCGTTCCTGTGCAACATACCACTCGCTCGGTAGACCAGATACTGTTCCTACTGTGCCGCCAGCAGGGCGGCTTCGGCGGCAACCCAGGACAACATGGCGCATTTGACGCGTGCCGGGAACTTTGAGACGCCAACAAAGGCCGCTGCATCCTCCAGGATGTCCTCATCCGGGACCATTGTCCCCCGTGAACGCATCATTTCGCGGAAGACGTTGAGCTTGTCCAGAAAGTCCTCACGGCTGAGCCCGGTGGCCAGATCGGCGAGTACCGAGGCAGAAGCCATGGAGATCGAGCAGCCTTCACCTTCCCAACTGATCGTATCCAGGTTGCCGTTCTCGCCCAATTCAACACGGACTTTGATCTGGTCCCCGCAGATCGGATTGTGCTGGTGGGATTCACCATGGCGGTGTCCGGGTGCGGCTTCCTGCAGCGGGCTTCCGTTCCGTGCCTTGGCATGGTCCAGGATCACCTGCTGGTACAGCTGGTCGAGATCGTTCACTTAGACTCCAAAATACTCGCGGACAGACCCGACGGCTTCAAGCAGCCGCGAGATGTCCTCCTCGGTGTTGTACAAGTAGGTGCTCGCGCGTGTGGTGGCGGTGACTCCCAGGGCCCGGTGCAGTGGCTGGGCGCAGTGATGGCCCACTCGCACGGCAATTCCCCTGGAGTCCAGGTATTGGCCCACATCATGCGGGTGGACACCGATGACTTCGAAGGGGACCGTGCCGATTCGCGTAGCGTCCTTCGGCCCGAAGACCCGTACCCCTTCCAAGGTCGACAGGCCCTGGTACAGCAGGTGGCCCAGGTGCTCTTCCCACTGGGCAATACGCTGCATCCCGGTTTCCTCCAGATAACTCGCAGCGGTGGCCAGGCCATGGACCTGCGCGATGCGCTGGGTCCCGGCTTCAAAACGCTGCGGGGCCGGCAGGTATTCGGCTCGTTCCATATCCACATGGGTAATCATGGACCCTCCGGTCAAGAAGGGAGGCATGGCGTCAAGCAATTCGGCCTTGCCATACAAACCACCGATACCGGTTGGACCGAGCATCTTGTGCCCGGAAAAGGCCATGAAGTCCACGTCCAGTTGCTTCACATCCACGGGAAGGTGCGGCACCGACTGGCAACCGTCCAAAACGGTCAATGCGCCCACGCGGCGGGCGGCCTGCACGAATCGCTGGACCTCGGTGATCGTCCCCAGGACGTTGGAGACGTGCGTGAAGGCGACGAGCTTGGTGCGCTCGTTCACCAGGTCGTCAAGCAACTCATAACGAAGCGCGCCATCCTGGTCCACCGGAACATAACGCAACGTGGCGCCGGTTCTAAATGCCAGTTCCTGCCATGGGATCAAGTTGGCGTGGTGCTCCAATTCGGTCACCAGGATTTCATCCCCCGGACCGAAAGCGAACCGCTGGGCCGCTTCGCCCCCACGACCCATGCTCGCATTGGAGAAGGAATAGGTCAGCAGGTTCAGGGCCTCAGTGGCATTAGAGGTCCACACCAGTTCATTGGGTGCGGCGCCGATGAATGCGGAAACAGTGGCACGGGCATTTTCGAAGATATCCGTGGCTTCCACCGCCAAGGTGTGTGCACCACGGTGGACCGCGGCATTGGCGGTCTCATAGTAGTGTTGCTCCGCCTCATACACGCAGCGTGGCTTCTGGCTGGTGGCACCCGAATCCAGGTACACCAACTCGTTGCCGGCGACCGGATGTTCCAGGATTTCGAAGTCCGCCTTGATTCGTGCGACTTCCACGCTGGTCAACGGCTTCTGCAGGGTTGGATCGGTGATGCTTGCCAATTGCACGGGCCCTCCGGTAGATCGAGGATGATGGCACGTCCCAAAAAGAAGTGAATAGGAGATGCCCAAGTATTCTAATTATTCCATCACGGACGCGAACTGACATCTAAGTGACACCTTAGTTAGGACTCCCAGCCTTAAAGGTGGAACGCCGGCAACAGACTACTTGGGGGTTGGCCAAATTTGGGGGATGGCCTGTCTGTTCCCGGCGTTCATGAGGCTTCGCGAGCGTCGCCACCCAGCCACCCTATAGGCCGTTATTTAGGCGCACAACTGGACATTTACCGTTCAGTAAATATTTGATGTAAAACCTAGTCAGTATCGATTCTGAGGTTACGGAGCGGTATGGAATTTCATCTGCCCCTGCTCCAACCCATGGCTGATCAGCAGCTCCACCGCATCCGCTGCACGGTCGATATGCAACGGCAAGGTGGCCCGTTCGGCCTTGGAGAAATCACGCAGAACCCAATCAGCGGTCTCCATACGTCCTGGTGGCCGCCCGACACCAACACGCACGCGCAGGTAGTCCTTGGTGCCCAGCGCCTTGGAAATATCGCGTAACCCGTTATGGCCCCCCTCTCCCCCGCCAAGCTTGAGCTTGATCTGGTCGAAGGGAATGTCAACCTCGTCGTGCACAACGATCACGTGGGACGGCTCGATACCGAAGAACTTGGCCAGCTTCCCTACCGGTCCCCCCGATAGGTTCATGTAGGTCCCAGGCTTGGCCAAAACCAACCGTGGTCCGCCGATTCCCATGCGCCCCTGGATGACCTGGGCACGTGAGGGGTGGGACTTGTATTTTCCACCCACCCTGGCGGCCAACTCATCAAGCACCATCTGCCCAACATTATGCCTATTACCGGCGTAGCCGGGCCCGGGATTCCCGAGCCCGGCTACCAGCCAGGTTTCATCGCTCATGACGACCAGCTATTTTGCCTGGATGATACTTAGGCGGCAACCATCAGGTCGATGTGGTCGATGTTGCGGCTCAAGGCGTTGACCTGCAGTTCCTTGATGGTGGTCTTGATTTCCTTGCCGTCGACGTTCAGCACCAGCACGACCGAGCGGTCACGTGCGGCCAGAGTGGTCTCGTGGAATGGCAGCAGCACATGCAGTGGCTCGGAGCCCGCGCCGTAGACAACGGCAGGGATCTGGGCGTTGCGACGGGCCTGGCGGGAAGCGCCCTTGCCGAAATCGCTGCGGACTACTGCATCAAGATTGATCGAGCTCATTGTGTTCTCCTTAGATTCAGGTTGCTTCTTTGTCGCCCTCGCGTGGACCAAGGAAGCACCTGGCGGAGTCCGAAAGAAGAGGAACCACCGAGCGTTTCCGGCCTTGTCGATAACGGTCCAGGCTCCGAAGAGCCTTTTCCCTCGCCTGGGCACAGTCATATATCCTACCAGCCACGACGCGCTGCACCGAACCCGGGGCACGTGTTAAAGCACACCGCAGGTGCACCCCGCGGTCCTGCGGGTTGCACCTGCGCTGTGGCGGGTACTTCTAGGCTCGTCCGTCGAACAGATTGGTCACCGAACCGTCGGTGAACACCTCGCTGATGGCGCGGGCCAGTAGCGGGGCGATGGACAGAACGGTCAGGTTCTCGAAATGCTTCTCGGCAGGGATCGGCAGGGTGTTGGTCACGACAACCTCGCGGGCGCCGCACTCGGCCAGGCGTTGCGCAGCAGGATCCGAGAACACGGCGTGGGTCGCGGCAATAATCACGTCCTTGGCGCCGGCCTCCTTCAATACGCGCACCGCACCGGCGATGGTTCCTCCGGTATCGATCATGTCATCGATCAGGATCGCGGTACGTCCAGCAACCTGACCCACCACGGTCTTGGACTCGGCCTGGTTCGGCACGGTCAGATCCCGGGACTTGTGCACGAAGGCCAACGGGGCACCACCGAGGCGTTCGGCCCACTGTTCGGCGACACGTACGCGTCCGGTATCCGGGGACACCACGGTAATCTCATCGGCGCCGACCTTGTCGCGGATGTAGTCAGCCAGCAGCGGGAAAGCGAAGAGGTGATCCACCGGGCCATCGAAGAAGCCCTGGATCTGGGCGGTGTGCAGGTCGCAGGAGATCACGCGGTCGGCACCGGCGGCCTTGAACAGGTCCGCCACCAGACGGGCCGAGATCGGCTCGCGGCCGCGGCCCTTCTTGTCTTGGCGGGCGTACGGGTAGAACGGTGCCACGACGGTGATGCGCTGGGCGCTGGCGCGCTTCATCGAATCGATCATGATCAGCTGTTCCATCAGCCAATTGTTCAGTGGTGCCGGGTAGGACTGGATCAGGAAGACGTCCTTGCCACGCACCGACTCGTCCGAGCGAACGTAGATCTCGCCATTGGCGAAGTCATAGGTGTTGATCGGCAGCAGCTCGGTGTCCAGCGCCTTCGCCACTTCCTTGGCCAGTTCAGGGTGTGCACGACCGGTCGCCAACACCAGTTTCTTGTCGACGTTATGGCTAATTTCACTCATGGGTTTGCTTTCTCGCTCGCTTCGCTATCACGTAAAGAGGTGGGTTCCGAGGAAACTTGTGGTGGTATCCGGCTACTCGGCGTCCGAGTGGTCCAGTGCCGCCTTGAAAGCAGCGTCGGCCGAAGGGCTTCCCGGGCGCTTGGCCAGGGTCCATCCCTCGGAGTTCCGCTGCGGAGCCACGGACAGTGCCAAGGCACCGGCCGGAACATTTTTGCGTACGACGGCACCGGCGCCGGTGTAGGCGCCATCCCCGATTTCCACCGGGGCCACGAAAACGGTATTCGAACTGGTGCGCACATGGGACCCGATCTTGGTCCTGTGCTTCTTTTCGCCGTCGTAGTTGGCGGTGATATTGCCACACCCAATATTGGTGAAATCACCGATTTCAGCGTCCCCGGCGTAGCCGAGATGCGAGAGCTTCGAGCCACGGCCAATCGTGACATTCTTGGTTTCGTAGAAGGCGCCGATCTTGCCATCGGCCCCCAGGTCGGTGCCCGGGCGCAAGTATGAGAACGGTCCGACGGTGGCACCTTCGGCTATCCGGGAATCGGTGGCGTCACTGCGCTTGACGGTGGCGTTCTGCCCTACCACCACGTTGGTCAACGTGGTATCGGGGCCGATCACCGCGCCGGTGCCGATCATGGTGTCGCCATGCAGCTGGGTCCCCGGCTTAATGGTGACGTCCTGGCTGAGGATCGCCGTCACATCGATCCAGGTGCTGGCCGGGTCGATGATGGTCACACCCTGTCGCATCCAGTGTTCGCACAGCCGTCCGTTGAGGACCTGGGCCAGTCGCTGCACCTGAACCCGGTCATTCGCGCCTTCGATCTGCCAGCGATCCGAGATCTGCGAGGTGGCCACGCGTCCACCGCGTTGGCGGGCGATGGCCAGCACGTCGGTCAGGTACATTTCGCCCTGGGCGTTGTCGGTGGTGACTTCGTCCAGCGCACTGCTGAGCATTTCCGCATCAAATGCGTAGATGCCCGAGTTGATCTCCTTGACGGCCAGTTCCTCGGCCGAAGCATCCTTCTGCTCGCGGATCGCGGTCACATCACCGTTCGCGTCCCGCAGGATCCGCCCGTATCCGGTCGGATCCTCGAGTTCGGTGGTCAACACGGTCACCGCATTGCCGTTGGTTTCATGGGTGGCGACCAAATCGCTGAGGACCACGCTGGTCAACAGCGGCACGTCACCGTAGGTCACCACGATGGTGCCTTCCAGACCACTGGGCAGCGCCTGCAAACCTTGCTGCACGGCGCGGCCGGTACCGGGAATTTCGTCCTGGTCGGCGATCGTGAGACCCGGGAAATGGTCCAGGATGTGCGCAGCCACCAGATCACGCTGGTGACGTACTACGGCCACCAGATTCCTGGGTTCCAGTGCGGCAACGGCATGCAACGCGTGAACCACCATGGAACGCCCAGCGATTTCGTGCAAGATCTTCGGTTTGGCGGATTTCATCCGGGTACCGGCGCCTGCGGCAAGGACGATGACAGCTACTGGTGCGTTGACCTGATCGCTCAAGTTGTGTTCTCCTGCGATGTCGATTCAAGGATCTCGTGACTGTTTTGAGAAACCCTTGGGATAGTCTAGCGCGCGAAATGAACATGGCATGAACGAAGTGGGGCAGGCCGGGAAAGGCAAAGAGTTCCGCCCCTAGGATTCGAACCTAGAATGCACAGCTCCAAAGGCTGGCGTGTTGCCATTACACCAGGGCGGATCGTGCTGGCTGGACAGGATTGCCGCCAAGCACAGTACATTATTCTGCCACGATTAGCGCGTTGTGCGAAATCGCAAATCGCCGGGACAGCCACGGTTTCCCGAAGATCTTCACCCCCGAAGTGGCCAAGCTCGGGGCACTGTACGTAGGCCGGGATCCCGTACCCACGCCGCTAACCCGTGCCTTGAATCCTTGGGTCACTGAACCCTGTGGGGTTGTGAGTAGATCCACACGAATCACCCGGTGGTTTCGTCCTTGGCCGCCGGATTCGGGTGGGGCCGTAAACTGGTAGGCGTGGCACATCTACTCGGGGGCGAAGCCCTGCATCTGGAATATCCGACTCACACCGTTTTCGACTCGGTCACCCTTGGGATCTCCGACGGGGACCGCATAGGGGTGGTCGGACGCAATGGCGATGGCAAGTCCTCGCTGCTGGGCTTGCTCAGCGGAAAGCTTGAGCCGAACTCCGGGCGCGTCACGCAACGCAATGGCCTGCGCGTCGGTGTACTCGACCAGGCCGACACCTTGGAGGATCGCATGACTGTGCGCCAAGCCGTAGTGGGAGACATGGCCGATCACGAATGGGCCTCCGATCCCAAGGTCCGTGACATCATTTCCGGGCTGGTCACCGACTTGGATTGGGACGCAACGATCTCCACGCTCTCCGGTGGGCAGCGCCGCCGCGTCGCGCTGGCGGCCTTGCTGGTCGGCGACTGGGACGTAATCATCCTTGATGAGCCAACCAACCACCTCGATGTGGAGGGGATCTCATGGCTGGCCGACCACATCAACAACCGTTGGGCGAGAAATACCGGCGGGTTAATGGTCGTAACCCACGATCGTTGGTTCCTGGATGCGGTCTGCACCAACACCTGGGAAGTGCACGACCGGATCGTTGAACCCTTCGAGGGAGGCTATGCCGCCTACGTGCTGCAACGGGTGGAACGTGACCGGATCGCGGCGGTCACCGAAAACAAACGGCAGAACATGATGAAAAAGGAGCTGGCCTGGCTGCGCCGCGGTGCCCCGGCCCGAACCGCCAAGCCGAAATTCCGCATCGAGGCGGCGAACCAGCTGATTGCGGACGTACCCGAGGTACGTAACCCGATCGAACTGAAGAAAATGGCCACGGCCCGGCTGGGTAAGGATGTGGTGGACCTGCTTGACACCGAGGTGAGCTTCGGAGACAAGCGCATCCTCAAGCCGTTCACCTGGCGGATCGGGCCCGGCGAGCGCACCGGCATCCTCGGTGCCAACGGCGCGGGCAAATCCACGTTGCTGGGTTTGGTGGCAGGAACCGTCGAACCGACCGGAGGGAAGATCAAGCGGGGCCAGACGGTGAAACTCGCCGTACTCGACCAGCAGTTCCGTGAGCTGGAGAAAATCGGCCAGGACCGGGTGCGCGAGGTACTCGCACGCTTCAGCACCACCTTTAATGTGGATGGCAAGGATCTGACTCCGTCCCAGTTGCTTGAGCGTCTGGGCTTTTCGCGGGCACACCTGTCCACCAAGGTGATCGAGCTGTCCGGTGGACAGCGCCGCCGCCTGCAGCTGCTGATGATCCTCATGAACGAACCGAACGTGATGATCCTGGACGAGCCGACCAATGACGTGGACACCGACATGTTGGCAGCGTTGGAGGACCTGCTTGATTCCTGGCCGGGAACCCTCATCGTCGTATCCCACGACCGTTATCTTCTTGAGCGTGTCACCGACCAGCAGTACGCCATCCTGGACGGCCACTTCCGCCATGTGCCCGGTGGAGTGGACGATTATCTGAAGCTGCGAGCGGCCCAGGAATCGGCACCGCTGACCAAGCCGAACGCGTCGACCGGCTCGGATACCAAGGCCGATGGCCCCTCGGGCGCCGAAATCCGTGCGGCTCAAAAGAAAATGAACACCAATGAGCGCAAGGTGCAGGCGCTGACCAAGCAAATCGATCAACTGCACAAGAAGATGGCCGATCACGACCAGTCCGACTACGAGGGGCTGGGAAAGTTCACCGCGCAACTACAGGATCTCGAGAGCCAGGTCGGCGAACTTGAGGAGCGGTGGCTGGAACTCAGCGAGATCACCGGCTGAACCAGCCGGTGGTACCCGGCCCGGGCGGGTCCCGCTCCCAAGACCGGGCTCCGTTTGCCCTGACGTGTCGTCACAGGAGACGGGCTGGAGGTCGCAGTCCCGTTCCCGAGGCATTGTGCAATTCCCAGAGGTGACGGCTTGGACTGCGAACTATAGAATCGGTGTATGCAGATACGGGTTCGAGCAATCGATCTGGTCGATATCTTCGCTTTCCTGGTGGTGCTCGGCGCCTTTGTCCAACTCTTGCCCGGGGTGATCTCCGAATCGTTTCTGCTGTCCTTCTTGACTGCGCTCCTGCTCAAGGTTGTCCTCGAATTGGTGATGCTGGTGAAGAAACCGGTGCTTGCACGGCTCAAGGTGGCACGTAGCCCCGCCGGACGGATCATCGCTTCACTCTGTCTGATGGTCGTGAGGGCCGGCAGCTAGTTCCTGGTTCTTGAGCTGACCGCTTTCGTCTTTGGAGACGCCGTGCAACTTGGCGGGTTCTTTCCCGTAACAGGACTGATCGTCACGCTGATGCTCGCCCGGGCAGGGATCCGGTATGTGCTGGAACGCCCCACCCCGACTCGGTGAAGCGGACGATCATGTTCCGCCGGCGCACGCATATGGCCCAGCACCTCTTGGAAAGTGATGGCAAATCGGGCAGACTCTCTGCATGGGCCTTGAACTCTTGGATGAAGACTGGGATCGAGCACTTGTACTGATGGCTCATCCCGATGACCCCGAATACGGTACCGCCCTGGCGGTCAACCGCTGGACATCCCAGGGCAAGGAAGTCAGTTATGTCCTGGCGACCTCCGGGGAAGCCGGCATCGAGGGGTTGGCACCGGATGAATCCGGTCCATTGCGCGAAGTCGAGCAACAGCGGGCCGTGGGGCATGTGGGCGTGAAGAACCTGGAATTCCTGGGGCTGCCCGATGGCCGCATCGAGTACGGGCTGCCGTTGCGTCGCGAATTCGCCCGCGTGATCCGCACGTACCGTCCACAAGTGGTCATCACCCTGAATTTCGATCGGGCGTTCGGCGGTGTCTACCGTAATTCCGCCGACCACCAGGCGGTGGGGCGAGCAGTACTCGATGCCGTCTCGGATGCCGCGAATTCATGGATCTTCGACGACTTGAGCGAATCGGTGTGGTCCGGGGTGGAGCTGATCGCCGTCTTTGCCGACGAAAATCCCACGCATTATGTGCCGGTGGATACCGATGATATTGCCGCAGCCACCTCCGCACTCAGCGAGCACCGCGAATACCTGACCCGACTCAGCCCGGTTCCCATTGCGGAACAAGCACGCAACCAGGTCGAATCCGTCATCAACCACGATGACCAATCCACCGGCCCGCGAGTGGCATTCCGGGTATACCGGTAGAACGGGTCCGGTGATGGAGGACTTTACGGAGCGTATCAACCGGAGAACCATCCCGGAGCTCAAGGCCGCCGGATCACTCAAATGGACCGGTTACCGGGACGCCCTGGGAGCATGGGTTGCGGAGATGGACTTCGGAGTGGCTGAGCCCATCCGTGAGGCTCTGCACGAGTACACCGATTCCGAACTCTTCGGCTACGCTCCGTACGCGCTGGAGCTGGAACTGTGTCGAGCGACGGACCAATACTATTCCCGGAATTTCGGATGGTCCCCTGGACAGGACAATGTCGTGCCCACCGGGGATGTCCTCTCCGGCCTTGGGGCGGTGATCGATTTCTACACACCTTCGGGTTCACCGGTCGTGCTGCCGACACCGGCGTACATGCCGTTCCGCGATTTTCCCCGCACCAAAGGTCGTGAAGTCATCGAGGTGCCAATGATCCAGGACGCCGACGGCTGGCATATGGACCTTGCCGCAATAGCCTGCGCGTTGGCCGACAACGGCGGGTTGGTGATCCTGTGCAATCCGCACAACCCGGTTGGCAAGATGTATACCCGCAGCGAGTTGCGGGCCCTGGAGGGCATCGTTGCTCGGAAGCAGGCCACGGTTTTTGCCGACGAAATCCATGCGTCGATCACTCTTGCCGGCCGGAAACACATTCCCTATGCATCAATCGGTCCCGTGGCCGCGGCCCACACCGTCACGGCGACCTCAGCGTCCAAGACCTTTAACATCCCGGGTCTCAAATGTGCCCAGCTGCTCTTCTCCAACCCGCAACACCGGCAGATCTGGCGGGAGCGTGGATTCCATATTTCCCACGGAGCGTCGAATCCCGGACGGATAGCCACCATCGCCGCCTACGATCGGGGACAGCAATGGTGTGACCAGGTGGTCTCCTACCTCGAGCAGAGCCGCCAGCTGCTCGGAGAGCTCTTGGCTGACCGTGTGCCCGCCGTTTCCTGGAATCGCCCCGATGGAAGTTACCTGGCGTGGCTGGATGTCTCAGCCCTGGACTTGGGGCGGAATCCGCAGAAGTTCATGTTGGAGAACGCCGGTGTGGCATTGGTCGACGGCGCGCAGTGCGGCGCGGGATTCGAGAATTTTCTGCGGCTGAATTTCGCGGTTCCCCAACCAGTATTGGTGCAGATGATCGAACGGATCGCCCGCGCTGTGGCCACGAATTCACTCAGGGACCGCTGATGAGCGTGGTCAGGATAATCAGGACCGGCAAGAGACTCAGACCCAGGACGGCGGAAGCCGTCGCCCACCCATAGGCTCCCTTGGCCAGCGCGAGCAGGGAACCGGCCGCCCCGCAAAGAATAGGCACGGCGAACATCCAGATCGGCTTGGCAACACCGTTGCCGGTCCAATCCACCAAACCCAAAGCGAATACCAGAGCCAGTCCCATCATGACGGTTGTCGGGATGGGATACAGTCGCTGGCGTTGCTCAACGCGGGGTTCCATATTTGCTCCTGGGGATCTCTGGCCAATGGGCGTTCTGTGAATGCTGCGACGACGCTCGGGGTACCTCCACGGCCCTGATGGTTTCTATATTTCAGTTCAATAAATTTCCTGTGGTCACGTTACCGGTGAATTAGCGAGAATTCCATAGTCCTTTTGGATGAGGTCGGATTTCCGGGGTTTCCCACCTAGGATTTTCCGGTAAGCAGATCCGCTACCCGGGCCAATGGGGAGGTGGTCGAGCGCCCGGAAGACTCGGCACGATCGGCTGCGCGGTAGGCCGCATACAATCCGGTCGTGGCGATCCAGCGCAGGGGTTCAGGTTCCCACCGTCGGGCCCGACGATTAACCCACGGTAACCCCACTATTTCGCTATCCTGGCCAAGGACCAAATCCGCCAGCGTGCGTCCGGCCAGATTTGTGGCGGTGACCCCTGTGCCCACATATCCGCCGGCCCACCCGATTCCCGTGTTCCTCTCGTAGCCGACCGTCGCGGCCCAATCGCGCGGTACTCCAAGCACTCCGGACCAGGTGTGTTCGATCGATGCCCCGGTTGTGACGGGGAAGAGCCTATGCAACACAGCGGTCAGTTCGCGGACGGTTTTCAGGGGTGTCTGGCCGTCATGATCGGTACGCGAGCCGAACTTGTACGGAACGCCACGCCCTCCTAGGGCGATGCGGTCATCGGCGGTGCGCTGGGCGTACATGTACACGTGGGCATAATCGCCCAGGACTTCGCCCTGGGCCCAGTTCAATTCCTCCCAAACCTCCCCGCCCAACGGTTCGGTGACGATCATCGAGGAGTTCATCGGGAGCCATAATCGCCTCGAACCGGACAGTGAAGCGGTGAAACCTTCGGTAGCCCGGATGATGTGCTCGGCGGCGATGGTCCCGTGTGTCGTTTCCATGATGTGGGGTCGGATTTCCGTGACTCGGGTGTTCTCATAGATCTCCACGCCAAGACGCTCCGCGGCTTCCGCTAGCCCGGTAACCAGCTTGGCCGGGTGGATACGTGCCGCGTGGGGATGCCACAATGCCGCCCGGGTTCCCGCCACGTTGATTCGCGCTGTGGCTTCAGGTGCTTGCAGCAACTGGATGTCGGTATATGGCCAACGGCTCTCGGATTCATATTGGGCTCGAAGCCGGCTTTCCTGGGCCTCGGTATAGGCCACCTCGAATTCGCCGCCACGCTGGATATCGGCGTCGATCCCCTCTGTACGGCACACCGAAATCACTTCATCAACACTCTGGTTCATCAGGCGTTGGAAATTTTCGGCCGGTAACCGTCCGTGGCTGGCCACGTACCGGTCCCGCCCTCCGGTGATGGAATTGGTCAGCCACCCGCCATTGCGTCCCGAAGCGCCGTAGCCGGCATGGCGTTGCTCAACAAGAACCACCCGAAGCCGAGGTCGTTGTTTTTTCAGATAGTAGGCCGTCCATAATCCCGTATACCCCGCGCCGACAATAGCCACATCGCTGGAGAGGTAACCGGGCACAACGGGCCGCGGTTCGGGAACTCCGAGATCTTCAAACCAATGGGAGATCCGTCCGTTGCGCATCCGCTGACCCGTCCATTCCTCTGCCCTCCACGACGGCAGGCACCGCCGATGTGCAGATAACTGTAGGGTCAGGATGGTGTTCTGGCAATGGCTACGGCCGATACCTCCGCGAACTCTAATGGTGCCGCGGTGGGCGGGCATCGGCCTGGTACGTAGGCTTGTGCGCCGTTTGGTTCCAGATCAGCAAGGCACCGGTGCCAGGAAGCAACCATAGGGCCGGTAACCACTGGAAAAAGATCAGAAGTGCCATGGCAAGGAGCAACATCGCCAGGGCGGTTATCCGTGGCCAATTTCTCATGTCGCGCTCCCCCTTAACGAACTGAACGTTCCCTGAAGCAATCGGATTTCATTCAGTCTATCGATGAATTCCTCGATGGCAAGGGTTGGGCCATCGTGAGCCGTTTCGCCTCCACAGGGGAAATGCAGCGCGCTGAGGATGGTGCGAGACGGGGATCAGGGTAGGGATAAACCCTATTCGCTGTGCACCACCCGCGCGCCGGGCGCCGGAGCGGTGACAGCGAGGGTGGCGACCCCCACTTCGTCACCCAGTTGCGCCATAACCTCGGTTCCGTGATCGGCATCGCGAACAAGCAGGGCCAGGGTCGGGCCCGAACCCGAAACCATGGCACGCAATGCACCGGCGCCCTCGGCCAAGTCGCGCACGGTCCCCAGCTCCGGGGCCAGCGCCAATGAAGCCTGGGTCAGGTCATTGACCAGCACACTGGCCAACATCTCCGCATCCGAGGACATCAGCGCCTTGATGACCTGCGGGTCCACTTCCTGCGGCACATCGACCGGCTGTCCGGCACGCAGCCGGTCAAGCATGGCGTAGACCCGTGGGGTGGACAAGCCGTAGCTGGCAGGGATCAGCACCCAGTCGGTTTGGGCGCGGGTCAGCAACGGGGCCAACTTGTCCCCCACCCCCAGACCAATGGCTGCCCCGCCCATCAAGGCGAACGGGACATCGGCACCCAATCTGGAGCCCAGCCGTCCTAGTTCCTCACGGTCCAGTCCCGTTTGCCACAGTTCATTGCAGGCCACGAGCGTGGCGGCCGCATCGGCGGACCCCCCGCCCATGCCCCCGGCAATCGGCACCCGTTTGATGATGTTCAGATCGGCACCTAGGGTGGTTCCGGTGTGTTCACGCAGCAGATCGGCGGCCTGGTAGACGAGGTTGCTCGGTCCCAGGGGAAAGGTCTCGGGCTCGCCCACGACAGTGGATGACTCGTCCAGGCGCAACTGCAGTTCCCCGTCGCCACGCAAGGTCGCTTCCACCTCTTCGAAGAGCGAGACGGCTACGTAGAGGCTGGCCACATCGTGGTAGCCGTCCGCGCGTGGTGGGCCGACCCGGAAGTAGCAGTTGATTTTGCCCGGCGCCTGGGCGGTGACGTGCTGCCTGGTCACGCCGGCGCCCCTTCCGGCGCGTCGGCCGGGATCTGCTCCGCTGCCCGGGCAATGGCGATGAACCCGTCGATATCCAGCTTCTCCCCACGTTCCTTGGGGTCGATTCCGGCGGCAACAAGGATCTGCTCGGCACGTGCCCCTGATCCAGCCCAACCGGACAAGGCTGCCCGTAGGGTCTTGCGGCGTTGGGCGAAGGCCGCGTCGATGATCTGGAAAACCAGTTTGCGATCCGGCGCATCGGTGCGGTCCGCGTCGCGAGTGAAGGAGACCAGCCCGGATTGGATCTTGGGGGCAGGCCAGAAGACGTTCATGCCAATGACCCCGGCCTTGCGCATGGTGCCGTACCAGGCCCCCTTCACCGAGGGAACGCCGTAGATCTTGCTTCCGGGCCGGGCGCTCATCCTGTCGGCTACCTCGTCCTGGACCATCACCAGGCCGTGGCGGATCGAGGGAAAGTGCTCCAGCAGATGAAGGACCACGGGTACGGCCACGTTGTAGGGCAGGTTGGCCACCAGTGCGGTCGGGTTGCCCGGCAGCTCGCTCACCTTCATGGCGTCGTTGAGGATGACGGTCAGGTCCTGTTCCCGCCCAGGCCGGAATTCGGACATGGTCTGCGGCAGCCGATCGGCCAACGGAGGATCGATTTCCACCGCCACCACCTTGGCTGCTGCATCCATGATGCCCAGGGTCAGGGATCCCAGGCCCGGACCGACTTCCAGCACGGTTTCGCCCGGGTCCACGTTGGCCGCGGCCACGATCCGGCGGATGGTGTTTCCGTCGATCACGAAGTTCTGTCCCAGGGTCTTGGTGGGACGGATGGAAAGTTCCGCGGCAAGGCGTCGGATCTCGGTGGCTCCGAGCAGCGGCAAGGGTTCCTGTGACATCACGATTCCAATTCTAGTTCAGTGCCCGCCCACCGGTATGACGCAGCGACGCGACCACCAGGAATTGGTGATCGCGTCGCTGTCATTGAGTCTTGGGTTTAGCGCAGGCCCAGCTTCCGGGAGCAGGAGGGCCAGTGTCCCCAGCCACCGTTGGCACGCAGCTTCTCGGCCGCGGCGATCTGCTGCTGCGGGGTGGCCTGGTGTGGCAGTGGAGCATACTGGGTTCCCCCAACGGCCCGCCAGGACGAGGCCGAGAACTGCAGGCCACCATAGTACCCGTTACCGGTGTTGATCGACCAGTTTCCACCGGACTCGCACTTGGCCAGCGCGGCCCAGGTCGAGGAGATGTTCTTCGGGGTGGACGTCGACTTGGTCTTATTGCTGTTGTTATTGCCGCTGTTGTTGTTGGTGGTGGTGGATTCCACCTTCTTGGTTCCGACCTTGACGACCTGGGCCACCGGCTCAGTGGTGACCTTGGATTTCAGGACCTCTTCCTCGCCCTTTTCACCATTGCGGGTTTCCTGACGCAAGGTCAACTCGCGTTCGCCTTTCTTGCCCTTGGTTTCAACCTTGGTCTTGCCCTTGTCGAGCTTGGCGTCCTTGACTTCCTTCGTTTCGAAGGAAATGGCGCGGTTTTCGTCCCAGGTCTTGATTTCCACGCGGATCACGTCGAGGTTCATCTTGTTCGAGACCTCGAAGTTGTCCTTGACGTCTTTGGTCAGTTCTCCATCGACCTTGACGTTGAGCTCGTCATCGCTACCCAGGGTGATGTCTTCGGCGGCCAGGACATCGGCCACGGTCAGCGCAGTCGTCTTGACCTGCTTCTTGTCCTCGGTGCCGACCTTCAGGTTCACGGTCTTCGGGGTGACGATTTCGATGCTCTCGCTCAGCGCGGCCAGCTCGATGTCATCTGCGACCGAGATCTCGGCGCCGTTCTCCAGGTCCAGTTGCTGGACCACGTCGGCCACCGTCATCCCGGTGGTATGCACCACACGGTCGGTGCCATCCACCGAAACCTCGATGGACTTGTTGCGCTTGATGTCGATGACCTGATCGTCGCTCAGCTCGACATCCAGGGCCAGGGAAATCTCATCGCGTTCATCCAGCGTGATCTCCTGCTGGGCCAACAAGTCCCCAACGGTGGCTGCCCGGGTGGTCACCACTTCACCATTGCCGTCAACCGCGATCGTGACAGATTTTTGACCGGCAATGTAGAACACGGCGCCGGCGATAATTACGGCGACCGCGACGGCCTGGGCCAAAAACTTGACCGAGCGTTTCTTGAGCAAATGCATCACAGTGTGTGGTTCCCCATCGATTGGTGACCGGTGGTGCCTGCCCGCCTGGTGGCGGGATCCGATCTGGCGGCCCCTGACCACCAATTAGTACTAACGGTTTGCAATCGATCTGCCATCTTCGGATTTTACCCGAGGCAGCTCGATTTGGACATCACCCCGGACGCGGGGAGAAACCCGCGTCCAGCGCTAGACACCTTTAGTACCGTAACCGAATTGTAATAATGGCGCAACCAAGAATGGCGCAAAACACACCGGGCAGGGGCTAGAATGCGCCGTACACTTCCAGCGAATTCGCCATGATCTGCTCACAAGTTTCCAGCAGCCCATTTCGGCGGTGATCTGCAATGAAACGCACCGTGTAGGGAATCATGTAACTGGCGTTGGGTCGGCCACGGAAGGGATGCGGGGTCAGGAACGGGGCATCGGTTTCCACCAGAATCAGCTCGGGCTTGGCCAAGGCCAACGCCTGCTGGATCCCGGTGGAGTTCTTGAAGGTCGCGGTCCCGGCAAAGGACATGTACCAGCCGTTCTCGTTGCAGATCCGCGCCAGTTCCCCATCACCGGAAAAACAGTGGAACACCACCTTGTCCGGCAGTTCGCTGTCGAGCAGTACCCGCACCACATCCTCGTGGGCATCGCGGTCATGGATCTGCAGGGCCTTGCCATGCCGTGTGGCGATCTCGATATGACGGCGGAAGGATTCTTCCTGGGCCGGGCGCCCTTCATCACCGGTGCGGTAATAGTCCAGCCCGGTCTCCCCGATGGCCCGCACCCGGGGTTCGGAAGCGAGCTCTTCGATGACCTCGATGGCTTGTTCCAGTTCCCCGACCTCCGCCAACCGGGCGGCGTCATTGGGGTGGATGGCCACGGCGGCAAGGACCTGCGGGTGTTCATTCGCGGCCTTGAGCGCAAACCTGGACGATGGCACGTCGCACCCCACCTGGATCAGCCCACTGACCCCTACCGCCGCAGCGGCATCCACGGCCTGTTGCACGCTGACATTGACTTTCCCGTCCCGGAAATCCAGGTGGGTGTGGTTGTCGATCACCGGGGACGGTAGGGCCTCCGGTGCATCGGGATACAGCAGGTTGCGCTTGTTGCCGCCTTTTTCAACAGTGGTGGTGCGGTGGCGTCCCCCGGCTGCGGCCACCGGTTCAACCGGCGGCCGGTAGGCTTCTGGAATTCCCTGATACTGCATCTGTTCAAGCTGTGACACCTGGCTTCCTTCCCAACCGTGGCTCATTCCCCTTAGATTCTGCCACTTTCCGGACACATGCCGGGGGCACGCTGCGGCGCCCGGTCCAGAGGCAGGCAGGTGGCGCCTCACCCGGATACCCCAAGGGTGATACATGACACTGCATGTTGGTAGGGTTAAGGCTGATGGCACACCACGCCATGATGCTGGACTGAGCTGGACCTTTCACCGACCTCACCGGGAGGGTTTGAATGAGCGTTCACCGGACGCTGCCTTCAGTGGATGCTGACTTCGGCGCGCATTGCCAACGCATCATGGATTCAATGGCCCAAGTGGTCGACGGTAAACCCGAGGCGATCCAGACCGCCCTAGTGGTATTGCTGGCCGGTGGGCACCTGCTGGTCGAGGATGTTCCCGGTGTGGGCAAGACCATGCTGGCCAAGGCTCTCGGCCGCAGTGTGGATTGCACGGTCACCCGCATCCAGTTCACTCCGGACCTGCTACCCAGCGATGTCACCGGTGTGTCCGTATTCTCCCCGCAGGCCCAGGACTTCTCCTTCCATCCCGGGCCCGTCTTCGCCAATATCGTGATCGCCGACGAAATCAACCGGGCCAACGCCAAGACCCAAGCCGCATTGCTCGAATGCATGGAAGAGCAGCAGGTGACCGTGGATTCGGTCACCCACCGCCTGCAGCAACCCTTCATGGTGATGGCCACCCAGAATCCGATCGATGCCGAGGGCACATTCGCGCTGCCCGAAGCCCAACGTGACCGCTTCATGGCCCGGATATCCATGGGCTATCCCGCAAGAGATGCCGAAGTGCAGATGTTGCGCAGCCACCACGGGCACAGCCCATTGGAGGACCTGTCGGCCTGTCTGACCCTGGACCAGCTGCAACAGATGATTACCCAGGTACAGCAGGTGGAAGTCAGCGCACGCCTGGCAGGCTACGTGGTGGACCTGGGCCGGGCAACCCGCGAACACCAGCAGGTGACAGTCGGCGCCTCGCCGCGTGCACTCCTGCAATGGGTGCGGGCCGCCAAATCCCACGCGGCCGTATCGGGCCGCGACCACGTGCTACCCGAGGATGTCAGGCAGGTGGCCCCGATGCTGCTGGGACACCGCCTGATCCTGTCTCGTCGGGCCCTAGCCGAGGGAACAGACGCCGCTGCGGTCATCAACGAGGTGTTGAACCGGACCATGGTGGGCGGCGTGCGCTGAACATGTCCCGGCCACCACGCTTCGATCCCCACCAGGTGCTTCCCGGCGCTTCGGATCCCGAGCGCTCGGCCGTGTTGCGGCGTTGGTCACTGGATCTGCTTTCCACCCGTGGATGGCTGGTCACCGGTTTCTCAACCTTGTGCGTGCTGTTGGCCTATCTGCTCGGACGCCATGAACTGATGGCGCTTGGATGCGCCTTGTTGGCTCTGGTGCTGGCTGCCTGGCTCATTGTGCGCTTCGGGTCGACAACCTCCCATGTGCACCGTACGCTGCCACAGGAACCGATCAGTGTGGGTCAGCTGGTGGATGTGGGACTGCACTGCCCGGAAGCGGCCACTATCCGTGAAGTCCTGCCCGAGGAGTATCCCGCCGCCCCGGTTTTCCAGGCACCGGGACGATTCGACTACGAGATCATCTTCCGGCGTCGCGGCATCCACCGGCTGGGTCCTGCCCAACAGCTGGTCGGCGATCCGTGCGGCCTGGTCGATGGAATGGTGGACACCGCCGCGTCCGACAACGTCGCGGTACGTGCCCAATGCCAGGCGTTGGGCAGTTCCTCCGCCCTGGGCGAGCGAATGCTGACCGGGGAGGCGCGCCACACCCAAAGCGCCGAGGTGGATTACTACGATGTGGGGATCCGAGATCACCAGCAAGGCGACTCGATGCGGCAAGTGCACTGGAAGGCAACCGCCCGCCACGGCAAGCTCATGGTCCGTCAGGAAAACTATGTGGCCACCGCGCACAGCCTGATCGTCCTTGACCGGCGGCAGAGCGCCTGGCATACCCCGGCCGAGCAGGTCTTCGAGATCCCGCACGCCGATGCTCCCGCGGTCCGCAGCACGCAACGATTCGAAAAAGCGCTGTCACTCTCCTGCAGTATCGCCTCGCTCTATGCCGCTCGCGGATACCAGCTGATGGTCCAGGACACGGCCGGCCAGGGGTTGAGTTCCGAGCATCTGCCGGGCTTTTCGGCGAGCGCCGCACTGGATCGCTTCGAGGACTTCCACGCTGCCACAGCCACTGTGGGGCTGGTCCAGGACCAGGCCCAGCCGGTCCGGACCGAAATGTTCAGCGGTTCATTGAACAAGACCCTCTTGGGATTCGCCGATGAACCCGTGTTCCTCGTGCTCGGAGAGCTCAACGATGTTCAGGCCCGATGGCTGGCCAGCCTCGCTTCCACGGTACGGAACGTCGACCTGTTCCTGCTGTCCGCGCATCCCGGGCGCCAGCGCGAGTTGGCCAGCCATTTCGCCTCCACCTCGTGGCGTTTCCACCTTCCTGCGGCATCGTGGGGCGTCCGGGACATCTGGGGCAACTCATGAGCACCCTGCTTACTTCCCCTCCCCCGGCCCCAACGGCTGACCAGGACACCGACCCACCACAGGAAGCCCGCGCCCACCCTTTGGCGCTGCTGGCCACCGGGGCCAGTTTGTTGACAGCGATGCTGGCCGGGATGGCGAGCCTGAACGGTGTTGTTGAAGGGTTCGGCTGGCTGTTCTCAGTGTGGTTTCCATTGTTGTTGATCCACGCCTCTGCCGCGCTGGTTCGCGGCAGCCGGTTGCCTTCCTGGTTGGCACCGGTTGCCAGCACCCTGGTGGCCCTGGCCGTCCTGTGGTTTCATCCCGCCGTGCAGGATCCCACCCTGGGCGCCGGACGGCTTCAACGCTTCGGACAAGTGCTCGAGGATGCATCCCTGGAGTTCGCTACCCAGGTCCCGGAGGTGGCTTTCACCCGGGCAGTGGATTTCGCGTTCCTGCTTATGGCATTGGTGCTGGCGCTGCTCGTGGAGACCCTGGCCAGCTTCCGCCGGCTGGCCGGGCTGGTGGTCTTGCCGTTGTCCTTCACCCCGGTGCTGGCCTCCCTGTTCAAGCTCAGCGGGGCCGGTACCGGGTATCTGGTGGTATTGCTGGTCGCGCTGGTCTGCTACTTCACGTTCCTACCCTATGCCTGGCCGAGTCGGCGCCTCGCCCCACTGCCGAGCACCCGGCAGCTGCAGGTGGCTTCGGTGCTGGCGTTGCTGACCAGCGTGGTTCTGGTGGCCGCCAGCACCTGGATGCCGGGTTTCCGGCAGGGCATGCTGCCCGAAGGAAGCCGCCCGTCCGGGCAACTCTTCGCCAGCAACCTGGATCCACTGTTGAACCTGGGCCGCGACCTGCGCAGCAACAACTCGGCCACGGCTTTTACCTATTTCACCTCTGCGGAGCGGGCGCCCTACCTGCGCACCCACGTGATCACCAACCTCGACTCCGAACGCTGGGAACCCGACACTGATCTCCAACAACGCAGTTTCTCCGGGACCACGGCCCTGCGTGATGAATTCATGTCCTTTGGAGCGACCTCCCAATATACCGAACTGCTGTGGGAGGATCCCCCGCGTGACCGGCAGTTGCCGTTGCCGGCGCACAGCTACCTGATCGAGGGGATCGCCGGCTCCTGGCAGTGGCAGCCGCAGACCTCGATTGCCCAATTCACCACCGCATCCCGCGAAGCCACCCGCCAGGTGCGCATCTCACATAGCGAGCCGCAACTGGATGCCAACCTGGCACGGAATTTCGCCTACTTCCAACAGCTCAGTCCCCCCGTGGACCGCAGCCTGAGCCGGCTACCCCAGGATAACGATGGCGTCTTGGGGCAGGTCCTTACGGAGAATCTTCAGCTGGCCTACGGACAGGACGGTGCGCCCGAAGGCGACTTTGACCGTGCGGTGGCGATCCAGGACTACCTTCGATCGAGCCGCTTCAGCTATTCCGAGCAAACCCCGCTGCGTGAAGGATACGACGGTGCGAACTTGAAGGTGATCACCGCGTTCCTGGATCGCCGTGCTGGATATTGCGTGCACTTTGCCACCACCATGGCAGTCATGGCCCGCGCCGAGGGCATCCCCAGCCGTGTGGTGATCGGCTATGCACCGGGTGAAGCCATCGAAGAAACCCGCACCCGTCAAGGCGGTGCCGGTACACCAAATCGGTCCTCGGCCGATCCCATGGACACCGAACTGGCCGGATACCGCGTCAGCGGACAACAGGCCCATGCGTGGCCCGAACTGTACCTGCCCGGGCTGGGATGGACCCCCTTCGAGCCCACTCCCGGTCGGGGCGTGGCACCGGACTACGCGCCGGCACAGGATTCGGAAACAGTGACCGACCCGGATCCCGGCGACGTGCCGTTGCCACCCGAGGAGCTGGTCCCCAGTGCCCCGGCCCCCTCCGCCGACCCCGACCCGGCGCCGCCGGGCGCAACGGAGGATACAGGCCCGGCCATTCCCTGGCTGGCGGTGTGGATTCTCCTGCCGTTGACGGTGCTGCTCGGTGTCTTGCCCGCCTGGCGCCGAGGCCGCGAGCGCCGCCGCAGGTTGCTGGCCCTCAAGCCCGGCGGTGAGCAGGCCGCCCAGGCGCTATGGGAGGAACTGCAACATCTTGGTACCGCTTACGGCTATCCGCTCCACCCCGGCCAGTCGGAATCCGACTACTGCGCCATGCTGGCCACGGGAATACCCCAATGTCGGGACCAGCTGGCCCGCCTTGAACGGATCGTTGAGGAGTCCTTTTATGCCCTGAGGCATCCCGATCGCAACCAGGGCGTGTCCATTGGACAGGATCTGGCGCTGGTCCATGACGCCCTTCGGCGGCAGGCCACGCTCCCCCAGCGCATCCGTGCCGTGCTATGGCCGGCATCCGTGGAACCATTCCGGCGTCATGCACAGCGCAGGGGACATTGATCCCGCGGACACGGGCTCTTTCCGTGAGCTCCGAACAGGGCCTGCGATCCGGCGATCCAGGTAGCCAGCACCGGTAGCGTGGCCTGAAGAGCAGGATCGATAATGCAGATTCCCGGGGCCGGTTCGGGTCGTGGCTGGGCCTACGTCGCACAGCTCGCGCTACACCGATCCGGTCATCGGACACTGCGGGTTAACGTCCGACACCTCCTGGCCGGTTCATGGTGAATCAGCCGGGAGGTGTCAGCCAGGACGAGGACTACTTCGTTGCGTACGGATCGGCGATGCCGATGTACTGCACGGTGGTGTATTCCGCCAGGCCTTCGGCGCCGCCTTCACGGCCCAGGCCCGACTGCTTCACGCCACCGAATGGTGCCGCCGCATTGGAGATGACACCGGCGTTGAAACCAACCAGGCCGAATTCGATCTGCTCCGAGACACGGAACATCCGGTTGAAGTCGGTGGTATAGATGTAGGAAGCCAACCCGTATTCGGTCGAGTTCGCCAATTCAATGGCGTGCGCCTCGTCCCGGAACGTGGTGACCGGGGCCACCGGACCGAAGATCTCCTGGTTCAGGATCGTCGCGTCATTGGCCACATTGGCCAGCACGGTCGGCTGGTAGAAATAACCCGGCCCGTCAACCGGTGCACCACCCACCACCGCTGTTGCGCCTTCGCCAACGGCGGCCTCAACCAGGGCGTGGACTTCGTCGCGGGCCTTCTCCTCCACCAACGGCCCAACGGTCGAATCGGCCTCGGTACCGCGTCCGGGCTTCAGTGCCTTCATCGCCGCGGCGAACTTCTCGGTAAATTCCTTGGCGACCGATTCGTGGACCAGAAAACGGTTCGCGGCAGTACAGGCCTCGCCCATATTGCGCATCTTCGCTGCCATGGCGCCTTCCACGGCGGCGTCCAGGTCGGCATCCTCGAAAACGATGAACGGCGCGTTGCCACCCAGCTCCATCGACGTGCGCAGGACCTTGTCCGCGGCATCCTTCATCAGCTGCTTGCCCACCGGGGTGGAACCGGTAAAGGAAACCTTGCGCAGGCGGTCGTCCTGCATCAGCGGTCCGGAGATCTTCGAGGCCGAGGAGCCCGAGACGACGTTGAGCACGCCGGCCGGTACACCGGCTTCGATCATGGTGGCGGCAAAAAGCTGGCTAGTCAGCGGGGTGAGTTTGGCCGGCTTGAGCACCATGGTGCAGCCAGCGGCAATCGCCGGGGCGATCTTCCGCGTGGCCATCGCCAGCGGGAAGTTCCAGGGAGTGATCAGCAGGCAGGGACCGACCGGCTTGTGCTGGACCAGGACCTTGTTCTTGCCTTCCGGAGTAGTCACGTAGCGACCGTAGTGACGCACGGTTTCCTCGGAGAACCAGCGCAGGAACTCGGCACCGTAGGTGACCTCGCCACGGGCCTCGGCCAGCGGCTTGCCCATTTCCAAGCTCATCAGCAGGGCGAAATCCTCGGCGCGCTCGGTGACCAGGTCGAAGCCGCGGCGCAGGATCTCGGCACGCTCGCGCGGTGCGGTGCGTGCCCAGGAAGCCTGGACGGCGTCCGCCGCATCCAGGGCCGCCATGGCGTCCTCGGAGGTAGCGCTGGCCAGGGTGGCAAGTTTTTCGCCCGTGGCAGGATCAAGTACGTCAAAGGTGCCACCATCGGAGGCATCGCGCCATTCACCGTTGATTAACAGGCCGGTAGGAACCTTCGCTAGCAGCTGCGCTTCGCGTTCGGCGGTAATGCTCATAGAGGCTTCTCCTGTACTGATGTTGGAACACTGTGTCTGACTCCAACGATAATGGGGCGTGATTCCTGGTGTAAACCACGAAATGCACGAATGATATACGATCCTGTTGTGCAAATAGCCTAAGGGGTTCGCCCCTGACTTTCACTATTTTGACGGAGTGCTAAGACCGCTTCATAGAGTTCCCGTTTTTTCAGTCCGAAGCGTTGGGCGACCTCGGCGACGGCCTCCTTCATTCGGGTTCCCGCTGCCACCAGCTCTTCGACCTGGTCAACGTGGTCCCCGGCCTCCGCGGGTTCCGGGGCCGAGGTGCCGGCAATGACCACCGCGATTTCCCCGCGCACCCCGGCCTCGGCCCATTCCAGCAGCTCGCCCACCGGGCCCCTCCTGACTTCCTCGAATTTCTTGGTCAGTTCGCGGGCCACGGCCACCTGCCGGTCCCCGCCGAAGGCCTCGGCGACCGAAGCGAGGAATGCGGCCAGTCGATGCGGTGATTCGAAAAAGACCATGGTGCGTTCTTCCCCGGCCAAGGCGTTCAGGCGTTTGCGCCGCTCCCCCGCCTTGCGTGGCAGGAAGCCTTCGAAGGTGAATCGTCCGGTCGGCAGGCCCGATAGCGCCAGCGCGGTCAGCACGGCGGAAGGCCCGGGAACCGCGGTGACCAACAGCCCCTCGTCCAGGGCCGCGGCAACCAGGGGGAAGCCCGGATCCGATACCGCGGGCATACCCGCATCGGACACCACCAGCACCGTGGAACCGGAACGCACCGCGTCGAGCACCTCGGCGATCTTGTGCTGTTCGTTGTGCTCGTGCAGGCTCATCACCCGACCTGTCGGGCGAATGCCCAACGCCTGGGCCAGGTGGTGGAAGTTGCGGGTGTCCTCCGCCGCAACCAGATCGGCGCTGGCCATGATTTCGCGCAACCGCGGGGAGGCATCCGAAAGATTGCCGATGGGTGTTGCCCCGAGGACGATTTGTCCATAGTTTTCAGTGTTCTGCACAGTCTTTAGCCTACGCCAGGTGTGTGGCTTCCGGGATTCCTTTTGTCCACCGGTAGCATTTAGAGCGATGAGCCAAAGTGTTACCACGCCCCCGTCCACTGCTCCGGTCACCTCCCCGTACCAGGCGTTCAGTGCAGCAGCCCTGCATGCCCGCCTGCTGCCGGGTCTTGCGGTGAGCGGAAAGTTGTTGTGGATCGTTCCGCTGGTGGTCACGGTCCTGGGTGGTTTGCTGCGTTTCATCAATCTCAGTCACCCGCACATGCTGATCTTCGACGAGACCTACTACGTCAAGGATGCCTACGCCCTGCTGCACTACGGGCATGAGATGGAATGGGTGGAAGACAGCAATGCGCAGTTCATCGCCGGCAGCCCGCAACTGGAGGGCGGCCCCTCCTATGTGGTGCACCCGCCGTTGGGCAAATGGCTGATCGCCGGGGGCATGTTCCTCTTCGGTGAGTTCGATGGCTTCGGCTGGCGATTCGCCACCGCATTGTTCGGCACGCTGTCGGTTTTGCTGGTGACACTCTGTGCCCAACGGCTGTTCAATTCCCACGCATTGGCGGCCATCGCGGGCCTGCTGCTGGCCATCGACGGGCACTCCATCGTCATGTCCCGTACCGCCCTGCTGGACATCTTCCTGATGTTCTTCGTCCTGGCCGCGTTTTATGCGCTGCTTCTGGACCGGACTGACGGGCGCCGGCGCTTGATAAGGAAACTGGCGGTCCCCGCCGGGAACCGGGTGGACTACTGGACGCTGCGTTACGGACCGATGATCTGGTTCCGCCCCTGGCGATTGGTCGCCGCGCTGATGCTCGGTTCCGCGGTGGGCGTGAAGTGGTCCGCACTGTCCTTCGTGGCCGTTTTCGGCATCCTGACTGTCCTGTGGGATATGTCGGCCCGTCGAACCGCGGGTATCCGGAATTGGGTGGTGTCCGGGCTCTGGCGGGACGGGGCCCTCGCCTTCTTCACCATCATCCCGCTGGCGGCGGCAACGTATCTGGCCACCTGGAGCGGGTGGCTGGCCGGGACCGACGGCCGCTACCGCAACTGGGCCGGTGAAAACCCTGGCGAAGGGGTGATGTGGCTGCCTGAGACCCTGCGCTCGCTGTGGCAGTACCATGTGTCTGCCTACGGTTTCCACACCGGGCTCGACTCGCCCCATAGCTGGCAATCCCCGCCCTGGACCTGGGTTTTTGCCGGCCGTCCGGTACTGTTCTACTTCGAGGGCTACGACGAGGGCGTCAACGAATGCACGGTCTCTCGTTGCACCGAGGTCATCACCGACCTGCCCAACCCGCTGATGTGGTGGGCCGCGGCCATTTCGATGTTCCTGCTGGTCTTCTGGTGGATTGGTGCGCGCGATTGGCGGGCCGGAGCGATCCTGTCCAGTGTGGCGGCGGGATTCATCCCCTGGTTGTTCTACCCGGAACGCACCATGTTCTTCTTCTATACGCTGCCCCTGACCCCCTTCATGATGCTGGCCTTGACCTTCATGATCGGCAAGTTCCTGCCCAGCTCCGTCGGCAAACCCCGGATGTACCAGCGCCGGCTGGTGTTCGTGGCCGTATTCCTGGCCCTGCTCCTGCTGGTTTCGGCCTATTTCTGGCCGCTGTGGAGCGGTGAGCAGATCCCGGACACCGCCTGGCGTTCCCGGGTGTGGATTCCAAGTTGGAGTTAACCGGCTATATTACTGTGAAGTATTCATTGGACAAGGCCGGTGGCACGCTGGCGAGGAGACGTGGCTGATGCGTGAACAAACCGTCGAGTTGCTGCACGACCTGGATGCGGGCTACAACACCACCGACCTGCTGCTCGAACGGGTCCGGGCCGCAGCGGACAAACCGCTGTTCTCCGTACAGCGCGCCGGCACCTGGCAGGATGTGACCGCCGGGCAGTTCCTGGACCAAGTCAAGAGGCTGGCCACTACCTTGCTGGCCAACGGGCTCGCGCCCGGGGACACGGTCGCCATCCTCTCCAGGACGAGATACGAATGGGCACTGGTCGAAGAGGCGATCTGGTTCGCCGGAGGGATCTCGGTGCCCGTCTACGAAACCAGCAGTGCCTTCCAGATCGAATGGATTCTCCGCGATTCCGGGGCACGCATGGTCTTTGCCGAAAACGCCGACCAGCAGGCCACCATCCGGCAGGCCGCTGCCCATCTGGGCGAGACGGTCGAGGTGTACTTGTTCGACGGAGCGAACCCCCAGACGGAGCGGGCGATCCCCGCGGCCAAGCTCGGGGAACTATTGGCCCACCCCGACGATGTGAATGAGCGGATGGTCAATGAGGCCCGGCGCAGTGCCGGCAGTCAGGATGTCGCCACCCTGGTCTATACCTCGGGTACCACTGGACGGCCCAAGGGCTGCATGATGACCCACGCGAACTTCTGCTTGGTGGCCTACAACCTCTCCGAGCACATGCAAACCCTGCTCGGCGAGGCGCAGCGCACACTGATGTTCCTGCCGCTGGCCCACGTCCTGGCCCGTGCGGTGCAGCAGGTCTGCATCTACGGCGGGGCCGTTCTGGCCCACGCTCCCAGCACCGCAAACCTGGTCGGGGATCTGGAAGCAGTCAAGCCGGGATTCCTGCTGGCAGTGCCCCGGGTCTTCGAGAAAATCCGCAACACGGCGCTGGCGAAAGCCGAACAGTCGGGCAAAGCCGGATTGTTCCTCAAGGCCGAGCAGGTGGCCATCGCCTATTCCAAGGCATTGCAAGCCAAGCAGCACGGCACCGGGCGTGGCCCATCACCCATCCTGCGCGCCCGGCACAAGTTGTTCGACCTGCTGCTCTATCCGAAACTGCGTGCGGTCTTCGGCGGCGGGTGCGGCTATGCGATTTCCGGGGCCAGTGCCCTGAATGAGGACCTGGCACACTTCTTCCGCGGGGCCGGGGTGCAGCTGGTTGAGGGCTACGGACTGACCGAAACCACCGCACCGGCCACAGTGAACCAGCCGGAACACACCAAGGTCGGTACCGTGGGCCGTCCGATGCCCGGAACCAGCATACGCATCGCCGATGACGGGGAAATCCTGATCAAGGGCATCGGGGTGTTCGCCGGGTACCACAACCACCCCTCGGCTACCGCCGAAATGTTCAACCCGGACGGCTACTTCCTCTCCGGGGACACCGGCCATCTGGATGACACGGGCTACCTGAAGGTCACCGGACGCAAGAAGGAACTGATCGTCACCGCGGGCGGCAAGAACGTGGCCCCGGGGCCACTGGAGGAAACCGTCCGTTCCTCACGTATCGTCGCCCACACGGTACTGGTCGGGGACAACCGTCCGTTCATCTCCGCACTGGTCGCCCTGGACCCCGAGGAACTGCTCCTGTGGGCCCGGGCGCAGGACCTGGGAGAGCTCAGCCTGTCCGCAGCAGCGGCCCACCCACAGGTGATCGCCGAGGTGCAGGCCGCAGTGGATATCGCCAACCGGACCGTGTCGCAAGCCGAGTCCATCCGCAAATTCGTGATCCTGCCCGACGAGCTCACCGAGGACTCCGGGCACCTGACCAGTTCGCTTAAGCTCAAACGCCAGGCCGTGCTGGACAGCTACGCGCCCCTCGTCCAAGACCTCTACCGGCGTTAACCACGTGCCAAGCCCGGCCACGATGCCGGTTTCCATCCCTGCCGTCAGGTGCTACCGGCCGAGCTGCCGGGCCCACCCGGACAGCGGGTGCTGGCTGGACAGCACCCGGGCGTTCGGTCAGCGCCGATCCAGCAACCAGGTGGAGCTGGTCGCCGCAACTCCCCTTCGATCAGCTCGGTGGCCACCTCCATCACGTGCTGCACGAACGCCAGTTGGGCCAGGCTGACCAGCAGGTTCGATTCCACCGGCGCCGAGGGCCACAACTAGCCTTACGTTTCACGTTCCAATTTGGAGGACAGTGGCCGGCCACGCGGCTAGGCACTCGAAATGACGGGTGGACAAGGTGTTCGCCCTTGCGGAGGGCAGCGCAGGGGCCACGACCCTGTACGCTGTTCAACGCAACCGTCGACGGGGTATCGTCAGCAGCTGTCCCCTCGCGGCCGAATCCAGCTGCCTCCACCGGGGAGCGGTCCACCTGGCGTCATGGCCCGCCGTACTGGTGTCGGGGACGTAGGGACAGGATGGCGGCTTCCTTGAGGTCAATATTTCGGTGGCGACAACCGGTCTTGACCTGTGTATTCAACAAGAGTGACGCATGCAGTGGTGCACTGGAGGAGGCGGATCCCACCCTTCCACAGGGCGGCATGGGATCAGAATCGCTTTTGCCGGAACATCCGGGCATGGAAAAGCCGTGCAACGTTAAACGCGTTGCACGGCTTGCAGGGAGGCGGGACCTAGTTGTTGCCCAGTCCGAAGACCCGGGCGTCCTGGCGCAGCCGCGAGGCCTCACGGCGTCGCCCGGTGGGCCAGCAGGCAATCAGCACCACGGTGACCGTGAGCAGTACCAGTGCCGCGACGGCGATGGCCGAGTCGATCCAGAACTGCTCCGGGTAGAGGCGGATCAGCGTGTCAGACACCGCGAAGGTCCACGTCCCATCGCTGAAGAACAACCGGTGGAATGCGGTGAAGAAGTTCTGCCACCCCAGGATCGCGCTGACCGCCAGGGCCGCAATCAGCCCCAGGGTCACGATGGCGCCGGCGAACAGGCCACGGCGCACGCCGCCGGCGTAACGCCGGGACAGGTAGGTGATCAGGACGATCGCCACCACTGCCAGGATCGCCCCGGCCACATAGGTGATGCCCACCAGGTTCTTCACGTCAACCATGTGCTGTACTTCGCTGGCGTTGAACAGGGCTGCCCCGTTCTCCAGGCGTAACCCCGAGAGGTACTCGGGGCCTGCGAAGTTATTCAGGTAATCCACCCCGTAGCTGGCGAAGGTCAAGCGCTCGGGCCAGTCGAAACCGAATCCGTCGGCCGGGAAGCCCGGGCGCCCGTAGGCCAGTGCCAGGAAGCCGGGAGTGGCCACCAGCCGAACCGCGGCAATCAGGGTGAGGAACGGAAACAAGACCGCCAGGATCACCTGCGCGCTGCGACCCAGCGGGGGCTTGGAATTCAGTGCCCGTTCACGGGCAACCCTGCGTTTCACCGCAGCCGCCGAACGCTCGGGTTCAGGGGTGTAGTTCCCGAAGACCCGGTTGCGGGCTTCGGCAACCGCCGCGGCCGAGGCGGTGCTCTTCTCCTGCGGGGATGGTGCGGCCACATTCACCGGCGGCACCACCGCCGTGGCCGGCATCTGCGCGCTTCCGGTCGGTGCCTTCTCGCCAGCCGGAGCCGACTTGTCCTTGTCGATTTCGTGCGGCAACTTGATCGCCCGGATCACATCCTCCACCTGTTCGGTGACCGGTTCGATCCGGCTGACCGGTTTGGTGGCCGCTGCCGCAGGCTTCTTGGCCACTGCCGGTTTGGTATTGGCAGGCTTCGTCGCCGGCTCACCCGTGCCGGGGACGGCCGCGCCTGGTGCGGTCCCAGCGGTTTTGGCCACCGGGGTCCTGCCTGCGACGGGCTTGTCCGCTACCGGCGTGTCGGAGGCGGGCGGGGTCTCGGTGGGCTTCGGCTGCTGCTTCTTGTGTTCTTCCAAGCGGGCAGCGAGTTTCTCGGCCTTTTCGCTCAGCGACGCCTTTTGGGCAGCGGTGGGAGTCGACGGGTTCGGCTTGGCGGCCGCACCGTCGTCCTGTTTGTTGTTCTCCGGCGTTTCAGCCATGAGATGTCCTCCCCGGGTGTGCGCAATAGGTGATGATCTTTTGCCATGTACAGCGCAGGCTGCTGGCCAAATCAGCATATCCAGTGACCAGCGCACTTTCGCGGATTACCACACCCGTTGCCGATCCCGAACTGGTTAAAGCGGCGAGCCGCCGCAATCCCGGTATCGGGTGCGGCGGCTTACCGGAAACCGGTGGCCTAGTAGCGGTAGGTGTCCGGCTTGTACGGACCCTGGATGTCAACACCCAGGTAGTCGGCTTGGGACTGGGTCAGCGTGGTCAGCTCCACCCCCAGCGCATCCAGGTGCAGTCGGGCCACCTTTTCATCCAGGGCCTTGGGCAGGACGTAGACCAGTTTCGCGTATTCACCGGTGTTCGCCTTGGTGAACAGTTCAATCTGGGCCATCACCTGGTTGGTGAACGAGTTGGACATCACGAAGGACGGGTGGCCGGTGGCATTGCCCAGGTTCAGCAGGCGTCCCTCGGACAGCACGATGATCGAACGTTCGGTATCGCTGCCGGCGTCCAGGACCCACTCGTGGACCTGTGGCTTGATCTCGATCTTCTGTACGCTGGCAACCGCGGCCAGCTCGGCCATCTGGATTTCGTTGTCGAAGTGGCCCACATTGCCCACGATGGCCTTGTCCTTCATCGCCAGCATGTGCTCCAGGCGGATGATGTCCTTACCGCCCGTGGTGGTGATGAAGATGTCTCCCTGCCCGACCACGGATTCCAGGCGTGCCACCTGGTAGCCGTCCATGGCCGCCTGCAGCGCGCAAATCGGGTCGATTTCGGTGATGATGACCCGTGCCCCCTGGCCGCGCAGCGCCTCCGCGGCGCCCTTGCCCACGTCCCCGTAACCGCACACCACGACGACCTTGCCGCCGATCAACACATCCGTGGCACGCATGATGCCGTCGGGCAGCGAGTGGCGGATGCCGTACTTGTTGTCGAACTTGGACTTGGTGACCGCGTCATTGACGTTGATCGCCGGGAAGAGCAGCTGTCCGCGCTCGGCCAACTGGTTCAGGCGCAGCACACCGGTGGTCGTTTCCTCGGAGACGCCCTGGATCTGGCTGGCGATCCGGGTGAACTTGCCCGGGTCCTTGGCCAGGGCTTCGCGCAGCACCGAGAGGATGATGCCGTGTTCGTGGTTCTCGGCCGCTTCCTGCGCCGGGACCGCGCCGGCGGCCTCGTATTCCACGCCCAGGTGCAGCAGCAAGGTGGCATCCCCACCGTCATCCAGGATCAGGTTCGGCCCCAGGGCGGGGTCCTGCTCGGCGCCGGGCCAGGTAAGGATCTGCTCGGCGGTCCACCAGTACTCTTCCAGGGACTCGTTCTTCCAGGCGAAGACCGGGACACCGGCCGGTGCCTGGGCGGTGCCGTTCCCCACGACCACGGCCGCCGCGGCCTCGTCCTGGGTGGAGAAGATGTTGCAGCTGGCCCAGCGGACCTCGGCCCCCAGTGCAACCAGGGTTTCGATCAGCACCGCGGTCTGCACCGTCATGTGCAGCGAACCGGCGATACGGGCACCGGCCAGCGGCTTGGACTCGCCGAATTCCGCACGCAGCGACATCAGCCCGGGCATTTCCTGCTCGGCCAGACGGATCTGGTGGCGCCCTTCCTCATGGCGGGTGATATCGGCGATCTTGTAGTCAATACTCATGTGTTTCCAGACTTTCGCGACGGATGGGCGACTATAGGTGATGATGCCTGGGCAAGCGGGCTGTCCGGGCATCGGCTGCTGGTTGAATGCTAGCCAACCCGGTGCCCCGGGTGGCAATCAGGTGACGATTTATCGCCCGGGCAGTTCGTCTTCGCTCGGCAGAACCGACAGCCTCGGACGGGTGTCCAGCCGTGGGCCCCTGGAGGAGCGCTGGGTGGAACCGGGCTCCGGGACGGGGTCGCGTTGTTCCTTCACCGCGTGGGCCAGTGCGTACAGTTCATCGGTGGCTTCACCGGCCTGTTCCAGGGATTTGGGCAGTTGCTGCCGGATCAGGCTCCATCCGCTGGGGACGGTCAGCCCGTCGGCGTGCCGGGCGCACAGGTCGTAGCAGTGCGGTTCCGGATAGGTGGCCAGCGGACCGAGTACCGCGGTGGAGTCCGCATAGACATAGGTCAAGGTGGCACGGGCCTGTTCGCGGCACGCGGGGCGAGAGCATAAACGAAGGGCTTCCACGTTTTCCAGTCTACTCGTCGGCACCGGGCAAACAGGTCAGCGACGGGCGGCGCTGGTACACGGATGCTTTCCTTGTATGCTGTCGAACATGGAGCAGCATTCACTTGGTTCGCCCCGCCCCGGGACCCCGGCCCGGCGGCGTCGGCATGGCCGTTCCCGGCGCGGCCCGGTACTGCCCATGCACCTCCCCGGGTTCCGCAGCCGTCCCGAACGCTTTGACGATGCGGTGATTGCCAGTGCCCAGCGGCTCAGCGAGCGGTGGGGCACGACCCTGGAGAGCATCGATTTCAGGATCCGGCCAGTGCCGGGCAGCAAGCTGCTTGACCAGGCCGAGGCGGCCGGGGACCGGGTACCGCTGGCCTCCTCGCGTTCGGCCACACGCAACTCCGCGGCCCGTATCACCGTGTACCGGTTGCCCATCGAACAGATCGCCGAGTCCTACCCGGAGGTGGTGGACATCGTGCACCAGTGTGTGGTGCATGAATTGTCGCAGTTGTGGATGAAGTCCATGCAGGAGATCGACCCGGAGTATTTCCCCGACGAGCCGGACTAACCGGCCACGTTCACCACGATACCCTCACGGCTGCCGGTGGCCGGGGGCATCGGTACCCAGCTGACCGAACGGTTCGAACCCAACAGCGTCTGGCCGATATAGGCATTCGAATCGCCTTGGAACAACACCGCGGCCGCGTCCTCGGACACATCCGAGGGCTTGAAGGTACGCGAAGTCCCGGCGGGAACCTCAATGGTCTGGGACTGGGCCATACTGCCGTCCCGGGAGATCACGATGGCATCCACGCTCGCTGCGTCCTGCGGCGCGGCCAGGGTGAAGGTGGCGTTGCCGTGGGCCGACAGCGGCACCACCTGGTTGCCGTTGAGCACCCGGGAACTGGCGGCCCAGGCGGTATCCGAGGAATCCTCCGGGTTCTGCCCGCGCACCATCCGCACGGCGGCGGTCACCGGGTTATCGGCCTCAACCACCACGGTGTAGTACCCGCTGGCCAGCTGGCGCAGGTCCACCACGGAGGTGGCGTCCGAGGACACCGCCTGGTGCTCCGCGAGGTCCAGGGCCACCTCGCCGTTGGAATCCAGCACCTTCACTTCGATGCCGGCACCCTGGCTCCCGGTGGCCGAGATGTGCAGTTGCGGCACCAGGGATTCGGCGCCCTCTCCGGCGGTCAGTTCGTCGATATTCGACTTCTCGTCGATCCACACCCCGGGAATCACCTGCATGGTGGCGGCCGGGGCGTTCGCGGCCACGAAATCCACGCCCGACGGGGTCAGTCCGCGCAGCGCCGACTGCTGGACGGTGGCGGTGATCTTTCCACCCAGCGAACGGACGTTGGCCGAGACCGATTCCTGGCCCTGGGCGTAACCGCCGAGCACGATGGCCCGGGTGGTTCCCGGGGCGACCACGATCTCCTGCAGGGTGGAGGTGTCGATCAGCCCGTCCGCGCCCCGCAGTTCGATTGATACCTGGGCGGTGGTTGAGGTGGGGTTGGCCAGATGCAGCACCGAAGAGGCCCCGGTGGTGGTCTGCAGCCCGGTGAATCGCCAGTTGCTTTCGGCCGCCAGGCAGGTGCTGGCCGCCAGTCCGGCCAGATCACCGTCCTGGGCTTGGTAGCTGCGCAGCCCGGATCCCATGGAGGGAAGACCGCCCAATGGCTGGATTCGCAGCACCTGCAACGGATCCAGGTTCGCGGTGTCCTGCACCGCCGCGGTGCGTCCGGTCAGCCCCTCGGCGTCCGACCCCCGCCCCTGGCTGGCCTCGGCCTCCTCCACCCGTTCGGTCAGACGGCGTGATTCCTCCTGGCCGATCTCTCCCAACCCGGAGCCGGGGATCCGCTTGGCCAGGTCGGAGACCACCGCGGTGCGTATGGTCGTGGACACGTCTTCGGCCCCCGGCGCGAACTGGGGATCGGTTCCCTCCACTCCCTTGAGCAGCTGCGGGACGGTGGCGCAGGTGTAGACACTGTCCCCGGCCGGCAGGCTGGTCACGGCACTGGGCAGGGGCGTGTTCTGCGGTTGCGGCGCATAGAGCGAGCCGGCGGTGACCGCGGCGGCACTGGCCAGGACGATCAGGCTGCTGCCGGTGATCGCTGCGAACTTTCGTCGCGGACCATGCTGGCTCCCACGCTCGGCGGCTGCCTGCGCCTTACCCCGTTTGGCACGGCGTTTGGCGGCTTTCGTCTCGGATGCGGTGGCGGATTCCGGCGCCGGCTCGAGTGCCGTGGCCCCGTCTGCCGGTTCGCGCCCGGTGTCCGGCACCTGGGTGGAGCCTGCCGCAGTGCCCCGTTCTGCACGCAGACGGGCTTTCTCACGTTTGGCCCGCCGCTTGGCGGCCTTGGGGTCCTGCGATTGTTCGGGTTCCGACCCATGGGCTGGCGTGGCCGCGGATTCCGGTTGGTTACCGGACGGGCCCGGGTCCCGGGCTTCCTGGTTGCCGGTTACCGGTGCAGTCGACTTGACGGGCGGGGTCGCCGCTTCCGGGGTTCGCTCCGGTTCCGTTCCGGCGCCCGGGGCCTTCGAATCGTCATCGTGGGCGGGTTTGGGTGCCGGCACTGCTGCGTCCTCGAAGCCGTCCGCAGGCTTGCTTGAATCGTCGGCCACTAGTTCTTCTCCTGCTCGCCACTGGAATCCGATAACCGCTCGCTGGCCCGCGGGGCCAGGTGTTCACGCAGTTCACGCTGCCGTTCACGGGCCTCGCGACGACTCAGCGGCACCTGCACCGCTGTGCCTGCCGGTTCGACCGATCCGTGGTGGGTCTCATCTGTCGGTTCGGTGGGTTCATCCATGGCCGGTTCACCCACGGCCAGCGGAGGCTGACCGTCACGGAAGCGGTACTCCGTTTGCCGGTATCCGGCCAGGTTGCGGGTGCTCGGTACCGGTACCGCCAACAAGGCGGTAAGCAGCAGCATCAAGGACCCGAGAACCAGCAGCGGAACGGCCAACAATTGCTGGTGGCGCACCGTGAGCTCACCGCCGGATACCGGTATCTCGAAGCCTTGCGCCCAGCGGCTGTCCCCTTCCAGCGGGAAGGCCACCGGACGCAGCGGCTCGCCGTCGAGGGTGGCCTTGATCCGGTTGTCGTAGCCGGTGGCCAGGACCAGGGTGCGCGATTGTTGTGCGGCAGGGATGTCGATCGGGCGTAGCGCGGCATGCCTGGACTCCAGCACTTGGACGCTGCCGTCCTCCGCAACCAGTCGGGCGAACCCCGTACCGGCACTGGAGCCGTCCTCGTAGCTGACCCGCCACAGCCAACCGCTGTCGGTCTGACCGATCGCTGCCAGGCCGGTGGCCGAATCCAGGGTGCGCACCGTCGCGGAGGCATCCCCGCTCTGATCCAGCACCACATAGCCCACACCCAGTTCACGCAGGTTTTCCCGGGCGTCAACGGCGGAATCAGCGAGCAGCATCGCCACCGACTCGCGTTGCAGCTGCTGGGCCACGGAATCCATCTGGCGCTCTGGCGCCAGCAACGGTCCGGTGAGCTGGGCAACCTGTGAACTGCGGCTCAGTGAATCCAATGTGGTGCCGGCCCCGGAGACCAGTTCGCTGTCAAAGCTCCCACCGGGCAGCTGGCGCAGAAGCAGTGTGCGTTCTTGCAATGGTCCGCGCCCCGCGTCGGCGGCAGTAGCCGGAATCGTGCGTTCGTTACTTGCACGCACCTGCGTGTTGGCGTTCAACGTGGTCAGCTCGCCGTCGGGATTGTCCGCATCCAGCTGCGGGGCCAGCGCAATGGCCGAGCTGGCCAGCAGGCTCACTCCTGCGAGCACGCTGAGTGTTCCGAGCACACCGCGCGATGCCCCGGTACGCTGTGCCACCGGAAGGTGCTCACGTCGCAAGGCCGAAACCGACTGGGTGGCGGCGGCTAATAGAGCGAAGGCGACGAAGGAGACGAACGGCCCGGTGTAGGCGCTGACCGGGGTCTCCGAATCCAGGCTGACCGGGACGAACCCCACGGCCCAGCCGGCGGCCAGGGAGAGCAGGGCGCCAAAAACCATTAGGCGCACATTCGAGCGCAGGTTCAGGTTCCCGGCCGAAGCGGTACCGATGCATCCGATGAGGGCAAGCACCACCAACGGCGCGCCGACCGCCAGGGCCAGCACCAGGGCCCAGGGACCGTCGGGTAGGAACCCGAAGCCCACCGGGGTGGCCATCGGGCTGAACGCCTCGGGGAATCCCAGCAGTTGCTGCCATGGGACAGCGGGGGTGAAAGCGGCCGATGCACCTGGTTCGGTGAACAGCAGGCGCGGGTTGCCCAACGCCTCCAGCAGCAACGGCAGGTTCCAGACCAGGGCCGGGATCGGGATCCACCACAGGGTCTTCACCCGGCGGATGCGGGTCAGCGCCAACAGGTACAGCAGCACGGTCAGCAACAGGAAAAAGGGGAAAGAGCCGGCGGACACCACGAACAGCAACAGCGCGGCACAGGCCGAGGCCGTCCAGGCCGAGGCGCCGGAGACCGCTCCGGGCTGGCCCACCGGGGCATCATTGCCCAGCCCGCTCCGCATCGCCCGTAGCACCGCCATGAACAGCAATGGCAACAGCACGTGGATCAGCACACTGCCCAGGCGGCCGCTGGCCAGGGCAGAGACCAGTGCCGGCTGCACACCCCAGAACACTGCCAGCACAAAGCGCAGGGCCCGGGATCGGGTCAACGCGCTGGAGCCGATCCAGGCGAACAGCGCGGCCAACGGCATGGCCAGCAGCATCAGGACCGCACTGGCCTGGTTGGCATGGTCGAAGGTCACGGCCGAGAGCAGCCAATACAGCACATCGGTGTTATCCGGTGCGGCACTCAGACCGGTACCTGCCGGTTGCCACCAGGAACCGGCGTTGCGGGCGATCTCCGCCAAGGTGAGAGAGAACGGTTTCAACGCCCCACCGGTCAGGGCCTGGGCGCCGATGACCGAACGCCAGGCAATCAGTGAAAGGCCCGCTGTGGCCAGCAACGCCAGGATCAGCGAGAAGACCGCCGTGGTCTTGGGTGGCCCGGCGATACGGACGAAGTCCGAGAAGTTGTCGCCGCTGGGTTCCACCGCCGATTCGGCTCCGCTGCCGTCCCCGAAGACCTGTTGCTCTTCGGTCTTGGCAGCCAGGTTACGGCGGTACTCGCGGACTTCGGCCCTGCCCAGCATCATCCGGGCAACCTGGCGGCGGGACACCTTGCGGGTCCGATTGGCCTGGCGGCGTGATGTGGCGAGTTTCACCGGGCTGAACAGTCCTCGCAAGGTGGCCCCCAGGTGGCTGAAGGCGTGACCCGGGTCCTTGGCCAGCAGGGAGGCCAGGAAGTGGCCGATTCCGGCCATCAGGATTCCCAGCCAGAGCAACGGCAGTGCCGGGCCCGAGGCGTGCTTCAGCCGCAGGTATACCTCCGAACGCCTGGCCTCGCGTGGCCCGGCGAGCGATTCGCGCACATCGGTGTGGTGGTACATCCTCGCCGCGGGAACCACCACGACCCGGTGTCCGGCCAGGCGGTTGCGCCAGCACAGATCCAGGTCGTCACCGCGCCCGGGAAGGGCACGGTCGAAACCGTCAAGTTCCTCGAACACGTCGCGCCGGATGAACATGCCGGCAGAGGAGACCGCGAAATAGTCGTTGCGCGCATCATATTGTCCCTGGTCGACTTCATCAATGTCGATCATGGTCAGGCGTTGGGCCTTGCGGTCGGTGCTCAGGCCCACATCGATCAACCGACGCGGCGAATCGATGTCCAACAGCTTGCAACCGGCAATGGTCACCGATTCGCTGGCCTCGACCACGGCGGTCAGGGCTTCCAACGCGTCGGGCGCCGGCATCGAATCGTCATGGATGATCCACAGCCACTCGTCACGGTCGGTGCGCGCGTCTGGCAGGCTGGCGACGGCTTCGGCCACCGAGAGGCCCAACGAGTGCTTGTCGGCCTTGACCAGCAGGGCGTTGGAGGGCAGATTCGCGCTCAGCACCTGTGACGAGGCATCGGTGGAACTGGCATCCACCCCGATGAACCGTTCCACCGGCCGACTCTGGTTGCGCAGCGCGGCTAAAGTTCGTGGTAAAAAGTCAGCGCCATCGTGCGTAGCAACGATGGCGGTGACATGTACTTGCGGGCGAATTAGATTGCTCGTTTCCGTAGACGGCGGCGTTCGCGCTCTGACAGGCCTCCCCAAATTCCGAAGCGCTCGTCATTGCTCAACGCATATTCAAGGCATTCGGAGCGTACAACACACGCGCCGCAAACGCGCTTGGCATCGCGGGTTGAGCCCCCCTTTTCCGGAAAAAAGGCCTCCGGGTCGGTTTGCGCGCAAAGGGCACGTGACTGCCAACCGAGTTCGCCTTCGTCGACTTCGCCGCCCACACCGAGCCAAACGGCCTTGATGCTCTCGCGTACCTCGTCGTCTTCATCCAGCTGTGGTGCCCACGAGCCGGCGGTATCCTCTTCGACTTCCAACGGAGCCGCATGTTCACGCAGGAAGGCATCGGCGGCGTTCTCCAGGTCAGCCGCGACCGAAGTCTGCGACACGCCATCGGCTTGCGGATCGATAAACCAATCGGACGGAGCGCCCTGCACCCCATATTGGGCGGACGCAACAGCCGATGTCGAATACTCGGAGTACCCCTGCTCCATCTTCGCCATGGTGATGATGTCCCTTTCGCTACACGTCTAGATGCAAGCGCCGTGTCGGCGCCACATGCCCCGGTCAATTAGTCCATCGAAATATCGAAAAAGCTGAACCGACCTCGGTGCACCATCTAATTACAGCCGTGTAACTCGGCGCGAGTCAAGCGGGGAGGTTATTCTATGGACAGCTCTTGGCAATAACTGATCACAACACGCCGGGAAAATTCCCCGTCAAACCGGGCGAGTCGCCACTTCCGCGCATTCCCGGTGAATTCACAGCAAATAAATGAGGCCCCATATGACGCTCGATACCAATTCGTTACCATTCGCCGAAAAGCTGTTGGCAAGCCGTCGGAACGAGGCAACCCCGTGGCTGGTATGGCACTCGGCGCAGGGCGAACGCATCGAGCTCAGCGGACGGGTATTCGACAACTGGGTGGCGAAATCGGCGCACCTGCTGGTCGACCTGTTCGACATCGACGCCGGCAGCGAGGTGGTAATCGACCTGCCGGCGCATTGGAAGTCCCTGGTGATCGCGTTGGCCGCCTTCCATGCCGGTGCCACGGTGCTGACGGTCGACCATCCGCAGGCCGCGACAGCTGAACTGTGGGTAAGTAATGAGCCCAACAGCGATCGCATTCCGGGCCGCGCCCAGGTGCTCGGCGTGGATCTGGCCGCCCTGGCCCTGCAGTTCTCCGGGGACCTGGGCCCGGCCGAGGACTACAATGCCACCGTGCGCACCTTTGCCGACGATTTTTTCCCGGGCCCCGTCCCCGGTTCGGCCACGGCCCTGGCCACCGCGCAGACAGCGCTGAGCTACGCAGAGCTCTTCGGCCGCGTTGGCACCGCACAGGGCACGGTTCTGGTTCCTGCGGAGCTGGGCTGGGAGCGGATCCTTCCCTATGCCATCACCCAATGGTTTGCCGGTGACGCGTTGGTGCTGATCGGCCCCGGAGTCGAGACCAGTGAACAATTGCTGAATGGGGAACGTATCACGGCCCGGTACCCGGTACAGCAGTAGCGGGAAACCACAACGTCCCTGGGCACCGGGGTTATCCGGCGTCCAGGGACGTTTCACTTCGTGCTCGGGCCCGCCAGGACCTCGGCCCCTATACGCGGGGCATGCTGTCGGTATCCGGACGGCGCGAGCCCGCATCGAATATGTCGCCCGCGTCACCGGAAACCTGGGTCAATGAGCCGGTTGCCAGTACCAGCTCGGGCTCCGGGCGCAGCTGGGGTGCAATGTTCCTGTCGCCAAAGACCCAGAAACGGTAGGCGAAGAAACGGAAGATGGTGCCGAGCACCAGTCCGACCACGGAGCCGGCGATGAACACGCTGGTGGTATCGGTCAGCAGCAGGATGTACTTGGTCACCCAGACACAGGCCGCGGCGATCCCCAAGCCGATGGCGTTCATGACCAGGAACATCACCAGTTCGCGGGCCACATTGGCCTGGCGACGGTGGCGGAAGGTCCAATAACGGTTGGCGACCCAGGAGAAGAGTGTCGCCACCACACCAGCAACGATCTTGGCCTTGACCGGCGAATCACTCATCGGCCCGGAAAGCATCCAGAGGTAGATCGCCGAGTCGACCACAAAGGCCGCACCACCAACCACCCCGAATTTCGCGACTTCCCGCCAGACCAGGGACACCAGTCCCTGGATCTTGGTGCTGATGCGTTCAAACATAATCCTCCAGACGTGCCTAGACCCCGCGCGGCAGCCACCGGCCATCGGGTGCCACCGGCGCTGCTCAGTGCCGCGGGTCAGAACGTGGTTACACTGCTGCCAAGTATGGCGATGAATCCTGTTATACCCCTAGGTATAAGCAGTTCATGATATCTGTTTTTCCTGTTAATCCTCCGTGTGTTCCACACCACCGGACACGGCCGAAACGGCACCTGGCAATAGTTTCGCTACCCTAGAGAGGTGAGCTTTCCAAAAATTGGTGTAATTGGTGGCGGGCAATTGGCCCGCATGATGGCCCCCGAGGCCCTGAATCTCGGATTCGAACTGCACGTGCTGGCAGAAGCCGCCGATGTCTCGGCGGCCCGATGCGTACCGGATGCCCCGGTGGGAGACTACAAGGACCTGGCCACGCTGCGTGAATTCGCCAAGGGCAAGGACGTGGTGACCTTCGACCACGAGCATGTGCCCAATGCGCACCTGACCGCCCTGATCGAGGAGGGCGTGAACATCCAACCACGCCCGGCAGCGCTGATCCACGCCCAGGACAAGCTCGTGATGCGCGAGGCCATCGACAGGCTCGGGTTGCCCAATCCCGACTGGGCCAAGGTCGAATCGGTGCAGGAACTGGTCGACTTCGGCGATCGCATCGGTTGGCCCATCGTGCTCAAGACTCCGCGCGGCGGGTACGACGGCAAGGGTGTGCGCGTCCTGGACGATGCCGAGCAGGCCCGCCAGTCCGCCGACTGGTTCGAGCACGGTGCACTGCTGGCCGAGGACAAGATCGATTTTTCGCGTGAACTCTCCGCGTTGGTTGCCCGCACCCCTTCCGGGGAGGTCAAGGCCTGGCCTGTGGTGCACACCATCCAGGTCGACGGTGTCTGCGACGAGGTGATTGCCCCGGCCCAGGACATCAGTCCTGCCGTGGCCCAGGCCGCAGCGGCTGCCGCGGTGAAAATCGCCACCGAGTTCTCGGTCACCGGGGTGATGGCCGCGGAACTATTCGAAACGCCCGGGGTCGGAACCGGCTTCGTCATCAACGAGTTGGCCATGCGCCCGCACAATACCGGGCACTGGACCATGAACGGTTCGGTCACCAGCCAGTTCGAGCAGCACCTGCGCGCCGTACTGGACCTGCCCCTGGGTGAAACCAGTCCCCTGGGCGTGACCGTGATGAAGAACTACCTGGGCGGCGCCAACCAGGATCTGTACTCCGCGTTCCAGGCCGCATTGGCCGCCGCGCCGGAGGTCAAGGTCCATGCTTACGGCAAATCGGTCCGTCCGGGACGCAAGATCGGCCACGTGAACGTGGTGGCCAACAACGGGCAAACTGTGGATGAACTTCGCCAACAGGCCGACCTGGTGGCAAGGTTGATCCGTGACGGCGTAGGCCAAACAGCATAATCTAGGGCTAGCGCCGGTCGCCCGGGCTACCCGTTGGACAACTTCAAGGAAATACCCAATGACTTCTTCAGCACCAGTGGTCGGGCTCGTCATGGGCTCGGACTCGGACTGGCCGGTTATGCGTCTGGCCGCGCAGGCCTTGACCGAATTCGGCATCCCGTTCGAAGCCGATGTCGTTTCGGCCCACCGCATGCCCACTGAAATGATCGAGTACGGCAAGAAGGCCCACGAGCGCGGTCTGCGGGTGATCATCGCTGGTGCCGGCGGTGCCGCCCACCTGCCCGGCATGCTCGCCTCGGTCACTCCATTACCGGTGATCGGTGTTCCCGTGCCCCTGGCCAAGCTCGATGGAATGGATTCCCTGTTGTCCATCGTGCAGATGCCCGCCGGGGTCCCGGTGGCCACCGTGTCGATCGGCGGCGCCCGTAACGCCGGCCTGCTGGCGGTGCGCATGCTCGCTGCGGGAACCGACGAGCAGGCCCGTTCGTTACAAGGGAAGCTGCTTGAATTCGCGGATTCGTTGCGCGAGTCGGCCTACGCCAAGGGTGCTTCCCTGCGTGCCGAGGTCGCCAGCGATAATTTCGCGTCCTAAAGTCCCCGTCTAGGAAAGTCTCTAACTTTATGGGTTCTCCCAGCCACCGCGCACCGAGCCCGCTGCGCCATCCGGAAACACTGACCAGTCCGGCACGGTCCAAGCGTGCCCTGATCCTGGTCTTCCTCACGATCGTGTTCCCCGGAAGCGCGCAGCTGATCGCAGGCAACCGCAGGCTCGGCCGATTCGTGGTGAGCATCACGATGCTGTGCTGGCTGGCGATCCTGGCGCTGGTCGCCATCTACTTCGTGAACTACTCGATCCTGCTCTCCTGGGCGGGTCACCCGAATTTCCAGCTGTTCCTGATCATCGCGCTCTCGGTGTTCGCGGTGGGCTGGCTGCTCATGTTCCTGAATACCCTGGTGATCATCAAGCCCAGCCTGCTGGCCCCGGGAATGATCGGCATCGTGACGGTATTCACGCTCCTGGCTGTCCTGGGAACCAGCGGCATCTTCGTCTACGGGGCCAAGACGCTGAACACCGGACGTGAGACCATCGTGAAGGTCTTCGATGAGGGCCCGGCCTTCGACCCGGTTGAGGGACGTTACAACATTGCCATCTTCGGGGCTGACTCCGGTTCGAACCGCGATGGGATCCGCACCGACTCGATCGCGCTGCTCTCGGTGGATGCCAAGACGGGCAAGTCGATCATGATCTCGGTTCCGCGTAATTTCCAGAACGCCCGCTTCAGCGATGGTTCACCGATGAAGGAAGTCTTCCCCGCAGGCTATAACTGCGGCAACGAGTGCCTGTTCAACGCGATCTACCGTGAAGCCGAGGACAACTATGCCGACCGTTTCCCGGCTTCGGTGAAGAACGTCGGCGCGCAGGCCACCATGGACGCCTTGGAAGGCAGTACCGGCCTGGACGTCCAGGGTTACGTGATGGTCGACATGGCCGGCTTCGAGTCGTTCGTGAACGCCGTGGGCGGAGTGGATATCATCTCCGGCGGATGGGTACCCTACAACGCCAAGAAGTGGGAAGGGACCAATATCAACACCCACTGGTTCGCCCCCGGCCTGCAGCACTTCGATGGCAAACAGGCACTGTGGTTCGCCCGCTCCCGCGACTTCACCAGCGACTACCACCGCATCAAGCGCCAGCAGTGCCTGCAGCAGGCGCTGATCGCCCAGATCACCCCGCAGAACGTGCTGAACAACTTCACCAGCATCATGGATGCCGGCGAGCAGCTGGTGGAAACCGATATCCCGGCCAACCAGCTCGGTTCCTTCGTCTCCTTGGCCGAGAAGGCCCGCAAGTACCCGTTCGAGCGCCTGACCCTGGGCGCGCCGGACTTCGGTACCGCCGCGGACCGTTTCTCCACCTACCCGCAGTTCGACCAGATCGAGGAACGCATCAATGGCCTGATCGCCAAGCAGAACGAGCCGGAGAAGCCCAAGGAAACCAAGAGCGAAGCCCCGGCCGAACCCACCGAATCCGAAGAGCAGACCGAGACCGCCGAGGAACCCCAGGCCCCGGAAAGCACCCCCAGCGATGACCGCGCCCTGTCGAACACCGGCGATGAGGAATTCCTCCAGCCAGACGGCAGCGCGATCACCGAGAAGTACCTGGTAGAGCTCGAGCGCTACGGTGCCACCAACCGCATCAGCCAGATCGCCGCCAACAACGACGAATGCTCGGTGCCCTAAATCCCTCCCCTCCTATCCCAGTTCCGGACCCCGAACATGTTCCCTCATGATGAAAGGTCAGCAGACGTACATGTTTCACCTGCATAACGGCATCCGTGCCTACCACTGGGGTTCCACGGACGCTATTTCCCGGTTGCTCGGATACGGCACCGACATCAGTCCCCAGGCCGAACTCTGGTTGGGAGCCCATCCCGGCAACCCCAGCCGGGTCGAATCCACCGGGCAGGCACTGGACGAGCTGATCAGTTCGGACCCCGAGCGGTTCCTGGGATCCCCGGTCAGCGACCGGTTCGGGCAGCTTCCCTTCCTGATGAAGGTCCTGGCTGCCGCTCGGCCGCTATCCATCCAGGTCCACCCGTCCCTCACCGAAGCCCGGGAAGGCTTCGAACGCGAGGACGATGCGGGCATCGCCCATGATGCCGCCCACCGCAACTACAAGGACGCCAACCACAAGCCGGAGATGCTCTACGCCCTGGGTGACTTCGTGGCGCTCAGCGGCTTCCGCGAGCCCCTTCGAATCCTGGAGGACCTGCAGGCCGTGCGCCCGCAGCTGACCGGGCAGGCCGCCGCTACCTGCGATGAGCTGGTCTCGGTGCTGGAGAGCGGGCAGGATCCGCTGGGTCAGGCGCTGCGCCTGGTTCTCACCGGGGGTGAACCGGTCAGGCTGCTGGCCCAACAGCTCGCCGACCGGATCCACGCCGATCCCGAGCTGTCACGGCAGCCGCAACTGGCCGAGGTTCGCTGGGCCGCCGGGTACTATCCTGCGGATCCCGGGGTCCTGGTGGCGTTGTTGATGAATGTGGTGACCCTGGAAGCCGGTGAGGCCATTGCCCTGGGTTCCGGGAACATCCACGCCTACCTGCGCGGGCTGGGTATCGAGGTCATGGCGAATTCGGACAATGTGTTGCGCGGCGGGTTGACCAGCAAGCACATCGACGTTCCGGAGCTGCTGGCCATCACCCGAACCGAACCGGGTCAACCGTGCCGGTTGCCGGCGCAACCGTTGGGTGCGGACAACAACCTGTTCACCCCGGACTTCGAGGAGTTCCGCTTACAGGTGATCGACACACCGGATGGTTCCAGTGGCGACACGCATTCCCTGGTCGCCGATGGCGGGGCTATCGCGCTGTGCACCGCCGGAAGCTTCACGCTCAAGGGCGATGGCCAGCAGCTGCTGGTGCAGCGCGGCGAATCGGTGTTCCTTCCTGCCGGAGTCGATTACCAGGTCACTTCCGGGGGCACCGGGCCTGCCACCTTGTTCGTGGCCAGCACCCGACCGGTCACCAACCGGTTGCCGGCCACCGGGTAACCTGGCGACAGCAGATCCAAAAAACCGCAGGCCGTGGCCCTCCCCCAGGGAAGGCCACGGCCTGCGGATCATGCCGCTTCTCTGTCTAGCGGGTATAGGCTTCCCACTTGTCCTGCTGGTGCTCACCTTCCACAAAGCGGATGGTGCCGGACTTCGAACGCATCACGATCGACTGGGTGTGGATCCGGTTGTTCTTGTAGCGCACCCCGCGTAGCAGGTCGCCGTCGGTGATGCCGGTGGCGGCGAAGTAGCAGTTGTCGGAGGTGACCAGGTCGCTGGTGGTCAGGACGCGGTCAAGGTCGTGGCCGGCGGCCAGGGCCTGATCGCGCTCGGCCTCGTCGGTCGGCCACAGGCGTCCCTGGATCACGCCGCCCAGCGCCTTGATGGCGCAGGCGGTGACGATACCTTCGGGGGTGCCGCCGATACCCATCAGCGCATCCACACCCGTACCCTCGCGGGTCGCCGCGATGGCCGCGGCAACATCGCCGTCCATGATCAGCTTTACCCGGGCGCCGGCGTCACGGATTTCGGAAATCAGCTTCTCGTGGCGTGGACGGTCCAGGACCGTGACGGTGATCTGGCTGGTCTTCTTCCCCTTGGCCTTGGCCATCAGGTGCAGGTTCTGTTTCACCGGCAACCGCAGGTCCACGAGCTCGGCGGCTTCCGGGCCGGTGACCAGCTTCTCCATGTAGAACACGGCCGAAGGGTCAAACATCGAACCGCGGTCGGCCACGGCCAGCACCGACAGTGCGTTATTCAGACCCAGCGCCGTCAACCGGGTGCCGTCGATCGGGTCGACGGCCACATCGCACTCGGCGCCGTTGCCGGTACCCAGCTTCTCGCCATTGAACAGCATCGGGGCTTCGTCTTTTTCGCCTTCGCCGATGACCACGACGCCGTTGAAGTTCACGGTGGACAGCAATCCGCGCATGGCATCCACTGCGGCACCGTCTGCTGCGTTCTTGTCGCCGAAACCTACCCACGGGGAAGAGGCGATGGCTGCCGCTTCGGTCGCACGCACCAACTCCAGTGCCAGGTTACGATCCGGTTCCGCTTCGGAAACCGACAGTCGCGGAGAAAGGTGGGCAAAGTTGTTGTTTTCGGTCACGAAAGATCCCATCGCTACAGTCGTCTGTTCTTGCGTCTCTGCAAACAGCTTCATCATATCGCTTGTACCTGCTGCGGTTGAATCCCCGCCCATTATCAACGTCACGTCGCCCAAGGTGTGCCTCGAAGCACCTTGGTTCGATTTGTTCCGGTGTATCGGGGAGAATGTAGGGGTGCAGCCACGAGAGAACCAGCAGTCCGAGCCCGAATCGATCGCCACCGCGTCCGGGCGTCGTGACCTGAATGACCCCGACGCGACCTTCGAAGACCTGCCCTACAAGCCGCAGCTGACCAAGAGCCAGGCCAAGCGCGCCAATCAGACATTCAAGGGCATGGTGCTTTCGCTGTTGTTCACCCTGGCTGCGGTGATTCCGATCCTGCTGTTGAACCCGATCAACAGCGGTGGGAATGCCGACCGGTCCGTCGACTTGCAGGAAGTGGCCGAGCAGGCCGCACCTGCCGCCGATTTCGTTCCCTGGGCCCCGTACCTGGGCGAAGGCGAGTACGCGAATTTCGCCCGCTGGCAGACTTCCCGGGTACAGGAGGTCTCCTACTGGGAATTCGGGCTGGTCATGCACGAGCGTGATTTCGTGTGGGTCCGGCAGATCTCCAATGACGAATTCAACCCCAGCTGGCTGGCCGCACTGACCGATAACGCTGTTCCCACCGACACCCTGGTCCTAGATGGTTCAGAATGGGAACAACGTGAAAAGGACGGCCAGGTGTACCTGATCTCCGAACGCGAGGACTCGACCCTGGTGCTATCCAGCGATACCTCCGAGGAACAATTGCTCGCGATCGCCCAAGTCGCACAGCAACAGGTCAGATAACGTCACGTTGCCGGACGGCCCCGCAACAAGACCGGTCCACCGGGTGCCGGCGGCATAGAATTCAGATCATGCTCGAGAACAACACCACACGCCCGGCCACTCCCCGGGAAGCCTGGCAGCGGTTGCGCGAAGGAAACTTCCGTTTCATCAACGGCCAGACCCAGCACCCCAACCAGGACGGCGCGCGCCGCCAATCGCTGGTTGAAACCCAGGAACCGTTCGCCGTGATCTTCGGTTGTTCGGACTCGCGACTGGCTGCGGAGATCATCTTCGACGTCGGGCTGGGCGACGTGTTCGTGGTCCGTACCGCCGGGCATGTCATCGATACGGCCAGCCTCGGCTCGCTGGAGTACGCGATCGATCTCCTGAACATCCCGTTGATCATCATCCTGGGACACGACAATTGTGGTGCCGTGACCAGCGCCATCAAGGCCAAGGAATCCGGGCGGATGCCCAAGGGCTTCATTCGCGACCTGGTTGAGCACATCACCCCTTCGGTGTTCGCCGCTGAAAGCCACGGGCTTTTCGACGTGAATTCCACGGTGGTCGAGCATGTCGCGCAAACCACCGAAAGACTGCTGGAACGCTCGCGGATCATTTCCGACGCCGTGGACGAGGGGCGTACCGCCGTCGTGGGAATCACCTACCGCCTGGCCGAGGGCAAGGCCCAGTTGGTCTCCGGGTTCGGCGTGTCCTGAACCTGCCTGCCATAGGAGCCGCACTATGTTCCGGCTCACGGTGCAGGGTGATTTTTAGGTCATAGTATTGTTCTCTAATCCCGACTGCGCGTAGCGTTGGCTTCATGACTACCAGTGATGATTTCCGCATTGAACATGACACCATGGGTGAGGTCCGCGTTCCCAAGGACGCACTGTACCGGGCACAAACCCAACGCGCCGTGGAGAACTTCCCGATCTCCGGCAAGCGCCTGGAATCCGAGCACATCAAGGCCCTGGCGCAGGTCAAGAAGGCCGCCGCGCGCGCCAACCTGGCACTGGGTGTCCTGGATGAGGAACGCTCCCGAGCCATTGTTGCCGCCGCGGACCAGGTCGCGACCGGGCAGTTCGACGGCCACTTCCCCATCGACGTGTTCCAGACCGGTTCGGGTACCAGCTCGAACATGAACACCAACGAGGTCATCGCCGAGCTGGCGACCCGCCAGCTGGCCGCATCCGGTTCACATACCGAAGTCCACCCCAACGACCATGTCAACGCCTCGCAGTCATCCAATGACGTCTTCCCGACCTCGGTGCACGTGGCCGCCACCGCGGCACTGCTGGGCAACCTGGTTCCCGCATTGGACACGCTGGCCGTTTCACTGGAAGCCAAGGCGACCGAGTTCAAGGACATCGTGAAGTCCGGCCGGACCCACCTGATGGATGCCACCCCGGTGACCCTGGGCCAGGAATTCGGCGGGTACGCCGCACAGGTCCGCTACGGCATCGAGCGGGTGGAGGCCGCCCTGCCCCGCGTCGCGGAAGTCCCGCTGGGCGGCACCGCGGTGGGCACCGGGATCAACACCCCACCGGGGTTTCCGCAGCAGGTGCTCGAATTCCTGCGCGAGGACACAGGACTACCCATCACCGAGGCCCGCAATCACTTCGAGGCCCAGGCCAACCGCGACGGCCTGGTCGAGGCCTCGGCGGCCTTGCGGACCATCGCCATCTCCTTCATGAAGATCAACAACGACCTGCGCTGGATGGGTTCGGGACCGAATACCGGCCTGGGTGAAATCGCCATCCCCGACCTGCAGCCCGGCTCATCGATCATGCCAGGCAAGGTCAACCCGGTGATCTCCGAAGCCGCCATCCAGGCCGCGGCACAGGTGATCGGCAACGACACCACCATCGCCTGGTCCGGCACCAACGGGGCCTTCGAACTGAATGTGGGCATCCCGGTAATCGCGGCAAACCTGCTCGAGTCCATCCGCCTGCTAGCCAATATCAGCAGGGTCATGGCCAGCAAGATGGTGGACGGGATTACCGCCAACGAGGAGCGCGCACGGTTCCTGGCCGAGGCCTCCCCCTCGATCGTCACCCCGCTGAATAAGCTGATCGGCTATGAGAACGCGGCGAAGATCGCCAAGAAGGCCGTGGCCGACAAGCTCACCGTTCGCGAAGCCACCCTTGCCCTGGGGTTCGTGGAACGCGGCGAGATCTCCGAGGAGCAGCTTGATGCGCTGTTGGACGTCTCCACGATGACGGGCAACCACTAGTTCCGAGATCACGTCCCAGACATGATCGGCATTGACCGCAGCGGGCCACCGGATTCTTCCGGTGGCCCGCTGCTGTCTATGGCCGCGGTGTCAGGTATCACATAAGTTGCACTCTGTATCCATAAGTGCAAAACTGCACTTTATGGAAAACAGTGCATCCAATTCTCCGGTGGCGTCAACCTCACCGACCGGACGTGGTGCTCGCATGCAGAAAACCCGGCTGTCGCTCACCCGCACCGCCCGGCAGCTCACCGCCGAACACGGGTTCTCCGGATTCACCATCGAGGAGTTGTGTGCCCGGGTGGGAATTTCCCGCCGGACCTTCTTCAATTACTTCCCCACCAAGATGGACGCGGTTTTCGGCCATGATTCCGATGCCCTTCCCGACGGAGCGATCGAGCGTTTCATGGCCGCGCGCCCCGCGGGGATCACCGGGCTATCGCCCACCCTCCTGGCCGATCTGGTGACCCTGGTTCTGGAACAACTGGATATGGACGAACAGGCCATCCTGAGCACCCATGGTTTTTTCCAGGCCGTCCACCGGGATCCGGAACTGCTCAAACGCATGATGGAACTGGTGCCGCAACGTGAAGCCGAATTCCGCAAGCTCGTGGCCACCCGCGAGCAGGTGGCAGAGGATCATCCGGGACTGGCCATGATGGGCCACACCATCCATTTCGCCACCATAACGGCCGTTGACCGCTATCTGGCCAACCCCGACAAGTGCTCACTGGGCGAGGAATTCCTCAACGTCATGGAGCAGGCCCAACAACTACTCGCGCAGCCCCTGCGACGGCACTAGCTCCTGCCGCATGTTGCGGAACACCAGCAGCCACCGGCCGGATTGTCCCGGCCAACCACACCACGCCACACCCAGATTTCGTGAAGGAACCCTCATGTCCACCACCACCAGCCGGAATTCACCGGCACCGGCCCCGCTGCTGCTGACACAACGGCGGATCTGGATCATCTTCTCCGCGCTGATCGCCGGGATGATGCTCTCCTCGCTTGACCAAACCATCGTGTCCACCGCCATGCCCACCATTGTGGGGCAACTCGGTGGCGTGGAACACCAGGCCTGGATCACCACCGCCTACCTGTTGGCCACCACCATCGTGATGCCGATCTACGGCAAGTTCGGCGATGTGCTGGGTCGGCGCAACCTGTTCCTGGTGGCCATCGCCCTGTTCACCCTGGCCTCAGTTGGTGCGGCCTTCGCCGGTTCCTTCTGGGTGTTCGTGTTCTTCCGCGCCATGCAGGGGCTGGGCGGTGGCGGCCTGATGATCCTGTCGCAGGCCATCATCGCCGACATCGTTCCGGCATCCGAGCGCGGCAAGTACATGGGTCCGCTGGGTGCCATTTTCGGTATCTCCGCGGTGGCCGGACCGCTCCTGGGCGGCTTTTTCGTTGACCACCTCACCTGGCAGTGGGCGTTCTACATCAACATCCCGATCGGTATCGCCGCGTTCCTGATCGCCTGGTTCGCCCTGACCCTGCCGAGCAAGAGGGCCACCAAGAAAATCGATGTACCCGGTGTGGTGCTGCTGTCGATCGCCACCGCCTGCCTGATCTTCTTCACCGACTTCGGCGGCTCAAAAGACCATGGCTGGGCCGCATTGGAAACATGGGCCTGGGGTGCTGGCATGATCGCAGCCGTCGTGCTGTTCATCCTGGTCGAGTCCCGTGCCCAGGACCCGATCATTCCGCTGTCGTTGTTCCGCAACAGGATTTTCATCAATGCCACCGCCATCGGCTTCACACTCGGGCTGGGCATGTTCGCGGCGATCGCGTTCGTTCCCACCTTCCTGCAGATGTCCTCGGGCACCTCTGCAGCAGTTTCCGGGCTGTTAATGGTTCCGATGATGATCGGCTTGATGGGCACCAGCATCTACTCGGGGATCGCGATCACCAAGTCCGGCAGGTACAAGGGCTACCCGATCGCCGGCACCCTGGTCACCGCCGCGGCCATGCTGGCATTCACCACCTTGTCTTCCGCCACCCCCCTGTGGTTGATCTGCGTGTACCTGTTCGTGTTCGGTGCCGGGCTCGGCCTGATCATGCAGGTCGTGGTGCTGGTGGTGCAGAATGCGGTGGCTCCGGACATGGTCGGCACCGCCACCTCGACCAACAACTACTTCCGCGAGGTCGGGGCATCACTGGGTGTGGCCATCTTCGGTGCCATGTTCACCAACCGGCTTTCCGAAAACCTCATGGACGTCTTCAGCGCAGCCGGTGCCAGTCCGGAGGACGCCGGCACCGCAACCGCGACCCTGGATCCACAGACCATGGAAGCGTTGCCCGAACCGGTCAGGGAGGGGATCGTCACCGCCTACGCCGATTCCCTGGCTCCGGTGTTCTGGTACCTGATTCCGTTCATTCTCATCGCGTTCCTGCTCGCCTTGCTGCTCAAGCAGGTGCCGCTATCGGATACCGCAGGCATGGTGGCCCGGGGTGAAGCCGTGGGCGGGGCCGAGGCCCAGGCCCTGGAAGATGCGCAGCGCCTAGGGCTGCAGTCCGAGCTGTCCCCCCACGCTGGTGAACCGGGGAATTCCGGGAACGCTGCATCGGGGGCCCGCAACGACCAGTAGGTCAATGCCTACCAGGTCAGCCTGCCCCGTCCCATCCCAGTCCCGTTCCGGGCTGGCTCGGGGCGGGGTTTCGCAGGTCGGGTGATCCGGCAGCCAACAACCACACCGGTTGGTGGCGTGTCTCCCCAAAGGTAACCCGGAGGCACATCCTATTTTCCGAAGTACCCACCGATCCGCGGCGCCAGGGCCCAACGCAGCGCCCGTTCGTGCAGTGGCGGAAGGTCCGGGTAGTCATCCAGCCGGAAGTAGCCGACCTCCAGGTTCTCCTCGTCGCCGACCTCGGGACGCCGGGGATCCACCGCTTGGGCGCGGAAGACCACATCCAGGTACTGCGCTTCATCCCCGTTCGGGTACCGCGTCGGGGCGGTCACGCCCACACCAACAAGGTGGGTGACCTCGCATTCAATGCCGGTCTCCTCACGGACCTCGCGTACGGCTGTGTGCGCCGGCTCCTCCCCGGGGTCGATGATCCCCGCCGGCAAGGTCCACAACCCGTTGTCCGCACGACGCACCAGCAATACCTGATTATCGTGCAATACCACGACCTTCACGCCCGATAGCCACAGCGGTTCGGTACCAATGTGGTGACGTAGTTTCGTGATGAATTCCGGTGTAGCCATGGGATCATGGTGTCACACCCAGCGCCAGCACCGCGCCCAGGATCATGAACGGCCCGAAGGGCACCCGGGATCTGAGGGTCAGGCGGCCCAGTAGCACCCCGGCCAGAACCACCAGGCTGGCGGAGACGAAAGCCAGCACGGTGGCCAACGCCAGTGCGGCCAGGGAGAAGTACCCCAGGTTCAGGCCCAGAACGGTGGCCAGTTTAACATCCCCCATCCCCATCGCACCGCGTCCCAGCAGCGACAGCAGCAGGTAGGCCCCGCCCAACAGCAGTGCGCCCAGCAACGCGAAAAGCCATGCCTGGTAGTTCCCGGTCAGGAAACCGAAGGCGAGCAGGAACGGGACGCTGCTCAGCACCCACGCCAGGACCTGGCGGTTGGGCAACCGGTGCTGGCGGATGTCTGACAGCGACAAGCGCACCGAAAAGTACACGAAGCATCCCAGGTAGGCCACCGTCACGATCTGCAGCAGGGTACCGCCCTGCATCAATGCCATCATGTACCGAGCATAGGCACCGGCGGGCAATTACGGCAGGTGCGGGCTGCCCCTTGTGCATAGCGTGCTGCCTTCTACACTGGAGGTATGCACCAGCCAGCCGCCGCACCACAGTTCCCCGGGACCACGCCCCCGGTTTCCGAGGACCGTCGGCGTTTTCGCGCCCTGGCCCGTTCGGCTCCGTGGCTCAGTACCAGCCTGCGGGTCACCGTACAGGTCCCCACCGAGTTCGCCCGAGCGGAGCTCGGGCTCGAAGGGGAAGTGACCGTACTGCTGCGGGGCCGGGAGGCCATCGCGATTTCCGGAGCCGAGGAGCAGCTGCTCTACCAGCGTGAGCGGTTCACCACCGATCGGGGCCTGGACTACGTGGCGGCGAGCGCTTCCTCCTGGGCCCTGCCCGCTTCCCTGGTGGCTCCGGTTTTCAGCGATGACCACCTGGTCCAACGACGTCCGGCGATCCAGGGCTTCGGGGACCTGTTGCCGCTTCCCTTCCTGGAGTCCTTGCTGGATCCCTTCGAACTAGCCGGGGAGGAACCAGCGTCGCTGGAGTTGGCTTTCGATCATCCGACATTCATACATGAATTACGCGATTCCAGGGATGACCAGGGCCGGGAAGTGGTCCAGGCGGTGCTCAGCGCCGGGCACAGCTACCGTCCTACGGTGCCCGAGTCACCGTTGGTTCCGCCCGGCACCCGCGTATTGGTGGTACTGGACCGGCGCACCGGTGTGCTTATCCAGCGCACCGTGCTCAGTGGCGGCGCGCATCCGGATTTCCGTGCACGCATCCTGGCCCGGAACGAGTACTACATCGATTCGCTGTTTACCGCGCCGGTCCCGACCCTGGTCGACGTGCGCAAACCCCGCCCGTGGACGCTGCGTGCCGAGCGTGGCACGCAGCGCAAGGCGCAGAGCTAGCCCATCCGCGAGTCGAGCATCTCGGTGACCAGGGCGGCGATTGCCGACCGTTCGGAGCGGGTCAGTGTCACGTGCGCGAACAGCTCATGGCCCTTGAGCTGTTCGACCACCGCGGCGATCCCGTCATGCCGGCCCACATGCAGGTTATCCCGCTGCGCGACATCGTGGGTGAGCACCACCTTGGAGTGCTGCCCGATACGCGAGAGCACGGTCAGCAGCACATTGCGTTCCAGCGACTGGGCCTCGTCGACGATCACGAAGGAATCGTGCAGCGACCGGCCGCGGATGTGTGTCAGCGGCAGCACCTCAAGCATCCCGCGTTCGACCACCTCGTCGATGGCGTTCTTGGAGACCACCGATCCCAGGGTGTCGAAGACGGCCTGGGCCCACGGGTTCATTTTCTCCCCCTCGGAGCCGGGCAGGTAGCCCAGCTCCTGGCCCCCGACCGCGTACAGCGGACGGAATACGGTGATCTTTCGGTGCTCGCGACGTTCAAGCACCGCCTCCATTCCGGCGCATAGGGCCAGCGCCGACTTGCCGGTGCCCGCCCGTCCCCCGAGCGACACGATCCCGACCGACGGGTCCAGCAGCAAGTCCAGGGCGATACGTTGTTCGGCACTGCGCCCATGCAGTCCGAAGGCCTCCTTGTCCCCGCGCACCAACCGGATCGACCCGTCCTGGACCTTGCGGCCCAGGGCCGATCCACGCGGCGAGGTGATGACGAATCCGGTGTTGACCGGACTGTCGGCAACCTGTTCGGGTCCCGTGATCCTCTCGGATTCATAGAGCTCGGCCATGGTCTGGGCATCCAGGTCCAGTTCCTCGATCCCGCTCCACCCGGAACCGGCGATCAGCTCGTTGCGGTACACCTCGGCGTGCACCCCCATCGCCGCGGCCTTGATGCGCATCGGCAGGTCCTTGGTCACCAGCGCCACTTCCAGCCCTTCGTCGAGCATCGACTTGGCGACGGCCAGGATCCGGCTGTCGTTCTCGGAACTGCGCATGCCCACCGGGAGCACTTCCTGGGCGATGTTGTTCAGTTCGATACGCAATGTTCCACCGGTGCTCCCGACGGGGACCGCGGTACCCAGGCCACCGTGTTCCTGGATCAGGTCATCGAGATTCCGCAGGGCCTGGCGGGCGAAGAACCCCAATTCCAGGTCCTTGCGCTTGTGTTCCAGTTCGGTGACCACGGTCAGCGGGATGACGACCGGGTGTTCGGCAAAGTGGAACATCGCATGCGGGTCGGAGAGCAAAACCGAGGTGTCCAGTACGTAGGTCCGAGGAGTCATTTCGGTCTGTTGGGCCATGACGATCCACCCGTTCTCGATTTCCGCGTGGGGGCTTTCCCCACGCGCATGTGGGAAAAGCACTCACCAGAAATCCGCTGCAGTCGCCGGTTCGGCGACCCCGTACTGCGTGCGGGCAACCATCCAGTGTCGAACCTTTCGGTGAGGTGGAACCAGGCCGGTTCCTCCTGTGTGCCCACCATAACCCCACCATGGGGGTCCGAAGCTGAATCAAAGGTTTCTATTTGGTAAACAAGATCCGCCGGCCGTATCCCACCGTGGCCTCGGGGTGCTTCCGGGGCGTCCGGAACCGTGCGATTCCGGAGTATTGCGCCAGGTTGCCGGCGCGCCGGCATACTCCTGCTAGGTACCGAAGCGGCGTTGCCGGTCCGCGAAGTCGCGCAGTGCTCGCAGGAAGTCAACACGCCGGAAATCCGGCCACAGGGCCTCGCAGAAGTAGAACTCGGAATACGCGCTTTGCCAGGTCAGGAATCCGGAGAGGCGTTGCTCGCCGCTGGTACGGATCACCAGGTCGGGGTCCGGCTGCCCCTTGGTGTACAGGTACGATCCCAGGGCATCGATATCCAGGTCCCCGGCCACCTCTTCAAGGCTGCGACCCTGCGCGGCCGCGTCGCACAACAGGGACTTGACCGCATCGACGATCTCGCGGCGACCTCCATAGCCGATGGCCACATTCACATGCACGCCCTGGCGCTCGGCGGTGCTGGCCTCCAACTCGGTGAGTTTCTGGCTCAGGTCCGCCGGCAGCAGGTCGCGGGCACCAACCTGCTGGACCTTTACCCGGTTGGTATGGCCCAGTTCATCAAGCAGGTTGCCGATGATGGTCAGCAGGTCGCGTAGTTCGGAAGCCTCGCGGTTCAGGTTGTCGGTGGAGAGCATGTACAAGGTGACCACCTTGACCCCCAGCTCCTCACACCAGTCGAGGAATTCCAGGATCTTCTGGGCGCCGGCCCGGTGTCCGTCCGCCGTGGGGCTGCCGGCCAGTTTGGCCCATCGCCGGTTGCCGTCGACCATGACGCCGATGTGATGCGGCAACTTGTCCGCGGGCAGGGACCGGGCCAGTCGACGTTCGTAGAGTCGGTAGGCAAGGGAAGGTAAACCCACCTGCTCCTCCTCTGTTTGGTCATGGCCGAATCGCACTATCTCCCAATTTACCGCCTGCAACCTGACCTGCCGCGCACATCCGGAGCATGGCCCGCTATGTCGTGGTCACCGGGCTATGCCAAGCGCAGGACGCCCAGCAGCTGGCCGGGCTCCGCGACCGGGGCCTGGCAGCTGGTGAACCGGCAGGGATAGACACGCAGGCTGCCGTCGGGACCGGCCGGCAGCTCCCCTGCGGCAGGTGCCAGCCCCATCCCCAGCACTGCGGCCACCGTTCGCCAACGCGCCAGCTCCCGCGCCGTTCCCCCGCTGCTACGCAGGTATTGGACCGGTCGGTCCAGGACGGCCTGCACTTCCAGGGCTCCGGCCACGGCGCTGGGAAACTTGCCGGCCACCAGTCCGGTGTGGGTTACCAATGCGGAGGCCCGCTCGAGCTGTCGGTGCAGTTCTTCCCCCTGGATGCCGGCGGCCATTTGCGCGACGGCGTGCGCGCACAGCGCCCTGGCCAGTAGCGAGGCCGCGGACGGGATCGCGTCATCCAATACCGTGGCCGCCGGCTGTTGGCCGCGTTGCGCGCTGAGCACCTGGTCCAGCTCCACCGTGTCGCGGGCCAAACCCCGCTCGTCGACAAAGTCCAGTGCACGATCCAGCAGCAGCCGGGAGCGTTGGCCCCAGATGCCGTGCGGTTCACCGGCGGCCACCGCCCCGAAGCCCAGGGCCAGCGCCGCGTAGTCTTCCAGGGTTCCTTCATTGTGGTGATCGGCCACCGCACCGAAACCGGTGCGGGCCAGCCGGCCGGTAATCCGGTCGACCTGCTGCTCCCAGAGGGTTTCGGCCACCTGGACCGCCAGGTCACGGTACCCCGGTTCTTCCAGGATGTCGGCGGCAACACACAGGGCTTCGATGGCCAGCCCGTTCCACCCGGCGATCACCTTGTCATCGCGTTGCGGTACGCTGCGCTCGGACCGCAGTTCGCGGGCCAGGCCCAGTAGCTGGTCCCACACCTCCCATTCCTCCGGTTGCGGCATCCGGGCCAGGGACAGGCAGAAGTATCCCGGGTCCTCGGACACCTCGCCCCACCGGATGAGTCCCTCGGGCAACGGCTGCGGCAGCTGCGAGAGCAATTGCCGTACCTGCTGCCTGTCGAAGGTGTAGTAGGCACCCTCCACCCCCTGCCCATTGCGTAGCGAATCGGCATCGAGTGAGGCGGCCAACGCTCCCCCGACCCCATCGGCACCCTGGGTCAGCATCGTGTGGCCCATCCAGCGCATGATGCCGCGCACGGCCCGTTCGCTGGCACGGGCCAGGTTCGCGGCACGCTGTTGCCGCTGCAGGTCGGAGAATTCGCCGCTGAGCACAGTGCAGACGGCCCGGCAGATAGCCAGCATACGCAGCAGTTGGGCGTTGTCGTACAGCATCTTCTCGAAGTGGGGAACCTGCCACTGTTCGTCCACGCAATAGCGTGCGAATCCGCCGGAGACGTGGTCCTGCAAGCCCCCGAGCAGCAGGGCCTCGGTGGTCGTACTGGCGGCGTCGAACAGCTCCTGCGGGGCAGGGCTGGTCAGCAGCTGTTGCCAGATGACGATCAGTGATTGGGTCGGCGGGAATTTCGGGGCCGGGCCGAAGCCACCGGCTGGCCGGGTGGACTCGATCCAGCTGGCTATCGCATCGTGCAGACCCGTCGTGGCCTTTCCTCCGGCACCGTCGCCGACGACGCCCAGCATCCGGTGGTGCCCGCTGCCCATTTCGGCTAAATGCCCGGCAAGTGCGGCGGCTTGCTGCTCCACCGAGTCGCGCCGTTCATTGTAGGCCTCATGTACCGCCGAAAGCACCTGGGTGAAGGAGGGAACCCTGCCACGCGGGGCAGGCGGGTAGTAGGTTCCGGCATGGAAGGCCCTGCCGTCGGGCAGGGTGAACACGGTCATTGGCCAGCCTCCGGCCCCGGTCAGCGCCTGCGTGGCCATCATGTAGGTGTCGTCGACCAGCGGGTGCTGCTCCCGGTCCACCTTGATGGCGATGAAGTGCTCGTTGATGAAGTCTGCGACACCCTTGTCGTCGAAGGACTCGCGGCTCATGACATGGCACCAGTGGCAGGCGGCATAGCCGATGGAAAGCATCACCGGCCTATCCAGGCGCTGCGCCTGGGCAAACGGCAGCAGTGAGTATGGCCACCAGTCGATATCCTGGTGTGCGTGCTGCCGCAGGTACAGGCTGGATGCGTTTGCTAGTCGTTGGGCCACAAGGCCATGCTAGCGCCTCGGCTCCCACCCGCGTCGGGATTTTGCCGACCCAGGTGGGCCGGATAGCGCAAAGCCTCCCGTTCCCGCGTGACGGCGGGATGCGGAAGGCTTCGGAACGGTTGCGGGGTGAGCCCGCCCTACGGCCGGTCTTCCCTGGTCTTGGGGTCGATCTCGTCCTCGGATTCCTGCAACGGGCGCGACTGTCCACGGGTGACCAGGCGTTCCTGCCGGGATTCGGCCTCCGAGGTGTAGCGGACCCGGCGGACCCGGCGCACCATGTCGCGAATCAGGAAGATCGCGGTAGCGGCCAGCAGCGCGGTGAACACGAAACCCAGGAAACCGGGGCCCGACTGGCTGACCGGGTTGTAGCTGGAGGTTGACTCGTTGGCCGGAACCGAAGCCACGAGCAGGTAAAGGTAGTTCACGGTGTAGTACAACTCATTTCTGGAACGTGTATGCCTAGGCTCTATCTTAGTCCGGCGAACAGGTCCGATTCGGGCAGCTCGGTGGAAACCTTGGAGGTGATCAAGGTGTAGTCCTCCCACGGCCAGTGCTCGGCATAGATGTGCTCGGGCACCGCGAAGAAGAAGCCTTCCGGGTCGATCTGCGTTCGGTGCGCCAAAAGCGCCTGATCACGCTTGGAAAAGTAGTCGGCGCAATGCACCTGTGTTGTGGTGGTGTGCGGTGAAACCCAGCTGAACATCTGGTCTTGCTGGTCCTCTTCCCAACGTTTGACCCGCTCGGTGTAAGGAGACTCATACCCGGCATCGATCATGGCGTAATGCAGGGCGCGGAAACGGTCCGGGGCAAAGGCCCGGTCGTAGTAGAGCTTGCGCACCTCCCATGCATCACCCAGATGCGGGTACATTCTCGGGTTCGCGGCATGTTCGAAGGAAAAAAGGGCCAACTTGTGAGCATGGATGTGGTCCGGGTGCGGATAACCGCCGTTCTCGTCATAGGTCGTGATGACGTGGGGACGGAATTCGCGGATCAATTTGATCAATCCGGCCGAGGCGATCTCCACCGGTTGCGAGGCGAACGCACCGAAGGGAAGGTCCGGCAGCGGATCACCCTGCGGAAGGCCCGAGTCCACGTAGCCCAGCCAACGGTGTTCGATCCCCAGCACCCTGGCTGCTTCGGCCATCTCGCCGCGGCGGACGCCGGGAAGGTCGCGGTGGGCGTGGGCCAGTTCCCCGGCCGCCGCATTGAGGATGTCACCACGTTCGCCACCGGTGCAAGTCACCACCATGACCTCGGCTCCGGCATCCACATAGGCGGCCATGGTCGCCGCCCCCTTGGAGGATTCGTCATCCGGGTGCGCATGGATCGCCATCAGGCGTAGCCCCTGGGACGGCGGCATCTTCTTCACGTCGTGAATCTCCACTAAGCTCTTCCTTCTTGCATTCGCTGAGGCCGGTTCGGGCTCTGCTGCGCACGGCACCGTCAATGACAACTCTCACCCGGGATCAAATATTCCTTTGGCTCCTCGGGCACTAGACTGGGAGAGGCTCCCATCCGGATTCGTTCAGAGAGTATCAAGAGGCACCGCATGTCTGATCCCAGCTTAATGGGTCGTTACCATACACCCAAGAAACGCCTGAACCGCAAGTCACGCAACTGGTTGATTGCCGGTGCGCTGGCGGTGGGGGTTGCCGGGGCAGGCTACATCGGTTTGAACAGCTTTTCCCAGATTTCCGCGAACGACCTGGGCTTCAGGATCACCTCGGAGACCGAGGCCGTCGCCAGCATCGAGGTTTCCTACAACACCAGGGACCGCATCCAGTGCGATATCCGGGCGATGAACGACAGCTACGCCATCGTCGGCTTCAAGTCCCTGGTCCTCGAGTCCGAACCGACACCGCGCCATGTCCGGGTGAACCTGGACGTTCCGCTACGAACGGAGAATCTGGCCACCACGGCCGGAATCGAGGAATGCTACACGGTGCCGCAGGATTTCTAGACGGTAACATTTCCGGGGCATTTCGCCCAGAGCGATCAGGTTATTGGGTAAATCCCCGGATCCCGACTATTATCGATGAAAGTACGTTTCGCCCCGCAACGGCTCAGTGATTGAATCAGCGCGATTCATCCATTGCACCTGCGGGGTCTTTTGCTTGTTAGATGCCGATGGTGTCCAACCCGGCAGAATCGTAACAAAACTGACTTCGTCGCTCGGGCACCATCTTGATGTCCGTTTCCGCCGATGCCCCCGACCAGGGGGCAAGGGCCGGTGGTGCGGCGAAGTCTTTCAATTACCGTAAGGGAGTACAACGTGAGCACCAACAGCAACGAACCTGCAGTGTGGCTGACTCAGGAAGCCTATGATCGGCTGAAAGAGGAACTGACTTTCCTCTCCGGCCCGGGACGTGCTGAAATCGTCGCCCGCATCGAGCAGGCACGGTCCGAAGGCGACCTGAAGGAAAACGGCGGCTACCATGCGGCGCGTGAAGAGCAGGGCAAGGCCGAGGGGCGCATTGTCTACCTGACCGATCTGCTGCGCCGTGCGCATGTCGGCGAGGCCCCGGCCGACGATGGCGTGGTGGAGCCCGGCATGCTGGTCGTGGCAAAGATCGCCGGCGACGAGACCACTTTCCTGTTCGGCAGCCGCGAGGTGGCCGGGGATTCGGACCTTGAGGTCTACTCCGAGCAGTCCCCCATCGGCAACGCCGTGCACGGTGCCAAGGTGGGCGACAAGCTCAGCTACCTGGCCCCCAACGGCCGAGACATCACCGTGGAGATCCTCTCCGCCAAGCCGTACAAGATCTAGTTACGGCCCACCGGCACGGCCCCGGAACCCGCATCCATCGGCGGGCTCCGGGGCCGTGTGGCTTAAGCCGGGGATTCAGGCGACCGAACCGCCGGCGGCATTGGTGACAACCGGTTCGAACCCCTCGGCCCGCAGGTTGTTCAGCACGGTTTCCGAATGCTGGTGGCCCCGGGTTTCCATATCCACGGTGATCGCCACATCCCCCATCGACAGCGAGCCGCCGATCCGGGTATGGTCCAGCCGGGTGACGTTCGCATCGGATTCGGCGATGATCCGCGAGATGCTGGCCAGCGCTCCGGGGCGGTCCGGCAGCATCATCCGGAAGGTCAGGTAGCGGCCGGCCGCGGCCAAGCCGCGTTGGATCACCTTGAGCATCAGCAGCGGGTCGATGTTGCCGCCCGAGAGGATCACTGCACAGGTACGGGATTCGATGCCGTGCTTTTCCAGCAGGTTCTCCATCAACGCCGCCACCCCGACCGCGCCGGCGGGTTCGACCACCAGCTTATTGCGTTCCAGCAGGACCACCAGCGCCTGGGCCAGTGCATCCTCGGAGACGGTGACCACGTCGTCCACCAGTGCCTTGACGATCTGGAAGGGCAATTGGCCCGGCCGGCCCACGGCAATACCGTCGGCAATGGTGTTCACGGTATCCAACGGAACCAGCGCGTCGGCGGCCAATGACGGCGGGTAGGCAGCCGCGTTTTCCGCCTGCACACCGATCACCTTGATTTCGCGTCCCAGTTCCCGGGCCTTTTCCTTCAACGCCACGGCCACCCCGGCCAGCAGGCCACCACCGCCCACGCCCATCAGCACGGTATCCACCTCAGGCAGTTGTTCCAGCAGTTCCAGCCCGATGGTCCCCTGCCCGGCGATGATATCCGGGTGGTCGAAGGGGTGCACGAAAACGGCGCCGGATTCATCGGCGTAGCGTTGTGCCTCGGCCAGGGCTTCATCCACCGTCGCCCCGTGCAGCACCACTTCGGCCCCGTGGTCGCGGGTGGCGGTCAATTTGGGTAGCGCCACACCAACCGGCATGTAGATCCGCGCCCTGATGCCCAGGTGGGCTGCGGCCTGGGCAACACCCTGGGCATGATTACCTGCCGAGGCGGCGACCACGCCGCGGGCCTTTTCCTCGGCGCTGAGCTTGCTCATGCGCACGTAGGCGCCGCGCACCTTGAAGGACCCGGCGCGTTGCATATTCTCGCACTTGAGGAACACCTCGGAACCGACCTGGCGGGATAGCACCCGTGAATGTTCCACCGGGGTCAGCGAAATGACCGGCGCCAACACTTTACGGGCCGCTTCGATGTCCGCCAGGGTCACGGGTAGGTGTTCTGCAGTACTCACGGTTTTTCCTCGTTCGATTCGGATTCGTCCCTGCCCGCTGGCTGCACGGTCGCCAGGCTGGCAGGTTCTGCGGTGGGTGAAGGGCGCGGGGTTGCCGCCTGCGGATTTCGGGCCGCTTCGGTGAACCGCGGACCACGGTCCTGGGACCCGTAGTGTTCCAGGACGAACGGGTCGTGCTCCCAGGCCCGGTGCGCAATATACTTGACCACCGAGTTCAGCACCGCCAGGATCGGCACGGCGAATAGTGCCCCAGCGATCCCGGCCACCATGGTGCCCCCGGCCACGGCCATCACCACGGCCAGCGGGTGCAGGCTCACGGCCTTGCCCATGATCAGTGGTTGCAGCAGATTCGATTCGGCCTGCTGCACCACCAGCACCACGGCCAGCATGATCAGCGCATTGACCCAGCCATTGGCCACCAGTGCCAACAGCACCGCCAAGGCCCCGGTCACCAGGGCACCAAGGATCGGGATAAACGAGCCCAGGAACACCAGCACCCCCAGGGGCAGGACCAACGGCACGCCCAGGAAGTAGGCGCCCAGGCCGATGCCGACCGCGTCGATGAAGGCCACCAACACCTGGACCCGCACATAACGGACCATGGAGTTCCAGCCGCGGGTTGCCGCCCCGTCCATGGCCGGACGGGCCCGGCGTGGCAACAGGTTCACCAGGAAGGTGCCGATCCTGCGTCCATCCAGCAGCAGGAAAACCAGGGCGAAGATCGCCAGCAGTATTCCGGTGAGGAACTGTCCCAGGTAGGACCCCCAGCTCAGCGCCTCACCCAGGATGTTCGAGGCGTTGGACCGCACCTGCAGCAGGGTGTCGTTGATGACTCCGGCCACATCGTCATTGCTCAGTTGCAGCGGGCCGTTGAACAGCCAGTCCTGCACCTGGTAGATGCCGATGACCACTTGGTTCCACAAGGCGCTGAACCCCGCCCCGAGGCGTTGGCCGACCATGGTCAGCCCGCTGACCACCATGGCCAGGAAGCCGATCACGGTGATCCCCACGGCCAGGCCGCGCGGAACGTTCAGTTTCCTGTTCAGCAGCTCGACCAGGGGGCCGAGCAAACCGGTCAACAGTGCGGCGATCATCAACGGGATCAGCAACAGCGAGATCTTGGACAACAGCCAGATCGCCACGCCCGCGGCGATCACCACGACCAGGAACCGCCACGCCCACGAGGCGGCGATACGCATCGCGTACGGCAGGTCCTCGCTTTGGTCAAAGGGCACGGGATTCAGTTCGATGTCCTCGACCTGCGGGTCGGGTTTCACCGGTGGGACCACCTTGAGGCGGCGCACCCACGAAAACCTCCTGCTCTTCATGGCTCTAAGCTACCCTTTCGTTTCACGGGACCCTCGTTCTATGAACTGATTGTGACAAAAAACCGGAAGCGGTATCCATATTAGATACCGCTTCCGGTTTGAACGTTCAATATGATTATCAGTCGCCGCGCAGGATGGACAGAATGCGCAGGATCTCGACGTACATCCAGACCAGGGTCATCGTCAGGCCGAAGGCTCCGCGCCAGGCCATGATGGCCGGGGCACCACGATTGGACAGGTCCTCGATCATGGTGAAATCGGAAACCAGCGCGTAGGTCGCCAGCAGCACGGCCAGCACACCGATGACCAGGCCCAGCATACCGCCACCGGCGCTGCGAAGACCGAACATGCCCTCGATGGCACCGGTCATCATCAGCACGAAGTTCAGCAGCGAGAAGACGATCATGCCGATCATGGCAATGAAGAACATCTTGTTCAGCTTCGGGCTCATCCGGTACTTGCCCGAGCGGTAGAGTGCCAAGGTGGTTCCGGCGACGGCCAGCGAAGCCACCAACGCCTGGATGGCCACACCCGGGTACAACGAGTTCAGGAACATCGACAGGCCGCCGAGGAAAGCCCCCTGGGCCAACGCGTAGGCGAGGATCAGTGGCGGGGAAGGCTGCTTCTTGAAGGCGTTGACCAAGCCGAGCACCAGGCCGACGATAGCGCCCGGAAGCATCAGCATCGGCATGATCCACCCCAGACCGGCACCAACGGCCACCAGGGCCAGGGTGATGATGGTCTTGTTGATGGTGTCACCGATGGTCATCCGACCGGTATCCGCACCAGTTGCCGCCGGCTGCTGGTACATGTCCTCCAGCTGGCTGGCGCTCATCTGCGGTGCGTTATGGAAGCCCACAGGATTCTGGGACTTCTTTGTGCCCCAGGTCTGGGCCTGGTTCTTGGAGTCGAAGATCGGGTTTCCGTTCAAGGTCTTTTCCCCTCATATGGTCAAGGTATGAACCACGTACGCGGTGTGGCCTCAGATACTTAACTTAAATCCTACGGTAATTCTTCCTCAGGGAACTCATCAGATGTGATGAGTTCCCTCCCCCAGCAGCTTAAACAGAGAATCCGGGTCGAAAACTCAGGTATTTCACAGCATTGGGCGCGATCCGGCTTGGCGCCGGCTGCCCCGGTGCCGCTTCACGACCGGCCCGTCCATCGATGCCAGACCCACGCCAAAACGCCCCACAGGAAGGTTGAAACCGCAACGCGGCCGAGGCCATGGACACCCACCCGGAACTGTTCGATGACGATCTGGACAATGTGGCGGCGCGAAGCATCTGATGCCGTTTCAGACAGGATTGTGCCCAAAAAGTGCTCAAAAACGGCGTGACGGCAAAGTGAAAGGCCGCTACTGCCCCGTGTTTGCAGGGAAGTAGCGGCCTCACATTGTTAGTACCCCCAGTGGGACTCGAACCCACAAGCCTTGCGGCAGCTGATTTTAAGTCAGCCGTGTATGCCAATTCCACCATGGGGGCCAGCATCAAAAATCCTACGCGATAATTTGCCGATTTCAGAAATTCGGGAACCCGAAACGAAGAAGTGCGGGCCGGCACCGGGAGGCGCCGGCCCGCAGCCGGTCAATCATCGCGAGGATGCGGCTACTTCTTCGGCGCGGCCGATTCCTCGAAGGCCTTGCGGGGGTTGTCCAGGTTGTTCAGCTGCAACGAGTCGCGGGTGAAGAACCAGGCCACCATCCAGTCGCCCAGGACACGGAACTTGCGTTCAAAGGTCGGCATGGCCATACCGTGGTAGCCACGGTGCGCCATCCAGGCCCACCAGCCCTTGAGCTTGATGGCCTTGATGCGGGCCACGCCCTTGTTGCGTCCGAATCCGGCCACGGCACCGATGTTCTTGTGCTTGTATTCCTTGACGCGGCCCACACCGTAACGGTTGGCGTAGAGGTTCTTGGCCAGCAACTTGGCCTGGCGCACGGCGTGCTGGGCGTTGGGCACGCAGGTGCCGTCCGGCAGGCCACCGGTGACGTCCGGAACGGCCGAGATATCGCCAGCGGCCCAGGCGCCGTCCAGGGCCTCGCCATTCGCGTCCTTGATGCGCAGGTCGGTGCGGGTTTCAATACGACCGCGCTGTTCGATCTGGAAATCGGTGGAGCGGACCATCGGGTTGGCCATGACACCGGCACACCAGATCAGGGTGTCGGATTCGAAGGTACCCGCCGGGGACTTGTCGGCCATGTTGATTAGCTGCAGGGTCCCGTCGGTGGCGTCGGCCAACGAGGTGTTCAGCAGCACCTCGATACCGCGGCTGCGCAGGTGGTCGACAACCCACAGGGCCTGATCCTCGGTGACTTCCGGCATGATGCGACCCATGGCCTCCACCAGAACGAAACGTGCCTCGTCATCAGCGATCCGGTCGTTCAATGCGATGGCGTGGCGGGCCATGTCCTCGATCTCGGTGATGGTTTCGATACCGGCGAAGCCGCCACCGACCACTACGAAGGTCAGCGCGCGCTTGCGTGCCGCGGCATCGGTCATATTCGAAGCCGACTCGATGCGCTCGGCCACCTGGTTACGCAGCGCAGTGGCTTCCTCAATGGTCTTCAATCCGATACCGGCCTCGGCCAGCCCCGGGATGGGGAAGGTGCGGGTCACCGATCCGGCACTCATCACCACGTCGGTGTACTCCAGCTCGAAGCTTTCGCCGTTCACCGGAGCGATCACGGCTTTCTTGTTCGCATGGTCGATGTTGGTGACGTGCCCGTTGATCAGCTCGGAGTGCTTCAGGTGCTGACGGTGCGAAACCACGATATGCCGTGGTTCGATCTGGCCGCCTGCCACCTCGGGCAGGAACGGCAGGTAGGTCATGTAGGGGTTCGGATCCACCACGGTGACGATACCGCCGTGGGCCTTGACCTTCTTCTGGAGATTCATTGCGACGTAGAGGCCGACGTAGCCACCGCCGACAACGAGGATGCGGGGGCGCTTTTGCGCGCTTTCGATGATTGACATACGCCCGATTCTACGCGGAAAACCCGAGTTAGTGAAAACATTCACTAAGTTTGCGGCAAGCCCGTACACACACCCCCAGTCGTGGACACCAGAAGAGCGGGAAGTTCGCAATTCCGCACCCGGAACTGGTGGTAAATTTCGTCCTGGCCGGTGCACTGCTTCATGCAATGCATACAGGCCTTCAGTCGCTCCAGGCTAGACAACATCCCTGTCTACTTCATTGCCGCGTCGGGCTATCGTGGAACAAAACCAGACCGCACCCCCGCGAAAGGCACGGAGATGGACACCAGAAAGCTAAAGTACTTCTTGGCCGTCGTGGATTACGGGGGCTTCAGCCGGGCGGCCGAGCAATTGTTTATTGCCCAACCTTCACTAAGCCAAAGCGTCTCTTCGCTGGAACGTGACCTGGGTGTCTCGCTCTTCCACCGCATCGGCCGCACCGCTGTGCTCAGCAATGCCGGACGTGAGCTACTCGGTCCTGCTCGTCAGGTCATGCGCGACTTGGAATCCGCTGTCGCTGCAGTACAGTCCGTGAAATCCCTGACTTCGGGCCGGCTTGAATTGATCACCATGCCATCACCGGGAATCGAACCAATGGCAACCCTGAGCTCCGCTTACAGCGCTAGTTTTCCGGGAGTGCAGCTTGATATCCGGGCAGCATTCACCCCCGAAGAAGTCATCGACTCGGTGCGCAGCGGGCAAACCGAAATAGGTTTGGCCGGAACACCTTCCACGATTCAGGTTGCCGGAATGAACGTGCTGCAACTGAAGCCCCAGCCATTCATCCTGATCGTCAATCCGCATGCCGATGTTTTCGAACCGGATCAGACGGACATTGAATTGCACACCCTGGCCGGTCACCGCATGATTGCCAGCCAACGGGGCTCGCAAATGCGCCGCCTGATCGACGAGGCGGTATCCGCCGGGGCCGCGATCCATATTGCGGCCCAGGTTGCCCACCGCACCTCCATCCTGCCCCTGGTTTCCGCGGGCATCGGCCATGCGGTGATGCCCGCAGCTTGGAAATCCACAGCCCGCCGGTCGGGGCTGCGCACCTTGATGATCACCCCACGCGAGTACCTCCATGTCGCATTACTCAGCCGCACCGAACATTTGACTCCCGCAGCCCAGGGCTTCCTACAAGTCGCCGAAACCATTGGCGACCTGTATGCATAGGAGATATCTATACACTTCATCGGAATCAGGTCTTGGACGAATAGTGTGATGCCAGTCTCCAATGGATAGTGACAGACGGCGTGATGCCGCTAACACTGATCCAAGGAGATTCCATTGAGCACCAACCAGACTTTCAAGATCGCCGCCATTCCCGGTGATGGGGTCGGCCAGGAAGTTGTCACCGCCGGGCGTACCGTGCTTGACGCGCTGGCCGCCAACTCCGGAGGCCGCTTCGCGTTTGAGTGGTCCGAATTCGATTGGGGTTCGGAATACTACGAGCGCACCGGGAAGATGATGGCCGAGGACGGGCTGGAAACCTTGAAGGACTACGACGCCATCTATTTCGGTGCCGTCGGATGGCGCAATGTGGCCGACCACGTCAGCCTGTGGGGCCTACGGCTGAACATCACCCAGAACTTCGACCAGTGGGCGAACATCCGTCCGGTAAAGTTCCTGCCGGGCGTCACCTCGCCGTTGCGCAAGGCCGATGACACCGAGCTGGACTGGATTGTGGTGCGCGAGAACAGCGAAGGCGAATATGCCGGGGTTGGTGGACGAAATCTCTCGGGCCGCGGCCAGGGAAACGAGGTAGCCGTCCAGTCTTCCCTGTTCACCGAAAAGGGTTGTGAACGCATCATCCGTTTCGCTTTCGACCTGGCCCGCACCCGCAGTGTGAAGAAGGTTTCCTCGGTCACCAAGTCCAATGCCCAGCAATACGGCATGGTGCTGTGGGACGAGGTCTTCGCCCGAGTGGCCAAGGACTACCCGGATGTGGCCACCGAGAGCGTGCTGGTCGACGCCATGAGTGCCAAATTCATCCTCAACCCGGAACAGCTTTCGGTTGTCGTCGCGTCGAACTTGAACGCCGACATCCTCTCGGACTTGGGTTCGGCCCTGGCCGGCAGCCTCGGACTGGCCGCAAGCGCCAATCTGAACCCGGAGCGCCGCTTCCCCTCGATGTTTGAACCGGTCCACGGCTCGGCACCGGATATTGCCGGACAGGGAATCAGCAATCCCATTGGCGCCATCGCCAGCGCCGCCCTGATGCTTGAGCACTTCGGGTTGCACGCCGAGGCCCGTGCCGTGGAAGCCGCCATTGAGCAGGCCACGGCTTCCGGAGCACTGACCCGCGACGTGGGTGGTACCGCAAGCACCGGCGACGTCACCGACGCGGTAGTCACCGCGCTGACCCGTACCCTAGCCGCCATCTAATTCGGCCGAACGGGCTATGGCGGCGGCCTCGAACCGCCGCCTTAGTCCCCCCCGTACCTCAGGATCTCACCAGGCAGGAATCATGGACCACTCTCAAAGCTCATCATCGACACGTCGCCGCCCCAAGACCCGCTGGTACCGGCAGTTGTACGCCTGGGTGCTGATGGCGATTATCGCCGGCATCCTGCTTGGCTGGCTCGCCCCGGAGGTGGGGGCGGCCATGGAACCGATCGGGAGCACCTTCATCAACGCAATGAAAATGCTCATCGGGCCCATCGTGTTCCTCACCATCGTCGGAGGTATCGCCAGCGTTGCCGATCTGAAGAAAGTGGGCATGACTGGCTTGAAGGCGCTGACCTACTTCCAGGTCGGCACGATCGTGGCCATGCTTTTCGGGTTGGTTGCCATCAATGTTTTCCGTCTCGGCGAAGGTGTCAACGCCGATCCCGCCATGCTGCAGGCCACCGGTTCCGCTGCCGACCTAATCAAGGCCGGTGAGGAACAACAGTGGTGGGAAATCCTGATGAACGTCATTCCCACGAGTACCGTCGGGCCTTTTGTCCACGGCGACATCCTGCAGGTCATCTTCATTGCGGTGATCTTCGGCATCGCGGTCAATGCCTTGGGAAAGGTGGGGGCACCGGTGCTCGAGGCTGTACGCCGATTGACCGACGTCATGTTCAAGATCCTGGGATTCATCATGAAGGCGGCTCCTTTGGGCGCCTTCGGGGCCATGGCCTACGCCGTGGGGGCCTTCGGCGTATCCTCATTGACCAGTATGGGAGGTCTGATCATCCTGTTCTACACGACCTCGATCCTGTTCGTTGTCATCGCCCTGGGCTCGGTCATGGCCTTCCTGAGACTAAACCTGTTCAAGATGATGCGGATGTTCAAGGAAGAGTACATCCTGATCATCGGTACCTCCACCGCCGAACCAGCGCTACCTGGATTGATGCGAAAACTGGAACATGCCGGGGTCAAGCGTGAGACCGTGGGCCTGGTGGTCCCCACAGGATACAGCTTCAACCTCGACGGGGCCGCGATCTACCTTTCGCTTGCGGGTCTCTACATCGCCCAAGCAACCAGCAGCAACTTGAGCATCACCCAGCAGCTGGGTCTGCTGGCTCTGATGTTGTTGACCTCCAAGGGTGCCGCCGGGGTGGCAGGCGGTGGATTCATTGCCCTGACGGCAACTCTGAGCACCTTGGGAACGGTTCCTGCTGCGGGCATCATGCTGGTCTTCGGCATCGACAAGTTCATGAGCGAATGCAGGGCCCTAGTTAACTTTACCGGTAATGCGGTCGCCGCCCTTTTTGTCGCCCGCTGGGATCGGACCCTTGATGTGGAGCGTGCCCGCGCGGTTTTCAACGGTGAGATCCCTGAACCGGAGACCCTGGCCGATTCTTTGACCGAGGAGCCGCCGGCGCTCCAGGCTGGTTCCAGGCTACACGATTCGGCCCCTGCCGCCGAGCACCAGCACTGCCCGCAGCATCCCCAGCTGCAACAGGTGACAGGCAAATGACCGAACATAAGCCCCGGATCCTCATCGCACCGAACAAGTTCAGTGGGTCACTGACCGCCGGTGAAGTGTGCGCGGCACTTGCCAACGGACTGCGGCGCGGTGGCGTGCCGGCCGGTTCCATCACCGAACTTCCCTTGGCCGATGGCGGGGCAGGCAGCGTCCAGGCGGCCATTGCGGCAGGCTTCTTCGCCCAGCCGGTGACTGTCACCAAAGCCTCCGGCCAGATGGTCCGCAGCGAATTCGCGTTCGACGGGTATACGGCCGTGGTGGAGATGGACAACAGCTGCGGCGCCACCCTACGGCAAGGTGCTCGTCAGCAACCACTGCGATCCGGCAGCCACGGAATCGGCCAGTTGATCCGGGCCGCCCTTCAGGTCGGGGCGCGGCGCATCGTGGTGGCTCTGGGCGACAGCGCGGGCACCGATGGCGCAATGGGGATGCTCAGCGCCCTGGGCCTGCACTTCTCCGATGCCCACGGCCAGCGGCTGCATGGCAGCGGCGGCGAGCTGCACAGGATCGCCCGGATTACCGGCCGGCCTGATCCGCGGCTGGCGAACGTCGAGTTGGTGGCGGCAACCGATGTCCGCAACCCGCTGACCGGCCCCGCCGGTGCCGCGCACCAGTTCGGTCCACACACGGGCGCGGATCCCGCCATGATCCGCCAGCTGGAAAGCGGCCTGGTGAACCTGGTCCGGGTCATGGACAGGCAGAGCCACTGGCAGTTGCCCGGCTGGATGGCTCCGGCACAAGCCGCTGGGCAACCGCGCGCAGGCAGTGCAGGCGGACTGGGCTTCGGCTGCCTGGTCCTGGGCGCCAGAGCCACCAGCGGCGCACAGTACTTCATGGACCTGCTGGACTTCAAGGGGCATGCGACACACTGCGATCTGGTGATCACCGGCGAAGAATGTCTCGATGCGCAGACGCTGGCAGGCAGTTTGCCGGGACTGATTGCCGCGAACGCGGCGCACACCGAGGTGGTGGCGGTGGGCGCGCGAAGCGCACTCGATGAGTTCACCGCCACCCAAGCGGGTTTCTCCAAGGTTTTCACACTCGCCGAGCTGACCGGGGAGAACCCACGCAGCGAGGCACGTCCCACCGCCCAACTGCTGGAGCAACTCGGTCGGCAGCTGGCCCAGCAAGTGCTGGCAAGGGTTCCGGCCGGTGGATGAGACGCCCACCGGGCAGGGTCGGAAAACACGGTAGGGCCGATATCCGTGAATTTCACGGATACCGGCCCTACTGCCGCGTGCCTCCGGCCTACTCCGGGACGTCGTCGAACAGGTCCCGGTCCCCCGGGCGTTTGGAGACCTTCAAGTCGCTCAGGGCCGCGACATTATTCTGCCGGGAGAGCTGGTATTTGCGGTTGGCCCGGCTCACCTGCCAGCTACCCAGCCCAAACAACAGCAATAGCAACACTCCGCCACCGATAACCAGGGCCGGTTGCATCGGAGGGGTGCTGCCATCCGGGGCGATGGCCTGCGGTGCGGCAACCTGCTCGAGGTCCGACTTTTCCATCGATATCCCCGGATCCTTGACCGCATCGTCCGTCTCATCGGTGCTGCGCCGATGGATACGGATCCATTCGGTAATGGTGTCCAGGGGGTTGGTTTCGGCCAGTGGGACCTCGGCGTTGAGCGCGGCCTCGGCATCCAGGATCCCGTAGCCGTACAGGTTGTCCACTCCGGGGCTGCCGGCGTCGCGGGCCGTTTGCAGGATCCGGTTGATCACCTGCGGGGCCTTCATTTGCGGGTACTTGGAGCGGATCATCGCCACCACACCGGAAACGAGGGGTGCCGCTCCCGAGGTACCGGACCAGCGGGCGTAGTCGCCACCGGGCATGCCGCCGACCAGGGGTTCGGCCGGAGCCGCGACACCGATGGAGATTCCCTCGGTGGACGAGTCCTTCGAGGCCTGCCCCGATTCGTCGACTCCGGCCACGGTCAGCACCCCGGGAATCGTGGCCGGCGCGCCGACCTGGCTCATGCCGCCCGATCGGTTTCCGGCGGCGGCGACGATCACCACATCATTGTCCTCGGCGTACTTGAAGGCCTTATCCCAGCTTTCGGGCCACGCCGGACTGGTGGATCCCAGTGACATGTTGATGACCTTGGCCCCGTTATCCACGGCCCAGCGCACCGCTTGCGGTATCTGTTCCTCGACCGGGATCCCGGCCGGGTTTTGTCCGCCCATCCACAGGGAGACCGACAGGATCTCAGCTTCCGGGGCCACCCCCAGTACGCCATTGGGTCCCGCGGCTGGCCGCGGCACGGTTTCGTACTCGGGTTCCTCGGGGATGTCCTCGTCGTCTTCTTCCGCCTGCTTCTTGGCCTTCTCCCAGGCGTTTTTCAGCTTCTCGTTTTCCGCCTTGATGCGGTCGATCTCCTGGCCGTTGTTGCCTCGTCCGGCGAGCAGGGTGGCCACCAGGGTACCGTGTTCGCTAGCCGCCCCGATCGGCTTGTCGCCCAGCGCCTGGCCGGCACCGGAGACATCGGTGCCACCGGTCACGACCCCTTTCAGGTCCGGGTGGGAGGTATCGATCCCGGTATCGATCACCGCGACCTTCACTCCCTTGCCCTTGCTGCTCCGCTGGGCTTCGGTGATGCCCAGAGAGTCCAGCCAGTACTGTGCATCACGGATCGTGTCGGCGCGGGCGGTGGGGGCGAACACCAGGTTGCCGCCCACCGCGAGCACCAGACTCAGGCCCATGGCCAGTGCCAGCAGCAGGGTGCGCGGTCGTCCCGCGGTGCTGCGTGGAGTCATCTGCTCCTCCTCAAACCCGAATCCGTTGGCAATGGGGTCGCTAGGCGCGCTGCCCGGCGGCCACCGAGAGCGCGATTCCATCGAGAATATCCTGCTCAGACGCAATGAGCCTATTCACCCGGTGTTCTGTGACCCGCTGCAGGTAGTGTGTGATGCGTTCGACGATCAGCGCACCGGCGGCGATCACATCCACCCGGCCAGGGTGCATGAATCCCAGGGCTGCACGTTGGGCGCGGTCCATGTCGATGATCTGCGTACAAGCCCGGCGCAGCTTGGAGAAGTCCAGTTCGGCGGCGTGGATCGCAGCCGATTCGTAGGAGGACAATTCCAGGGCCTGGGCGGTCAACGTGGTGATGGTCCCGGCCACCCCCACCACATCGTGCAATGCGGAAAAATCTAGCTCGTCAAGCTGCTGCAGCTGCCCGTCAATGAAGTCCGCCGCGCGCTGGAGCATGGCGGCATCCGGCGCCCCGGAGGTGAAGAAGCGTTCGGTGACACGTACGCACCCCATGTCGATGCTGATGGCTGCGCGCGGGGTGTTGCCGGCGCCGATGACGAATTCGGTGGATCCACCGCCCAGGTCGATGACCAGCCGTTCGGTGCCCGGATGGGCCTGGAGCACACCGGTGGCCCCGGCAAAGGAGAGCTGGGCTTCCTCCTGCCCGCTGATCACCTCGGGGCGGACCCCCAGCAGACCGGTGACGGTGTCCAGGAATTCTTCGCGATTCTCGGCATCGCGGGTGGCCGAGGTGGCCACGAAGCGGGTGGCGGCCACCTGGTTCCCGGCAAGCAGCTGCGCGTAGTCCCGTACCGCGGCATAGGTGCGCTCCAGCGCCTCCTGGGCGAAGCGGCCTGTGGCGTCAACCCCCTGGCCGAGCCGGACGATCCGCATCTGCCGCTGGACATCACGTAGCTGCACCCCCTGCCCATTGGGTTCCACCTCGGCAATCAGCAGGCGGATGGAGTTCGTCCCGCAGTCGATGGCGCCGACCCTCACTGGTTGCCCTCCGTGGCCTGCTGCTGCGCCTCGGCCCGCTTGCGGGCCCGCTCGGCGCGTTTGGCCTCCGGATCCACGCCCTGGGTCTTCACATGCCGGGAACGGTCCCGTTTCGGTGCCTCACCCTCGGTATCCCAGGCGCCGCTGCAGTAGCATTTGTCCTTGCTCCACCATTGGGCGATGCCGGTCAGGGCCTCGTCGCCCAGCGGGTTGACCCCGGGTCCGGCGGCCAGCGAATGGCCCACCAGCACATGCAGGCACTTGACACGGGTAGGCATCCCGCCGGCCGATACCCCGTCGATCTCCGGCACTGCCCCGGTTCCGGAGCGTTCCCCGATCGCCTGGCGATTGGCCAGGTAGGATTCGTGGGCCTCGCGGTAGGCCGCGGCCAGCCCGGTGTCCGTGGCCAGCCGTTCGTTCATCTGGTTCATCTCGCCGGCGGCTTCCATCCGGGAGACCGCTGCAGTGATCACCGGGTGGGTCAGGTAGTAGGTGGTGGGGAACGGGATCCCGGAGGACAACCGTGGCGCGGTGGTGGCCACCAGCGGGTTGCCGCACACGCAGCGGGCACCGATCTCCACCACATCGCGGACCGGTCGGTTCAGCTGCCGGGAGAGGGTGTCCAGGTCCTGGTCGCTGGGGGTACGCCCGGTTGCGTCCAGGGCCTCATGAATTCGCTGGTTAGTCACGTTGCTTCTTGTTCTCCGCTGGGTTCAGTGGGTGGAATTTGTCAGTCGGTGCCGGCGCGGCGCATGGAGTCCAGCAGTGCGTCGACCCAGGGCAATTCCTGCCGCACCTCGTAGGTGCTGGCATTGGGCGGCACGTCCTCATCCGCGGCCGGCTGCTCTCCGACCACCATGTACACCCGTTCGCCGGGCATCACCAAGTTTATCCGGTCGCGGGCCTGCTGCTTGATGTACAGCGGATCGTCCCAGCGGGCGATCTCTTCCTTCAGCTCATGCTGTTCGGTTTCCAGTTGCGCGATCGACGCCCTTAGCTCGTTGATCTCATGCATCTGGTTGCGGTAGTGGTTCACCGTGGGCACCAGCATCACCGCGAAAAATGCCAGGACCACCAGCAAGGCGGCCACCCGTCCGGAGAAACGGTGGGCGGCGACCGGCTGCTGGTCCGGTTCGCTCGGCTTGGGTGGGGACGGTTCCCCGGGCTTGCGGCGGACCGCGGCGGAGAACTTCACCCGGTCGACCCTGCGCCGTTGGGATTGCTTCTGCTTGGCCTTCTCCAGCCGGGGTGCACGCTCACGCCCCGGCTTGCCCGTGGTCGTCGTTTCATCCAGGGGATCGGCTGCGGGTTTCCGTGCCCGGCGTCCGGCCGTAGGTTTCGGGGCCGGGGCCGGGAGGACCTTGATGGTGTCGGTGGGTAGTTCGGTAGCTGGTTCAGTGGCCCGCTCATCGGGTAGCCGGATGACCTTGGGTGCCGGCTGTTCGGGTTGCTCCTGCTGCGGGGTGTGCGGGTGTGGCCCGGTAGGGCGACGTGGCATGCGTGGTGGTCGTTGTGCCATGCTCCCCCAATTCCTTCTCGGCGCACCGGCGTTGTCCGTGACGGGTCGATAACCCCATTAAAAGATCAAGCCCGGCGGTAGTCTCCTACCGTCGAGCTTAATCGTCTTTTCTGAAAATTAGCTGTTGAAACGCGGGAACGCGTTGGCACCAGCATAGAGGGCTGCCTCACCCAGGTCCTCTTCGATGCGCAGCAGCTGGTTGTACTTCGCGACGCGTTCGCTTCGGGCCGGGGCACCGGTCTTGATCTGCCCGGCGTTGGTGGCCACGCAGATTTCGGCGATGGTGACATCCTCGGTTTCACCCGAACGGTGCGAGGTGATGGTGGTGTAGCCGGCACGCTGGGCCATGGTGATGGCGTCCAGGGTTTCGGTGAGCGTACCGATCTGGTTGACCTTGACCAGCAGCGAGTTGGCGATGTCCTTCTCGATGCCTTCGGCCAGGCGCTCCGGGTTGGTGACGAACAGGTCATCGCCCACCAGCTGCACCTTGTCGCCGATGGCGTCGGTCAGGGTCTTCCAGCCGTCCCAGTCGTTTTCATCCAGCGGGTCCTCGATGGACACCAGCGGGAAGTCGGCAACCAGTTCGGCGTAGTAGTCGCTCATGTCCTTGGCCGAACGTGCCTGGCCCTCGAACTGGTAGCTGCCGTTCTCGAAGAACTCGGAGGAGGCCACGTCCAGGGCCAGGGCGATGTCCTCGCCCGGGGTGTAGCCGGCACGCTTGATGGCCTCGGTGATCAGTTCCAGTGCGGCACGGTTGCTGGGCAGGTTCGGTGCGAAGCCACCCTCGTCGCCCAGGCCGGTGGACAGGCCCTTTTCCTGCAGGACGGCCTTGAGGTTGTGGTACACCTCAACACCCCAGCGCAGTGCCTCGGAGAAGGTCTCGGCACCGACCGGTGCGATCATGAATTCCTGGATGTCCACGTCCGAATCGGCGTGCGAGCCGCCGTTGAGGATGTTCATCAGTGGCACCGGCAGCACATGGGCGTTTGGTCCGCCCAGGTACTTGAACAGCGGCAGGTTGGCGCTGGTCGCTGCGGCGACCGCCACCGCCAGGGAGACACCCAGGATCGCGTTGGCACCCAGCTTCGACTTGTTGCTGGTGCCGTCCAGGTCCAGCATGGCCTGGTCGATGGCGCGCTGATCGGTGGCATCCATGCCCTCGAGCTCGTCGGCGATTTCCTCGATGACGGATTCAACGGCGCCGAGCACCCCCTTGCCCAGGTAGCGCTTCTTGTCGCCGTCGCGGCGCTCGGCCGCTTCGAAGGCGCCGGTGGAAGCGCCGGAGGGGACCGCGGCGCGGCCGTGCGAACCGTCGGTGAGCAGGACCTCGACCTCAACGGTCGGGTTGCCGCGGGAATCAAGGATTTCGCGCGCGTGAATGGCGTCAATCAATGCCATGAGTAAGGACTCCTTGTATAAAGGGGTGGTCTAGGGGCAAGTCAATCCAGCGGTCGGATTGACCGTTGGCACCATTGCCTGTCTCCTAGCCTAGCGCTTTGTGACCTATTCGGGCGACGATGTTTCGTCGTGCCCCGCCAGTGCGGACCGTAGCAGCGCATCGCGCAGCACCGATTCGGCATCCAGTCCGAGCTCATCGGCCCTGGCCGAGAGTCCCATCAGGGCCCGGGCCAGCGAGGCCTCGTCGTTGACTTCTGCGCGCCAGGGCACGGCGCTGCCCTGTTCGGAGACCATCGGCACCCCGGCACGACGCTGCCGGGAGAGCATCTTCTGGGACAGGCTCAGCGCCGGCATTCCGGCCGGCAATCCGGCCCGTGGCCGTTGACCGCGTTTCTCCTCGGCCTTGGCCGCATCCCAGATACCGATGATTTCCGCTACGTCCTGGGTGATATCCTCCCGCAGCCGGCCGTCGGCCTCGAAGATGTGCCGGTTGCGGCGCAACATCTTCTCGCTGAGCCCCCGCGCCACCTCGTCGAAGCTGAAATGCCCGGACTCCCGGGCGATCTGCGAATGCAGCACGATCTGCAGCAGCAGATCACCCAGTTCCTCACGCAGCGCGGCCTTGTCCCCCGTCCCGATGGCATCGATGACCTCGTAGCTTTCCTCCACCAGGTAACTGCGCAAGGATTCGTGGCTCAGCGCCCTGGTCCAGGCGCAATGGGTGCGCAGGATCTCGATGATCCGTAGCAGACGGTCGGTTTCTGACTGGGTGTGCCTCATGGGTTCATGCTATCGCCGCCGGGTAGCCCACGGTGCCCGGTGGCGGTTGCGTCGTTGCGTCGCGGTGCATTGGCGCCCCGGGGTCACCATATCCATCGGCCCCACACAGCGTCTTCGCCTAGGCTGGAGCCGGCGGGCCCTGTCGCAGGTTCCGCGGTTGACCTCCGACCGGCCACGGCCGCTGCCCGGCAACCGCTTTGTGGAAAGGATCAACGATGACCGAACAGAAGACCATGACCAGCCCCGCATTCCTGGAGCAGCTGCCCGCGAGGCAGTTCATCGCCGGGCAATGGCGCGAAGGCCGCTCATCCAGCAAGCTGGCGACCCGCAACCCGTTCAACGACGAGTTGCTGGCCGAGATCCGTCAGGCTTCCACGGATGACGTGGATGCCGCGTACCAGTCAGCCGCCGAGGCCCAGTCCGGCTGGGCCGCCCTGGCCCCGGCCGCCCGGTCCAAGGTGCTGTCCCGGGCCGCGGACTACCTGCAGGCCAACTACGATGCGCTCATCTCCCTGCTCGTCGCCGAATCCGGGTCCAGCCACCTGAAGTCCACCATCGAGCTATCGGGGACCATCGCCGCGATCCGGGAAGCATCCACCTTCCCCACCCGGGTGCATGGCCAGATCCTGCCCTCCAACTTCCCCGGCAAGGAAAACCGGGTCTACCGTGAGCCCATCGGCGTCGTTTCGGTCATCAGCCCCTGGAACTTCCCGCTGCTGCTCTCGGCGCGCTCCGTCGCCCCGGCCCTGGCCCTGGGCAATACGGTGGTGCTCAAACCCGCCTCCGATACCCCGTTGACCGGAGCACTGGTGTTGGCCAAGGCGTTCGAAACCGCCGGCTTGCCTGCGGGCGCGCTGAATGCCGTGATCGGTTCGGGATCGGAGATCGGGGACCACTTGATCGCCCACCGGACCCCGTCGCTGGTTTCCTTCACCGGTTCCACCCCGGTAGGCCAGAACGTCGGCAGGATCGCCGTGTCCGGGCGACATATGAAACGCGTATCCCTGGAGCTGGGCGGCAACGCCCCGTTCGTGGTGTTGGCCGATGCCGACATCGACGAGGCGGTCAAGGCCGCCGCGCTGGGCAAGTTCCTGCACCAGGGGCAGATCTGCATGGCCATCAACCGGATCATTGTCGAGGCCCCGGTCTACGACGAGTTCGTGGACAAGTTCGCCGCGCAGGCCAAGGCACTGGCCTACGGGGATGCGGCGAATCCCAAGACCCTGGTTGGCCCGATCATCAACGATGCGCAGCTGGCCTCGGTGACAGCCAAGATCGAACGTGCCCGCGCCGAGGGCGCCCGAGAGGTCCTCTCCGGGCAGATCGTCGGCCGGGTGGTGCCCCCTCATGTGTTCGCCGAGGTCACCGACCGGATGGAGCTGTTCCGTGAGGAGATCTTCGGCCCGGTGGTCGGGATCAGCAGGGCCGCCGACGAGGAGCACGCCCTGGCACTGGCCAATGACACCGAGTTCGGACTGTCCTCGGCGGTCTTCACCTCCGACCTGGACAAGGGGGTACGTTTCGCACGCGGAATCAAGGCCGGCATGACGCATGTCAACGACATCACCGTGAACGACGAACCGCACGTGATGTTCGGCGGGGAGAAGAACTCCGGGCTCGGGCGTTTCAACGGCGAATGGGCCATCGAGGAGTTCACCACCGACCATTGGGTGGGGATCCAGACGACCAGGAAGCAGTACCCGTTCTAGACCCGTTCTAGACATCAGTGGGCCCCGGACCGGCTGCGTCCGGTGCCCGGATGCCCCTACCGGCACCGTCCCGGCAAGGCCGTGCGTCTCCAGGACCGGTGCGGTGACGTCCCTTGGCACAATACGTGAAAGCCGTCCCCGGAGCCTTCAAAACCCAAGCCGGTGCCCGGTAACGAAAGTCGTTACCGGGCACCGGCTTGGGTTTTCTAAAGGTGGTCGCGGGGAACCGGACGGGAAGCCTAGTCCTCGTCTTCCTCGTCGTACTCCTCGTAGTCCTCGTCATCGTCCATCAGGTCGGCATACGAGTCGTTGATGTACTCGACCATCATTTCGCGCACTTCCAGCGGCACGAAGGCGGCCTCGGCGGCGTTCAAGGTCAGATCCAGCAGGTCTTCCAGGTCGTAGTCGAAGGCTTCGACCAGCAACTCGTACTCATCGGACAGGGTGGTGCCGCTCATCAGGCGGTTGTCCGGGGAGATCGTGACGTTGAACCCGGTCTGCACCAGCAGGTCGATCGGGTGGGACTCGATGCCCTCGCCGAACCCGGCGGTGGCGCCGGTCTGCAGGTTTGACGACGGGCAGATCTCCAGCGGGATTCCGCGTTCGCGGACCCAGTTGGCGACCGTGCCCAGGGAAACCAGGCCGGTATCCTCGTCCACTTCCTCGCCATCGTCATCCACGCCACCGAAGTCGATGGTGATGTCCTCGGCGATACGCACGCCGTGCCCCAGCCGTTGGGCCCGTCCGATCAGGATCGCTTCCTTGATGGATTCGATTCCTGCGGCCTCCCCCGCGTGCACGGTGGTCGGGAAGAAGTTCTCGGCCAGCAGGTCGAAGGCGTCGGCCATCCGCGAGGGAGGGAACCCGTCCTCGGCACCGGCAATGTCGAAACCGACCACGCCCTTGCCGCGATGGCGCAAGGCCAGTTCGGCGATCTCCTTACCACGGTCGGCATGGCGCATGGCGGTCACCAGCTGGCCAACCTGGATCAGGTGACCGTCCTCGGTCAACCGTTCGGTGGCCTCGTCCAGCCCCTCCTGGACCGCTTCCACGGCCTCGTCCAGGCTCAGGCCCTTGGCCAGGTGCTGTTCCGGCGCCCAACGCACCTCGCCGTAGATGACCCCGTCGGCCACCAGGTCCTCGACGAATTCGCTGGCCACGCGCTTGAGCCCCTCGCGGGTCTGCATGACGGCGATGGTGTGGTCAAAGGTTTCCAGATAGCGTGGCAGCGAGCCGGAGTCCGCGGACTCGCGGAACCATTGGCCCAACGATTCCGCATCGGCGGCCGGCAGTTCATGCCCGACCTCGGCAGCTAGCTCGATGATGGTCTGCGGGCGCAGTCCGCCATCCAGGTGGTCGTGGAGGGAAATTTTGGGCAGATCGCGGAAGTCGAATTCGGGATCATAGGCAAGATGAATCAGTTCTTCAGTCACACTGTTGAGCCTAGTCGCAAAACAGGCTGACAGATAGCCACCACGGCTGAAGTTCTGGACACATCTTCTCGACGTCTACCGATGCCGGAGGTTAATTCTCTCAGAGATCACCCGGCGGCACGGTTTCCGGTACTTTTCCCGGCCCCTCACCGCGCTCGGCGGCCAATTGGCGCAGTTTTCGGCGGTGGACGGCGTCGAGCACCTTGCTCACGATCCGGTCGATGATGAAACCGAGCACCACCGCGATCACCACGGAGACCAACACGCCGATCAACTTGTTGTCCGAGAGCCAGTTCCCGGCCAAGGCCCCGATGCCCACCGAGTAGGCGCCCCAGGTGATGCAGCCGATGACGTCGAAGAAGGTGAAGCGCTGGTAGGAGTACCGGGTTGCCCCTGCCGTCAGGTTCACCGCGACACGGCCCAGCGGGATATAGCGGGCGGTGAAGATCAACAGCGCACCGGAGGTCTCCAGCTTGCGGGCGGCGAAATCCAGGATCCGTTTGGCCCGCCCCTTCTGCATCCAGGCGTATTGCCGGTAGCCGACGCCACGGCCGATGCGGAAGGTGATCTGGTCCCCGATGATGGCCCCGGAGACCCCGATCAGGAAAATCAGGAACAGGTTCGGGCTTCCGGTACTGACCCCGACCGCTGCCAGCGATACCAGGAACGTTTCGGAGGGAACCACCGGGAAAATCCCGTCAATCAGGCAGAAGGCGAACAGCAACGGCAGGATCCACCATGCGGTGGCTGCCTGCACAATCGCTTCGTTGACCAACTCCATGGGTGCGCACGTCGCTTCCTTGCTGCGCGCGGGGCTCGGATCCGCGCTCTTGTTCCATTCTCTCCCAGAGCCCGGTGCCAGCGCACCCTCCGAGGGTAGTGTTTCGTGCCCACGAAGCTGCGACCCGGGGATGAGTTAACCGGTTCAACGGCTCGTGGCGGTTCGAGGTTCCCGGTAACGCTGTCCTCCGCGGTGCGCCCCTGTGCCGGCCGCCGAACTCCGGTCGGGCCTGCCAAAAAGGTGGCAAGCCGCCCCGGCAGCATCCGCAGCGGCTTGTCACCTCGGAGAACTAGTTCACGGCGATACGGTCCAGGATCAACCGGGTATCGGCCCGGTCGCCGTCGGCACCGATAACTAGCGACTTCTCCACCAGCGTCGCAGCCCGCTCGATCTTTTCCGGGGTGTCGGTCAGCAGGGTCGCGACCGGTTGCCCACGTCGCACCAGGGCACCGGGCTTGACATGTAGTTTCACTCCGGCGGCGGCCTGCACGGCATCCTCCTTGCGCGCCCGGCCGGCACCGAGGGTCCAGGCGGCCATCCCGATATCCATGGCGTCCAGTTTCAGCACGCTGCCTTCGGCGGGCGCGTAGACGGTATGCGATTCGGTGGCTTGTGGCAGGGCCGCATCCGGGTCCCCGCCCTGGGCGGAGATCATCGCACGCCATTTGTCCATGGCCCGCCCGTCTTCCAGGGCGGCGCGCACGTCGACATCCCTCACCCCGGCTCCGGCGAGCATTTCCTCGGCCAATGCCACGGTCAACTCCACCACGTCCTCGGGCCCACCACCGGCAAGCACCTCCACCGATTCGGCGACCTCGATGGCGTTGCCCGCGGTCAGCCCCAGCGGGGTGTCCATATTCGTCAGCAGGGCCACGGTATTCACCCCGGCGTCGGTACCCAGGTTCACCATGGTCTCGGCCAGCTCGCGGGCATCGGCCTCGTCCTTCATGAACGCCCCGGAACCGACCTTCACATCCAGCACCAGGGTTCCGGTCCCCTCGGCGATCTTCTTGCTCATGATCGAGGAGGCGATCAACGGGATCGCCTCCACGGTGCCGGTCACATCTCGCAAGGCGTAGAGCTTCTTGTCCGCCGGGGCCAGTCCGGTACCCGCGGCGCAGATCACCGCCCCGACCTCGGAGAGCTGGGCGAACATCTCCTCGTTGGACAATGCGGCACGCCACCCGGGAATGGACTCGAGCTTGTCCAGGGTGCCACCGGTGTGCCCCAGCCCGCGTCCGGAGAGTTGCGGGACCGCCACACCGAACACGGCCACCAACGGGGCCAACGGCAGGGTGATCTTGTCCCCCACCCCGCCGGTGGAGTGCTTGTCACTGGTCGCCAACCTGCGGCCGGAAGGGTCGGTTAGGGATGAGAAATCCATGCGTTCACCGGAGTTGATCATCGCGGTGGTCCAGCGGGAGATTTCCGCCCGGTTCATCCCGTTCAGGAAGATCGCCATGTTCAGGGCCGCCATCTGTTCCTCGGCGATGACCCCGCGGGTGTAGGCATCGATGGTCCAGTCGATCATCTCGGGTCCCAGCACCCCGCCATCGCGTTTGGTGCGGATGACCTGGACTGCGTCGAATGCTTCGATTGCCATTGGCTGGCCTTTCATGGTTGGCGACTGAGGTTGTGTGGACCGAAGGCGTCGGGGAGCAACTGGTCGATACCCACGACCCCGTTGGCGGTCTTGATCCGCAGGTCCGGCCCGCGGTGTTCGTAGAGCAACTGGCGGCAGCGTCCGCAGGGAGTGATCAGTTGCGCCGTTTCGCCCTGCAGCCCGCCGTAGCAGACGAAGTGGCTCAGCGTCCCGCCGCCGGTGGCGAACAGTTCACCGACCATCGAGCATTCGGCACACAGGGTGACCCCGTAGGCGGCGTTCTCGATATTGCATCCGGAGACCACCCGGCCCTCCCCGGTCAGCGCTGCGGCCCCGACCCGGAAGTTCGAGTAGGGCACATATGCGTTCTCCAGGGCGGCCAGCGCCGCGGCGCCGAGCCGTGGCCACAGTTCTGACTCGTCCATGCTCACTCCTTGGTATACGGTTCACCGACCGCGGCCGGTCCCCGCGAGCGTCCCACCAGACCGGCCACCGCGAAGATCGTGACCAGGTAGGGCATCATCGCCATGAACTGGCTGGGCACCGGGGTGCCGATGATGGTGAGGGTCACCTGCAGGTTGTCGGCGAAGCCGAAGAGCAGCGCGGCCATGAACGCGCCAATCGGGTTCCAGCGCCCGAAGATCACCGCGGCCAGGGCGATGAAGCCGCGCCCGCCGGAGATCTCCTTGGTGAAGGAGTCGATGGCCACCAGGGTGAAGAACGAGCCGCCGATGCCGGCGACGATGCCGCCCAGGGTCACGTTCCAGAAACGCATCACATTGACCTTGATACCCAGGGTGTCCGCGGCCTTCGGGTGTTCACCCACGGCACGCACCCGCAGGCCCCAACGGGTCTTGTACAGTCCGAACCAGACCAGGAACACCGCAAGGTACATCAGGTAGCCGACCACGGACTGCTTGAACAGGATCGGGCCGATGACCGGGATGGAGCTCAGGCCCGGGATCTCGATGATCGGCAGGCGCCCCGGGGAATTGAACAGGTCCGGGTCGCGCTGCATCACCGTGGTGAACAGGAACCCGGTGATACCGGAGACCAGGACGTTGAGCACCACACCGACGATGATCTGGTTGACCAGGTACTTGATCGAGAACACCGCCAGTACCAGGGAGACCAGCGCACCGGCCAGGCCGGCGGCAACCAGCCCGACAAACGGGTTCCCGGTCATCGAGGCGACAATCGCGGCGGTAAACGCGCCGGCCAGCAACTGGCCCTCGATGGCGATATTCACCACGCCGGAACGTTCGCACAACACCCCTGAGAGGGAACCGAAGACCAGTGGCACAGCCAGCACCACGGCACCGGCCAGCAACGCCGCCAGCGAAATGGTGGTGACATTCGCCCCGGAAACCACCCAGATCAGGAAGGAGAGCACGAACAGCGCCGCAAAGACGATCACGATCCAGCGCTGGGTAACCAGCCCCTGCTTGCGCCGGTACCAGCTGTAGCCCGCGGCGAGCACCAGCAGCACCCCGATAACCAGGTTGCTGGCCTTGCCGGGGAAGACCAGGGTCGGCAGCACAAAGGCATCCCCGGCGGTGGACAGGCGGAAGTTCGCAGCCGCGCTGCTGCCCAGCAAACCGAAGCACACCAGGACAATCACCGCGATGACAGTGAGGAACACCGGCGTCTTCAGCGGTACGGCCGGACGGGTGGGCAATACCGAAGTCGGCAAAGTCTGCGCAGTCATTAGGCACCTGCCATCGTCGTTGCGGAGCGCGTCTTGCGCTTCTTCTTGTTCAACCCGAAAATCGCCTTCACCAGCGGCGGGGCCGCGATGAACAGGACGATCAGCGACTGGACGACCAGCACAATATCGATGGGTGTACCGGTGGAAATCTGCATGTTCACCGCTCCGGCGCGGAAGGCGCCGAAGAGCAGCCCGGCGAAGAAGGTGCCCCAGGGGGTGGAGCGGCCCAGCAACGCCACGGTAATCGCGTCAAAGCCCAGCGAGCCGGCGATGCCGGCGGTGAGCACCTTTTCGGTGCCGGCCACCTGGGCCACACCCGCGGCGCCGGCCAAGGCTCCGGCGATGGCCATCGCCAGGATGGTTGCGCGGGCCACGTTCACCCCGGCGGTCTGCGCGGCGGCCGGGTTATGCCCCACCGCACGCAGTTCGAAGCCGAGGGTCGAACGCTTGAGCAGCCAGGCCACGAAGATGGTCAGCGCGATGGCCATCACGAATCCCAGGTGCAGGCGCGAGCCGGGCAGCGAGGGGAAAACCGCGGAGGAACCAAGGACCGGGGAAATCGGGTTGGTGCTGCCGGGGCGGCGGAACATCTCGGTGTTCATCAGGAAGTCCAGCAGGTACAACGCCACGTAGTTGAACATGATCGTCAGGATGACCTCGTGGGCTCCGGTACGCGCCTTGAGCAGGCCAACCAGTCCGCCCCACAGGGCGCCGCCGATCAAGCCGAAGACAATCACCAGCAGCAGGTGCAACACGATCGGAAGGTTCCAGGCGAATCCGACATAACCGGCCATGGTGGCGCCGATGATGATCTGCCCCTGGGCGCCGATGTTGAACAACCCGGCCCGGAAGGCCAGCGCCACGCCGAGCCCGGCGCAGATCAGCGGGGTGGATACGGTCAACGTCTCCAGGAACGGGGAAAAGCCCTGGGCCGAGTTGTAGATGGATCCGTTGAACAACGCCACATAGGACTGGGTGCCGGCCTTCCACACCGCGGAGAGGAAATCCCCCGGGCGGGCGAAGAAGTATCCGGCGGTCTCGATAACCCGCCGATCGGTGACCGCGATCAGCAGCCCGCCGATCACCAACGCAACGATCACCCCGAGTACCGAGACCAGACCCGGGCCCTGGGTGATCTTGCGGAACAGGTCGTTCTGGGCCTTCGGCGCGGCGACACGTTTGTTCTCGCTCACTGGTCCTCTCCTTCCGTGTGGTGTTGTTCCATGGCTTCCTCGGCCGAAACTCCGGCCATCATCAGACCGAGCACCTCGCGTGGGGTGCCGGCCGGGACGATTCCGTTGATCTTGCCCTTGTAGAGCACCGCGATCCGGTCGGCCAGTTCCATGACCTCATCCAGTTCGGTGGAAACGATCATCACCGGGGTGCCGGCATCGCGTTCGGCCACGATCCGCCGGTGCAGGAACTCGATGGACCCCACATCCACGCCGCGGGTGGGCTGCGAGGCGATGAACAGCTTCAACGGGCGGGACAGCTCCCGGGCCATCACCACCTTCTGCTGGTTGCCACCGGACAGGCTGGAGGCCGGATTCAGCGGGTTGTCGGTACGCACGTCGAAGTCCTGGATCTGCTTGGCGGCATTGCGCTTGACCTCGCCCAGTTTCATCGACAGCCCCTTGGCGAAGGGTGGCCGGTCGTACAGGTCCAGGATCATGTTCTCCTCGATGGAGAATTCCGGGATCAGCCCGTGCACGGACCGGTCCTCCGGAACGAAACCGACCCCGGAACGCAGCACGCTCTTCACGCTGCGCCCGGTCAGTTCCTTGCCCTGCAGCTTCACCGAGCCGCCGGTGACCATCTGGGTGCCCAGGATCGCCTCGGTCAATTCGGTCTGCCCGTTGCCCTGCACCCCGGCCACGGCCAGGATCTCGCCCTGGTGGATGTCGAAGGACACCGAATCCAGGGTGGTGGTTCCCGATTCGTCGATCACCGACAGGTCACGGACCTGGAACGTCGCCTCGCCGGGGACCGCTGCCGCCTTCTGCAGGGATAGCTGCACGGCACGGCCGACCATCAGGTTGGCCAGTTCGGTGGTGTCGGTGGACGGTTCGACACTGCCCACCACCTCGCCGCGGCGGATCACGGTGATCACGTCGGAGACCGCCTTCACCTCGCGCAGCTTGTGCGATATGAAGACGATGGAGGTGCCGTTGGCCTTGAGCTGGCGCATGATTTCCAGCAGCTCATCGGTTTCCTGCGGGGTCAGTACCGCGGTGGGCTCGTCGAGGATCAGCACCTTGGCCTCGCGCACCAGCGCCTTGATGATTTCCACACGCTGCTGTACCCCCACGGGCAGGTCCTCCACCAGCGCGTCGGGGTCAACGTGGAACCCGTACCGGTCGGAGATTTCCCGGATCCGGCGTCGGGTGACCTCCAGGTCCAACACCCCGGCCCCCTTGGTTGCCTCGGCACCCAGGGCCACGTTCTCTGCCACCGTGAATACCGGGATCAGCATGAAGTGCTGGTGCACCATGCCGATGCCCGCGGCCATCGCATCGCCCGGGCCGGAGAACTCCACCGGCTTGTCGTCGACCAGGATTTCACCCTCGGTGGGCTGGTACAGCCCGTAGAGCACATTCATCAAGGTCGACTTGCCGGCGCCATTTTCGCCAAGCAGGCAGTGGATCTGCCTGTCCTCGACAACGAGGTCGATGCCCTTGTTGGCGTAGAAGGAACCGAAGGCCTTGGAAATTCCCCGCAGTTCGAGTTTCACGATCCCACCATCTTTGGTTGTTCGGGTTCAGGGTTGGACACAGTCATGGAGCGCACCCTCCGCACACCGCTCGGGCGGTGAGCGGTGGCACGCTCCATGACGGTTAGGGGTTTGTGGCCCTTAGTTCGGGCTGGCGTCCGATTCGACAACCAGGTCGCCGGAGATGATCGCCTGCTTCAGCGCCTCGACCTCGGCCTTGGTCTCATCGCTGACCTCGGAGTCGAAGTTGTGGAACGGGGCGATATCCACGCCGGTGTTCTTCAGGGTGCCCACGTACGGGGTGGCGTCGAAGTTGCCTGCGACGTCCTGGGTGATCACTTCCTCCACCGCGGTATCCATCGTCTTGATGACCGAGGTGAGCATGATGTCCTTGTAATCCGGTGCGGTTTCGAAGCCGTCGGAGTCGACCCAGATCAGCTTGACGTCCTGGCCTGCGGCTGCGGCCTCGTTCAGGGCCGCGCCCGCGCCACGGCCGACCGGACCGGCGACAGGCATCACGATGTCGGCGCCCTGGCTCAGGAAGGTCTCGGTCACCTGCTTGCCGCGGTCCTGCTTCTCGAAGTCGCCGGTGAAGGTGCCATCCTGCTGCTCCTTGTTCCAACCCAGCAGCTGGACATCCTCGCCCTTGTCCTCGTTGTACTTGGCCACGCCGTCGGCGAAACCGTCCATGAAGATGGTCACGGTCGGGATCTTGATGCCACCGAAGGTGGCGACGGTGCCGGTCTTGCTGGTGGCCGCGGCCACGTATCCGGCCAGGTAGGCCGCCTGCGCCGTGTCGTAGATGATCGGCTTGACGTTCTCGATCGGTTCCTCGTACTGGAAGTCGACGATCGCGAAGTGGTTATCCGGGTTGGCCGCTGCGGCCTCTTCGGTGGCATCGCCCAGCAGGAACCCGATGGTCACGGTCATATCGCACCCTGCATTCATCATGCCCTGCAGGTTGGTGGCGAAGTCGGCGTTGGACTTGGATTCGGCTTCGCGGGTCTGGATGCCCAGGTCCGCCTCGGCGTTCTTCAGCCCACGGTGGGAAGACTCGTTGAATGACTGGTCGTCGAAGCCGCCGGAGTCCGAAACGATGCAGCCGATGTAATCGGAGTTGTCGGCATCGGCGATGCTTTCCTCCGGAGCCTGTCCGCAGGCGGACAGTGCGAGAGCTGAAATGCCGATCATGGCCGCAGCCACACCGGTCTTGCGCGATGCGAAGCGCATGTAAACCTCCATAGAGCGTTACGAGTTAGCCGGGAAGCCAGGCCACTGCAACCCAGCGAAAAACTACTTTGCCGTAACGCTGCGCCAGTGCTAACGATCCCATCGTGTCCATAGCCTATATGAGATCAGGCACAGGCACATCGGCCGAAGGTTACAAACTGGTAACTTCACACCGATTTACGGCAAGCGCTTAACGTCAAAGGCCATGTCAGCTCGTGTTAAGTAAAAAGTCCAAGAAATCCGAAAAAATTTTGCCCCGGTCAGGACGTGAACCCACTAGTCAAGTTCGGCAATGGCGCGCAGGCAGGCGCCGGCCATGACGGCCACACCCACCGTGATCGACCCCTCGTCGGGAATGTAGTCCCCACGGTGCAGATCATAGGTCTCCCCACCCGGTTCACGGGTCCCCAGACGCAACATCGCGCCGGGCACCTTCTCGGTCATCCAGGCGAAGTCCTCGCCGCCCATCGACTGCGGGGTCAGCTCGATGTTCTCCGGGCCGATCTCGAACCGTGCGGCGCTTTCGATCAGCCCGGTCTCGGTGGCGGAGTTCACCACCGGAGGCACACCCCGGGTGTGCTGCAGCTTGATGTCCACGCCATAGGGTGCGGCGACCTGGCGCACGGTGTCGTCGAGCATCTGTCCGGCGGCATGCCAGGCCTCGCCATCCAGGCAGCGCATGGTGCCGGCCAGGTATCCGGTGGCGGGAATGGCGTTCGGGGCGCTGCCCGCGTGGATCTGGCCCCACACCACGGACACGGCCGAGCGCACGTCGATGCGCCGTCCCAGCACGGCAGGGACCTGGGTGGCGATCTGGCTCATCGCGAACACCACGTCCTCGGTCAGGTGCGGACGGGAGGTATGCCCGCCGCGGCCGTCGACCTCGATCCGGATGGTGTCGCTGGCCGAGGTGATCGCCCCGATACGGGTACCAATGGTTCCCACGTCGATCCGCGGATCACAGTGCAACGCCAGGATGCGCGGCACCTCGTCCAGGATGCCCTGGGAGATGACCGACAGCGCGCCGCCGGGCATCTTCTCCTCGGCGGGCTGGAAGATCACCCTGACCCGGCCGTGCAGCAGGCCCTCGTCGTCCAGTTTCTTCAGGGTCAGCGCCACCCCGAGCATCACCGTGGTATGGATATCATGGCCGCAGGCGTGGGCCACGCCGTCGATGGTCGAGGCGTAGTCCAGCCCGGTTTCCTCCAGCACCGGCAGCGCATCGATATCCGCACGCAACCCGATGGCCAGCGGCCCGCTGCCCACCTCGACCCAGGCACCGGTCCCGACCATGGGCACCGGGTCCAGACCCGCTTCGCGCAGCCGGGCCATGATCACCTCGGTGGTGCGGTATTCGGCGAAGGACAGTTCGGGGTTGCGGTGCAGATCGCGCCGGAACTCGACCAGCTGGGGTTCCAACTGCTCAACCCAGGGCTGAACCGAGGGGAGGGTGGCCTTCCGATACTTCACTGTCCGCATCCTACGAAGATACGCGCCGGCCGGCCCGGTTCGATAGTTTGCGCGTAACTTTTCAGCCATTGCCGCAACACAGCACGAAAATGCCCCCGCCGCCAACGGCAGGGGCATCCCGATCGCGGGTTATTCCCCGCGCACCAGTTCGGCGCAGCGTTCACCGATCATCATCACCGTGATGTTCGGGTTCACGGTGACCAGTTCCGGCATCACCGAGGCATCGGCCACACGCAGGCCGCTGACGCCCTTGACACGCAGCTGCGGGTCCAGTGGGCTCATCGCGTCGTCTTCGGCACCCATCCGCACGGTACCGGCCGGGTGGTACACGGTGTTGTGGGTGCGGCGCAGGTAGTCGAAGATCTCCTCGTCGCTTTGCACCTCCCGCCCCGGGAACTGCTCCTCACCGGCCCATTCGGCCATCGGCGACTGGGCGACGATCTCACGCGCCTTGCGGATCCCGAAGGTCATCACCTTTCGATCGTGCCCCTCGGCATCGGTGAAGTAACGCGGATCGACCTTGGGCTTGTCGCGGAAGTCGCAGCTGCGCAGACGCACGGTACCGCGCGATTTGGCGTGGGTGACATTCGGGGTCAGGCAGAAGGTGTTCTCCCCGGTCGGGTACCCCTGGCGCAGGGTGTGCATATCGAAAGGCACCGAACCGTAGTGCATCATCAGATCCGGGCGGTCCAGGCCCTGCCGGGTCGGGGTGAAGATGCCGATCTCCCACCACTGGGTGGAGCCCTGGACCATCGGTTTCTTCGCCTCCCACTGGATGACGCCTTCCGGGTGGTCCTGCAGGTGTTCACCCACACCGGGCGAGTCCACCAGCACCTCGATGCCGACCTCGTTCAGGTGCCCGGCCGGGCCGATGCCCGAGAGCATCAGCAGCTTCGGTGAATCGATGGCCCCGGCCGAAACGATGACCTCGCGGGCCGCCTTCAGGGTGTGGGTTCGGCCGAAGGCGCCGTCCACCACGTCCACCCCGGTGCAGCGCTTGTCCGCGTCGAAATTCAGCTTGCGCGCCTGCAAACCGGTCAGCAGGGTGAAGTTCTCCCGTTCCATGATCGGGTGGATGTAGGACACCGAGGAGGAGGACCGGGTACCGTCCGGGAGGCGGTTGATCTGGAAGAAGTTCGCCCCGTTGACCACGGTCTCGTTGTTGTTGAACCTGGCCCGCGGGATCCCGGCCTGCTCGCAGGCATCCAGGATCGCCACCCCGCAGGGGTCATCGGCCGGAATGTTCATCAACGTCACCGGTCCGCTGTCCCCGTGGTGCGGGGCCTCGGGGCCGGCATCCTGGTTGTTCTCCAGTTTCTTGTACAACCGGTAGGCCATCTGCGAGTTCCATCCGGTGGCGCCGAAGGTGGTTTCCCACTCGTCCAGGTCCTCCCTCGGTGCCCAGAAGGCGATGCAGGAGTTGTGGCTTGAGCACCCTCCCATGACCTTGGCCCGGGAATGGCGCATGAAGGAGTTGCCATTCTCCTGCGGCTCGATCGGGTAGTCCCAGTCGTAGCCGGATTCCAGCAGCTCCATCCAGCGGTCCAGCTGCAAGACCTCATCGATCCCGCGGTCATCGGGACCGGCCTCCACCAGCGCGACGCTCAGTGCCGGGTCCTCGCTGAGCCTGGCCGCCACCGCGGCACCGGCCGACCCGCCACCGATGACGATGTAATCGAATTCGGTGTTTTCAACCTTGTTGACCATTAAGAACTCCCTGTTCCTTACTTCTCGGAGAACCAGCCGGTGACCTGTGGGTCGAGGTTCTGGTAGATGTGTTTGGCTTCCTGGTATTCGCCCAGGCCGGTCGGACCGAGCTCACGGCCCACCCCGGACTGGCCGAAGCCGCCCCATTCGGCCTGGGGCAGGTAGGGGTGGAAGTCGTTGATCCAGACGGTGCCGTGGCGCAGCCGGTTCGCCACCCGCTGGGCGCGTGAGGCATCCTGGCTCCACACGGCACCGGCCAGCCCGTAGATGGTGTCGTTGGCGATCGCCACCGCCTCGTCCTCGGTTTCGAAGGTCTCCACGGTGACCACCGGCCCGAAGGCCTCTTCGGTGACGACGCTCATCCCCTGGCTGACCTGGTCGATCACGGTCGGCAGGTAGAAGTGTCCGGCATCGAGCCCGGCCCCATCGGCATCGGTGGCCGCCCGCCCGCCGCAGCGCACGCGGGCCCCTTCGGCGATTCCGGCCTGCACGTAGGCGTCCACCTTGGCCAGGTGGTCGGCGGAAATCAGCGCACCGGTCTCCGCCTGCTCATCGAACGGACCGCCCAGCCGGATGGCCCGGGCACGGCGCACCAGTTCGTCGACGAACCTCGGCGCAATCGATTCCTCGACCACAATCCGCGCCCCGGCCGAACACACCTGCCCGGAGTGCACAAAGGCACCGTTGAGCGCATTGTCCACGGCGGCGTCGAAGTCCGCGTCGGCGAAGATCACGTTCGGGTTCTTCCCGCCCAGTTCCAGGGCGACCTTCTTCACCGTGCCGGCGGCCGCGGCGGCCACCTTGCGCCCGGTCAGCAGCCCACCGGTGAACGAGACCAGGTCCACCTGCGGATGTTCGGCCAGGATCGCACCGGCTTCGGCCCCGGTACCGGTGACCAGGTTCGCCACCCCGGCCGGCAGCCCGAGCTCATCAAGCACCTCCATCATCAGGATCGAGGTCGATGGGGTCAACTCGGCGGGCTTGAGCACGAACGAGCAACCGGCGGCCAGCGCCGGGGCGATCTTCCAGGCGGCCTGCAACAGCGGGTAGTTCCATGGGGTGATCATCGCCGCCACCCCGACCGGTTCGTAGGCGATCCGGCTGAGAACGTTCGGGTCCCCGGCATCCACCAGGCGTCCGGCGTCGTTTCCGGCCAGCTTGCCGAAGTAGCGGAAGCAGGCGATGATGTCGTCCATATCCAGGCGGGACTCGATGATGCGCTTGCCGGTATCCAGGGTTTCGGCCAGCGCAAATTCCTCCTTGCGTTCGGCCAGCCGGTCCGCGACCTTCAGCAGGAACTCCCCACGCTGTCCTGCAGTGCTACCGGACCAGATTCCGGAGTCGAACGCGCTCCGGGCCGCGGCGATGGCTGCCTCGGAATCGGCCTGTGCCGCCTCGGAAACCAGCGCCACCACTTCCCCGGTGGCCGGACAGCTGATCTGCCGGGTCTTGCCGGAGATCGCCGGAACGAAGGCCCCGTCAATGAACACGGTGGCCCCGCCGCTGAGTCGTTCGTTCATGTTCTTCGGAAGGCTCATGCTTCCTCCTTCGTGGTTGAAATCGGTAGTGAGGTGGTGTCGAAATCCGCTTCCCAGTCGGTTTTGGACACGCCGTTGCCGTTGATCTGGCTGGGCCCGTCGGCATCGGTCTGGGTCTTGAGGAAGGTCATGTGCGCCTCGTACTGGTCCAGCACGTCACTGATCAGCTGGTCCTTGCTCAACCCCATCAGGTCATAGCCGTGGCTGCCTTCCTGGGAGAACACCTCGATGCGGTAGTAGGTGTCGTTGCCCGCCGAGACCCTGGCGTAGCTCGGGACCGGCAGCTGGACCGGGTACACCTGGTACTTGAAGGGACGTTCGGCCCCGTTGGTCACCACCAGGTCCAGCGAGTCCAGGTCCAGGTTGGCCACGGATTCGATGTCCAGTGCGACCTCGGCACCACGGGCGGAGAATTCCTCACCCACCTCGGCCAGCGCCGGACCCACCACATCGCCCAGGTAGCGTTTGGCGGCCCGGTGGCCCGGATAGTTCATCGCCCGGGCCAGACGCTGCTTCCAACTGCGTCGGTCGTTGGGCGATCCGGTCCGGCTGGTCAGGAACTTGTGCATGGTGTGCTTGTAGCTGCTGGCCAGCGCGGATTCCACGCGCAGCGATTTGAACAGCCCCAGCATGATGAACAGCAGCACGAAGGAGAACGGCAGCCCCATGATCACCGTGGCACCCTGCAGGGTCGGCACCCCGCCGACCAGCAGCATACCCAGGGTCAGCAGCCCGGTGGCCACCGACCAGAACAGGCGCACCGGTTTGGAGCCGTCGGATTGCGGATCTGGCAGGTGCGAGGTGAAGTTCGCCATCACCAGTGCCCCGGAGTCGGCGCTGGTGACATAGAACAGCAGCCCGGTAAAGGTGGCCACCGCGGCGGTGATCGGCACCCCGGGATACTGTTCGAGCAGCGTGTAGAACGCCTGCTCCGGGGTGTTCATCGCGACCTCCCCGAAGGCCGCGTTGCCGCCGCGCACGATCGACAGGGCGCTGTTGCCGAAGATCGAGATCCACAGCAGGATGAATGCGAAGGGCACCACCAGGACACCGGTGACGAACTGCCGGATGGTGCGCCCACGGGAGATGCGGGCCAGGAACAGGCCCACGAACGGCGCCCAGGCGATCCACCAGGCCCAGAAGAACAGCGTCCAGCCGTTGAGCCAGTCATCCGGACGGTCAAAGGCGAAGGTGTCCAGGGCCATGGACGGGAAGCGTGCGAGGGTATCTCCGATGTTGGTGATGATCCCATCGAAGAGGAACGCGGTACTGCCGGCGATCAGGACAAAGAGCATCAACGCGATGCACAGCAGCACATTGAGTTCCGAGAGCCGGCGGATGCCCTTTTCCACCCCGGTGAGCACCGAGATGGTGGCCATCAGCACCGCTGCGATGATCAGGATGATCTGCCACAGCGTATTTTCCGGGATGTCGAACATGAAGTTCAGCCCGTAGTTCAGCTGGGCGACGCCGATGCCCAGCGAGGTGGCGATGCCGAAAATCGTACCCAGCATCGCGGCGATGTCCACGGTATGCCCGATCCACCCGTGGATGCGGTCCCCCAGCAGCGGGTAGAGCGCCGACCGGATGGACAGCGGCAGGTTGTGCCGGTAGGCGAAATATCCCAGGGCCAACCCGATCAGGGCATAGAGGCCCCAGCCGAGCAAACCGTAGTGGAACAGGGTCCACACCACGGCCTGGCGGGCGGCCTCCACGGTGGACCCGTCCCCTCGTGGCGGGGCCAGGTACTGGGTAATCGGCTCGGCAACCGAGAAGAACATCAGGTCGATGCCGATGCCGGCGGCGAAGAGCATGGAAGCCCAGGTGAAGAGGTTGAAGGTCGGCCGGGAGTGGTCCGGCCCCAGCCGGGTCTTGCCGACCTTGGAGATCGCCGTGCCGACAACAAAGACCAGTACCGCCACGACAATCAGCGTGTAATACCAGCCAAAGTTCTTTCCGATCCAGGTCACCGCCGCGTTGATGACGAGATCGGCCGAATCCCGGTCGACCATGGCCCACAGCGCGATCGCGATCACCAGCAGTGCCGAGCCGATGAAGACGACCTTGTTGATCCGCGGCCTGGGCGGACCGGCTTCGGGGACCGGTCCCGTGTTCGACATGGGTGGTTCTGGATTACTCATAGCCGTACTCATGCTCTCCGACCCTACCAACGACTATCCGGAATACACCAGACCCGGCCTCGATTCCCTCCGTTCATTCACCTTTCAACCTTATATTTTCCCTAGTCAGAAAGATTCTTATGTACTTTTTGAGAGTTCATGCACGTTCTGTCCGGAGCGGGGCGTCGACCGCCGGTTCCACCGGCATGCACGCGAGGCCCTCCGGCAGCGCTCAACGCCCATCGGCGAAGCCACCCGGTGGAGCCCGACGTACGGTGTGACCAGCGGCTACATGGAATTGCCCATTGCCGGGCACGGTGCATACGATGGCGCCATGCGACCTGTATACCGCGCCTTGGGCGCCCTGACCACGGTCGGCCTGCTGGCTTCGACGCTCACCGCCTGCAGCGCCAGGTCCCCGGATCCGCAACCGGCCGCCGAGGCGCTGGCCGTGGCCCTGGGCTCTGCGGACTTCAGCGGCGTACCGCTGGCCGATGCGCAGTCCCCCGAGGTTGCGGAGGTGGTGCAGGAGGCATTCCGCCGCATGGGGCAGATCCCGCGTACCCACACCCTCGCCTCGATCGCCGCCGATGAAACCGATCAGGACGTGCCAACCGCCACCGCGGTGATCCACACCGTCTGGGACATCGACGACACCGATGAGGACCTGGCCTACGAGACCAGCGCGGTCTTCGAATTCGACGGGGAAACCGAGCAGTGGCAGCTGCGTTTCGATCCGCAGCTGCTGGCCCCGCAACTGTCCGAGGGCGGCTACCTGGCCGCACGGCACACCACCGCCGAGCGCGGCGAGATCCACGGGGCCGATGGCCAGGTGCTGGTTACCAACCGGCCGGTGGTCCGCGTCGGACTGGACAAGTCGCACCTGGAACCCGACCTCTGGGAGGGATCGGCCCGCGCCCTGGCCGAACTGGTGGGGATCGATGCCGACGCCTATGCCGAGCGCGTCGCCGCGGCCGGGCAGAAGGCCTGGGTCGAGGCAATCGTGCTGCGTGATGATGCCGACCGTGAGATCGGCAATGACCGGATCGCCACCATCGCCGGCGCCACGGTGCAGCAGGACGAACTCCCGCTGGCCCCCACTAGGGGTTTCGCCCGGCCACTGCTGGGCACCGTCGGGCAGGCCACCGCCGAAATCATCGAGAAATCCGAGGGGAGCATCCAGGCCGGGGAGCAGGTCGGGCTCTCCGGATTGCAGGCCACCTACAACTCCACCCTGGCCGGAACCCCGGGCACCACAATCACCCGCAACTCCGCAACCCACGAAGTCCAGGACGAGCTGTTCAGCTCCTCCCCCGTACCGGGCACGGACCTCGAATTGACATTGGACCGTGAACTGCAGGAACTGGCCGATACCCTGGTGGCAGATGCCCAGGCCCCGGCCGCCTTGGTCGCCATCCGCCCGTCCGACGGCTCGGTGCTGGCTGTGGCTTCCGGCCCGGAATCCAGCGGATACAACACCGCCCTGCTGGGACAATACGCCCCGGGTTCCACCTTCAAGGTGGTTTCGGCCCTGGCCATGCTGCGCGCCGGGGCCACTGCCGAGACGGCAGTGGACTGCCCCGCCACCACGACCGTGGACGGCAAGTCCTTCAAGAACTACGACGGCTACCCCGCCGGGTCGTTGGGGCGGATCGAATTACGCGAGGCGGTGGCCCAATCGTGCAACACCGTCTTCGTCAACGCCGGGGCCGAACTCGGAGCACCAGCGCTGGCAGAAGCCGCCGCGGCATTGGGTCTGACCGCCGCGGACAGCAGTGGCGCCGGGGCCTTTACCGGCTCGGTCCCCTCCGATTCCAGCGGTACCGAGCTGGCCGCCAACATGATTGGCCAGGGCGTGGTGCAGTCCTCCACCCTGGGCATGGCCACCGTGGCCGCGTCGGTGGCTGCCGGGCATACCGTCAACCCGCAGCTGGTTCTGGAAACCAACGACGAGCCGGAGCCAGCCGACACCGCGCCGGCCGACTCCGCCGCGGCCCCCAAGGGGAACAGCCTGGCTGCCGATGAGGCCGAGGCGCTGGCGCTCATGATGCGCGAGGTCGTTCGCAGCGGCACGCTGACGCTGCTTGATGACCTGCCCGGGGACGAGGTCATCGGCAAGAGCGGCACGGCCGAATACGATGCGGACCGCAATGCCCACGCCTGGACCATTGCCGCCCAGGGGGACCTGGCCATCGCGGCCTTCGTGGAAGACGGCAGCGGCGGGGCCCAAACCGCCGGACCCCTGGTGCGCGACTTCCTGAGCGGACTGCCGCGCTAGCCTGCCTCCGGCCGCCAACACGGCCCGGTGGAACACTGCCAGAAAACGCAAGGCCCCCGAAGCCGGACTTCGGGGGCCTTGCACATGCTGCGGGGAACGGCAGCTCAGAGCACGTCGGTTTCGCCGTCGCGTTTGAGCATCTCCACGGTGGTTTTCACCTGCTGGGCATGTTCCTTGGTGGTCACCAGCAAGGCATCGGCGGTATCCACCACGATCACGTCGTCGATGCCGATCAGCGCCACCACCCGCGGGATGTCCCCGTAGACCACGCCGCTGGCGTTGTCCGAGTAGACCCGGGCCTTGTCACCCAGGACGATCACCCCGGTCTCCTCACTGGCCTTGTTCAACCGGCCGATGGCCGCGAAATCGCCCACATCATCCCAGTTGAACACCCCGGGAATCACTGCCACGTCCCCGGCGGCGGCCGCCGGTTCGGCCACCGCGTAGTCGATCGCGGTCTTGGGCAGATCCGGCCACACCTGGGCCATGACCTCTTCGCGCCGATCCGTGTCCCAGGCCTCGGCTATACGCATCAGCCCGGCGTGCAACGCCGGTTCGTTGGCTTCGAGGTGCTTGAGCATCAGGGAGACCGGTGCCACGAACATCCCCGCATTCCACAGGAACCCGCTGGCCAGGTACTGGCGGGCGGTATCCGCATCCGGTTTCTCGACGAACTGCCCGACCGCCCGGGCGCTCGGTGCCCCGGGCACATCCAACGGCAACCCGGTCTGGATGTACCCGAACCCGGTGGACGGATGCGTCGGATGGATTCCGATGGTCACGATCTTGCCGGTGGCCGCGGTATGGATGGCCTCGCGCACCGCTTCCTGGAACACCTCTACCGGTCCGATAACCTGGTCGGCGGCGAAGGAACCCATGATGATCTCGGGATTCCGGCGGTAGAGGATCGCCGCAGCCAGGCCGATGGCCGCGGCCGAATCACGGGGCTCGGGTTCCAGCACCAGATTCTCGTCCTGGATCTCGTTGAGCTGGTTCAGTACCGCCCGGCGATGGGCTCGGCCGGTCACCACCATGATCCGCTGCCCGGCCAGCGGAACCAGCCGGTCATAGGTGGCCCGGATCAAGGTGGAACCGGAACCGGTCAGATCGTGCAGGAACTTGGGGGCCGAGGCCCGGGAAAGGGGCCACAATCTTGTCCCGACGCCGCCGGCCGGAATCACGCCATGGAAACGCGCTAGAAGGTCTTCATTCACATCAGACACACTAGTTCATCGGATGGGCAAAACCCGGACTTCAGAGTTGGATTTTGGACACAAATTAGGCAAGATTAAGAGAAATTAGAACATCTGCAAATGCCCTAATTGCCGCGTAATGACGGTGATTCAGCGCAATATTGCACCCGTACGGTGAACATGCTCACACAAAATAAACAGAAGATAGAAGACAGTGCCTGAAGTGGTCTAGACTCGCACAAGGAACGCTCGCACAAGTGCGTCACATCTCATTGTGTGCAAGATACACATGCGCCGTTGCGAGTCTTGGAGGTTTAGTTCAGTGTCGAAGACTTCGTCAGGCACCCTCTACCGCGGCCGTGAGGGCATGTGGTCATGGGTGGGACACCGAGTCACCGGTGTCGTTATTTTCCTTTTTCTTTTAGTGCATGTACTTGATACTGCATTGGTCCGCGTCGATGCCAGCGCATATGACGCCGTCATCGCCACTTATAAAAACCCGCTGATGGCCCTCGGTGAAACCGGTCTGGTTGCCGCCATCCTCTTCCACGCCTTCAACGGCCTTCGGTTGATCCTGGTGGATTTCTGGAAGCAGGGCACCAAGTACCAGCGCCAGCTGCTCTGGGGCGTTTTGGGCGTCTGGGCCGTGGTGTTCGCCGCTTTCACCATCCGTCACCTGTCGCTTGCTTTCGGAGGTCACTAAGCCATGAGTGTTGATATTCAAGCTCCCCGTAGCCAGCGCATGGACCCCAAGTACGTTCGTGGTCCGAAGTCGCGTGGCAACTTCGAAATGCTCGCTTGGCTGTTCATGCGCCTGTCCGGCGTCGTGCTGGTCGTGCTGATTTTCGGTCACCTCTTCGCCAACCTGCTGGTCGGCGAAGGTGTCAACGGGCTGTCCTTCGGCTTCGTGGCCGGCAAGTGGGCCTCACCGGTCTGGCAGTTCTGGGACCTGGCGCTGCTTTGGCTGGCGATGCTGCACGGCACCAACGGCGTGCGCACCATCATCAACGACTACGCCGAGAAGCACGCGACCCGCACCTGGCTCAAGGGAATCCTGTACGTCGCGACGATTTTCATCATCGTCCTGGGTTCGCTGGTGATCTTCACCTTCGACCCATGCGTGACCAACAGCCCGCTGCCACAGTGCGCCTAAGCGCTCAACAGCTATAGATTTTTCTAGAGAAGAGAGCATTAAGAATGCAGGTACATAAGTACGACGTCGTCATCGTCGGTGCTGGCGGCGCCGGGATGCGTGCCGCGATCGAATCCGGGCAGCGCGCCCGTACCGCCGTGCTGACCAAGCTGTACCCGACCCGCTCGCACACCGGTGCGGCGCAGGGTGGCATGTGCGCGGCCCTGGCCAACGTCGAGGAAGACAACTGGGAATGGCACACCTTTGACACCATCAAGGGTGGCGACTACCTGGTTGACCAGGACGCGGCCGAGGTCATGGCCAAGGAGGCCATTGACGCGGTACTGGACCTGGAAAAGATGGGGTTGCCGTTCAACCGCACCCCGGATGGCAAGATCGACCAGCGCCGCTTCGGCGGCCACACCCGTGACCACGGCAAGGCCGCCGTGCGTCGCGCCTGCTACGCAGCGGACCGAACCGGTCACATGATCCTGCAGACCCTGTACCAAAACTGCGTGAAGCACAACGTCGAGTTCTACAACGAGTACTACGTACTGGACCTGCTGCTGGTCGAGGAGGATGCCTTCCGCGAGGACGGCACCGCCTACAAGCAGAAGCGTGTGGCCGGCGTGGTCTCCTATGACCTGGCCACCGGCGAACTGCACGTATTCCAGGCCAAGTCGGTGGTCTTCGCCTCGGGCGGCGCCGGCAAGGTCTTCAAGACCACCTCGAACGCCCACACCCTCACCGGTGACGGCATGGGTATCGCCTTCCGCCGCGGCCTGCCGCTGGAGGATATGGAATTCTTCCAGTTCCACCCCACCGGCCTGGCCGGGCTGGGCATCTTGCTCACCGAAGGCGCCCGCGGTGAAGGCGCCATCCTGCGTAATTCCGATGGCGAGCGTTTCATGGAGCGCTACGCACCGACCATCAAGGACCTGGCACCACGTGACATCGTGGCCCGTGCCATGGCCAATGAGGTACGTGAAGGCCGCGGCTGCGGTCCGAACAAGGACTACGTGCTGCTGGACCTGACCCACCTGGAACCGGAGCACATCGAATCCAAGCTACCGGATATCACCGAGTTCGCCCGCACCTACCTGGGTGTGGAACCGTTCACCGATCCGGTGCCCGTGTACCCCACCGCCCACTACGCCATGGGCGGCATCCCGACCAATATCTCGACCGAGGTCCTGCAGGACAACGACACCGTCATCCCGGGCTTGTTTGCCGCCGGCGAGGTCGCCTGCGTGTCGGTCCACGGCTCGAACCGCTTGGGCACCAACTCGCTGCTGGACATCAACGTGTTCGGCAAGCGTGCCGGTGTGGCCGCAGCGGAATACTCCAAGACCGCGGATTACGTGGCGTTGCCGGAGGAAGGCGATAACTTCGTCACCGAGCAGATCGATGCCCTGCTGAACTCCAACGGCACCGAACGCGTTGCCGAGCTGCGTGCGACCCTGCAGGAGACCATGGACGCCAATGTCCAGGTGTTCCGTGACGAGCGCTCGCTGAAGGAAGCACGCGACGTCATCGAGCAGCTGCGAGTGCGCTACAAGAACATCGGCATCCAGGACAAGGGCAAGCGCTTCAACCTGGACCTGCTGGAAGCCATCGAGCTGGGCTTCCTGCTGGATCTGGCCGAGGTCATGACCGTGGCGGCCCTGCACCGCAAGGAATCGCGCGGTGGCCACTACCGCGAGGACTTCCCGGACCGCGACGACGAGAATTTCATGAAGCACTCGATGTCGTACCGCGATGCCGAGGCCGTCACCGAGGACATCAAGGGCATCCGCATGGAAACCAAGCCCGTGGTCTTCACCCGTTACCAGCCGATGGAGCGTAAGTACTAATGAGCAGCGAACTGCCAGAACCAGCATCTAAGATCGAGCTGAAGCCCGGTGTCGGCGGCGGCGGCGAGATCCCAACCTTTAACATCACCTTGCGGGTACGTCGCTACCTGCCGGAAAGCAACGCCGAAGCCTACTGGGAAGACTTCAAGCTGACCATGTACGGGACCGACCGCGTGCTCGATGCCCTGCACAAGGTCAAGTGGGATCATGACGGCTCGCTGTCCTTCCGTCGCTCCTGCGCCCACGGCATTTGCGGCTCCGATGCCATGCGCATCAACGGCCGCAACCGTCTGGCCTGCAAGACCCTGCTCAAGGACCTGGACACCTCCAAGCCGATCACCGTTGAGGCGATCAAGGGTCTGCCGCTGGAGAAGGACCTGATTGTGGACATGGAACCGTTCTTCCAGTCCTACCGCGAGATCATGCCGTTCCTGATCAACAAGGGCCATGAGCCGAGCAAGGAACGCTACCAGTCCGTCGAGGACCGCGAGCGTTTCGACGACACCACCAAGTGCATCCTGTGCGCCGCGTGCACCAGCTCCTGCCCGGTGTTCTGGACCGATGGACAGTACTTCGGTCCAGCCGCGATCGTCAACGCCCACCGCTTCATTTTCGATTCCCGTGATGATGCCGGCGACATGCGTTTGGAGATCCTCAACGACAAGGAAGGCGTGTGGCGCTGCCGCACCACCTTCAACTGCACCGAAGCGTGCCCTCGTGGCATCCAGGTGACCAAGGCCATCGCCGAGGTCAAGCAGGCTATCCTCTCCCGCACCGTCTAGTCACGCGGGGATCGCGGGGCCCGAATCCATCACGGATTCGGGCCCCGCGGGCGTTTAATGATCCGCTCCCCCGGCTGCGCTCCTTGCGCTGCCCCGTCCACCCGGAATTAGCCTTGCCTTATTTTGAATAACTCAAGTTTGTGGCATGATGGAGGTATGGAACACACGGAATACGACGCACGCGCCCGCTGGTCACAGCCCCTGCGCGTTGCGGGCCGTCGTGTCACCAAACAACGCCTGGCCATCCTGGAATGCGCGACCAGCCACCCGCATTCCACGGCGGATGAACTGCATCGCCACGCCCGGCTCGCGCTACCCGGCATCGCCCTGGGCACCGTTCACACCGTAGTCAATGACCTGGCCGAATCCGGATTACTGCGTCGGCTGGATGTCCCGCACACCGGGGCGCGCTATGAAACCCGGATCACGGACCACCACCATGCGGTCTGCACGCAGTGCGGACTTGTCGAGGATGTCGCGTTACCGCATACACAACCGGCGTGCCTCGACCCCACCATCGTCCGCGGGATGAAAATCACCGTGGCAGAAGTCCTCTATCACGGACTCTGCGCCTCGTGCGCAGGCTCCCTGGACTAACCCTTCCCTGACCAAGCCCGATCCACACATAAAGGAGAGCACATGGCTGCCAACAATGGTCCCCAGACAGGTTCGACCACCCAGGCTGGTATTCCAGCCGTCAGCGACCGCAACTCGCTGACCGTAGGCCAGGACGGCCCCATCGTCCTGCACGACCACCACCTGGTCGAAACCCTGCAGCACTTCAACCGCATGAACGTTCCGGAGCGTCGCCCGCACGCCAAGGGTTCGGGTGCCTTCGGCGAGTTCGAGACCACCGAGGATGTCTCGCAGTACACCAAGGCCGCACTGTTCCAGAAGGGTGTCAAGACCGAGACCCTGTTGCGCTTCTCCACGGTTGCCGGTGAGCTCGGCTCCCCCGATACCTGGCGTGACGTGCGTGGTTTCGCGCTGAAGTTCTACACTTCCGAGGGCAACTTCGACCTGGTCGGCAACAACACCCCGGTGTTCTTCCTGCGTGATCCGATGAAGTTCCCGCACTTCATCCGCTCGCAGAAGCGCCTGCCGGATTCCGGCCTGCGCGATGCCACCATGCAGTGGGACTTCTGGACCCAGAACCCCGAGTCCGCCCACCAGGTCACCTACATCATGGGCAACCGCGGTCTGCCGAAGACCTGGCGCGAGATGAACGGCTACGGTTCGCACACCTACATGTGGGTCAACGAAGCCGGCGAGAAGTTCTGGGTGAAGTACCACTTCCTGAACAAGCAGTCCGACAAGTTCGAGACCATCTCGGGCGCCGAGGCCGAGGCCCTGGCCGGTGCGGATGCCGAGCACCACCGTCGAGACCTGTTCAACGCCATCAAGGAAGGCAACTTCCCGCAGTGGGACCTGTACATCCAGGTCATGCCGTATGAAGAGGCCAAGACCTACCGCTGGAACCCGTTCGATCTGACCAAGACCTGGTCGAAGAAGGACTACCCGCGCATCAAGGTCGGTACGCTGACCCTGAACCGCAACCCGGAGAACTTCTTCGCCGAGATCGAACAGGCCGCATTCTCGCCGATGAACATGGTGCCCGGCATGGGCATGAGCCCGGACAAAATGCTGCTGGGCCGCAACTTCGCCTACGCCGACGCCCAGCGCTACCGCATCGGCACCAACTTCCAGCAGTTGCCGGTCAACAAGCCGAAGGTGCCGGTACACACCTACAGCTTCGAGGGCAACATGTGGTACGAGTCCACCGGTGCCCGTAGCTACTACGCACCGAACTCCTTCGGCGACTCCTGGAGCGATGAGACCGGACCGGTCGACAACTCCTTCGAATCCGATGGGGAGCTGGTCCGTTCGGCCGCCACGCTGCATGCCGAGGACAACGACTTCATCCAGCCAGGCATCCTGGTCCGCGAGGTCTTCGACGACGCCCAGCGCGCCCAGTTCGTCGAGACCGTGACCGGCGCCCTGGACGGGGTCATTGAGCCGGTGCTGTCCAACGCCATCGAGTACTGGAAGAACGTGGATGCCGACACCGGTGCCCAGATCGAGGCCAACGTCCGCGGGAAGTAGTCCCGCGACGCGCCCCTGGCCGGTAGCCTCGCGGCCGCCGGTTGGCTCCAGGCGATAAGAGTGTGGTCCCGTGCATTGCGCACGGGACCACACTTTTTTGTTGCGCGGGGTTCAACGGGGGTCAGCGGTGGGCCGCCCCCAGCCGCGAAGGGCCGGATCGTGGCCTAGGCCAGATCGAATTGCTCGGTCAGGTTCCACTGCCCGCGACGCATATCGAATAATTGCACCGTCGTCACCGGAAAGCCCATCTGCACCTGCCCCAGCTCCGCCAGTGCCTCATCCAGCTGCCTGTCCGGGACATTCTGCGTGATTGTCAGGTGCGGATGGTAGGCGAACTGCGAGTCGTGGTGCAGCGGACCGTCCAGCAGGCTGGCGTGTATGCGATGGCATTGCCGGGCCCCGGACTCCAGCGGCAGGTACACCACCTGGCTGGCGGGGCGGAAACTGCAGGCGCCACCGAGGTGCACATCGAACGCCGGAACCTGGCGGAGAACCTGCGCCACATGAGCTGCCGCCTGCTGCCAGGTGCCCCGATGCGATCCGGTTACCAGGGTGATGTGCGGTGCCACCTGGTGGCTGTCCGGGCTTCCATGACGCACCCGCCACTGGTGCAGTTGGGCCCGTTGCGGTTCGGGCACCGGAATCACGACCCCCAGCGTATACCGGGGGTCGATGATGCGGTGCGGGAAAGCGGTCACGGTTAGCCGAGTCTGCCCAACGGCGGCAGCAGTCCGACCTTCTCGTAGACGTCGGAGACGGTCCGCGAGGCCACCTCACGGGCCTTGGCGGCGCCGACCTGCAGCAGCCGATCCAGTTCGGCCGGATCGTCCAGCAGTTCCAGGGTGCGTTCGCGGATCGGACCCAGCCGCTCCACCACGGCCTCGGCCACGGCCACCTTCAGGTGCCCGTACATCCTGCCCTCGAACTCGGCGACCAGTTCCGGTACATGCCGGTCGGTCACCGCGGCCAGGATGTCCAGCAGGTTAGAGACCCCCGGCTTGTTTTCCTTGTCGTAGGCGATCACGGTGCCGTCATCGGTGACCGCGGACTTGATGCGCTTGGCGATCAGCTTCGGTTCGTCGAGCACGTTGATCAGCCCGGCGGGCGATTCGGCGGACTTGGACATTTTCGAGGTCGGCTTCTGCAGGTCGTAGATCCGCGCCCCCTCGGTGGGGATCTGCGCCTCGGGAACCACGAAGGTCTGGCCGAAACGGTGGTTGAAACGCTGGGCCAGGGTACGGGTCAGTTCCACATGCTGGCGCTGGTCATCGCCCACCGGAACGCCATGGGGCTGGTACAGCAGGATGTCAGCGGCCATCAGCACGGGGTAGGTGAACAGCCCGACACTGGAGTTCTCGGCACCGCCCTTGGCGGACTTGTCCTTGAACTGGGTCATCCGGCTGGCCTCGCCGAAACCGGTGATGCAGTTGAACACCCAGGCCAGCTGGGAGTGCTCCGGGACCTGGGATTGGACAAAGAGCGTGGACTTGTCCAGGTCGATGCCGCTGGCGATGAACTGGGCAGCGGTCTTTCGGGTGCGGGCCTGCAGCTCCGCGGGGTCCTGGGGCACGGTGATGGCATGCATGTCCGGAATGAAGAAGAACGAGTCGAACTCGTCCTGGGTCTTCACCCAGTTCACCAGGGCACCGAGGTAGTTGCCCAGGTGCAGGGAGTCGCCCGAAGGCTGCATTCCGGAAAGGACGCGGGGTTTGGTCATGGAGATTCCTTGGGAGCTAGAACTGGTAGTCGACAACCAGCGGGGCATGGTCGGAGAAGCGCAACGCGTACTCGCTGGCACGGTCCACATGGGACTTGATGGCCTTGGCCGAGAGTGCGGGGGTGGCCATGTGGTAGTCGATACGCCAACCGGCGTTGTTGACGAACGCCTGGCCGCGCCAGGACCACCAGGTGTAGGGGCCCTGTTCGTCCCCGGCGAGCTCGCGGGCCACGTCCTTGTAGCCCAGTTCACCGAAGAAACCGTCGAAGTAGGCGATTTCCTCGTCCATCACGCCGGCCCGCTTGTTGTGGTTCGGCTTCCAGTTCTTGATGTCCTTCTCGGTATGCACGACGTTCAAATCGCCCACCACCAGCACGTGGTCCTTCTGCTCCTTGAGCACCGGCAGGTGGTCGGTCATCCGCTGCAGGAAACGGTACTTGTCCTCCTGCTTCGCAGTGCCCAGTTCACCGGAGTGCACGTAGCAGGAGACCACGCACAGGGTGGACCCGTCGGCCATGGTGAAGTCGGCTTCCACCCATCGTCCGGAGTCTGCGAAGTACTCGTCGCCGATGTGCGGGCGCACCGCGATCGGTTCAGCCTTCGAGAGGATCGCCACCCCGGCACGGCCCTTGTCCTTGGCCTCGGCATGCAGGATGTGCCACCCCTCGCCCACCAGTTCACGGACGATCTTGTCCGGTGCCCGCACCTCCTGCAGGCACAGGATGTCCACATCGCGGGCCTCGATCCAGTCGGGCATATTGCGCCGGTACGCGGCACGGATGCCGTTGACGTTTACCGAGGCCACACGCACTGCGCCGGCATTTTTGTTCAGGACTTCCAGGCTGCTAGGTATCACGGTTCCACCTTACAAAAAATACAGCGCAACCTCCGGATGGGACGTTGCGCTGTGGGGTAACAAAACTAGTCGATGATCTCGCCGTCGAGGGGCTGGCCGGAGGGCTTCATCATGTCGCGGGCGTTGCCGGCGGTCATGGTGATGGTTTCCAGGGCACGGTCGATCATGGCACGCGAGTCGGCGTCGTCCTTCTCCAGCTCCTGCCTGATCACCCCGGCCTGCACCTGGACGATCTTGAAGGAGTGGTCCAGTTTCAGGTCGCGCTGGCTGGTGCCCTCGTCGACCACGATGGAGGAACCGCCCTGGGCGCGACCGGCCGCCGCTGCGGTGGCCTCGCGTAGCGAGGTGTTGATCTTGTCGGCCCCGCGCTTGAGGCCGAAGACCAGGAAGGCCGAGAGCAGCAACCAGCCACCGGAGATGACCACGACGAACCAGCCAACGATCTCGTTCGAGTTGGCTGCGAAGATCACGGCGACCAGTAGCACGATGACCATCACGCCCATGGCCAGGGTTGAAGCGTTCAGGCTCAGCTTCTTGGCACCCGTTACGTTACTGCCTAAAGAATCCATGGTCCTATTCTTTCATTGTTCGCCGGTTGCAGACCAATTCATGGCCGCCGGATTCGCCCACAGCGTGTAGGCCGCCGACCTGCGGGTCCCGGATCCCGGCGCCGGGTGTTCGCGGCCGGGAGCGGATCAGCCCAGGAAAGTGAGGATCCCCAACTCATTGGATGCCGAGCGGATCAGCAGGAATCCGGCAAAACCGGCCACCCAGGCCAGGGATTCGGCGGCGAAGGCACCGGCCTTGGCGCCGACCCTCTGCAGCCACCGGTCCACCCGGGCACCGGCGGTTAACCGCAGCAGCACCAATAGCAGCGCGGGCAGGGTCATCAGCGCGCAGTAGCCGACCAGCACCGCCATCTGCACCATATGGTGCCACCCCAGGGACTCCATCAATCCCAGCGCCCCGAGGTAGGGCAGCATGGTCGGCAGTTCCATCAGGCCCGCCAGCAATGCCAGCACCACCACTCCGAGTGTGGAGTCCAGGGCAGCGTGCAACCGCCTGCCCAACCGGGCCGGAAGCACCAGCGTGGTTCCCTGAGTCGTGGCGGCCGGGTGCGCACCGTACCGTGTCGAATCCGGCGATCGGTCGGCATCAGGCGAATGCCTGGGGGCACCGTCCCGGGCCGCTCCGGCGTCCGCTTGTCCCTTGCCCGGTCTGGTCAGCGCCCAGGTCAACAGGCCGGCCCCCAGCAGAAGTTGTGCCCAACGCACCGGTGGGGCGTCCAGGAGCGCGCCCGCTCCGTTCAGCTCCCCCAGCTGCCAGCCGGTACGCAGCAGCACCCCGATCACCCAGTAGAATCCGGCGAGTACCGCCAGGTAGAGCAGTACCTTGGGCACCACCGACCGGTAGTCACGCCGCAGCAGCAACCAGATGGGAATGATCAGGGTGCCGATACTGGTCGCATCGATCAACGCCAGTACGGCCAGGGCGATGGCCGGAGCCTGTTGCATGAAGTCCATACCCCCAACTGTTCCGGGGCCGCGGTGTCGGCGCATCGGACCAAAGACCACCTCATGTCCTCCTTTCGGAGGAGGTGCCCATCCTACCGGCGGGGTGATGATGGATGGTATGAGTAGTTGGCCCGCGCAATTCAAACGACGTTTCGTTTCCGGGGAGCAGGAACAGGAAGTGGCCGTGACCTACCTGCTGCTCGCCGTGGCCCTGCATGCCTCGGGTCTGCTCAACCAGGCTGTGCCGGCGCTGGAGTCCTACCGGGGATGGTGGCCGGTGCCGATGCTGGCCGGGGCCGGCGCCATCCTGCTGCGTCGGCGCAGACTGGGGGCCAGTGTGGCAGGCCAACTGGTGTGCGCCGTCGTGGCCCTGGCCGTGGGGAGCATCGGCGGGTATCTGCTGCTGTTCGAGTCGGTGTTCAGCATTTTCCTGCTGGCCTCCACGCGTATCCGCCAACTCACTACCCTGGTGATCGCGGCGCTGCTGCTGGGCTCGGGTGTGCTGGCAGGGGTAGCCATGGACAGTTTCCAGCAGGGCTTGCTGGCCGTGTTCGTGGCCGGCTTCGTGTTGCTGACCCCGGCGCTATGGGCGATGAATGTGCGCAACGCGCTGGAACTGGCCCGCATCCAGCGGCAACGGGCCGAGGCCCTGCATAGCGCGGCGCAGGACCGGGAGCGGCTGCTGGAGGCCCGGCATCGTGAATCGATGGCGGAAGAACGTACGGCCCTGGCCCGGGAAATGCACGATGTGCTCTCCGCCAGGTTCTCCTCCATCGCGCTTCTCAGCGGGGCTCTGGCGGATCGGACCGCACCGGGTTCCGCCACGGGCGACGGGTCTGGGCACGCGGACCTGCACCGCCCGTTGCAGACCATCCGCACCGAAAGCCTGAGCGGGCTGGAGGAAATGACCCAGATGGTGCGGATGTTGCACTCGCGAAACTCCACGGCGCTGGTGACCAGCCTGGACGGGCTGCCGGCGCTGGTGGCGTCCTTCCGCGACGGCGGCAGCAGGATCGACTTCTCCTGCGATCTGGGTCCGCGCCGGTTAACCGACCCGCGCCTTGGCACCGCGATCTACCGCACCCTGAATGAACTGCTGGTCAACCACGCCAAGCACGCGCCGGAGCAGCCGCTGCGGTTACGGGTCGGACTCCACGGGCAGGATGTGGCGATCCGCGCCGGCAACCCCGTGGCCCCGGATCACGGCAGCAGGTTGCACGGGGCCGGTACCGGGCTGGGTAATATCAGGGCGCGGGCCGAGGCCCTGGGTGGAAGCATGCACAGTACGGCCACGGCGGACGGGTTCGTGGTGGCCGTGCGTTTTCCGCTGGCACCTCCCGATCATCCCGCGGTGCCCCGGCAGATCGCACCGGCGCAGCAGGGCGCACCGCAGATGGTACCGAGAAACACAGGAGAAGCATGAGCGTACGGGTACTGATCGTCGACGACCACGACACCGTGCGGCTGGGCATCCGCATGGTGTTGGAGGCCGACGCGGGCATCGAGATCGTCGGGGAGGCCGGCAACGGACGGGCCGCCGTCGAACTGGCCCGGGCGCACCGCAGTGACGTGGTGCTGATGGATCTGCGCATGCCGGTACTGGACGGGGTGGCGGCCACCGGGCAGATCACCTCCGCGCAGTTGGGCCGGGTACTGGTGCTGACCACTTTCGACGACGACGATTACCTCTTCGGTGCCCTGCAGGCCGGGGCGTACGGGTTCCTGCTCAAAAGCGCCACCCCGGCCCAAATCATCACCGCGGTGCACGATGCCGCCGCCGGACGCTCCACCCTGGCCCCGGAGGTCACCGCACGCGTGATGCACCGGGCGATGACCACCACCGTCGTGCCCCCATCCATCGGTGCCGATCTGGACCGGCTGCTGACCGAACGTGAGCTGGAGGTACTCCGGCTTCTCGGTCGGGGGCTGAGCAACCCGCAAATCGCCGGACAGCTGCTGATCGGTGAAACCACCGTGAAAACCCATGTCTCCCGGCTCATGATGAAGCTCCAGGTCACCTCGCGTGTCCAGGCGGCCCGGGTGGCTTTCGAACGCTGGGGGTGACTACCAGCAGACCAGACAGAACGGGTGATCTTGCGGATCCAGGTACACCCTGAAGGTCTTGGTCCCTTCACCGGTGGCCCGAGCCCCGAGGGCGAGCACCTGGTTTTCGGCCAGGTCCAGGTCCTTGACCCGCACGTCGATATGGGCTTGTTGCGGATGCAGGTGGCCCGGCCACTCGGGTGCGACGTACGGGCTCACCGCCTGGAACGCAAGGGCCGGCCGGTCGGCGGCATCACCGATGCTCACCCAGTCGGGATCGTTGTCGATCCGCACCATCCCCAGCAGCTGTTCGTAGAACCGGGCCAGCTGATCGGGGTCCTCGCAGTCAATGACCATTGCTTGCCATGTGCCAATCATTTTCTCGCCCCTCCGGCATGAAAATTCGAGGTTGTGCTTCGGGTGCTTCCCATTATGCCGACCGGTCGCCTCCGGCGATAGGGTAGCGGCGAACTCCTTCGGAACACGGCCACGCCGGACCGCACCGGCCACCGGGCTCAGCCCGCTGGCAGCGCCCCTTCAGCGCCGGTGTCCTGCCGCCAGCCCTCCTGCGCAATCTTCCTGCAGTGGTCAATCAGCGCCTGGACACGGGCCGGGATCTTGCTCTCGCGCGGGCTGATCGCCACCACCGCATTCGGGTAATTCGGCGCCTGCAGGTCACGGAACACCAGGGGACGGCCTTCGAGTGAAAACTCGGCATTATTCGGGCGACGCATCAACAAGCCGTAGCCCAGGCCACGGCCCACCATGGCGCTGACCAGGATCATCTGGGGCACCGAGGCCGCGATCCTCGGGGTCATCCCCTGGGAGGCGAACAGTTGCATCTGGTGGTGGGTACTGGGATCCGATTCGTAGCGGATCAGGGGCTCGTCCACCAGGTCCGTCAGCCTCAGCGGCCGATCCAACCGTGCCAAGGGGTGCTCCGGATGCAGCACCACCTGCATCTGCGTCTGGTAGATCTCCTGTTTGGCAATGTCGTCGGGCAACGACAGGTCGTAGACGAAGGCGGCGTCCAGGTCCCCGGTGCGCAGAGCGGGCAGCAACTCGTCGTGTGTTCCCACCGTGACCGAGACATCAAGTTCGGGGTGCAACGGAGGGAAACTTTCCATCAGTGCCGGCACCAGGTGCGGGGACAACGAGGCGAAACAACCGAAGCGCACCGGTCCGCGCAAGGTGCCCAATCGGTATGGGAAAGTGGCCTGGAGGTCGTCCACGTCGGCCATGATCTTGCGGGCCAGGGAGGAAAAATGCAGTCCAGACGCGGTCATCGACAGGCCGTGTGCCTTGCGCCTGAGGCACAGCGGTTCACCGGCAATGCGTTCGATGGCCGTCAGGGCCTGGGAAAGCGCGGATTCGGAAATGCGAAGCTGGCTGGCAGCTGATCCCAGGGTGTCATGTTGCGGTAGCACCGCCATGATTTCCAAGTGCCGCAAGGAGAAACCGGCCATCACATAAGCTCCGCTTCAAATGTTGTGCAGATATTTGAAGTTTACCTTACCTATGCGTGGTGTCACACTTGGGTGAGGAACAACTCACGCGACGTACAGCACCATGGGCGTCGCCCATCGAGGAGCATCATGAGCCTTTCAGCCTCCCACCAAGAAAATCGCACCAACCAGCGACGGGTCGCCTTTGCCACCATCATCGGCACCACGGTCGAGTGGTACGACTTCTTCATCTATGCCACGGCCGCGGGCCTGGTCTTCAGCCAGCTCTTTTTCGAACCGGCCGGTAGCCAGCTGGGGCTGCTGATCTCCTTCGCCTCGGTCGGCATCTCCTTCCTGTTCCGACCGCTGGGAGCATTCCTGGCCGGTCACTACGGGGACAAGATCGGCCGAAGGGCCATGCTGGTGCTCACCCTGTCACTCATGGGTGCGGCGACGGTACTGATCGGCGTGCTGCCCACCTACGAGACCGCTGGCATGATCGCACCCGTTCTGTTGCTGTTGCTGCGCATCCTGCAAGGCATCTCGGCCGGCGGCGAATGGGGCGGCGCGGTCCTGATGGCCGTGGAGCACGCACCGGAAGGCCATCGTGGACGTGCCGGGGCGAACCCGCAGATCGGTGTCCCGCTGGGCATGCTATTGGCCTCGGGCATGATGGCGTTGATGACCGGGGTGATTTCCCCGGGCGAGGCGTTCCTGGAATGGGGATGGCGCATACCGTTCCTGGTCAGCTTCGTACTGATCATCATCGGTTACTACGTGCGCAAGGCGGTGGACGAATCCCCGGTCTTCGAGGAGATCGCCGAACACAATGCGCAGACCAAGGTTCCCATCGTCGAGCTGTTCAAGAAGCACTGGCCGCTGGTGGTCATTGCCGCATTGGTCTTTGCCGGCAACAATGCCGCCGGTTACATGACCACCGGAGGCTTCTTCCAGGCCTACACCACCGACCCGGAGGGCCCGATCGGTCTGGAACGCACCGACGTACTGCTGGCCGTGGCCGCCGGCGCCGCCATGTGGCTTGCCATGACCCTGGTCTCGGGAGCGCTGGCAGACAAGATCGGCCGCGTACGCACCTACCAGCTGGGTTTCGTGATCCTGATCCTTTCCTTCTTCCCGGTTTTCGCCCTGGTGAACAGCGGCTCGCTGGTCATGCTGTATCTGGCATTCATCATCTTCGCCGTCGGCCTCGGGCTGACCTATGGCCCGCAGGCGGCCCTGTATTCGGAACTCTTTCCGGCCTCGGTGCGGTTCTCGGGTGTGTCGATCTCCTACGCCATCGGCGCGATCGTCGGAGGCGCCTTCGCACCGATGATCGCCACCGCCCTAGTGCAGGCCACCGGAGGAACCAATGCCGTGGCGATCTACCTGCTGGTTGTCGCGTTGATCTCGCTGACCGCAGTGAGCCTGATCCGCGACCGCAAGGACATCGACCTGTCCTTCACCAACCAGGCCGAGCAGGAAGTCGGGGCGCTCATCTTCGACAAGCGACGTGCCGTGGACGCCACGACCGGGGCGAGTTCCGAGAAGTAGCCTTTTGCGATGCAATGGGGGGCCGGTGCATGGCACCGGCCCCCCCATTGCATGCCTGCCGGGGTTTTCCCCGGCTCGCCTATTGCCATCCGCCCGGATGCTCGGCTTCCGGGTGCAGTTCCACGGCCAGGTCATGCATGACCTGCGCTGCCCGTGAGAGCTTGACCGCCGCACCACGCACCAGCATGATGCGCACCTTGCGTGCCACCGGATGGATAGGCCTGGTGACCAGTTCCCGCCCCTCATACGACAGGTTTGCGGCGGGGCGCTGGACCAGAATGGCATAACCCATCCCCCGGGCGATCATCGAACGGGTTACCTCGAAGTCCGTCGTGCGGAAGCGGATCCACGGCACCAGCCCGGCTGCGGTAAACAGCGATTCGGTGTGCTCGCGACTGGGCGGCACATCCAGCAGAATCATGGGCTCGGCTACCAGTTCGGCCAGCGCCACGCTCCGGTTGCTAGCCAGCCGGTGGTCGGCCGGTAACGCCACGGTGGGTTCGGTGGCAGCGAGCAACGTACGTTCGGTCCCGTCAGGCAGCCCGAAGTCGTAGACAATGGCCAGGTCCAGCTCACCGGCCTGCAGCAACTGATGGATATTCTGCTGTGTATCGGCCCTGAAGTCGATGTCCACCTGGGGAAACCGCGTTCCGAACTCATCAAGCAGTTCGGTGAGAACCGTCGGGGCCAGCGGGGAATAGCAGCCGATGGTGACTTGCCCGCGAACTACCTTCCCACCTTCGCCGGCCATGATTTCCAGGTCGGCCGCTGACTGCAACAGGTTCCTGGCCTCGGAGACCACATAGCGCCCCGACGGGGTCAGGCTCACACCGTGGGCCTTACGCCGGATGGTCAGCTGGACCCCCAGGATCCTTTCCAGTTCATTCAGCGCCCCGGTAACGGCCGAGGGTGAGAGCCGTAACGCGGTGGCTGCGGCCGCTATGGAGCCGTGCTGGCCGACCATGGCCAGGCATTCAAGCTGACGCAGGGTAAACCGGGCCACTATTCCTCGCTAAAACCGTTGATACTCATCGAATATAACCACTTTACCCGAGGTTATGGTGTGACTCACACTTGAAGCAAGACCGATCCGCTTCACCATTGGAGAGCATCCATGAGCACCATCCCACCGGCTACCTGCCCATTCACCGGAACCACCGCGGCACCGCTGGATGCCAAGGCCTCGACTCCTGCCGCTTCCACTGATACCGACGGTCGCGAAGCCCCCGTAGCCGACTGGGTACGCATCGAGGACCTGCGCCGCAATCCCTTCCCGATCTACCAGCGACTGCGCGCCGAAGCACCCGTGCACTGGGTGCCAGCGGTCAACCGCTACATGGTGACCTCCTACGCCGCGGCCCACGAAATCGAACAGGACGAAGCCCGCTTCTCCGCAAATGAACGCGAATCACTCATGAAACGGGCCATGGGCCACTCGATGCTGCGCAAGGATAACCCGGAACACCAGATCGACCGCGATTCCTACGGGGCTACCCTGCGCCCGGGCACCATCAAGAAGCACTGGAACGCGATCTTCGAGGCGAACAACACCAAGTACCTGGAAGAGTTGAAAGCCAAGGGGCCGGGCGCCGACTTCGTCTGGGACTACGCGGCCCCGTACACCGGGGAAAACCTGCGTCTGATCTGCGGATTCCACAATGCGACGCACCAGGACATGCAACGCTGGAGCCAGACGCTGATTGACGGGACCGGGAACTATGCCGACGATCCCCAGGTGTGGGCCAAGGCCGCGGCTTCCTCGGACGAAGTGGATACCGCCATCGACGAAATGCTGGTCTACCTGGCCAAGAACCCGGACCACTCGCTACTGTCCAACCTGGCCTCGTTCCCCATCCCGTTGGAGGCCATTCGCGCGAACCTGAAGATGACCATCGGCGGCGGGCTCAATGAACCGCGCGATGTCCTATCGACCACCGTCTGGGCGCTACTGACCCACCCGGAGCAGCTGGCTGCGGTGAAAACCGATCCGGCCCTGTACGCCAAGGCATTCGAGGAATCGGTGCGCTGGGTCGCCCCGATCGGCATGTACCCCCGGGAAACCACCCGGGACCTGGTCCTTGAAGGAATCCGTCTGCCGGCCGGTGCGCGCCTGGGCGTGGTAGTTGGTGCGGCCAACCGCGACCCACAGGTCTTCGAGGATCCCGAATCGTTCAACATCTTCCGGCCGAAGAAACCCCATCTGGCCTTTGGCGGCGGCGTGCATTTCTGCGCTGGAACCTGGATCGCCCGCGCGCAGGTCGCCCAGATCGCCCTGCCGCAGGTTTTCGGGCAACTGCCCGGGCTGCGGCTGGACCCGGAAACACCGAGCGTCGACGAGGGCTGGGTGTTCCGCGGCATGACCCGCATGCCGGTGCTTTGGAACCACTAGCCCCCGTATCGTCCCCACCATTCCGGCCCGGCAGGCCGGAAGCATCTGACCAACCTCAGCGTAAGGAAGCGAAATGCCTACCATTATCTACTCCCAGCCCGATGGAACCAGCACCGAAGTCGAGGTTGCCGACGGCGGCAACGTGATGCGTGCGGCGGTTAACGAAGGTATCGCCGGAATCGTGGGTGAATGCGGCGGCCAGGCGATGTGCGCCACCTGCCACGTCTACGTCGACCCGCAGGATGCCGCCTCCCTTTCGCCGGTAGAGGACGACGAGGACGAGATGCTGGACTGCACCACCGCCGAACGCACCGAATTCAGCCGCCTGGGTTGCCAGGTGAAACTGGGAGGACCGGTCCAGCGGTTGCGCGTGAGCATCCCCAGCGACCAGGTGTAGCCATGGGTGAGCATATTCTGATCATCGGCGGCGGTCAGAGCGCCGTCCAGTTGGCCGATTCCCTGCGCAGCGAGGGCTTCGCAGGGAAGCTGACCCTGATCAGCCAGGACACCGAACTGCCCTACCAGCGTCCGCCGTTGTCCAAGGACTTCATGGCCGAAGGCGCGGCACCGGAGCTGCTGCCGCTGCGTGCGGAATCGTTCTACGAACAGCAGGATATCGACCTGATCCGCGCCACCCGCGTCGAAATGGTGGATCCGCGGGCACGCATCGTGCACTTGCATGACGGTCGCCAACTGGGCTATGACAAGCTGGTCTTCGCCACTGGTGCCCGCAACCGCCCGCTCCCCTGCCCGGGTGGCGATCTGGAGGGGGTGCATGGTCTGCGTGATGCCGCCGATGCGCATGCACTGCATGCCGCATTGCCTGGAGCCCGCCGGGTGGTGGTCATCGGCGCCGGGTTCATTGGCCTGGAATTCGCCGCCGCTGCCCGGGCACGCGGAATAGAGGTCACCGTGCTGGAATTCGCTCCGCGGCCGATGGGCCGGGCGGTATCCGCTCCGTTGTCCGGTTGGTTCACCAAGGCCCACCTGGCTGCCGGGATCCAGCTGAGGCTGGAGGAAGGCGTCGCAGAAATCGCCGAACATTCCGGGGGTCTGCAGGTGCTTTCCAGCACCGGAAACAGCTACCTGGCCGATCTGGTGGTCTACGGAGTCGGTGTGCTCCCGAATGCGGAGCTCGCCGAAGCCGCAGGCGTGCCGGTGGACAACGGGATTACCGTCGACGAACAGCTGCGCACCGGACTGGAAGGGATCTACGCCCTGGGCGATTGCGCGAACTTCCCGAGCGTCCACTGCGGTTCAAGCATCCGTCTGGAGTCGGTGCAGAACGCCACCGACCAGGCCCGCACGTTGGCCCGCATCCTGACCGGGCAGCCCCAACCGTACCGGATGTTGCCATGGTTCTGGAGCACCCAGGGAAGCATCCGCCTGCAGATCGCCGGGTTGGCCGCCCCGGGTGATGAGCCGGTGGTCCTGGGTGACCTATCCAGTGGCAGGTTCTCGATCGCCCTGCTGCGCGAGGGGGTTCTGGTCGCGGTCGAGTCCGTCAACCGGCCCGCGGACCATATCGCCGCCCGCAAGCTTTTGTCCGGCGGGCAGCGGATTACCGCCGATCGACTTGAGGGAATCACCTCGCTGAAGGAACTCTCCGCACCGATGGCGCCGGTGGCCTAGCCGCTCCCGGCAGCATCGCCTCACCACAGGGCCATTTCCCTACATCGCCGGCTGGCACCGGATGACCCCTTGGGGGCGCCCGAGGCCAACCGGCGCGCACATCTGGAAACCGCAACCATCCGCACATCCCACCCGAGGACAGCCCATGGGCACTTCCCCAACGCCGGTTAAACCGGCCGCCAGCCAACGCCGTGTCGCTTATGCGACAGTTATCGGCACCACCATCGAATGGTATGACTTCTTCATCTACGCCACTGCCGCGGGGCTGGTCTTCGCGCACCTGTTCTTCGAACCGGCCGGTGCGCAGATCGGCCTCTTGCTGGCCTTTGCCTCGGTGGGGATTTCCTTCCTGTTCCGTCCGCTGGGCGCATTCCTGGCCGGGCACTTCGGCGACAGGATCGGACGAAGGGCCATCCTGGTGCTGACCCTGACCTTGATAGGAGTCTCCACCACCCTGATCGGCGTGTTGCCGACCTACGAAAGCGCCGGAGTGCTGGCGCCGATCATGTTACTGCTGCTGCGCATACTGCAGGGCATTTCGGCCGGAGGGGAATGGGGCGGGGCGGTGCTCATGGCCGTCGAACACGCGCCGGCGCACCGGCGGGCCCGGGCCGGTGCCTATCCGCAGCTGGGCGTACCTTTGGGCATGTTGCTGGCCTCGGGCATGATGGCGCTGATGACCGGGGTGATCTCCCCCGGCGAGGCGTTCCTGGCCTGGGGCTGGCGGGTACCGTTCCTGGTCAGCGTCGTGCTGATCGTGGTCGGCTACTTCATCCGCCGTGCCGTCGACGAGTCCCCGGTTTTCGAGGAGATCGCCCGCAAGAAGGCCCAGACCAAGGTCCCGGTAGTGGTGCTGTTCAAGAAGCACTGGCTATTGGTGCTTCTCGCCGCCCTGGTCTTTGCCGGGAACAATGCCGCAGGCTACATGACCACCGGCGGCTTCCTGCAGGCCTACATGACCGACCCGGAGGGACCGGTGGGCTTCACCCGCACCCAGGTACTGCTGGCGGTGTCCTTCGGCGCGATCATGTGGTTCGCCTTCACCATGCTTTCGGGGCGGGTTGCCGATGCCATCGGACGCAAACGCACCTACCAGATCGGCTTCGTGTCGCAGTTGCTGTGCATCTTCCCGCTGTTCTGGATGGTCAACGCGGCCAACCTGCCCTTGCTCTACCTGGCCTTCGCGCTGTTCGCGGTCGGCTTGGGGTTCTCCTACGGACCGCAGGCCGCGCTCTACTCGGAGATGTTCCCGGCCTCCGTGCGCTTCTCCGGGGTCTCCATTTCCTACGCGTTGGGTGCGATCCTGGGTGGGGCGTTCGCCCCGATGATTGCCACCGCCCTGGTCCAGGCAACCGGCGGGACAACTGCGGTGGCACTGTACCTGATGGGACTGACGGCGATCTCGCTGGCAGCGGTCTGCGTCCTGCGCGACCGCAGCGGTATCGATCTCTCGGTCGAGAACCAGGCCGAACAGGAGGTCGGTGCGACCATCTTCGATCACCGCACCCCGGTCTCCGCCAGGGCGGAGGCGGGCCTGTAGCCCGCGGTGCGCAACGGCCGGTGACGCATCCCTTAGCTGCGGAGGCGACACCGGCCGTTCTCGTCGCGCCTGTGGCGGCACGGACCCTGGCTAGTTCGAATCGGCCTGGCGTTCGGCGGATTCGACGACATTGGCCAGCAGCATCGCACGGGTCATCGGGCCCACGCCGCCGGGGTTGGGCGAGATCCAGGAGGCGATGTCCGCAGCCGCAGGATCGATGTCGCCGGTGACCTTGCCGTCCACGCGGGACACCCCGACGTCCAGGAGGATGGCACCGGGCTTGATGGCATCGGCCTTGACCATGTGCGCCACACCCGCGGCGGCGATGACCACATCGGCCTGGCCCAGCAGCTCATCCAGGTTGGTGGTGCCCGTATGCGCCAGGGTGACCGTGGCATTGATCGAACGGCGGGTCAGCAGCAGTCCGACCGGGCGGCCGATGGTCACTCCGCGTCCGATGACCAGCACGTGCTTGCCCTGCAGGTCAATGTCGTGGCGGGCCAGCAGTTCGACGCATCCCACGGGAGTGCACGGCAGCGGACTGGTCATCGGCTTGTTGACGTTGGCGACCAGTCGACCCAGGTTCATCGGGTGCAGCCCGTCGGCATCCTTGGCCGGGTCCATGGCCTCGAGGACGGCATCCTGGTCGATGTGCTTGGGCAGCGGCAACTGGACGATGTACCCGGTGCAGGAGGCGGACTCGTTCAGTTCCTTGACCTTGGCCAGCAGCTGCTCCTGCGTGGTCTGCTCCGGCAGGTCCACGCGGATGGATTCGATTCCCACCTCGGCGCAGTCCTTGTGCTTTCCACCGACGTACCAGGCCGAACCCGGGTCGTTGCCCACCAGGATGGTTCCCAGTCCCGGGGTGATACCACGGGACTTGAGTGCTGCGACTCGTTCGGTGAGTTCCTGCTTGATACGGGCTGCCGTCGCCTTGCCGTCGAGAATCTGGGCCGTCATGGGTTCCTTTCGTACGCGGTCGCTGCCACCGGCGGTGGACGATCACGATGTGGTGTGTACAAACCCAGGCGCGCGGTCTGCAGTCAAAAGGTTGTTTTCGCTCCCCGGTGGTAATCCACCCAACGCCAGTCACGATATTTACAGGTCTGCAATGAGTTTATCGAATCTGCAGGGAATGATACACGGACTGTGAGCGTTACAACTGCAGAAATGTTGACACGTCAACCAAGGGGATTCCGTGGAACACCTCCGCAGTCGATACCAAACAATAGTCATTGGCGCCGGGCAGGCCGGCCTCGCCGCCGGTTATCACCTTGCCCGCAAGGGCCTGGCCCCCTGGGATGACCATGTCATCCTCGATGCCAACGATGGCCCCGGAGGCGCATGGCGGCACCGCTGGGATTCACTGACCTTTGGGACAACTCACCACCTGCACCCGCTGCCGGGCCTTGAGCTGGGGGAACCGGATCCAACCGAGCCCGCTTCCGCGGTCGTGAGCAGGTACTACGGAACCTACGAGACGCTGATGGGCTTGCCGGTTCACCGGCCCGGGGCCGTCGTGGACGTCCGGCACGACGACGGGCTTTTCCACCTCACACTGGGTTCCGGCGAGCGCTTGAGCTCGTCCACGGTCATCAACGCCACCGGCACCTGGAACAATCCGTTCCGGCCACATTACCGAGGTATGACCGACTTTTCCGGGCTGCAGGTACATACCCGCGACTACACCGGTGTGGAGCAGTTCACTGGCCGACGGGTACTGGTTGTCGGCGGCGGCGCCAGCGCGACCCAGTTCATCATGCAGTTGCGCGAGCATGGGATCGACACCCTCTGGTCCACGCGTGGCGAGCCGCGGTGGCGTGATTTCGGATCCGCGAAGGACTGGGGCATGGAAGTCGAACGGCGGGTCACCGAGGATACCCTGGCCGGCAGGCCGCCGCGCCCGGTGGTGGCCAATACCGGGCTGGCCCTGACCCCGCGGATGCAGGCGGGCATCAACTCGGGCGCCCTGGTCTCGCGCGGCCCCATCGCGTATTTGACCAAGGACGGCGTGGTTTTCGCCGACGGCAGCAACGAAGAGCTTGGAGCCATTGTGTGGGCAACCGGGTTCCGCCATGCCCTGAGGCATCTGGCCCCGCTGAAATTGCGCACCCGCGCCGGAGGCATCCGCATCGACCCCGACGCGGTTAGCGCCCACGACCTGCCGGGCTTGTACCTGGTCGGTTACGGGGCCTCGGCATCGACCATCGGCGCAACCCGGGCCGGTCGTCGCGCGGCGGTTGCCGCAACCAACTACTTGAAATCTCTCCCAGTGGATTTTGCCAACATTAAGTCTGCCGTGGCCGTCGGGGTGTGATCTTCTTGGGCAAATTCGGCACAATCGCTCCGGTAGCAGTAATTTGGAGAGCATGAGCAACCATTTCATCATCTCGCTGTCCTGCGTCGACCGTCCGGGTATTGTCCATGCGATTTCCGGGGGATTGCTGGGCGCTGGTTGCAACATCACCGAGTCGCAGCAGTATGAAAGCCCCGATTCTCACACCTTTTTCATGCGCATCGAGGTCGCCACGGAGCAGTCCCTGGAGCAGGTCCGCGCCCAGCTGGCGCCGATCCGCGATGATTTCACCATGGACCTTGCGGTCTACGAGGCCAGCCGCCGCACCCGCACCATGATCATGTGTTCCAAGGCCGGCCATGCGCTGAACGACCTGCTCTTTGCGCAACGTGCAGGAACACTGGCCATCGATGTCCCGGTCATCGTCTCCAACCACCTGGATTTGAAGCCGATGGCCGAGTTCTACGGTGTGGACTTCGTCCATTTGCCAGTCACTGCCCGGAACAAAAGCCAAGCCGAAGCGGAACTGCTGGGTCTGGTGGAGCACTACGACATCGAGCTGGTGGTCCTGGCCCGCTACATGCAGATCCTTTCCGATTCGTTGTGTGAGCGGATGGCCGGGCGGATCATCAACATCCACCATTCCTTCCTTCCTTCGTTCAAGGGCGCGAAGCCGTACCACCAGGCGCATTCACGTGGTGTGAAACTGATTGGCGCCACCGCGCACTACGTGACCGCGGACCTGGACGAAGGCCCGATCATCGACCAGGAGGTGACCCAGGTGTCACATGCGCGTACCGCGGACCAGCTGGTCGCCCTGGGCCGCAGCGTCGAGGGACGCACCCTGACCCGCGCGGTGCAGTGGCATGCCGAGCACCGGGTCATGCTCGATGGGCAACGCACCATCGTCTTTTCCTGACATGTCATGTAGCCGCCGGCGAATCGCCAGGCCACAACCACTGAACTAGGCTAGGTGCCATGGCTCACATAATTACCATTGACGGTGTCACCCCAACGGTGGCCCAGGACGTATTCGTCGCCCCGACCGCAACCCTGAGCGGCGATGTTGAACTCGGTGAACGCGCCAGCGCGTTCTACGGGGTGTCGGTGCGAGGGGATTCGGCGCCCATCCGCGTCGGGTCGGGGACCAATCTGCAGGATAATGTGGTGCTCCATGCCGATGCCGGTTTCCCGTGCACGCTGGGTGACCACGTCTCAGTGGGGCACTCGGCCGTGGTCCACGGAGCCACCGTGGGCGATGGCTGCCTGGTTGGCATGAGCGCCACCATCATGAATGGTGCGGTCATCGGCGAGCAGTCCCTGGTCGCGGCCGGCGCACTGGTCCTGGAAGGCACGCAGGTGCCACCGCGTTCGCTGGTGGCTGGCGTTCCGGCGAAGGTACGCCGTGAATTGAGCGAAGAGGAAGTGGCCGGGCTGTCGGAGAACGCCGCCACGTACCTGAAACTGGCAGCCAAGCACCTCGCAGCCAACGCCTAGGTCGGCCCGGGCAGGGTGCCTTGGCCTGCCCTGCCCGGTTCTTCAGGCCGCGGTGGCCTCACGGGCGATCCTGATCGCCTCGCTCGGACTGTACCAGTAGGTGTTCAGCCGCGGACGTTGATGCGGGTCCAGGTTCTTGGGCAACAGCACCATCGGCGGTCCGCCTTCATTGGCGATCACCGTGAACAGTCCACAGTGCCGGGCATGGTGGTGCATCGGGCAAAACAGGCATCCGTTGTCAACGCTGGTGGCTCCGCCCTCTTCCCAGGGCTTGATGTGGTCCACTTCGCACCGTGAAGCGGGCATGGTGCACCCCGGATAGGCGCATCCCCGGTATTTCGCTTGTAGCGCCTTGCGCATGTACTTCGGGAAGAACCGGCTTTCCTGGGCGATGTCAAGGATCTTGCTGTTCCCGCCGAAAATCACCGGCATGATTCCCGCATTGCACATCATGGTGCGCGCGGCCCCGGCAGCCAAGGGCAAGCCGCTTTCGGTCACTGCGAAGTTCTTTCCCAGTGTCATCATCTTGAAGTAGTCCAGGACCACGGTGATTTGGGGCTGGACCAAACCGGCCTGCTTACCGTCGGACTTCCCGCCGGCTCGCATGATACCGATCAGTGCGATCAGGTGACGGAATTCGGGCCTCAATTCCTCGAAGGGCAATGAGAGTTCGACGGGCATTCCGTCGTTGATCAGGTCTTCGGCGATCGTGGTCGGGCAGTTCGAAACGGGTTCGCTCGCTGGCGCATCACTTGCCGGGTCCTGCTCCGGGTCCGGAATCGTTTTCCCGGTACCGTCCAGGGTGGCTCCGGCAACCGGCGTGGCGGTGCTGCGGGGGTGCGGCGAACCGGTGGCTTGTTGTTCGGTGGCTTGTTCGGTGGAGGCGTGGTCTTCGGTGCCCTTCGTGGCGTCCCGGTCCTGCCCTGGCCCAGCTGCCGGAGCCGGCGGATCCAGCGGCGTGGGCGTGGCGGTGGGGCGCTGGCCTTCGGTGTCCGGGGTGGGGTCCTCCGGCTGGGCCCACTGCGGCATGGCCTCCGCCTCGCCCCATTCGGGTTGTGGTCGCGGTTGCGCCGGATCATCGGCACCGGCGCCCTGCCCATGGGCCATATACTGCTCGAAGACCAAACGCATGAGCTCCTCGCGGTTCCCGGCAATGGTTGCCGGATTGTCGATCTGGGCGCACATCGACTCAATGAGTTCGGCATCCTGCGGGAGCATGCTCAGCCGGTAGTGCACCAGGCCACGGCGCATGCCGCTGCGGAACAGGCCTACCTCGGAAAGCATGGCTTCCAGCGGGCGGTCCTCCCCTAGCGCCTGTTCGATCACGCCGGCCAGGTGTTTGCGCGCCGTGGAGGGCTCGTGGCGGATCAGCGCGATGGCGTCGGCTTCCAGTTCGGAGCGGGCCTGCTGCGAGTCGGGCGCCTGGAGCAGCACGGGTTCGGCCTTGCGCAACTGGGTCGCCGCCCCGAGGACCAGCCGCGGCTCGGTTTCGGCACGCTGGAATTCCTGTCCGAGTTGCGGATAGCGGGGAGCCAGCCGTTCACCGGCCTCACCGACCTCGGCGATCAGGGCCTCTGCCTGGAGCACTCGCGCCTTGGCCGCACCGATGCCGAGGTTCAGCCACTCCTTGAGCATGCCGGCGGTGTCCTTGTAGTAGCTGCGGCCAGCGGTGCGTTGCCCGCGGGTGAGTTCCAGATCCGCGTCGGTGGGACGGAGCCCGGCGTCGGCGATCGCCTGGTACGAGGGTTCGTCGAGTTGGTGGGCGCCGGTGCGGCGCAAGGCGTCGGCAGCGTGGATTTGCGCGCGGGTGAGCTGTTGGCCGACCTGTTCAACCAGCCAGGCGAAGTAGGCGGCATGTCCGGGATCCGGTTCGGCCTGCCCGAGGGCGGCCGTGGCGTTTTCGACCAGCACGGCCGCCTGGGCCAGCTGAGCCAGCGCCTGCGTAGTGCTGTCAGTTGTCATGGACCCATCTTCGCCCTGCAGGTCAAGAAACCGGGCAGAACACCGCAGATTTGTGGATAACCTGCCCGGGTGTCCGGAGATCCCGTCGTCCGAAGGGGTGGGAATCCGCGCCTGGATCAAATACCCCGAGGTCAACAGGACTGTAGAGCCAGGACCCTTAACAACGGAGTTGAGCCATGGGAACCGCCACACGTATGCTGCTGACCGCGATCCTCACTGCCATGTGCTGTCTGGTCCTGCCCTGGGTTGTCGCGCTGACCAGCTCGGCGGCGCGCCAGGCCATCCTCGACGACGGGAATCGCGTGTGGCCGCTGGCCGCGCTATGCGCCGCGATTCTGGGGTATGGGGTGCTGCTGGGGTTCCAGGGGCGCCAGCTGGACCGCTGGCACCGCACGGGGCCGGCCGCGGCGACCAACGTGCTGGTTGCGGGACTGTCCCTAGTTCTCGGCTGGGCGGTTCCTGGCCCGTGGGTCCTTGCCGGTCCGCAGGTCCTGGTGGGGACCCTGGCCTACCTGGGGTTCAGCGCGGTGATGCTCAGCGGGTCCCGTCGCCGGACAGCTGCCGAGTTGGAGCCCCAGCGCTAGTTGTTGCACTGACCCGGTCACGGGACCGCTGCCGGGCGGGAGCCGGAGGAGCGACCCCGCCCGCTGGCAGGCTAGATCGAGTAGTGGTCGCGGTGCCTGGTGTGCGCGCGGGCGACCAGTTCGCGGATCTGCTCGATGTCCTTGGCCCTGTCCCGGTACTTCTTGTCCATCGTCGCCAATTGGCTTTCCTCCGCCACCAGCGCCGAGTAGATCCGGTCGCGTTCGGCGCTGTCGGCGGTGTAATCCAGATCCAGGTAGTTCGCCGCATAGCGTCGTGCATTGTTGATGGAGGTCAGCGCCTTGCCGGCCTTGCTCAGCAGCGAGGCGACGATGGTCAGTACCAGCACCCCGATGATCACCCCGAGTGACAGCTCGATCGATACCTCGATGACCGGAACCGGTTCGCCCTCGTTGATGAAGGGCAGGTTGTTCTCGTGCAAAGCGTGCAGGATCAGCTTCACGCCAATAAAGGCCAGGATCATCGCCAGCCCGTAGGCCAGGTAGATGAGCCGGTCCAGCAACCCGTCGATCAGGAAATACAGTTGGCGCAGGCCCATCAGCGAGAAGGCGGTGGCGGTGAACACGATGTAGACGTTCTGGGTCAGCCCGAAGATCGCCGGGATGGAGTCCAGCGCGAAGAGGATATCGGTCCCGCCGATGGCCACCATGACCAGCAGCATCGGGGTGAGCATCTTCTTGCCGTCCACCATGGTGGTCAGCTTGTCCCCGTCGTAGTGCTCGGAGGTGCGCAGGAATCGGCGGGAAAGCCGGATCACCAGGTTGTCCGCTTCCTCGCTGGGGTCTTCGGGCTTCAGCAGGTTGCCGGCGGTAAGCAGCAGGATCAGTCCGAAGGCGTAGAACACCCAGGAGAAGGTGTTGATCAGCGCTGCACCCAGGAAAATGAAGCCGGTGCGGGCGATGAGCGCGAAGACAATACCGAACAGCAGCACCTTCTGCTGGTCTTCCCGGGGAACCCGGAAGCTGGCGATGATGATCAGGAAGACGAACAGGTTGTCGACCGACAAGGCCTTTTCGGTGATGTAGCCGGCGAAGTACTCCTTGCCCATCTGCGCACCGCCGAAGGAAAAGACCAGCAGGCCGAAGACCAGGGCGATACCCACGTAGATGGAGGACCAGATGGCCGCTTCCTTCAGCTGCGGCACGTGGGCCTTGCGGATGTGGAAGAAGTAGTCGAAGGCGAGCAGGGCCGCGATCACCACGATGGTGACGGCCCAGATCGTAGGGGAAACAGTCACGGTTTTACTGCTTTCGTCGAGGAATAGGCGGCGAGCAGTAAGTCTCTCCACCCGCCACACAGCGGACCGTTGAACCCGGCGAGGCGCCCTTGCCTTGCGTATTGACGGGGACAGCGCGTTGGAATACTCCCTTACGTACCACCCACTGTAACCGCTCATGGCCGCGAGGCAAAGTGGCCTGCGACACGAAAACGTATCGGATGCGGGTGCGGCGGCCGGTTTCGCCCCGCGGCCCGCCTGATCATTTAGGCTGGTCGTACCATGTATCCCAGTCAAAAAAGTCACCAGCACGGCGGGCGGGAACGCGATATCGCCGAACCGATTCGCGCCGGCGAGGACGAATTCCGCGTGGATATCGAGCGGATCCGTTTCTCCCCGTATTTTTCCCGGCTTTCGGCGGTCACCCAGGTGATCCCGCAGGCCGGCGCCGGAACCGTCATCCACAACCGGCTCACGCACTCGCTGAAGGTCTCCGCGGTGGCGCGTTCCATCGCCATCGGGCTACGCAATGCCGATGCCGACACGGTGGCGTTGGTCGCGGAACTGGGCGGGTGCGATCCGGTGGTGGTGCAGGCCGCCGCGGCCGCCCACGACCTGGGGCACCCGCCGTTCGGGCACCTGGGCGAGCAGGAGCTGGACCGGGTGGCCCGCCGGAGCCTGGGACTACCCGACGGGTTCGAGGGCAACGCGCAGACCTTCAGGATCCTGACCGCGCTGGACAGCTGCGATGCCACGGCGCGCGGGCTGAACCTGACCCGGGCCGTGCGGGCCGGGGTGCTGAAGTACCCGTGGGCGCGTGACGAGTGGGCCGACCGGCAGCTGCCGGCTCGCGAGCTGCCGCGCGGAGCCGGGGATGTGGCCGGGACCGGGGCGGCGAAGTTCTCCTGCTACGACATCGAGGCCGCCGAGATGCGCGATGTGCTCTCGGTGTTCCCGCATATCGCCGCGCACCAGCAGACCCTGGAGTGCTCGGTAATGGATGTGGCCGATGACATCGCCTACGCGGTGCACGACCTGGACGACTTCTACCGGGCCGGGGTATTGCAGTACACCTCGGTCTCCGCCGAACTGCGGGCGTGGCTGAACCACTCGCGCACGCTGACCGATATCCCCGACAAGCACCTGGATCTGCGCCGTCCCGGACATGCGCTGGAGCGCACCTGGCGCAGGCTGCTGGCCAAGGATCCGTGGATCGCCGATGCGCAGGCCTTCCGCGATTCGGTGCAACGCGTGGAACACGACCTGGTCGAGGGGCTGCTGGCGGTGCCCTACGATGGCGGGTTGGAAGCGGACCGGGCGGTCACCGGGTTCACCCGGCGCTGGATCGACCGGTTGCAGTCATCGGTGGTGGTCCAGCGCCGGCCCCATGTGCGCAGCGGACACCTGCGCCTGGGTGATGCGGCCTGGCATGACGTGGTGGTGCTCAAGTTCGTGCATTCGCGCTTCGTGCTGGACCGTTCCGACCTGGCGGTGTACCAGCGCGGGCAGACCAGGATCATTTCCTCGCTGGCCCTGGGGTTCCGGGATTGGCTCAACGACCCGGTGGATGCCGCCCGCGCCCCGCGCCGGCTACTAGACTCGGTGCAGGCTGCCACCGAGGAGTACCGGGCGCTGCGCAATGTCGACCCGGCGCGGTTCGGTCCGGCTGGGCACGGCGAGGTGGAACGGTTGGGACAGGCACGGGCCATCGTCGACTACATCGCCTCCTTCACCGACGCCCAGGCCGTCTCGGTCAACTCGTTGCTGACCGGTACCGCCGAGGGGATCTGGGAACTGGGCCGCGGGCTGTAGCCTCCGGATCACCTGGCGGCCCCGCCATCCAGATGACCCCGATGTGACACGGCATTATCCCCACCGTGCCATGCTGGGCAGAATGGGATCCATGGGCTGTTCCCGTGACCGGCCCATCCCACCGTCCACCGTCCACCGAAGACAAGGAAGCCCAGTGTCCCTTCGTGTGCTGGTCCCGACCCAGGAACTCGCCTCGGCGTTGCAGTTGCCGGGGATCGAGCCCCTCTTGTGGCATCTGAACGATGCTCCATGCGAGCCGCCGGAGGCCGAGGTGCTCATCACCGAACGTCCCCGGCAGCCGGAGCGCCACCCGCTGGTGGCCCGGATCCCGGGGTTGCGGCATGTGCACCTGCTGTCCCTGGGTTTCGAATGGGTGCTGGAGCACCTGCCGGAGGGGGTCGGGCTGAGCAATTCGCGTGGGGCCATCGAGGACGCCACCGCCGAACACGCCCTGGCCCTGCTGCTGGCCGCCCTGCGCGCTGTTCCCGCCGCGGTGCGTGACCAGGATAGGCAGCGGTGGAATCCGGCCTGGTCTCCGACCCTGCATGGGGCCACGGTGCTGTTGCTGGGCTACGGCGGGGTGGGTGCCGGGATCGCGGCCCGGCTGGCGCCCTTCGGGCCGGCCCGGGTGCTGCCGGTGGCCCGCACCGCCCGCATCGCACCGGACGGTGCCGCGGTGCATGCCCTTCACGAGCTGCCCGGACTGCTGCCCGAGGCGGACATCGTCATCATCGCGCTGCCGCACGATGCCTCCACCGAACGGCTGGTGGATGCCGCATTCCTGTCGAGCATGCGTGATGGCGCCCTGCTGGTGAACATCGGCCGCGGCCCGGTGGTGGATACCGGTGCGTTGCTGGCCGAACTGGAGACCGGGCGGCTGGGCGCGGCCCTGGATGTCACCGACCCCGAACCGCTACCGCCCGGGCATCGCTTGTGGAGCGCCCCGAATTGCCTGATCACCCCGCATACCGGCGGGAACACCACGCAGGTGTCCAGGCTCTGCGGGCAGCTGGCGGTCCAGCAGATGCAACGGCTGGCCGCGGGCCGGGAACTGCTCAACGTGGTGCGGGCTACCGGGGAATGATCCGGTAGCCGCAGTGACCGTCCGTCGCCTACCGTGCCGCGGCTACCTGTTGCCGGCCGGCCGGCGCGGCCAGTTTGGCCAGTCCGCCGGCGGTACGTGCCGCCGCCAACCCGCGTTCCAGGTCGGCCAGCAGGTCCTCGGGCTCCTCGATGCCCACCGACAGGCGCACCAGGTTGGCCGGGATCTCCAGCGCGGTGCCGATCAGCGAGGCGTGGGTCATTTCCCGCGGGTAGCAGACCAGCGATTCCACCCCGCCCAGGGAGACCGAGAGCTGGAAGTACTCCATGGACTGGGCAAAGGCCCGGGCGGCGGCCTCGTCGGCCAGCTGCAGGGACAGGATCCCTCCGAACCCGCGCTGCTGGGCAGCTGCCAGCGCGTGCCCCGGGTGATCGGGCAGCCCCGGGTAGAGCACCCGGCCCACCTCGGGGCGTTCGGTGAGCCACTGGGCGATCACCCCGGCGTTGCAGCCATGTCGTTCCATGCGCAGCCCCAGCGTCTTCAGCCCGCGGGCGGCCAGGTAGGAATCCTGCGGCCCGGAGACCGCACCCCCGGCGAACTGCTGGAAGCCGATCGCCTCGGCCAGCGATTCACCGCGGTGCAGGTGGTCGGTGACGATCACCGCCCCGCCCAGCACATCCGAGTGCCCGCCGATGTACTTGGTGGTCGAGTGCACCACCGCGTGCGCCCCGAAGTCCAGGGGGCGTTGCAGGTACGGGGTGGCGAAGGTGTTATCCACCACCAGCAGGGCCCCGTATTCGTGGGCCAGGGCCGCCCAGCCGGCCAGGTCGGCGATCCCCAGGAGCGGGTTGGAGGGGGTTTCCACCCAGAGCAGCGCGGTGTTCGGGCGGATCGCGGCGCGCACCGCATCCAGGTTGGTGATATCCACTGCGCTGGAGGTGATCCCCCACTTGCGGTGCAGCCGGGAGATCAGCCGGTGGGTGCCGCCGTAGCCGTCGGCCCCCAGGATGATGTGGTCGCCCGGGGCCAGCACGGCACGCAGCAGGGCGTCCTCCGCGGCGATCCCGGAGGCGAAGGAGAAGCCGGCGGCTCCGCCCTCCAGCGCGGCCAGCTGGGTCTGGAACCCGTCGCGGGTCGGATTCGAGCCGCGCGAGTACTCGTGGCCGGCGCGCAGCACGTTGATGCCGTCCTGGATGAACGTGCTGGTCTGGTAGATCGGCGGGATCACGGCTCCGGTGTACGGGTCCTTGTGCTGTCCGGCGTGGACGGCCAGGGTGTTGAATCCGCTCATGCGAAGCTCACTTCCTTTTCGATCGATGCTGCGGCCTGCGCGGCCGCCAGTGCGCGGTCCAGGTCCCGGATCAGATCCGCCGGGTCTTCCAGCCCCACCGACAGGCGAAGCACCGCCGCGTTCAGCCCGGCCTGCTCCAGCTGCTGGGTCGAGAGGCGGCAGTGGGTCATCGTCGCCGGGTGGGCGATCATGGTGCGGGTATCGCCGATGTTCGCAGCCAGGGTGATGATTTCCAGGTTGTCGATGAACGCCGGCACCAGGTCGGCGTCGTGCAATTCCACGGCCAGCACGCTGCCGGTACCGCGCGGGAAGAACTTTGCCAGGCGATCATGGTGCCGATGGGCGCTTCGCGAGGGGTGGTGCACCGCTTTGAGCAGCGGGTGGGCCTGAAGGAAGTTCGCCAGCAGCAGCAGGTTCCGGGTGGCGGCGGTGGCGCGCACGGGCAGGGTTTCCATCCCGGTCAGGATGGTGTGGGCGTTGCCGGCCGACAGCGCGGGGCCCAGATCGTGCAGGAACTTTGAGCGCACCAGCATGGAGTAGGCCCCGTCCCCGTAGCGGGCCAGTAGCGAGGTGCCGGCATAGCGTTCGCGGGCGCGGGCGATCTGCGGCCAGCGCTCCTGGTCGGAAAAGTCGAATGTTCCGGCGTCGACGACCACGCCGCCGAGCACCTGCCCGTGTCCGGCCAGCGCCTTGGTGGCCGAGTGCACCACGATGTCGGCGCCGAAGGCCAGCGGCTTGAAGTTCGCCGGAGTGGCCAGGGTGTTATCCACCACCACCGGAATGTTATGGCGGTGCGCCACCTCGGCCAGCTCCGGTAGATCCGGGAGGGTGGAAAGCGGGTTGGTGACCGATTCCAGGAAGAAGGCCCGGGTATCCGCCTCGATGGCCGCCTCCCAGGCGGAAGGTTCATCCGGGTCGACAAAGCTGACGCGGATGCCGAAATCGTTGAAGGAGTCGGTCAGCAGGTCGACGGTGCCGCCGTAGAGCTGGTTGGAGGCGATGATGTGCTTCGGGCCCTGGGTCAGGGCCAGCAGGGATAGCGCGACGGCAGCCTGGCCGGTGGCCGTGGCCACCGCGTAGGCTCCGCCTTCCAGTGCGGCGGCGCGTTGTTCGAACACCGACACGGTGGGGTTGCCGGTGCGGGAGTAGGTGAAGCCGGCCTGGCGCAACGCGAACTTTTCCACGGCTTCGGCATGCGAGCCGAACTCGTAGGCCGCTGAGGAATACAGCGGCACCGTCAGCGGGCGGTGGTCACCGCTGGGCGTATATCCGGCGTGGATGGCCGTCGTCGACGGTTGGGTGTTGGGCTGCGCCATGGTTCCTCCTCGTTTTTGCCGCACGAGGGAGTGCACCGAACACCGCGCAGAGCACGGAGCCCCAGGACGCGTTCGGCAGCTGCTCCATCGTTCCTGGCATTAGCACCTTTCGGTTTCCCGATGGTTGCTGCGACGTCGACGAGCCAGATCTCTCGGTCGCTCTTGATGGGTTGTTGTGCTTCCATGATTGGGCAACGGCTTCGGACGGCGCAAGCGGTGTCCGGTCCCGGGCTTCACACAAGGTTTCCCGGCTTCACATGTCGCGATCTTGTCATGATGACGCACGGCCCGGATCCGTTGTGTGACGCGCGGTTGCTGCCGGATTCCGCGGGATTACAGGCTTTGGCCCATCTAATATGTCTCGCACGGTCCAGCGGATGACAGCGTGTTACGCCCCCTCGGTGCGCGAGGGCTTCAACCGATGAGCTGGACCCCGAAGCCTGCGACAACGGAACGCACTTCTTCCAGATAGCGCCGTGCTTGTTCGGTCAGCGGAATCGCGGCATGGTCGATCCAGCCGATCTCGATGCGCTCATCGACATCCAGCGGGATGGCGACGATGGACGGGTCGAGCTCGTCGCTGATGATACCCGTGGAGATCGTGTACCCGCCCAGGCCGATCATGAGGTTGAAGATGGTCGCGCGGTCCGAGACCTGGATCTCGCGTTTGCTGGAGCTTGTGGAGAGGATCTCCTCGGCGAAGTAGAACGAGTTGTTGGCGCCCTGGTCGAAGGTCAGGCGCGGCAGGTCTTCGAGGTCTGCCAGCTCCACCCGCGGGCGGGAGGCCAACGGGTTGCTACGCGAAATGAAGATGTGCGGATCGGCCAGGAACAAGGGGTGGAAGACGAGCCGGGACTCACGCAGCAGCTTGTCGATGACCTTCCGGTTGAAGTCGTTGCGGTAGAGGATGCCGATCTCGCTGCGCAGGGTACGCACGTCCTCGATGATCTGTTCGGTGCGGGTCTCGCGCAGCGAGAACTCGTACTCGTCGGCCCCGCTGGCCTGGACCGTCCTGACGAACGCGTCCACGGCGAAGGAATAATGCTGCGTCGATATTCCGAGCAGGCGGCGGGAGGGCGGGCGGCCGAGGTAGCGCTGCTCGAGCAGTTCCACTTGTTCGAGCACCTGCCGGGCGTAGCCGAGGAACTCGGCCCCTTCGGTGGTGAGGGTAATGCCCCTGGCCGAGCGGATGAGCAGGGTGCGTCCCACCCGGGCTTCGAGTTCCTTCATTGCCGAGGACATGCTCGGCTGCGCAACGTAGAGCAAGTCTGCAGCCGCTGAGATCGATCCCTCGGCCGCGACCGTGGTGAAATAGCGCATCTGCTGCAGTGTCAGACCACTTGCTCCTTGAACCATAGGTTGAGTCTATATCAAGCCATAGTTTGCCGGAGTTACCTGATATCAACGATGGCGCTGCATGATGGACACATCGACTTGATTCCGGCCTGCCCAGGCCCCTCAGCAACAGATTGGCCGCCATGGCAGACGCATTCACTTTCAGCATCACCACCACCGACTTCGACGAGGACTACACCCCCAGCACGGATTCGCGCATCACGACGAACTTCGCCAACCTGGCCCGCGGCGAAAACCGCCAGGAGAACCTGCGCAACGCGCTGACGATGATCGACCGGCGCCTGAATTCCCTGATGCACTGGGACAATCCGGACGGCGAGCGCTTCACGCTCCAGCTGGAAATCATCTCCGCCAACGTGCACTTCGACTCGGCACAGGGGGCGCAGGACTTCCCTCTGCTGGAGGTGCTGAACACCAGCATCCTGGACCGGTACACCGGGACGCGCACCCACGGCATCGTGGGCAACAACTTCTCCTCCTACGTGCGGGACTACGACTTCAGCGTGCTGCTGCCGGCAACGGCCGACGCCTCCGGCAAGCCGGTGGTCCCGGAAGATTTCGGGGAGCTGCACGGCCGGCTTTTCCAGCATTTCCTGGATTCGGAGGCCTACCGCCAGCGCTTCGAGCAGCTGCCGGTGATCTGCATCAGCGTCTCCACCTCGAAGACCTACCGCCGCACCGGCAACAGCCACCCGGTGCTGGGCCTGGAATACCAGCAGGACGACTACTCGCTGACCGACGAGTACTTCGCGAAGATGGGCCTGCGCGTGCGCTACTTCATGCCCGCCGGCTCCGTTGCCCCGCTGGCTTTCTACTTCCGCGGCGACCTGCTGAACGACTACACCAACCTGCAGCTGGCCAGCACGATGGCCACCATGGAGACCTTCCAGAAGATCTACCGCCCCGAGATCTACAACGCGAACTCCCCCGCCCCCGCGGTCTACCGGCCCTCGTTGGGCGCGCAGGACTTCTCGCGCACCCAGGTTTCCTATGACCGCGAGGAACGCACCCGCCTGGGCGCAAGCCAGGGCAGGTACACCGAAGAACACTTCATCACCCCGAACCGCGAACTGCTCGACGCCTGGGCCGCCGGCTACGTCGTCCCCGCCGCCTAATCACTTACCTTCAGAATCCAAAGGACCAGATATGACCAACACCCTGCTTCCCACCTCCATCGTCGGTTCCCTGCCCAAGCCTTCATGGCTCTCGGAAACCGAGACCCTGTGGTCGCCGTGGAAGCTTGAGGGGGCGGCGCTGGCCGAGGGCAAGCAGGACGCGATGCGCGCCGCGGTGCTGGAGCAGACCCGCCGCGGCATCGACATCATTTCCGACGGCGAGCAGACCCGCCAGCACTTCGTCACCACCTTCATCGAGCACCTGTCGGGCGTGGACTTCGAGAACAAGCAGACGGTGCTGATCCGCGACCGCTATGAGGCCAGCGTGCCCAGCGTCGTCGGCGCGGTGGAGCGCAAGGCCCCGGTGTTCGTGCAGGATGCGAAGTTCCTGCGCACACTGACCGACCACCAGATCAAGTGGACCCTGCCCGGCCCGATGACCATGGTGGACACCCTGCACGACGGCTACTACGGCAGCCGCGAGAAGCTGGCCTGGGAGTTCGCCGCCATCCTGAACCACGAGGCCAAGGAGCTGGAAGCCGCAGGCGTGGATGTCATCCAGTTCGACGAGCCGGCATTCAACGTCTTCTTCGACGAGGTGGCCGACTGGGGCGTAGCAGCACTGGAACGCGCCTGCGAGGGTCTGACAGCGGAGACCGTGGCGCACATCTGTTTCGGCTACGGCATCAAGGCGAACAATGACTGGAAGGCAACCCTGGGCACCCAGTGGCGCCACTACGAGAAGTCGTTCCCGCTGCTGCAGCGCTCCTCCATCGACACCATTTCGCTGGAATCCCATCACTCGAATGTCCCGCTGGAGGTCGTGGAGCTGGTGCGCGGCAAGCGTGTCATGCTCGGTGCCATCGACGTGGCGAACCAGCAGGTCGAGACCCCTGACGAGGTGGCGGAAACCCTGCGCAAGGCGCTTGCGTACGTGGATGCCGACAAGCTGATCCCGAGCACCAACTGCGGCATGGCACCGTTCCCCCGCGATGTCGCACTGGCCAAGCTCAGTGCACTCAGTGCGGGAGCCGGGATCCTGCGCGAGGAGCTGGTCGGCGCCCGCGTCTGAAATTGCAACCGCCGGTTCGTGGATCGGCCCGCTCCGGTACGCCGCAACGGACTCCTCGCCTGCGGACGGTCCCGGCCCAGTTCCTTCCCGAAGGCCCGAAAACCCGCCAGCGCCCGGTATCGGATGCGGACTGGTGGGTTTAGCCCTTCCACCGCACGGGATATGACGCCAATGGCCGACGCGCCGGCCGGCCGCCACCGACCGGAGAACAATCGTTGCTGAAGGAAACAAGCCACAGACGCACACCGAAAGTGCCCTGTTTCCTGCAACTGCGCGCGAGAATGGAATCATGGAACCGCACGACGAAATGATTCTTCCCGATGTGGCCGCTTGGCGCGCATGGCTCGACGAAAACGAAGAAACCAGCGATGGCGTATGGCTGGTAGTGGCGAAGAAGGGAACTACATCTCCGACTTCGCTCACTGCCGCACAGGCCCTACCGGAAGCACTCTGCAGCGGGTGGATCGATGCTATTCGCCGCAAGCGCGATGAGAGCACATTCCTCCAGCGCTACACCCCGCGACGCAAGGGCTCGCTCTGGTCCGAGAAAAACACCGGGTTCGTCGAGGAGCTGGTGGCCCAGGGACGAATGCGCCCCCGGGGACAGGACGAGATCGACAAGGCGCAGGCCGACGGCCGGTGGGAACGCGCCTACCAGGGCCAAGCCACCGCCCGGGTGCCGGATGACCTGCAAATGGCCCTGGATGCCTCCCCGGCAGCGGCTGAAGCCTTCGCTGCTTTGAAGTCGCAACCGCGATACCACATCCTGCACCAGCTCATGATCGCCCGCACCGCCAAAACACGGACCGCCCGGCTGGAACGGTTCGTGGCCGAACTGGCGCAGCCCGATGGAAACGGCGGATAGTCCTGGGCGAGGTCCCGGCAATCGAGGACACAGCACGTCATCGGGACTCGGACTTCCAGCTCCCCACGCGGCCGGGCGGTAATCACCGTTTCACGAAATACCGACAAAAGAAACAGGCCAGGCATCCTCCCGGTGAGGAGGGTGCCTGACCTGTCGGATTCGCTGGAGGGCTACTTGGTCAGCAGTTCCAGGGTCTTGTTAAGGGTTTCGCTTGGACGCATCACGGCTGCGGTCTTGGCGTTGTCCGGACGGTAGTAGCCTGCAATGTCCACGGGCTGGCCCTGGACTGCGGCCAGCTCGGAAACAATGGCATCCTCGTTCTCGCCCAGCGCCTTGGCCACAGCGGAGAAGGCCTCGGCCAGCTGTGCATCCTTGTCCTGCTTGGCCAATTCCTCGGCCCAGAACTTGGCCAGGTAGAAGTGGCTGCCACGGTTGTCCAGCTCACCGACCTTGCGCTTGGGCGACTTGTCCTCGAGCAGGAAGGTGCCGGTGGCGGCATCCAGGGTGTCTGCCAGAACCTGTGCGCGGGCGTTGTCGGTGGTGACTGCCAGATGCTCAAAGGAAGCGCCCAGGGCCATGAACTCGCCCAGCGAATCCCAGCGCAGGTGGTTTTCATTCACCAGCTGCTGCACGTGCTTCGGGGCCGAGCCGCCGGCGCCGGTCTCGAACAGTCCGCCACCGGCCAGCAACGGTACGATCGAGAGCATCTTGGCGCTGGTGCCCAGTTCCAGGATCGGGAACAGGTCGGTCAGGTAGTCACGCAGCACGTTGCCGGTCACCGAGATGGTGTCCTCGCCCTTGCGGATGCGCTCGATGGTGTACTTGGTGGCCTCGACCGGGGACAGGATCTCGATGACCAGACCCTCGGTGTCGTGCTCCTTGAGGTACTCGGTGACCTTGTTGATCAACACGGCATCGTGGGCGCGGTTCTCATCCAGCCAGAACACGATCGGGGTCTGGGAGGCGCGGGCGCGGTTCACGGCCAGCTTGACCCAGTCGCGGATGGCGACGTCCTTGGTCTGGCAGGCGCGCCAGATGTCCCCGGTGAAGACCTGGTGTTCGATCAGCACGGTGCCGAACTCGTCCAGCACCTGGACATGTCCGTTGCCGGTCATTTCGAAGGTCTTGTCGTGCGAACCGTATTCCTCGGCCTTCTGGGCCATCAGGCCGACGTTCGGCACGGTACCCATGGTGGTCGGATCGTACGCGCCGTTGGCGCGGCAGTCCTCGATCACGGCCTGGTACACACCGGAGTAGGAGGAATCGGGCAGCACGGCCAGGGTGTCCGCGGTCCCGCCCTTGGCATCCCACATCTTGCCACCCAGGCGGATCATGGCCGGCATGGAGGCGTCCACGATGACATCCGAGGGCACGTGCAGGTTGGTGATGCCCTTGTCCGAGTCGACCATGGCCACGGCCGGTCCCTCTTCCAGACCCTTGGCGATCAGCTGCTCGACTCCGGCGCGCACGTCGTCGGACAGTTCGTCCAGTCCGTTCAGGATGGCGGCCAGGCCGTTGTTCGGGTTCAGTCCGGCGGTCGCCAGCTGCTCTCCGTAGGTGTCGAACAGTTCGGAGAAGTAGGCCTTGACCACGTGGCCGAAGATGATCGGGTCCGAGACCTTCATCATGGTGGCCTTCAGGTGTGCCGAGAACAGGACGTTGTCCCGCTTGGCCTGGGCCACTGCGTCCTTGAGGAACTCACTCAGAGCCGCCACGTGCATCACGGTGCCGTCGATGACCTCGCCGGCGAGCACCTTGAAGGCCTTCTTCAGGACCTTGACTTCGCCGTCTTCGGCGACAAAGCGGATCGAGATGCTCTTGTCCTTGTCGATGACGACGGACTTCTCGTTGGAGGCGAAGTCGTCGGCGGCCATGGTGGCCACATTGGTCTTCGAGTCAGCGGCCCAGGCGCCCATCGAATGCGGGTACTTGCGGGCGTAGTTCTTCACGCTCAGCGGGGCACGACGATCCGAGTTGCCTTCACGCAGGACCGGGTTCACGGCCGAACCCTTGATCTTGTCGTAGCGCGCACGAATGTCGGTTTCCTCGTCCGAGGACGGGTTGTCCGGGTAGTCCGGCAGCGCGTAACCGGCGGCCTGCAGTTCGGCAATGGCGGCCTTCAGCTGCGGGATCGAGGCCGAAATATTCGGCAGCTTGATGATGTTGGCCTCGGGGGTCTTGGCCAGGTCACCCAGTTCGGCCAGGGCATCGGCGATGCGCTGTTCCTCGGTGACGTAGTCCGGGAAGGTGGCGATGATGCGACCGGCCAGCGAGATATCGCGGGTCTCGAGCTCCACTCCGGCGGTCGAAGCGAAGGCCTCGACGATCGGCAGGAACGAGTGGGTCGCCAGCATCGGCGCTTCGTCGGTATGGGTGTAGATAATCTTGGCCATAGGTGTGGCGTCTCCCTGATCGTCGTGCGGAAGCGGAGTTAACCGCCCTAAACTCAACGTTCCTAACTTACCTGATTTCATGCGCCGCGACACCTTTATGTGCTGCAGCTATCGCCGGGGAATACCCTGATTTCGCACCGGAATGTCGCTTCCGAACGGCAGCTCGGGACGAGTCGACTTTGGGTTAATGCCTAGTAACTCAGTGCCGTTTCCCCAAAGTGCGCCCTCAACCGCCATATCCGGAACCGGGTTGGGGTCGCCGACGGTTCCCGCCCCGCATTCACCGCCCGCATGTGTCCCGGGCGACAATTGTTACCCGGACACGCCACATCCCGCCCACGACTAGATGGCGCGCAGCTCGGCAACGACCTGCTCGAAAACCGCCATGGGATCACCGGCGGATCCATCGGCTTCCAGTTTGGCGAAACTCTGCCAGGAAACGCGCCAGGAACAGGTGGCAATCTCGGCGGCCAGCAGGGCCTGCATGCGCTGCATCCCGAGCTGCGACTCGAGTTTGTTGCGCAACACCTCCACCAGTTCCCGCTCCTGCTGGGCCACGGAGCTGAGCAACTCCGGCTCGCTGATCAGCAATCGGGAGATACGACGGAATTCGTTATGCTCCACCTCCAAGGCGAAGCACCGGCGGCAAACTTCCAGCAGCTGGGCAATGACCTCACGCAAGGTCCCGGACTCAAAGTTGGCGGCCAGCATCGCGTCGCGCACCCCCTGCTCCCCGGGGAGCACAGCCGCTTCCTTGGATGAGCAGTAGCGGAAGAAGGTCCGCTCGGAGATCCCGGCGCGCTCGGCAATTTGCCCCACCGTGGTCGCCTCCAGTCCGCGCTGCTCAATCAGGTCCAGGGTGGCACGCTGGATCGTCTGCATGGTCCGTGCCCGGTGCTCCTGTCGAATACCCATGGCTCCATCTTCCCCGAGGCCCGATGCCGGTTGCCACCAGCGGTGGTCCCGAGCATATTTTATGTCACACTCTGACAGATTCAGCTTACGAAACCTGTCAGAGTGTGACAGTATTTTTTAGTTCGCACCTTCAGAAAGAGGAGCCGTGACCCAAACACGCACCGAGATCACCCAGGAACAACCGCCCCGGCAGCCAGTGGCCCCGCACATCTCGTCCCGGCAGTTGACCGGAATCATCGGAGCCCTGGCTTTGGCCGCATTCCTGATGATTCTGAACGAGACGGTCCTGACCGTGGCCCTGCCCTCGATCATGGCCGACATGCAGGTTTCGGCGGCCGCAGGACAGTGGTTGACCACCGGATTCCTGCTGACCATGTCGGTAGTGATCCCCACCACCGGGTTCTTGCTGCAGCGTTTCTCCACCCGGAGCCTGTTCATCTTTGCACTGGTGAGCTTCCTGGTTGGTACGGTCATCGCGATCTTCGCCCCGAACTTCATCTTCCTGCTGCTGGCCCGGATCATCCAGGCCGCCGGTACCGCCATCGTGTTGCCCCTGCTGATGACCACCACCTTGTCGCTGGTGCCGATCCACAAGCGCGGGGCGGTCATGGGCCTGAACTCCATCGTGATCTCCGTGGGCCCGGCTATCGGCCCGACCGTCTCCGGGGCCATTGTCAGCAGCTTCTCGTGGCAAATGATCTTCGTGCTGATGACACCGCTTGCGCTGGTCATCCTGGTGCTGGGCATCCTGTTCATCAAGATGCCCGCATCGACCCGCAGGATCCCGGTAGACGTGTTCTCAGTCATCCTGTCGGCCGTGGCGTTCGGCTTCCTGGTCTACGGTATTTCCAGCCTGGAGAGCGTCGCGGAGAATACCGCGTTGACCGTGGCCAGCTTCGCGATCGGCCTGGTCGGCTTGGCCCTGTTCGTCACCCGCCAGATCAAGCTCACCCGCACCGGACGCGAGCTGTTGAACCTCACCCCCTTCTCCAACCGCACCTTCACCCTCAGCGTGCTGCTGATCATGATCGCCATGGGTACCCTACTGGGCACCGTGGTGATGGTTCCGATCATCCTGGAATCCGGTGCCGGCATCGGAACCCTGGCCATCGGCATGATGTTGCTGCCCGGCGGGCTGGCCCAGGCTCTGGTGGCACCGGTCTTCGGCCGCGTCTACGATCGCTTTGGCCCCCGTCCGGTGCTGATCCCCGGTGCCGCCATGCTCGCCCTGGGACAGTGGCTGTATGTCACGGTCGATGCCCAGACCGAGCTGTGGGTGTTCATGATCAACCACATCATCTTCTCGATCGGGTTGGCCCTGCTGATGACCGGTCTGCTGTCCTCGGCGCTGGCCACCGTCAAGCCGCAGCTGTACGGCCACGGGTCGGCGATCTTCAACACCGGACAGCAGCTCGGTGGCGCGATCGGCACCACGATTTACGTGACCGTGATGTCGATGCTGGCCGAGGGTCGGTTGGCACAGGGCTCCGCGCTGGGTGATGCCCTGTTCGCCGGGGCACATACTTCCTTCATGATCGGCGCGATCCTGGCCACCCTCGGCCTGCTGCTGGCGCCATTCATCACGGTGCCGCGCGAGGTCCGCAGCCGGTAGCACGTGTACACATGCGCCACAGTCGCGGGTTCCCGGAATCATCCCGGGGCCCGCGGTTTTCGTGTACCACCTCCCCCTGCCCAACGACTGGCCTCCGGTTACCCAGGGAAATTTCACCAAGATTGTTGAACAATCTGTGTTTTTCGTGCATTCTTGAGTTGTACGACAACGCGAGACGGAGATCACAGATGCCATACATCGACCTGAATTCAGACGTGGGAGAGTCCTTCGGGAACTGGACCATGGGTGATGACGCCGCAATTTTCACCTCGGTGTCCTCCGCCAATGTCGCCTGCGGCTTTCATGCCGGAGACCCGCAGACCATCGCCCGTACCTGCCGCGAAGCGGTTGCCGCCGGCGTGAATATCGGGGCCCATGTCGGCTATCACGATCTAGCCGGATTCGGGCGCCGCTTCGTGGAAATGTCGGGTTCCGAGTTGGCTGATGACATCCTCTACCAGCTGGGAGCCCTGGACGCGATCGCCCGGGCTTCCGGAGGCGAGGTCAAGTACGTCAAGCCACACGGGGCCCTCTATAACGCGATCGTTCATCACGAGGAACACGCCCAGGCGGTCATCGATGCCATCCGCGCCTTCGGCCGCGACCTGCCGGTGTTGCTGCTTCCCGGGTCGCTGGCCCTGAGCAAAGCCGGGAAAGCGGGGTTACGCCCGGTCGCCGAGGCCTTCGCGGACCGCAACTACAATCCCGATGGCACCCTGGTTTCCCGTACCCAACCCCATGCGGTGCTGCATGACCCGGGACAAATCACCCAGAACATGATCCGGCTGGCCTCCGACGGACAGATCAAGGCGGTGGACGGTAGCATCATCCGCACCGAGGCCGAGAGCATCTGCGTCCATGGGGACACAGCGGGTGCGATTGCTGTAGCCGCGGCCGTACGCGCCGGTCTGGAATCCTCGGGCATCGATATCAAGAGCTTCGTATGAGTGTGCAACACATACGCTTAGCTGGAACCCGGTCGGTCCTGGTGGAGTTGGAGGACCTGGACTCGGTGCTGGCCCTCAACGCCGCACTGGAGGCCAGCCCGCTGCCCGGACAACTCGACGTGCTGACCGCGGCGAGAACGGTACTGATTAAGACCGACAGCCGTTGTGCCGCGAAACGTGCCGCAGCGTTGGTTCCCCTACTTGACCTGGGTGTGGCCGGGGCACAAGTCGGCAAGCTGATCACCGTGGAAGTCACGTACAACGGTACGGACCTGGCCAAAGTCGCCGAACTGACCGGGCAGAGCGTCGAAGCGGTGATCGCAGCACATACCTCCCAGACATGGACCGCTGCCTTCGGCGGATTCGTCCCGGGTTTCGCCTACCTCCTCGGTGAGAACTCGGTGCTGAACGTGCCACGGCGCAGCTCCCCACGCACTGCGGTACCTCCCGGGTCGGTTGCCCTGGCCGGTGGCTACTCGGCGGTGTATCCCCGCCAGTCCCCCGGTGGCTGGCAACTGCTCGGGCACACCGAGACAGCGATGTGGGATCTGGACCGCGAGCACCCGGCGCTGATCCACCCTCAGGACCGCGTACGGTTTGTCCCCGTCACCGAACGGACCAGCATCCGCCCCGGCGCATCCGCCCCGGCGCGCACTTCGTCCACCCGTACCGGTGCCCGGCTACAGGTACTGGATCCCGGATTGCAATCGCTGTTCCAGGACCTTGGACGCCCCGGCCAAGGCAATCTGGGAGTCACCGTCTCAGGTGCCGCGGACACCGCCTCCAGCAGGCAGGCCAACCGGCTGGTGGGCAATCGATCACAGGCTGCAGTCATCGAGAACCTCACCGGTTCGATGCAACTTCGTGCACTACAGGACGTGGTCCTGGCCGTGACCGGCGCCGAGGCCGACCTAAGGGTCACCCCGGCCGAGAATGACGACCTCCGCACCGAGCGCAGCCCTGCGATGAACACCCCGTTCGCGCTCCTGTCAGGAGAGACCCTGGCACTGACACCCTCCGGCCGGGGCCTGCGCAGCTATCTGGCGGTACGCGGCGGATTCACCGTGGACAAAGTGCTGGATTCTGCGTCCAGCGATACCCTCTCCGGCCTCGGTCCCCCACCGTTGGCTGCCGGGCAGCAGCTGACTGTGGGCCCGGACCTGAACCTGCCGGCAGTGGGTCTTCCCGAGCCTTCAACCCTGCCGCACACCGATGACGCCGGTGACTACCTGTTGCGGGTGGTACCCGGGCCCCGTGACGACTGGTTCGGCAGCCCGGGTCTTCAGCAGCTGGTTTCCCAGCGCTGGAGTATCTCCGCCGAGTCCAACCGGGTGGGTGTACGTTTGCTGTCCGACACCGGTGGAGCATTGTCCCGTATACGCAGCGGGGAGCTGGCCAGCGAGGGCGTAGTGCCCGGCGCCTTGCAGGTGCCGCCGTCCGGCCTGCCGGTCCTGTTCCTGGCCGATCATCCGGTTACCGGCGGATACCCGGTCATCGCCACCGTGGTCGCCGAGGATCTTTCCACCGCCGCGCAGCTGCCACCGGGCACCACCATCCGTTTTGTACTCGTCGATACACCGCCATCAGAAACGAAGGATTGTCCAGCATGAAGAAAGTGCTTATTGCCAACCGCGGTGAGATCGCCGTTCGCATTGCCCGCGCCGCGGCCGATAACCAATTAACGTCCGTGGCGATCTACTCGGACCCGGATGCCGATGCCCTGCACGTCAAGCGGGCCGATGAGGCCTACCCGCTCGGTGGTAGTACCGGGGCCGAAACCTACCTGGACATCGCGAAGATCATCGACATTGCCCGTCGCTCGGGGGCAGACGCGATCCACCCGGGTTACGGGTTCCTGTCGGAGAACGCCGATTTCGCCCAGGCCGTAAATGATGCTGGCCTGATCTGGATCGGCCCGTCCCCGCAGTCGATCCGGGATCTGGGCAACAAGGTCACCGCCCGCGGCATCGCTGTCCGGGCCGGGGCACCGCTGGTACCCGGGACTCCCGGTCCAGTGGAGAACGCCGATCAGGTCCGCGACTTTGCCGAGAAACACGGCCTGCCGGTCGCCATCAAGGCGGCCTTTGGCGGCGGGGGCCGCGGATTGAAGATCGCCCGCTCCATGGACGAGATCGCCGATTCCTACGAATCGGCGGTGCGGGAGGCTACCGTGGCCTTTGGTCGCGGAGAATGCTTCGTGGAACGCTTCCTGGATAAGCCCCGGCACGTAGAGGCGCAGGTACTGGCTGACACCCACGACAACGTGGTGGTCGTCGGCACCCGCGACTGTTCATTACAGCGCCGCCACCAGAAACTTGTGGAAGAGGCCCCGGCCCCGTTCCTGAGCGAGGAACAACGCCGAGAGATCCACGAATCAGCCAAGGCGATCTGCAGGGAGGCCGGTTATGTGGGGGCCGGAACCGTGGAATACCTGGTGGCCCCCGACGGGCTGGTCTCATTCCTGGAAGTCAACACCCGCTTGCAGGTCGAGCACCCGGTCACCGAGGAAACCACCGGGATCGACCTGGTAGCCGAACAATTCCGCATTGCCCGCGGAGAAAGGCTCTCCATCACCCAGGATCCGGAGCCGATCGCCCATGCCTTTGAGTTCCGGATCAACGCAGAGGATCCGGCCCGTGGTTTTCTGCCCACCCCGGGAATGGTCACGGCCTTCGAGGCGCCGACCGGTTCCGGAATCCGGGTAGATTCCGGGGTGCGCACCAATTCAGTGGTCCCTGCCCAGTACGACTCGCTGATGGCCAAGCTTATCGTCACCGGTGCCACCCGTTCGCAGGCCCTGGCGCGAGCACGCGTGGCACTGGGTGAAATGGTGGTGACCGGTGTGGCCACAGTCCTGCCTTTCCATCAGGCGGTTGCCGAACACGAGGACTTCACCGCCGAGAACCGGTTCGGGGTGTACACCACCTGGATCGAATCCGAATTCATGGAGCAGCTGGCGGGCAGCGAGGACATCGAGCTTCCCTCCCCGAGCGGGGAACGTGAGACGCTGACCATCGAGTTGAACGGCCAGTCCATGCAGATCGGACTGCCGGCAGATCTGCTCAATGCGGTACGCCACGGCGGGCACGCGATCCCGTCACCGGATGTCTCCAAGGCCACTGCGGAAGGCAACTGTCTGCCGTCCCCGATGGACGGAAACCTGGTGGCTTGGCAGGTCGAGGACGGAGCGGAGGTCACCGCGGGACAAACCCTGGTTGTCCTGGAGGCAATGAAAATGGAGAATCCTGTTGCGGCGCACCGTGACGGGGTTTTCACCCGGGCCGCACTGGAAGCAGGTTCCACGGTCAAACGCGGCGAATCGCTGGGCTCGATCTCCTAGCGTTTACGGTGAAGGGGTCGTTGGTGCACTAAGTTAAAAGGCATGAACGTGAAAGCGGCATTTCCCTCCATACCCCATCAGGATGGCTCGACCCATGCGCATACCAGCTCGTGGGTCGCCTCCACATTGCGCCGACAGATCGCCGAGGGACGCCTTCACCCCGGAGCCAAGCTTTCCGAGCAGGCACTGTCCGAAGCCCTGGGGGTATCACGCAATACGCTGCGTGAAGGTTTCACCCTGCTGGACAGCGAACTGATCATCAACCGCATCCCCAATCGTGGGGTTTTTGTCGCTTCCCCGGATGCCGAGGATATCAAGGAGATCTACGCGGTACGGCGCACCATCGAACCAGCCGCTCTGGCCTGGGGGCCGAACCTGGATGTACCTGCCATGGAGCAAGTCATCGCTGAGGCCTTCACGGCCCTGGCCGCCGGAGACATCCAGAAAATGGCCGATGCCAACCAGAACTTCCATGAACTGGTTATCGCCAGCTCCGGCAGCGAATTGCTGCAGGAGCTCATGGGCAGGGTGCTGGCACGCATGCGCCTGGTCTTCCACGCGATGAGCGATGCCCCTGATTTCCACTCGCACTACGTAGAGCGCAACGCCGCGCTGGTGCGCAAACTCTCGGACGGGCAACGATTCGAGGCTGCCGAAGAACTGCGCAAGTACCTTGATACCGCCGAAATCGAATTGCTCGGTCACCTCGCCACGCTCGACGTCCGGTAACCCGGCCCGGTCTCCCTTCCCCCTGGCCAAAACCGACTCTCCTACTGGTTGGCAGTTTCCGAACAAGTACGTCTACGCAAACCGCCGGCCTGTGACCGGGGTATCCGCGTGACGTCACCAGACAGCAATCCCTGTGTCGCCACCAGTAAGATCTTGGAGCCCAAACGGCCATGGCGCTGGCGGCGAAGTTACCTTGAATCCCCGTTCTGTGAGCGGCCGAACCTCGCCTGGAACACTGCACGACCTCGTGCAGCCAGACTGGCACCGGGTCTCCGGGCGGGTGACACTTTGGTATCCCACAAGACCAGCACACAATTAAGGCGCTTGTGACTGATCCGTGGGTCGCCGGGCCCCTTAAATAGCAGCGCACGCCGCTTCTCGTATAGGTTTTAGAGCGTCTAAACCATCAAACCAAACACAAGAAAACGGCGTGCAACA